>CAVQKL010000014.1:0-112289 GCA_963713125.1 uncultured beta proteobacterium | reverse complement strand
CGCCCGCGCGGCCGTCGCCGCCGAGCTCGCCGAGGCGAAGCTCGCCGCCGAGACGCAGCGGCGCGCGCTCGAGACCGCCGCACGCGCGCGAAGCGCTCGACGAGATCGCCGCCGCCGACGCCGAGCTCGCCGCGCGCGCGCGAGCGCGATCGCAGCGCCGACGAAGATCGCGCCACGCCGCGTCGTCAGCTCGCCCGCGCAACGCCACGCTCGACACGCGCGAGGCGCCGCTCGACGGCGTCCACCGCGACGCTCCAGTCGCGCCGCGATCGCGCGCGCCGGCCTCGATCGCGACATCGCGCAGCGCCGTCGCGACGCGCTGCGCGACGCAGCTCGAGGCGCGCGCGGCGTCACCGCGCGCCGAGCTCGCGCGCGAGCTCGGCCGCGGCTGGCTCGACGACGCGCGCGCGCGCGCCGCCGCGCAGCGTGCGCGCGATCGAACAGACGACCGCCGATCCCGCGCTCGATCGCGAGGCCGCGCGCGTGATGGAGATCGCCGCGGCGCGCTGCTCGATGCACTTCCTGACCGAGCGCAACGCGTCGAACCTGCGCGTCGGCCCGACATCGTCGCGCTCCTGCTCGACGACGACGGCGCGCTCCACGGCGCGCTCGAGAAGGTCGCCGGCGTGCAGCTGCATCGTCAACGACGACAAGGACGCGATCCGGCTCGACGGCCTCGACGGCGTCGGCAAGGAGGTCGTGCGCCGCGCGCTCGCCAAGCTCGTCAAGAAGCCCGAGTCGGTCGACGACGCGCGCAAGGACGCCCGACGCGTGGGCGACCAAGCGGCCGCGAGCACCTCGACCAGGAGATCCGCGCGCTCGGCAAGAAGGCGTTCCAGGCGCTCGGCATCCAGAAGGCGCACCCCGAGATCGTCGAGCTGGTCGGCGCGCTCAACTTCCGCACGAGCTACACGCAGAACCAGTGGCTGCACGCGGTCGAGGCGAGCTTCCTCGCCGGCATGATGGCCGCCGAGCTCGGCCTCGACGAGAAGCTCGCGCGCCGCGCGACGCTGATGCACGACATCGGCAAGGCGCTGACCCACAAGATCGAGGGCAGCCACGCGGTGATCGGCGCCGACATCGCGCGCCGCCTCGGCGAGCCCGAGCTGGTCGCGAACGCGATCGGCGCGCACCACGCCGACGAGCCGTGCAACTCGGTCTACGCGTATCTCGTCGCGGCCTCCGACGCGATGAGCGGTGCCCGCCCGGGCGCGCGCCGCGAGCAGGCCGAGGGCTTCTCGACCAAGGTCGAGGATCTCGAGCGGATCGGCGTGTCGCGCCGCGGCGTCTCGCACGCGCACGCCGTGCACGGTGGCCGCGAGCTGCGCGTCTACGTGCGCGAGCGCGACGTCGACGACCTCGCGGTCGTCGAGATGTCGACCGAGATCGCGACGCAGATCGCCGACGAGATGACGTTCCCGGCCAGATCAAGGTCACGGTGATCCGCGCGTTCGAAGCGACCGCGACGGCGAATTAGCGGAAGCGGCAACGCCGCGTCCCCGCGTAATAGGGCGTGGCCCGCCGGCGAAGCCGGCCGAACCGAAGGTTCGCACCGCGAAGCGGCGGGGCCACGGTCAATTAGACATAGCGTGGCGCCGGCGCGCAGGGGCATGCGCCGTGCAAGCGCATCTGTTCATGACGAATCCGAATCCGCACGACGGGATGGGAGTCGGCGGCCTGGTGAGCTCGACCGGCTATCGCGCCTCGTACCTGCGCGCCGACGAGCGCCTGCGCGAGGTCGTCTACGAGGCGCTTTCCCAAGAGGGCATCGATGCGACCGAGATCGAGGTCGTGGTGAACGACGGCGAGGTGACGCTGCGCGGGACCGTCCGCAGCCGTCGCTCGTGCGGGTGATCGAGGTCGCCGCCGCCATCTCGGGCATCGGCCCGGTTCGCAACGAGCTGAAGGTACGGTAAGTGCACCAACACACCGGCATGTCCGGCATGATCGACGAGGAAGAGGATCCGAAAGCCCCTCGTCCGGTGCGCGTTCCTCGCAAGGCGCCACCGCGGCACGAGAACCCAGACGGCCCAGAATCGCACGTAAAGGTTAGATTCCGGGATTGACACCTCGCGGGGTTATCCCCATAGTTCGCCTGTGAAGCACTAAACCTCACGTAAAGGTGAGGGTGCTTTCCAGGTGACCATGAGCGGCGAAGACGACCAAGCTCATGCGCGTCGGCGAGCTCGCCAAGGCGGTCGGCAAGACCGTCCGCGCGATGCACCTCTACGAGGAGCTCGGCCTGCTCGAGCCGCGGCGCGCAGTCCGAGGGCGGGTTCCGGCTGTACGGCCCGGACGCGGTCGATCGCATCCACTGGATCGTGAAGCTCCAGGCGATCGGCTTCACGCTCGCCGAGATCCAGGGCTTCGTGCAGCGACTTCCAGGGCGCGCACTCGGCGCCGCGAGGCGACCGCGCGCGTGCGCGCGCTGTTCACCGAGAAGCAGGCGCAGATCCGCGAGCAGATCACGCAGCTCCAGGTGATCGAGAACGACCTCGTCGAGGCGCTCGTCGTACCTCGACTCGCTGCCAGACCGTGCTCGACCGACTACGCGCCGACCGAGTGCGGCGCGTGCGATCACCAAGGGCACCAGCAAGGGCGAGGCGCCGCCGCTGTTCGCCGGGCTCGTCGAAGCGCGCCGGCACAGCCGCAGCCGAGAAGCTTCGACGTCCCGGTCACCGTGCTCTATCGCGAAGGAAACAACTGATGATCGCGTGAAGCTCCCGATCTTCATGGACAACCACTCGACGACGCGCGGTCGACCCGCGCGTCGCTCGAGGCGATGCTGCCGTTCTTCACCGAGCACTACGGCAACGCGGCGAGCCGCAACCACGTGTTCGGCTGGACGGCCGAGGCCGCGGTCGAGAACGCGCGCGGCGCAGGTCGCGGCGCTGATCGGCGGCGACGGCAAGGAGATCGTGCTGGACCTCGGGCGCGACCGAGGCGAACAACCTCGCGATCAAGGGCGCCGCGAGCTTCTACAAGAAGCAGGGCAACCACATCATCACCGTCGAGACCGAGCACAAGAGCGTGCTCGACACCTGCAAGCGCCTCCAGCGCGAGGGCTACGAGGTCACGTACCTCACGCCCGCGAAGGACGGCCTGGTCACGCCGCGAGATGGTCACCGCGGCGATGACCGACAAGACGGTCGCTCGTCAGCGTCATGCTCGGCGAACAACGAGATCGGCGTCGTCCAGGACGTCGACGCGATCGGCGCCGCGATCAAGGCGAAGAACCCCAAGACGCTGTTCCACACCGACGCCGTGCAGGGCGCCGGCAAGGTGCCGTTCGACGTCGAGAAGTGCGAAGGCCGACCTCGTGTCGCTGTCGCGCGCACAAGATGTACGGCCCCAAGGGCGTCGGCGCGCTGTGGGTGCGCCGCAAGCCGCGCGTGCGCATCGATCCGCTGCATCGACGGCGGCGGTCACGAGCGCGGCATGCGCTCGGGCACGCTCGCCGGTGCCGCTGATCGTCGGCTTCGGCAAGGCGGCCGAGCTCGCGAAGGACGAGATGGCCGGCCGAGGCGATCCGGCTGCGCGCGCTGCGCGACCGGCTGTATCGCGGCATCACGTCGCAAGCTGCCCGAGACCTACGTCAACGGCTCGATGGAGCGCACCGGCTGCCGGGCAACCTCAACATCTCGTTCGCGTTCGTCGAGGGCGAGTCGCTGCTGATGGCGCTCAAGGACGTCGCGGTGTCGTCGGGCTCGGCGTGCACGTCGGCGTCGCTCGAGCCGAGCTACGTGCTGCGCGCGCTCGGCGTCGGCGACGAGCTCGCGCACACGTCGATCCGGTTCGGCATCGGCCGGTTCAACACCGAGGAGGAGATCGACTACGTGATCGACCTCGTCGTGAAGTCGGTCGAGCGGCTGCGCGCGCTGTCGCCGCTCTGGGAGATGCACCAGGACGGCATCGACATCAACTCGATCCAGTGGACCCCGCACTGAAGAACCGAGGAACCGCCATGGCGTACTCAGACAAAGTCATCGAGCACTACGAGAACCCGCGCAACGTCGGCACCTTCGACAAGGACGAGGCGACGACGTCGGCACCGGCCTCGTCGGCGCGCCCGCGTGCGGCGACGTGATGCGGCTGCAGATCAAGGTCAAGGACGGCGCATCGCGGACGCGAAGTTCAAGACGTTCGGCTGCGGCTCGGCGATCGCGTCGAGCTCGCTCGCGACCGAGATGATCAAGGGCATGACGCTCGACCAGGCGCGCGCAGATCAAGAACACGCAGATCGTCGAGGAGCTCAACCTCCCGCCGGTCAAGATCCACTGCTCGGTGCTCGCCGAGGACGCGATCAAGGCGGCGATCGAGGACTACAAGAAGAAGCACGCGAGCGAAGCCAGTGAGGCCGCGACGAGCCAGCGCAGCCGACACGAGACTGCCGCCCAGCAGCCCGTCGCCGGCGATCGCCAAGACGCGAGATCGTCGTGACCGAGGCCGCGGCGCGAGGAGATCGCGAAGCAGCGCGACAAGCGCGGCACGCCGAACGCGCGGATCCGCGTCGGCGTGCGCGGCGGCGGCTGCACGGGCTTCACGTACGTGTTCGAGTGGGCCGACGAGCTCGCGCCCGACCGACAACGAGTTCTTCGGCCCGACGGCGACGGCGTCGGCGATCGTCGTCGATCCGAAGAGCCTCGTGTTCCTCGGCGGCATGACGCTCGACTTCGTGCGCGGGATGATGGGCCACGGCTTCAAGTTCAACAACCCGAACGCCAAGGGCTCGTGCGGCTGTGGAGAGTGCGTCCAGTTCTGATGACGCGTTCGGGCTGCTCGGCCTGCCGGCGCGGTTCGACCTCGATCCGTCGGTGATCGAGCGGCGTTCTTCGAGCGAGTCGAAGGAGCTGCACCCCGACGGTTCGCGAGCGCGCCGGCGGCGGAGCGCGTCGCCGCGCTGTCGCGGTCGCGCGCGCTCAACGACGCCTACCAGACGCTGAAGAAGCCGGTGCCGCGCGCCGAGTACCTGCTCGCGCGCGCCGGCGTCACGATCGGCGACAACGAGCAGCATCGATCCCGGCGTTCCTGATGGAGGTGCTCGAGCTGCGCGAGGAGCTCGCCGAGGCGACGCGCCGCCAAGCAGACGGCCGAGGTCGAGCGGCTCGCAGCGCGCGATGCAGCGCGCGCCGCGACGCCGCGGTCGCCGAGCTGCCGGCGCTGTTCGCGCGCGAGCGACCTCGCCGGCGTCAAGCAGCAGCTGATCGCGCTGCGCTACCTCGAGCGCTACCTCGAGGAGTGCGACGCCGCGCTCGACGAAGACGACTAGCCATGTTGATGCAGATCGCCGAGCCCGGCCAGTCGCACGATCAAGGAGGCCTGCAAGCAGCGCGTCGTCGGGATCGACCTCGGCACGACGAACAGCCTCGTCGCGCACGTCGCCGACGGCGCGCCGCGGTGATCGGCGGCGAGCGACCCGCTCGTGCCGTCGGTCGTGCACTACGGCGGCGGACGGCGGCGTCGTCGTCGGCCGCGCGGCGCAGGCGCAGGGCGCTCGAGGCGCCGCGCGACACGCTCGCGTCGGTGAAGCGGCTGATCGGCCGCGGCCTCGACGGACCTCGCGGGCGTGCGCGGCGATGCTGCCGTACGAGCTCGTCGGGCGACGACCGCGCGGTCGACGCATCGACGCGCCGGCGCGGCGCGAGGTGTCGCCGGTCGAGGTCTCGGCGGAGATCCTGCAAGAGCTCGCGGCGCGCGCCGAGGCCGCGCTCGGCGGGCCGATCGAGGGCGCGGTGATCACCGTGCCGGCGTACTTCGACGACGCGCAGCGCCAGGCGACGCGCGACGCCGGCCGGCTCGCCGGGCTCGAGGTGATGCGGCTGATGGCCGAGCCGACCGCGGCGGCGGTCGCGTACGGCCTCGACCGCGGCTCGCAAGGGCATCTACGCCGTGTTCGACCTCGGCGGCGGCACGTTCGACATCTCGATCCTGAAGCTGGTCGACGGCGTGTTCGAGGTCAAGGCGACCGGCGGCGACTCCGCGCTCGGCGGCGACGACCTCGATCGCGCGATCGCCGCGGCGACGTCTCGGCGACCTCGCCGGCGACCGCGCGCGCGATCGCGGCCGCGGTCGCCGAGGCGCGCGCGCGTGAAGGAGGCGCTGACCGACGCGCGAGACCGCGACGTGCGCGCTCGGCGGCGAGCGCACGGTCACGCGCGCCGAGCTGCGCGCGTGGGCGCAGCCGCTGCTCGATCGCTGCGGCAAGGCGTGCCGGCGCGTGCTCAAGGACGCCGAGCTGGCGCGCGAGCGACCTCGACGGCGTGATCCTCGTCGGCGGCTCGACGCGGTCGCCGGTCGTGCGCGACTACGTCGCGCGAGCTGTTCGGCCGCGAGCCGCTGTCGCGATCTCGATCCCGATCAGGTCGTCGCGCTCGGCGCCGCGGTGCAGGCCGACGTGCTCGCGCGGCGGCGACGCAGCAAGGTCGTGCTGCTCGACGTCGTGCCGCTGTCGCTCGGCCTCGAGATGATGGGCGGCGTCGTCGAGAAGCTGATCCATCGCAACACGACGATCCCGTGCGGCGCGACCCAGACGTTCACGACCTACGCCGACAACCAGACCGGCTTCGACATCCACGTCGCTGCAGGGCGAGCGCGAGACCGCCGACGCGTGCCGCTCGCTCGCGCGGTTCACGCTGCGCGGCGTGCCGCCGATGATCGCGGGCATGGCGCGCGTCGAGATCACGTTCCTCGTCGACGCCGACGGCCTGCTCAAGGTCATGGCGAAGGAGCTGACGACCGGCAAGGAGGCCGTCGATCGAGGTCAAGCCGACGCTACGGCCTGTCCGACGAGGAGGTCGAGCGCATGCTGTCGAGTCGTTCGAGCACGCCGAGGACGACCTCGCGCGGCGCAACCTGCGTCGATCGAGCGCGTCGAGGCCGAGCGCATCCTCGCCGCCACGCGCGCGGCGTTCGCGAGCGACGGCGGCGCTGCTCGACGCCGACGTCCGCGCCGCCGGCGAGGCGCGCGATGGCCGAGCTCGAGGCGCGCGATGGCCGGCGACGATCACCTCGCGATCCGCGCGCGCGATCGAGGCGCTCGACCTCGCGACCAAGCCGTTCGCGCAGGCGCGCATGAACCGCGCGGTCGACGCGCAGCTGCGCGGCAAGACGCTCGACGAGGCGGAGACGCAGGGCTCGGAGCGCTGATGCCGAAGGTCACGTTCCTGAACCCGCTCGGGCCCGAAGTCGACGGGGCCGCTCGTCGTCGACGTGCAAGCGCGGCGACGATCGATCCTCGACGCCGCCGAGGAGTGCGGCGCGCGCGTCGGCCACGCCTGCGGCGGCAACCTCGCGTGCTCGACGTGCCACGTCTGGGTCGCAGCGAGGGCCTCGACTCGCTGCCCGAGGTCGCCGACAAGGAGAACGACATCATGGACAAGGCGTTCGACGTCCGGCCCGAGTCGCGGCTCGGCTGCCAGGCGAGCTCGGCGACGAGGACGTCGTCGTCGAGATCACCGAGGAGAGCCTGCGCGCGTGGCTCGACGAGAACCCCGAGGAGCGCGCGAAGGAGCGCAGCGCGAGCTGATACGCTTCGCGCATGCGAAGCTCCGTCGTCGCGCTGCTGCTCGTCGTCCTGTCGTCCGTCGCACTCGCGGACACGACGGACATCGCCAAGCTGACCAAGGACCGCGAGGCGACCGCGGCCACCATCTACAGCGGCGTCGTCGCCGAGTGGAAGGGCGGCAAGCGCACCATCGACGACGTCGCGCGGTGGTCGATCCACTGGCTCGACGCCGCGCTCGACGCCGGCACCGCCGTCGACAAGGCGTTCGACGACCACCTGCAGCGCATGGTCGCCGCCGAGAAGGCCGAGCAATCGTTCGTCAAGGCCGGCCTCGGGTCGACCACCGACGCGGCGATCGCGACGTACTACCGGACCGAGGCGCAGCTGTGGAAGGCGCGCGGCAAGAAGTCGTGATCGCGCCGAGTCAGCGCTCGTACCACGTCACGACGTGCAGCTGGTCGTCGGGCGGAGCGCAGCCACCGGCGTCGCTGCCGCTGCCGCTGCCGCTGCGATAGCCGATCGCGATCACGAGCGAGTGCGCGCCGTGATACGCGGCGTGCAGGTACGCGGGGTTCTTGCACGCGCCGCGGTCGGGCACGAGCCAGCCGGTGCCGTCGCGCTCGACGAGCGCCGCGTCGGCGTTGTGGCGGAACACCGAGATCCGGTGGTCGCGCCACTCGACGTCGAGGTCGTCGCCGGTCGCCCAGTGCTGGTCGCTCGTTGTCGTGCGCGGCCTCGACCGCGAGCGCGGTCATCGCGTGCGAGGTCGTGCACGCCGTGCAGCGTGGCGAGCTCCTTGTTCGCGGCGTCGATCGTCGCGGGCGTCGCGGTGACCGTGCGCAGCGTCGTTGTCGTCGCGGTCGCGGACGTCGATGCGGAGGTTCGCGCGCGATCGGGAACGGCGACCACGACGATCTCGCTCGCGCGCGCGATCGCGGGCAGCCCGGTCGCGACGACGTGGCCGCCGCTCGCGGCGACGGTCGGCGGCGGCGTGGCCGGCGCCGCGACCGGGATCGCGGTCGCCGGTCGTCGGCTGCGCGGCCGGCGGGGCGCGATCCGCCGCATCCGGCGCACAGCGCACACAGCGATCAGCAACGCGCCGCGCATGCGCTAGTCGACGAGCTTGAGGTGGCTCGCGCTTCGCGCGCGCGTCGTCGTCCTTGGCCATCGCCGGCACAGGAGCCGGGGCCGCGGCGGTCGCCGGCGCCGGCGCCGGCGACGCACCGGTCGCGTCCGTGCCGCCGGTCAGCACGTCCTCGGGGACGTCCTCGGGCCACACGGTGCCGCGCTGCTCGCCCTCGACCATCGCGGCGTAGACCGCGGTCCACGGCAGCACGCAGCGGAACGGCGGCCGGCGAACGTCAGCGTGCCGGCGATCGCCGTCGTCGTCGACGGCGAGGTCGGCGATCGCCGGCGACAGCGCTGTAGCCGAAGCGCAGCACGAGGCTCGCGTCGGCGCGGAACCGCGGCGGGCACCGCGACCTCGGCTGCGGCGCGCGTCGACGTGGACGAGCACCGGGCCGCGCGCGAGCAGCTGCTCGAGCGTGCGGCGCTTGTCGGGCGCGCTCGCGTCGTCGTCGTCGCGCAGCGCGTCGATCGACGCGACTTCGCTCGGGCTGCTTGCCGACCAGCTGCGACGAACTCGTCGGCGGCCATCAGGCCGGCATCGACCGCGTCGCGCAGGATGCCCTCGGGGCGGTCGCCGGCGGCCGCGGTGACGCGCTCGACCGTGCGCTCGCAGCGCGCCGCGTGGCGGAGCACCGCGCCGTGGGCCGCGAGCGCCGAGTGCGCACCGCTGCGCCAGCGCGCCAGCGCGCGCTCGACGTCGACGAGCGAGGTCGAGACGCGGTGCTCGATCAGCGCGGTCACCACCGTCTGCAGCCGGGCCAGGGTCTTGGGGTCGCGCTCGAGCATGGGTCGGGGCTTAGTACGATCCTCGGGCGATGGTAAAGCCCGATGTCAATTCGCGTGCGTTTTCCGTGCCCGTGTCACTCTGGTGCAGGCCACGTTAGGCCTCGATCAGATCGGTGAGCAGCGCTACGACGCGCTCGGGGATCGGCATCGCGACGAACCTCGCGAGATCGACGACCGCGCACACGACACGTGCCCTCGCGCGCACAGCGTGCGGCCGGCGTGCGCGTCCGCCGCGCGATAGACGCGGTAGCGAAACGTGATCGACTTGGAGCCGAGCGCGAGATCGTGACCTCGATGTCGGCGGTGTCGCCGAACCGGAGCGGCGCGGTGAACTCGCAGCTCGGCCTCGCACCGCCGGGAACCCGACGCGGTCGCGATCGATGCAGCTCGACGTAGGCGCGCGGGCCGACCCTGGCGCGCCACAGCTCCTCGAACGCGACGTGGAAGAAGTGGAAGAACCGCGGGTAGTAGACGATGCCGGCGTGGTCGACGTCCGAGAACCGGACAGGCAGCTCGTACACGAACGCCGGCACGACGGGCTACGTCCTGGCCGGCAGGTGCAGCCGCACGCCGCACGACGCCGGCACGCCGGGGCAGGGCGGCGCGAGCTTCTCGAGCTCGATCGTGACCGCGGCGCGCGGATACAGCTCCTGGATCTTGCGCGCCGATCGCGCCGGCGAGCGCCTCGAGCAGCTTGTAGCGTCGAGCTGCGTGCCGAGCGCGACCACGACCTCGCTCACCTTCCAGTAGTCGACCGTGTCGGCGATCCGGTCGCTCGCGGCCGCGGTCGCCGAGCGGGAGCTCGAGGCGTCAGGTGCACGCGAAACCGGCGCGTCCCGCGCCGCTCGGCGGCCGAGTAGCCGTGGTTGCCCTCGAACTCGAGGCCGCGGACGAAGACCGAGTCGGTCACGGGGCAGGGGTCACTGGTCGTGTTGCGACGCCGATTCGTCCGCCTCGGCGTCCTTCAGCTTCTGCAGCTTCTTCTTGATCATCTGCCGCTTCAGCGGCCCGACGAAGTCGACGAGCAGCTTGCCGGTCAGGTGATCGTTCTCGTGCAGCAGGCAGCGCGCGAGCAGGCCTTCGCCTTCGATCTCGAACGGCTGGCCGTCGATGCCCATCGCGCGCACGCGGGCGCGCATCGGCCGCTTCGACCTTGATGTAGATGTCGGGGAACGACAGGCAGCCCTCTTCGGACTGTCCTGCGGTCTCGTCGCGAGACCCACAGCACCTCGGGGTTGATGAACGCGACCGGCGGGTCGGTCTCGGCCCGGCCGGCGAGCTTGGGCTCGACGATGAACATCCGGCGCGGTGTCGCCGAGCTGCAGCGCCGCGATGCCCAGGCCGTTCTCGGCGTACATCGAGTCGCACAGATCGCGGTACAGCGCGCGCACGCGAGTCGTCGACCGCGGCGATCGCGACGGACGGCTGCGCGCAGCCGGTCATCGGGCCAGATCACGACGGGACGAACAGCCATGACGTGGCGACCTCTACCACGCGTTGACAAGGCGTTCGCCAGCGGCGGCCATACACGCCCGAGCCCGATGCTCGCGAGGTACTCCGAGGCCCGACTGCCGACGCCACACGGCGAGTTCCGTGTCGTCGTGTATCGGCACCGGGCCAGCCGGCGGCGCGGCCGGCGCGGCAGCGGCCGGCGCGACCGCGGTCGGGCTCGCGCACGAGGAGCACGTCGCGATGGTGCTCGGCGACGTCGACGGGCGCCGGCGTGCTCGCGCGCGTCCACTCGCTCGTGCTTCACCGGCGAGGTGCTCGGCACCCTGCGCTGCGACTGCCGCGCGCAGCTCGACGCCGCGCTCGCGCGCATCGGCCGCGAGGGCCGCGGCGTGCTCGTCTACCTCGTGCAGGAGGGCCGCGGCATCGGCCTCGGCAACAAGGTCCGCGCGTACGAGCTGCAGGACGAGCGGCGCGGACACGGTCGAGGCGAACCTCGCAGCTCGGCTTCGACGCCGACGCGCCGCAGCTACGAGCTCGCGGCGGCGATCCTGCGCGACCTCGGCGTGACGTCGGTGCGGCTGATGACGAACAACCCGGCGAAGCGCGCCGGCCTGAGCGCGCGCCGGCATCGCGGTCGACGCGCTCGAGCCGCACTGGGTCGGCGAGACCGAGCACAACGCCGAGCTACCTCGAGGCCAAGCGAGCGAAGCTGGGACACCTACGCATGATCACGAAGCAGCAGGTCAAGGAAGCGCTCGGCAAGGTCATCGATCCGGCGCTCGGGCACGACATCGTCGACGCTACCGGATCCTGCGCAGCGTCGAGGTCCAGGGCGACGACGTGCTCGTCCGCCTCGACATCCCGACGCACGCGTATCCGGTGGCGCAGCGCAAGCGAGCTCGCAGTCGCGGATCGAGACCGCGGTCGAAGGCGGCTCGGCGCGAAGCGCGTGACCGTGATCGCCGAGGTCGTCGACCGCGTACCAGCCGGCGCCGAGCGACAAGGCGGTGCTGAAGGGCCCGAAGAACGTCGATCGCGGTCGCGGCCGGCAAGGGCGGCGTCGGCAAGTCGACGGTCGCCGTCAACCTCGCGCTCGCGCTCGCGCGGCACGGCGCGAAGGTCGGCCTGCTCGACGCCGACGTGTTCGGCCCGTCGATCCCGACGATGCTCGGCGCGCCCGAGGTGCCGCCGCAGGCGATCGAAGGACTCGCGAGATCATCCCGGCGATCCACCACGGCATGAAGGTGATCTCGGTCGGCTTCTTCGTCGACAAGGACGAGGCGGTCGTGTGGCGCGGGCCGATGGTGCACCGCCTGCTGCAGCAGTTCCTCGGCGACGTCGACTGGGGCGAGCTCGACTACCTGGTGTGCGACCTGCCGCCGGGCACCGGCGACGTGCAGCTGTCGCTGTCGCAGCTCATCCCGATCGCGGGCGCGGTGATGGTGACGACGCCGCAGGAGGTCTCGATCGTCGACGTCGTGAAGGGCATCGCGATGTTCGAGAAGGTCGAGATCCCGATCCTCGGCATCGTCGAGAACATGAGCTACTACAAGTGCCCGGCGTGCGGCCACACCGACGAGATCTTCAGCCACGGCGGCGGCAAGCGCCTCGCGCAGGAGCTCGGCGCGACGTTCTTCGGCGAGATCCCGATCGACACGCGCATCCGCTTCGGCGGCGACGCCGGCGTGCCGATCGTGATCGTCGTCGCCCGACTCGCGAGAACGCGCAGCGCTTCATGGACCTCGCGACCAAGGCGGCGCTCGAAGATCGCCGCGAACGTGCTGTCGCAAGCCGAAGCGGTCGCCGCGGCTCGCGGTGATCAAGTAGCGCTTCGACGCGCGCGCTGGCCTACCACTGCACCATGTCGATCGTCGCGGTCTGCGTCGCCGCGTCGAACGGCGCGGCAGCGCCGGCGCGGTCTCCGGTCAGGCTCGTCTGCGCGCCGCCGATCCAGTAGCGCGCGGGCACGTCGGCGATCGTGAGCTTGCCCTCGATGCAGGGGACCGGGTACAGCACCATGTCGGTCGGCCGATAGCCGACGGAATCGGTCTGGAGCTCGACCGCGTAGTGCGGGCTGTTCGCGCAGGTCGTCGCCGACGGAGGACTGCGCTCGATCGTCCACACGACGTGCACCGTGCGCGCCGGGCCGTCCGGATCGGGGCGACCATCGCAATCACCGGGCGTGCAATCCGACCCGTCGTCGATCGTGCCGGAGCTGTCACCGCCGAATCCCGTCGAAACGCTAACGTCGTCTCCAGCCGCGCATCCACATGCGAGGAGCACGATGACCATCCCGCGCATGCGGCGATGTTACCAGGCCGGGCCGAGGTAGAGTCCCGCGATGACGCGCACGTTCGTGCCGATCGCGGCCGCGGTGCCGACGGTGCGGCGCATCGTGCAGCGCGACCGCGTCCGAGGCTCGCGGCGGTGTTCTGCGTGCTCGGGCTCGCGGCGGCCGGCATCTACGTGTTCGACGCGGTGCGCGCGCGGCCACCGCAGCGCGCGTTCGCGTTCGCGCCCGCCGCGGAGCCGGAGTCGCCATCGGGCCGTCGTGGCTCGTCGTCGGGCTCGCGATGGCGGCGCTGCTGCCGCTCCGGGTCACGAGCATCCGCCGGCTGTTCCGGCGGGGCCGCGAGGTCGTCGGCCGCGTCGAGCGCGCGGGGCCGCCGCGTCGGGGCGCGGTCACGGTCGCGTACGCGTACACGTTCGAGGGCCGGCCGTACACGGGGACGTATGCGATGACGCTCGCGGCGACGCCGGCGTTCAACGCCGAGGTCGCGGTCGTGGTCGACCCGGCGCGTCCGTCGCGGTCGGTGCTCAAGCACGCCTACCTCCTCGAGGCCGTCGACCAGGTGCCGCGCGCGCGCGTCGTGCCGCGATGAACTGTCGGGCGGGCTGCGGGGCGTGTTGCATCGCGCCGTCGATCTCGCCGTCGTGGCCGGCGCTGCCCGACGGCAAGCGCGCGGGCGAGCGCTGTCCGCACCTGACGGACGACGTCAGGTGCGCGCTGTTCGGGCGCGCCGAACGCCCGGCGACGTGCGTCGGCCTCCGGCCGAGCGCCGAGATGTGCGGTGACTCGGCGAGCGAGGCGCTGGCGACGCTCGTGACGTGGGAGCGCCTGACCGCGCCGCGTCGGGGGTAGGCTGTCGCGTGTTCGACGACCTCGTCATCGGCGCCGGCATGGGCGGGCTCAGCTTCGCCGCGCTGTCCGCGGCCGAGGGCCGGCGCGTCCTCGTCGTCGAGGCGCACGACACGCCCGGCGGCTACGCCCACACGTTCGGCGTCGGCGCGTACCGGTTCTGCGCGCAGGTCCACTACATCTTCAGCTGCGGCGAGGGCGAGGCCGTGCACGAGCTGCTGCGCCGCATCGGCCTCGCCGACGAGGTCGTGTTCGACCGGCTCGACCCCGAGGGCTTCGACCACGTCGTCGTCGCCGGCGACCGCTATCGCATCCCGAACGGCCTCGACAAGTATCGCGACCGCCTGATCCGCCGCCACCCCGACGACGCGCGCGCGCTCCGCCGCTACTTCGACATCGTCACCGCGCTCGGCCGCGAGCTCGATCGCCTGCCCGCGCCGCTCCGCGCGCGCGACTACCTCGCCGCGCCGCTGCGGTTCCCGCACCTGCTGCGCTATCGCCGGTGGACGCTGCAGCGGCTGTACGACCACCTGCACCTGCCGCCGCGCCTGCAGACGGTGCTCGCCGGGCAGGCCGGCGACTACCTGCTGCCGCCGGCCGAGGTGTCGCTGCTGCTGCACGTCGCGCTCGTGCGCGGCTACGATCGCGGCGCGTACTACCCGCGCAAGCACTTCCAGCACCTGGTCGGCAGCATCGCGAGCTACATCGCGAGCCGCCCGGGCTGCGAGCTCCGGCTGAACACGGCCGTCGAGGGCATCGTCGTCGAGGGCGGCCGCGTCGCCGGCGTGCGGACCGCGGACGGGCGCGTGCTCACCGCGCGGCGCTACGTCTCGAACGTCGATCCGCAGCAGACCACCGCGCTGATCGGAGCGCGTCACCTGCCGGCGGCGTACCGCGATCGCCTCCGCTATCCCTATTCGTCCGGAAACCTGACCGTCTACCTCGGCGTGCGCGGGCTCGACCTGCGCGATCACGGCTTCGGCTCGTGGAACGTCTGGCACTACCCGCACGACGACCTCAACGCGATCTACCGGCGCCAGCTCGTCGACGGCGACTACCGCGACCCGTGGCTGTTCATGTCGACACCCACGCTCCACACCGACGAGCCGGGCCTGTGTCCGCCCGGCGATCAGATCCTCGAGCTCGCCACCAGCGCGCCGTTCGCGCCGTGGCAGCAGCTGCGCGACACCGACCGCCGGCGCTACAACCTCGAGAAGAAGCGCGTCCGCGATCGCCTCGTCGAGATCGTGGAGCAGCGCTACGTCCCGGGGCTCGGCAAGCACCTCGCGATCCGCGTGATGGGCACGCCCGCGACCAACGCGCGGTTCTGTCGCGCGCCGCAGGGCAACGCGTACGGCGTCGCGCTGACGCCGGGCTACATGGGCCCGGGGCGGATCGCGAAGGACACGCCGCTCCCGAACCTGTGGCTCGTCAACGCCTCGGCCGGGTATCCGAGCGTCGCCGGGACGGTCCGCGCCGGGATCGACCTCCACGCGCACGTTCGCGCGTGACCTGTCAGACCGGATCGCCGGGCCGCGCGTTGGTAGTGCCGTGCGCAAACTTCCGACGCTCGAGCAGCTCCGGGTCGCGACGCCGTGCAAGGTCCCATGGGACGCGATGACCGGCACCTCCGAGGTGCGGCGCTGCGGAAGCTGCAAGCAGAACGTCTACAACCTGTCCGAGATGACGCGCGCGCAGGCAGACGACGTCCTCGCCGCGAACGACGCGCAGATGTGCATGCGCTACTACCACCGCGCCGACGGCACGATCCTGCTGCGCGACTGCGCGGTCGAGTACCGGCCGGTCGGGCTCCTCGTCGCGGCCGGCGCCGCGGCGCTCGCGCTCGCGGGCGCGGCGATGTGGCCGGATGGCGGGCCGGCCGCCGAGGGCGTGGACTATCAGCCGGCGGTCAGCGAGCCGATCTCGCTCCACGCCCAGGCTCAGGAGTACGAGCCAACGCCGCCGTCCGCACCTCCCGCACCGCCCGCACCCCCGCCGATCCACCGCGCTCCCCCGCAGCCCGAGCAGATCTTCGTCACGGGCGGCGTGCCCCCACCGCCGCCGCGCGGCGTCACTTCCCGCCGGTGACCATCAGATATCCGACGACCTCCTCGAAACTCTGAGGATTCCGTCCGCGCCGCGAGCCTGGCACCATCTAGCGAGTGCCACCGCTGAAGTTCTGGATCATGTACTTCGGGCTCGGGTTGATCGCGACCATCGCCGAGGTCGCGCGCCCGGCGCGCAAGCTGAACTACTGGGCGCGCGACGCGGTGCTGCTCGACGTCGCGGCGTTCTTCTTCTACCAGTTCGTCGTCGTGTACTGGGCCAACGTGCTGCGCTCGCACATCCCGCTGTCGTTCAAGCCGACGCAGGTGCTGATCGCGATCCCGCTGCCGGTGCGCATCGTCGCGTACTACATCATCGGCGACTTCAGCAGCTACTGCATGCACCGGCTCACCCACACGAAGTACCTGTGGCGCGTGCATCACTTCCACCACTCGATCACGCAGATGTACTGGCTGTCCGGCGTGCGCTCGACGATCTGGCAGCAGACGATGTCGAACCTGCCGTACATCCTGTGGGCGCCGCTCGTGTTCGACGCCCCGCGCGACGTGTTCACGGGCTTTTTGTTCCTGAACATCCTGACCAACCACTGGATGCACATGAACGTGACGTGGCGATCGAACTGGCTCGAGTGGATCTTCGTGACGCCGCGCTCGCATCGCATCCACCACAGCGCCGCGCCCGAGCACTACAACGCGAACTACGGCGTCGTGTTCTCGGTGTGGGATCGCCTGTTCCGCACCTGGATCGACCCCGAGACGACCATGGCGCCGAAGGAGCTCGGTGCGGGAGAGCTGCGCAACCCGCTGCAGGCGGTGTGGCTCGCGTGGGGCGTGTTCGGCACCGAGGAGAACGACCTCTTGCGCTCGCGCGTGCGGCGGCTGGTGCGCTGGTTGTGATCACTCGCGCGCGTCGGCGCGCAGCTTGAGGTCGACGAACCCGACGTCGAGCGTGCCGTCGAAGCGCACGAATCCCGACGAGCTCGATGTCCGACAGCAGCGTCAGCGCGTCGCTCGGTGTCATCACGGTCGTCGTCGGCGGCGCCTCGTTCGGCTTGAGCCGCCGCGCCAGCGCCGCCGGGCTCGAGTAGATCTGCGCGACCAGCTCGGTGCCCTCGAACGCGAGGTCGGGGAAGCCGGGGTTGTCCGTCGTGGTCACGACGTGCCACGCCGGCAGCGCGAGCATCGTGTCCGCCGACAGCGCGCCGCCGCCGAGCGGCGCGGGCGGCGTCACCACGAGCTGCGGCGCCTCGGGCGCGCGCGCCGCCGGCACCTTCGCGACGCGGTGGCGCCGCTGCATGTGGAACAGCTGGTCGAGCGGCGCGTAGAAGCTGTCGGGCCCGGTGTCGACGACCACCCCGGCGACGCCCCACGACTTGAGCCGCGGCACGAGCTGGATGACGCTCTCGGGCGCGAGCGTCAGCACCGGCGACTCCACGCCGGGCAGCACGAGCGCCGCGAACCGCGCGTAGCCGTCGGCGCGCACCGCCTCGGTGAACGCGAGCACGCAGCGCAGGCCGTTCACGTAGCCGTAGTACGGCAGCCACCCCGACGGCGACGGCGCCTTCACGAAGTGCCACGCCGGCAGCGCGAACATCGCCGACCACAGGCGGTCGGTCGTGTCCTGCCCGGGCGCGAGGCGCGCCGCGCGGCTCAAGTGCACGAAGTCGGCCACGCGCGTACGGTGCCATATACTGCGAGCGTGCGCTGGCTCGCCGCCGTCTCGCTCGCCGCGGTCGCCGCCTGTGGCACCACCGCGTCCCAGCCGAGCCCGGCGCCGCCGTCACCGTCACCGTCACCGTCACCGTCACCGTCACCTCTGCGCCCGCGTCGCCACCGCCGCCGCGCGCGCCGACCGGCGCCGACGCGCTGCTCGTCGTCACCGGCTTCTCGTCGGCGACCACCGACGTCGCGCTCGCCGACCTGCAGCGCGACTACTGCGCCGGCAAGGTCGCCGTCGTCGACGCGGTCCTGCCCGCCGCCGACGCGCGCTTCCACTGCCACGCGCCCGCGGACGCCGCGACCACCGTCGCTGCGTTCATCCCCGAGGCGAAGACCGCGACGCTCGTCACCGACCTCGACCACGCGACGAGCCAGCTGCAGGCGGTCACCGTCGACCACCACGACTTCTTCGCCGACCCGCACGGCTATCCGCTCGCCGCGCCCGACGTCGACTTCACCGGCCACCTCACGCACTTCGTGATGACCGGCGTCACGGCGATCACGCGCGCGACCGGCGTCGCGTGCCAGGACCACGGCATCGCGTGGCTGACCGCGAACCTGCGCGATCAGTTCGCGACCGCCGACTACGTGCACGTCAGCAACGAGGTCAGCTTCAAGGCCGACTGCCAGTACGTCGCCAAGAGCACGTACCAGTTCTGCACGCGCCCCGGCGACTTCCAGGCGCTCGCCGACCTGCACGTCAACGTCGTCGAGCTCACCGGCAACCACAACCGCGACTTCGGCGACCAGCCGTTCCGCGACACCTATCGCTGGTACCTGCAGCACGGCATGGCCACGTTCGGCGCCGGCCTCGACCCCGAGTCCGCGAACGCGCCGATCCTGCTGCCGCTCGCCGACGGCAAGACGCTCGGCATCATCGGCTTCAACGAGTCGTGCCCGCTGCACGAGTGCGCGAAGCAGCCCGGCGAGGTCGGCGCCAACGCGTACGACGAGCAGAAGGCGATCGCCGACGTCGAGGCGCTGCGCCGCGACTACGGCGCCGACTTCGTGATGGTCACCGTGCAGTTCCGCGAGTGGGACAACGCCGCGCCGACGAAGTCACAGAAGGAGATCGCGCACGCGCTGGTCGAGCACGGCGCCGATCTCGTGTACGGCTCGCAGGCGCACCAGCTCCAGTGGCTCGAGTTCTACAAGGGCAAGCCGATCTACTTCGGCATCGGCAACTTCCTGTTCGACCAGATCCACCGCACCGGCGTGCGCCAGGCGTTCTTCGTGCACCACTACTTCTGGCACGGCCGGCTCGTGCACAGCGCGCCCGTGTGGACGTTCATGGCGCTCGATCGCCAGCCGACGCTCGCCACGCCGGAGCAGGCCGACGCCGAGAAGGCGATCGTGTTCCACGACGAGCTGCTCTACAGCGCGCCCTAATTCACGGACTCTGGGCACGGCGCGAGCTCGCACAGCATGTGGCTGACGTGGCCGAGCGTGCGCTGCAGGCGCGACGATCGGATCAGATCGCCTCGAGCAGCTCCTGGCGCGCGTCGGCGTCCATGACGAGCGCCGCGGCGATCGCGTCGGCGCACTGGCCGGGTCGTCGAACGCGCGCACGAGGTCGCGCAGCTGCGGGCCGCCCTCGTCGATCACCTCGGCGAGCCGGTCGCACAGCGTGATCAGCCGGCGGTGGTGGTCGCGCGCCTCGGCGCGGTCGCAGCGCGTCGTCGGCGAGCAGCTCGCGCCTCGACCAGGCGATACGCGCGCTCGGTCGGCAGCTCGCGCGCGATCTCGACGCGCGCCGACGCCGCGCAGCAGCAGCGCGAACCGGCCGTCGGGCAGCTCCTCGCGAGCAGATGATGCGGCCGACGCCGAAGCGCTCGTAGACCGGCGGCCGGCCGTAGTACGCTCGTCTCGTAGCCGGGCCGCAGCCGCGCGACCGCCCATCAGGTGATGGCCGGCGAGGCAGTCGCGCGTGAGCTCGCGGTAGCGCGGCTCGAACACGTGCAGCGGCAACAGGCCGCCGGGCAGGAGCACGCAGTTGGGCAGCGGGAAGATCGGCAGTGCGGCGCAGCGCGTCGCGGGTCGGGAGGTGCGAGCGTCATCGCGCATCGTCGCTCGTCCTCATGCAGCTTAGCCGAAGACGTCGATGCAGGCGCCGGTCAGCGCCGGCGGTGCGTCGTGCGGCGAGGAACACGGCGGTGCGGGCGATGTCGTCCGGGCGTCATGTCTGGCCTCGCGTCCGGGAGTCCCTCGCGCAGCATCTGCCGTGTCCACGCTGCCGGGGCAGATCGCATTCACGCGAGACCTTAGCAGCGCGCAGCTCCTCGGCAAGCGCCCGCGTGAACCCGACGACGCCGTGCTTGGCCGCGCAGTAGGCCGCGAGGAGCGCCGTGCCCTCGCGCCCCGCGATCGACGCGATGTTGATGACGCGCCCGCCGCCGCGCTCGAGGTCCGGCAGGAACGCGCGCGTCACGTAGAACGTGCCGTCGAGGTTGACCGCCATGCACGCGGCGCCACTCGGCGTCGGTCGATCGCGGCGGTCGGCTTGCGCAGCGACGGCGCCGGCGTTGTTGACGACGATCGCGACGCGCGCGCGCGCATCGCGGCGCGCACGAGCGTCGGCGGCGCGCGTCGACCGCGGCCGAGTCGGTGACGTCGACGACGATCGCGCGCGCGTTGCCCGCCGGCGGCGGCGATGTCCGCGGCGACGGCGTCGAGCGCGGCCGCGTCGCGCGCCCACAGCGCGACCTCGGCGCCGGCCTCGGCGAGCCGCAGCGCGATCGCGCGGCCGATGCCGCGGCTCGCGCCGGTGACGACCGCAGTCGACCGAGCGAGCGGAGCCGAGCGCATGTGCTTGTCCTTCTTGTCGAGCGCCTTCACGTCGGCGGGCTCGTCGTCGCCGAGCTGCTTGCGGCCCTGGCCGCAGCAGTCGAGCGGGTCGGTGATGTCGTTGTACGGGTACGGCACCTCGCAGCGTCTGGCACGAGAACGACGCCTTGTTCTGGTCGTCCTTGACGTCGAACTGGTAGACCGGTCGCGCTTGCCGCCGTCGCCGTTGCGGCAGTCCTTGAGGTTCTCCCAGCCCGTGCCGGCGATCTGCGACCACACGTTGTCGAACTCGGCCGGCGTCATCGGGCGCGCGTCCTCCTCGCGCTGTGCTCGTCTTGTCGTCGTCGCGCCAGCGCTTGATGCGCGGGCCGCTCGTCGCAGTCCATCTGCGACGCCGATCTCGGCCGCCGCCGAGCGTGTGCGTCGCGATGTAGCCGACGCTGCGCGTCCCGGCAGTCGAACGCCTGGCCCTCGTCGGTGTTGACCGCGGGCTTGTGCGCGCACGCGGCCGCACGCGGCGACGACGACCACCAGCGCGGCGACGCTACGCATAGTCGGCCGCGAGCGACGCGCGCAGCGTCGTCGCCACACGCGTACGCGGTGGCGGTAGTTCGGGTGGTCGATCTCGACCGCGACCGGCGTGCCCGGCGCGCAGCAGCGCGGCGCGCGCCGCGGCCGACAGCGGGAACCGCATGTACTGCACCGCCGAGATCTTGTCGTCGGTCGAGCGGCCGGGCTCGAACGTCGGCGCGGATCGCGTGCGGGCCGACGTGGAGCACGACGTGCTCGTCGAGCCCGACCAGCTGCTCGAGCGCGACGTAGCGGGTCGGCGTCCGGCGGCAGCTCGACGAACAGCGTCGCCGCGAGCGACGTCTCGGTCGGCATCAGCTGCGTTGTAGACCGCGATCTCGGCCTCGATCTGATCGTCGCGCGTCGAGGTTCTCGAGCCGGCAGATCTCCTCGATCTGCAGCGTCAGCGTGAGCCGGTTCTCGAACACCAGCTCGACACGCGGTCGCCGACGACACGCGGCGCGGCCGCTTGAGCTCGATGATCGCGCTTGCGATAGTCGTCGCGGATCGCCGCGTACAGCGCCGGGCCCTTGATGTCCGGCGCGTGATCGGTCGCACCAGGCTCATATGGGACTGTTTACCACGTCCGCCGGAGCCCGAGCTACTTCGTGTTCAGCGTAGTCGAGGCCCTTCTGGAAGCGGCCGGCGTGCGACCTCTCGGCGCGCGCCAGCGTCTCGAACCACTCGGCGATCTCGCTCGAAGCCCTCCTCGCGCGCGGTCTTCGCGAAGCCCGGGTACATCTGCGTGTACTCGTAGGTCTCGCCGGCGATCGACGCCTTGAGGTTCTTCGTCGGTGTCGCCGATCGGCTCGCCGGTCGCCGGGTCGCCGACCCGCTTCAGGTAGTCGAGGTGGCCGTGCGCGTGGCCGGTCTCGCCCTCGGCGGTGTCGCGGAACAGGCCGGCGATGTCCGGGTGGCCCTCGACGTCGGCGACCTTGGCGAAGTAGAGGTAGCGGCGGTTCGCCTGCGACTCGCCGGCGAACGCGTCCTTGAGGTTCGTGTGGGTCTTGCTTCCCTTGAGCTCGGCCATGACGTCTCCTTGGTGAGCGGTCGTACCACCGGCGCGTGTCGACGGCAACGGGTGTAGCCTGCGCGCGCATGGCGCGTTGGCTGATGTCCGTGCTCGCGGTGGCGCTCGCGGGGTGCGAGCTCGTCGCGGGTATTCCGGATGCGAAGCCGTTGCAGCTCGAGAGCCTCGACATCATCGGCGGCGCGCCGGCACCGGCGTTCGCTCCGACGACGCTCCACTACACCGACAACATCGGCGACGACGAGATCCTCGACATCGACGCGTTCGCGAACGATCAGAAAGCGACCGTGTCGGTCACGACGCACGGCATCGGCCCGTCCGGCAGCGGCTCGGTCGACGCGACGATCAACGACGTCGGCAGCGGCTCGAGCTTCACGGTCGACGTCACGGTCGCGTCGCCGGTCGGCGTCAGCACGACGTACACGATCGAGGTCATCACGCCGTGAAGGCCGTGCTCGCCGTGATGCTGGCCGCCGGCGTCGCCCACGCCGACCCGAAGTCCGCCGCGTCCGCCGCGGCCGCCGCCGAGCAGCTCGTCGCCGCCGGCCGCTACGCCGACGCGTGTCCGATGCTCGAGCAGAGCTACCGCGACGACCCGCAGCTCGCGGTGCTGCTCGAGCTCGCCGACTGCCACGAGCACGTCGACCGGCTCGCGAGCGCGTGGCGCGAGCTCGTCGAGGCGCGCGAGCTCGCGCACCGCGCCGCCGACCCGCGCGAGGACTTCGCGCGCACCCGCGCCGACGAGCTCCAGACGCGCCTCGGCTACCTGCACGTCGCGGCGCCGGCGCCGGCGATCGCCGGCCTCGCCGCGTCACGCGACGGCCTCGCCCTCGACCTCGACCACGACGTGCCGCTGGACGCCGGGCCGCACCACGTCGTCGCGACCGCGCCCGGCCGCCAGACCTGGGACGTCACGCTGACCGTCGCCGACGGCCAGACGACGCGCGCCGCGGTCCCCGCGCTCGGCGAGGCGGCCTCCGTGACCACGTTCGGCAGCCGCTACGAGGCCGTGCCGGGCCCCGACCACGCGCGCAAGCACGCGATCGCCCGCGCGCTCGCGCTCGGCGGCCTCGGCGCGCTCGCGATCGGCGGCGGCCTCGGCGGCTACGCGATCTACCTCGCGCAGGAGGCGGGCGACCCGAAGAACTGCGACGGCACGGTGTGCAACGCGCACGGCACCGATCTCGCGAACCAGGCGCGCACGTTCGCGCGGTTCTCCGACGTCGCGCTCGGGTTCGCGGTCGTCGCCGAATTCATCGCGCTCGGCTACGTCGGGGCCGACCAGCCGACGCTGCGCGTCGTGCCGGTCGCGGTCCCGTCGGGCGGCGGCGCGGTGCTCGCCGGGCAATTCTGAGGCGGCGCGGCGACGATGAACGTCAGCTCGCCGAGTAGCTCGAGCAGGCGAAAATCGCGCAAATCCGCGATGTCGCGAGGTGTTACGCTCCACGCGATGGCCCGCACGATCGAGGCCCTGCCGCCGAGCGTCCGCGATGCCGTGTCGCGGTTCGACCGGGAAGCCGCTCGGCCGCTCCGGGACGCGCTCGCGGCGCCATCCGACGACGTCGTGGCAGTACATCTCCGGCGCGTGGTGGACGTGGATCTCGGCTGCCAATCCACCAGCCCCCGGGCCATCGGCCGCCGGGGCGCCGATCGAAGCGGCGGCGAACCCTCGCCGCCGATCAGCTCGAGGCGGTCCCGGTCGGGGTGTGCGAGGACATCCTCGATGGTCGCGGGGCGCTTCGACGGAGCCGCCATGTCCGGAGTCTACCCGAGGTGCTGTCAACGGACGTGCCGCGATTCCAACGCGTGCGCCGGCTCGTCACGGCGACTGTACGCGAAGCCCGACGCGCCGAGCGAGCGTGAGCTGGCGACGGTCATACGATACGAAGTGCGTTGACTCGAGGGTGGTTGCCGACGCGACGTGCAGAACGTCGAGAGTACGCGTCCCTAGCTCGGCCGTGTAGGTCGTGGCCAGCTCGACCGTGAGATCGAGCATGCGGCGCCACAGCGCGTCCACGAGGGCGAGCCTGCCGTCGCGAAGATCGGCATCGAGGTCGTCGATCGCGCCGCGCGCGTCTGCGTCCGACAACACTCGTCGAAACACCGCGAGCCGGATCGAGCCGACGAGCTCGGCGCGCCCGAACCTGGTCAACGGCAACGTGCCGGCGATCCGCGCGCGCCACCTCGCGAACCGCGCCGAGCGGTCATCGTGCACGTACAGGCTCCGGAGCGCGCTGGGATCGACGTAGGTCCGATCAGCGTTCGCCACGGTTCGCCTCGTCGAGCCTACGGCGTGTCGCCGCAGTCATCGCACGCGGCATTCGCCGGGTAAGGCGACCGTAGTAGTCGAACGCAGCCGCCGCGCCGTCCGGATCACCTGCATAAGCTGTGAGCACGATGATGGGTCGACCGTGATCGGTGACGACGATCTCGCCCTGCCTGTCGAGCAGCTGGCGAATCTTCGGAAAGCGCGTTCGCAGGTCGCGGATCGTCGCGGTCGCTTGCTTCACACGTGAATCATACCTGATTCACATCAACCCTACCGCACGTAAGCCAGCAGGTCGTCGACGATCTCGTCCGCGAGCGCGCGCGCGGCGCCGCGCTGCCCCGACGGCATGTCGTTCTCGACGATCGCGAACGCGATCAGGTGCGACGCGTCCATGCCGACGTAGCCCGACAGCGAGATCACGCGGTCGAGCGTGCCGGTCTTCGCGCGCACGCGGCCCGCCGCCGCGCGGCCGTGCCAGCGCTTCGCGAGCGTGCCGTCGACGCCGCCGATCGGCAGCGACGCGAGCAGGTCGGGGAACATCTTGAAGTCGGCGTGCGCCGCGCGCAGCAGCGTCACCAGCTGGTGCGGCGTCACCGACGTCGACCCGAACAGGCCGCAGCCGTTGTCGGCGCGGTAGCCGGTCACGCCGAGCTTCCCGAGGTACGCGCGGACCGCGGCCTGGCCGTCGGCCCACGTGCCGGGGCCGCCGCCGGCGCGCGTCTCGGCGCCCATCGTCTTGAGGACGCTCTCGGCGATGTAGTTGTCGCTGTACTTGTTCATGTCGCGGATGATCGAGGCGAGCGCGAGCGAGTCGTGCGCGGCGACCTCGCGCGCGCCCTGCGGCACCGCGCCGGCCGTGACGCCGCCGTGCTCGATCTTGACGCCGCGCTCGGCGAGCGCCTTGCGGAACACCTCGCCGGCGAACCGCGCCGGATCGTCGACGCGCCGCCGCAGCTCGTAGTCGCCCTCGCTCGCGCGGATCTGGCCGCTGACCTCGATGTCGACGTGGTCGCCCTTCGGCTTGGACTCGACGCGGATCCGCGTGTGGCCGGTCGTCACCGTCGTGACTTCCTTCTTCACGAGCCGCACGTAGTCGCCGGAGTCGGGCTCGAGCCGCACCGACGCGCCGGTGCCGCCGGGCTCGGCGACGACCACGACCGTGACCGCGCTGCGCCCGACGCCGAAGCTCGCGACCGGCGCGCGGAACCCGGCGCGCTCGTTCGGCTGCTCGTCGTAGTGCGGCGGCTCGACCTGGTCGTCGAAGTACGCGCCGTCGACGACGAGCTTGCCGGTGATGGTGCGGATGCCGCGCGCGGCGACGTCGGCCGCGAGCTCGCGCAGGTCGCGCTGCGACAGCTCGGGATCGCCGCGGCCGCGCACGTAGAGGTTGCCGTCGACGACGCCGGTCGCCTCGTCGAGCTTGTCGCTGTAGATCGCGGTGCGCCAGTGAAAGCCGCTGCCGAGCACGCCGAGCGCGGCGACCGTCGTCAGCAGCTTCGTGTTCGACGCGAGGTTCAGCCCGGCGTCGGCGTCCTTGGCGTACAGCTCCTCGCCGGTCGCGAGGTCGACGATCGCGATGCCGAGCTTCTCGTGCGCGAGCTCCGGCCGCGCGCTGATCGCGGCGGCGATGCGGTCCTTCAGCCACGGCAGGCGCGACTTCGCCTCGCGCGGCGCGGCGACGCCGCCGCTGCCCGAGCCGCTGCCGGCTTCGTCGTCGTCGTCGTCCGAGCCAGCGGCCGATCCCCCGCGCGCGCGCGCGAGCTGGCTCATACTCAGCGCGAGCGCGGCGACAGCGACGCCGAGCAGCACACCCGATGCCCTCACGCGCACAGCTTATCACCCTGCTGCTGGTGCTCGCCGCGTGCGCGCCGCGCGATCGCCGCACGCCCGACGACACGCTGGTCGTCGTCGTCGAGACCGCGATGACGACCGACGACCCGCGCTACGCGGTCACGTCGTACGACGCGAAGCTGTCGCGCCTGGTGTGCGCCGGGCTGACGGTCGTCGACTCGCCGGACATGCAGCCGCGGCTCGACCTCGCGTCGTCCGTGACGCGCATCGACGACCTCACCTACGACTTCGTCGTCCGCGACGGCGCGCGGTTCTCCGACGGCACGGCGGTCACCGCCGCCGACGTCGCGGAGACGTTCGAGTCGGTCCTGCGCGACGCGGCGGCGACCACGCACAAGAACCTGTCCGACCGCCTGCGCTCGGTCGAGGCGACGGACGCCCGCACCGCGCGCTTCCACCTCCGCGCGCCGCTCGCGACGCTGATGTCGGACCTCGACTTCGGCATCGTGTCGTTCCACTCGGCGGGCGCGGCCGGCATCGTCGGCGCCGGGCCGTACGTGCTGCGCGCGCTGACCCACGACCGCGTCGAGCTCGACGCGAACCCGTACTACTTCGGCGCGCAGCCGGCCGTGCCGCACGTCGAGATCCGCTTCGTGCCCGACGCCGCCGCGCGCATGCTGATGCTGGTCGGCGGCTCGGCCGACCTGATCCAGAACGGGCTGCGGCTCGATCTCGTCGACGAGATCGCCGAGCGCCCGCGCGTGCGCGTGCAGAGCGCGCACAGCGCGATCCTCACCTACCTGATGATGAACAACGACGACCCGCTGCTGCGCGACGTCCGCGTGCGCCAGGCGATCGCGCACGCGCTCGACCGCCCGGCCATCATCGCGGCGTAGTTCGAAGGCCGCGCGGTCCTCGCGACCGGGCTGCTCGCGCCCGACCACCCGATGTACGACGGCGACGTCCCCCGCTACACGCGCGACCTGGCGCGGGCGAACGCGCTGCTCGACGCGGCCGGCCTGCCGCGCGGGGACGGCGGCGTCCGCGCCCACCTCGTCTACAAGACCAGCTCGGACGCGTTCCGGCTCGCGGTCGCGCGCGTGCTCGCCGCGCAGCTCGCCGACGTCGGCCTCGACGTCGAGGTTCGCGGCTTCGAGTTCGCGACGTTCTTCGCCGACGTCAAGCGCGGCAACTACCAGCTCGCCTCGATGCAGACCGCGGACATCACCGAGCCGGACTACTACTACGCGTACTTCAACAGCAGCCGGATCCCGCACCCCGGCGACCCGGACGGCAACAACCGCTGGCGCTACCACAACGCCGACGTCGACCGGCTGACCGAAGCCGGCCGCCACGAGCTCGACCCGGCCCGCCAGCGCGCCATCTACGACCAGGTCCAGCAGATCGTGGCCCGCGACGTCCCGATCGTGCCGCTCTGGCACGAGGACAACGTCGTCCTGACCAACACCTCCGTCCGCGGGTTCACCATCACGCCCAACGCGCGGCTGCGCGGTCTGGTGACGACCACGAAGGCGTGGTAGGTATGTCGGCTGCCATGGCCTTGGACCCTGCGACGAAGAGCTCTTCCTCGGCATCGCCCACGCCCTGTTCGTCAACCGTCTCCACGTGCTGCGCCTGACCGAGGTCGTGCGGCTCGGGATCCGGCCGAACGACGACGACCAGAACATGGAAGTCCCGCCGGAGGTCGACAGGGATCTCATCCAGCAGGCGTTCGCGTACGTGCTGCATCACTTCCCGCCGAGCTTCTCGGGGAAGATCGAAGCGGCACGGGCGCGCTGGGCCCGGCTCGCTTAGCGTTTCTTGAGCTTCGCGAGCGCCTCGTAGCGGCGCGCGAGCTCGGCCTCGAACCCGGAGTCGCCGGGCTCGAAGATCGTCTCGCCGACGAGCGCGTCGGGCAGGTAGTCCTCGGGGACGTAGTGGCCCTCGAAGTCGTGCGGGTACTTGTAGCCCTCGCCGTGGCCGAGCGCGCGGCTCGACGCGTTGCTCGCCGGCCGCAGCTTCGCCGGCACCGGCAGCGCGCCGCGCTCGCGCACGAGCTTGCGCGCGGCCGCGTACGTGGTGAGCGCGCGGTTCGACTTCGGCGCGAGCGCCAGGTAGACGACGGCCTGGGTCAGCGGCAGCACGCCCTCGGGCAGGCCGACGAGCTCGAAGGCGGCGAGCGCGCGCGTCGCGACGACGAGCGCCTGCGGGTCGGCGTTGCCGACGTCCTCGGACGCGAAGATGACCATGCGGCGCAGCACGAACCGCGGGTCCTCGCCGGCCTCGAGCATGCGCGTCATCCAGTAGACGGCGGCGTCGGGATCGGAGCCGCGCATGCTCTTGATGAACGCCGACACGACGCCGTAGTGCTCGTCGCCGGCCTTGTCGTAGAGCAGCGTCCTGCCCTGCGCGGCCTCGGCGACGTGCTCGGCGGCGATGTGCGCGCTGCCGGCGCGCGTTGCGAGGTCGGCGGCGACCTCGAGCACCGAGTACAGCCGGCGCGCGTCGCCGGCGGCCGCGGACACGAGCTGCGCGGTGACGTCGTCGTCGATCGCGAGGCCGAGCGCGCCGAGCCCGCGCTCGCGGTCGTCGAGCGCGCGCTCGACCAGGCCCGCGAGCTCGCCGTCGGCGAGCGCCTCGAGCCGCACGACGCGGCAGCGCGACAGCAGCGCGGCGACCACGCCGAAGCTCGGGTTCTCGGTGGTCGCGCCGACGAGCGTGACCGTGCCGGCCTCGACGTGCGGCAGCAGCGCGTCCTGCTGCGCCTTGCTGAAGCGGTGGATCTCGTCGACGAACAGGATCGTGCGCGCGCCGAACTGGTCGCGGCGCTCGGCCGCCTTCGCGATCGCCTCGCGCACGTCCTTGACGCCCGCCTCGACCGCCGACAGCGCCACGAGGTCGGCGCCGAGCGTCTCGCCGAGCAGGCGCGCGAGCGTGGTCTTGCCGCTGCCCGGCGGCCCCCACAGGATGAGCGACGGGATCGTCCGGCCGGGCGCGAGACTGGATAGGATTCTGCCCGGCCCGATCAGGTGCCCCTGGCCGACCATCTCCTCGATGGTTCGCGGCCGCATCCGCTCCGCGAGCGGCTGGTTGACCGCCCGCTTCCGGGCGTTCTGAGCGAACAAATCCACCGACATCCGCATACCTCAAGCGCGGCGACCACGCGAGGCTCCCGGGGGAACCACATCGTCGCCTGTCACCCGTCGCCCACAGAGCCGCGACGAACTGTCCCCAGCGGCGTGGTCACTCCCGCCTCACATCGCATAGTTGGCCGTGGGCCGGCGGTGGCATTTGCCTTGCTAAATCCCCACCCATGCTGGTCGAGGCGATTTTCGAGTACCGCACCCTCCAGGGGAAGTGCGATCTCGGCCTCGGCCTCGACTTCGACGAGATCGATCGGGTGAGCGCGATCGAGCACCTGTTCGCGCCCGGCGCGGCGGATCGCGGTGGTCGCCGGTTCCGCCGCGAGGCGGTCGAGCTCGCAGGCACGCTGCGCGGCGACCGCATCAACGATCGCATCGACATCGTCGAGCTTTCGCCCGGCGGCATCGTGGTTCGCAACGCGCCGTACATCGCGCGTGGCGAGCAGGTCGAGGTGATGATCGAGGTCGGCGAGGCGAGCCTTCGCTTCGTGGCCGAGGGCGTGTGGCTGCGCGACGACGGCGACGACTACCGCGTCGGCCTGGCGTTCCGCGGCATGCCGGTCGCCGTGCGCAAGACCACGGTCAGCGCGCACCAGCCGGACGCGGTCGATCACCTGATCCAGCGCGCGGCGTGAACAGGTTTGCGCGATTCGCGCGCGAGCTTGCTAAGGACGGCCGACCCCGCCGATGACTCGAGGTTGCGGCGGTCGCGCCTCTACTCGGGCCCCTACTCGGAGCGGTCGATCACGCGATGGACGAGGTGCAGCGTGCGCGGCGGGAGCGTCTCGCCGCGCCACGCGACGGCGCGGGCGAGCACGATCGCCTTGTCGAGGCTGTCGAGCTGCGGGCGCTCCGCGAACAGCTTGCGGCCGGTCGACTCGATCTTGTCGAGGATGCGCATGCCGCCGTGCCACGTCAGCGCGAGCTCGACGGCGAGGTCGGGGCCGACGATGTCGACCAGCGGCCGCGCGCGCTCGAACAGCGCGCGCGTGCGCGCGACCTCGTAGCGGACGAGCGCGCCGACCGCGGGCGACGCGCGGCGCGACGCGATGTCGGCCTCGGTGACGCCGAAGTGGCGCAGGTCCTCGGCGGGCAGGTAGACGCGGCCGCGCTGCCAGTCGGCGGGCACGTCCTGGACGAGGCGCGCGAGCGCGAGCGCGGTCGCGAGATCGTCGGCGAACGCGTGCAGCTCGGGCGCGCGATAGCCGCCGATGTAGAGCAGGAGGCGGCCGACCGGCTCGGCGGCCTGGCGCGTGTAGCCGCGCAGCTCGTCGAACGTGGCGTAGCGGCGGCGCTCGAGGTCGGTCCGGAAACCGGACAGCAGCTCGGTGAACTCGGTGATCGGCAGCGCGAACCGATCGACGGTGTCGGCGAGCGCGACGAACACCGGGTGCTCGGCGCGGCCGCGGTAGGCGTCGTGGAGCTGCTCGTCCCAGCGGTCGAGCTCGCGCGCGCGGCGGCCCTCGTACGCCGGCTCGTCGGCGAAGTCGTCGGCGACGCGCGCGAACGCGAACAGCGCGAAGATGTGCTTGCGCAGCGCGCTGCGCGCGAACAACGACGCGACCGGGTAGTTGTGGTGGCGCGCGCGGCACAGCGCCTCGCAGTAGCGGTAGCAGGCCGTCGAGCTCGAGCGTCGGCGGCAGCGGGACGGCGAGGGCGGGCTGACGGGCGAGGCCGAGGCGGTGGATCATGTCGAGAGCTTCCTGGCGCCTGCTGCGCCCGGCTTCATCTGAGCAAACACTTCGCGGGCGCGCTCCGCCTTGACGTCGCCGCACGCCGACAGCGCCGCGGCGACGCGGTCGACGAGCTCGCCGGTCGCGCCGGCGGCGCGCGCGAGCGACGCGCGCGTGCAGCGCCATGTGGCCGCGCTGGATGCCCTCGGTCGCGAGCGCGCGCAGCGCGGCGAGGTTCGTGGCGAGGCCGGCGGCGCGCGGCGAGCGCGGCGAGCCGGTCGGCGGTCGTCGACGCCCGCGAGCTCGAGCGCGAGCCGCGCGCCCGGGTGGACGTGCAGCGCGCCGCCGACGGTGCCGACCGCCAGCGGCATCACGAGCTCGCCGTGCGAGCGCGCCGCCGTCGATCGCGCCAGGTCGCGAGCGGGCGATAGCGCCCGACTGCGCGCGAACGCGTGCGCGCCGGCCTCGACCGCGCGCCAGTCCTGGCCGGTCGCGACGAGCACGGCGTCGACGCCGTTCATGATGCCCTTGTTGTGCGTCGCGGCGCGGTACGGGTCGAGCTCGGCGAACCGCGACGCGGCGGCGACCGCGGCGCGGACGTCGGCGCTCGCGCCTCGGCGACCGTGCACCGCACGGTGACCGTGCGGCCGTCGGTGAGGTTCGACAGGATGCGCAGCCCGGCCGGCCGCCCGCGAGCGCGGCGACGCGCTCGGCGATCGCCTCGCACAGCGTGTTGACGAGGTTCGCGCCCATCGCGTCGCAGACAGTCGACGTGGAGGTGCGCGACGAGCACGCCGCCGTCGGGGCCGCCGTGCGCGAGCACGCGGACGTCGAGGCCGATCGGGCCGCCGCCGCGGTCGGCGAGGCGTGGCACGAGCGCGCGCGCCGCGGCGAGCGAGCTCGGCGGCGTGGCTGCGCAGCGCGTGCGCGCCGGCGGCGACGTCGGCGACGTGCACGACCTGGATCTGGCCGATCATCGTCGGCGGCGACACCATCGTCGTGAAGCCGATCGGCCGCGCCATGCGCGCCGCGTTCGACGCCGCCGCGACGATCGACGGCTCCTCGACGGCCATCGGCACGAACGTGTCGGCGCCGTCGACCACGAAGTTGACGGCGACCGCGAACGGCAGCGCGTACGTGCCGACGACGTTCTCGATCATGCCGTCGGCGACGTCGAGCGGCAGCGCGCCCGGGTCGACCGCGGCGAACCCGTCCGGCCCGAGCTTCACCGCCTCGAGCAGGCGGCGCCGGCGCTCGGCGACGCCGAGCCGGTAGAAGCCGGCGAGGCGAGAGGAATACGAGGACGGCACGGGTTGGGGACTGTTTACGCTGCGTCGGGGCGCAAGTCCACGCCGGTCTGGTCGATGCCCAGAGCGAGCGGCTTGCCTCCCGATTCCATGATGGAACGCGTGGCGATCGTGGCGTCTTCCGAGGCCGGGAGGATGGCGATCGCCACGTCGCCGCCGCCGGCGCCGGTAGTCTTGGCGGTGCCGCCGATCCGGGACAGCGCGGCGCGCACGGCGGTGACGCACGGCGGCACCAGCGGCAGGCCGGTCGCGCTGGCGAGCGCGTCCATCGCGCGCGCGGCGAGGGCGAGCGCGCCGAGGAACGCGTTGGCGGCCAGGCGGTCGTCGGCGCCGACGCGGTAGGTCCTGAGCGTGAAGTCGCACGCCTGCGACGCGGCGCGGGACGACTCGGCGATCGCGGCGAGCGCGGCGCCGACCTCGACCGGGCGCGCGGCGCGCGCGGCGGTGACCTGCGCGACCAGCTGTCGGGTATCCGCGGAGGCGCCGGTGAAGAACGGGATCAGCAGGAGACCGCTCGGGATCTCCCGCTTCGCCGTGATCGGCGGGCCGGGCGCGCCGACAGCGTGTACGCGAGCGTGCCGCCGAGGACCGCGCTCGCGATGTCGGCGCCGGAGCCCTGGATCGGCGACGCGGTGATGGAGTGCGCGCGCCGGCGGCCGCGCGGGGCGCCCAGATCGTGCTCGCCGCCGCCCGGGTCGGTGCCCTCGGCGGAGAACTCGGCGTTCGGATCGAAGCCGGGGTCGGTGCCCGACGGATGGAACGTCGGCTCGGCGGTCTCGACGAGCGTCGCGCCGGCGCTCGGCACCGCGAACGAGCCCGAGATGCGGGTCGCGCGCGCGGCGATCGCGGGCGCGCCGAGCGCGGTCTGCTGGGCGCGCGCGTGCGCGGCGCCGGCGATGTCGAGGACGAGGTCACGGTCGAGAGGCTCGCCGAGCGCGAGCGCGGTGGCCGCGACGGTGACCGCGGCGCTCGAGCCGAGGCCGAGCTTGACCGGCGCGAGGCCGGGCGCGGCGAGTCGTAGAACGACCGGCTGTCGACGGCGATCGTCATCGCGATCTCGGCGGCGTCGCGGCGCCCGCGCGCCGCGAGCTCGTCGGCGACCGCCGCGAGGAACGGCGAGCTGCCGCGCGGGCCGATGCGCCGCGCGGCGACGACGCGCCGGTTGACCGCGACGACGAGCGCCGGCGCGCCGTCGAGGACGGCGTATTCGCCGGTGAGGATGAGCTTGCCGGGTGCGGTCGCGATCACGTCGGCTCCTTCGCCTGCAGCGCTGATCGATCACGTCGGACGCGTGCGCGCGCACGGCCGCGGCGACGGTTTCGGCATCCGGCGCGTCGCACAGGACCTTGACGTGGGGCCCGGCGTCCATCGTCGCCCATGCCGCGACGCCGCGGGCGCGCAGCGCGCGGACCTCGGCGAGCAGCGCGAGCGTGGCCGGCTGCCAGTACGACGATCGCCGGGCGCGCCGCGATCGCGGTGGCGTGCATCGCGAGCGCGTTCGCCTCGGCGAGCTCGCCGAGCGCGGGCAGGTCGCCGGCGGCGAGCGCGCGCTCGGCGGCGGCGAGGTCGCGCGGGACCTGCGCGAGCCACGCGCCGTACAGCGGCGAGGTCGCGGCGCAGTGCTCCATCGCGTCGCGCGAGCCGTGCGACTTCGGCGCGCCGCCGCCGACGATCGCGATCACCATGCGCGCGCGCGCCGCGAGCGGCGACGCGACGGGTTCCGCGTACGCGCCGTCGCTGGTGTCGGCGGCGTGCATGCGCGCGAAGCCGCCGAACAGCGAGCGCGCCGCCGAGCCCGAGCCGTGGCGCGCGAGGATCGACAGCTCGCGCGGCGACAGCGCGAGCCCGGCCGCGCGCGTGGCGGCGACCGCGAGCGCGGCGAACCCCGACGCCGACGACGCGAGCCCGGACGCGGTCGGGAAGTGGTTGTGCGGTGACGACCCGCGCGCGCGTGGCGAGGCCGGCGCGCGCGCGCACGAGGTCGAGGAACGGCGACACGCGCGCGACCGGCGCCGGCGCGCCGTCGAGCGACAGCTCGTCGGCCGGCAGGGCGGGGTCGAACGCCACGTGGGTCTCGGTGACGAGCGCGGCGAGGGTCAGCGACAGGCTGCCGGCGGCCGGCAGGTTGAGCGCGGCGTCGCGCTTGCCCCAGTACTTGACGAGCGCGATGTTCGCGCACGCCCGCGCGTCGGCGGCGCGCGCGGTCACGGGCGCGCTCCTGCGGACCGCGCCCGATCGATCGCCTCGCGAAGCGCTCGGCGATCCGGACGGTTCGCTTCCCTCGCGGGGCAGGCAACCCTTTCGCTCCCGCGCGGTCTATTCGCATGGTCTCGTCGCGCCGGCTCCCGATTCGCAACCGCATGCCCGGCGCGGCGAGGCACGTACGTCGTCACCGGCCCACCTGCGCGACGAAGCCCGTCACGCCGGCGGCCTTCCACGCGGCGAGCACGGCCGCCTCGCGGTCCTGTGGCGCGAGCGCGATCACCGCGCCGCCGCCGCCGGCGCCGGTCAGCTTCGCGCCGTGCGCGCCGGCGGCGCGCGCCGCGGCGCACAGCGCGTCGAGCTGCGGCGTCGACACGCCCAGGCCGGCGAGCACCGCGTGCGCGCGGTCCATCGCGTGGCCGAGCAGCACGAGGTCGCGCGCGAGCAGCGCGGACGCGCCGGCGTCGGTGAGCGCGCCGAGCTCGCGCAGGCGCGTATCGTCGGGGCTGGCGGCGGTGACCTGCGCGACGCGCTCGACCATCTGCGCGGTCGACCGCGGCGCCGCGTGCGCCGCCGGGCTTGCCCGGCCGCGCCCGGATCGGTGACACGGGCGGGCCGACGAGCACGCGCAGCGGCGCGGTCGCGAGCGGGCGCAGGCCGGTCGCCTTGCGGAACACGCCGAAGCCGCCGGCGATCGCGATCGCGACGTCGATGCCGCTCGGCGTGCCGTGGTGGACGCGCTCGCTGGCATCGGCGGCGGCGGCGAGCCCGGCGGCGTCGAGCTTCTTGCCAGCGTGCGCGGCGAGCGCGCGCGCGATCGCGACGGCGAGCGCCGCCGACGAGCCGAGCCCGGCGCGCGGGGGCAGCTGGGTCTCGGCGACGATCGTGACCGCGGGCCGGCCGACGCCGAGCGCGTCGCCGATCGCGGCGAGCGCGCGCGCCGGCGCGTCGGCGTCGGGCTCGCTGCTCGCGCGCACCGCGAGCTCCCACGCCGGCACGTCGAGGCGCAGCGACCCGCCTGCCGGCGTCGGCACCGCGGCCGCCGCGACGCCGCGGTCGAGCGCCGCGACGAGCGCCGGGAAGCCGTAGACGACCGCGTGCTCGCCGAGGAGGATGACCTTGCCCCAGCCGATGTGCCGTCGTCATCGCAGGTCCTCGATGTACGCGCGCAGCCGCGAGCCGAGGTGGCGCGGGGCGCGCGCGAGGTCGCGCGGCGTGCGCGCAGCCGGTGAGCACGCACACGGCGCGCACCGTCGCGACGACGCGGTCGATCAGCGCGCGCACGCCATCGCTACCGCCGGCGCGCTGCGCGCGCAGCACCGGCGCCGCCATGCCGCCGCAGCGCGCGCCGAGCGCGAGCGCGCGCGCGACGTCGTAGCCGTCGCGCAGCCCGCCCGACGCGATCACGGTCAGCCCGGCGTCCGCGCACAGCACCGTCGACACCGCGGTCGGGATGCCCCAGTCCCACAGCTCGCGCGCCGAGCGCCGCGGCGTCGCTGCCGTCGGCGGCGCGCACTGCCTCGACGGCGACCCAGCTCGTGCCGCCGCTGCCCGACACGTCGACCGCGTGCACGCCGGCGTGCGCGAGCGCGCGCGCGGCCTGCGCCGACAGCCCGCAGCCGGTCTCCTTGACGATCACCGGCACGCGCAGCGCCTCCACGAGCCGCGCGATCGCCGCGACGCCGCCGCGGAAGTCGCGGTCGCCGTGGTCCTGGATCAGCTCCTGGCCGGGGTTCAGGTGCACGCACAGCGCGTCGGCGCCGACGCGCGCGACGAGCTCGCCGACCTTCGCCGGCCCGAGCGCGAGCGCCTGCACGACGCCGATGTTGCCGAGCAGCACGACGTCGGGCGCGACGTCGCGCACCGCGTAGCTGTCCGCGAGCTCGGGGTGCTCGGCCATCGCGCGCTGCGAGCCGAGCCCGAACGCGACGCCGGCGGCCTGCGCGGCGCGCGCGAGGTCGCGGTTGATCGCCGCGGCCTCGGCGGTGCCGCCGGTCATGCCGGTGATCACGAGCGGCGCGGCGAGGCGCTTGCCGACGAGCTCGGTCGCGAGGTCGACGTCGTCGACCGCGAGCTCGGGCAGCGCCTGGTGCACGAGGTGGACCTCGTCGAGCAGCGTGCCGCGCGTCGCCTCGGCGCGGCCGGACGCCGCGATCTCGAGGTGGTCGGCCTTGCGGCGCGAAATCGGCGGCTCCGGCGGCACGGCGTGGTTGTACCGCGGAGTACAACCGCTGCGTGAAGTTCGCGCCGATCGCGATGGTGCTCGCCGCGCTGGCCGGATGCGCGCTGGCCTTGCCGTCGCCGGAGGTGCCGGACTCGCGCGCGGACTGCCGCGTGCTGCCGGCGGTCGCCGACACCGCGGCGGCGGTCGCGCTCGCCGCGCTCGCCGTGGTCGCCGGGCGCTCCAACTGCCAGAACGGCTGCGGACCGCTCGAGAGCAGCACGGCGCTGCCGATCGCCGCCGGCGCCGCGCTCGTCGGCGCGTCGGCCGGCTACGGCTACTACGGCTACGCGCGCTGCCGGCGCGACGCGCCGCGCTGACGGTCCGCCACGGTCACGCGTAGATGATCGCGAGCGTCGTCCCCGCGGCGGCCGCGAGGATGCCGAGGAACAGCGGGTCGCGCAGCATCGCGTCGGTCGGCGGCATCACGCGCGGCCGCCACAGCGCCAGCACGAGGAACCGCAGGATGCCGGCCGCGACGAACGGCACCGTCAGCACGAGCCACGGCGTGCCGAAGAACTCGACGGTGTGCGGGTACAGCGTGTACGCCGTGTAGGCGCCGACCGTGATCGTCGCGAGCACGAGCATCAGCGCGCGCACGAGCGGCAGCGAGTACCCCGCGAGCGCCGCGCGCGTGGTCGCCGACGCGCCGGCCTTCGCCGCCCACGCGAGCTCGTGCGTGCGCTTGCCGAAGCCGAGGAACGTCGCGACGAGCGCCGTGCACAGCAGCAGCCACCGCGACGGCGGCACGGCGATCGCGACCGCGCCCGCGAGCACGCGCAGCAGGAACCCGAACGCGATCAGCCCGACGTCGACGAACGCGACGTGCTTGAGCTTCACGCTGTACGCGACGTTCTGCGCCGCGTACACGCCGACCACGAGCGCCAGCCACGGCGACAGCACGAACGCGCCGGCGAGCGAGATCGCCGTCAGCACGCCCGCCGCGATCAGCGCCGCGCGCTCGGTCAGCTGCCCGGCCGCGATCGGCCGCAGCTTCTTCGTCGGGTGCGCGCGGTCGGCCTCGACGTCGCGCACGTCGTTGAACGCGTAGACCGCGCCCGACACGAGGCAGAACGCGACCAGCGCGGCGAGCGTGCGCAGCGCGTAGTCGAGGTCGAGCAAGTGCCGCGCGAACACGAGCGCGGCCGCGACGAAGATGTTCTTCAGCCACTGGCGCGGCCGCAGCGTCTTGACGAGCGCGCGCAGCACGTCTCCCTCGCTACTGGCTCTCGCGCACGTACTTGCTGACGATGTCGAACGCGCACTGGTCGACCGTGCGGCCCTCGGGATCGATGTTGCACCCCGAGACCGCCTTGAACAGGTCCTTGCAGTCGCCGTCGTCGCCGCAGTCGGCGTACTTCTTCACGACCGGCTGGCCGTCCTTCACGACCGGCTTGTGATCGTCGTCGACGAGCGCGATCTCGCGCACCGTGATCGGCGCGCGGTTCTCCTTCGCCCACTTCGCGATCAGCTTGTGCGAGCAGTCGTCCGGCTTCGGATCGGTGCTGCAGCGCTTCTTCGTGAAGAACACGCTCTGGCACGCGATCTTCTGCTTGTCGTCGACCTTGTCGCAGTCCTCGGCCTTGACGACGATCGGCTGGCCCTTCTCGTCGAGCAGCGGCTTGCCGTCGTACGCGACGAGCGTGACCTCCTTGGTCGCGCTGAGCTCTTCGATCGATGCTCGCACCGGCGCTTCGAGGTCGGCGATGCGGCCGGTGCGCGGCGGGTCGGGCACGGACACCGCGGTGATCGCCGGGACGTACGTGATCGTCAGCAGCGCGGCGATCATCGTGAACAGGAACGGCAGCGTCGCCCACATCACCTCGGTGATCGGGCGCTGGAACTTGATGCTCGTGATGAACAGGTTCAGGCCGACCGGCGGGTGCAGGTAGCCGACCTCGAGGTTGAGCAGGAAGATCACGCCGAGGTGGTACGGGTCCATGCCGTACGCCTTGGCGATCGGCCCGATCAGCGGCAGCACGACGACGATCGCCGAGAAGATGTCCATCACCGTCCCGACGATCAGCAGGATCACGTTGATCGCGAGCAGGAACACGATCTTCGAGTCGACGTGTCGCCTGCGTCCACTCGACGAGCTTCCTCGGCACGTCGGCGGTGACCATGAAGTTCGTCAGCGCGGTCGACGCGAAGATGATGATGAGGATCGCGCCGACCATCGCCATCGCCTCGCGGCTGGTCGTCCACATCACCTTGAAGCTGACCATCTTGAGGATGAACACCTCGAGCACCACGACGTAGAGCACCGTCAGCGACGCGATCTCGGGCAGGCCGAAGCCCTTGGCGAGGCCGATGATCACGCCGAACGGGATGAACAGCTCCGGCAGGGCACGCAGGAAGCTGGCGCCGAGCTCGCCGGGGGCGAACTTCTGGCGCGGCAGCTTCTTCATGATCGCGACCGCGACCGCGACCGCCGACAGCATGCCGACGAGCACCATGCCCGGCACGATGCCCGCGAACGCGAACCGCATCGTGTCCCAGTTCTCCTTGTCGAGCTGCGTGAGCCCGTAGACGGTGCCGTAGATGAACAGCGGCAGCGCCGGCGGGAACAGCAGGCCGACGCTTCCGGTGCCCGCGATCAGGCCCATCGAGAACCGCTCGGGGTAGCCGTTGCGCACGAGCGCCGGCATCAGCACGCCGCCGAGCGCGATGATCGTGACGCCCGACGCGCCGGTGAACACCGTGAACAGCGCGCACGTGCAGATCGTGACGATCGCGAGGCCGCCGGGGACCCAGCCGAGCAGCGCGTTCGCGAACCGCACGAGGCGGTCGGCGGTCTTCGCCTCGGCGAGGAGGTACCCGACGTAGATGAACATCGGGATCGTCGACATCACCTGGACCTGGTCGCCGAGGCCGACGTCGAGGATGTGCTCGACCATGCCGTTGTACTCGCTGTCGAAGCCGCGGCCGCTCGTCGAGTCGAGGTACATCGCGCCGAGCGCGGTCGCCGCGAGCATGATCGTGAACAGCGGCGAGCCGCTGATGAACGCGAGCGCGAGCAGCGCGACCGGCAGGCTCACGTAGACCGCGAGCAGCACGAGCAGGATCGCGGTGACGACGTAGAAGAGGATCTTGCCGATCGACATCAGTGCCCCGACCTCATCCGCTCGGGCGGAAGCTTGTTGCGCACCAGGTAGTCCGCGTCGATCAGCAAGTGGAGGATCGAATGCACGACGATCAGCGCCGCGGCGATCGGGATCGTCGTCACGATGGTCTTGTCGGAGATGAACTGGTCGCCGGCGTCGCCGACGGTATCGCGCTGTGCGAGGCCGCTGCGGAACAGCAGCACCATCACGCCGATCACGAACAGCTTGAGGACGACCCCGAGCACGAGCCGGCCGCGCGGCGGCAGCTGGCGCGACACGAGGTCCATCGCGAGGTGGCGCTGCTGCTGCGTCGCGATCACGGCGCCGAACATCGCGATGGCGAACGTGCCGTCGCGGACGACCGTGAACCACCAGCGGCCGATCGAGTAGTGGAAGAGCTTGTCGGACAAGGTCGCGCTGGCGGCGACGATGACGACCGCGCCGAGCAGCGCGAACAGCAGGCCCTGCTCGACGAGCCCGAGCACGTGATCGGCGTGGCGCGCGCGCGCCGACAGCGGCCCGTCGTCCGGGAACGCGTGCACGCCGGGCAGCGGAATCGCGCTGTCGCGGCTGTCCGGGCTCATCCCGGTCGGGCCGATGCCCGCCGCGTTGACCCGGTCGAGGTCCGGCGGCGGTTCCGCGGGCGTCGCCGCCGCGTGCTTGCGCGTCGGCGGCACGTCCGCTTCCTTGACGACCTTGGCCTCCGGCAGGTCCGCCGGAGCGTCGTCACCCTTCGGCTTGTCGGGCTCGTCTGGCACGAGCCCATCGTAAACCGAAGTCGGGCGCGACTACTGGTGCTTGCTGCGATACTCGTCGCGATACTTGATGACCATGTCGAGCTCGTCCTGCGTGTAGATCTTGCCGACGAGCTCCTTCCAGATGTCCTGCGACTGCTTCGTGAAGTCCGCGACCATCGCGTCGGGCGTGTTCACGATCGTGACGCCCTTGCGCGCCATCGTCTCCTTGGAGTCCTCGTTCGCCTTGCGGATCACCTTGCGCAGCCTGCGGCTCGACGCCTTGCTGATGTCGTCGATCGTCTTGCGGTCGTCGGCGCTCAGCCTGTCGTAGGCCTTCGTCGAGAACACGGTCGCGCCGATCGCGAAGCTCATCGGCATCGACGTCATGTACTTGACCTTCGTGTACCACTGCAGCGCGACCGCCGCGACCGGCGAGCCGTAGCAGGCGTCGATGCGGCCGTTGGTCAGCGCCGGCGTCGACCTCGGGCACGCCGAGCGGCACGCCGTTGAGGCCGAGCTTCTTGAACATGGCGCCGACGAGCTTGTCGTCGCCCCACATCCACAGCTTCTGGCCCTTGAGGTCGTCCATCGACTGGACCTTGTTCTTCGACAGGAAGTAGATCCAGCCGACCTCGCCGCGGTCGGCGAGCACGAAGCCCTTCTTCTCGAACTTGTCCTGGAAGTACGGCCACATCTTGTCGGCGACGTAGTCGAGCTCGTCGACGCTCTTGAACATCATCGGCAGCTCGAGCACGCGGATCGACTCGTCGATCATGCCGAGGCCGATCGCGGTGACCGCGGCGCCGTCGAGCTGGCCGAGGTTGATCTTGCGCACGAAGTCGCGCTCGTCGCCCTGCTGGCCGCCCTCGTAGTACTTGACCGTGATCGCGGCCGCTGGTCTTGTCCTTGATGTCGGCGGTCGCGTGGTCGAGCACGTCCATCCACGGGCTGCCGGCGGGCGCGAGCGTCGCGATGCGCATCTCGACGTTGCCGTCGGCGTGCGCCTTGGGCGCGGCGACGGCGAGGAGCGCGGAGGCCGCGCACAGGGTGAGTAGCTTCATCATTCGCGGAGCTCCTTGGAGGGTACGGACGAACCAGCGGCCTGGATCTTCATCTAGAACAAGTCTTTCTCGTGAGACAGATAGCGGCGCGCCTTGCGGTGCGCCACCTCGTTCGCGAGGCGCTGCTCCGGCCACACCGCCGGGTCGGTCGACAGCACCTGCACGAGCTGGTCGTGGAACAGCTTGCGATTGTTGGTCTGGAGGCCGACGCGATAGGCGTACAGCGTGCGCGCGAGCAGCAGCTTGTCGTGCGTGAGCTCGAGCGCGAGCTGGAACTCCGCGGTCGCGGCGTTCGCGTCGCCGCCGAACTGCTTGCTGGCCGCGCTGTAGATCATGCCGAGCGCGACGTGCGGCAGCGCGGCGAGCTGCTCGTTGCTCGGCGGGTCGGTCTTGTCGAGCTCGACGACGCGCAGCAGCATCGCCTTGACGAGCGGGATGAACGCCAGCGCCTCGGGCCGCCTGAGGTTGTGGTTGATGATCGAGCCGATCGCGAGCGCGGCCCACATCATCGGCGTGCGCTTGTCGTGGCCGGTGTCCTTGATCATCGCGAGCACGGCGTCGGACGTGCCGTAGAGGTCCCTCTGCCAGCGGTCGCCGAGCTGGAGCAGCGCGTAGTTGAGGCAGCGCGTGAACGCCTTCGTCGCGCGCGCGTCGTCGTAGTCGACCTCGTCGAGCTTCTTCGCGAACTTCGCGACCTCCCAGTCGTCCTCGACGATGGCGGTGCCGTACTGGCAGTAGCCCTCGGTCAGGATCTCGGTGAGCTCCTTGTTGTCCGGGTTGACGACCCAGAACCCCTCGACGGTCTTGAGCGCGCCCGGGATGGCGCGATACGCGGTCTCGAAGTCGCTCTCCTGCTGGAGCGACGCGTTGGCGCTCTTGAGCACCGGCGCGGTCTGGTTGACGGTGAACTTCTGGAGATCGCAGCTCGCGACAGCAGCGGCGATACAGGCAAGGAGCGCGATTCGGAGCATGAGCGCTCGGACGCTAAGTCAGCGAAAGCCGAGAGTCAATGTCTGCTAGAGTTCGCGCGTGAGGCTGGCCGCGCTCGTGCTGGCGTTTGCCGCTTGTGACCCGGCGGCAGGATCGCTGCATCACCGCCGCGATCCGGGCGCGCTCGTGGTCGCGCAACCGAGCGACATCGTGTCGCTCGACCTCGCGCGCGTCACCGACAGCGAGTCGATCGAGGTCGCGCAGACGATCTTCGACGGCCTCGTGCGCTGGCGGCCCGGGACGACCGACGTCGTGCCCGGCCTCGCCACGTGGACGGTGTCGCCGGACGGCAAGCGGTGGACGTTCCTTCTCCGCGACGGCGTCCACTTCCACGACGGCACGCCGCTCGACGCCGACGCGGTGGTGTTCTCGTTCGAGCGCCTGCTCGACCCCAAGCACCCGTACTACCTCGGCGGCGCCGGCGACTACTGGCGCAGCGTGCTCAAGGACGTGCTCGACGTGAAGGCGATCGACCCGCGCACGGTCGAGATCGATGTCGCGCGCCCGTACGCGCCGCTGCTCGGCGACCTCGCGATCTTCCCGATCGTGTCGCCGACCGCGGTCGAGAAGTGGGGCGACCAGTTCCAGAACCATCCGGTCGGCAGCGGCCCGTACGCGTTCGAGTCGTGGAGCCCGGGCGAGCAGGTCGTGCTGCACCGCTTCGACGACTACTGGGACGGGCCGGCGGGGCTCGAGCGCATCGTGTTCGAGGTCGTCGGCGACGCGCGGCAGCGGCTGATCGATCTCGAGTCGGGCTCGGTCGACCTCGCGACGTCGATCCTCCCCGACGAGCTGCCGTTCGTGGAGCTACACCCGGACTTGCAGCTGCACCACGCGCCCGGCAACGACGTCAGCTACCTCGCGTTCAACTTCGATCACCCGCCGTTCGACGACGTGCGCGTGCGGCGCGCCGCGAACTACGCGATCAACAAGGAGCCGATCGTCAAGCTCGCGTTCCAGGGCCGCGCGACCGCCGCCGACGGGCCGCTGCCGCCATCGCAGTGGGCGTACCACCGCGCGGAGATCACGTACGGCTACGACATCGAGAAGGGCAAGCAGCTGATCGCCGAGGCGGTCGCCGACGGCAAGCTCGACCCGAACCAGACGTTCAAGCTGTACGCGCCGACGACGCCGCGCCTGTACATGTCGCAGCCGGAGCGCGTCGCGCGGTTCCTGCAGGCCGGGCTCGAGCGGATCGGGCTGCACACCGAGCTCGTGCTGCAGCCGTACCAGCAGCACCGCGCGAGCGTCGAGCACGGCGAGCACGACATGTGCCTGTTCGGCTGGATCGGCGACACCGGCGATCCCGACGACTTCCTGTACACGCTGTTCGACCGCGACAACGCGGTCGCCGGCGAGGCGCAGAACCTCGCCTTCTATCGCGACGAGCACGTGCATAACTTGCTGTTGCTCGCGCAGGGCGCGATCGCGCAGGACCAGCGCGCGGACCTGTACGCGCAGGTGCAGGACCAGCTCGCGCTTCCCCTTCGAGCAGGCAATGCCCCCGGCCAGCAGTGCAACGAACATCCGCTCGATCATGCGGTCCTGACCCACGATGATCCGCTTGACCTCGAACAGCGCGCGCTCCAGCACCGTGGCATCCTGTGCCGGCGTGCTCGGCCCGGCCACGCTCGGGGTGCTCGGCCCGGCCACGCTCGGGGTGCTCGGCCCGGCCACGCTCGGGGTGCTCGGCCCGGCCACGCTCAGGGTGCTCGTCGCGACCGAGTCGGCGGGGCGCGGCGGCCGGCAGGTCGTGGGGTCGGCCGGTGAGCGCGGTCGCGACCTGCCCACCGGACTGCTGACGCCAATTACTGGCAGACGATGAAGGAAGTCGTGCTGCCGCAGGCCTTCCGCAACATGGTCCCGATCCTGCTGACCCAGACCATCATCCTGTTCCAGGACACCTCCCTCGTCTATGTGCTGTCGATCACCGACTTCCTGGGCGCGGCGTCCAAGATTGCCCAGCGCGACGGCCGGCTGGTCGAGATGTATACGTTTGCCGCGCTCGTCTACTTCATTGTCAGTTACGCGCTGTCGCAACTGGTGAAGCGGCTGCAGCTACGCATCGCCATCATTCGCTGATGAGCGTGCCGAGGAGTCCGATGCGATGCCGATGATCGAGATCAATGACGTATCCAAGTGGTACGGCAAGTTCCAGGTGCTGACCGACTGCACGACCAAGGTCGAAAAGGGCGAGGTGATCGTCGTCTGCGGCCCCTCCGGGTCGGGCAAGTCGACACTGATCAAGACGGTGAATGCGCTGGAGCCGTTCCAGAAAGGCAACATCGTCGTCGACGGGACCAAGGTCAATGCGGCCAGGACCAACCTGCCGAAGCTGCGCGCGCGCGTCGGCATGGTGTTCCAGAATTTCGAGCTTTTTCCCGCACATGACGATCACGCAGAACCTGACCATCGGACAGATCAAGGTGCTGAAGCGCAAGCCCGACAAGGCGATCGAGCGCGGCCTCAAGTATCTCGATCGCGTCGGCCTGATCGAGCAGAAGGACAAGTTTCCCGGCCAGCTCTCCGGCGGCCAGCAGCAGCGCGTGGCGATCGCGCGGGCCTTGTCGATGGACCCGATCTGCATGCTGTTCGACGAGCCGACCTCGGCGCTGGACCCGGAAATGGTCAACGAGGTGCTCGATGTCATGGTCGGCCTGGCCAAGGAAGGCATGACGATGATGGTCGTCACGCACGAAATGGGATTCGCGCGCAAGGTCGCCCATCGCGTCATCTTCATGGACCAGGGGCAGGATCGTCGAGGACGCGAGCAAGGACGACTTCTTCGGCAAGCCGCGCTCGGAGCGCGCGCAGCTGTTCCTGTCGAAGATCCTGCAGCACTGAGGGCGTCGAATTCGCCGCGGGCGTTTCCTTCCGCCCGCGTTGCCGAGCCGCCGATTCCGCGAGTGCGGAAGCGGCGTATAATCCGCTTTTACGCGCATCCCCGTATCGATGGCCGAGCTTCTTTCGCTCCGCGGGCGCAATGCCCTGTCGTCGTTTCGCGTCGCCAAGCTCCTCTCTTCGCTCGCCGGAACCCGTGTCGCCGGGGTTGCCGGGGTCTACTGGCATTTCGTCCGAACCTCGCGCGAACTCTCCGCCGGCGAGCGCGCGACGCTCGGACCGGCTGCTGAGCTACGGCCCGCGCGACGAAGGCGGTGACCATGCCGGCGAGTTGCTGCTGGTGGTCCCGCGTCCCGGCACGATTTCGCCGTGGGCCTCCAAGGCCACCGACATCGCGCACAACTGCGGACTGCCAGCGGTCGAGCGCATCGAGCGCGGCATCGCCTACTCGTCGCCACGCGCGACGGCGTGGCGCTCGGCGCGGCCGATCGCGCGTCCGCTCCTGCCGCTGCTGCACGACCGCATGACCGAGGCGGTGTTCCCCTCGCTCGCCGACGCGGCGCGCCTGTTCGCCCACGTCGCGCCGCGGCCGCTCGAGTCGATCGACCTGATCGGCCGCGGCCGGCGAGCGATCGTCGAGGCGAACGCGGCGCTGGGCCTCGCGCTGTCCGCCGACGAGATCGACTACCTGGCAGCGAGCTTTCAGCGGCACCGGACGCGACCCGACCGACGTCGAGCTGATGATGTTCGCGCAGGCCAACTCCGAGCACTGCCGGCACAAGATCTTCAACGCCGACTGGATGCATCGACGGCATGCGCGCAGCCGCATTCGCTGTTCGCGATGATCCGCCACACGCACCGAGGTCAATCCGCAAGGCACGATCGTCGCGTACGCGGACAACGCGGCGGTGATGGAAGGCGCGACGGCGCGGCGCTTCTATCCCGGCGCCGACGGCCGCTACGGCGCGCGCGCCGAGCTCACGCACGTCGCTGATGAAGGTCGAGACGCACAACCATCCGACGGCGATCGCGCCGTTTCCGGGCGCGGCGACCGGCTCGGGCGGCGAGATCCGCGACGAGGGCGCGACCGGCATCGGCGCCAAGCCGAAGGCGGGGCTGACCGGCTTCACGGTGTCGAACCTGCGCATTCCCGGCGCTGCCGCAGCCGTGGGAAATCGACTACGGCAAGCCCGGCGCGCATCGCGTCCGCGCTCGCGATCATGCTCGACGGTCCGATCGGCGGCGCGTCGTTCAACAACGAGTTCGGACGCCCGAACCTGCTCGGCTACTTCCGCACGTTCGAGCAGCAGGTCGGCGGGCGAAGTGCGCGGCTATCACAAGCCGATCATGATCGCGGGCGGCGTCGGCAACATCGCCGCGCGGCGACGCGCACAAGCGCGCGCTTGCCCGACGACGCGCTGCTGATCCAGCTCGGCGGCCCGGGCATGCTGATCGGCCTGGGCGGCGGCGCGGCATCGTCGATGGCGACCGGCGCCAACGCCGCCGACCTCGATTTCGATTCGGTGCAGCGCGGCAACGCCGAGATCCAGCGCCGCGCGCAGGAAGTGATCGACCGCTGCTGGCAGCTGGGCGAGGACAATCCGATCCTGTCGATCCACGACGTCGGCGCGGGCGGGCTGTCCAACGCGCTGCCCGAGCTCGTGCACGGCGGCCGGGCAGCGAGCCGCGCGGCGCGCGCATCGATCTGCGCGCGATGCCGTCGCGAAGAGCCGGGCATGTCGCCGCGCGAGATCTGGTGCAACGAGGCGCAGGAGCGCTACGTGCTCGCGATCGCGCCCGGATCGCTCGAGCGCTTCCGCGCGATCTGCGAGCGCGAGCGCTGCCCGTTCGCGGTCGTCGGCCGCGCGACGGCGCGAGCCGCGGCTCGTCGTCACCGACCGCGCATTCGGCAACGAGCCGGTCGACATGGATCTCGACCGTGCTGCTCGGCAAGCCGCCGCGGATGACGCGGGAAGCGCGGCACGTCGCGACGCGAGCTGCCGCCGCTCGATGCTCGCCGGCATCGAGCTCGCGCGACGCCGCTATTCCGCGTGCTGCAGCTTCCTGCCGTCGCCGACAAGACGTTCCTGGTCACGATCGGCGATCGCACGGTCGGCGGCTTGTGCGCGCGCGATCCGATGGTCGGCCCGTGGCAGGTGCCGGTCGCCGACGTCGCCGTCGACGCTGCTGCGATTTCGACGGCTACGCGGGCGAGGCGATGGCGATCGGCGAGCGCACGCCGCTGGCGCTGATCGATGCGCCGGCGTCGGGACGCATGGCGGTCGGCGAGGCGATCACCAACATCGCCGCCGCGGCGATCGAGCAGCTTGCGCGACGTCAAGCTGTCGGCCAACTGGATGGCGCCGGCCGGGCATCCGGGCGAGGACGCCGCGCTCTACGACACCGTGCGCGCGGTCGCGCTCGAGCTCTGCCCGGCGCTGGGCATCAGCATCCCGGTCGGCAAGGATTCGATGTCGATGCGCACGACGTGGCGCGAGGGCGGACGTCGACAAGGCGGTGACGGCGCCGGTGTCGCTGATCGTCTCGGCGTTCGCCGCCAGTCGCCGACGCGCGGCGGGTGCTGACGCCGCAGCTGCGCACGCGACGCCGCGATCGGCGCTGCTGCTGGTCGATCTCGGCAACGGGCGGAACCGGCTCGGCGGCTCGGCGCTGGCGCAGGTCTACGGCCAGCTCGGCAACGTGGCGCCGGACGTCGACGACCGCCGCGACGCTCGCGGCGTTCTTCGCGACGGTCCAGGCACTGCATGCGCAGAACGAGCTGCTCGCCTATCACGATCGCTCCGACGGCGGCCTGTTCGTCGACGCTGGCGGAGATGGCCTTCGCCGGCCGGTGCGGTCTCGACGATCGTCATCGACGAGCTGCCGGGGCTCGCTGTCGAGCGCTGTTCACCGAGGAGCTCGGCGCGGTGCTGCAGGTCCGCGCCGCGGACCGGCGCGAGCGTCGTCGCGCGCGTTCGAGGCCGCGGGGCTCGCGCTGCGTCTGCGTCGGCGAGCCGACGTCCGACGGCCGCATTCGCGTCTCGCCGCGAGGCGTGCAACGCTGTTCGAAGCTTCGCGCGTCGATTTGCATCGCGCCTGGTCGGCGACGACGCATGCGCTGCAGCGCATGCGCGACAATCCCGAGTCGCGCCGACCAGGAATACGAGCGCATCGCTCGACGCCGACGATCCCGGGCTTGTCGCCGATGCTCACCTTCGATCCGGGCGAGGACATCGCCGCGCCCTATCATCGCGACGCGGCGCGCGCCCGCGCATCGCGATCCTGCGCGAGCAGGGCGTCAACGGCCAGGTCGAGATGGCGGCGGCGTTCGACCGCGCCGGCTTCGCGGCCTTCGACGTGCACATGAGCGACATCATCAGCGGGCCGCGACGACGCTCGCCGGATTTCGCGGGCTTCGCCGCCTGCGGCGGCTTCTCCTACGGCGACGTGCTCGGCGCCGGCGAAGGCTGGGCCAAGTCGATCCTGTTCAACGCGCGCGCGCGCGACGAGTTCGCCGCGTTCTTCGCGCGCGGCGACACCTTCGCGCTCGGCGTGTGCAACGGCTGCCAGATGATGAGCAACCTGCACGAGCTCATTCCGGGCACCGAGCACTGGCCGCACTTCGTGCGCAATCGCTCGGAGCAGTTCGAGGCGCGGTTCGTGCTGCTCGAAGTGCAGCGCTTCGCCGTCGCTTTTCTTCGCCGGCATGGAGGGCAGCCGCATCCCGGTCGCGCTGGCGCACGGCGAGGGCTACGCCGAGTTCCGCGATGCCGCGCAGCTCGCCGCTGCCGCAGCGCTGGTGACGCTGCGCTTTGTCGACAACCGCGGCGCAGGCGACCGAGCGCTACCCGTACAATCCGAACGGCTCGCCGCAGGGGATCACCGGCCTCACGACGGCCGACGGACGCTTCACGATCCTGATGCCGCATCCGGAGCGCGTGTTCCGCAGCGTGCAGATGTCCTGGCATCCGGAGGATTGGGGCGAGGATTCGCCGTGGATGCGCATGTTCCGCAACGCGCGCCGCTCGATCGGCTGAGCGGGGCGGAAGAGATCATGCGCTGCTCGCCAGGTCGATGCGCGCGGAGGAGGCACGAGGCATGAAGGTCTGGTCCATCAACGGCGTCACGCCGGTCGTCGATCCGAGCTCGTTCGTGCACGCCAGCGCCGTGCTGATCGGCGACGTCATCGTCGGCCCCGGCTGCTATGTCGGCCCGCGCGGCATCCCTGCGCGGCGATTTCGGCCGCATCGAGCTCCGTGCAGGATCGAACGTCCAGGATTGTTGCGTCATGCACGGCTTTCCCGGCACCGATACCGTCGTCGAGGACAACGGCCACATCGGGCACGGCGCGATCCTGCACGGCTGCATCGTCAAGACCAATGCGCTGGTCGGCATGAACGCGGTGGTCAACGACAATGCGGTGATCGGCGAGTCTTCGATCGTCGCGGCGATGGCTTTCGTCAAGGCCGGCATGGTCGTCCCGCCGCGCATGCTCGTTGCCGGAGTGCCGGCCAGGATCGTCCGCGAGCTGACCGAACAGGAGCTCGCGTGGAAGATCGAAGGAACGCAAAGCTACCAGGAGCTGACGCGCCGCAGCCTGGCGACGATGGTCGAAACCGACGCGCTGGAGGGCGTCGAGCCCGGCCGCAGGCGCATCGAGCTGCCGGAATTGCTCCCGTTGTCGACGGTGAAGGAGCGAGGCGCGCGCTGAGCAGCGCGGGCGACGCTCAGTAGCCGACAGCCTGGCCGTCGCGCCGCGGGTCGGAGCCCGCGATATAGCCGTGATCGCCGCGGACGACAAACTGGCCCGCGCCGAAATCCATGTACGAATCGGGGATCGACGCGAACGAGTGGCCCAGCGCCTGCAAGCCGTCACGCAATGATGCGGCCGCGTCGGCCTCGAGGTCGAGCGACACCCCGCCGTTGACCTTCCAGCGCGGCGCGTCGAGCACCGCCTGTGGATTGCTTCGGTAGTCAATGAGGCGTACCAGCGTCTGCAGATGCGCCTGCGGTTGTATCGGGCCGCCCATCACGCCGAAGGCAGCGTACGGCGCGCCTTGGCGCGTGATGAAGCCGGGGATGATCGTGTGGAACGGCCGCTTGCCGCCGCCGACGAGATTCGGATGGTCGGGCTGCAGCGAAAAACCCGTGCCGCGGTTCTGCAGGCTGATGCCGGTGCCCGGGACCACGACGCCCGAGCCGAAGCCCATGTAGTTGGACTGGATCAGCGACACCATCATCCCGCTTTCGTCCGCGGCGGCGAGATAGACGGTGCCGCCGGGCGGCGGCGTGCCGTGGCCGAAATCCTGCGCGCGGGCGCGATCGATCAGTCGCGCGCGCGCCGCGAGATAGTCGCGATCGAGAAGCTGCGCGGGTGTCACGCGCATCGTCCGCGGGTCGCCGACGTAGCGGTAGACGTCGGCGAAGGCAAGCTTCATGGCCTCGATCTCGAGGTGCTGCGTCGCGACCGCATCGGCGGCCTGCGCGCGCACGTCGAAGTTTTCCAGGATGCCGAGCGCCATCAGCGCGGCGATGCCCTGGCCGTTGGGTGGAATTTCGTGGATCGTGCAGCCGTGGTAATCGTGCGCGAGCGGAGTGACCCAGTCGCACCGATGGCCGGCGAAGTCGGCCAGCGAATGCGCACCGTGCTGCCCGCGGGCGTGCGCTACCATCGCTTCGGCCAGCTCGCCGCGATAGAACGCGTCGCCGCCGGTCGCGGCAATCTTGCGCAGCGATTGCGCCATGGCGACGGACCCGAAAAGCTCGCCGACCTCCGGCGCTCGGCCGCGCGGCAGAAAGTGCTCGGCGAAGCCGGGGACATGCTCGAGGATCGGCACGGCCTTGGCCCATTTTTCTGCGACTACCGGTGAAACCGCATAGCCGTCGCCGGCGTAGCGGATCGCGGGCGCGAACAGGTCGGCGAACGGCAGCTTGCCGAAACGGCGCGACAGGGCGACCCATCCCGACACGGCGCCGGGAATGGTGATCGTGTCCCAGCCCGTGCGCGGCATCGCCGCGAGTCCGCCGAAGCGCTCGGGCGTCCACCCCGCTGGAGCGCGGCCCGACGCATTGAGCCCGGCGAGCGCGCCGCCGTCCCACACCAGCGCGAACAGGTCGCTGCCGAGGCCATTGCTGCACGGCTCGACGACGGTGAGCGCAATGGCCGTGGCCAGCGCGGCATCGACTGCATTTCCGCCCGCGCGCAGCATGGCGATTCCCGCCTGTGCCGCCAGCGGCTGCGACGTCGCGATAGCGTTGCGCGCGAAAATCGGCTGCCGGCGCGAAGCGTACGGCAGATGCCAGTCGAAGTCGGCGCCTTGGCCGAGTGGGTTGCGCGTAATCGCGTCCGGAAGCAGTGGATGAGTCATAGTTTTCTCGAGCCTCAGGTTTCCCCTTCCTGGAATGCGGCGGCGCGCGTCTTGCGGAAGTTGGGAACGATGATAAGCAGCAGCAAGCCGGCCGCGACGATCAGCATCGCCAGCGATATCGGCCGGGTGAAGAAGACCGAAGGGTCGCCGCGCGACAGCAGCATCGCGCGCCGCAGGTTTTCCTCCATCAGCGGCCCGAGCACGAAACCGAGCAGCAGGGGGGCCGGCTCGCACTCGAGTTTGACGAAAATAACGCCGAGGAAGCCGAAGATTGCCGTCATGACGACATCGAAGCTCGCGTTGTTGGTCGAGTAGACCCCGATGCCGCAAAACAGCAGGATCGCCGGATAGAGCAGGCGATACGGCACCTGCAGCAGCTTGATCCAGATGCCGATCATCGGGAGATTCAGGACGACCAGCATCAGGTTACCGACCCACATCGACGCAATCAATCCCCAGAACAGCGAGGGGTTGGAGGTCATCACCTGCGGACCCGGCTGGATGTTGTGTATGGTCATCGCGCCGACCATCAGCGCCATCACGGCGTTCTCGGGAATGCCGAGCGTCAGCAGGGGAATGAACGAGGTCTGCGCGCCCGCATTGTTGGCGGACTCGGGACCGGCAACGCCCTCGATTGCGCCTTTGCCGAAGCGGCTCGGATCCTTGGCGACCTTCTTTTCGACTGAGTACGCCGCGAACGACGAGAGCATCGCGCCGCCGCCCGGCAGCAGTCCGAGCACCGATCCGATGGCGGTACCGCGCAGCACTGCAGGGGCCGCCTGGCGGAACTGCTTGGCGGTCAACCACAGGCCCTTGACCCGAGCCGACACGATCTCGCGCTTTTCGGTGTTTTCGAGATTGCTGACGATCTCGGCGAAACCGAACAGGCCCATCGCCACCGCGACCACGCCGATGCCGTCGATCAACTCCGGGATGTCGAATGCGTAGCGGGCCATGCCCGAATTAACGTCGGTGCCGACGATTCCCAGCAGCAGGCCGAGCACGACCATCGCGATCGCCTTCAACAGCGTGCCGTGGGCAAGGACGATCGCCCCAATCAACCCCAGCACCATGAGCGAACAATACTCGGCCGGTCCGAATTTGAGCGCGACCGACGACAGCGGCGGCGAAAACGCGGCGATCATCACCGTGGCGACGCAGCCGGCGAAGAACGAGCCGAGCGCCGCCGTCGCCAGCGCCGCGCCCGCTTCCCCCTTGAGCGCCATCTGGTGACCGTCGAGACAGGTGACCGCCGATGAAGTCTCGCCCGGCATGTTGATCAGGATCGACGTCGTCGAACCGCCGTATTGCGCGCCGTAGTAGATTCCGGCGAGCATGATCAGCGCCGATACCGGCTCCAGTCCGTAGGTCGTCGGCAACAGCATCGCGATGGTTGCGACCGGACCGATTCCCGGCAGCACGCCGATCAGCGTGCCGACCAGCACGCCGACCAGCGCATAGAGCAGGTTGATCGGTGTCAGCGCGACGCCGAAGCCGAGCGCGAGATGGCCGATGACGTCCATCGCCCAAGCTCAGCCGCTGCCGGGCCAGATCGGGAGTTGCAGCTTCAGGCCAAGGACGAACACCCCGACCGAAAGCGCGGCCAGCACGACGCCGCTGATCAGCGATTCCCTGAAGCGGTATTCATGGCTGGCGGTGCTGGCGACGGCGATCAGGCCGATCGTCGACAGCACGAGTCCGGCATGTGTCAGGACCGTGCCGAACGCGACCACGCTGAGAAGCACGATGGTGACGGGCCGCCATTTCCATCCCGGCAGCGGGGGGCCCGTGCCGCGCAGGGCGCGCACCGACAGCGCGGCGCCGAGCACGATCAGGAGAATTCCCAGCAGGCGCGGGAAATAACCAGGACCCATTCGCGCCGCAGTGCCCAGCGGATAACTCAGGCCGAGGACGATCGCGAGAACGCCGAACGCAACGAACAGCAGCCCGGCATAGAAGTCTTTCGGGCGAGGTATGTGCGCCATCGAATTCCACCCCTTTGCGCCGTTTATTCGGTTTCGCAAAGGCCGAAGAATAGCATCGAAGCGAAAATGGCCGTCAGAAGGCGCGGCACCGCGCAAGAAAAAGGGCAGGCTGCTTGCAGCCTGCCCTTCACGGTTCCGAATCGCCGCGTTGCTCAGAAGCCGTTCTTGGCGCGCAGTTCGCGAAGATAGCGGTCGACGACCTGGCCCTGCATGCGCTGCGTGAGCTGCGGCTTCACTTCCTCGAAGGTCGGGACCTTGGCATCGCGTATGTCGTCGACCTGGATGACGTGCCAGCCGAACTGCGATTTGACCGGCGTTGTCGTGAACTTGCCTTTGGGCAGCGCAATCATCGCGTCGGCGAAAGGCTTGACGAAATTGGCCGGGGCGTTCCAGTCGAGATCGCCGCCGTTGGCCTTCGAGCCGGTGTCCTTCGAGCGCTCGGCGAGCTTCTCGAACTTCTCGCCCTTTTGCAGCGCCGTGATGATGTCCTTGGCCTCGTCTTCCTTGTCCACGAGGATGTGTCGAACCTTGTATTCCTTGTCACCGATCTGGCCCTTGATCGCGTCGTATTCCTTGTGCAGCACGTCGTCGGACACCGGATGCGCCTTCAGATAGTCGGCCATGTAGGCGCGGACCAGCACCGTTTGCGCGGTCAGGTCCATCTCGGTTTTCAAGGTCGGGTTCTTGTCGAGTCCCTGCTTCTTGGCTTCGCGCACCAGCAGTTCGCGCGTATTGAGCTCGTCGCGCACCGCGGCGCGCAGTTCAGGTGTGTCGGGTTGACCCTGCGCGGTGCGCTGCTTGAGCATGAAGTCGAAATAGCTTGGCGAGTATAGGTCCTTCGCCTTGGCGGGCGCGTCGGCCTTGGCGGGCGCCGGTTTGCTCTTGGCATCCTGCGCGAACGCCGTCGGCGCCAGGAGCAGCGCGGACGATGCGACGAGCGCGGCGAAGAGTCGGATGATCTGTGACATGAATGACAGTCCTTGTCGGTGAGTCGATGGGGAAAGACGTGAAGTGAATCCGTCTGGCGGGAGAAAGGCGGTCCGTGTCAGGGAAATTCTTCCGGCGCCAGCGCCTTGATCGACAGCGCATGGATCGGGTGCGGCAGCAGATCATTGACGCGATTCAGCACCTGGTGGTGGCGCTCCAGGCGCGGAACTCCGGAAAAGGCCTTCGACACGATCAGAAGGGAAAAGTGCCCGGCGCCGTTTGCCGCACCGGCGTGCCCGGCATGCTCGGCGCTGTCGTCGTGGATTTCCAGCGCGGATGGGGCCAGATCGGCAAGGCGCGAGCGCAGCGTCGACGCGACGTCGATCACGATTCCCCGGGAAGGTAGCGCGCGACCGAAGCCACGGTGCCGATCGCCGCCAGCATGAACAGGCCGATGCCGCCCCAGACCTTGAAGTTGACCCAGGCGTCGGTCGTGAAATGCGCCGCGACGTAAAGATTGGCGATGCCCATCAACCCGAGGAAGACGACCCAGGCCCAGGTCAGCCGCGACCAGATCGGATCGGGCAAGGTCAGGTCCTTCAGCAGGGCCGCAATCAAATTCCGATGAAAAGCGACGCGGCCGACTGCCAGGACGAGCGCGAACAACCAGTAGAGCACCGTGGGCTTCCATTTGATGAACGTTTCGTCGTGCAGCACCAGAGTCGCGCCGCCGAAGACCGCGATGATCGCAAAGCTCATCCAGTGGACGCCCGCAACCTTGCCGCGGTGCCAGTGAAAGTAGGCGATCTGCACGATCGACGCGGCAATCGCAACGCCGGTCGCCACGAAAATGCCCTGCAGCTTGAACGCGACGAAAAAGAGCAGCAGCGGGAAATAATCGGCCAGAAATTGCATAACCTGGAATTTTACCGCGAAATTGCCTTGCCGTCCAAGCGGTTGCGCCGGCCATGCCCAGGGCCGGCCGGGGTGGGCCGCTTGCTGCCCAGGCTGTCAGAAACCCGCGCCGGTGCGCCCTGGTACGACAAGACGGCGGTAGCGTGGCCAGTCGAACGCTGCACCCGGGTCGGTCTTGCGTCCTGGCGCGATCTGATCGTGGCCGGCAAGGTCTGCGATCGGGTAGCGCCGACGCAGGGCGCGGGTGAGGCGGGCGAGCAACGCGTACTGCACGTCGGCGTAGGGAAGCTCGTCGGTGCCCTCGAGCTCGATGCCGATCGAAAAATCGTTGCAGCGATGGCGCCCTCGCCACGACGAAGGCCCGGCATGCCACGCGCGCAGCGAGCAAGGGACGAATTGCAGCAGCGCGCCGTCGCGGCGGAGCAGAAAATGCGCCGACACGCGCATCGCGCCGAGCGTCGCGAACGTCGAATGCGCGCGCGGATCGAGGCGGTTGGTGAAAAGGTCGGCAATGGCATTGCCGCCGAACTCGCCCGGCGGCAACGATATGTTGTGGATCACCAGCAACGTTATGCGCGCGGCGGCCGGACGCGCGTCGCAGTTGGGCGAGGAAATCTGCGTCGCCGCGGCGATTTTCCCTGTCCGGTCGACGTAGAGGCGCCGCGAGGCGGCCGCTGAGTGGCGGCGCGAAAGGGAGGCTATTGGGCGTCCAATCGGTCTACTCGATTCGCAGCCTGCGACAAGGAATTATAGAACACTCCCGAGAGGAGCTTCTCCAGGGGACTGCTCCCGTCGAAGCGGCCAGCCGGCCTGGTTGAGCGGCATCCTTAAGGATGGGCGAGGCGCCGTAAGGTTGTGCCGGAGGATCGCCTTTGCAGGGGGTCGGATTGCAATTACACTGGCAAACGGGGGAAAGACCGACTGAACCCGCTCCCGCTTCCGTCACGACCGCCCCCGCTTCCGTCACGATGGCCGATCCTGCTCATCTCCCGCCGCCGGCGCCGCCGGCGACGGCCGCCATCATCTCGATCCGCGAGCTGCGAACGCACTGCAGCAACTGCACGATGCGCGAGCTGTGCCTGCCGGTCGGCCTCGAGCCCGACGCGCTTAAGCAGCTCGACCGGGTCGTGACCAGGCGCGTGCGCCTCACCAAGGGCGAGTCAGTCTACCGCGCCGGCGAGCCGTTCTCGGCGCTGTACGCGATTCGTCTCGGATCGTGCAAGACGACGCTGCTCTCCGACGATGGACGCGAGCAGATCGCCGGCTATCACATGATCGGCGATGTGATCGGCATGGACGGCATCGGCACCGGGCAGCATGGCTGCCAGGCGGTGGCGCTGGAGGACAGCGAATATTGCGTGCTGCCGTTCGATGAGCTTGAGAGCCTGGGACGCCGGGTGGCGCCGCTGCAGAGGAACCTCCATCGGTTCCTGTCGCGCGAGATCGCCCGCAACCACGGCGTCATGCTGCAGCTCGGCAGCATGCGCGCGGAGGAGCGACTGGCGGCATTCCTGGTCAACCTGTCGCAGCGTTACAGCGCACGCGGCTACTCGTCGACTGAGTTCGTGCTGCGCATGACGCGCGAGGAAATCGGCAGTTACCTTGGCCTCAAGCTCGAAACGGTCAGCAGGCTGTTCTCCCGCTTTCAGCAGGAAGGTCTGTTGCGAGTGCGGGGCCGGGCGGTGAAATTGCTCGACCTGGGGGCGCTGACACAGTTGCTCGGCCAGCGCGGCTAGCCGTTTCCGGTCGATCGAATTTGCGGCGCCGGAGCCGCGCTGCGCGACGGAGGCGGGGCCAGTTCACGGCCGGCTGTGCCTCGGCCCCAGGCCGATCGGGTCGGGAGCCAGCCAGGTGATGCGGCGAAACAACTGCTCGTACTTGGCGCCCGCATCGACCCCGAGCATCGGGTCGGTGTGACCGGCGAATGCGGCATCGACGGCCTCCCAGTCCCCGGCAGTCAGATATTTTTCCGCGAGAGGCAGAACCGTCTGCTCCTCGGTTTTCATGTGTGCCCAATGAAATGCTGCGTAGGCTTCGACCGCCGCCAGGAAGCCGGAAAACTCGCCGGCGCCGCCCTGCTGGTATCGCGCCAGCGCCTGTTCCAGCGTGCGGATCTTCTCCGCACCGGCGCGATGGTCCTCCTCGAGGCGGTCCAGCACCTCCGCCGCGCCGGGGTGGCGGACACGCAGCAGCCGGAACAGGTATTGATCTTCCTTCGGGTGATGGAAGCGCTCGGGAAACGCGTCGATGTAATAGACCATCGCGCCCAGCACGTCGAAGTTCGGCGGGTCGCCGCGGTCGCGCGTGCGGTGCACCAGATAGAGCATCCCATGCAGCACCGCAGCGAGCGAGCGATGCTCATCGGTGATGATGCGAATGGCTTCCATGCGTCTCCCGACAGCCGAGCCTACGCCCGGTCCGCGACGCTGGCGCTGCGAGCCGCCGGTGCGCCGGCCGACGTTATCTCCAAAACGCCATTCTGAACCGCGCCGCGGGGCGTGTGCTTGATCTGCGTCAACCACACGGCTTGCGCCGGGAAACTTCTTCGCGGAGCGCAGGCTCGCGACGGTCGCCATCGCGACAAGCCGGCGGGGCTCTGGACGAAAGGCAAGCTAGACCTCGATGCGCTGGCGCAGAAAATGCAAGAGGGCAACGCCCAGCTCGACCCAGGCAACGGTTAGTTCGAATCAGGGCATCCTGTCTGACGATGAGCTCGGGGAGCAGGACGAGGCAGCTGTGGCCCTACGAAGATTTCATACCTCCCTGTGCTGTCGGTGCGACTCCTACGGCACTTGCAGCGGCACTTACACCACAATCAGTCGCCATCTGATTGCCACAGACGATCGCTCGGGCAATATGTCGCTGGTCGATCATGAGCTATTCCATCGAGAAACCGAAATGAAAATCAGGCTGACTGCACTGCGTAACAACTGGGCAAACAAACAACGTGGAGGCATTGGCTATGTGTTCCTTTGGCTCCTCGGCGTCCCTATACCCGTGTTGATTCTAATTTCGTTGCTTCGAGGTTGCCAATAGACGATGGGTTGGCGCGTCGGTTTCACAAAGTTCAATACGGGAAACAGACTAATGGGGAACAGCATGCAGTATTCAGAAACCAGGGTCGTAAGTGAAGTTGCTCCGGCTGGGCACGCCACCATGAAATGGAGTGCGATCTTCGGCGGTTGGCTGCTCGCCATGGCGATGGCGTCTCTGATGTACGTGGCCGGACTGGCGATGGGCTTCACCGCGATGGATCCGTACAACGTGGAGGCTTCGGCGAAGGGCATAGCAGCAGGCACAGCCGTTTGGGTTATCCTTACCTCGGCCGTTGCGTTGTTTCTGGGCGGGATGTTCGCGAGCTGGTTTGACGGCCGCTCGGACCAGACTGTGGGGACTCTTCACGGTGTCACGGTCTGGGCACTCTCAATTGCAGCCAGCGGGCTCTTGCTCGCCCTTGGGTTGGCGCAAGTCATTCAGGGCGGCGCGGCGATGGGCCGGGGGGCAGCAGCAACCGGTGCCGCGGCAGCATTGGCAACGGGTTCGCAAATGACGCCACGAAGCCCCATCAGCGGTCCGACCGCCGATGCGATTACCGGATTGCAGGCCCAGATCACGCAACGGGTGGGCCAAGCCGCAGCACGAAGCATCGTGCCCAATGCCGGCGACCAATTGTCTGCTGACCCAGACGCTTTCACGGCAGCGCAAACCGCCGGAGTCGCCGCAAAGACTGAGCCAGAGAATCGCGCGAGTCCGACCGACGCACGGAGCGCAACCGGGCAAGTCGATCGACAAGCGATGGCAGCAGTCGCTAGAGCATTGCTTAGCGGACAGACTGACAACGCGAAGATGCTGCTCGCAGCAAGCACGGGGATGCCGCAATCGCAAGTTGACCAGACCCTGACGGACCTGTCAGCGCAAGTTGAAAAATACAAGGCGGACCTGCGTGCGGCTGCGGCCGCAACAGCCCACTACACGGCTATGGCAATGTGGATCATCTTTTTGAGCAGCCTGATCGCGCTGGTGGCAGCAGGCGTCGGCGGCTGGATGGGCGCCGGGCATATTCATCGCGTGCATCATGCTCGGCGCATTGAATCGGTGCCTTCGCCGACTCTGTGACGCCAGAGTCGATGACGTGCGAGCACAAAGCCTCATCCACCGGAGCACAATATGACCACCGCTAGAGCAGGGCGCCGCCGCAAGTCGGTTGCTGCCGATTTCGGGGAAGTGCTTGGACAGGCCGAAAGCTTGCTCGATCAGGCCACCTTCGAAACCGGCGAACGAGCGAGCGATCTGCGCTCGCAGGTCGCAGCCAAGATAATGGCAGCCAAGGCAATGCTGGAGGATCTGCAACGTGACGCCCTCGGCCGTGCAAAAGCAGCCGCCGGGGCTGCAGACGACCGTGTTCGCGACAATCCGTGGCTGGCAGTTGGTGTTGCGGTGGCAGCCGGGTTCCTTGTCGGGGCGCTGATCAGTCGACGGTGATTCCCCGCTCAACGCGAAGGTCTGCCCGCGCGGATGATGCCGTCTACTTGATGGCCAGTCTCTCCATTCGGTAACGCATCGCCCGAAATGTGATGCCCAGCAGTTTCGCCGCGGCGGTCCGGTTGTAACGCGTCTTTTCCAGCGCCTCGTTGATCGCCGCCCGCTCGACCCGGTCGAGATAATCCTGCAGCGGCCATTTGTCGTCCGGCCGGCAGCATGGCGTCGTCTTCGTCGGGAGGCGGGGTCAGGTGAAGGTCGTCGGCGGTGATTTGCTCGGTGTCTGCGGCGAGCGACAGGCCGCGCTCGAGGATGTTCTCCAGCTCGCGCACGTTGCCGGGAAACGGATACGCCTCGAGCGCGGTGACCGCTTCGGCGTCGAGCCGTGCCGGCGTGCCGCGCGCCAGCTTTTTCAGGATCGCATCGGCGATCGAGGGGATGTCCTCGCGCATTTCGCGCAAGCTGGGCATCGCCAGCTCGATCACGTGCAGCCGGTAGAACAGGTCCTGGCGGAATTCGCCGGCGTCGACCAGCGCCGGCAGCTTCTTGTGGGTCGCGCTGATGATGCGCACGTCGACCGGTTCCTCGGTCGTGGCACCGACCTTGCGCACTTTCTTTTCCTGGATCGCGCGCAGCAGCTTGACCTGCATCGCCAGCGGCAGGTCGGCGACCTCGTCGAGAAAAAGCGTACCGCCGTTCGCCGCCTGGAAGAATCCGTCGCGGTCACCCTCGGCCCCGGTAAAGGCGCCCTTTCTTGTAGCCGAAGAACTCCGACTCCATCAGGTTCTCGGGAATCGCGCCGCAATTGACCGGGACGAACGGATGCTCGGCACGCGCGCCGCCGATGTGGATCATTCGCGCCGCCAGCTCCTTGCCGCTGCCCGATTCGCCGGTGATGAACACCGGCGCCTGGCTCTTCGACAGCCGCTCGATCATCGACCGGACCTGCATGATCGCCGGCGACTCGCCGAGCAGCTGATACGACGAAGGCGCCGCCGGCTTCTCCGGCACCTTGAGCGCCTGCTTGACCAACGCGCGCAGCTGCTCGAGCGCGACCGGCTTCGCCAGATAGTCGAACGCACCGGCCTTGAGCGCCGCTACGGCGTTCTCGGCGCTGCCGAATGCCGTGATCACCGCGACCGGGACGTCGAGCGCCTTTTCGGTGATGTGCTCGACGACGGCCAGTCCTTCGCCGTCGGGCAGGCGCATGTCGGTCAGGCACAGGTCGAACGACTGGCTGTCGAGCAGCTGGATCGCTTCCGCCGACCGACTGCGCGCGCGTCGTGTCGAGACCCATTCGCGACAAGGTGAGTTCGAGCAGCTCGAGCAGGTCTGGCTCGTCGTCGACGACCAGCACTTTCGGTTGCCCGCGATCGCGTGTTCTTCGCGTCATACGCGCCTCCCAAGGCAAAATCTGGCTAGTTCGGCGGACTCGCCGCCCGCTTCAACGTCAATCGAAAATTGGCGCCCGGACCCTTGGGCAGCAGCTCGAGCGCCGCGCCGTTCGCATCGGCAAGTTCCCGCGCGATGTACAAGCCCGAGGCCCGTGCCGCCCGGCCGCGTTGTGAAGAACGGCTCGAATATCTGCGCCCGCAATTCCGCCGGAATGCCCGGCCCGTCGTCGGCAAGCTCGGATATTACGGCATCGCCCATGTAACCGGCGCGGCCCATGATATGGATGCTGCCGTCCTTCTTCTGGCAATGCTGCCAGGCGTTGCGCACCAGGTTCCACATGATCTGGCTCAAATGGCCCGCGATCGAACAGCACGTAGAGCTCGCTCGGGCACTGGATGATCACGCTCATCGGGAGGGATGCCCTCCGCCTGCACGACTTCGTCGACCAGGGAGTACGATGAACTCCGAATAGTCGATAACCTCCGGCTGCTGGCGGTCGCGTCGATTGAGCTGCAGCACTTCGCCGACGATGCGATCGATGCGCTTGGCGTTGTTGCGGATCATCGACAGCAGCCGCTGCCCTTCGGGCGCGACCGAGCCGTCCTCCTCGAGCAGCTGCGCGGCCTGGTTGATCGCCGACAGCGGATTGCGCACCTCGTGCGCGATGCTCGCGGTCAGCCGGCCCATCGCCGCCAGCTTCATCTGCTGCGCGTCGGACTGGGCGCGGCCCAGGTCTTCGAGGTAGATCAGCGTGCCGCCGTTGAGGCCCGATCCGATGCGCACGTGGCGCACGCGCAGCAGACGTTGCGTCGCTTCGACCTTGAACGGCGGCAGGACCTCGGAGAAGTCCTCCTGCCAGCGTCGCCAGTAGTCGTGCAAGGTCGAGCTGAATTCGGCGAGCCGCATGCCGCCGCGCATGCGCCCGAATCCGCCGAGCAGCCTGGTCACTTGCGCGTTGTGGCCGCGCACCACGCCGTTGAGATCGACGACCAGCACGCCGTCCTGCATGTCCTGGATGATCAGGCGATTGACCTGCTCGAGGTTGGCGACGTCGATGCCCCGCTGCGCGGCGAGGTCCTCGCTTGCCTTGGTGAAGGTTCCGAGCGCGAGGGCAATGGCGACGGTCGCGAAATAGCCGAAGCCGACCAGACCGGTCTGCAGGATCTGCGCCGCGCCGACGTCGCCTTCGATCAATCGCCAGCCTTCGAGCCCGATCAGCACCGAGCTTGCCAGCGCCGCATGAAAGAATGCGATCTGCGTACGCATCAGCCAGCCGCTCGCGGCAAGTTGCGGAAACAGCAGTATCGACAGCGGCGTTCCGGCGCCGCCGCTGGCGTAGGTCAGCAGCGCGATGAAGAAAATGTCGCCGAGGAGCAGCGACAGCAGCAAGGGTGCAAGCGGGTGATCGAAAGAGTCGCGCTGCACCCACCAGAACGCGGCCATCCCGAACAGGAAGTACAGGCCCGCCGCGGTGACGAACGCGTTCGGCGCGGCGATGCCCGCTGACCGCAGGTCGAGAAACAGCCCGGTGCTGAGCAGCAGGGCGCCGCAAACAGCGCGATAGATGCCGACGATCCAAAGGATGCGCCGGCCCGACTCGTTGATCAGTGCCGGCAGGGACGGCGGTTCGAGCGAAGGGAGCGGCGGAATCGGTGGCATCGGCTCAGCGCTTCACGCATTGTCCGTCGGGACAGGCGTACCCGGCCGTGACGCTTGGCCGCATCGTCGCGTGGCAGAAAGACGCCGCAGCGAACGCAACGCACCATCGGCTCGACGTCGGTGCCCGGCGGCGCCGTTCGTGGCGCCACGCCGAGTGCGCGCGTTGCGCATGTTGATGACGCGCAGCGCGAGCAGCACGATGAAAATCAGAACCAGCCACGCGATGATCTTGGCCATGGCTTCATCGGCTGTGCTTCATCAGACGACCTTCCCGGGGTTGAGCGTGGCGTGCGGATCGAGCGCGCGCTTGATCCGCCGCATCAGCTCGAGCTCGATCGGCGCCTTGTATCGCACCATCGCGTCGCGCTTCATCTGGCCGATGCCGTGCTCCGCGCTGAAGCTCCCGCCGAGCTCGGTCGACGAGGTCGTAGACGATCGCGGTTGGCCTTGGCTGTCATGCTCGATGAATGCCGCGGCGGCGGCGCCGGGCGGGGCGGACAGATTGTAGTGCAGGTTGCCGTCGCCCAGATGGCCGAAGACGACATAGCGCACGCCCGGAAAGGCGGCGTCGAGCGCCGACTGCGCGCGCGCGAGGAACGCCGGGATGCGCGCGATCGGCACGCCGATGTCGTGCTTGATGTTCGGGCCTTCGCGCTTCTGCGCGTCGGGGATGTGCTCGCGCAGCGCCCACAATCCGGCGGCCTGCGCCTCCGAACCGGCGATGACGGCCTCGACCGCGATCTTGGCTTCGATCGCTTGGGCCAGCGCGGCTTCGATTTCGCCGCCCAGCGGCGAGTGCGCGGCCGCGTCGTCCGCCTGAACCAGCACATACCAGGGGTGGCCGGGCAGCGGATCGGGCAGCGCGGGAAACTGCGCGCGCGCGAGCGCGATGCAGTCGCCGGATACCAGCTCGAAGCCGGTCAGCCGGTCGCCGAGCGCCTGGCGCAGCGCGCGCAGCAGGGCGACTCGCCGCCGCCACGTCGGCGACGGCGACCCACGCGGTCGCCGACGTGCGCGGCCGCGGAAAAAGCTTGAGCACTGCGGCGGTGATGATGCCGAGCGTGCCTTCGCTGCCCAGAAAAAGCTGCTTCAGGTCGTACCCGGTGTTGTCCTTGCGCAGGCCGCGCAGGCCGTCCCAGATCTCGCCATCGGCGAGCACCACTTCGAGCCCCAGCACCAGCTCGCGCGCGTTGCCGTAGCGCAGCACCGCCGTGCCGCCGGCGTTGGTGGACAGGTTGCCGCCGATCGCGCAACTGCCTTCGGAGGCAAGCGACAGCGGGAACAGCATCTCGGCGCCTGCAGCCGCTTCCTGGACGCTGGCCAGCGGCACGCCGGCCTCGACCGTCATCGTCGCGTTGTCGGCATCGATCGAGCGGACGCGGTTCAGTCGCGTCAGGGCCAGCACGACCTCATCGCCGGCCATGTGCGGCGTCGCGCCGCCGCAAAGCCCTGTGTTGCCGCCCTGGGGCACGACGGGTACGCCGTGCCCGGCGCAGCAGCGCACGACCGCGGCGACCTCGTCGGTCGATCCCGGGCGCGACGACTGCGCGCGCGCGGCCGCGATAGCGCTCGCGCCAGTCGGTGACGTACGGCGCAACGTCGGCTTCGCTGGTGAGTACGTTGGCCTCGCCGACGACCGACTTCAGCGTGGCGAGCAGGGGCGCGGCGGCGTCAAACATGTGGGGCATAATACTGGAAATCGCGCCCGGTCGTAGCAGGCGCTCAGGAGGAATTCAGCCATGTCGAAGCAGCCTTCCATGCCTTTGACGCCGCAGGAAGCGATGGAATTCATGCAGCGCATGTGGAACCCGTTCGGCATGCCGGTGCCGGGCTTCGTGCCGCCCGGCGCAGCAGGCGGCGCCGACGCGCCTGCCGGAATTCCGTTTCCCAACCCGGCAGCGATGCTCGCCACTCTCGATCCCGCCGAGATCGACAAGAAGATCGCCGAGCTGCGGGTGATCGAGAACTGGCTGGCGATGAGCCAGAATTTCATGCAGATGAGCATCAAGACGATGGAGCTGCAAAAGGTCTCGCTGGAGGCCATGCGCGCTGCCGCGGCGACCGCGAAGGCGTCGAAGAAAAAATCCGCGTCCAAAGGTCGAAGGAACATAGATGGGCATCACGCTGTATTACGGATCGGGCTCGCCGTTTGCCTGGCGCGCCCAGCTCGCGCTCGAGCACAAGGCGCTGCCGTACGAGCTCAAGGTCCTTTCGTTCGCTGCGGGCGATACGCGCAAGCCCGAATTCGTGGCGCTCAATCCGCGGCATCGCGTGCCGGTGCTGGTCGACGGCGATTTCGTGCTGTACGAGTCGAGCGCGATCGTCGAATACCTCGACGAAGCCTATCCGGGCCGCGGCGCGCCGCTGTTCCCGGGCGACGCCAGGACGCGCGCGATCACCCGGCGCATCATCCGCGAGGTCGACGACGACTTCGACGCGGCGCTGGACCCGCTGACCGACGCAGGCGTTCTCGAAAAAGCCGGAGGAACGCGATTCGAAGGCGATCGCCGACGCCCGCAAGGCGGTGGTCGACGAGCTGGCGCTGTTCACCCGCGCCATGCGCGGCGACTATCTTGCCGGGCCGCTGTCGGCGGCGGACTACGCGCTCTACTCGTTGCTCGCTTTCCTCTGGCGCGCCGGAGCTCAAGCTGCCGGATCTCGACGCCAACGGCATGCTGACGCCGGAGCTCACGCGGTGGAAGGCGCGGATCGAGGCGCTGCCGTACTTCGAGAAGACGATTCCGCCGCACTGGCGAAAGTCGTAGCCGGCACACCCAGCCAGGCGTCGTGGCGCGCCGCGACCTCCAGCGCCGCCGGCTCGCTCGGATCGTGCGGGCCTGGCGCCCCCGGCACGAATCGAACGTGCGACCTTCCCCTTAGGAGGGGGACGCTCTATCCACTGAGCTACGAGGGCGGCGCTGCTATTCTACCGTCGCACCCCTTCCGGGCCATGTCAAACCGCGGCAAGGGTCCGTTTCAACGGACGGCTCGCCGCCAAGAGCGGCCGCTCGCCGGCGAGGGCAAACGGCAGCGCAAGGCGTAGCATGGTGCTGTTTCCTGTCGTCCTCAAAACCCGGACTCTACGACGCAACGACGGGCACTCCTATCGGGGGCAGATCGCCATATCGGATCGCCTCGGTGGTCCACGGAGGGCGGGCGCCAGTTACCGGAGGCAACGCCATGGCTAAGAGAAAGGACGCGACGAGACCGAGGATCGATATCTCGGAAAGTGTTGGCCATGTGACCTTTAGAAAGCAAGCAGAAGAGGCGTTGCTGAAAGCGGGGGCCCTGCAGCGCGCGATTTTCAACAGTGCCAACTTCTCGAGCATCGCCACCGACGCGAAGGGCGTGATTCAGATCTTCAACGTTGGCGCCGAGCGGATGCTGGGCTACACGGCCGCCGAAGTGATGAACAAGATCACGCCGGCCGACATTTCCGATCCGCAGGAAGTGATCGCGCGCGCCAAAGCGCTGAGCGTCGAGCTCGGAACCGCGATCACGCCGGGCTTCGAGGCCCTGGTCTTCAAGGCCTCGCGCGGGATCGAGGACATCTACGAGCTGACCTATATCCGGAAGGATGGGAGCCGATTCCCGGCGGTGGTGTCGGTCACGGCGCTGCGCGACGCACAAGACGCCATCATCGGCTATCTGCTGATCGGCACCGATAACACCGCGCGCAAGCAGGCAGAAGAGGCGTTGCTGAAAGCGGGGGCCCTGCAGCGCGCGATTTTCAACAGCGCCAACTTCTCGAGCATCGCCACCGACGCGAAGGGCGTGATTCAGATCTTCAACGTTGGCGCCGAGCGGATGCTGGGCTACGCGGCCGCCGAAGTGATGAACAAGATCACGCCGGCCGACATTTCCGATCCGCAGGAAGTGATCGCGCGCGCCAAAGCGCTGAGCGTCGAGCTCGGAACCGCCGATCACGCCGGGCTTCGAGGCCCTGGTCTTCAAGGCCTCGCGCGGGATCGAGGACATCTACGAGCTGACCTACATCCGCAAGGATGGGAGCCGATTCCCGGCGGTGGTGTCCGTCACGGCGCTGCGCGACGCGGAGGACGCCATCATCGGCTATCTGTTGATCGGCACCGATAACACCGCGCGCAAGCTGGTCGAAGCCGAGCAGAAAAAGCTCGATCAGCGCCTGCGCGACCAGCAGTTCTACACGCGCTCGCTGATCGAATCCAACATCGACGCGCTGATGACCACCGATCCCTCCGGCATCATCACCGACGTCAACAAGCAGATGGAGGCGCTGACCGGCTGCACGCGCGACGAGCTGATCGGCGCGCCGTTCAAGGGCTACTTTACCGAGCCGGAACGGGCCGAAGCTGGGATCAAGCTCGTGCTGAGCGAAAAGAAGGTCACCGACTATGAGCTGACGGCGTGCGCCCGCGACGGGAAGCAAACGGTGGTGTCCTACAACGCGACTACCTTTTACGACCGCGACCGCACGCTGCAGGGCGTCTTCGCCGCGGCGCGTGACGTCACGGAGCGCAAGCGGGTGGAGGTCGAGCTGCGGCAGGCCAAGGCCGTGGCCGAAAGCGCGAGCCAGACCAAGTCGGATTTTCTGGCGAGCATGAGCCACGAAATCCGAACGCCGATGAATGCGATCATCGGCATCGCCGACCTGCTCGCGAAGACCTCTCTCTCGCCGGAGCAAGACAAGTATGTGCAGATCTTTCGCCGCGCCGGCGACAACCTGCTGAATCTCATCAACGACATCCTCGATCTCTCCAAAGTCGAAGCCGAGCAGCTCGAATTGGAACGGACGGGGTTTTCGCTGAAAGATCTTCTGGACAAAGTGATGGAGATGGTGGCGGGCCGAGCCAATGAAAAAGGGCTGACCCTGGTATGCGAGATCGCGCCGAAAATGCCCACCGACCTGGTCGGCGACCCGACACGGCTGCGGCAGGTGCTGCTCAACTTACTTGGCAATGCGATCAAGTTCACGGAATCCGGCCAAGTGGCTCTGCGGGTCGCGCCGGACGCGGATTCCTCCGTCCCGAACGCATTGCGCTTCACGATCTCGGACACCGGCATCGGCATCCCGAGCGAGAAGTTGGGCGCGGTGTTCGAGCGATTCACGCAAGCCGACTCGTCGACCACCCGCAGGTACGGAGGCTCGGGTCTGGGGCTCACGATTTCGAAGCGTCTGGTGGAACTGATGGGCGGGCGCATCTGGGTCGAAAGCGGAGTCGGCAAGGGCAGCGTGTTTTCCTTCGCCGTGCCGCTCGAGATCTGGGCGGCGGCCACGCGACGAGCAGCCGTGCCGGTTTCCATGGGTCCCGAGCCGCCGCTGCCCTCGCTGCATATTCTTCTGGTGGAAGACTCTCCCGACAACCGCACGATCACGGTGGCGTACCTGCAGGACACTCCGTACCGGGTCGAAATCGCCGAAAACGGGGCCGTCGCCTATGAAAAGTTCACGGCCGGAAACTATGACCTTGTCCTGATGGACCGGCAAATGCCGGTCATGGATGGCTTGACCGCGACGCGGGCGATCAGAGAGTGGGAACAGGCGAATCGCCGGCCGCCCACGCCGATCATCGCGCTGACGGCCTCCGCCTTGAAGGGAGATCAAGAAAAGTGTGTGGCGGCGGGGTGCACGGCGTATTTGACGAAACCAATCAAGCAAGAGGTGCTGCTGCAAGCGATCAAGGAGCATTCCATAGTCACGCCTCAGCCATCGACAGAGAAAAGCAGCCGGAAGGACACCATTCTCGTGCGTGCGAATCCCAAATTCGCAGATTTGATCCCCGGGTTCCTGCAGAACCGCAGGCAGGATGTCATCGCGATGCAGGATGCCTTGGATCAGGGAGACTTCGAGATCGTGGAGAGTCTGGGGCACGGCATGAAGGGCGCCGGGGGCAGTTGGGGATTCCAGGCGATCACTGACATCGGCGCCGCCCTTGAACAGGCTGCCGAGAGCGCCGACACCGACGCGTCTCGCAAGTGGGTAGGTGAATTGTCCAGGTACCTGGATCGTGTCGAGATCGTCTCCGACTAGCCCTCGCACAATTACAGGAGTTGGGTTCTGGCGAGGCAGGCACGGACGCGTGCGGTGAGCTGCGGGATCGAAAACGGCTTTGTCACATAGTCCGTCACGCCCGCTTCGAAGCCGGCGCGGGTGCTGGGCTCATCGGTCATGGCGGTGAGCATCAACACCGGGAGGAGCTGCGTCTCGGGCTTGGCGCGGAGCGATTTCATGACAGCCAGGCCGTCCATGCCGGCCATCTTGTAATCCAGCACCACGAGGTCCGGCATGTGCTCTTCGATCATCCGAAGCGCCTCCAGGCCGCTTGTCGCCTTGCTGACCATGTACTGATCCTCCTCCAGCGCGCGAACGATCATCGTGAGCATGTCCGGCTGGTCATCAACCACCAGGATCTGAAAGCGGCGCTGCGCGACGGACGCCTGGAAGGGCGCCGCCATGACAAACGGCTTCAAGGTGGAGCGCGGCTCCAGGACGAGTTCGCAGCCTTCATACGCGCAGAAGACATCGAGTCCCGTCCCACGTTGCAAGGCCAGCGTGCGGGCCTTGCGCTCGATGTTCGCGACGAAGTGATCGTCGTGACCCGGATCGTGGTGTGTCAGTGCGATCCGCCGCACGCCGGCGGCCGCAGCAATTTGCACCACGTAGTCGTACGCGCTGTGTCCCCAGGTTTTCTTCGAGGCGTACTCCTCGGGAGTGTACTGGGCGTCGTGGATCACGAGATCGGCGTCGGCCATGAATTTGGCGTGCCGGCGGTCTCCCTCATGCAGGATGGACTCGATGCGACCCGGCTCGGCACCGGCCCGCCAGAGCTCATCGGAGAACGGCTCGTGGTCCACCAGGTACACCACCGCCACGCCGTCGGCTTCGACGCGGTAGCCCACCGTCATGGCCGGGTGATTGAGAAATTGCGTCGCGACCCGCGCGCCGCCGATCGTGTGGATGCCCTCGGTCAGTTCGTGGTAGGTGATCGCGGCCGGCAGCTGGTTCAACTCGACGGGGAAGTAGGTGAACTCCATCTGGCCGGCCAGCACGTCATGCAGCGACCCGCGGCTGCCTTCCGGGCCATAGATCGCGGCGGAGTTCCCTTTGACGAAGGCCGGGCTGAAGAACGGAAAACCTTGAATGTGATCCCAGTGCGTATGCCCGAGGAGAATGTTCGCGTTAATGGCTTTGCTGCCTTGGGCCATCAATTCGGCGGCCAGCCGGACCACGCCGGTACCGCAATCAAAAATCAGAAGGTCGCCGCTGGGCAGTGGTCAGCTCGACGCAGGAGGTATTGCCGCCGAAGTGGTTCGTGCCGGGCCCCGGGGTGGCGATCGACCCTCTCGTTCCCCAGAAACGTACTTTCATAAGTCTGCGGCTCCCTTGCGTGCGGCATCGACAGACAGGAGATTCCATCCCACTGTTGTCGCGCGTCCCGCCAATCGCGGCGGCTGCGCGCCGATTCAGGACTTGCAGGTTTTGCGCGCCAGGACATTTTGTCCTTCGGCTGCTCGATCCGCAATGCCGGTTACGGCAAAATGCCCACCATGCCGCTCGATCCGACGTGCCGGCAGTGCGTCGCCTTACGCAATATCGGGTACCGGATGGTACGTGGGAGGAATGCAGCGCTACTGCGCCGCAATCAGGACCCGACGGCAGGCGCCTTCGAATCGTCCGTCGTTATTTTCGCGGGCCCGTGTCCGAGAAACGCGCTGATCGGCTGCAAATCTTCGACGCGATCACAAACTGCCTTGATGGCCATCATGATTGGAACACCCAGGAGCAATCCCCAGATTCCCCATAGCCATCCCCAGACGAGCAGCGCTACAAAAACCGTCACGGCATTGAGACTGCCTACCTTCTGGGTCAGCCATGGCACCAGCAGCAGCCCTATCACCCCCACGCTCGCCAGCATGCTGCCGACAATCACTGCAACCGGCTGAAGACTATCGAACTGGACGTACGCGACCAGCGCGATAAGTCCAATGAATACGGTAGGTCCGGCATACGGAATCAGATGGAGCACGCCGCCAATGCAGGCCCAGGTCAGCGCATTCTCGAGGCCGACCCAGGTAAATACCACCCACGCAACAGCACCCAGAAGCGCGCTCGTGGCGATCTGCACAAGCAGGTAGCGCTGAATCTGGCTATCGATTTCATCGAGTATATGCACAGTGATCTTCTTCTTCGACAGCGTATCGCCGCTGATTCGCACCAATGTCCGTCGAAACGTGTCACCCGCGATCAGCAGAAAATAAACCAGCGCAACCACGAGCACGAGCTGTCCAAGTCCGGCGACGACACTCGCAGTACCCGTTAATATGTAGTCGCGGAACCTGAACCCAGGCACCTCGAGGACACCCTTGGCCGGAGCAACGGCAGTAGTCGACGTGGAGCGATGTCGCCGTATTCGCTGCCTTCTCGATTTCGCTCGCGGCCTTCTGAATTTTTGCGACCGCACCTGCCGCAGCACGTGGCGTGCCGCGCAGCGCGTGGGTGATCTTTTGCGTCGCGCGCGGAACGATGTCGAGGATGTCGAGCGCCTCCGGCTGCAATGCACTGAGGCCGACCCCCAGACCGCCTAAAATCAGCGCCAAGGTCAGCGCCGCACCGACGGCCTTGTGCAGCTTCGCTTTCCTCCTCAGCCAGTCGACTACGGGCGTCAACGCATAACTCAACATTACCGCGAAGGTGATGGGTATCAACACCTCCTGTGCCCAGCGCAGAAATCCGATGACGGCAATGAGGGCGAGCAGCGCGAGTGAAGTGCTGCGCACGTCGATCGGCATGGCCAGAGTCAACGGCAGCCGCTTCGGCGGCGGATCATCGTCGCCAGGTACAGGAGGTTGCGGACCGGTGGTCATCGCTTTGGTCGAATCTTCATCGAGCCACAGATAGTAGTCCAGCCTTGTCCGTCCTGGAGTCAGCTACAAATCCTCAGTAACGCGCACAGGAAGAAACCGCGGCGAAGCCCGCGGTAACCGTCGGTGCCAGCCGGCTGGACGAAGCCATTAGGGTCAGTGGCGACCATATGGAATTCGTCTCTCGATCCTCGCGTGTTTCTGCCGCTGGCGCTGGCGACGGTCGCTGCAGGGTCTTTGGGGCAGGCTTGTCATTCCATTCTTGAGTCTTCGAAGGCGTTCCGCCCTGACCGCGCGGTATTACAGGCGTCCCAACAAGAACAGGACGATCACGATTACTACTATGACACCGACGACACCACTCGGACCGTAGCCCCAACTGCGAGCGTGGGGCCACGTGGGAAGGACGCCGATGAGTATCAGTATCAAGACGATCAGCAGAATGGTGCCAAGACTCATGACTTGCTCCTTTATTCACTTTCGCGGGCACGGGCGCCAGGGCGCCAGTACGGTCGTACAACGGACCATCGCTGGTGGATCGATGACAAGGATATCGCGGTCGTTGGATTCGTCTGTTCGGTCGCGAACGCAGGCACGGTTCGACTCGATCAGCATAACGGCCAACCCAAGGGCGGATCCGAGACATGCTTGTCCGTTCGACAGCCTCGACCGACATCATTTCCATGCGCCGTTCGACACTTAGCCCATTCGGGCTCCGTGCTGGTCTGCACGCTCGTACGCGACCAGCTCGAAGTGCCGGAGTGCAGTCACTTCAGGTGAAAAGTTCCCGCGCCGAACAGACCGAGCAGTCCGATGACGATGAGGTAAATGGCGACAATGTAGTTGAGCAATCGCGGCACAACCAGAATCAGTATGCCTGCAAGAAGTGAAACCAGCGGGGCAAAACTCAAGGTCATGTTCATAGTGGGTTCCAGTCTGGAGGGGTGTACGCGCATCCGATTGCTGCACGTCGGTTCGGAACTTGGCAGACGATCTGCGTTGTCATGCAATCACGCGGCGGCCGTGCCCGAATCAGATGGCAGGCACACCGGAGCACGCCGACGTTGCAGAGCGCGAACATACGCTGCGATGCCAGCCCGGTCCGTTCGCTAGCGCACGAATCGCGCTGGCAGCTCGCTTTGCCACCACCACCGGGCTATGGGTCACCGAGGCCCATCTGGCGGCGTGGTCCACCCATTCACGACCGATTGCGCTCATCGAGGCCGGGCGCGTCGATCGGCAACCCAAGGTGCAATGGACGAGCGCCTGCTGTGCCTCTGTGCTCTACCGAGCTAAGAAGCCCTCCGACGGTATAGACTATCGTCATGGGAGTTGACAGCTCAAAGAGCCGCACCGAGAAAACGTCGTCCTTGCCCACGATGACGGGTCGTCCGTGGTTGCGCCCGCGCGCCACGGTCCCGAGCAGAATCATCTGCTCGAGGCTCTGCCGGCAGGCGACTACGAGCGGCTGGCACCCCATCTGGAACTGATATCGATGAAGCTGGGTGACGTCCTTTATGAACCCGGAATCACGTTGCGGTACGTCTATTTCCCTACGACGTCGATCGTTTCGCTGCTATACGTCATGGAGGATGGCGCGTCCGCCGAGATCGCTATCGTAGGCAACGAGGGCATTCTCGGAATATCGCTGTTCATGGGCGGTGAAACCACGCCCAGCCGCGCCGTCGTGCAGAGCGCGGGATATGGCTTCCGGCTGAAGGCCCAGTTGCTGAAGGACGAGTTCCACCGCTTCGGCCCGATGCTCCATCTGTTGCTTCGCTACACCCAGGCGCTGATTACGCAGATGGCGCAGACGGCGGTGTGCAATCGGCATCATTCGGTCGACCAACAATTGTGCCGGTGGCTGCTGCTCAGCCTGGATCGTTTGGCATCCAACGAGCTTTCGATGACGCAGGAATTGATCGCCAACATGCTGGGTGTGCGCCGCGAAGGCGTCACCGAGGCGGCCGGGAAGCTTCAGGATGCCGGCCTGATTCAATATCGCCGGGGCAGGATCACCGTGCTGGACCGCCCGGGTCTGGAAGCACGTTCCTGCGAATGCTACCAGGTGGTCAAGACCGAACTCGATCGCCTGCTACCCTACGTCGCCCGGTAGCTCGCCGAATCACAGGCGCTTTGCGACGGGATCCGCCTCGCCGCCCCGCTATGTGTGCCACCGCATAGACCACAATCCATAGATTCGCCCATCATCCGCATGTGAACTTCGGGCTTACCTGCTCAGCCGGTCAGCGGAAGTTTGTGGGTTTCGTTCGCCGATTTCGTATTGACAGAACACGGCGGTTCAGTGCTCCTCCGATTGGCAGTTGTCGACGGACATTGAAATCTTGCGATCCCAATTACATAAAGGAGTTTCTATGAGTTTTCGGAGAACGCTTTTGGCAGCCGCCCTTGCAGGCTCTTTCGCCGGTCCGCTCGCAGTTAGTGCGGCGAGCGTCAATTTTGACATCGATATTGCGCCGCCGGCTCCGCGATACGAGGTCATGCCCGCTCGCGCCGGTTACATCGTCACGCCGGGGTACTACAGGTTTGACACTAAGCGCCACGAGCACGTCTGGGTCAAGAGTGGATACAAGCACGAACGGCGCGGGGAGCACTATGTCGCGTCTGAGTGGAGCAAACAAGACGGTCGATACCATTTCAACGAGGGACGCTGGGAGCACGACAAATAATAGGCTTGCCGTACAACATCAACGGCGCCGGCAGGCGCCGTTTTTTTACCTCTGCAATCGATGCGCCTGCGCCTGGTGCGCAAAATGGGCTGCGTGGGCTGCGCGCTTACCGTGCGGGCCATCATCGCCGCGCATAAAATTGCCGAAAGCTAAGGCCACGCCCTGCGGCGTGATCGATGCAGCAAGACGAACATCGGGCAGGCTGCGTGAATCAGATCAGCCGCCACCGCACGCCGAAGTCATGGCTCTTTTTCTCGCGCTCGAGCTTCGTGCTGCAAATTCGACATCCGTAGTGCTCGGCATCGTCCTGCGCGCAACCGTCCACGACATAGGCGGTTAGCGCGACGTGCGGCTCATTGGCAACCGGCGCGCCGATCATATTTCTACAGGCCGTGCATAGTACTCCGGGCTTAATGAGCGGCCGCCGCCGCCTCTCGGTGCGAGCTGCGATTCCGCCGCGTCGCTCCCACGTGACAGGCGACACTTGAGGAAACATTTCACTATCGACCGACATAGCATCCACTCCCAAAGAGGCTCCCATAAGAATAGTGAACAACCTCAGGGTAGTCGGCAGCCCGGCGGCGGTCTGTGCGCTGTCGAACTCAGCCTGCAACCGGCTCGAAGTCTGAGTCACCAGGTATGGCAGCTCAGTGCTCTCTTACAATGACGCAATTCACGCTAGGCCAACCGCTTTCGCAATGGGACGGATCGATGGTTACGCGGAACTCGGCAATCTTTATGCCGTGCCTATCCTCAATTTGCTTAACGATCTGAAGCAACACCGCCCCAGCCTTTTCATCGAGATCCTTGTCAGCTTGGGCATACCGCAGAATTGCTTCACTATCGACCGTCATGCCCGTCTCTCCCAGGATCAAGTGCGATCTGTAGACTAAGGCTTGGCGTCGCTATTACACCGCGCAAAGGGCCTTAGATCCCTGCTCTCGAACCATGACGCAGTTCGCAGCAGGCCAACCGTTGGCCGAATGCGCCCAGTCCATCGTTACCCGCAACTCCGCGATGCTGATGTCGTGGCGGTCTTGGATCTCGCTAATGATCCGAGCTAGGGCGGTTCCAGCCTCATCGCATAACTCCCTTTCAGCTTTTGCATAGCGTAAAAAGGCTTCACCGTCGAGACACATACCTGCTTCTCCCAAAGAACGATCCAGATCGGACCCTGTGTGCTTTGGAGCTTAGGCCACTGCCTCGGCGAAGTCTGTTCGGAAGCGCACATCCGGGCGGCAAACGGTGGGCCGCTCGCGCCTATACGGAATAAGGGGACCGCTACTTGAGAAGGGTCGAATCGAGCGACAGATCGGTTGGGCAAGCGGGCCGGCTATGCGGCAATGGCAGAAGTGTCTTGGCGGTTCCGGACGTCGGACATCAGGCGATCCAACTCCTTCCTGACTACGGCGTAGCACTCGCAGGCGCCGGCCTCCAAGCCAGACCGCTCGAGCACTGTAATGTGGCCGCGGCGGTAGCTAATTTGACCAGCGCGCTGCAGTCTTCCGGCGACCTCCGTAATGCTTTCACGGCGCACGCCAAGTGCGCTGGCGATCAATTCCTGCGTCATGACCAAATTATTTGTAGGCAATCGATCGAGAGTCGACAGCAGCCATCGGCACAGTTGTTGCTCAATCGAATGGTGCCGATTGCAGGCCGCGGTCTGCGCCATCTGAACGGTAAGGCCATGGGTGTAGCGGAGCAATAGATGCATCGTTGGACCGAAACGATCGAACTCTTTCTTAAGCAGTTGTGCGTTGAGCCTGAAGCCATGCCCAGCGGTCTGAACGACTGCCGAGCTGGGTGTGCTATCACCTCCCATGAAAAGGGAAATACCGACGATGCCTTCGTTGCCGACCCCCGCGATTTCGGCCGATGCGCCCGATTCCATGACATAGAGCAGTGACACGATCGCGGTCGTGGGAAAATAGACGTGCCGCAACTGACCTCCGGGTTCGTAGACGGTGTCACCTAGCAGCATCGGGGCCAGCTCCAGATGAGGAGACAGGCGCTCAAATTCCGCCGCGGGCAGCGCGGCGAGAAGATGGTTTTGATTGGGGCTATGCGGTAGCGACACGGTGAAATGCGAAGTTCTATTGTCTTGCGGTAAGCTCCACGCCGATTCCACGGTAACCGATGAAACGGCAGGACCGGTCAAACATCGGCTCCCCGCTTACCTGAAATTGCTGATGGGAGCCATCGGCATTGACGCGGCTGAAAACGAAATCCAGGAATGGCTGCCGGTCGGTGATCTTTGCCTGCAGCACTTCTCGCTCCGTCTCATTCCAGCCCCTCAAATCGTGATCGCTTTTCCCCCCGCCAAGGGTGTCCACCCGGATTCCGAGCATTTCCAGGACCGGACCGGATACCTTTGTGAAATTCCCGCTCTCGTCCTGCTCCCAATACCAATCGGACGCCAGTTCGGTCAAGCTGCGATAGCGCGCTTCACTTTCGCGCAGTTCAGCGGTCCGTTCCTGGACCGTCCGTTCCAGCATCGTGCTGTAATTTTCAAGTTGTTTGTACAGCAGACGCACTTCCAGCATGTTGTGGATGCGCGTCTTGACTTCGACCAGATCAAACGGCTTGCTGATGAAATCCTTTGCACCGGCCTGCAACGCGCGCAGCTTGTGACCCGGTTGGGCGGTGAGCACGATAACCGGAAGGTACCTGTCGGCATCGTTGGTCTTGAGGACTTCCATCACCTGGAATCCATCCATGCCGGGCATCTGCAAGTCGAGCAGAATCAGGTCGTAGCGGTTTTTGCGATGCAGCGCGCAGACCTCCTGCGGATTCATGGTTGAGGCAACGCAGGTGTAACCGCCTTCACTCAGCAATTGCTCGAGCAAGCTGACATTCGGCTGCTGATCATCGACAATCAGAATGCTGGCGTTGAGAATGTCGGGTGCACTGACCATCATGCTTTCCCCTCATTTGCGGGGGAGGGCGATTCCGTCCTCGCAAGTTTCAGTGCCACGTCCAACGTATCCATGAACTCGTTGACCTTGATCGGTTTGGTGAGATATCGGAAGAATCCCGCCTCCAGACCTTTCTCGATATCGCGGGGCAGGGCATTGGCACTGAGCGCGATCACCGGGATGTGCGCTGTTCCCGGGTCTTCAGCCAGTATTTTCAGCGCAGAGATCCCGCTGATGCCAGGCAGATTGATGTCCATCAGGATTACATCCGGCCGGGAGGCGCGCGCGATCTCGATGCCTCGGCGGCCGTCCCTCGCACTCAGCAAGCGGATTTCGGGCCGGCGGGCGATGAGGTCCTCGACCAGCATCAGATTGGCCGGGTTGTCCTCGACATAGAGCAGGGTGCGCAAATGCGCGTCCGCCTGAACTTGCGCCTGGGCAACCGCCGTGGGTTCGGCTGCATCGGCGGCAGCTTGTGGCTCAGCCGTCAGATTCAGTTCGATCCAGAACACGCTGCCCTTGCCGACAGTGCTTTCCACGCCTATGACGCCGCCCATCAATTCGATCAGCCGCTTGCACACCACCAGGCCGATGCCCGTTCCTTCCTCGCCGTTCGCCTCTTGTCCGAGACGATTGAACGGCTGGAAAAGCTGCGTCAGTTTCTCCGGAGTCAATCCTTCGCCGGTGTCCTCGACGCAAATTCGAATGCGTCCCGGAGCGCTCGCAATCCAGTCCACGACGACCGTGCCGCTCATCCTGTTGTATTTGATCGCGTTGGAAAGCAGGTTGATGAGAACCTGCTTCACGCGCGTCCGGTCGGCTTGGACAAAGTACGGGATTTCGAGCTGCGGAAAGGCCACGCTGACGCCGCGCTTTTGCGCCTGCGGTTCTATCATGGCCTGGCATTCGCGCATGACGTCGGCCAGCGATATCGGCTCCAGCGACAGCGACAGCTTCCCGGACTCGATCAGCGCGAGATCGAGGATTTCGTTGATCAGGTCCAACAGGTACCACCCCGCCTTGAGTATCTGATCGATGCTTCGTTTCTGCGCAACCGTTGGCGACGGAGAGCCCGATTCCATGAGCTGGGCAAATCCGAGGATCGCGCTGAGCGGCGTGCGCAGCTCGTGGCTCATGCTGGAGAGGAAATCCGATTTCGCGAGGTTGGCCTTTTCCGCGACGGCCATCGCGTTGTGCAGCTCCAGTTCGACTTGCTTGCGCACCGAATTGTCGGCGCCGATCAACAGATATCCGATGATGTCGCCATAGTCATCGCGCAGCGCCGTGATCGACACGATGGCCGGAAAGCGGCTGCCATCCTTGCGGATATAGGTCAATTCATAGCTGTCCTCGATCCCGCGCGAAGCTTTGAAAGCCAACGCCTCGAAGCCCGGCGTGATGGTGGTTCCGAGTTCGAGACTCAGCGCGCGCGCACGCGCCGTCACCTCCTGCGGATCATGAATGTCGCTGGGGTTGATCTTGTTCACCACCTCGACGGCAAGATAGCCCAGCATGCGCTCGGCGCCGACATTGAATAGCTGAATGATGCCTTTTTCGTCGGTGGCGATAATCGAGAAATTGGCGCTGGTGAGTATCGCGTTCTGCAAGGCCCCCGTCTTAAGCAACGCCTCCCGGCGCCGCAGTTCGGCGATACCGTCCGCCTTAACGGCGTCGTCGGCCAAGGCGGGGTTGATTCCTGTTTTAGACATGGCCGATTTCGGTGACAAGCGCAAAAGGCCCCGGAGGGAAAACTGCGCTGGCAGCGCCCGCAACAAAAGATTGCGACCTCCAAGTCGGATAAGCACCGCCTTCTCCGGAGGAGAGGAGGGAATATTCAGGGTCTTTCCGACGGTCGTCTGTGCGCTGGGGCACACAGGCCGGTCAAGGGTCCCGGGTTTGCCGAATTTCGGATCGTGATGTCGGGTCTCGAACTCAGGTAGGCGACGGCCGCGACAGTCTCAGTTCGGCCAATTGAGGCCGGTCTCGATTGCGCAGGCTGGACCGTGCGGGTCGTCGAGGTTCATCACTTCGCGCCGCACCTCGTATCCTATGGATATCGACTCTATGCGGATGGCCACTCGTTCGTCTATTCCGGAGACACGGGTCCCTGCCGCGCGCTGCAGACCTTGGCACAGGACTGAGACGTCCTGGTCCACATGTGCCATTGCCTGAGCGGCACGGCGCCGTCCAAAATCTTCGCCGCGTTCACCATGGGGCACCGCGAGCTTGCGGAGCTGGCGCAATCGGCCAGCGTGCGAAACCTCGTGCTCTCGCACGTAACCTCGCAGTTCGATCGACCGGGCATGCGTGAGCGCGTCCTGCGCCAGATTGGCGAAGTATTCAAGGGCAACGTGTTTTTCGGCGAGGACTTGATGGAAATACCGTTCACCTCTCCGGCCGCGGCGAAACTCGATTAGGTGGGCAAAGGCTGCAATCGCTAGGAACTCCTGACCCATGGGTCGGAGCATCAGTTCTATGCCTTGAGATAGAGCTTCCAGAACTCCGCGATGCTCTCGATGTTCTTCCACGCCGGGCTCTGGAATACGGCATCGTCGAATATCTTCGGCCACGACGGCGGTTGGGACTCCACTTTGGAGCGGATGACGTGCAGGTCCCTGAAACCATAAGCGAGATCATCCTCGAACGTGACCTGTTCGACGTGCTCGAAGTCATGCTGGTGTCCTTCCTCGCCAAGAAACCGATACACGCTGTTCATTGTCTCCCCAGGCTTGTGCGTGAGATCGTCGTAGTCAATGAAATGCATGCGGTCTTTCCAGCCACGGGTTACCGCATCGCGGATGCCGTTGTAGGCGCGCCCGACCGCTCGCTCTTCTTCGATCAGTACCTCCACGCGCCCGAGCGCGGTCTTGAACTTGGCTCCCCGGTCCGCCTCCAGCGGTAACTGTCCCAGGGCGGAAGTCTTGCGGTACAGGCTCTCGAAGGAAGCGAGCACGTTGCGCAAATCACGGACCGTGACCAGTACTTTCAGCCGGTCACGCCCGCCGACCAACTCGGCGCCCATCTCCAGGAATTCTGACCAGCGGCGATTCTTGTCGATGCAAATGGGCCTCTCGATGTGCGCGAAGTACCCTTGCAACATGGCTTTCAATACATTGCCCTTGACCCGTTCGCTAACCCGACGCTCCATGGCTTGGAATTCTCTTAGGCGATCCCATCCATTTCGCACCTGGACGAGCATGTCAACAATGCCGGACGTGGCGGTGACGTGGATCTTGGGATGCTGTACGAGGATGTTGGCGAGCAGCGTCGAGCCGCTTCTCGGTAGTCCTGCAAGGAAGTAGATTCGTCTGTGATTTGACATAGAGCACTTTGAGTATCAGCCCGGCAGGTCGTCGCCTGATCACCTCGGAATCACGGGAACGATGGGGATTCCCGGTGACGACGACGCGAGACGATTCGACGGTCTATTTTCGCTCACCCCAGGGTGGAAACACGCGCCCCTAGTCTTCTGGTAAGCTGTAGTGTACCGAACCGGTATGGCGAAGGGGAAGTTATGCCAGCAGTTCTCGGACCCAGCCCTCGCATTGGCTTCCGGACCGAGCCGCAGCCGTCCCTTCCACCGAAATCCGTTCATGCGCCGACCGCGAGAGCTCAGGATGATCCGTCGGGGGCGCTCCGAGCCCTGATCGCGGGGTACCGCTTGAACGGCTGGCGCATGGCGGTACTCGATCCCCTGGACAGCGGCGTTCGTGATCCATCCGGTGTCAGCGAGCTCGACCCGCGCAGCTATGGGCTCGCGCTAGACCAGTCGACCGGGTATTCGATCGAATTCGGTGGCCTCATGCGCATTCTTTCGCTGCCGGAGCTGCTGTCCCGGCTGCGCGCCAGCTATTGCGGCACAATTGTCCTCGATTGCGCCCACCTTCGTGCGGCGGGCGAGCAACGCTGGCTGCACGCGCAGCTCGAAGCGCAAAGTGACGTGCCGCCGCTCGCCGACGACAAGGCCTTGCGGGTTCTCGGCGAACTCGTGGCAAGCGAGACATTCGAACATTACCGCAGGGAAAAATACCCGCAGTACAAGCAATTCAGTCTCGAGGGAAGCGAGAGCCTCGCGACGCTGCTGCGTACCGTTATCGAGGTTGCGGCACAGAGTGGCGTCGAAGACATTGTCCTGGGCATGCCGCATCGTGGTCGACTGAACATGATGCTCAATGTCCTCGACGTGCCTGCCAGGCAGCTGCTGTCGCTCTTCTCCGCCAGCCCTGATGCCGCCCTCGCGGCGTGCGACCTGCGGGATCATGCCGGCCTGTCGGCGAAGATCCACACCCACTGCGGCGACATCAGCTTGCTACTCGCCCACAATCCCTCGCACCTGGAGAGCGTGTCGCCGGTCGTGTGCGGCATCGCGCGCGCATTGCAGGACCGTAAGGCGGGCGGTTCGAGACGAAGCGTGATGCCCGTTCTGATTCACGGCGATGCATCGTTCTGTGCCCAGGGCGTCGTGCCCGAGACGCTCAACCTTTCGCAAACACGGGGGTACGGCACGGGTGGAACGCTGCATCTGATTCTGAACAACCAGATCGGCTCGACTGTGTCCCACCCGAGAGATGCGCGGTCGACGCAGTACTGCGCCGATCTCGCGCGGGCCATCGATGCACCGATCGTGCACGTCAACGCGGACGATCCGGAGGCGGTCGTGGTTGTCGCCAGGCTGGCGACCGATTACCGCATGACCTTCGGCGCAGACATCGTCGTCGATCATGTCGGCTACCGGCGGCATGGCCATTTCGGCACAGACGATCCCAAGGTGACGCAGCCGGCGATGCAGCGCCGCATCTGCAACCACCACAGCGTCGCGGTGATTTATAGCCAAAAACTCGCGACGCGGGGAGTCGAGTGCACCGGTCGGGTCGAGCGGTTGAGGGCGATGGCTGTGGCCACCATGAGCGATGAAAAGTCTGCTGCGACCGATGCGCCCGCGTCCGAAGCAGCCGTGCGCGAAGAGCGACCGGAAGCATCCTCGGCGGCGGCCGTCACGACCGCGGTTCCCCTCGCACAGTTGCAAGCAATCGTACGCCGGCTAAGCGCTGTGCCGCCACGTTTCGCATTGCACTCCGACATCGAGGCGATGCTCCGGAACTGGCGCCCTGCCACAGCCGATGGGGATCGAGCCGTCGACTGGTGCTTCGCAGAGAACCTCGCGTACGGATCATTGCTCGCGAATGGATTCAACATTCGTCTGTCTGGCTTGGACGTGGGACGTGGCAGCTTTTTCCATCGTTACCACGTCTGGCACAATCAGACTGCGGACGACGACTGGGACGACATTCACATCCCCCTTCGCCATATCGCGGCCGGGCAGGGAATCTTCTCGATCTTCGAGTCGCCACTCTCGGAGGAGGGAGTGCTCGGCTTTGAATACGGCTATTCGCTGCAATGCGGGCGCGATCTGGTCATCTGGGAAGCCCAGTTCGGGGACTTCGTGAACAACGCCCAGGTGATAATCGATCAGTTCATCGCCACGGGTGAATGCAAGTGGGGTTACAAATCCGGCCTGGTGATGCTGCTGCCCCATGGCCATGAGGGCGGGGGTCCGGAGCATTCGTGTGCTTACCTAGGGCGGTTCCTGCAGCTGTGCGCCGAAGGCAATCTCCGGGTGGCAATGCCGTCTACCGCTGCGCAGCTCTACCACTTGCTGCGTCGCCATGCGCTGACGGATGACCGAAAGCCTCTGATCGTCATGACGCCGAAAACCCAACTCTATGGCCAGCGGTCGTCGTACTCGCGCCTTCACGAACTGGCGCGAGGGGAGTTTCACACTCTTCTTGGCGAGCACACCGAAGTCGATCCCGCGGCGGTCAATCGCGTGGTCGTCACCAGCGGGAAGCTTTATTACGATCTCGCCGCTGGACGCGCGCAAGCCAGCCTTTCAGGCTTGCCAATACTGCGCGCCGAACAGCTCTATCCGTTCCCAAGCGAAGCGCTGGCTGCGCAGCTACAGTGCTATTCGCAACTGCGCGAGGTGGTCTGGGCGCAGGAAGAGGCGAAGAATCACGGAGCCTGGCATTTCGTTCGCGAAGTGATCGAGGCCGCCCTGCCGGTCAGCGTGTCGCTGCGTTATGCCGGGCGCCCTTCGGCGCCGGCAACCGCGGGGTGCAATCCGGCGCGGCATGCCGCCGAGCAACACGTCGTCGTCGCCTCGGCGCTCGGGCTCGCGCCGTCCTGATCTTCGAGCGATCGTCTCGGCGGTCCGGTCGAGCCGCGGTTCACTGCGGCCTTATCTTAGCCTCTCGGCTTCCTCCGGCGCGCGCGAGAACAAATACGTGTGCGATGCCATCGCGAAAGAGAAGAAGGTATCGGGTTCCATCGGGCGCGCGAAGAGGAAACCCTGCAATGTGTCGCAGCCGTGTTTCACCAGGAACTCTGCCTGGGCGCGTGTTTCCACTCCTTCGCCGATCGTGTGCAGGTGCAAGCCTCGGGCGAGTCCAATGGTCGCCCGCACGATCGAGGCGGTCGCCTCGCTGGTAGTGAGCTCGGCGGTAAAGGTGCGATCGATCTTAAGCGTATCGAGCGGAAATCCCTTGAGGTAACTGAGCGAAGAATAACCGGTGCCGAAGTCGTCGAGCGCGATCGAGACACCGAGCAATTTCAGCTCGACGAGAATCGCCTTGGTGCGCGCAGTGTCGTCCATGAGGACCGATTCGGTGAGCTCGAGTTCAAGGAGCGAGGCGTCGAACGCAGTAGCATCGAGCACAGCCCTTACCGTCTTGGCGAGGCCGTCCTGCCGAAACTGTCTGCTCGATAGATTGACCGACACGCCGATGCGCGGCAACCCGCGAGCGTACCAACGATTCATCTGCGTGCATGCGCTATGCAAGACCCATTCGCCAATCGTCGCAATAAGTCCGGTTTCCTCCGCAAGAGGAATGAACTGCCCGGGCGGGATCAGACCGTGATCGGGATGTTGCCAACGCAGTAGGGCCTCGACACCCACGATGCGGCCCGTTTTAGCCGAGATGAGCGGTTGGTAGTGCAGCAGCAGCTCGTTTCTGTCGACCGCGTGGAACAGCGCGTTCTCCAGAGACAGCCGACTGTGGGCGCCCGCGCTCATCTCCGCGCTGTACAAGACGTAGCAATTGCCACCCCGCGCCTTGGCCTGGTACATCGCCGTGTCAGCGTTCTTGAGCAGTGTCTCGGCGTCCGCTGCTTGCATCCACCGAGACGCTGATCCCGATCGAGATGGTGACGTGCAGTCCCTGTCCTTCGATGACGAACGACTCTTTCAACGCGGCAAGGCAGCGTTGGGCGACGGTGACTGCCGTGGCCAAATCCTGCAGCCCCGGCAGAAGGAGCACGAATTCGTCACCCCCCCAGCGGGCGAGCGTGTCGCATTCGCGTATGCAGGACTTGAGCTTGATTCCGACCAGCTTGAGCAGGGAGTCGCCCATGCCGTGCCCGAGCGTGTCGTTGATGTTCTTGAACCGGTCGATGTCGATCATCAGCATCGCGAGCATCGAGCCTTCACGGCGCGACTGCGCCAGCCCGCCGGCGAAGCGCTCGTCAAGGAGGAATCGGTTCGGGAGCGCGGTCAAATGGTCGGTCCGCGCGAGATCGTGCAAGCGCCGCTCCATCCCCTTGCGTTCGCTGATGTCGCGCGAGACGCACAAAATCGTCCGCATTGTTTCGCCGGCGGCGCCCTTCATTAGGCGCATCGTCGTCTCGAACCACACATAGTGTTGATCGGCATGGCGAATGCGGTAAATGACCGTCGGGACCTCGGTCGACTGTTCGGCTTTTTCGAACGCGGCTCGAACGCCATCGCAATCCTCGGGATGGACGAACTCGAATAGCGAATGGCCAGGCAGCGCCATGTGCTCGGTGCCGATGACGCTGATCGATACGGGCGACGCGTACGTTATGATCCCCGTCGGTTCGTGCTTGGTGATGAGGTCGGTCGCATTCTCCGTGATGAGCCGGTACCGCTGCATCGACTCGATCAACGCGTCTTCTCTATCGTGCAGCCTGGCGGTGAGCCTGTTGAAGGCGCTGGTCAGCGCGTGAATTTCGCCAGTGCCCTTTTCGCCGTGCAAGGGCGAGATCTCCTTCGCACCGCTGTAGCTCGTAAGATGTCGGGTGAGCGATACGAGCGGGCGCATCGTATATTGCGTGACAAGCCAGATCGCGACGACCACGATCAGGCTGGCAAGCAGAAGGAACGCGACAGACTTCCGGATCAGGTCGTTGACGGGCTGAAGCGCTTCGTCTTTCGGACGCACAGCGGCTATGATCCATTTCGGCGACGCCACTCGCTGGTATGAGACAAGCGCGGGTTTGCCCTCCGCATCGAGCGTATCCTCGGTGCCTTCGAAGCCGGCAAGAGCCCGGTCGAACAGTGCATTAGTACCCGGCGCGAACGCGACGTGTCCAAGTTGCCTTCGGTCCGGATGCATGATGAACTTGCCGTTTCCCGTCACGGCGTACAGGTAGCCTGTCTTGCCGAGCGTCGTCTTCGCGATGCTGCCAAGCATGTTCGGATGGGTCAGTCCGAGACTCCCAGTGAGAATGGCGATCATCCGCCCGTCTTTGCCGAAGACCGGCATGGTCAATACCAGCACCATGTTCGAGTCACCCACATTGGTGAGGAATGGCTCGGAAATGACTGGCTCCTGAGAGCTGATCGTGTCCCTGATATAGGCGCGCCAGGAGGCGTCGCCACCACGGCGGCCGTGATAGGGACGTTCAGCCAGTAGGATCCCTCGGGCCGAAAACAAGAAGGTGGAACGGTCAACCGTGGCGAACAGGCCGGTGTTGCTCTCCAGGTAGCGTTGCGCCGCGTCGGGAGAAGCGACGTCCGCTTCGGTGATCTCGTTTGCGCTCAGCTGCATGACGTGCTGCAGAGCGAGCAGTTTTTGGTCGAGATCGTCGGCGATGCGATCGACCAGGGTGTTCTGCTGCTCGATCATCACGCTCAACAGCTGCGCCCGGAAGTGTACGAACGATACCGCGCCGACCGCCAGGATCGAAGCCAGGAACAACAGCGAGATCACGGTCGACGTTCGCGCCGCGAGCGACGAATGTGCCGGCCGCGGTAGCAGGCCGAGCAGTCGCTCTGTACTGTACATTTTCATTTGCCACAACACTTTGTGTTGAGCACGGACCCAGAGCAGTGCAAAAGCCGTGCCCGCTCCGATGCATGGATCGTGGAGTGCGCCACCGCTGGGAGCCGACGCATGGCGGCACATTTGCTCCTCTTCCGGCAATCCTACGCCGGGTGCGCGGCAGATCCGGCATGCCGGATTCACGATTGGCCGATGCGCAGCACGCGGTGATTTCGTTAAGGATCAGCTCATGTTGTCGGCGGAGCAGCACAGGCGCATGCTCGCCACGTTGCGCGCGCACGATGGCGACGAGCGGAGCGCGCGGCGAGAGCACATCGCTGCGACAACAGATACGGTCGAGCAGGCGTTGCCGGATTGATACCCATTCGTTCTGGTCATCACGGTCTGGTCATCACGGTCGTGGACGCCTGGTGGTCGGTCTGACCTGGCACGAGTACCGCTACCTCAAGCGTTGGCGCGGCGACCCGAGGTTCTACTGCCGCTACCAGGAACCGCTTCCCGATAGGCGGTAACCGGTGCCGTTGGGGCAGCCGGCAAAGGGATCTACCGCCTCGGAGTCAATCGCGGCATGCAAATCACCGGCAGTGCACCGGACGGCGCCGCAGCGGCACCGCTAGCGGCCGCCGCCCAACGTCTGCTTTCGGGGAGTGCGGAGGACTGCAGTGGGTCGATTGCAGCCGTTCATCAATGTCTGAGATCGGCGGCGGGTTCAACCGGTGGACGCAACACCTTCTAATCTAGCAAGATGAGGAGGTGTACAGACGGAAGGGAATACGCGGCCGAGGTTCATCCATTCGCCCTTGATTCAGTTTTGTTGGGAAGCGCGGGCGAAGTGAAGTGCCACCGCTATCGCCTTTACAACAACGGCGAGAGCGACGACCGGCCCATTCACCGCTTTACCACGAGCGCAGCATTGTTTAACCAAATGCGTGCTGTAGGCTGGGTATCTGAAGGTGACAGCAGATCGATTGCGAGCTAGTTTGGGCATCCCGTTGCACACTAGCGGCCGTTGGCGTAGGCTATTGATGGGGGTAACAGGACCCCCGGGTTCATTCCCTCCAAGACGGTGCCCCGTCCAAATCCTGTAAGCGTTGCGCGCCAAGCGTGGGCACTGTCCAATCCAACTGCCGGATCAGTGCATAGCGCCTGGGAAATGTGGGCGTGCGACGCCTCTCAATTCGTCTTGGAGGCTATCACATGCGCTACCAGCTCACTCCGATCTTCTGTCGTCCGTGGCTATTGAACGGCTTGTCGCAGCGGCTGATCGAAAGCCACTATGAGAACAACTACGGCGGCGCGCTCCGGCGCCTTAACGCGATCACCGAGAAGCTGGAATCTCTCGACTTCGCCGCGACGCAGGGCTACCAGCTCAACAGCCTGAAGCGCGAGGAACTGATCGCGCTAAATTCCACACTGCTCCATGAGCTCTATTTCGCGAGTCTGGGTGGCGACGGCCGGGCCATCGAGCCGCTCGCCGAAATTCTGGCGCGCGACTTCGGATCGCTCGAACGGTGGCGCAGCGAGTTCGTCGCGATGGGTAACGCCCTGGCCGGCGGTTCCGGCTGGGTGCTGCTGGTCTACGTTCCGCGCGATCGCCGCCTCGTCAATCAATACGCCGCCGATCACAGCCAGACGCTGGCCGGCGGCATCCCGATCCTCGCTCTCGACATGTACGAGCACGCGTACCACATCGACTTCGGCGCCAACGCCGCCGCCTACGTCGATGCCTTCATGCGCCACATCGACTGGAGTGCCGTGCGGGCGCGCTACGACGATGCGTCCAAGGTCGAGCCGCCGCGCCCTCTGGTGCAAAACGAGTTCGCCGATGTGCCGAGCGTCGCGCCCGAGGAAGTGAAGGCGATGATCGACGCCGGCAAGGCGGTCCAAATCATCGACGCCCGCCCGAAGCACTACTATTCCCGCACGTCGGAACTCATGGCGGGAGCCATCTGGCGCGACCCGGAACGCGTGAACGATTGGGTCGGCGAGCTCTCCCGGTCGGACCCAGTGGTCGTGTTCTGTGCCTACGGTTTCCACGTCGGATGCCAGACCGCCGGTGCGCTGCGCGAAGCGGGACTCGACGCCGTGTACATGAAAGGCGGCCATTCGGCCTGGAAAGCGATTGGAGGACCGACAAAGCTGCATGCCTAGCATTGGACTCCACGTGACGGCTTTGCGATGACTGAAAATCTGCCTTACTCGCTTGCCCAGCTTGCGCTCTACTTCCTGAAGCTGGGCAGCATCGGGTTCGGTGGTCCTGTCGCGCTGGTCGGATACATGTATCGCGATCTCGTGGAGAAGCGCCACTGGATCACCGACGAGGACTACAAGGAAGGATTGACGCTTGCGCAGCTAATGCCGGGTCCGTTGGCTGCGCAACTTGCCATGTATCTCGGATACGTGCATTACCGGATCGTGGGCGCAACCGTGGTAGGGATTGCGTTTGTGCTGCCATCGTTTCTCATGGTCGTAGCCATCGGATGGGCGTACGTACGCTACGGCGGCCTGCCCTGGATGCAGGCCGCGTTTTACGGCGTCGGTGCCGCGGTCATTGGCATCATCGCCATCAGCGCGTACAAGCTCACGACCAAAAACATCGGCAAGGACAAGCTGTTGTGGGCGATCTACCTGGTAACCGCGGGCATCACGGTGTGGACGCAATCGGAAAGCGTCTGGCTGTTCCTGGGTGCCGGCGTGCTGGTATGGCTGGTGCGAGCGCCGCCAAAACGCTGGTTCGGCAAGAATGCCGTCCCCGCGCTAATAGCGTTCGGCCCGCACGGGGCATCGACGTGCGCCGTTGCCACCGGGCTCGATTGGACGCTGCTTGCGCAGCTCGGCGCCTTCTTCGCCAAGGCCGGCGCCTTTGTCTTTGGCAGCGGCCTCGCGATTGTTCCGTTCCTATACGGCGGTGTGGTGCACGATTATCAATGGTTGACCGAGCGCCAGTTCGTCGACGCCGTAGCCGTTGCCATGATCACGCCCGGACCGGTCGTCATTACCGTCGGCTTTATCGGTTACCTGATTGCGGGGGTGCCGGGAGCGGTGGTGGCCGCATCAGGCACCTTCCTGCCATGCTACCTGTTCACAATCCTTCCCGCGCCGTATTTCAAGAAATACGGCAAGCGTCCGGCACTGCTTGCGTTTGTCGACGGTGTCACCGCGGCGGCTATCGGCGCCATCACCGGGGCGGTGATCGTTCTCGCCCAGCGATCCATCGTCGACCTGGTGACCGCACTGATGGCTCTCGTTGTCGTTGGACTGATCTGGAAGGTGAAGAAGGTACCCGAACCGGCACTTGTCGCGGTCGCGGCGATTGTCGGCCTATTGGCCTTTCCGGGCGTGCATCCATGAGGCCGTACGGCGGATATGGGACACCAAACGTGAGGACATTGAAATGAAGTGGATTACGAGAGAGCGAGTGAAGGTCGACCGTGTCGCTTGTCCCTGGCTTATCAGGAAATTCATCGACCCAGGCGCGGAGTTTCTGTTTGTTCCGGCCGACGAGGTCACGGCGGTCGCCGAGAGGGAAAAGGCAATCGCGTACGACGTGAAAGACGCGGAGCTCGGGCATCACGGTAAGGAATGCGCGTTCGACGCGATAGTGAAGAAATACCACCTCGATGGCGATCGCGCGATGGCTCTCCTCGCCAAGATCGTTAACGGCGCCGATACCGACAATTCGCTTTGGAACCAGCCGGAGGCGGCAGGCTTGACCGCCGTTGCGGAAGGATTCCGGCATCTCGGCTTCAAGGACGACCACGAGATCAATGCGGCGCAGTGGATTGTGTACGAGGCGCTGTACGCGTATTGCCAGGAAATGATCCGGCGCGGCATGGCGAACGGGCTATTCAAGTAGCCCGCGAACTCCCACGTCAGTCAGCTTGTCCGATTGGAGACACAGGTGAATACAACGACAATTGCATCTTTATTGATGATGGCCTCGCTGCCCGTGGTGGCGGAAACGATTACCTTTGACCAGGACCCTGTCGGCTCGCTGCCCAGCGGCTGGATGGCCGGCGTCACTGGTCGTGGTGCGCCTAAATGGACCGTTGAAGCGGACTCAACGGCACCGAGCGCACCGAACGTGCTGAAGCAGTCCGGCGCCGGAACGTTCCCGTGGTGCATCAAGAAGGGAACTGACTTCACCAACGGCGCGGTCGAGGTGAAGTTCAAGCCCCTCTCGGGCAAGGAGGACCAGGCGGGCGGCCTCGTTTGGCGCTGGAAGGATGGAGACAACTACTACATCGCGCGCGCGAATGCGCTGGAGAACAACGTCTCGCTGTATTACGCGAAAAATGGCCGCCGTAACACGATCAAGTACGTCGATGCCCCGGTAGCCAAGGACCGGTGGCACACGTTGCACGCGGAGTTCGTGGACAAGCGAATACGTGTTTCGCTCGACGGCAAACTTTACATCGAAGTCAACGACGAGCGTATTGTGGGATCGGGCGCGGTTGGGGTCTGGACCAAGGCGGATAGCGTTACCTTGTTTGATGACTTTACCTACAGCGCGGCACCAGGCCGATGAACTGCCTGGGCATCGCTCCCGCTATGGGTGCATGGGCAGCCCTTGGGTTCGCCGGGGGGCCATGAGGGTAGGCCCATGCATCGTGGAGTAACTTACGCTCTGCTGGCGGCCGCGCTGTTCGGCCTTGCTACACCTTTCGCCAAGGCACTGTTGGGCGAGATTCATCCGGTCGTCTTGGCCGGGTTGCTCTATGCAGGGTCCGGCGCGGGCCTCGCCGTCGTGCAGGCAGTGCGTGTATCCGTTACCCAGGTGCAACCGGTTGTGTGGCCAACGCGCAAGGAGTGGATATGGCTAGCCGCTGCGATCTGTGTCGGGGGCGTCCTCGGGCCTGTCCTGCTCCTGCTTGGATTGTCGACGACGAGCGCATCGACAACTTCTTTGTTGCTTAATCTGGAATCGGCATTCACGGCCTTGCTCGCGTGGTTTCTGTTTCGGGAGAATTTCGACAAGCGCATCGCTTGGGGCATGGCGGTGATTCTTGCGGGTGGCGTTGTGCTTTCGGTGGGGCCGGGACACGTCGATGGGGGCTCGCGCGGTGCCCTCCTCATTGCGGCGGCCTGCCTTTGCTGGGCCTTCGATAACAACTTCACGCGCAAAGTTTCGGCTAGCGATGCGATTCTGATCGCCGGGCTAAAGGGGATCATCGCCGGCGTGGTCAATCTCTCCCTGGCGCTGACCTTGGGTCTTGCGGTCCCTAACGCGGGCTTGATCGCTCAGGCAGCGGTGGTCGGCTTCTTTGGCTACGGCCTGAGCCTGGTGCTGTTCGTCCTGGCGCTGCGGCACCTGGGATCGGCCCGGACCGGTGCCTACTTTGCGATTGCCCCGTTTTTTGGCGCAGTCATCGCCGTGGTATTTCTTGGCGACGCCGTCACCCTACAGCTATGCATCGCCGCGGCACTGATGGCTCTTGGTCTGTGGTTGCATCTGACCGAAAAACACGAACATGAGCACGCCCACGAAGGAATCGAGCATTCGCATTCGCATCGGCATGACCCGCACCACCAGCATGTGCACGATTTTGCGTGGGACGGGATTGAGCCCCACACACATCCACACTTGCACGCGGCGACAGTGCACCGACACGCTCACTTCCCAGACGTTCATCATCGGCATCGACATCCATGATCCGAAGCGAATCTTGTCGCGGCCCCGCACGTCGCGGGCGTTGGCTGTCAACAAAGTCCCGAGCTGACGAATCCCTCCGCCTGCGAGTGATCGCTTCGGGTCGATTGCGGCGGGTCGCCAATGTCTAAGTGCGGCCATGAGCAGCCGATCGAGATCGTCGCCCTGAAATCCAGAGAGCAGTCGTTCCCTTCAGGGCGCTAGCAACTTCCCTTGCTCGCTTTCCACCACCATCGGCGTAGTTCACTCCTGCTTTGTCGGCGCAGACCGCCATCGCTCCGTAACCGTTGTCACCCACTGCGTTGAATAGAATGCATGTGCCTGCTACTTCGATTTCCACAAGTAGATGCCAACGAGCGTCTCTCCGTCCTCGGCGATCCCGTAATACTTGCGGATGAGGCCCGGAATGCCCAGGTAAGTGTGCGCCGATGCGTTGACCGTGTTGACGAGGTCCTGCTTGGTGGTGTCTTCGGGGACATGGAAAGTCCGCGTAACTGTCCACTTAGTCGCGATTGCCGAAAGCGGATGGCTTCGACGCACGCGACCTGGATGTCGGCGACCTCCGCCGCGACGTGACGTGCCTGTTTCAGCAATTCGGCCGCTACGCCGCGAGCGTTGCCGACAACATCGCCTTCGGCGACTGGGAGCGCCTGCAGGGCAATGACGCGTGGATAGAGGCGGTCGGCCAACGTCGGCGGGCGGGTCGGCGTAGCCGAACCCGAACCCAGTTACAACCGGATGTATCCGGATCCCGCGCAAGGGGGTGTTGTCGATGATTTGGTAAAGTGCGCGAGGTTCATAGCAATGCCAAGGACAACCATGCCAAACGTTGGGGCAGTAATATCCGAACGCCGATCGATCTCGGTGCTTCGTAAATGGCTCAGCATCCGGTAGCCGCCCAAAAAACGCTACGAGCGCCCACGCCGAAAAAGGTCGCATTGTAGAGGGCGTGTGCCTCGGGCTTGGAGGAATCGGAACTTGCTCATCTCTCATGCCAGGAAGTTCGTATTTATCCACATCTACAGGACCGGTGGGACTTCAGTGACGTCGGCCCTCGTGCGCTACGCTCGTTTGCGCGATCAGCTGGCCGACCGCTTCTACGTAAGTCGCGGGATGATCAACGTCGTCAGCAGCGCCTTCGATCTCTTTGACGACGGCAATCGATGGTTCAAAGGCATCCATAAGCATGCGACTGCGTTGCAGGCCAGGCACTACCTTGGAGCCGATACGTGGAACAAATATGTCAGCTTCGCTTTCGTGAGAAACCCCTGGGATTGGCAGGTCAGCATCTATCGATACATCAAACAAACACGAGCACACCAGAAGCATCGCCTCGCCAACACGCTGTCCTTCTCGGAGTTTCTGGAACACGAAATCGCGGCGAACGCGGTTTGTCAGCTGGACTTTCTGAAAGACGAGCAAGGACATGTCATCGTGAATACAGTAGGACGTTTCGAATCGCTGCAGCAAAGCCTGAATGCGATTGCACTCCGGGTCAATGTTCCACGAATGGAGCTGGATCATCTGAACTCTTCCGACAGGGATTCGGGCTATCGCGCATATTATGATTCCGCATCTGCCAGATTGGTTGAGAACCACTTCAGGCAGGATGTGGAATACTTCGGATACACCTTCTGACACAGAGGCGCGCAGGATTCCAGCGTATCGCTGGGTAGCGCTCCCCACTTTCCGGTCCGCCCAGGTTTCCCCTAATCCGCGCCAAGATCCGTGTGCGTTTTGGTTCACGGCTCGCGAAGTGCCCTGGGTGCCGATTTGCGCGCCGTGGGGTTCTTGAAGGCAGTTCGGCCTATTGCCACTGCGATCTGAACGGCGGCTTCCATGGATTTCTGTGGCCGCTATGGAGCACCCTCGACGTCAACTTTGGGTCGAGGGTGTGTTTCGATATCAGCCTTTCGTCGGCGTCTCGTATCGGCTGTGGATTCAACCGGTGGATGCAACACACTATGGCCGTTGCCCAGTCAAGTCGACCTCCCCGGTCTTCTTGCCCTGCCTTTACCGCTTTGCCTGCCCCAGCCTGCCCGCCAGGAGCTGGGGCCATGCTTTTCATTTTCCCCTCCGCGCCGGCGCTGCCGCCCGATCGTCGGGGCGCCGCCTGGCCAGGGCCGCCGCGCGCACCGCCTATAATGCGTTGAGCTCCATTCGACCATCGCCATGAGTCCGCTCCCTTCCGCACCCCCGCGCCCCCCAGCCGCCGGCACATTGATACGGCTCGGCATCTTTCTCGCGCCGTACCGCCGCCGCTTCGCGCTGGCCGGCGTCGCGCTGCTGGTGGCGGCAGGCTGCACGCTGGCGGTCGGGCAGGGGCTCAGGCTTGTCGTCGACCGTGGTTTCACCGCCGGCAACGGCGCCGAGCTCGACCGTGCGCTCTTCGGGTTGCTCGCGATCATCGCGGTGATGGCGGTCGCCAGCTACGTCCGGTTCTACAACGTGTCGTGGATAGGCGAACGAGTGACCGCGGACCTGCGGCAGCGCGTATTCAATCATCTGCTGACGCTCTCGCCGGAATTTTTCGAGGTCACGCGCACGGGCGAGGTGATTTCGCGGCTGACCAACGATACGACGATGCTCGAGACCGTCATCGGATCGAGCCTGTCGATGGCGCTGCGCAACATCGTGCTCTGCGCCGGCGCGCTGGTGCTGCTGATGCTCACCAGCCTCAAGCTGACCTTGCTGGTCCTGGCGGGACTGCCGGTGGTCGTGCTGCCGATCATCGTCTTCGGGCGCCGCGTTCGCCGCTTTTCGCGCACCAGCCAGGATCGCGTTGCCGACACCGGCGCGTATGTCGACGAGGCGATCCACGAGATCCGCACCGTGCAGGCCTACGCGCACGAGCCCCAGGACCGGCGCGCCTACGGCGAACGGGTCGAAGCCGCGTTCGCCGCGGGCGTGCGGCGCATCCGCCAGCGGGCGCTGCTGATCGCCGCGGTGATCTTCCTGGTGTTTGTCGCCGTCGGCATCATTCTCTGGATCGGCGGCCACGATGTGCTGGACGGGCGCCTGTCGGCGGGACAGCTCGCATCATTCGTGTTTTACGCGGTGATCGTGGCGACGTCGGTCGGCGCGGTCAGCGAGGTCGCCGGCGAGCTGCAGCGCGCCGCCGGGGCGACTGAACGCCTGATGGAGATCCTCGACACGCCGTCCGAGATCGCGGCGCCGGCAGACCCTGTGCCGCTCCCCGAGCCGCCGCTGGCGACCATAGCGCTGGACGATGTGACGTTCGCGTACCCTTCGCGGCGCAACGATCCCGCGCTTGCCGCGTTGACGCTCACCATCGCGGCAGGCGAGCGGGTCGCGCTGGTCGGACCGTCCGGTGCGGGCAAGACGACGCTATTCCAGTTGCTGCTGCGCTTCTACGATCCGCAGCAGGGGCGGGTGCTGATCGACGGCGTCGACGTGCGCCGGGCCGATCCGCGCGCGGTCCGCAGCCGGATTGCGGTGGTCCCGCAGGACCCGGTGATCTTTGCCGCGAGCGTGTGGGACAACGTGCGCTATGGCCGGCCGGACGCTTCCGACGCCGACGTGCGCGACGCCTGCGAGGCCGCGTACGCGACGGACTTTCTCGCGCGCCTGCCGCGCGGGTTCGACACCGACCTCGGCGAACGCGGCGTCAAGCTGTCGGGCGGCCAGCGGCAGCGGCTGGCGATTGCGCGCGCGGTGCTGGCGCGCCGCCCGATCCTGCTCCTCGACGAGGCGACCAGCGCACTCGACGCGGAGAGCGAGCGCATGGTGCAGCTTGCGCTGGATCGGCTGATGCACGGGCGCACGACGCTGATCATCGCGCATCGGCTGGCGACCGTGGTGGGCGCCGACCGCATCGTGGTGCTCGATGGCGGCATCGCCGTGGCGGAGGGCACGCATCAATCGCTGGTACGCGACGATCCGCTGTATCGCCGCCTCGCGGCCCTGCAATTCGGCTTCGATGCCGCCGGGGGCGGCGCCTCCCCCGTGGTCGCGCTGGCGGCGCGGGGTTGAACCTGCTGCCGTAAGGTCAGCGTGACCGCCGCGGGTGGCGGAAGCAGTCGAGCAGATGATCGTTGACCATGCCGGTCGCCTGCATGAACGCATAGCAGATCGTCGTCCCGACGAAGCGGAAGCCGCGCTGCCTGAGCGCCTTTGACAGGGCGTCCGATTCGGGCGTGCTCGCCGGCACGTCGTGCGCGTGGCGCCAGCGGTTGATCCTGGGCGCGGCGGCCACGGTGGACCGCAGAAACCGATCGAAGCTTCCGCATTCGCGCTGCACGGCGAGGAACGCGCCCGCGTTCGTCACTGCACTCTGGACCTTGAGGCGATTGCGGACGATCTGCGGATTGCCGAGCAGCGAGCGGATGCGCCGGGCATCGAAGCGCGCCACCTTGGCGGGCTCGAATCCGGCAAACGCCTCGCGATAACCCTCGCGTTTGTCGAGGATCGTCTTCCAGCTCAGTCCTGCCTGGGCACCCTCCAGGAGCAGGAATTCGAAGAGCTTGCGCTCGTCGTGGACCGGCACGCCCCATTCGTCGTCATGGTAGGCAATCATCCGCGCATCGGTACCCGCCCAGGCACAGCGCTTATCTTGGCTCATCGGCATCGACTTCCCGGGACATTATCGCGCTTGTTGCCGGCGGCGCCGGCCGTCAAAATGGGCCGGTGATCCCATGGTTGCACAGCGGTGTATTTCCGCCGGTCGATACTGCGCTCGACGATCCCAACGGCTTGCTTGCCGCCGGAGGCGACCTGTCCCCCGAGAGGCTGCTCTGCGCTTACCGGCAGGGCATATTTCCGTGGTACAGCAGCGGGCAACCGATCCTGTGGTGGAGCCCCGATCCGCGGATGGTGCTGTTCGTCGCCGAGTTCAGCGCGCCGCGCTCGCTGCGCAAGCTCGTCGCGCAGCGGCGCTTCGACATCCGCGTCGACAGTGCATTCCGCGACGTGATCGAAGCTTGCGCCGAGCCGCGGACGGACGACGGCGGCACGTGGATCACCCCGGCGATGGTCGACGCCTACAGCGAGCTGCATCGCCTCGGCCACGCGCATTCGGTCGAGGCCTGGCAGGAAGGCGTGCTGGTCGGAGGCCTGTATGGCGTCAGCATCGGCCACATGTTCTACGGCGAGTCCATGTTCACGCGCCAGGCGAACGCTTCCAAGGCGGCGCTGGTCCATCTGATCGAATTGCTCGGCCGGCGCGCGATGCCGATGATCGATTGCCAGCAGGAAACGGCGCATCTTGCACGGTTCGGCGCGCGGCCGATTCCGCGCCGCGAGTTTGCCGACCGGGTGGCGCGATTGGTAAACTCAGCGCAGCCTGCGGAGTCGTGGAATGAAGGGCCCGCAGGCGAAGCAGACCGAACGTGACCAAGCTCAACGACCTCCCCCTGGCGGCACTGCAGTTCTACGCCACCGCGCCATACCCCTGCAGCTACCTGCCCGATCGGCTGGCCCGATCACAGGTCGCGACGCCCAGCCATCTGATCGACAGCCGCGTTTACGGCGAATTGGTGCGGCTCGGTTTCCGCCGCAGCGGCGCGTTTACCTATCGTCCCTATTGCGATCACTGCCGGGCCTGCGTACCGGTGCGCGTGCCGGCGGGGGATTTCCAACCCAACCGGACGCAGCGCAAGACTTGGCGAAGGCACTGCGGGTTAACAGGAGTTCAGCGCAAGTTAGCGTTTGATAGCGACCATTACGCCCTGTATCTGCAATATCAGCGCTATCGTCACCCCGGGGGCGGGATGGATCAGGACAGCCGCGAGCAATACCAGCACTTTCTCCTGCACAGCAATGTCGCGACCGACCTGTTCGAGTTTCGGGACCAGGGGCGGCTGAGGATGGTGAGCCTGGTCGATCGCCTGCACGATGGTCTTTCGTCGGTCTATACGTTCTACGATCCCGCGCCGCGCGGCGCCAGTTACGGGACGTACAACGTGCTCTGGCAGATCCAACGCTGCCGCGAGCTCGGACTGCATTACCTCTACCTCGGCTACTGGATCGAGCAGAGCCGGAAGATGGCGTACAAGGCCACGTTCCGGCCGATCGAAGGATTGGGGCCGGGCGGGTGGAGGAGGTTGTAAGAGCGAGCTCCGTCCCTAGCGCCTGATGCTTGAACGAGCCCGTGCCCCCGGATAGCGCGTTAAGTTATTGAAAAAATATGTAAAACCCTTCATCGACCGCGTGCCGGACAGCTAGATCAGCGGGACGTTGCACCATGCAACCCAAGCATTGTAGGCTACCGTCTGGATAGTTCGCCTGAGAAAAATGCCCTAGGCCAATGCTTAGGCGCGACGCGCGTGAAACCGCGTTGCAAAAAATACATGCGCATAGCCCATATTGTTTGCCACAATGCGTGCGTACCGCAAGGGGTTGCGGGTTTTACTGAGTAACCGTCCCACCCACTTCCGCAAAAATCGACGTTCTATTTGAACGCGGCGCCCAGCGCGGAAGCCGTGTTTCCTTCGAGGAGTCAAGCTATGAGCGCAATTGCCGATGTCCATTTCCTTCCGCAAACGCAATTTGCCCAGCTCGAATCGCGTTTTGATGAAGAGTATGGCGTTTTCTGGGCGTTGATGAACCCGCGTTTCGGCTCATTTAACCCTCAGTTTCTTAGTGAGGTTAGAAACTTCATCGGGGGCATTGTCGATTCGCGCGGGATGATGCACCGGAAGGGCCAACATCAGTCGATTAAATATGTCGTACTGGCCTCAAAGATTCCGGCATATTTAGTCTCGGTGGCGACCTCGCGTTATTTCGGAGCGCGATTGTTCACCAAGATCGCGCCCAACTCCTACGATATGGAAAGCTCTGTATTAGTGATCTATTGCCTTGGCATCGCAACTTCGATCTGCCGCTGACTACGATCTCGCTGGTCCAAGGTAAGGCATTTGGAGGTGGGTTTGAGGGTGCGCTTGCAAGCTCGGTCGTTATCGCCGAGGAGTCGGCACGGATGGGTTTTCCGGAAATTCTATTTAATCTTTTCCCCGGTATGGGCGCCTACAGTTTCTTGTCACGCAAAGTTGGCCGACGGGTTACAGAAGAATTGATTACTACTGGCAATACTTACACCGCGCGCCAGCTGTTCGACATGGGGGTAGTTGATGTAATAACCCCAGATGGGACGGGCGAGGCCGCCGTGTATAGCTTTGTGCGCAAGCATGCAAAGAATGCTAACGGCCGTCGTGGCATCGAGCGCATACGCACAGATCTCGATCCGATAACGAGCGACGAATTGGCTCGCATTGTTGACGTATGGGTTGATACGGCAATGAAGCTTGACGAGCGAGATCTCCGAATGATGGAGCGCCTAGTTCGAGCGCAGCAGCGCAGCGCTGCTGAGGAGACCGCGGAAGAACGTCTTCCTTCGACTCCGAATGTCGCTATGTTAGAGGCAGTCGGCGGAGCGGACTAAAGCGGCCATCGTCGTTCTGACGTAGTACCAACATCGGGGCAACTCTCGGTCCGCGAGTCTTTTGTCAGGACGACGATGACTGTTGAGCTCGCCTCGCCTCGAGGTGCTCTTCCAGCGCTTCGTGCGTACGGGTCGCCGTTCTTACTAATTCATCCGCCCATTGTGACGCTTTCAGGCGAAGCGTCTCATGAGATGCTTTTTCAAGTCGGATTGAAAACTGTGTTAGTTGCGTAGCGCCAACGCTACCCGCTCCGCCTTTTAGCGCATGCGCTGCATCTTTGGCATGCTCATATTTTCTTTGTGCCAGAGCCTGGCATACCTCAGCGACGAGGCGTTCAGTGTCTGACTGAAACCCCCGAATCAGCCGCTCTACAAACGTCGAGTCTCGAGATATACGAGACAGATCAGAGAGCACAACTTGATCAAGCAGAGGTGTGTCTACAACTGCGAAAGTGGGCCGGTCCTCTGTGCGGGCCGGCGGAGCTACAAAGCTGTCAATTTCGCTTGCCAAGTGGCGCTCAATGGCATCCAGCAACACGGATGGCCTCACTGGCTTCGGAATGAATTCAGCGGCGCCTGCGGCTTGGCATTGTGAGATAGCTTCGGTGGTGACGTTCGCAGAGAGTATCAAGACAGGAATTGGTTTTGATGCGCTGAATTGATACAGCTTTAGGGCCTCGAGCCCGCTAACGCCGGGCATTGACAAGTCGAACAGCGCAATGTGGAAGCCGCCACTCTCAAGTGCATCTAATGCAGCTTCGCCGTTGTTGACGATTGTCGGGATATGCCCGCCGCTTTCCAATATTAACTGCGTCACTCGTTGATTCGTCGCATTATCCTCAGCAACCAAGACTCTTGCGCCACGTATCTTGTGGACAGTTGCCTCATGGCTTGCCATCCTCGCACTCGACGACAGTTTGACACTGGTAGCAAGTTCTTCAACAAGATCGATACCTTGCGGTGCGCTATGTGGGAGCGGCAGTTCTAGCCAAAAGACAGAGCCTCTACCAAAGCTGCTCTCAACACCAATCGTGCCCCCCATAAGTCCAACGAGCTGACGAGCGATTGTTGTCCCAAGACCTGTGCCACCATATACACGGGTAATGGAGTCGTCTGCTTGTGCAAAGGGCTCGAATATCGCGGCTTGTTTCGATGGGTCGATGCCGATGCCAGTGTCACGGACTTCGATGCGCATCATCGAAATGGAATTGACGGTGCTTACAATGCGCGCACTAAGCGTGATTTCACCGCGCTCGGTGAATTTGACGGCATTCGATAGCAAATTAAGCAGAATTTGGCGTAGGTGGTGCGAATCCCCGACGAACCAACGAGCCGCATCTTCTGCGACGTCGGTATTGACCGCGAGTTTCTTATAGCGGGCCTGGGGTACGACTACCTTGATTGTGTCGGTCAGCAGCCTACCAAAGTCAAACGGTCGCGCCTCCATCTGAACTCGACCCGCCTGCAGCTTCGCCATATCGAGGACGTCTTCGATCTGCGCCAGTGCAAGTTGCGCGGACGTGCCAAGAGTTTCGACAATCTCACGCTGTGACTCGTTCATACTCGTTTCGCGCAACAGATCTGCCATCGCGATAACGCCGTTTAACGGCGTCCGCATTTCATGGCTCACATTCGCGAGAAAGCGATCCTTAGAAGCATTTGCCTCGTCAGCCAGCTTCTTGGCATCGGCGCTACGCTGCGCCAACACACCCACGTAAACCGGTAGGACGGCCAGTGCTAAAAATACCCCAAGGCCGATTAAGATGTGCAGAGACCAAAAATCGGAAACGAGCAGGACCAACGCGAACCCGAGTAGGGCGATACCCTGGGACAGGTGGAGGTAGCGGCGCCCGTAGCGGTATCCGTTGCCGAACGCGACAAACATGAAAATGCCGACGACAATTGCCCCACCTTCTCCCATTTGCAACATGAAGTAGGTGGTTCCGACGTTGTCCGCGACAATGCCGAGGATCCGACGTAGTACGGAAACGTGAGGTGTCGACAGGATCCTAAGTATGAGTCCTACACCGAAGGCGACAAATCCCGCCAAGAACCAAACCATGTGCGAAAGCTCTGCACTTGGTTGGACCCTGACCACAAGACTGCACATCAGGGCGACGAGCACTAGGGTGCCAATCCCCAGGCGCAACGCCGCCTGCTCGAGCTCCGGCCGCGGAGCTTTAGCGAGCATGTCAGCCCAACCTGCTCGGGTAGCCCAATGCTCTAGTTTTGCTTTGAGAATTGGATTCAAGTCTCTGATTATTTGCGTGTTAAAGCGTGTTGTCAAATGATTCTACGCTGGAAGTTGCCTCATGCAAGCACGAGCAAGTATCGTGCCGTCAAATCAATAGCATACGTGGCCCTTGGCGGTATCCGGTAGCGCCGAATCAGCGAAATTTGGTACCAAATTTCGGCATTCATTGTGACGAAATGAGGTTCCCTCGGTTTTTCGTCTTCCAAGGTCAGACCCACTGCGGTCGATCCGATTCGCCCAAAGGCAGACGCACGCAACCGACGGTCAACGAACGAAGTTAACCGGCCCAGCTGGTGCCGGCCGAAAGACCGTCGAGTTGGGTTCGGCTGAACTTAAGCACTCCGTTCAGTCCATGGCCAATTGAGGGGGTTTCTCCATTGAACCTGAGGGCGAACGGGTAGCTGCGGTCTCGGATCCGTCATACCCGATCCAACGGTGACACTCGTAGTCGTAGAGTTTGCATTTGCGAATCGTCGAAAGGATCTTTAATGGACCAACCACGATCGCGTGTGCTCCCAGTACCTCATTCAGGCGGGTTTGCGCTGCATGCAGGCGATAGCAGGGGATCGCGGGATTTACGTGGTGTGCCGGATGTTCCATTATGTCGTGAGTCATGAGCCCGTACCATCTGGGCACGCGGACGTGCACTGTTCTTGCCTCTTGCCCGCAGTCGGCTTGGGCGTCTGCTTGGGTTCGGTACCACCTCACGGACGGATCTGTGTGCTGCAACAAAACAGTTAGACCCATAGCCTGATTCCAAATGAGAAACGGTATGACGACGCCAAAACCGGCTGACTCAATCGGCGACGCCCGTCCGACGCGGTAGCTGATCCATCCTACTAATACGATCCATACTACCAACCAGCCAACAAGAATCGCGAAATCGCGCCACGCGGCCGCACGCATGGCCGGATCGGTCGGCTCGATCGGGGCGAACTTATGTTTCCACCAGCGCTCCACAAGGTAATACAGCCCTGTCCCAAAACCACTGCGATAGAAACGATAAAGCGCTTTTCGCACGGGGGATCGCGAACGGTACTGACTTAAGTCGTCCGGGGACCAAGAATTGAGTCCCTGAACGTTTGGCATTTGGTGATGAATGCGGTTATGTTGGAAGGTCCAGAGAGTAACGTTATGCAACGAGGGGAGGAAGGCGATACGCGCCAATATCGCATTGAGCGTCCGGCTTCTTACTAAGCCTCCATGTGCCGCGTCATGCCCCAGAACAAAGAGGGAGCCAATTACGATTCCGGACGCGCCCGAGAGCAGTAGCCTTTGCCAGAGTGGTTCGACAACTGCCGCCATAATTCCCAATAAGATCGCGGCGGCGAGATCAACGCCGACGAACATCAGCCCAGCGGCGGTATTGCGAGCAAGAAAAGGGTGCACAGCCGCGCGAAGCGATTGCTCCGTGACTTGTTTCATAGTGCCTCCGCTTACTGACCGGGACCCTGCGGAACACGCGGTCGAGACGACTCGCGCCTCTTGATCACGATCGTCTTGCTGAACTTTGCGTGCAGAAGACCATGTTCGTCGAGCAATTCTGGACAATACGTCCTTTGGATGCGATCGGCCGTTTCAAGTTCAGCGCGAATCTGTTGGATCTCGTTTTCCGGAAGTCGGAAAGTTGCGTATAGCGCAGACCTTCCGGGTCTAATAAAATCAATCGTCGCTGCGCGGTCCCACACGATGTATTCCTTGCCCAGCAGCAAGGAAAGCATGGTCATATACACCGGGTCCACACAGCCATAAATGCTTCCTCCGAACGTGGTCCCGTTGTATCCGCGCGTCTTCCAGTTTAGCGGAAGCTTTAGTCGAATCTCACGAAAGTCCGCCGAAACGTGTTGTATCTGTACGCCCGTGCGTCGATAGCATGGATAGAACCGCAAGGCATATCGTGTAATTTTCGGCCGAAGCGCTTCGAACATAGTGCCCTGTCATTGATCGCAGAATCGCCGTACAGTCCGACCCCAGCGTATTAGACGGCCCCCATCACAGTCCTGGGGGCTTGGGTCGTCGCGTTGGCGAGTGTGGATACTATACGCCGAGGCCACTGTACGCCAACGACCCCTTGGTGCGCGTGACTGGGTTGCATTCATTGAATTGTAGACACCGCGATACACCATCAGAACATTTGCAAACTTTGGAACCGGGGCGCCATTTTAGCAATCCGAGGCACATTCACGATTAACCCAGGTCATTCGCTAAAGCTTGCAAGAAGGCTCCAGCTGCCGCTCCATTCATGAGACGATGATCGAACGTCATCGCAACGCGAGAAACCTTCGATTCGCCAAAAGCGGAGCCCAGGAAGATTACGGAGGACGCGGGAGAGACGAGGGCGGGAGTTGCATCGACGATATTAAATTCACCTAGATGGGTCAATAAGATTTGAATATCATCGGTTGCTTGATCCCCTTCGCGAATCGCAACACGCATCTGCTGAGTACAGGCCCGCACGAACTCAGCCAGCGTCATTTTGTCGGCACCCCGAATTACAGCAATTGATAGTCCGTCATTTGGCCGCGCAAGCGCCAGCCCTAAGTTGACGTTGTGGTATTCCCGAACGCGATCATCTCCGCTCATTATCGAACGGAGTTTAGGATGATGCCTTGCTGTTCTTGCAACGGCATGAGAAAACACCTGGAACGGGGTTGATCGCAACCCAGAGACTTGAGCCGCATCCAGACGAAGGTCGTCCCACGGGATTTCGATGGAGATCGTGCTGGGGATTGCAGTAGATGCGCTGCGGCGTAACCGATAAATAAATGCCCGACTATCGCCCGTGATTGTGTGCTGAACGTAGTCTGTGGATATAACCTCAGCACCGCTTGACTTCGCGAGGTGGGCGTCAATATCAGCGGGCATTAGCTTATCGGTCGATGATGGAATTTCGCTCAAAGCCTGGTCGGAAAGGCCCTTCGCCTTAGCATAAGCACGCGTTTTGGGAGGAACGAGTCGAGAGCCTGGTGTTACGGCGACGCTGTTACCAACATCCGCTACGTTGATAGCGATTAAGAGGACAGGTGCATTTATTGGGATGATATCGCCAGGCTTAACGTGCCACCTGTGTATGCGGCCAGCTTTGGGTGAATCCATTTCGACAGTCGTCTTATCAGTTTCGATGATATACAACGCATCACCTCGCTGTACGACATCGCCGGGCGCACGTAAGAGTTGGACGACCCGTACTTCTCTTAGTCCTTCTCCAAGTTGCGGCACGCGGACTTCGAGCATCACCCGCTCCTATCCAAAAACATCAAGAATTGCTGATCTAACTTTGGCCAAACTGGGCAGTGTTGCATATTCGACGGTTGGATTAAAGGCGATGTGAGCGTCGGCACGTGCAACGAGAAGAGGCGGCGACAGAAACCGATTGAATCGCTCTTGTGAACCTACTGCGCGTGCAATGATGGCTTGTCCGAAACTGCTTGTTTGTGTGTCTTCGCTTACGACAATCAAGCGACCAGTCTTGGCGATCGATGATTCGATCATCGTCCAGTCGCAAGGAGCTAGGCTAATCGGATCAATTATTTCCACGGAGCACTCCGCAGCCAATTGCTCTGCTGCATCGCGCGCCAATTCAACACAATTGCCCCAAGCGACAATTGTCACATCAGTGCCGGGACGGACGACACGCCCCTGCCCAAAGCCAACCGCCCGAGATAGCGAGCCATCGTGTCGCACGCGCATGATGTGTTTTGGGATAAGTAAAAGGGTCGGATCGTCTTCGTGCAACGATGTCCACAATAATCCGACTAGATCTTCTGGTGTGCTGGGGACCGCAACACGCAGACCAGGTATGTGCGTCCAAAACGCCTCATTGGATTGACTATGCCATGGTCCTCCGGCCGGGAGATATGCACCACATGGAGCGTAGAAAATGACAGGACACGTCCAATCACCGTTTGAACGCCAGCGCAGCGTGGTGACTTGATGAATGAGTTGATTGAATCCCGGTGTGGCAAAGTCGATAAATTGTAGTTCGAATATTGGTCGATAACCTGTCGCAGCCAACCCAACCGCAGTGCCAATGATGGTCGCCTCAGCGAGCGGGGAATTGATTACTCTGCCAGGGTGACGCGTCGACAGACCTTTAGTAAAGCCAAACACGCCGCCCTTTGGATCTTCGATGTCTTCACCGAAGAGGATGGCCATTGGTACTCGATCAAGCACCTCGCTAAGGCACGCATTAAGTGCGCTCACCATCGTGCAATCGATCTTCTGCAGAGCAAATGGTGGCGGATAACCACTTGTGCGCGAGGTGCCGAAGATATTCGCTTGCCCCGAGTCGGGATCTGGCCCTGGTTCGGATTCCGCTACGAGATACGCCTGATTTACCGCGATCTCGATCTGCTTTTGCAGAGACTCGACTTCGCTAGCGGTGATTTGTCCAAGCTCAACAAGGTGTCTAACGTAGAGATGAACTGGATCACGTGCTTGCAAGTTCGCGATCTCCGCCCCAGATCGATAGCTACGGTGATCATCTGAATGGGTATGAGATGAAAGCCGATCCAGCTCCATCCATAGGATCATCGGCCCGTCACCGCGCCGCGCTGCACCGATCGCATCTTTGGCTGCTTCGTCTACTAGTTCGAGCGAACGGCCATCGATGCGACGATATAGGCGGTCGTCGAATATCCCGAGACGGAAAGGTAGATGTCGCGCTGTCGAGGTGCTAATGCCAAAACCGTTATCTTCGACAACAAATACGACGGGTAGCCCTTCCTGAACCGCAAACGCTACCGCTTCGAAGAATTCACCTTGTCGCGTTGCAGCATCACCAATCGTGCACAAAACGACGTTCGGTTTGCCACTCAGTTTGATACCCCATGCCGCACCAACCGCCGGCAGGCATTGAGCGCCGGTCGGTCCGATAGGCGGGAAAATACCAAGCCGACGGTATGAACCATGAAGGGGCATTACCCTGCCGGCAGAGGAAGACGCGGCAGTCGCAAATTGATCGCGAGCAATTTCAGTCGGAGTTACGCCGCGGGCGTGCATCAACGCACGATCGCGGTAATACAGAAATAACAGGTCGTTGGTCGAGAGAGACTCTGCTATTACACCGAGCGCCTCATGCCCTAGACAAGGGATATGGAACCACCCCTTACCTTGACGTAGGAGTCGTTCTTCACGGAGGTCAGTTGCGCGCGTGAGTAGAAGGTCGTGCAGGCGTCGCCGGCTTTCCACGTTTTGCAATCATGCCCTGCTGATGAAACCAGCAAAAAGCATACATCAGAACAGTCCAAACCGCGAGGCATCCGGCGAGTGGCTAGTGGTGCAGTTTGAGGCTTCGGCTGTTACAAAAGATTTTTCTGCCCCGACTCCCCTTCTTCCCGCTTCGCCTTCTTGAAGGTTAGGCCACGGCATCCATGGGGGGTAGTGCGCTTGCTCCTTCTCGGAGAGCAGGCCATCGGTGGTTAGGACTTGCAGCTTCGGAAACTTAGCGCCGGTAAGCGGCGACGTGTAATAGCTCGTTCCCACTCCCTCCGTGACCATATTCCGAGTCGGATCCGTGAGCGTCACGAAGAACCCCATTGCGGCTTTTTCGCGGTCTACGACGTGGGCGAAGTCTCGCACCATGGCAACGCTGACGTTCTCGCCGCCCTTCACGCCGACTACAATTTTTTTCGGCAGCTCGTCATCGTCTTGGAAATAAATCACGCCATCTATGCCGGTGTCCGCGCCCTTCTTCTTGCCCTGAAAGGGCTGCGCGTTTACCGACGAGCAGGCCCACCACGGAAACTGATACCTGTCGCGCAGCGCGAGGTTACGGCGCGCCGTCAATGTCCGTCGGCGTACCGGGGACGTCGAATTCAATATCCAGAAATGCATCGCGCATCCTCTTTTCAATAACGGACATAGCTCAGTGCGTCACATCGATCCCGATCCAACGACGTTTCAGCTTTTCGGCAGCGTGCACAGCAGTACCGTATCCGAAAAAGAGGTCGAGCGCCAAATCGCCCTCGTTGGATGACACGGTGATAATCCGCTCTAGGAGAGAAAGCGGCTTTTGCGTCGGGTAGCCTAGAAATTCGGGGTCTTCAGGACGTCGTGTGGGTGATTTTGGGGGGTGAATCGGCCCGGAAGCGCCGTGGATGCTGGCGCTCGGGCATGTTCAGGAACGGTGGAAACTGCGAACATGTTGCATGGCTACTTCGGCGAAGCGAATGCGGGGCTGTGGGATACGTATGCGTTCCCCGGTTTTCGTCCGCAACCCACGGTGCGCGGCGTGTTCGGTGATTCGAAGGTCCGGGTCATCACCGTTGAACGGCGCTCAAAAAAACGCTCTGTGGCTGTTGCAGTCGAGCGCACCTGGGCTGGTACGACCGACGGACGCGACAGGTTCGCGATCTGCCCTGCTGCAATATGCGCATCTACCTCGAGTTCGAGGTTCGACGCGTTCAGTGCCGAAGTTGCGACAAGGTGAAGCGCGAACGACTCGAGCTCCTGGCCGACAACCCGTTCTATACCAAGCGTTTTGCGCACTACGTCGGCCGGCGTTGCCGTGCGACCACGATCAAGGATCTGGCCAAGGAACTCAATCTCGACTGGGATACGGTCAAGATTCTCGAAAAACAGTACATGCGGGCGCAGCTGGCCGAAGCACATACATCCGCTTCCAAGGCAATCGGCATCGACGAGATCTCGATTCGCAAGGGGCATACCTATCGAATCGTGGTCAGCGATCTGCTGCGCCGGCGCCCGATCTGGTTTGGCGGCGAGCACCGCAAAGAGGCGAGTATAGCGCTGTTCTACGACGGGCTAGGCGAGAAGAAGATCCGGGTATTCGCCTGGCAGTGATGGACATGTGGAAGCCGTTTCGCAATGTGACGAACCAACGCGCCCCACGGGCGGCGATCCTGTTCGACAAGTTCCACATCATGCGTCACTTGGGCAAGGCGCCCGACGAGGTGCGCAAGTCCGAGTACCGAAAACTCAGCGGCCAGGATCGAAGCTACATCAAAGGTCAGAAATACACGCTGCTTTCGCGCCGGAGAACCTGACTCTGGACGGCAGGAAGGCGCTCAAGAAGCCCCACAACTCCTCAACACGACCATATTGTCTAGCATCGCCGCTACATTGCCAAAATGCCGCATATAATAGCTACCGCGATTGCCTCACCGCGGTTTGCTACGCCGAGCTTGCTGAGGATATTTGAAAAATGGAAGTTGACGGTACGTTCAACGAGCCCAAGCTTTTGTCCTATATCTGCGCTCGTCAATCCATGGGAAGCCATGCGCAGACATTCAATCTCTCGCGCACTCAAAGGAGCACCTTGTTGTCGCGGCGGAATACCGGTGTCGACATAACTTGCCATAAATAGCTCGTGAAAATGCGATGCTAGAAGTACGATCTCTCCAAGTGCAGCGTTGATTTCATGACGCCGTACATCATTGATTTCACGTTGCGATGAGTTAAGCGCGACGATTATCAATGGGTGGAAAGGATCTCTGAGGGGCACAACCACGCCACTGCCGACTCCGTACTTCGCAGCATGATCCAGGAAGCGCTCAGCTTGGCGGTCACCTTTGCTCGTATGCCGGTCCCAGAGGACTGGGGTGACCCGTTGCCAAGTCTGAGTTAGGCGCGGGTCGATCTCGATATACGATTCCTGGTCGTAAATTACGACCCATTCGCGAGGCAGGGTTGTCCAGACATACGACCGGCTATCTCTCAGCGGATGAGGCGCCGTTGACATGCCGTACATAAAGCTGTCGAATCCGAGGGATTGGACGATAGCTTCCATTTCGGGCTCGAGGGCGCAACCTGCCCGCGCGGCACGCCACAACGGTCCCAGCAACGCAGGGACGAACGGCGGAGCCCTTGGCCGCGGCTTCCCTGGCATAATTGATTTGAGCACGGCATCCCCTGCAACGTGCGGTCCCGGGACAAAAGTAGCCAGTTCCCCGCGTGCAATTTCATCGTAACCACATTACCGTGGCATCGCAACTCAACTAATGGTGGCCGCGATTGCGGGCTGCTGTATAGCACAAACGCGGGCAATCGTTAATCTGCCGGTTTTGGCGTCGCCTGCAACCCTTTCACCAAAGTACCCGTCACGATCCCATATTGCGCGAACCAGCCCTTTTTCATTTCAAGCGCAAACATTGCAGGGCCACGCGAACGGTGTGTTGTTTCGGTCTGTGGTGCCATGTCGTCGACATTCAGGATGCGGCCGTCGCCGGCGATGAACGCGATCGACAGCGCAACGTAGGTGTCCTTCATCCAGAACGCGAGCGGCTGCGGTGCGGTGAATACGAACAGCATGCCGTGATCGGGACGCAGGCTGAAACGACGCATCAGACCCGTACTCCGCGTCGCCTCCGTTGCCGCGATCTCCGCGGTCAAGCGGTGACCATTGATCGTCAGCTCGATCGTTGGCAGCGATTCGACCGGGCCGGCGAAAGCAGGAGTCAATGCCAGAAGCAGCAATGCAATGCTCGATAGACGCATGGTCATCGACTCCCGGATGCTAGCAGCCCGTCGGACTTGAGGTCCGTGTTTTTCGGTTGATTGGCCCGGCGACGACTCATCTGACACTGCGTTGGGACGAAACGGGAGATAGTGTGTTGCGAGAGTAGCGGAGACGGATTGTGATGCGGCTCAGCCTGGTTTCGAGAGGTGAAATGTGCCGCACTTCACGCGCAGAGGGCGTTCATTCGCTTCAGGTTCCACGCCCAGACACACCAAGCTCCATTCGCCGCGCGCACTGGCGATGCCGCGCAACAAGAATTGGAGGAATTTCATCACGTGCTTGATCAATCCGAACACCGGCTCAACCGTGCATTTTGCGCAACGCATACAGCTTGCACCCGCGTCGCGTCTGCAGCCGATGGCGCATGGCCGCCAACGGCGTCGGTTTACCTTGCGGCGGCGCCGGTTCCGCGAAGCGATCGAACAGCGAGCCGTGATGGGCTTCGCGGCCGAGCGCGATCAAGGGCTCGAGCTTGGCTTGCGCGCAGGCGTTGACGTTGTCCTCGCTAGCATACCCGGTATCGGCCAGCAACCGCTTAATCCGGCCCAACGCCTTCGGCAAAGCTTGCAGTTGTTCCAGCATCGACACCGCTTGCTGCTTATCATTGGTTGCCTGCGTCAACGCTGACGCGACCACCAGCAAGCTGTCGGTATCCACAGCGGTTTCCGCGTTGTAGGCTTGCTCGAAGCCTCCACCTGGCATCGGCATGATGCGCGATTCCTCATCGGTGAAGTTCACTTGATCCTTGTCCGTCGCTGTGCCGCTGTGCCGCGTTGGCGGCCGACCACCAGGTCGCTTGCCGCTCTTCTTCGCCCGTTGCTCGCGCGCCGCCAACTTGGCCACATGGGCAGCCTCGGCTTCGGCCTTGACCCGCGCTTCGATCTTCGCCTTGGCTGCGGCAATGGCGGCCAAGCGTTGCTCGCGGCGGCTCAACTCCTCGGGCAGGTTCAAGCCTTCCGGCAAGTCCTTGGCGTTGGCCGCTTCCGCCCGCTTCATCAACTCCGCCACCTCGGTCTTGAGCTTGGCTTCCAGTTTCTTGGCGTGGCCATAACTCATGGCGCTGTGGCGCGAAGCGTTGGCGTGCACCTTGGCCCCGTCCAGGCTCACCGTACCCAGCTTCAACATACCCAACTCCTGGGCGCAGCCCAGCACCCGGACAAAGAGCGCTTCGATCTGCTTCAGGAAGCGCTTGCGGAAACTGTTGATCGTGTCGTGATCCGGATGGGTGTTCGCGGTGACGTAGCGAACGACGATCGAGTCATAGCTCGCCCGTTCCAACCCCCGGGCTGGAGAAGGTGCCGGTGACGTAGCCATAGAGCAGCAGCGCTACCAGCATCACCGGGTGGTGTGCATCGCTGCCGCGACCGGCATAGCTTTGTTCGAGTGCCGACAAATCAGTTGCTCAACCATGTCGATGATAAACCGCGCCAGATGATCTTCCGGCAGCCACTCCTGCACACTCTAACCTTCCATCGGTTTTTCGGGCACCAACCAACGAGCGACCTCTCACGCGGCCTTTCTTGCTGACTGCTGCCTTAACCACGTTTCATGCAACGTCACTGGACTGACGCCGTCGAGCGACGAGTGACGACGGAATCGGTTGTAAAACACTTTGATGTATTCGAACACGTCGGCGCGCGCCGTATCGCGAGTTTCATAGCGAGTCCAGAAGCCTGCACAAAAATTAGTTCGACGCAAATCGAATTAGGACACTACCGGCGACTGGGGAGTGGTTC
>CAVQKL010000013.1:0-79814 GCA_963713125.1 uncultured beta proteobacterium | reverse complement strand
ATTACCGTCGACACCGAGGTATGGCCGGAGTCGCCAGGCTGGCCGCACACGCCGCTTCAGCCGGACAACGGGCTGCGCCCGGGAAATGTCCTGGTATTTCTACGGCGGAGAAGGAGACGACGCGCGGGGCCTGCCTTACCAGCTAAGGATACTGGCAGCGGCAGGCCTGAAGGCGACCTATTTCGTCGATCCGCTGTTCTCGTACGCCCTTGGGGCTCGCGCCGCTGCGCGATCTCGTCGCGCTGATTCAGCGGCACCGCCAGGAAGTCGGGCTTCATCTGCACCCGGAATGGCTGACCGATCCGCGCTGCCCGGCGCTGCCGGCGTTTGCGGGGCCGCTGTTGCACGCGTACAGCGCAGCCGATCAGGCGCGCCTGATTCGGGCAGGAAGCGACCGCCTTTGCGAGGCCGGCTCCCGGCCACCCAGCGCGTTTCGCGCCGGGAGCTGGGGAGCAAGCCTCGCCACGCTCCGCGCCCTTGGAAGTAACGGCATCCTGTACGACAGCAGCCTGAACGCGCGATTCGAGTCGTCCTTCCCCGACATCGACGTCGCGGTCGCGAGGCTGCACGCAGCCGGCGAACCTCGAAGGCGTGTGGGAGTTTCCCGGTAACCACTTTCGTCGACCGGGCCGCCCCACAATTGCGCCGGCCGCTGCATGTTTGCGCTGCAAGCCTGGGCGAGTTTCGCGCGGTGCTGGAGCACGCCGCCGCCAGCCATTGGTTTGCGGTCGTCATCGTGCTGCACAGCTTCGAGTTCGTGCGCGTCGGGCGCCTGGCAGCAGGCAAAGCGGCGACTTCCCAGACAGTTGCTGGCCAGACGCTTCGAACGCCTTTGCGCCTATCTGGCCGGCAACTCCGACAAGTTCGAGACCTGCCATTTTGCCGATCTCGATCCAGCTGCGCTTGCCGAACGCGATGCAAGCGGCGCCGCTCGCCTCATCACGCACTCGCACCGCATGGCGGCACATCGAGCAACTCGCGTCGCGCCTTTACTGAAGCAGCGGGTGGCTCGGATCCGACCGTGAGTGCCGACGCGCCCCGCTGGGAACCGGTGCCGTTCGTGCTCTCCTATCGCATCGGAGAATTCACGCTGTTTCGGAGACAGTTTCGCGGTTTGGCGCTGCTCGAGCATTTCTTCGATCTGAGCGACGATCCCGGACGAACCGCCGCCGCCGTTCGACCGGCTTGGCCGCGACATCGAAGTGATCGTCACGCGATCGCATCCGATGCGCGACGCGATGCCGGTTGTGCAGCGCGGAGGATGGCGTATTGCGTTACGTCTTCGCTCGCTATACCCGCTTTCATACCGATCTCTCGGGTGACCTCGACACGTACCTGGCGAAATTCAGCGCGAAATCGCGCAGCACGCTGCGGCGCAAGGTCAGGCGCTTTGTCGAGCTCGGCCCCGGTTGCGAAATGCGCGAGTACAACGCCCCGGCGACATGGCGGAGTTTCATCGCCTGGCGAGGGAAGTGTCGACGCTGACTTATCAGGAAAAGCTACTCGACGGCGGCTTGCCCATCGGAGCCCGAATTTCTCGACGAGCTGATCGGCATGGCGTCGACGGACTCTGTGCGGGCCTACGTTCTTTTCCTGCACGGCAAGGCGGTCGCCTATCTTTGCTGCCCCGTCGTCAATGGCGTCCTGCTCTACAGCTACCTTGGCTACGACCCGAAACACGCCGACTTGTCCCCCGGGACAGTGCTGCAATACCTGGTGTTCGAATCGCTGTTCGAGGAAAAGCGGTTTCGCGCGTTCGACTTCACCGAAGGGCAGGGGGAACACAAAAGTTCTTCGGCACGCAGGAAACCGCCTGCGCGGATATCTGCTATTTCGCGGCTTCGCTCTCGGCGCGGTTCTGGGTCGGACTGCACCGAGCGTTCGACAGCGTATCGATTGCGGCCGCGGCGCTGCTCGACCAGCTCGGGCTCAAGTCTCGCCTGAAGCGCTTTCTCAGACGACTCTGAGACGAAGAAACGGAAAATCGCGAAATTAGGCCCTAGTCGGCAGGCCGCCACGTTCCCGGATAAAACCAGCCCTGCCACTGCGTCGGATGCGCCCGGACGATCGGCTCCAGCAGTGCGACGTAGCGGGACATCATTTCCTGCAGTGCCTGCTGCATTGGCACGCGGTCGCGGGCGTCAGGTCCGGCCCGAGCTCGACGCGATAGCCGCCGCTGTCGTCGGGCCATGTGAACACCGGAATCAGCGCCGCCCCGGTCTCGAAGGCCAGGCGCGGCGCGCCGATCGCCAGATCGAGGACGCCCCCAAGAAAAGGGAAAGTGAGCGATTTGTTGCCCGCGCCGATCGCCATGATCCAGACCACGCCGTTTTCGCGCAGTGCCTGCCTCAGGACGTCGAGCGCGGGCCGTGAGTTGCCATACACCACCCGTACCCGGCGCACGAGGTAACGGTTCTCCGCGCGCAAACGTATCGGATTGAGCAATCGCGTGCCGACCCACGTGGGCGAGAACGGATGCGAGGGCGTGCTCAAAAGGGTAAGCGAATATTCGCGCCAGCGCCTTGCCCAATGCGAAGAACGCTTCCGGCAAACGGGCCGGGCCAAACACCGCGCCCTGGGATCGCCGCAACGCCTGGTCGAGCACGTCGCGGCCCGTTACCTGCGGCTCGCACCGCCAGCCCCCGGGAAGGGCTTCCCGCATCGCCTGGATGTTGGCAGGTAATCCGCACGCGAACGTGTCCTCTGCGCGCGCGCGAATGTCCCGGTCGGGAAATGCAGTGGAGCGCCCCGAGTATCCGAGCGCCGCGGTCCTGGACCCGGAGATGGGCGCGCGCCAGCAACTTTGCCGTGGCAGGCCAATGGCGCGGCGGCGCCATGGCGGCGATCAGACAGCAGAAGAGCTTCGCCGCCGTAACGACGTCCTTGGTCGCGACCCACCCTTGGTGCTTCGAAGGTACAGGCTGAATTACCAGAGCGCTCGGTCGTCGCATGCTCGATGGCGAAGGTCGGTGAACAATTCACGCGCCGTCAGGTACGGATCCGTCGGTCGGGCGATGATGGTGGCTGCGCCGCAGTCGTGCGCGGCGGCGCTGCCGAGCAGCACCTTGCTTACGCGGTATTTGTCGCGGCCGGCGTGAGCGGACTGTCGACGCCGCCTTGCGGAACTGCCTCGCCACCGGACGTTCCGGCGCATCGCATAGGCAAATCCCAGCAGGCGCCCGCGCACGCCCGGCCGGAAGGCGATCCAGTCCACGAGCTTGAACGACGGTTGCGCGCCCCAGCGGCTCTTGTAGCCGGATCGCCCATCCCGATGTTGACGCGGCGGATCGTGCCTGATTCGATGGCATCGCGAAAGACGTACTTGTACAGGATCGAACCGGTGCCATAGCCGCCGCACATGCTCGGCATAATTGTTGGCGACAATGTGACGGATGTCGCCGCAGTCGAGGCAAAGGCAAAAGCTGACTGGCTCCCTTTTGAAGTACATCAGCCAGACGGAGACCTTAGTTCTCCACGCCAGAACTCCAGAAGCAGGCTCGTCCAGAAGGCATGATTGCGATCGCCAAAAAAGCGGAGCTTGCCGCCTTCCCGCCACTGCCAGGACTTGCCTTCGATCGCTCCGAGATCGCTGACCGTTTCCGCCCAGGATGCGCCCTGCTGTTGCGTGTGCAGCGGATCTCGACGTCGCCGTCGCGCCGCATCTTGCGCTCGTAGTGGCTTGTGTTGAGCCGCAGTTTCTTGCCGAGACTGTGCTCGAACTGCTGCCACGTGTCAGGCAAGTCGACCGAATAGGTCTCACCAAGGTTGAACCGGTGAAGCGCCAGCCCTGGGCTTGCAGAGCCAGTTGAGACCGTCGATCGCCCGGGTGCGTTTCGGGCACCGGCCCGTAGCGAAGCGCGGCGATAGTCACGAGCGCGTGAACGCGGACGCCAACGCCTCGATCGCTTCTGCGCTGGAATTCTCCGGGATGGATCGGAGATCGGAACGGCCAGTAAAAGCCCGCCAAGCGAAGCGACCGCAAATCCGGCTTGCTTTTGCGTTGCAAAGGGAAAGACCGCGAGCAATTGGCCGTCGCTCGGCACGGACCGTCAGATACCGCAGCGGCGGAAGCCAGTTCTGATGCGGAAGAAAGCATCCTGCCCCCAGGCGCGAATCCAGGCCGCGGTCACAAAGCGGCTGTGACGGGACCAGCCTGGCGGCGAGTGCCTGCCACTCGTCATCGCGCGGAGCCGGTGATGCAAAATTCAGTCGTGTAGCCGAAGGCCATCGTCGTGGCCGCGTTGGCGTCGGTCGCTGCGGATCGCGTCTTCATGGCGGCGACGCATGATCGACGACGGCGGCTGGCTTAGGATCGATCTGGCGCGGCCGGTGCCGTCGACGCCGTCTGCTCCGACATCGGAACGTAGTCCGCTTGGCCGAGCACGCCTCGATCTTTTCAACGATCCGCGCTGGGTCAATGGTCTTGCCAACGGCCGGGACAAGCTCGCTCGCATCTATGTTCGTCGCCAACAGGATCGCCCTGACGGGTCTGGCGACATTTCTTGTCCATCCTTCCGCAATTCCGCTCGCCCTTGGCGAGCTGACGCTCTTTTCTTCCCGGTTCGATCGTCTCAATGCGCTTGCCGTGCCTCTCGGATGCCGATGGCGATCGGCCACGGGAGATATCGCTTCTGGCGGAGCTCCTCGCAACGCATCAGAGCGGACTTGCGGCCGGATGAAGTCATTTTTCTCGAGTCCGTCGCTGAAGGCACCGCCATGTATGACCTCATCACGAAATCGCCTGCGCTGATCGGGGGATTTCACGCGCTGCAAAACGGCAAGGTCTATCGACATCGCTACGCGACGGTGGCCGAGAGCCTAGACGGGTACTTGAAGCAGCTTGGGGCGCGAACCCGTGCCGACCTGCGGACCAACCGCAAGCGATTCACCGCGCATGTCCGGCAGAATTACCGGACGAGGTGCTTCCGCTGGCCAAGCCGAGGTGCGCGAGTTCGTTGCCGCCGCGAGCGAGCTTTCGCAGCAAGACCTACCAGTACCGGTTGCTCGGCTCGGGGCTGCGCGAGCGTGACGCGCTGGAACACTGCTATCTTGCCGCCGTCGCAACTTGGCTGGTTCCGCAGCTACGTGCTTTACGTCGATGAAAAGCCGATTGCGTTCCAGGTCGGTTTCGTCTATCGCGGGCGCTTCCACGCTCAGGAGATCGGGTATGACCCGGATGGGCGCAGCCACCATGTTGGCATCTTCCTCCACACGCGAGATTATCTCCGATCTTGCGGCCTCGAGCGGAGCGATCAGGGAGTTCGACTTCGGCAATGGCGACAGTCTGCACAAGGAACGCCTGAGCACGGGGTCGAGGCTTGAAGGCTACTTCTATCTCATTCCGTCGGACTTCAAAGGCAGTCGTGATGGCAGCGTCGATGCGCATGACCAACAAGGTTTCGGCTGCGCTCGGTGACCTCCTCGGACGTTTCGGGATGCGCAAGACGGCGCGCGACCTTCTGCGCAAGCTCGGCGCCATGAAATAGCCGATGCCCGGTCGAGCGGAGTGTCGGGCCAAACCGCCAGAGCATTGTATTGCACAGATGCACGGCCTGCGCTGCCCCTGACCATAAGTCGATTCCAGGAGCGAGCTGTGGCAAGATTAGACGTAGCGTACAGGTGATGCGCTTTGATGATTCCTGGCCGGGGTGTCGAGACAACTTGCACTCACATTGCATTCACTTCAAGCCTACCGCGGCTCGCTTGGCATTGCGGAGCGGCAAGCGTTCGCAGTCGATCGGCGCGGACTCGATCCGCAGCGCCGCTTGATGGCCGGTATCGACGAACAGGCGCCTGCGCGCCCATCCATCGGGAAGGAGATCCCTTGCAGTTCTGCGGCGCGTGGGGTTCGGTTATTCCTGTTTCAGGATCTTTACCCTGCCGTTGCACGCGGCGAGCGCCCGGGCGCAGAGGCCTTGCCGGACGGTTACCGGTTTGCGGAGGTTGTCTCGTCGGACCTGGCAAGCTCCCCGTTTGCCGAGTTGCGGGATTGCGAATGGTATGGAGGCACACGGCTCGCATCTGTTCGGGATATTGCGCGGCGACGGCGTCCTGGTTTGCGCGCAGTGCCTTTGGTTCGGCGAACGCTATCATCAACAGCGCCTTCTGGCCGCTGGCGGCCGACGATGCCGCATCGGTCCACCTGATGACTGCTGCGCCGGAAAGGGGGAAAGGACTTGCCACGCGACTCAAGCAGTGCAGTGCAGAACGATTGCGCGCAATGGGTTTTGCGCGCCTCTACAGCAGAATCTGGTGGACAAATACCGCGTCGCTGCGCGTAAGCGAAAAGGCGGGTGGTCGCAAGTCGGCATCGTCCTGGAAATCCAGATGCCGTGGCGACATGATCCGTTGCACCATGTGTTCCGCCGGCGTGGCCCGTAGTGGGCAGCGGTGGGCGCAGCTGTATGGATGGCCAGCTGCGACGTAGCCCGCGACGAGCCCCGGCACCATGACAGGATTGATTCTGCCTAGCATGATCCGACCAGTCGCACTGCCGCGCTTGACGAGAATCCTCTGTGACTCAGCGATCGCTTTGGCGATTGCCGCGGGGCGATCTCGTTGCGGAGAATTGGTCAATGACGACATGGATATAGATAATATACGGATCACACCGATCGAGCACGATCGCGTCGAGGTCAGCGCGATGTGCGACGGGCATTCTCTGTATTACCGGATTCCCGCGAAGCGTTTTCTTAAGGCACTCTTGGCGATGCCTTGTCGTCTCGGCATTGGTCCCGGCAATGCGCGCGGGGACCCCATTGCGTCTGCCTGACAACATCCCGGTATCGTCGCGCTTGGTCTCGCAGTTCGATGGAATCCAACGCATCTACATGAGCTGGAATGCCGATCTGAAGAAGGTGCCGTTGCATGCCGCGTCATACGAGCCGACGCCTTCGAGCGGGCCGGTGGGTCTGTTTTATGCGGGCGGCGTGGATTCCTCTTTCAGTTTGTTGTCCCATCTCGACGAACTGGATGTTCTGATCGTCGTTTTCGGTTTCGACCACACGCTGTCCGATGCCGAAAGCGAAGCCAATCTCGACAGAAACCTTCGCTTTGCCGAGCGGTTAGGCAAGGATCTGATTCCGGTGGAGACGAACCACAGCCGCTTCATGCGCGAGCTCGGAGTTAGCCGTATGTTCGCCTTTGGCGCGACCTTGGCTTCGATTAGCATGCTGCTGGGACTTCGACGATGCTATATCGCGTCGAGTCACGCGACGAGCAACGTAATGCCGCAGGGTTCCCACCCGGATCTGGATCATCGCTTTTCCAACGGCGTCACGGAGATTATCCACGACGATATCTCGGTCACTCGCCTCGAAAAAACGTGGACTGTCGCGAAGCGTGGAGATATTTTGGACAACCTCCGTGTCTGTTGGGAATTCCCGAATGACAATTGCGGCGTTTGTCCGAAGTGCCTGCGCACGATGGCGGCGCTGCGCTTGTGCGGAGTCGACGGCCCTTTTCCACCATTGGAGGATCTTCGGCGCGTCGCAGGCATGGCTGCGAATTCGGAGGTTGAATATGTGGTGAGCATGCTGGTGGCGGCACACGCCAACGGCGACCGTGCGATTGAAGGTGCGTTGCGAAAGGGGCTACGCAGGCACGACTGGAACGAAGTGCTCCGTCACCTCGACCGCGCGCTGTTCGGTGGTCGCCTGCGACGGCTCCGGCGCCGGCACCGGGATTCCGAGATGGGACTCGTTAAGGTCGAGCTTCGGCCCGATCTCGATTTGCGATGAGAGAGTGTGGACGGCCTGCTTATTGCCGCCCCGATCCTTGCCCACCAAAGATGTGGCGCCAGTATTGCCCGGACATCAGGAACGGCGCATAGAGTAGGGGGATCCCATCGGGCATTTGCTTCGATGATGATTGGGCCGTTTTCCGTGAGCGCGACATCCCAGCCGAGCGTGCGCAGGTCGGGAAAACAGCGCTGGCCGGTCTTTACGAGTTCGATGGCTTCGGACCAAAAGGGCAATCTGAATCCGTCGAACGCAATGCCGGTGTCGGGATGCGCAAAGACATCCTTCATGCCGGATCCACACTCGTGGATATTTACTGCTCCCCGAAGAATTCCCTCGCTCGGAATCACCATAGGCGATCAAATTCCCGGTGGTTCCCATCGAGAAATTGTCGGTAATTGTCGTGCCAGCAAGAATCTTGATCATGTAGAACAGTATCGATACGTGACCATCTGGATCCAGCAGCGTATTGATGCGCATCGTCTGGAGGCCTCGCCGTCCGCTAAGCTCGGCCAGCCGCGGATCGTCGAAAAGGCGCTTCTGGATGATGATTTCCGAGACTTTTTGAAGCGACGTAAGGACTGAGAGCAGGCCGTCGATGTTGTACGCATCACCGTCAACCGCCGGATAAAAAGCGTCACCGATTCGATGAAATGCACCGAATCCCGATCCGTAGGCGCCATCCTTGTCCTTGATGATGAAATCTTCCGCCAGGCGGTCGGATAGGTAGCTCCCCAGGCGCTATCCCCGTCGATCAGACCTCCGTCCGCGTCGTACCGCCGACCGTCGCGGCTCCAGCCGTATGTTTCCGGGATCGGCAGACGCTTTTGACGGCAAATCGTGTAGAACTCGTCCTTGCTTTCGGTCAGATGCTGATATTCCGGCGGATTGAATCGCGCAAGCTTCGCCAATGATCGCTCCTTGCTGATGAGGATCGGTATCCTGGCGGCTATCGAAGGCACGAACAGACCGAAGCCGATGATCTCCTTGCGCGAAAACTGCCGGACTGCATACAAGTACGCCGACCGAAGCAGCGCAGTCGGATAAGGCACGCGATAAAAGCTCGATGCACGGCGCAGGGCTGCAAGAAACGTCCTGCCTTTGCCAATGCGCCCATTGTTCTTGTAGGTAAGTCGCTTAACGACGCCGGTCGGCCGTCCTCGATCGGAGGGCCGAGGGGACGATCATCCGGCCGACGTTCCCGCTGCGTCGCGAGACCGTGGCCTCGAACCATAGCTCGAGCATCATCAGCACCCACACCAGCGTGCCGTAATATCCTGGGTGATCGTGAAGCCGATGCGTGATCAGGGTATCGAAGAGCTCACCGCGGAAGATCCCGCGCCGGCGCAGGCTGGCGAGCGAATCACCGGCAAGCTCGCGAAGCGGGGCGTGATCGCGCAACCACAGGCCGGCGGGCAATCCGAAGCCGTGCTTTTTCTTGGCGATGGTTTCGCTCGGCAGGAAATCGCGCAGCGCTTCCTTGAAAAAATAGCGCAGCCGTGTGCCGCGCAGCTTGAAGCTCGGCGGCAGCGTGGTCGAGAAATCCACGATGGATTCATGCAGAAGCGGAAATGCAACGTCGACGCCGGCGATGTCGCAGGTGCGCGTCACCTTCGGCAGGTCGTTGTCGGCCAAGAGCGAACTTCAAGATCGAGCCCCAGCATGCGATTGATGAGGCTTCGCGCCGGAATCGAAGCATACGTGGCAGCGAGGCGCGCGAGCGGTGTATGCCGATCGACCGAGGCGAGGAAATCGGCACTGAACACGTTTTCCGGACCGATCCGCTCGAGCAGGTTGTAGCTCTCGAGGCGGGCCGGCATAGGCAGCGCTCGCCTGCGCGACATAGCTGCGCGCTTTCCCGAGGACGGGTATTCCAGCCAGTCCAGGAGATTGTGGCAGAATGGGTTCGAGCAGACGCGGTGTCGCAACGCAGCCGGAATGCGATCGTACAGCGCCAATTGATACTGCTTCGCGTAGCGGGCGTTGCCGCCGAACAGCTCGTCGCCGCCGTCGCCCCCGAGCAATCGTTGGACGCCGTCAGCCTGCGCCAGGCGGGCGCAGATAGTAGGTTGGAATAGCGGACGCGTTGCCGAACGGCTGGTCGTACGCGGCGGCGATCAACGGCACCGCCTGGACGACGTCGTCTGGCGTGACGTAGTACTCATGGTGGTCTGTGCCGAAGAATCGAGCGGTGGTGCGCGCATATTCCATCTCGTCGTAGCCGGCCGCCGCGAACCCGATCGAATAAGTACGGGCCGGCGCACCGGTGACGCGGCCAATCATGCCGGCGATGGTGGAGCTGTCAGTCCCGCCGCTCAGGAACGCTCCGCATTGGCTGCCGTCCACAAACGCCGCAACGCTGGTATCGAGCGCGGCACGGAACTCCGGCTTGAGATCAGCGACGCGGCCATGTTTCGGCTCGGTGAATTGAATCTGCCAATAGGGTCTTACCTTCACTGTCCATTGTCGAAAATCAGGCTATGTCCGGGGAGAAGGCGTTTTTGCCCCGGTATGCCGTCGTCGGCCCCGGGACCATGTGGAAATACATATAGTCATAGAGGGCCTGCGGATCGACCGACCCGCGTGGCGAGAGGATGCGCCAGTACGACATCCGAACTTGCACCGAAGATCAACGTGTCGTGCGCGTGTCTCATAGACGAGTTGCGCACACCCATGCGATCGATCGCCAGAACAACACTGCCGGATCGATGGTCGATGAGCGCGAGGGCGAAGTCGCCCCCGACGTCGGTCAGAAACCCAATGCCTGTGGCCGAGGTATGCATCGATGGCGCGACGGCAGAAAGAGTCGAGTTTGTTTGCAGCGGGGCAGAATTGGCAGCGCCCCGCCGCCAGGACGGGTGGCCCTGGACACCAACACACACCGGCCCGACCTCCAGCACTGTCGCTGTGCCTGGGGGGCCGACCGCGGCAAGGCCAAATCTCGGCCCAACAATGCTCGCCCGGTCCTCGGTGCCGCGCCACGTGAAGCGGCGTTTCATGGCGTCAATGGCCGCTCTGCGGATCTCCTTCCGCGGCTGCCGTACCATCCGCAGATGCCGCTCACATTACCTGCTTGCCGACTTGCTCACGTGCGGCAGCGGTTTGCGAGACTTTCTTGCCATGGTCGATACATTTGGTCGGATTGGTTTCGGCGGCGCCTCGACCCTCGCGTCAGAGCGTCGACCTGCGGCGGTTAGGCACAATCGACGCTTGGCAGACGCCAGCGGCCGCTCGTCGCCCCGACGTGGTTTACGCCACGCCCCGATGTAGGATAAAAATTCACCGGCGGCGTGTAAAAATTGCAATGTCCGACTCGGAAGATTGAGGCCCAATGATAGCAGATGGCGCTCGTACTCGACGCACTCGGTTCGACTGCAAGATACGACGGCCGCGTACCGTTCTGCAATTGGACGGTGCAGCTGAGCGCAATGCTCGGGCTCTCAGTCTGTTGTTGACAGCAAGCGCTGTACAACAATTTCACAGTCGGCGTGGACCTTTGCGCCTTAAGTTGATACATTCGTTGGCAGCACGCGCGAAAGCAAGTCTTTCTGTCGCGATCGTGAATATTCCGCAATTCGTGCGCGGAGTTCTTCCTGCGACGGACCGCTGCGGTACATTGATGCTGATGAAATATTCGACTGACTGCGGGCGTAGGGTTGTCCGGATTTATTCCCGCCGCCCGCTGTCGAAGCTGTCATATCAGTGTCGCGATCGCGCGGTACAAGGATCGATCGGCAAGTCCGGAAGGCTTCTTCCGTTCCATCTGGAAGGAATGGAGGTCGGTGCACGGTAGTGCCTGAGGAGGAGATAACGTTTTATCGACGACGAGTGGCCGTCCCGGCTGAGCGGGCATGAGCGGTGCGCTTGGGCAACGAGGGACGCGCCATCATACGAGGGGATTCGGTTGATCAGTTTTCTTCGTCAGAACGTAGCCGCCGCGACGCTGTTGCTGCTCGCTGCGGAGCTCTCCTGGCTCGTGATCGCGGCTATCGGCGCGATCATTTTTCTGCAGCGGATACCCATCCCAGAAGCACTGCACGCCGCGCCCGGCGTTCGTGTACGCGTTTCTGATCGTCCTGTTCAACATCGGCTTCGGCGTCTATCGCCGCAAGGAAAAGCTTGCGCGCAGTTCCTACTTCACGCGCGTTTGCATCGCCTCCGCCGTCGGGACCACTGCTGGCCTACGTGATTGCGGATTGGTTGCCCGGCGGCGAGCTGTTCCGGCAGAATGTCGGCGCCGCAGCGCTGCTCGCGATCATCGGACAGATGATGCTGCGACACACGGTCATGCTGCCGCTGGTCGATGCGCTGCTTCCGCACAGGGTGCTGGTGCTCGGCACGGGCGCGCAGGCGAAGCAGGTCGAAACGTCGCTCGCGGAGGGCAACATCGGCGTGAAGCTGATCGGCTTTTATGCGCTCGGACTCAGGCGAGGAAATGGCGGTCGCCCCGAAGCGCATCATCGGCAGGGGCGAATCGCTTGCGCACGCGGTCAAGCATCACGGCGTCGACGAAATCGTGGTCGCGGTGCGGCAGCAGCGCGGCGGCGTGCTGCCGCTGCGGGAATTGCTCGCTTGCCGCCTTAACGGCGTCAAGGTTACCGACCTTGCCGGCTTCTTCGAGCGCGTCCACGGCCATGTGCCGCTGGACATGAGCCGCGCCAGCTGGTTCATCTATGGCGACGGCTACCGGCAGAACTGGCTGCGCCGCTTCGTCAAGCGCTCGTTCGATCTGGTCGGTGGTGGCGATGCTGGTGATCGCCGCGTTGCCGGTGATCATGATCACCGCGCTGCTCATCGCGCTCGAGGGTCCGGGGACGGTCATCTATCGGCAGAAGCGCGTCGGCCGCGGCGGCAAGACGTTCACGCTGCTCAAGTTCCGCAGCATGACGATGGACGCGGAAAAGGACGGCAAGGCCGGCGTGGGCCGCGGTCAACGACGCGCGGATCACCCGCGTCGGACGGTTCATCCGGCGCACGCGCATCGACGAATTGCCGCAATTGATCAACGTCCTTCGCGGCGAGATGAGCCTGGTCGGTCCGCGCCCGGAACGGCCGGAATTCGTCACCATGCTGTCGGAGCAGATTCCCGTTCTATGCGGTGCGCCACAGCGTCAAGCCGGGCATCACCGGCTGGGCGCAGGTCCGGCATTGCTACGTGGCCACCGTCGACGACACGGTGAAGAAGCTCGAATACGACATCTACTACGTCAAGAACAACTCGCTGCTGCTCGATCTGCTGATCCTGCTCGAAACGGTGCGCGTGGTCCTGCTGGGCGAAGGCGCGCGCTAGCGGACGCTTCGCCGCAGATCCGCTTTCCGATTGCGCGGTCGACCGCGCGCGCCGCCGTTCGCCGGCGCCGCGTCACCCGCTGGACCCGGTGACGCCACAGAGCGACCACGTGGCCGCCGCGCATGGGACGCTGCGGGCGCGGGCCGCCGGCTCGCGGGGATACTCTTCCTCCTGAACCCGGTTAGAGTTCAGCTCCTCACCGACTAACCGCGCACGTCGTGACCGCAAACACCCTCGCCACCGTGGCCGCCTGGAGCTACGGCCTCGCGCTCGCCGGCTACCTGGGTTTTGCGCTGCTGATGGCCTTGCGCTGGCGGCCCAGCGTCCGGGCGGCCCTGCTGCTCGCGGCGACGCTGGTGACGGCACTCTGGGCCGCAGCCGGCGCTGGCGGTCGCCCTGTCGGACCGGTCCGCCATGTGGCTGCTGTCCGGCGTCGACCGACGTCCTGAGGTACGGCGTCTGGTTCCTGTTCGTCGGCAACCTGATTGCCGGGTCCGCGAAGCCGACGAGCACGCGTCCGGCGTTTCCGCGATGGGTCGGCGACCTGTCGTGCGTGGCCGCGATGCTGGCGAGCCTCGCGCTGCTGGACGGCCTGCCGTTGTCGCGGCTCGCTCGGCGTGCAAGGCCGCGAGGACGTCGTTCGGCCTTCATCTGGGACTCGCCGTATTCGGGCTGATGCTGGTCGAGCAACTGATTCCGGCGGGCGCATCCGCAGGCGCGATGGGCGATCAAGCCGCTGTGCATCGCGCTCGCCGGGATGTTCGGCTTCGAGCTCTTCCTGTACGCCGATGCGATGCTGTTCGCCGCCCTCGACCTCGACATCTGGGCGGCGCGCGGCGTGATCAATGCACTGGTCGTGCCGTTGATCGCCATTGCGATGGCGCGCAATCCGCGCTGGGCGGTCGAGATGCACGTCTCGCGCGACGTGGTGCTGCAGTCGACGGCGCTGCTCGTTTCGGCGGCGTTCCTGCTCGCGGTCGCTGCGGCCGGATACGTCGTTCGCTATCTCGGCGGGGATTGGGGCCGGACGCTGCAGATCGAGCTGTTGTTCGCCGCGCTGGTCGGCGGCGTGCTGGTGGCGTCGTCCGGGCGCTTCCGCTCGCGGCTGAAGGTCTTCGTCAGCAAGCATTTCTATTCGTATCGCTACGATTACCGCCAGGCGTGGCTGCGGTTCACCAGCACGCTGTCGACCGACAGCGCCGGGCCAGGGCTTGCAGGAGCGCGTCACGATGGCGCTGGCCGACCTGGTCGAGAGTCCGGCCGGGATGCTGTGGCTCGACGACGGCAGCGGCAATCTCCGGCTCGGCGCGCGCTGGAACGCGCCCGCGCTCGCGACGGTCGAACCGGCGGACGGATCGCTCGCCGATTTTCTGGCGCGCACCGACTGGGTCGTCAGCGTGGACGAGGCGCTGCACGATCCAGGCAAATATCCGGGCCTGCAACTGCCGGAGTGGCTCGCGACGATCGCGTGACGCGTGGCTGATCGTTCCGCTGCCGTCAGGCGCCGGCCTGCTCGGCTTCGTCGTGCTGATGACGCCCCGAGCGAAGATCGAAGTCGACTGGGAAGTTCGCGACCTGCTCAAGACCGCGAGCCGGCAGGCGGCGAGCTATCTGGGCCAGCTCCGCGCCACCGAGGCGCTGCTGGAGGCGCGCAAGTTCGAAGCGTTCAACCGGATGTCGGCCTTTGTAGTGCACGATCTGAAGAACCTGGTGGCGCAGCTTTCGCTGATGCTGCGCAACGCCGAACGGCACAGCGAGAATCCCGGAATTCCAGCGCGACATGCTGACGACGGTCGCAGCATGTCGTCGAACGCATGAACAAACTGATGCTACAGTTGCGTACCGGGGCAACGCCGGTGGAAAATGCTCGTCCTGTCGATCTGGAAACCGTCGTGCGGCGCGTCTGCGCCGCCAAAGCGACGCTCGATCCGCCGATCGAGCTCGACCTCTCCACCGGCGTCACGGCTGCGGGGCACGAGGATCGCCTCGAGCACGTGATCGGCCACCTGGTGCAGAACGCGATCGATGCGACGAGCAAGGGGGGCAGCGTCACGGTGAAGCTGCACGGCGACGGCGCTTTCGCGCTGATCGATGTCAAGGACACGGGAACAGGCATGAGTTCGGAGTTCATCCGCGAGCGACTGTTCAGGCCGTTCGAGACGACCAAGCCCGCGGGCATGGGCATCGGCGTCTACGAGAGCTCGCAGTACGTCGCCGGCCTCGGCGGGCAGATACTGGTCGACAGCGAGCCCGGGCGGGGCACGCGTGTGCGCGTGCTGCTGCCGCGCGGCGAGAGCAGAACGCCGGCGATCGACGGTCGCAGAGGGAGCCGCATGACCGAAACGCGCAAGCCGCTGCTGATCGTCGAAGACGATCCCGAGCTGCAAAAGCAGATGCGCTGGGCGTTCGACCGCTACGAGACGGTCGTCGCCAGCGATCGCGAGTCGGCGATGGCGCAGATGCGCCGCTGCGAGCCCGCGGTCGTCACGATGGATCTCGGCCTGCCGCCGCATCCGGACGATCCGACCGAAGGGCCTGCTGCTGCTCGAGGAGATCAATGCGTTCGCGCCCGACACCAAGGTCATCGTGCTCACCGGGCAGAACGACCGCGCCAATGCGCTGAAGACGATCGCGCTGGGCGCGCACGATTTCTGCACCAAGCCGTTCGAGCCCGAAATCCTGGCGTGGACGATAGAGCGGGCGTTTCGCGTGCACGAGCTGCAGGAGGAGAATCGCCGCCTGCAGACGCGCGAGCGCCGCCGGCGGCATGTCGGGCTTCATGACCCGCGATCCGGAGGCGCTGCGCGTCTGCCGCACGATCGAGAAGGTCGCGCCGGCGTCGGCGACCGTGCTGATCCAGGGCGAATCGGGCACCGGCAAGGAATTGCTGGCGCGCGCGCTGCACGATCTGTCGCCGCGCCGCGACCAGAGGTTCGTCGCGATCAATTGCGCGGCGATTCCGGAGACGCTGCTGGAGACCGAGCTGTTCGGCTACGAGAAGGGCGCGTACACCGGCGCGGCCAAGCGGACGTTCGGCAAGTTCGAGATCGCCAGCGGCGGCACGCTGTTTCTCGATGAGGTCGGCGACCTGCCGCTCGCGCTGCAGGCCAAGCTGCTGCGCTTCCTGCAGGAGCGGGTGATCGAGCGCATCGGCGGCAGGGAGGAGATCGCCGTCGACGTGCGCATCGTCTGCGCGACGCACCAGAGCCTGAAGGATCACATCGTCGTCCGGGCGCTTCCGCGAGGATCTGTACTACCGGATCGCCGAAATCGTCGTCGAGATTCCGCCGCTGCGCGCCCGCAAGGGCGACGCGGCGCTGCTGGCGCACAGCTTCGTGCACCGGTTCGCCGCCGAGCAGCGGCGCGGCGCGATGACGCTGCTGCCGGACGCGATCGCGGCGATCGAGGCGCATGCCTGGCCGGGCAACGTGCGCGAGCTCGAGAACGTGATCAAGCGCGCCGTCATCATGGCCGACGGCTGACCATAGGCGCCGCGGACGTGGGCCTCGGCGCCCGCCGACGCGGAGCCGGCGATCCTCAACCTGCGCCGCGTGCGCGAGGAGGCCGAGAAGGACGCGGTCCTGCGCGTGCTCGGACGGGTCAACGGCAATTACAGCAAGGCGGCCGAGCTGCTCGGCGTGAGCCGTCCCACACTTTACGATCTGATGCACCGCTGCGGCCTGAAATAGACTCGGCGCACCGGACGATCGATTCCGCGAAAGAAGCGACGACCATGAAGCCCCGCCACCGTCTCTGCACCGCCCTGGCGCTGATCGTCGCCTGCACGCTGGCGGGCTGCGGCAAGAACGATCCCGACGGCGCTGATCGCATCGGCGAAGTCCTATCTGGCGAAGAACGAATACGACGCCGGCATCATCCAGCTCAAGAGCGCGCTGCAGATCGCGCCCGACAATGCCGAGGCGCGATTCCTGTACGCCAAGTCCCTGCTCGACACCGGCCGTCCCGCGGCGGCCGAGACCGAAATCCGCAAGGCGATCGACCTCAAATATCCCGCCGACGAAACGTATCCGCTGCTCGCGCGCGCGCTGGTCGACCAGGGCGCGTTCGCGCAAGGTGGTCGCGGAGCTCGCCGATCGCAAGCTCGGCGACCCGAAGGCGCAGGCGGGCCTGCAGACCGACGTGGCCACCGCCTATCTGGCGCTCGGCGATGCGCCGAAGGCGAACGAGACGATCGCGGCAGCGCTTGCCGCGATGCCAGGCGACGCGCGCGCGCTGACGGTGCAGGCGCGCGTCGGCCGCGCTCGGCAACGACCTGCCCAGGCGCTGAAGCTGATCGATGCGGCGCTGGCCGCGGCGCCCAACAACGCCGAAGCGCTGATCGTCAAAGGCCGGGTTCGAGAATGCGCAGGGCCGGCGCGACGACGCCATCAAGACGCTCGAGCATGCGGTCGACGTCAGCGGCGGCGCGCTGCGGCGCACGCTACGCGCTCGCGTCGCTGCTGATCGAAAGCGGACAGCTGGACAAGGCGGCGGCTCAGGTCGACGCGATGAAGAAGATCTCGCCGCTCGAATTCCGAACGCTCTACGCCGATGCGCTGGTCTCGTTCTCGCGCGGCGACGCGGCGCACGCGCGCGACGTGATCCAGCAGGTGCTCTCGGTCAACCCGGACAACCTGCAGAGCATCTATCTGTCGGGACTCATCGATCTGAAGCTCGGGTCGTATGCCTCTGCCGAGGAATCGCTGCGCAAGGTCGTCGCGCAAGTGCCCGGCGAAGTCAGCCCGACGCGGGTGCTTGCGGCGCTGTACCTGCGCACCGGCCGCGCGACGCAGGCGCGTCGAGACGCTCGAAGCCGCACTGCGCCGCGCGCCGGACAACCCGGTGCTGCTGCGGGCGGCCGGCGAGGCGCAGCTCGCCGCCGGCAACGCCGCCAAGGCCGCGCAAGTACTACGAGCGGGCGAACGCGCTGGACAAGGGCAACATGGCGAGCAAGGTTCGCCTGGCGCAGGTCAAGTACGCCGCCGGCGAACCGGGGCAGGCGTTCAAGGAGCTCGAATCGCTGTCCGGCGCCGATCAGTCGCAATACCAGGCCGACCTCGCGCTGATCACCGCGCATCTTGCGCCGGGGTGAATTCGACCAAGGCGCTGGCCGCGGTCGCCACACTGGAAAAGAAGCAGCCGAACAACCCGCTGACCTACAACATCAAGGGCGCGGCGTACGCCGGGCATGCGCGACAACAAGAACGCGCGGGCGAGCTTCGAGAAGGCGCTGGAGGTGCAGCCCGGCTATTTCGCCGCCGCGCGCAACCTCGCGCTGCTCGACGTGCAGGAACAGAAAGCCGGACGACGCGCGCAAGCGCTACGAGGCGCATGCTCGCCAAGGACCCGAAGAACGAGCAGCTGCTGCTGGGGCTGGCCGAGCTGCTGGTCATGTCCGGGCACAGCCCGGACGAAGTCAAGGCGACGATCGATCGTGCGATTGCCGCGGTGCCGAAATCGACCCGGCCGCGGCTGGCGCTGATCAATTACTACGAGAACCTGCGCGACGCCAAGTCGGCGCTCGACGCCGCCAAGGCGGCGCAGGCCGCTTTCCCGACGATCCGCAGATTCTGGAAGCGCTGGGAGTCGCGCAGCGCGCAGCCGGGCCAGACCGACGATGCGCTGGCGACTTTCAAGCGGCTGGTGCAGCTGCAGCCGCACAATGCCACGGCATTGATGCGGCTCGCCGAGACTGAAGTGGCGCAGAAGGACTACAACGCCGCGATCGCCACGCTGCGCCAGGCGATCGCCGCCGAACCCGAGCAGAGCCGGGCGCTGGTCGCGCTGGCCAAGACCTTCGTCATGTCCGGCCATCCGGAAGACGCGATCGCCGAGGCGCGCAAGCTGCAGAAAGAGCCGTCCGAACCGCGCGCTGGGCTATGCGCTCGAAGGCGAAGTGCTGGCGGCGCAGGCAAAGTGGCCGCAGGCAGCGGCGGCGTATCGCGATGCGATCACGCGCGAGCCGATCCCGATGCTCGCGGTCCGGCGCTACGAGGCACTGCAGAAGGCCGGCCCCGCCGACGCCGAGCGCGTTCGCCGCACAATGGACGAAGGACCATCCGAAGGACATCACGCTCGTCGCGTACCTCGCGCAACAGAGCCTTGCCCGAAAGGACTATCGCAGCGCGATCGCCAACTACCAGGCGGCGGTCAAGCTCGACCCCGACAATCCGCTGCTCTTGAACAACCTCGCGTGGGTGCTGGCGGAGACCGGCGATCCGAAGGCGCGCGAGTATGCCGCGACCGCGTACCGGCAGGCGCCGTTCAATCCCAACGTGATCGATACGCTGGGCTGGGCCGAAGTGCAGATCGGCGACGCGCAAAAGGGCGTCGAGCTGCTGCGGGCGGCATCCAATCTCGCGCCGGGCAACGCCGACATCCGGCTGCACCTCGCCAAGGGCCTGATCAAGACCGGCGACAAGGCCGGTGCGAAAAAGGCGCTCGAGCCGCTTTCCAAGCTCGACAAGGCGTCGCCGGTGCGCGTCGAAGCCGACAAGCTGCTGAGCGGGCTCTAGGCCTAGCATGGCCGGCGCCACCACCGTCGGCGTCGTCGGGCTGGGCTACGTCGGACTTCCGCTCGCGGTCGAGTTCGGCAAGAAGTATCCGACCGTCGGCTTCGACCTGTCCGCGAGCCAAGGTCGCGGCGTATGGCAAGGGCAGTCGATCCGACCGGCGAGGTGAGCCCCGCCGAGCTGGCCGCGGCGACCGGCCTGCGCTGCACGACCGATCCGGCGGCGCTGCGCGCCGCCGACTTCATCGTCGTCGCCGTGCCGACGCCGATCGACGATGCGCATCAGCCCGACTTCGGGCCGCTGCTTTCGGCCAGCGAAGCGGTCGGCAGCAATCTCAAGCGCGGCGCGACCGTCGTCTTCGAATCGACCGTGTATCCCGGCGCGACCGAGGAGATCTGCGTGCCGGTGATCGAGAAGGCCTCGGGCATGAAGTGGAAGCGCGATTTCTTCGTCGGCTACTCGCCCGAGCGCATCAATCCGGGCGACAAGGAGCACACGCTGCCGCGCATCATCAAAGTCGTGTCCGGCGATACGCCGGCGACGCTCGAGCGGGTCGCCGCCGTCTACGGCAGCATCATCCCGGCCGGCGTGCACCGCGCGAGCTCGATCAAGGTCGCCGAAGCCGCCAAGGTGATCGAGAACACGCAGCGCGATCTCAACATCGCGCTGATGAACGAGCTGGCGCTGATCTTCCACAAGATCGGCATCGACACGCTCGAAGTGCTCGAAGCGGCCGGCACCAAGTGGAATTTCCTGCCGTTCCGGCCGGGGCTGGTCGGCGGACATTGCATCGGCGTCGATCCGTACTACCTGACGCACAAGGCGGACAAGCTCGGCTACCACCCGCAGGTCATCCTCGCCGGCCGCCGCATCAACGACGGCATGGGCAAGTTCATCGCCGAGCAGACGGTCAAGCAGCTGATCCAGTCGGGTGCGCCGGTCAAGGGCGCCGACATCAACGTGCTCGGGCTCACGTTCAAGGAAAACTGCCCGGACATCCGCAACTCGCGCGTCATCGACGTCGTGCACGAGCTCGCGTCGTACGGCGCCAACGTGCACGTGCACGATCCGGTCGCCGATCCGGACGAGGCGCGCCGCGAATACGGCATCGAGCTGAAGCCCTGGGATGCGCTGCCGCGGGCGCGCGCCATCGTCGCCGCGGTCGCGCACAGCGACTTCAAGCGCCGCCCGACCGACGACTATGTCGACCAAGCTCGAGCAGGGCGGACTGTACGTCGACGTCAAATGTCAGGCCGACGCCGCGCAGTTCCGGGCGCGCGGCGTCAACGTCTGGAGGCTGTGAGCGATGGATACGCGCGGCACGCCCGGAAGCCTTCGTCGCCTGCTGCGCCGCGCTGCGGGCGCGGCCGAGGCGCTGGCTGGTCACCGGCAGCGCCGGCTTCATCGGCTCGCATCTGGTCGAGACGCTGCTCGCGCTCGGCCAGGACGTCGTGAGCCTGGACAATTTCGCCACCGGCTATCGCGGCCAACCTCGACGAGGTGCGCCGCGTCGGTCGGCGAGCTGGCGTGGCGCAAGCACAGCTTTCGCGAGGCCGACATCGTCGACGCCGACGCCTGCCGCAGCGCCTGCGAGGGCGTCGACATCGTGCTGCACCAGGCGGCGCTCGGCTCGGTGCCGCGTTCGATCGAGGATCCGCTGCGCACGCACGCCGCCAACGCCACGGGATTCCTCAACATGCTGGTCGCCGCGCGCGACGCGGGTGCGAGCGCTTCGTCTACGCCGCGTCGAGCTCGACCTATGGCGACCATCCGGGCCTGCCGAAGGTCGAGGACGCAATCGGCCGGCCGCTGTCGCCGTACGCGGTGACCAAGTATCGTGGACGAGCTCTACGCCCAGGTGTTCGCGCGCTGCTACGGCGTGGCCGCGACGGGACTGCGCTACTTCAACGTGTTCGGCCCGCGCCAGGACGCCGAAGGCGCGTATGCGGCCGTGATTCCGCGCTGGGCCGCGGCGATGCTGGCCGGCAACGCCGATCGTGATCTACGGCGACGGCGAGACGACGCGCGACTTCTGCTACGTCGGCAACGTCGTGCAGGCCAACCTGCTGGCGGCGACGGCGGCCGCGGCGACCGTGTCCGGGCAGGTCTACAACGTCGCCGTAGGCGGCCGCATATCGCTGAACGATCTCTATGCCGCGTTGCGCGACCTGGTCGCCGAGCGCCATCCGGGCTTGCGCATCGCCGCGCCGGTCCACGAGGATTTTCGCGCCGGCGACGTGCGGCACTCGCAGGCCGACATCGGCAAGGCGATCGAGCGCGTTCGGCTACGCGCCGACGCACTCGACTGCACGCGGGCCTGCGCGAAGCGCTGCCGTGGTACGAATCGCACCGCGGACGGCGTGCCGACCGCACGCGCCGGAAGGAATACCCGGTGTTCGCGGCACTGCCTGAGCGGCCGCGCGTCGGCCGGTGCCGGCGTTCGCCGCGCGCGTCGCGCTGCTCGCGCTCTTCGCGCTGGTGCTGGCGCCGGCGGCCGGCGCTGCCGAGCGCGCCGCCGCGCCGGCGACCCTGGCCGCGCAGGCGCTGGCGTACGAGCACGGCGAGGGCGTGCCGAAGGATCAGCGCAAGGCTGCCGCCGCTGTATTGCGAAGCGGCGCGCTGCGGCGACGTCGGCGCGCATGTTCAATCTGGGATGGATGTACGCCAACGGCCGCGGCGTCGCAGCGCGACGATGCGCTGGCCGCATTCTTTTTCTCGCGCGCCGCGCGGGAAGGCCACCCGCAGGCGCGCGAGATGCTGAAATTCGTCGACGCCGACCAGGTCGGTCTATCCGCAATGCATGCTGATGCCGCGCGCCCGACCCGGCGCCGGACGGCGGCCAGTCCAGACGGCCCAGGCGCTCGACGCCCTCGCCTACGCCGATCTGCCGCCGGACAAGCGCAGGATCGCCGAGTTGGTGGTCAAGGCCGCGCCGCAATACGGCATCGATCCGAGACTCGCGCTGGCGATCGTCTCGGCCGAGTCGAACTTCCAGCCCGACGCGCGCTCGGACAAGGACGCGCGCGGCGTGATGCAGCTGATCGCCGCGACCGCAACGCGATTCAACGTCAGGAATCGCTTCAACGTCGAGGACAATCTGCAGGGCGGCCTTTCCTATCTTCGCTGGCTGCTCGCCTACTACCGCGGACGGGTCGCGCTCGCCGTCGCCGCGTACAATGCCGGCGAGGCCGCGGTCGATCGCTACAAGGGCGTTCCTCCCTACGCGGAGACTCGCGCCTACGTGCAGCGCGTGCAGCGTCTTTTCGCCGACGAGTGGCATCCCTACGACCCGAGCGTCGCCGACTCGTCGACGATCCTGGTTCGCGCGGCCGAAGCTCGAGTAGCCGATCGCCATGCCAGAGCAGCGCACACGGTCCGGTCGGCGGCGCGGCCGCGTTGCCTTCGCGCTGCTCGCGCCTCGCGCTCGTCGCCGCGATGCCGGCGCGGGCCGGCGCAGTCGAGACGATCGAGCGGGTCAAGGGCTCGGTCGTCGCGGTCGGCACGTTCGAACGCACGCGCTCGCCGCAGTTCCAGTTTCTCGGCACCGGATTCGCCGTCGAGGACGGCTCGCTGATCGTCACCAATGCGCACGTGCTGCCGCGGCTGCTCGATCCGGCGCAGCGCGAGAGCCTTGCGATCCTGATCCCGCTGCCGGACAAGGACGATCCCAACCAGGCGCAGGTGCGGGAAGCGAAGCAGGTCGCGACGGATGCCGACTCCGATCTTGCGCCTTGCTCAGAATTTCCGGGCCGGCGCTGCCGCCGCTGAAGCTCGGCCGATCCGCGGACGTCAGGGAGGGCCAGGAAGTCCTGTTCACCGGATATCCGATCGGCGCGGTCCTCGGACCGCATCCGGCGACGCACCGCGCGATCATCGCCTCGATCACGCCGATCGCGATCCCGCTGTCGCGCGCCGGCGAGCTCAGCCCGCAGACGATCCGCCGGCTGGCCGCCGGCCAGTTTCCGGTGTTCCAGCTCGACGCGACCGCGTATCCGGGCAACAGCGGCAGCCCGCTCTACGATCCGGCGACGGGCGAGGTCATCGGCATCGTCAACAAGGTGTTCGTGCAAGGGACCAAGGAGGCCGCGCTGACGCAGCCTTCCGGCATCACGCTACGCCGTGCCGGCCAGCCACCTGCGCAGCTCTGCTGCAACAGGCGCGCTGAGCGCGCACGGCCACTCGCCTCGGCGAAAGGCATCGCAGGTGATCGATCCGATCTGGGTCAAGGCCGTGCTCAAGGCGCTGGTCCTTCCGCCGACCGGACCGCTTGCTGCTGGCAGTGCTCGGGTCTCGCGTTGCGGCGGCGCATGCCGCCGGCTCGGTGCGGGCCTGGCGTGGACGGGTGTGCTGTCGCCTGCTGGCGCTGTCGATTCCCGCGGTTGCGGCGTTGCTGATGCGCAGCTCTCGATATTGCCCGCGCCATTCGATCGCGCGCAGGCGGCGCGACGCGCAGGCGATCGTCATCCTCGGCGGCGGCACGCGGCGCGACGCGCCGGAATACGGCGGCGATACGCTCGCCACGCTGACGCTCGAGCGCGTGCGCTACGGTGCCCGCGTCGCCAGCGCAGACCGGCCTGCCGGTGCTCGTCACCGGCGGATCGACCTACGGCGGGACGCCCGAGGCCGAGCTGATGCGAGAGGCGTTGCAGCACGAATTCGGCGTCGCCGGTGCGCTGGGCGGAGGACCGCTCGCGCACGACGCACGAGAACGCGCAGTATTCGGCGGCGATGCTGCGTGCGGCGGGAATCGGCCGCGTCGTGCTGGTGGCGCACGCCTTCGACATGCGCCGCGCCACGGCCGAATTTGCGGCGGCGGGCATCGCCACCGTGCCTGCCGCGACCGGCATACCATCGCGCGGGCCGGCCCGAGTCGTTCGATTTCCTGCCCGGGATCGGCGGGCTGCAGGGAAGTTATTACGCGTTGTACGAAATCCTGGCCAACGCCGTGCGGGTCGTCACGCCCTAGGCGCCGAGGGACAAGCCTCGCGCGGCGACCGTGGACGGCGCCGCGCGCTCGCGTACCGCGGTTACGGCGTCGGCGCGATAAAGCCGCGGCGCTCGCGGCCGTGACGCCACGAAAGCGCGCGGTGCGCCATCAGCGCTTCGTGCGCCCCGTCGTCGCGGTCGTCGCCCATGCGCAACAACGCGAGCAGCAGGAAGCCGGTGTAACCGCCTGCCAGAAACACCCAGACCAGCCACCACGCCGAGACCATCATAGGAACCCCCCATCTTGGAGTCATCGCCGCGGCCCGGGACTCCGTGTCAAGGCGGGCCGCCGCCTCGGGCGTAAGCCAAGCAAGCGATATGCCATTGGCCTAAGGCCTTGATTCGGATGCGATTTGGCGGACGGCAGGCGCCGTTGCGGCGGGCACCGGCCTGGGGCGGCAAGTGCCGCCATGGCCGCGGCGGCGGCGGTGCGGCCGAAGCGCGCGACCGCGCCGGACAGCCAGCCGGCCGATCAGGGCGCCGGCGGACTCGGTGCGCTTGGCGCTCGCCAGCGCGCTCAGCAGGTCGATCGGCAGCGGGAAGACGATGGTCGAACTCTTGTCGCCGGCGATGTTGGCCAGCGTCTGCAGATAGCGAAGCTGCATCGCCTGCGGCTGCTTCGACAGCATCTGCGCCGCCTGCAGCAATTTTTCCGACGCCTGCAATTCGCCTTCGGCGTGGATGATCTTGGCGCGCCGCTCGCGCTCGGCCTCGGCCTGGCGCGCGATGGCGCGGATCATCGTCTCGTTCAGGTCGACGTCCTTCATTTCGACCGTCGATACCTTGATGCCCCAGGCGTCGGTCTGGCTGTCGAGCACCTGCTGGATGTCGAGGTTCAGCTTTTCGCGCGCCGACAGAAGCTCGTCGAGCTCGTGCTTGCCGAGCACCGCGCGCAAGGTCGTCTGCGCGAGCTGGCTGGTCGCCTGGTAGTAGTTCTCGACCTGGATCACCGCCTTGGCCGGATCGAGGATGCGGAAATACACGACCGCGTTGACCTTGACCGAGACGTTGTCGCGGGTGATCACGTCCTGCGGCGGCACGTCCATCACCACGGTGCGCAGGTCGATGCGGACCATCTGCTGGATCACGGGAATCAGCAGGAAAAAGCCGGGCCCCTTGACCTTCCAGAAGCGGCCGAGCATGAAGACGACCGCGCGCTGGTATTCGCGCAGCACGCGAAACGACATCAGCATCACCAGAATGACGATGATGACGATCGTGCCGAATCCCACTCCGATGGCCATGTTCACGCTCCTTGATCGGCTTCCGTGACGGGCAATACCGACAATAACAGATCGCTGCGCGCCGTCACGCGCACGCGCTGGCCGCGCTTGATCGGCACCGGGCTCTTCACGCGCCATTGCTCGCTGTGGATGCGCGCCCAGCCTTCGGTCTCGAGATCGTCGAGCGCGACGCCGATGCTGCCGATCAGCTGCTCGTCGCCGGTGACGATCGGGCGGCGCCGCGCCTTGACCGCGGCGCCGGCGACGAAGAAGACGAACAGCGCGGTGACCGCGGCCAGCGTCGCGATCAGCCAGTACGGCACGCCGAAGCCGGGCACGTCGGTGTCGATCAGCATGACCGCGCCGATGGCGAAAGCGACGATGCCGCCGACGCCGAGCGAGCCGTACGCGGGCAGGAACGTCTCCGCGACGATGAACGCGATGCCGAGCAGCACCAGCGCGAGGCCGGCATAGTTGACCGGCAGCATCTGCAGCGCGAACAGCCCGAGCAGCAGGCAGATCGCGCCGAGCACGCCGGGCAGCGCCAGCCCGGGATTCCAGAATTCGAAGAACAATCCGTAGACGCCCGCCATCAGCAGCATCAGCGCGACGCTGGGGTCGGTGATGATCGCCAGGAACCGCGTGCGCCAGTCGGGGGCGACCGTCGTCGTCGCCGCACCCGACGTCGCCAGCACGCGCTCGCCGCCGGCGGTGACGACCTTGCGGCCGTCGAGCTTGGCCAGGAGCTCGGGCACGTCGCGCGCGGTCAGGTCGATCACCTGCTGGGCGAGCGCTTCGTCGGCCGACAGGCTGACCGACTCGCGCACGGCGCGCTCGGCCCATTCGGCGTTGCGACCGCGCATCTGCGCCAGCGAGCGAATATACGCGGCCGCGTCGTGGACCGCCTTCTTGGTCATCGTGCTCTGCTCGTCGCCGGCGTGGCCGCCTTCGGTCTTGTCCGGCTTGCGTCGCGTCGCGCGGGCTTCGACGCCGGCGTCGTCGGCGCGGGCGACGGGCATGCCGATGCTGACCGGCGTCGCGGCGCCGAGATTGGTGCCCGGCGCCATCGCGGCGATGTGGCTGGCGTACAGGATGTAGGTGCCGGCGCTCGCGGCGCGCGCGCCGCTGGGCGCGACGAATGCGGCGACCGGAACGGGCGAAGCCAGGATGTCCTGGATGATCTGCCGCATCGACCGGTCGAGTCCGCCCGGCGTGTCGATCTCCAGCACGACCAGCTGCGCGTCCTCGTCCGCGGCGCGGCTCAGGCTCCGCCCGACGAAATCCGCGCTGGCCGGGCCGATCGCGCCGGCGAGCGGAACGACCAGCACCGGAGCAGGCGCAGCATCGGCCCGGCCCGGCGCGCAGCCGAGTATCGCGGCGACGATCGCTAGCAGGAGCTTGGTCATTTCGCCCTCCCGGATCGGCGGCACGGGCGAACGATGATTATTGCAGAAATCGCTAGGCGCGGGATTCGGATAGCGCGCCTGGATGCGGGATCTCGGCCAGGTGTCCGGCGTCGAGATCGAACTGCGCGCCGTGATATCCTCGGCAAGCTGCGCGATCGTTCGGTCGCTCCGACGATGACCGCGCCCAGATGCCAGCGGCTCCTCAGTAACCCAGCGCGAGCTGGACCGCCGGCCGCATCGTGCGGCGCAGCGTCTCGGCATCGGCTCGAACTGCGCTGATAGAGGTCGATGCAGTCGATTTGCAGGCGCGCGAGGCTCGTGTCGACCGCCTCGGCGATGATCTCGCGGGTCAGATCGGTGCGGCCGTTGCGGATCCAGTCGCGGCGGCCCGGTCCGGCAACCTTGCTGGCGATGACCAGGCCATCGCGCGGGCGCCGGGCAAGCCAGTTGCCGAGGTAGGTTTCGGTGCGCCCCTGCGTCGCGGCGTTCGGCGGCGCCGGGTACATCTCCGCCGTGTCGATGAAATTGATGCCGCGCGCGACCGCGTAGTCGAGTTGCTCGTGGGCCTCGGCTTCGCTGTTCTGTTCGCCCCAGGTCATCGTGCCGAGGCAGACTTCGGAGACGCGCAGCGCGGTGCCGGGCAGGGTTCGATATTTCATCGGGATTCCATTGCGTGAAGTCGTGAGCTTGTCCGAGCGGCCGCGCGTGCAGTGATGCGGCGGGAATCACGGCGACGCGATCAGATTTGCGGTCCGAGCAGCGCCGCCGCGTGCTCCCAGACCTTTTCGGCCAGCGGCCGATCGCGCCATTCATCGACGCTGATGCGCCGCGACGACTTCAGATCGCGCTCGAAGACTTCGACCTGGTGTGCGGCGAACGCCGCGTCGTAGACATTGAGGCTCGCCTCGTCGTTCAGGCGGAACGAACGGTCGTCGAAATTGGTCGAGCCGACGGAGGCGACCAGTCCGTCGGCGACCAGGACCTTGCAGTGGAACATCGTCGGCTGGTACTCGTAGATTTCGGCGCCCGCTTCGAGCAGGTCGCCCCACAGCGCGCGCGAGGCGCGGCGCACGGTTTCCGAATCGATGTGCGGCCCCGGGGTGATGATCCGCACGCGAACGCCACGGCGCAGCGCCGCGACCAGCGTATCGCGGGCAAGCTCGTCGGGCACGAAATACGAGCTGGACAACTCGATCGAGTGTTCGGCCGCGGTGATCATCAACAGATACATCAGCTGCATGCTTTCGCTGCCGCCCGAAGGAGAGCTCGCGAACATCTGGCCGGCGGCATCGCCGGCCGCGGCCAGCGCCGGAAAGTAGTCGACGCCGTCGAGCACTTCGCCGGTGGCCTTGACCCAGTTGTCGCCGAACACCGCCTGCATCTGCGCCGACCACCGGCCCTTCGGCGCGGAAGTGGCTGTCGCGCCAGTGCTGCGGGTCCTGCGCGTGGCCGGTCCATTCGGGGGCGATGCCGACGCCGCCGGTGAAGCCGACCCGGCCGTCGACGACCAGGATCTTGCGGTGGGTCCGATTGTTGAGCTTGTCGAGGTTGTACCACCGCGGCTCGTGATAGCGGCGGATGTGCACGCCGGCATCGCGCATCTCCGCCAGGAAAGCCTGGTCCATCTTGCTGCTGCCGAGCCAGTCGAGCAGCACGTGGACCTTGACGCCGGCGCGCGCTCGCTGCGACAGGGCGTCGGCGAACGCCTTGCCGATGTCTCCCGACCAGTAGATGTAGGTCTCGAAGCTGATCGATTTTTTGCGCGCCCTCGGATCGCCTGCAGCATCGACGGAAAGATCTCGTCGCCGTTCAACAGCGTCGCGAAGCGATTGCCGGGAACGATGACCGGACCCAGCAGCACGCCCATCGTGCGCTGGAATTGCGGGTCGTGGATCCCGTAGCGATGCTCGAGCTTCTCCTTGACCCGCTTTTCGCCGGTCGTCAGGTTCAGCGCGAAAAAGACGACCAGCAGCGTCGCGGCGACGCTGATCAGCGATTGTCCACATGACGGATCGTTTCTCGCCGGGCGGAGCTGCCAGATGCATCGGCGGGGCCTGTCGACGCCAGCGGCGATCATAGCCGAGAGTCGGCGGCTTCCCAATGGCTTCGCGTGCCGACGCGCGATTCCACCTCGACGATCGGCCGCAGGATCGCCGAGCGGCCTCGTGCGTACGCTAGCGCACGGACCCGGGCTCGCCTGGCGATGTATGTTCCAGGCCTGCCAATGCGGCACGCCATCTTGAGCCGCGGTGGCGCCGGAAGGCCGGCCCCGGACTCGCCGTTTTCGTCCTTGATTGGAACAATCCTTGCATTTTCACTAGATGACCCGGCGAAATTGAACGAATTACAAGACCATCCCCACTTACTCTGGAGCTCGTCATGAAAGTCGTGCGCTCTTTCCTCGCCGATACTGCTGCTCGCCGCGTCGGCGATTTTCGCGCCAGCATCGGCGACGTCGTACTCGACCGATCAATCCGACCTGTGGTGGAACCCGTCGGAGTCGGGCTGGGGCATCCAGTTCGTGCACCGCGGCGACCTGATCTTCGCCACGATGTTCGTCTACGACCCGTCGCACGCTCCGATCTGGTACGGCGGCACGCTTTACCCGACCGGTGCTTCTTTTACATGGTCTGGCGCCAATTACGTGACCTCGGGACCCTGGTTCGGCAACGTTCCGTTCGATCCGGCCCAGGTCAGCAACCGTATCGTCGGCACGATGACCTGGGCGGCGACGTCGACCACGACGGGCACCCTGACCTACACCGTCGACGGCGTATCGGTCACCAAGCTGCTGACGCGGCAGACGCTCGTCTTCGATGATTTTTCCGGAAACTTCCAGGGCGCGATCCATCGCGCGGCCAACAGCTGCTCGAACCCGGGAACAACACGACCGACCGAGCTCAGCCGCCGGCCTGTTCATCGCAGCAGGTCCGATACGGCGATGAGCATCACCACTTCGGACGCGCTGGGCGACGATGTGCACCTACTCGGGCACGCTCTCGCAGGCGGGCCAGATGGGCTCGATCGTCGGGTACCTACAGCTGCAATACCGGCGACGGCGGCAACTTCAACATCTTCGAGCTGCAGGTCAATATCTCGGGATCACCGGCCGCTTTGCGCAAAACAGCAACCTGACCGCCTGCGTCAGCAACGGATGGTTCGGCGCGATGCGAAACTCGCCTTGAGGCGCTGCGCGGCTAGGGATCGCGCCGGATCAGTGCGAAGCTGGCCGCGATCATCGCGATGAAGAACACCAGCGTCCAGCCGGCGATCGACAGGCGCAGGAACTCCCAGCCTTTTTCCGCGCACTCGCCGCTGCCTTCGAGAACCTTGCGCAGCACGTCGGCGAGCGGCAGCGTGTCGAGCATGTAATTGAGCCCCATGCCGCAAGCCGGCACCTGGTCCTTGGGCAGCGACTGCAGCCAGACCTGTCGCGCGGCGAAGCCCGCGCCGGCGCCGCCGATCGATAGCTGCAGCAGCGCGTAGCCGGTCGCGCCGGCGCGGCCGGGATTGTGAATCGCGGCAATCAGGAACACCACGCCCATGCCGATGACGCAGATGCGCTGGAAAATGCACAGCGGGCAGGGCTCGAGGCCGACGACGTATTGCAGATAGAGCGCGTAGGCCATCAACCCGGCGCAAACGGCGAAGCCGAGCATGTACCCGATCCGCCGCGGCGGAAGCACGAGGCAGCGCAAGCGAGGTCACGCCGACCGCCATGATCACGATGTTGTAGACGGTCAGCGGCGCATCGGGCCCGGCCGCCTGCCGCACGTACTCCTGGCCCACCAGCGCGCAACAGAGCAGCAGGCCGACCCAGGGCCACGCCAATGCGGGGTAATTCGCGGTCTTCATCCGCGCGATCTCCTCGGTGCGCTCGTCGTGCCGCGACGATCAGGCTTGCGCCTGCGCCAGAGCCTGGTCGATGTCCCAGAGAATATCATCGAGCGTTTCCAGCCCGATCGACAGGCGGATCATCTCGGGCAGGACGCCCGGCGGCGCGCTGTTCGGCGTCGTCGAGCTGGCGATGCGTGGTCGATGCCGGGTGGATGACCAGCGTCTTGGCATCGCCGACGTTGGCGAGGTGCGACATCATCCTTGCCGCCTCGATGAATCGCTCGCCTGCCGCGGCGCCGCCGCGCGCGCCCGCTTTCAGGCCGAACGTGAGGATGCCGCCGGCGCCGCGCGGCAGATAGCGCTGCGCCAGTCGCCGGTCCGGCGCTTTGCCGGGAAGGCCCGGATAGTTGACCCAGGCCACCGCCGGGTGCCGCGACAGGTGCTGCGCGACCGCCAGCGCCGACTCGCAATGGCGCGGCATGCGCAGATGCAGGGTCTCGATGCCCTGCAGCAGCAGGAACGCGCTGAACGGCGACAGCGTAGGCCCCAGCGTGCGCATCGTTTCCATCCGCGCTTTCATCGTGAATCCGAAGTCGCCGAAGGTCTCGTGGAAGATCACGCCGTGATAGCCGCGCGACGGCGTCGTCATCTGCGGAAACTTGCCGTTGCCCCAGTCGAACTTGCCGGATTCGACCAGCACGCCTCCCATCGTCGTGCCGTGGCCGCCGAGATACTTGGTGACCGAGTGAATGACGATGTCGGCGCCGTGCTCGATCGGCCGGCACAGATACGGCGAGGCCAGCGTGTTGTCGATCACCAGCGGGATGCCGGCCTCGTGCGCGATGGCGGCGACGGCGGCGATGTCGAGCACGTTGAGCTGCGGGTTGCCGATCGTCTCGGCATAGACGGCATTTGGTATTCGGCCGGATCGCCTGGCGGAACGCCTCGGGATCGTCGGCGTCGACGAAAGTCGTGTCGATGCCGAACTGCGCGAACGTCACCGCGAACTGCGAATAGGTGCCGCCGTAGAGCGTGCGCGCGGCGACGATGTGGTCGCCGTTCTGCGCCAGCGTCAGCAGTGCGAGCATCTGGGCGGCCATGCCCGGTCGCCGCGGCGAGGCCGGCGCGGCCGCCCTCGAGTGCCGCAACGCGTTCCTCCAGCGCGGCGACGGTCGGATTGGAGATGCGCGAATAGACGTTGCCGAAGGTCTGCAGGTTGAACAGGCTCGCCGCGTGATCGGCGCTGTCGAAGACGAACGAGGTGGTCTGGTAGATCGGCAGCGCGCGCGCGCCGGTCGCCGCATCCGGAATGTGGCCGGCGTGCAGGCAAAGCGTATCGAAGCCGAATTCGTGGTCAGCCATCGGAACCGGTCAAGACGTTCGTTGCCGCGAGCGCATCCCGCGATGCGCGCGGGTCGTGCATTGTGTTTCGCACGCCGGCGTTCGCCGCGGCATTCATACCCGGCCGCCTTGCCGAGACGATGCCGGTGTTGACGCCGGCCCAATTCAAGCCGCCGAGGATGCGCGCGTGCTCGATTTTCACGCAGCGGTTCATCACCACGTCGAGCCCGGCATCGAGCGCGATTTTCGCCGCCTGCTCGTTGCGGATGCCAAGCTGCATCCACAGGACCTTGGCGCCGATCGCGACCGCATCGCGCGGCGATCGGCGGGATCTCTCCAGGCTTGCGAAAGCAGTCGACGATGTCGACCTTGTCGGGAACCTCGCGCAGCGTCGGATAGCATTTTTCGCCGAGCACTTCGGCGTAGTTCGGATTGACCGGAACGATCCGGTAGCCGTGATCCTGCATGTACTTGGCCGCGAAAAAACTCGGCCGGTACCAGTTGCCGGACAGCCCGATCACGGCGATCGTCCGCGATTGCAGCAGGATGCGGCGCAGCCCGGCGACGTCGTCGACCAGCGGCATCGTGAGCCATACGCTGCTCGCGTCCCGCGCTCGGCGCCGGGCGCGACATCGATTGCGGCGCTGGAGTTGCCGACGATCGGGCGGTAGAATCCGGGCGGCATGGCGATTGGCTTGGCGGATGTCGCGGTGGCGTTCGGCGCCGCAAGTCGGATCGGCGGCGGAACAGGGACATCTTAATGCATATCCGGCCGCGCCCGTCGGCGCCGGCCGATTGCGCTGTAAGCTGGATGCCGCCGGTGCGTCGACCAAGGAGGCGCGGAAACCTTTGCCGCGGAAAAGCGTCCAAAGGCGCGCATCACGAATGGAGGTCCAGCGATGAAACGAAGGCAGCTTATTGGCATCGCTCGCGGCGTGGCCGCTGGCCGCGGCCGGGCTCGGCCGGGCAATGGCCGCCGGCAGCCCGGGAACGGCCGGGCGCCGCTCGATGGCGCAGATGCAGCAGGACTGGCGGCAGTTTCTGGCCAAGGGCGCCGACGTCGCGGAATCGACCGCGCCGCTGCACGAAGAGCGAAGCCGAATGGAAAACTTCGCTGCCCGAGCAGCAGTTCTACGTGCTGCGCAAGGAAGGCACCGAGCGCCCTTTCACCAGCCCGCTGAACGATGAAAAGCGCCGCGGCCTTTTCGTCTGCGCCGGCTGCGCGCTTGCCGCATTTCACGTCGGAGATGAAGTTCGACAGCGGCACCGGCTGGCCGAGCTTTTTCACCAGCATCCCCGGACATCTGGCGACCCGGCAGGATTACCTGCTGATCGTGCCGCGCACCGAATACCACTGCGTGCGCTGCGGCGGACACCAGGGCCACGTCTTCGACGACGGCCCGCCGCCGACCGGTCAGCGCTGGTGCAACAACGGCGTCGCGCAGCGATTTATTCCGGCGACAGGCAAGGCGTAACCGGCCCGCAGGCAGCGGCGCCGAGCTTGGCCAGCCCGGCCGCGACGTTCCGGCGCGCTTTTTCTGCTCCTCGAGCTCGTTCCGCAGCTGCGCGCAGGCGGGTTTCGACGACCGACGACTGAAAGAAGTCGGCATCGCGCGCCTTGGTCGCCAGCTCGAACTGGACGATCGCGCCCTGCAGATTGCCCTGCCATGCGTAGTATTCGGCCTGATGCTGATGCTCGAGCATCGGCTTGCCCAGCGCCGCGTAGATGCGGGCAGCGATCTGGTGCAGCTGTCCGTCGGACGGATAGCGCGCAGCTGCCGGACACGAACGCGGCGGCCTTGGCCGGCTGATCGTTCTTCAGCAGCGCCTCCGGATAGTCGTAGATCAGCTGCTTTTTCTCCGGGATAGCGGGCAAGTGCGGTCTCGTAGCGGCTGATCGCCGGGGCCAGCTGTCCCGACTGCATCAACACCTGGCCGGCCATCGCGTCGATCATCGGGTGCGGCGGCGAGATCTTCTCGAGGGTCGCGAGCTCGGTCAGCGCGCGCTTGAAGTTCTGCGCGCGCAGCAGCGAGGCGACCAGGCCGTAGTGCGCCGCGATCTCGTTGTTGTATCTTTTTCTCGGCGAGCGCGTCGTCGAAGAAAAGGACCGCATCGCGCGGCGTGCCCTCGTAGCTTTTCAGCAGCGCGCGCACCATGCTGGAAGTCGAGCGAATCGGGGACCTGCCGGAACGGCTTGGTGAACGAGCGCGCCTGCGCTTCGGCGATGCGCTGGTAGGTCTCCGGGTGATCGCGCAGGTACGACGGCGCGTCGCCTTCGAACCAAGTCGCGAGCGCGCTGCAGCCGTTCCGAAAAACGTCGCCATCGCGCTTGGGTCGAAGCCCGCTGCATAGGTCCGCTCGAAGCCGATGCGGTCGGCTTCCTCCTCGTTCTGGCGCGTGAAATTGATCTGGCTCTGGATCGCGAGGCCCTGCGCGCCGGCGATGGCGGCCTGCGGTCAGGTCGCCGCTGGACGACCGAATGCGACTGCGAGGCGAGGACCGCGGCGGCGAGCGCGGCGATCGATGAGCAGCATCGAATCGCGCTGGTTGCCGATGCTCCGCGCGATATGGTGTTGCGTGACGTGCGTGATTTCGTGGCCAGCACCGACGCCAGCTCGGATTCGCTCTGCGTCAGCAGGATGAGCCCGGTGTGCACGCCGACGAAGCCGCCCGGGCAGCGCGAACGCGTTGATCGCACGGATCGGTGATGGCGAAGAACTCGAAGTCGAACGGCGCGCCGGGAATCGCGGTGACCAGCCGATTACCCAGACTCGTTCAGGTAACCGTTGACCTCGGGATCGTTCAGGTAGCGCTCCCGACAGCCGGATGTCGCGCATCACGCGCTCGCCGAGCTTGCGCTCCTGCGGGGCGGACATCGCCACCAGCGACGGATCACCCAGATCGGGCAGATTCTGCTGCGCGCGCGCGATCGGCGACGACGCGAGCGTCGCAGCCATCAGCAGCGCGGCGCAGCGCGTCGGGCGGGAAAGATCAGCGTGGGCATGGTGCTATGATTGCCGCGAATCGCGCAAAGTTTCAGGAGCAGGCACGATGGCGGAGAACAGAGCGCAGTTTACCCATTTTGACGCCGCGGGTCAGGCGCACATGGTCGACGTCGGCGGCAAGGATGTTACCAAGCGTGTCGCGCGCGCCGCCGGCCGGATCGCTGATGCGGCCGGAAACACTGGCGCTGATCCGCGACGGCAAGCGCCAGCAAGGGCGACGTTCTCGGCGTCGCGCGCATCGCCGCGATCCAGGCGGCCAAGCGCACGGCCGAGCTGATCCCGCTCGCGCATCCGCTGCCGCTGACGCGCGTCGCCGTCGAGTTCACGCTCGACGACGGACGCCGTTGGCGATCGACGGTGACGGCGGAGACCCTCGACCGCACCGGCGTCGAGATGGAAGCGCTGACCGCCGCCAGCGTCGGACTGCTGACCGTCTACGACATGTGCAAGGCGGTCGACCGCGGCATGCGGATCGAGGGCATACGCCTGCTGGAGAAGTCGGGCGGCCAGATCGGGGCATTTCAAGGCCGCGTGAGCGCGGCTGGCCCGGCAGGCTTCCGACTCTACCAGTTCCACATCGTGCCGTCCTCCAGCCGGTTGACCGGCAGCTAGCTCGGCTTGTACGGATATCTCGCGGCCAGCGCTCTCGTCGATGTCGACGCCGTGGCCGGGCGCGTCGCCCGGATGCAGGTAGCCGTCGCGGAACGTGTAGGCGTGCGGGAACACCGCGTCGGTCTCCGGCGTGTGGCGCATGTATTCCTGGATGCCGAAGTTGTGCACCCAGAGGTCGAAGTGCAGCGCCGCGCCCATGCACACCGGCGACAGATCGGTCGCGCCGTGGGAGCCGGTGCGCACCTGGTAGAGCTCGGCCAGGTGGGCGATGCGGCGCAGGTGGGTGATGCCGCCGGCGTGCACGACGGTCGTGCGGATGTAGTCGATCAGCTGCTCGGTGATCAGCGTCTGGCAGTCGTAGATCGTGTTGAAGACCTCGCCGACGGCGAGCGGCGTCATCGTGTGCTGGCGGATCAGGCGGAAGCCTTCCTGGTTCTCGGCCGGCGTCGGATCCTCCATCCAGAACAGCCGGTACGGCTCGAGCGCCTTGCCCAGCCGCGCCGCCTCGATCGGCGTCAGGCGGTGGTGGACGTCGTGCAGCAGGTGATGCTCGAAGCCGAAGCGCGCGCGGATGCGCTTCGAACAGCTGCGGCGCGTGGTCGAGGTACTTCGCGGTCGACCAGACGTTCTCGCGTCGGCAGCGCCGCGTCGGCCGGCTCGTAGTACATGCTGTCCTTCGACACGCCGTAGGTCGAGGCCAGGCCCGGAATGCCGCACTGCGCGCGGATCGCCTTGTAGCCCAGGTCGATGTAGCGCGCGACCTCGTCGAGCGTCTCGGCGATGTCCTTGCCGTTGGCGTGGCCGTAGACCATCACGCCGTCGCGGCTCTTGCCGCCCAGCAGCTGGTAGACCGGCAGGCCGGCGACCTTGCCCTTGATGTCCCACAGCGCCGTGTCGACCGCGGCGATCGCGCTCATCGTCACCGGCCCGCGCCGCCAGTAGGCGCCGCGGTAGAGGTATTGCCAGATGTCCTCGATCTGCGCGCGCGTCGCGGCCGATCAGCAGCGGGATCACGTGGTCGGTGCAGGTACGACGCGACCGCCAGCTCGCGGCCGTTCAGCGTCGCGTCGCCGATGCCGTGCACGCCGTCGTCGGTCGTCGATCTTCAGCGTGACGAAGTTGCGGCCCGGGGCAGCAGACGATGACGCGGCAGTCGGTGATTTTCATCTGGCGATGGCGACTGTTGCGTGGTCTGGTGGTTCGACCACTTGACCACAGTATAGCCGCGGACTATGATGCTCGTCGAGCGCGTCACGGGCGGACAGGTCGCGCTGCTGGTCGACAGACCGTTGGGCTCGCAGGGTGCATGAGGCGCCCGAGTCGGGTCGCACGGCAAACCGGCGCCGGATTCGGCCGGCCGCCACCGGGAGCGAACGAGCAGATTCGCCTCGGCCCGATTGTGACCGGAGGAGTGCAGCTTTGCCTTTGCAGGCCGTCGAGCCGCGGCGTCTGTACCGACAGATCGCCGAGCAGATCGCGCAGCTGATCGCCAGCGGCGAGTTTCTCGCCGGGCTCGCGGCTGCCGGCGGAGCGCGAGCTCGCCGCATCGCTCGGCGTCAGCCGCGCGTCGGTGCGCGAAGCGATCATCTCGCTGGAGATCGGCGGCCTGGTCGAGGTGCGCGTCGGCACCGGCATTTTCGTCGCCGCGGCGGCCGCGCCGCGCGAGTCGCCGCGCGCCGATGCAGGGCCCCGGCCCGTTCGAGCTGCTCGACGCGCGCAAGCTGGTCGAAGGCGAAATCGCGGCGCTGGCCGCGGTCAGCAGCAAGCAGTCCGACATCGACGCATTGCGCGAAAGCGTGCGCGACGATGGAGGCCAGCATCGGGGATTTTGCGCAGCGCGAAGACGATCGACCGCGAGTTTCATCTGCGGATCGCCAAGGCGACCGGCAACGGCTCGCTCGAGCTCGTCGTCGCCGGCCTGTGGGACCAGCGCGCCGAGCTGTGGGGGCGCATGCAGCAGCATTTCCACACCCCCGACCTGGCGCTCAAAACCATCGAGGACCATGATGCGATCGTCGCTGCGATCGCCGCCCACGACGCCGAAGCCGCGCGCGCGGCGATGCATCGGCACCTGGCGCGCGTCGCGCGCGAATTCCAGCGCGGCGTCGACGGCAGCCGGCGCGGCGCGCGACGCCGCGCAAGCCGCACGCCGCGAGCCGCAGGCAAGCCGCGGCAGCCGAGAGTCGCGTCCGTGATGCGCCGCAAGACCGCAGCGCGCAGGATTTCGCAAGAGCAGTACGCCAGCCCTGGCGCAGCATCGTCATCAACGCAATGGAGGAGTCTCATGAGCACCAGCCTTTCCCGCTTCAAGCCGGCACGTCGCAGCGCGCTGCACGTCGCGCTCGCCGCGCTTTGCGCCGCTGCCGCGATTGACATCTGGCCGTGCCGTTCGCAGGCGCGCAGGTTCCGGCGCTGCCGAAGAGCCCGGTGACGATCAACATCGTCGACGTCGCCGGCAATCTCGCGCTGACGCAAGACGCGATCGAGCTGTATCAGCAAGAAGCACCCGAAGCTCGTCGCCAAGTTCAATTTCACCAAGGCGCCGGCGCCCGAGCTTCCGGGCAAGCTGAAGGCGATGCAGGGCGCGGGCCGCAGCGACATCGACCTGGTGCTGACCGGCACCGACTTCCTGGCCGCCGGCATCGAGCAGGGCGTGCTGATCAAGCTGCTGCCCGACCACGCGGCGAAGTTCCCGAACCTGGTCGCGAACTACCAGCCCGCGGCGCGCGAAGATGCAGGAGCTCGCGCAGGACTACGGCATCACGGTCGTGCGTTCATGCCGGCGGGTCCGCTGCTCGAGTACAACCCGGACAAGGTCAAGCAGCCGCCGACGACGCCGGCCGAGCTGCTGGCGTGGTGCAAGGCGAATCCGAACCGGCTGATCTACGCGCGGCCGGCCAACTCGGGCCCGGGACGCACGTTCATCATGGGCCTGCCGTACATCCTCGGCGACAAGGATCCGAAGGATCCGGTCAACGGCTGGGACAAGACCTGGGCGTACCTGAAGGAGCTCAACTCCTGCATCGAGTACTACCCGACCGGCACCGGCGCGGTGATGAAGGAGCTCGGCGAAGGCTCGCGCGACATGACGGTGACGATGACCGGCTGGGACCTGAATCCGCGCATCCTCGGCATCGTGCCGAAGGACTACAAGGTGGCGCCGTTCAAGGGCATGACCTGGGTCAACGACGCGCACTACATGGTCGATTCCGAAGGGCGTGCCGCCGGAGAAGCTCGCCGTCGTGCTCGATCTGATGGCGTTCTGCTGACGCCGGAAGCGCAGGCCTACACCTACGACAAGGGCTACTTCTATCCGGGCCCGGCGGTGAAGAACGTGCCGCTGTCGATGGCGCCGAAGGAGAGCCAGGACGCGATCAAGGAATACGGCCGTCCCGAGTACGAAGGCTGGCTCACGCAGTTTCCCGCACACGCAGTCGCTGCCGCCAAGGCGCAGGTCGAGGCGTTCCGCATCTGGGACCAGCAGGTCGGCGCGCAGAAGACCAAGTGAGCCGGTCGACCGCGACGGAGCGCGCGGCGATCGCAAGCCGCGCATGCGAGGCGATCCGTCGACGCAGCGCTGGTTCCCGCTGCGCCGGGACGACGGCGATCGGATCCGACCGCGACATGGCGACATGAAACACGATTTCTCCGAGCTGAGGCTCGACCGCGTCACGCGCCGCTTCGCCGGCGCCGGCGGCAAGGCGTTCAACGCGCTGGACGAGCTGACGCTGACGATCAAGCGCGGCGAATTCATCGCGCTGCTCGGGCCGTCGGGCTGCGGCAAGTCGACCGCGCTCAACTGCATCGCCGGGCTGCTGCAGCTGTCCGGCGGCAGCATCTGGCTCGACCAGACGCGCATCGACACGCTGCCGCCGGAAAAGCGCGGCTTCGGCATGGTGTTCCAGAACTACGCGCTGTTCCCGCACATGAGCGTGGCGAAGAACGTCGGCTTCGGCTTGCGCATGCGCGGCGTCACCGGCGGCGAGATCGCCGACGCGCGCGTCGCGCACGCGATGAAGCTGGTGCAGCTCGTCGGCCAGGAGCACAAGCTGCCCGGCCAGCTCTCCGGCGGCCAGCAGCAGCGCGTCGCGATCGCCCGCGCGATCGTCATCGAGCCGCCGCTGATCCTGATGGACGAGCCGCTGTCGAACCTCGACGCGAAGCTGCGCATCGAGACGCGCGCCGAGATCCGCCGCATCCACCGCGAGCTCGACCGGGCGACGATCTACGTCACGCACGACCAGGACGAGGCGCTTGTCGCTCGCCGACCGCATCGTCGTGATGAAGGACGGCGTCGTGCAGCAGATCGCCGCGCCGCAGGAGGTCTACGCGCAGCCGTCGAACCTGCACGTCGCGCGCTTCATGGGCTACCGCAACGTGCTCGAGCTCGACGTCGCGCGCGAGGAGGGCGATCGCGTCACGCTCACCGGTCCCGACATCGCGCTCACCGGGGTGCGCAAGCAGCCGCTCAAGGGCACGCCGCGCCGCGGTCGCGATCCGGCCGGAGGATATCGTCGTCGGCGCGGACGCCGGCGGCGCCAACACGATCGTCGCCACGGTCGAGAACGTCGAGTACGGCGGCCGCGATTCGCTGCTCGACGTCGTCACGCCCGTCGGGCACGCTGCTGCACGTCCGCGGGCCGGTCACGACCGCGCGCGGCGACAGCGTCCGCGTGCACGTGCCGGTCGAGCGCGCGCTCGTCTATCCGCTCGAGTGACTGGCACCGGACCGCCATGACGACCGCGACCCAGCCGCAGCGCGCGCGCCGTTCGACCGCGCGCTGCTGCTGGTGGTGCCGGCGGCGGCGTTCATGCTGCTGCTGTTCATCTATCCGTTCCTCTACGGCCTGCTGCTGTCGTTCAATCCGAAGGACGGGCGGCGCGCTCGCCAACTACACGCATCTTCTTCACCACCGACAACCTCTGGCCGACGATCTGGACGACGCTGAAGCTCGCGCTGCCGGCGACGCTGATCAACGTCGGCCTCGCGCTGCCGATCGCCTACAAGATGCGCGTCAAGTCGCGCTACCAGCGCTGGGTGACGACGATCCTGGTCGTGCCGATCACGCTGGGCACGGTGCTGATCGCCGAAGGCATGCTGATCTATTTCGGGCCGAAGGGCTGGCTGTCGCAGTTCCTGCAGCTCTTCCACCTGTACGACGGGCCGATCCGGCTGACGCACAACTACTGGGGCGTGCTGATTTCGCTGGTGATCTCCGGATTTCCGTTCGCGTTCCTGCTGATCCTGTCGTACATCACCGGCATCGACCCGGTGCTGGCGCGCGCGGCGTCGACGCTGGGCGCCGATCCGAAGGCGCAGTTCCGCCACATCTACCTGCCGCTGCTCGCGCCGGGCCTCGCGATGTGCTTCTGCCTCGCCTTCGTGCAGGCGTATCTCGGTGTTTCCGTCGGCCGTGCTGCTGGGCTCGCCGGCCGGGCCGACGCGCGTGATCTCGATCGCCGCGTACGAGGCCGCGTTCGAGCAATACGACTATTCGCTGGCGTCGGCGATCGCGATGATCATGGGCTTCGTGCAGCTGATCATCGTCGCGGCGGTGCTGGGCCTGCGCAACCTCTTCTACCGCGGCCCGGTCAGCGGAGGCAAGGGCTGATGGCGCAACAGCGAAACCGACGAACACCGGGGCTCTGGTTCGATCGCGCCTGGCGCGGCCTGCTGCTCGGGCACGATGACGCTGTTCGTCGTCAACATCGGCGCTGATCATCGCGGCGGTGGCGACCAGCTCGTTCGCGCGGCGCTGGCTCGGCACCTGGCTGCCCGACGGCTGGACGACGACCTGGTACACCGCGGCGTGGAAGGAGTTCCAGCTCGGCGGCATGCTGTGGGTCACCGTCGAGGTCGTGTTTGCCGTCGTGCTGCTGGCGCTGCTGATCGGCGTGCCCGCCGCGTACACGCTGGCGCGGCGCGATTTTCGCGGCAAGCGGCTGCTGATGCTGCTGTTCCTGCTGCCGCTGATGGTGCCGCCGATCACCTACGGCATTCCGCTGGCGACGGTGCTCTACAAGGTGCAGCTCGCCGGCACGATCTACGGCGTGATCCTCGCCAACCTGATTCCGGCGGCGCCGTTCGTCATCCTGGTGATGACGCCGTTCATCGAGCAGATCGATCCCAACCTCGAGTCGGCGGCGCGCGTGTTCGGCGCCGAGCACCGCGCGGATGTTCTGGCACGTGCTGGTGCCGCTGCTCGCGCCGGGCATCCTCGCGGCGTCGCTGCTGGTGCTGGTGCGCACGATCGCGCTGTTCGAGCTCACGTTCCTGACCGCGGGACCGGATTCGCAGACGCTGGTCGTCGCGCTCTACTACGCGGTGTTCGCCGCCGGCGTGCGCGCGCCGCAGTCGGTCGACGCGATGGCGATGGTCTACATGGTGGTGACGCTGATCTGGCTGCTGATCGCGCTGCGCTTCGTCAATCCGACGCAGCTCGTGTCCCGGGTGAAAGAGCATCCGCAGCCGGCGACTTAGACGCGGTATGAGCCGGCTCGATCTCTCCACGCTCGACAACCTGCCGGCGGCGGTCGCCACGCCACGATACGATCCGCGCCTGGTCGGCATCGGCATCGTCCATCTGGGCATCGGCGCGTTCCACCGCGCGCAGACCGCGATGTTCAGCGACGACGCGCTGGCGATCGAGCGCGCCGACTGGGGCATCTGCGGCGTGAGCCTGCGCTCGGCCGACGTGCGCGACCGGCTGGTGCCGCAGGACGGGCTCTATACGGCGGTGGAGAAGAGCCCCGACGGCACGCGGCGCCGCATCATCGGCAGCGTGCGCGAAGTGCTCTTCCTGGGCGACCAGCGCGACGCGGTCCGCACGCGGCTGATCGAGCCCGAGACGCGGATCGTGTCGCTGACGATCACCGAAAAAGGCTACTGCCACGATCCGGCGACCGGCGAGCTCAATCGCGCGCATCCGGACATCGCGCACGACCTCGCCCATCCCGAACAGCCGCGAGAGCGCGATCGGGCTGATCGTCGCCGCGCTGGACGCGCGCAGGCTGTCGCACGGCCGGGCCTTCACCGTCCTGTGCTGCGACAACCTGCCGCACAACGGCGCGCTGGTGCGCGGGCTGGTCGCTCGCGTTCGCCGAAGCGCGCGATGCGGCGCTCGCCGCGCTGGATCGCCGACCACGCCAGCTTTCCGTCGACGATGGTCGATCGCATCGTGCCGGCGACGACCGATGCGGACATCGCCGACAACGACGCGGCGCTGGGCCTGCACGACGCGGCGCCGGTCATCCACGAGCCGTTCAGGCAGTGGGCGATCGAGGACAATTTCGTCGACGGCCGGCCGGCCTGGGACCGGGTGGGCGCGGAGCTCGTCGCCGACGTCGCGCCGTTCGAGGCGATGAAGCTTCGCCTGCTCAACGGCAGCCACTCGGCGCTGGCGTACCTGGGCTTTCTCGCCGGCTGCGAGTTCATCTACCAGGTCGCCGCCGAGCCGGATTTCGTCGCCTACATGCGCCGGATGATGGCAGCGCGAAGTCGCGCCGACGCTCAAGGTGCCGCAAGGCGTCGACCTCGCGGTCGTACCAGGACGCGCTGGTCCAGCGCTTCGGCAATCCTGCGCTGCCGCATCGCACGCAGCAGATCGCGATGGACGGCTCGCAGAAGCTGCCGCAGCGCCTTCTTGGGCACGGTGCGCGACAATCTCGCGGCCGGGCGCTCCGTTCGACCTGCTCGCGCTGGCGATCGCCGGCTGGATGCGTTATGTCGGCGGCGTCGACGAGCGCGGTCGCGAGATCGTCGTCGCCGATCCGCTGGCAGCCGAATTCAGCCGCATCGCGGCGCGCATCGCGGCGATCCCGCGGCATTGGCGCGCGCGCTGCTGGGAATTCGCGCCGTGTTCGGCGACGACCTGCCGGCCGAACGAGCGCTTTGTCGCGAAGCTCATCGCGCTCGCTCGCATGCGCTGGTCGCCGACGGCGCGCAGCGCACCGTCGCGCGGCCGACCGGCGGCGGCTGATCGACGAGCAACGGCGAACGAACCGCATCCTTTCCAGGATCACGACGATGATTCCGCTTACGCTGCACCCCGACCGCCTGTTCCCGTCCGAGCCGCGGCAGCGCGACCTCGCCCGCGCGCTCTACGCGACCGTGAAGGATCTGCCGATCGTCAGCCCGCACGGCCACACCGATCCGCAGTGGTTTGCCGACAACGCAGCCGTTCAGCAATGCGTCGGCGCTGTTCATCACGCCCGACCACTACGTGTTCCGCATGCTCTACAGCCAGGGCGTCGCGCTCGAGGACCTGGCGATCCCGCGGCGCGACGGCGGCCCGGTCGAATCGGATGCGCGCCGGATCTGGCGCACCTTCGCCGCCAACTACCACCTGTTCCGCGGCACGCCGACGCGCATCTGGCTCGATCATGCGTTGCACGAGGTGTTCGGCATCCGCGAGCGGCTGGCGCCGGAATCCGCCGATCGCTTGTTCGACCGCATCAACGCGAGCCTCGCCAGAGCCCGAATTCCGGCCGCGCGCGCTGTTCGAGCGATTCAACATCGAGGTGATCGCGACGACCGAGTCGCCGCTCGATCCGCTGGCGCACCACGCGAAGATTCGCGCCAGCGGATGGAAGGGACGCGTCGTCACCGCGTATCGCCCCGATCCGGTCGTCGATCCCGAGTTCGAGGGCTTCGCCGCCAATGTCGCGCGCCTCGGCGAGCTCACCGGCGAAGACACCGGCACGCTGGCAGCGGCTACCTCGCGGCGCACCGCAAGCGGCGCGCGTTCTTCAAGACGATGGGGGCGACGTCGACCGATCACGGCCACCCGACCGCGCAGACCTCGGACCTGCCCGACGGCGAATGCGAGCGGCTGTTCCGGAAGGCGCTCGACGGCGCGATCGACGCCGGCCGAGGCGGAAGCGTTTCGCGGCCAGATGCTGACCGAGATGGCGCGGATGAGCCTCGACGACGGCCTGGTGATGCAGATCCATCCGGGCTCGTTGCGCAACCACAACCCGCAGGTGTTCGCGCGCTTCGGCCGCGACAAGGGCGCCGACATCCCGACGCGCACCGATTATGTCCACGCGCTGAAGCCGCTGCTCGACCGCTTCGGCAACGAGCGCAGGCCTGACCGTGATCCTCTTCACGCTGGACGAGACCACCTACGCGCGCGAGCTGGCGCCGCTCGCCGGGCACTACCCGGTGCTGCGGCTGGGCCCGCCCTGGTGGTTCTACGACAGCCCGGAAGGCATGCTGCGCTTTCGCGAGCAGACGACCGAGACCGCGGGCTTCTACAACACCGTCGGCTTCAACGACGACACGCGCGCGTTCCTGTCGATCCCGGCGCGGCACGACGTCGCGCGCCGGATCGACTGCCGCTTTCTCGCGCAGCTGGTCGCCGAGCACAGGATCGACGAGGACGAGGCCTTCGAGCTCGCGCCCGAGCTGGCCTACGGTCTGGCCAAGCGGGCCTACAAGCTCTGAAGGTCAGCAGGCGCGGCCGGAATGTCCGCGGCCGCATGGTACAACCGATGCACACGAACAGCGGAGGCAAACATGAATCACGGGTCCGCCGATACTGGCGCTGCTGGGCCGCGTGCTGCTGGCGTCGATTTTCGTCTATTCGGGCTTCGGCAAGATCACTGACTTTCCAGGGCACCGCGGCTACATTGCAAGCGCCGGCCTGCCGATGCCGCAAGTCCTGGCGGTCGGGGCGATCATCGTCGAGTTCATCGGCGGGCTCGCGCTGCTGATCGGATTCCGGGCGCGATGGGCGGCGCTGGCGTTCGTCGTCTTCCTGATCGTCATCACGCCGATCTTCCACAATTTCTGGTCGGTGCCGCCGGCGGAGGCGATGGCACAGCAGATCAACTTCATCAAGAACATCGCGATCATCGGCGGGATGCTGATGGTGATGGCGTTCGGCCCCGGCCGCTATAGCGTCGACAAGGACTAGAGTCGGGACTGTCTGCGGATCGGCGCGGGACGGTAAGGACCGCCGCGCGAGCGGCGGTGGGTGCCGCGATGTCAGCGCACGAGCTTGCGATCGACGTCGACACGCTGCCGCCCTGCAGCGTCAAGGTCGTCATCGTGTCGGGGTCGCCGGGACGGGGAAGGTAGGCCCAGCGCCGGCCGGCTTTCTGGCTGCCGCCGGACGTGACGTCGGGCCGGCCGAGGCGATGCACGACTTCGGCCTCGCTCATGCCGCTGCGCACGAATTTCCGCTCGCTCGCCCGGCGGTCGTTGGCCTCTCGCCGGCGCGCGTCGTCGCGGCTCGAGCTTCTCGGCGCGCTCGGCGCGGCTTCTCGCCGCGGCGGGGGCGGCTGCGCGGTCGGAGTCCCGGGAATGACGGTCAGCGCCGGCGGGTCGGTGTCGAAGTTGCGCAGCTCCCGCCCGGCGCCGCAGGGCACGTCCTGATAGACGACCTCGCCTTTTTCGCCCGCGCATTTAAACACGGCGGCGCCGCCGCCGCCCAGGCGCGAACAACGTCAGCGACAGCACGATGGCAGATGTCAGCGCGCGCATCGACAGGGCTCCCATCCGGGGAATCCGGCTAACATACACCTTTTCGCAGCTCGTCTCTCATCCGTCCGATGGATGTCCGCCGCCGAACCGCCACGCGCGTCCAGGAAATCGCGTCACCGATGACGCGCTTGCTGGCCGCGATAGTCGCGCTGGCGCTGCTTGCCGGCTGCACGACCGCCGAATATTACTGGCAGGGCATACGCGGCCAGTTCGACCTGCTCGGGCGCGCGCAACCGATCGCCACCGTCGCTCGACGAGACCAGCCGACCCGGCGCTCAAGCACAAGCTCGAGCGCGTCGTCGCGATCCGCAACTACGCGAGCCGCGAGCTCGCGCTGCCCGACAACCTGAGCTACCGCCGCTACGCCGATCTCGATCGCCGTTTCGTGCTGTGGAACGTGTTTGCAGCGCCGGAGCTATCGCTGAAGCCGCTGCAGTGGTGCTTTCCGATTGCGGGCTGCGTCAACTATCGCGGCTACTTCAGCGAGGCCGCCGCGCGCGCCGAAGCCGCCGAGCTCGCCGCGGCCGGCGACGACGTGCATGTCGGCGGCGTTCCCGCGTATTCGACGCTTGGCTATTTCGCCGATCCGATGCTGTCGACGTTCATTCGCTATCCCGGACATCGAGATCGCGCGGCTGATCTTCCACGAGCTCGCGCACCAGGTCGTCTACGCGAAGGACGACACGGTGTTCAACGAGTCGTTCGCCGTCTCGGTCGAGCAGGAGGGGCTCAAGCGCTGGCTCGCGGCGCAGAACGATCCGGCGCTGACTGCGCAATTCACCGCGGCGCAGCGCTATCGTGAGGGATTCCGGACGCTGATCGACCGCACGCAGCATTCGCTCGAAGCGCTTGTACGCGAGCGATGCGAGCATCGCCGCCAAGCGTGCGGGCAAGGCCGCGGCGTTCGCGCAGATGCGCGCCGACTATGACGCGCTCAAGCGCGAATGGGGCGGCTATCCGGCGTACGACAACTGGTTCGCGCAGGGGCCGAACAATGCGAGCCTTGCCGCCGTCGGACTGTATACGCGCAAGGTTCCCGAGTTCGCTGCGCTGCTGGCTTCCGAGGGCGGCAACCTGCCGCGGTTTTATGCGCGGGTGAAAGAGCTGGCGGCGATGCCCAAGAGCGAGCGCGACGCTGGCGCTGGCGAAGTTCGTGCCAACGGTCGCCGCCGGCCAAGCGCGCTGACCGCGGCGTCGCCGATAGCGAGAGCCGCACGATGCGGACGTGCGCGTCGAGTTCAACCCGCCGGTCCGGCATCGATCGCCGGATAAGTGACCGACGTTCCTTCGACCCGGGCGAACGGCGTCAGCTTGTGCGGCGTTCGCCGCGTCTCGCTGACGATCTCCTCGACGGGGATGTCCCGCGCGACCACAGCGCATCGGCGATCAACGAGCGATGGCAGCGCCACGGGCACGGCCTCGGCGCACATCAGCGCGACGCGCTCGCTTGTGCGCCAGTTCGATGACCTTGATGAGATGCTCGGCGAATGCCGGCGTCTGCATGTAGTCGGCGTAGCCGCGAAACGATGGGTTGCGCCACGCCGCATTGGCCGAATCGGGACGCGCGTGGCGCAGGCCGCCGAGGCCGGGGACATGCGTGTAGGCGATGCCCGCATCGCGCAGTGATCCGGCCAACGCGTCGCTGTTGAACTGCGGATTGTGGCGCGACTTGCGGAATCGTGCGGACGTCCATCAGGTGCGTCACGCCGTTCGCGGCGAGCAGGCCCACGAAAACGTCGATCGGCCGCGTCGAATGCCCGATCGTCAGGACCGGCAGGGCCGTCTTCTCGTGCTCCGGCGGCGCCAATGCGGTCACTCGCGGCGTACGAGCAAGGTGACCAGCAGCGACGAGTCCTCGACGGCCTTGAGCTCATGGGGCACGCCACCGGCCAGGTACACGAGGCTGTCCGCGCGCATCGGCATGCGCCCTGCCGGCGGCGATGAGCTCGACCGCACCTTCGATGCACTGGATCGTTATCACGCGGGGATGGTCGTGCCCGGGCAGCGACTCGCCGGACAGCAGCACCAGCCGAAACACTTCGAGTGGTCGGCGCGCACCAGGGTTTCCGACGCGGCTTGGCGCAGCGCCGGACCGAACGGCAGGATGTCGATCAATTCGCCCGACGCGGCGTGGATGCTGGCCATGGGGTCTCCCGGAATGGACGGATGTATCGAGGATACGACAGCGGGTCGGGCGGTCGGCTCCCGGGCCGCGCTTGCCGAAGCCCGCTTGTCCTAAGCCCTTGTCCGGACGAGCGAATTCAGCTATAATTTCGGGTTCCTTGCCTCACCCGCCGCAGACGGGGAGGCCGCCGGCGAGTGCGCTGCCGCTTCGGCAATTGCGCCTTGCCCAACCTGTCCACAAGGAGCGATCTGCATGCGTCACTACGAAGTCGTCTTTATCGTGCATCCCGACCAGAGCGAGCAGGTGCCCGCGATGGTCGAGCGCTACCGCGCGATGGTCGCCGGCGGGCAACGGCAGGATCCACCGCCTCGAGGATTGGGGCCGCCGCCAGCTCGCGTATCCGATCGCCAAGATGCACAAGGCCCACTACGTGCTGATGAACATCGAGTGCGACGCAGCGACGCTGACCGAGCTCGAGCACGCGTTCAAGTTCAACGACGCGGTGCTGCGCCACCTGATCGTCGCGATGCGCGAAGCGGCCGTCGCGCCGTCGCCGATGATGAGGGAAGAGAAGTCGCGGTCGCTTTCGCCGACCGGAGCGAGCGCGCCGGCGACCGGCCGACGCGCGGCCGAGCGCGACGACCGCAGGCCCGCGGCCGAGCCGCCGCGGGCCGACGTCGCCGACTCGGCGCCGCCGGCGTGATGCGACGGCAGTCTCGGCGAGGCGTAGACGTGCAGGCCAACCGGTTGACGCTGGACGCGCGCTGTGCAGATCGCGGCGACGCTGCGCTTCACGCCGGCCGGCGTCCCGGCGCTCGATTGCATGCTGGTGCACGCGTCGATGCAGACCGAGGCCGGCGGCGAGCGGCGGTCGCATGCGAGCTGTCCGCCGTGGCGTTCGGCGAGTCGCGATGGCGCTGGCGGACGTCGCCCCGGGCGCACTGCTCGCTGCCGAGGCTTCCTCGCCCGCCGCTACCGCACCGGGATCACCGTCGCACTGCACGTCAACGAATTCGAACTTACCGCTTGAGCTCAGCCGACGCTGGCCAAGCGCAAACAAGGAAACGCAAATGCCCCGTCCCATGGGAAGAAACGCCAAAGGCAAAGGTAAGGAAGGATGGCAAGAAGCGCGAGCGCGGCAATAACGCTGTTCAAGCGCAAGAAGTTCTGCCGCTTCACCGCCGAAGGCGTCAAGCAGATCGACTACAAGGACATCGACGTCCTGAAGGACTTCGTCCAGGAAAACGGCAAGATCATGCCGGCGCGCATCACGGGCACCAAGGCGCGCTACCAGCGCCAGCTCGGCGACGGCGATCAAGCGCGCGCGCTTTCTCGCGCTGCTGCCGTACACCGACCTGCACTGAAGCGGAGACCTGCCATGCAAATCATCCTGCTGGAAAAGGTCGTCAACGTCGGCGACCTGGGCGACGTGGTCAAGGTCAAGCAGGGCTACGCGCGCAATTTCCTGATCCCGCAAGGCAAGGCCAAGCGCGCGACGCCGGAGAACATCAAGCTGCTCGAGGAGAAGCGCGCCGAGCTCGAAACGGCCGCCGCGGCCAAGCTCGCGCAGGCGCAGGAGCAGGCGGCCAAGCTCGAGGGCGTCGTCGGTCCAGATCACGCAGAAGGCCGGCGTCGACGGCCGCCTGTTCGGCTCGGTCACCAACGTCGACATCGTCGAGGCGCTGACCGGCGCTCGGCCACGCGGTCGAGAAGGCGATGGTCCGCATGCCCGACGGTCCGCTGAAGCAGGTCGGCGAGTTCCCGCTGACGTCGCGCTGCATACCGACGCGGTTGCGCACATCACCGTCCACGTCCTGGGCGAACACCGGCGTCCAGCCCGGCTGATCCGGCCGCGCCGGAGCAAACACGAAAAGGGGCCGGCGACGGCCCTTTTTTGTCGGCCGCACGCCTAGAATCGCCGCTGATCATTCGACAGGCATAAGCTTGCCACCTTGTGCGGATGGCGGCGGCCGAACTGCTAAAATGCCGCTGCACTCGCCCAGTCCGACCCTTCCCGCATGCCCGACGATCCGCGAGCTCGAAGCGCTCAAGGTTCCGCCCGCATTCGATCGAGGCCGAGCAATCGGTGCTGGGCGGGCTGCTGCTCGACAACGGCGCGGCGGACCGGTCGCGCGACGTGCTGGGCGCCGACGACTTCTACAGCGACGCGCATCGGCTGATCTACGAGCACATCGGTCGGCCTGATCGCCGACAACAAGCCGGCCGACGTCGTCACCGCTAGCCGAGTCGCTGCGTCGCTGCACAAGCTCGACTACGTCGGCGGCCTGGCCTATCTGGGCGCGCTGGTCGAAAACGTGCCGACCGCCGCCAACATCCGGCGCTATGCGGAGATCGTGCGCGAGCGCGCGATCCTGCGCCAGCTCGCCGCAGCGGGAGGCGAGATCGCCGACGCCGCCTACAACCCGCTGGGCCGCAGCGTGCGCAGGAGATGCTCGACCAGGCCGAGGCCAAGGTGCTCGCAGATCGCCGAGCACGGCGCGCGCGGGCCAGCAGGGCTTCCAGGACATCCGCCCGCTGCTGACGCCAGGTCGTCGAGCGCATCGAGTTTCTCTACAACCGCGACAATCCGTCCGACGTCACCGGCGTCCCGACCGGCTTCTCCGATCTCGACCGGATGACCTCGGGCCTGCAGCAGGGCGACCTGGTCGTCATCGCCGGCCGGCCGAGCATGGGCAAGACGTCGCCTGGCGCTCAACATCGGCGAGCACGTCGCGCTTGCCGCGAATCTGCCGGTCGTCGTATTTTCAGATGGAAATGGGCGCGACGCAGCTCGCGATGCGGCTGATCGGCTCGGTCGGGCGCCTCGACCAGCACAAGCTCCGCACCGGCCGGCTTGCCAACGACGACTGGGAACGGCTCTCGGCCGCGCTCGGCCGGCTCAACGACGCGCCGATCCATATCGACGAGACGCCGGCGCTGAACGCGATCGAGCTCCGCGCGCGCGCGCGGCGACTGTCGCGCCAGTACGGCGGCAAGCTCGGACGCGATCGTCGTCGACTATCTGCAGCTGATGCAGGCGTCGGCGAGGGCGAGAACCGCGCGACCGAAATTTCCGAGATCTCGCGCTCGCTCAAGTCGCTGGCGAAGGAGCTCAAGGTGCCGGTGATGGCGCTGTCGCAGCTCAACCGCACGCTCGAGCAGCGTCCGAACAAGCGGCCGGTGATGTCCGACCTACGCGAATCGGGGCGATCGAACAGGACGCGGACGTGATCCTGTTCATCTACCGCGACGAAGTCTACAACCCGGAGACGCAGGACAAGGGCATCGCCGAGATCATCATCGGCAAGCAGCGCAACGGGCCGATCGGCACCGTGCGGCTCACGTTCCTCGGCGAATACACGCGGTTCGAGAATTTCGCCAACACGGCATCCTACTAGGCTTCGCTCCAGTGCAAATCCCCGCTTCACGTAACGCTCCCTGTCCGTGCGGCAGCGGCAAGCGACATAAGGACTGCTGCGGCAGGGTTTCCAGTGCAATGGGCCACGCGGGCACGCGCGGCCATCCGGCGGACGTTGCGGTGCTGATGGGCGAGGCGCTCGCTGCGCAGCAATTGCGGCGCTTCGACGAAGCGGAGCGTCTGTACCGAAGTTCCTTGTCGCTCGCGCCTGACCAGCCCGACGCGCTGCACATGCTGGGTGTCGTTCGCTACGAGATGGGCGATGGCCACGAAGCGACGCGGCTGATCCTGCGCGCGCTCGACCTGACCGAGTGGAAATATCCCTCGTACTGGCACAACCTCGGCCTCGCGCTGGCCCGGTGTCACCGTGAGCAGGCCGACGCGGACCGCGTAGCGGGTCGCCGGCGGGCAGATAAGTGGTTGGCGACGCGCCCGGCTCCTGGCCCCCGAGAGCAGCCCCGCATCGCCGTCGTCGTGCCGTGCTACAACCACGAACGTTTCGTGCGGCGCGCGCTGCGGTCGGTCTTCGAACAGACCTACCAGCACATCGAACTCGTCGTCATCGACGATGGCTCGACAGACACAACCGCGGAATCGGCGCGGCAGGCTCTGGCCGGATCGCCCTTCCCCCATCGATTCGTGACGCGCTCCAACCGGGGCGCGGCGGCGACGATCAACGAAGGGATCGGGTTATCGACGGCGCCATACATCAATATCCTGAACTCGGACGACTGGTTTCGTCGGACAGGCTGGCGTCGATGGTTCGCGACGTCGCTGGGAGCGGCGCGCAGTGGGGGTTCAGTGGCATCGTTTGCGTCGATGAGGCGGATCGGACCATCGACGTGGCCCGAAAACGACCGCGCGCGGACTCTCTCACACCTTGCGGAGGTGGTGGTCGGCGAGCGGGAGACGACGGGTTTCGCCTTCCTCACCGCCAACGTCGCGATTTCTAGCGGCAACCTTTTCTTCTCACGGTCGCTCTTCGAGCGGATCGGCGGATTCCGCGATCTGCGCTACAATCACGATTGGGATTTCTGCTTGCGCGCGCTCCGCTGCGCCGAACCCGTTTTTGCTGCGGCATCGACATACGCGTACCGCCTGCACGGCAGCAACACGATCGATGGCGCGGTACACGGCGGGGGCCGCGAGGAGGCGGATCGCATCCTCGAGGACTACATCGACTGGGGCATGACCGACCGTGCTGACGCATATCCAATGGCGCCGTCCTGGCGCGACTGGGGCATGTACTTCGTATGCGCGCTGATCGGAGGCGGCATAGCGTCGCGGTTCGAACCGGAATTTCTCCGGGCACTGGCGGAAAGCCGCGTGACGGGGCAGACGACAACCAGCGCAGGGCCACCTTATTCGCAGATGGAATTGCCAGTGGCGTGGGCGGGTCGCCCGAACCACGCCGCGAAGCTTGTCGCGAATGAGCGCGACGAAAGCCGCCCACCCGGCCACGTGTCTCTTCAGAAGGACGGTTGACAGTGAGCTATCTCTGGCAAACGCATCTCGGCAAGGAAGTGTCGTTCAACGCCCAATACCATCAAAGTGAACGAAACGAGATCGCGAGTTTTTTCAGCGAATCGCCGGGCACCGTCGTTGATATCGGCTGCGGCGGGGGCGGCACGGGCAAGCTGATCAAGGAGAAGTTTCCCGGCACGCGCGTAATCGGCATCGAACTGAATCGGCACGCGGCGGAGCATGCTCGCCAGTATCTCGATCTGGTGATCTGCGAGGATATCGACACGCTCAACCTGGCCGCGCATATCGGATCGACGCGCATCGACACGGTTCTGCTGCTCGACGTGCTGGAGCATTTGTACGATCCGTGGAAAGCCCTGGTGCGCGTGCGGGGCTGGTTGAACGAACGCGCACGGGTCTTGGCCAGTGTTCCCAACATCCGCAATCTGGCGAACCTTGATCAACTTGCAGCCGGGCACTGGACTTACGGCCCGGACGGTGTTCTCGACATTACGCACATTCGCTTCTTCACTCGGGAGTCTCTGCGCAAGCTCTTCGAGGAAACAGGCTACGTCGTGAACCATATGACCCCGCTGACGCAACCGCGATGGCTCGAACGCCTTGTCGTCGATCGGCAGCCGGGTCGGATCGTCACTCAGCACATGGCCATTCGCTACCGGGATTTCGACGAGCTCGAAGATCTCTACGCGCTGCAGTACGTAATCGACGCCGGGGTTGCGCCGGCGTTGCAAGAGGACGGTTCGTCGAGGTGACGAATTCGGCGATGACGCCCGCGGGACGCAACAGTCCATGCCCGTGCGGGAGCGGAAAACGTTACAAGGAATGCCACGGAGTCATCGGCGCCGCTGACGGCGGAACGCCGGGGTCAGATTTCGGCCGCGCCACCGCAGCCGTTCGCATTATCGCGCTCCCGGGATGGAGTGGGCGCATCTGTCCGCCGAAGAGCAGGACGAGCTCGGCATGGCGATGGAGGCGGCGCTTGTCCATCAGACGGCCGGCCAGCCACAAGAGGCCGGGAAGCTGTACCGGCAGACGCTGGCGTTGGCGCCGAACACCCACGATGCGCTGCACATGCTTGGCGTGATCGAGCTCGGCTTCGGAAATCTGCAGCTCGCCGAGGAGCTCATCCTCGGGGCGATGAAATTGCGGCCGCCGCATGAGGCGATCGAAACGAACCTCAAGCTGTTGCGCGAAGCACAGATCGAACAAGCCAGGGCGCACCGAGGATCAGCTTTCGGAGCGTGCCCTGCCGATCCTCAACGACTTGATGCTCGCGCCAGCCGTTTCGCCGCGAGCGCCCGCGAACGAACCGGGGTCGGGTGCGCTACATCTTGTCGGCCGGATCCACGGCGAGGATGAGGATGACGCCTGGATGTTGGGTCGGCTGAGCGCCGTGCTTGCACCTTTTTCGCCGACGGTGTGGGCGGCAGACAGCGCAACGCCTGTGCCGGAGGGAGTGGGGACGGTGTCTGTGCTCGATGCCCGGAGCGGGCGGTACCCGCGCGGTGGGACGCAGGTTTTTGTGGGCGTGGACTACGAGCTTGACGGCTGGATCGAGCATTCGCGCGCCGACCGTGCAATCGTGATCTGCGGGCACGGCAGACCGTCGCGATATCTCACCCAACTGCGTGCGCTCGCGATGGACGGCGCCCGGCATGTCGAGCTGGCGTTTGTGTCTCCCGCGCGCGCCGAGCGCTTCGGCCCCGGACACGCCTTGATCCCGCTGCCGCTCGAGTCCATCAGCGTACCTGCGGCGATAGCTTCGATCCGGCGTGAGCCGGGGGTCTGGTCGATTTCGGCGCCGCGCGCATGGACGATCGGAATGGTGGGCCAGGCGAGCGGTCGCGTCGATGATCCCGCAGATTCGGCGCTGGTCGCTGAAGTCGCGACGCGCGCGAACGTCATGGCAATCTACGATCCTGGGCGCTATCGGTTCTTGCTGGGGGCGACGGTATCCATGCGATTCGTGCCCAGGACGAGCGGCGGCCTCGAGGCGTTTATCGCGGGCGTGGACTGCCTGTACTGTCGTCCGCAGGAATGGTGGGAAGAAGGCGCCGGACGCGAGGTCCTCATCGCCATGGCGTTGGGAAAAACGGTCGTCTGTCCGCGCAATTCGATGCACGCTTGGCTTATCGAGGATCGGGTCGACGGCTTGCTTTACGAAACTCGCGTGGAATCGCTTGGGTTGCTCCACGATCTCCATCGTGCGCCCGGCTGGGCGGCCAAGCTCGGCGAAGCTGCAAGCGGCAAAGCCAAACGCCTGCTCGCTGCCGCCGCGCTCAAGGAATCCTATCGGTCGATCGTGCCTTCGCGTCGCGTCTCCGCCGGCGAGGAACACCATGCCTACTGAGAGCGCAGACGGACTGGGCGGCGCGGAGGGCCAACCGCTGGTGCGCTGCATCGCCTTCCATCTCTCACAGTTCCACCCCATCCCTGAGAACGATCGCTGGTGGGGCGCGGGGTTCACGGAGTGGACCAATGTGACGCGCGCGAAACCGAATTTTATCGGACATTACCAGCCGCAGTTGCCGGCGGATCTGGGGTTCTATGACCTCCGTTTGCCGGAGGTCCGCGAGCAGCAGGCCACGCTTGCGCGCGACCACGGGCTGCACGGCTTCTGCTACTACTACTATTGGTTCGCCGGCAAGCGGCTTCTCGAGCGCCCCGTCGAGGAAATGCGCGCTTCCGGGCGGCCCGACTTCCCGTACTGTTTTTGCTGGGCGAACGAGAATTGGACGAGGCGCTGGGACGGGGCCGATCACGACGTCCTGATCGCACAGGACCCTCATCGCACCGATGACGAGCGTTTCATTCGCGATCTTCTTCCACATTTCCGGGATCCGCGCTACATCCGGGTGCGCGGCCGGCCATTGCTCATCGTTTACAGGATCGGACTGCTGCCCGACCCACTGGAGAGTGCACGGATATGGCGCGAAATCGCATTGCGCGAGGGCGTCGGCGACCTGTACCTGTGCGCGGCAAAGACTTACGAAACCGGAGATCCGACGCGCTATGGATTTGACGCGATCGTCGAGTTTCCGCCTCACGGCGTCCGGGTACCCCCTGACAACCGGTCGTACGAAATCATCAACCCTGAATTCAGGGGCGTGATATATGACTATCGCCAGCTCGTAACTTCCCAACTGCTGCGCCCTGATCCTGGTTACCAGGTTCACCCGACGGTGATGCCCGGGTGGGACAACACCGCGCGCAGGCGCGACCGGGCGAACAATTTTTGTGCATAGCACGCCGGAATTTTTACGAAGTCTGGTTGCGCGAAATCGTCGCGCGGGTCGATTGAGCGGAGGGTCTCGGAAGAACGACTGGTCTTCGTCAACGCCTGGAACGAATGGGCGGAAGGCGCCCCCATCTGGAACCCGATCTCCGGTATGGAAGCCAGTTTCTGGAGGCCACCCGGCGCGCCATTCTGGGCGAGGCGGTGGGCGGCGGGCCGTTCGCGCGATGCTCGGGGCGCAAGGTATAACCGGAGCGCCAGCCAGCGAGTGATATCGGTCGTAATCTGCAGCGTCACCCCCGGCGAAGTACGAGGCAGTGTGTGCAAGCTACGCGCGCTGCCTTGCCGGGACGCCCATGGAGATCGTCGGCATCCACGACGCACGCTCGCTGTGTGAGGGCTTCAACAGCGGCGTGAGGCGAGCGAAGGGAGAAGTGCTCGTCTTTTCCCACGACGATGTGGAACACCTCGCTCCGGCTCTCGGCCCCGTGCTCGATCGCCACTTGCGCCGGGCCGATGTCGTCGGCGTGGCCGGAACAACGCGACTGGTCGGCATGAACTGGGCGAGCTCCGGGATACGGCACGCGCACGGGATAGTGACGCATCCCGCCGGAGCTCAGTTCGAAGTGTCCCTGTATGGCGTCACAGCGCCGTTGATGCAGGGGACGCAAGACCCTCGACGGCGTGTTCTTCGCCACGCATCGGGAAGTCGCAGAAACCATCCGTTTCGACGAGGACACTTTCGATGGATGGCACGGCTACGACATCGACTTCACCTATCGCTGTCACGAGGCGGGTTTGCGGGTTGCCGTTGCTTTCGACATCCCGCTCGTGCACTACTCGTCGGGCGGCGTCGACGAGGCTTGGCTCAAGTACGACGCGCGCTTTCGTGCCAAGCACGGATCGCGGTCGTCGGTCCGTACGGTCGCTGGCTCGAGGTCAAGATGCGCGTTCAGACCATCGGTGACGTCTTGGGCGCATCCGAGTTCCAAGAACTTGTCGAGTCTCACCGAAACGGCACGAGAGCGCGCAAGATCCTAAGCCCGCGCGATTCGCGCAGGCCAATGAAGCTAGCGTCGAGGAGCGCCGGGCCGATCATTCGCGGCGCCGCGGCGCGATAGGTGACGACGTCGACGCGTTCCGGCGCCGACGACGTGATCGTGATCCGCCACGAGATCGCGCCGGAGCACTCGCGGCATGCGTAGACTGCAGCCACGACATGGCGCGCCAGCGGTGAGCGCGCGATGCCGTTGGCAGTGACCGTCGAATCCCGGGCGGAATCATCCAGGGTACATAGGGCAGCGCGACGACCAGCGCTTCGTCGCCGGGGCGTCGAAGCGTCGACCGTGACGGTGCGCACCGGTGAGGCCGCGATCGCCGGCGGCGGGTAGAAGCTGCAGTCGGCACCGGCAAGCCGTGCGTAAAGGCCACAGCGCATTAGCGACAGGCGCAACTCCGATGCCGCCCAGCCCGAAGTCGGCGGCGTCCAGCCCAGCGCGTTCCATGCGGGCAGGGCGAGGCCCGACCAGGTGCGCGGCGGCGGCGGGCTCGATGCCCGCGAGTTGGACCTCGAGCATGCCGCAACGCAGGCGGTGATCCAAGCCAAGGTAGACGTGCTCGAGGAATGCATACGCGCCGTGCAGGACGATCGGACCGTGCTGGCGGCAGAGCAACTTGCCGCTCGCATCGACGGCGTACGCCGGCAACCAGGGTTCGGCGAGCGCGGGTGTCGGGTCGTCTTGCTTGACGTCGAGCCGCGGCGCGGCGGCCAGCGTGACGTCGCCCGAGCGATCGTCCCGGCAATACCCAGCGCGCTGCGCCGTGCAGCACGAGCACAGCCGACCAGCCGACCGAGCAGCGCCGAAGCGCGCTGCTCGCAGGCCGGCGCAAAGCCCATACAGGCCCAGCGCCCCGAGCCCCGCCACGAACGGCAGCAGCGCATAGGTCATGTAGAACGGCGTCGCCGGGCGCAGCCACGCGATCGGCGCGGTGACGGCCAGCGTCGCGAGCAACGCGGCGGCGACCGGCAGCGGCTGGCGCCGGCTCCCGAACGCGAGGCCGGCTAGCGCGGCGAGCTCCAGCGCCAGCACGGCGACGATCGCCGCACGGAGACGCCGGGCTCGACGCGAAAAACGCGTCGGCGACGACCCGCGGTCCGCGCACCAGTATTCCCCACAGTAGCGGCCCGGTCTCGAGCAGATTGGCCGCGTGCATCGTGCCGCCCACGTACTCGGCCGCCTTGCGTCACGAGCGGTGCAGGCGCGGCGAGCGCGATCGGCGATGAGCGGCGCGAACGGCATCAGTGCGACCAGCATCGCCGACCGCGCCCCAGCGCAGGAGCCAGCCGAAGCTCGGGCACGCTGAAAGCGCGACGATGGCAATGATCGGGGCGAGGCCGATGGTCGCCGGGTGGGCGTGCAGCGCCAGCGAAAACGCGCCGGCCGCAGCCACCAGCCAGCGCGGCCGGCGCTCTTGCGCGAGGCGCACCAGCGCGTAGAGCACCAGCATGCTGCAGGTCGGACCATGTTGGTATGGGAGAAGCCGACCAGCTGGAAGATCCCCAGCCCGGAAGCGCCAGCAGCGCGCACCACAGCAGCCCGTAACGTCGATCGAGCAGCCGGCGCCCGGTCGCGTACGCCAGCGGAAACTGCAGGCAGCCGATGAGGCGCGACGAACAGGGCGACGCTGATCCAGGATCGGTGGACGACCAGCGGCAACGCCAGCAGGTAGAACCACAGCGGCCCCAGATGCGATGTGCCTGCGAGCAACGGCCCGTGCAGCGGCAGTGCTTCCAGATTGCGTATCGCCAGCGCCGCGGCAACGTCGCGGGCCGTGTCCGGGCCGGCCGCGCCGAAGAAGCTGCTCGCGACGTAAATCGCCATGAACGCGGCGACGACGGCCCGATCGGGCAGCCCGGCCGGACGCGTCGTCGCCCGGCCTCGTGCCGGCATGTCGATCGCGTAGCTCATGCGGACTGGGCCCGTTCACGCGCCGGGTGCGGCGTCGCGAAAGACCCAGAAATGGTTGAGCGAGAAGGTCACCGGCGGCACGATCGCGATCGCCGCCGCCAGGCCGATGTAGGGCGACCATGCAGCAGGTGCACCACGCAGTACATGATCCCGGCATTGAGTGCGAGGCCGGCCAGCGCGGCGAACGCATAGCGCCCGAGACGCCGCGCCGGCGCATCGCGCACGGCGAACGTCCAGTGCCGGTTCAGCGCGTAGCCGACCAGCATCGCGATGACGAAGGCCACGACCGTCGCCAGGACCGGTTCGATGTGCGCGGCCTCGATCGCGATCGTAAACACCAGCGCGTGCGTCGCGGTGGCGAGCGCGCCAACCACCGCAAAGCGGCCAAACCGGTGCAGCAGAGTGGGCATCGGCGCGGCCCGGATCAGCCGACGCTCGTATCGTCGCCGTCGAAGCCGATGCGCTGCCGCACGACGTATAGCGGTCGTGCCTTGACCTCGTCGTACACGCGTCCCAGGTACTCGCCGATGATGCCGAGCGACAGGAGCTGCAGGCCGCCGAGGAACAGGATCATCACCATCAGCGATGCATAGCCCGGCACGTCGACACCGTGCACGATCGGTGCGGCCGATCAGGTACGCGCCATAGGCGAGCGCCGCGAGCGCGAAGGCCAAGCCGACGACGCTCCACACTTTCAGCGGCAGCGAACTGAACGACGTGATGCCGTCGAGCGCGAGGCGCCAAAGCCGCCAGACGCCCCATTTGGATCGACCCTCGAGCCGCGGCTCGATGTCGTAGGCGACGGTGCTCTGGCGGAAGCCGACCCAGGCGTAGAGTCCCTTCATGAAGCGAGTGCGCTCGGGCAGCCGGCGCAGCGCGTCGACGACCGCGCGCGACATCAGGCGGAAGTCGCCGGCGTCGCGGACGACCGGCACCGTCGTCAGCCCGGCGAAGACGCGGTGAAACAGCGAAGACGCCGCGCGGCGCAGCAGTCCGTCGGTCGCGCGGTCTCGGCGCAGGGCGATGACGATGTCGCTGCCGCCGCGCCAGCCCGCGACCAGGTCGGCGATGACCTCGGGTGGATGCTGCAGGTCGGCGTCGATCGGGATGACCGCGTCGCCATCGGCGTGGTCGAGGCCGGCGGTCAACGCGATTTCCTTGCCGAAGTTGCGCGACAGGCTGACGATGCGCACCCGCGGATCGAGATGCCGCAGCGACACGAGCTGCGCCAGCGTGCCGTCACTGCTGCCGTCGTCGACGAAGATCACCTGCGCGCGGTACGCGAGCGATCCCAGCACCGGTGCGAGCCGCGCCCAGAACGCGGCGAGCCCCGCCTCCTCGTTGTAGACGGGAACGACGACGCTGATTTGCGGCCGGTCCTCGCGGCGGTCAGCCGGTCCCGGTGGCTGGATCATCGTGGGTCGCGGTTCCCGGGACCGACGCACCCGATCGGATTCGACGAACGCGTCATCCCAGCGCGCCTACAGGATCTCCGCCGCGTGGTCGGCGAGCCGCGAGCGCTCGCCGCGCGTCAGCGTCACGTGACCGCTGTGCGACCAGCCCTTGAAACGGTCGACGACATAGGTCAGCCCGGAACTGCCTTCGGTCAGGTACGGCGTGTCGATCTGCGCGATGTTGCCCAGGCATACGACCTTGGTGCCGGGCCCGGCGCGCGTAATCAACGTCTTCATCTGCTTCGGCGTCAGGTTCTGCGCCTCGTCGATGATCAGGTACTTGTTGATGAACGTGCGCCCGCGCATGAAATTGAGCGACTTGACCTTGATCCGCGAGCGGATCAGGTCGCGCGTTGCCGCGCGGCCCCATTCGCCGGCTTCGTCGTCGGTCTTGTTGAGCACGTCGAGATTATCCTCCAGCGCCCCCATCCACGGATTCATCTTCTCCTCCTCGGTCCCCGGCAGGAAGCCGATGTCCTCGCCGACAGGCACCGTCACCCGCGTCATGATGATTTCCGAGTAGACCTTGAACTCGAGCGTGGTCATCAGGCCAGCGGCCAATGTCAGCAGCGTCTTGCCGGTCCCCGCCTGGCCGAGCAGCGTGACGAAATCGAGCTCGGGATTCATCAGCAGGTTGAGCGCGAAATTCTGCTCGCGGTTGCGCGCGGTGATGCCCCAGACGTTGTTCTTCTGGTGCGTAAAGTCCTTGAGCGTCTGCAGGAGCGCGGTGCGGCCGCTGACTTCCCGGACCATCGCGTACAGCGGCGTCTCCCCCGGCCCCTTGCCTTCGAGATAGATGAACTCGTTGACGAGCAGGCTGTGGCACAGCGGGCCGGTGACCCGATAATAGGTGCTGCCGCCCTGTTGCCAGGACTCCATGCCTTTGCCGTGGCGGTCCCAGAAATCGTCCGGCAGCTCGCGCATGCCGCTGTAGAGCAGGTCGGTGTCCTCGAGGACCTTGTCGTTGAAATAGTCTTCGGCGGAGATTCCCAGCGCACGCGCCTTGATACGCATGTTGATGTCTTTCGACACCAGGATGACGTTGCGCTTCGGTTGCGCCTGCGAGAGGTGCATGACCACCGCGATGATCTGGTTGTCGGCCTTGCCTCCGGCGAGCGACGGCGGCAAGACCGTGGAGATCGCCTCGGTCTGCAGGAACAGGCGGCCGGTCGCCGCGCCGCCGCTTTGCGGTTTCAGCGGTATGCCGGCGGCGAGGCTGCCGGCGCTGATCGCCATCGCCGCGGTGACGAGCTCATCGAGATAGCGCGACGCCTGGCGGGCGTTCCGCGCGACCTCGGTCACGCCCTTCTTGTTGTTGTCGAGCTCCTCGAGCGTGAGCATCGGCAGGAAGATGTCGTGCTCTTCGAAGCGGAACAGGCTGGTGGGGTCGTGCATCAGCACGTTGGTGTCGAGTACGAACAGCTTGGGGGAGGGGGTCTTGCTGAGCTTGGTGATGTGGGGCGCGAGACGAAGTTTGCGCTCGACCATGGGCCTCCTTCGGGCGTGGTGTGGCGGTGTGCACCGGCCTCATCGTAGAACAGCTCGCCCGGCAAACACAAGCTATTGTGCCCGCCGGGGCCCGCGAGCCGCAGCGATTGTGGTGAGAAGGGCACAGGCGATTATCCGGTACTTGACGAGTTCCGGATGATCGCCAGTGCACACGGGCGCGCGGGCCCCGGGCGCGCCGGCGACGCTACAGCGCCTTGACTGCTTCGAGCACTTCGTCGGCGTGCCCGGGGACCTTGACCCCGCGCCACTCGCGCGCCAGCCCGCCCTTGCCGTCGATGAGGAAGGTGCTGCGCTCGATGCCCCGCACCTTCTTGCCGTACATGTTCTTCATCTTGATGACGCCGAACTGCGCGCACAGCTTTTCGTCGGCATCGGAGATCAGGTCGAAGGGAAAATCCATCTTCGCCTTGAAATTCTCGTGCGACTTCAGGCTGTCGCGCGACACGCCGGCGACGACGGCGCCGGCGCGCACGAACTGCTTGTGCAGGTCGCGAAACTGCGCGCCTTCGGTCGTGCAGCCGGGCGTATTGTCCTTCGGATAGAAATACAGGACTACGGCATGGCCGCGCTGCCGGACAGCGGAACGTTCCGCCGCGGTTGAAGGCGCGCTGAAGTCGGCGACTTTGGCATTCGGCATGGCGATCTCCGGCATGGGTTTGTGAACGGGCAAACGATCGGCGCGATCCGGGCTATGCGGCGCGCGCTAGGGCCTGTGAACAGGCCCTAGATCGACGTCGCCGAGAAACTCCTGCCGCTGGCAAAGCAGCGTACCGCTGCGGCCGGGCACGGCATCCATGCCGACCTCGCAGCGCGGCAGCGCCATCGGCTCGAGCGTTTCGTACAGGCGGCGCAGCGAGGAGAGCTTGTAGCCCTGCGCCTTCCATCCCGTCGAGCAGCCGCTCGAGCAGCGGCGCGAGCCGCAGGCCTTCGAGCTCGGCGTGCAGCGTGAAGACGTGGCTGCCGGCGGACCGTCCGGCGCGCGCGGGGCGGTGAGCGCCAGCAGTCGCTCGGCCGCGTTGTCCGCGGTCGCGCCGTCGACGCCGATCAGCTCGTCGAATGTCGGCAGCGTCGTCGGCAGCTGCGGGCAGCGGATCAGCTCCGCGTTCCACACCGGCAGATGCGGATGGGTGCCGCGTCCGTCCGAGCAATAGTCGAAACCGAGCGCCTGGGTCTGGCGCAGCGAGTGGATGTTCATCTGCCAGCCGGCCGCGCCGTGCACCCGCGGCGGCTCCTTGAAAATGTCGGCATAGCGCTCGCAGGCGAGCCTCATCTGCGCTGCCGTCCACTCGGCATCGGCGTGGGCGATCCCGTCCTGCCACTTGACGTGATCCCAGCAGTGCAGTCCCGTCTCGAAGCCTTCGTCGCCCACCGCGCGCATGGTGTCGGCGGCGCGCCGGCCGATGTCGGGGCCGGGCAGCGCGGTCCCGTACAGCAGTGTCGTCAAGCCGTAGTGCTGCACGACCGAGGTCCGTCGCACCTTGCCGAAAAATCCCGGGCGGAAAACTCGCCTGATGGCGCGCCCGGTGTGGTCCGGCCCGACGCTGAACAGGAAGGTCGCGCCGACCCGGTGCCGCCTGAACAGGCCGACCAGCGCCGGCACGCCCTCGCGCGTGCCGCGCAAGGTGTCGACGTCGACTTTGAGCGCCAGCACGCTCATGGTGCTCTCATCACGATGCAGGGGCAGATATTCACCGTAGCCAAAGGGCAAGCGCAATAGGGCGCGCTCGCGGCAAGGCTCTCGTGGCTTCGTCCTGCAAGACCCCCACGGCGGTGACCTCGTTTCAGGATGATCATTGCAATGTCACTATGTCGACCCACGACGGGTCGGACGCCTGCAAGTTTAGCGTCCATTCGACCTCGTGCGCGGCACAATCGCGGCAGCGGAAAGCCACGAGACTGGACGATGCGATCGCGGGCGCCACGGCGGCCCCGGCGCGCGTTACGACAAGCGCGCGCAGCGGCATGTACCAGGGAACGATGTCGGTCACGACCAGCGCCGCATTCGCCCGGGGCACGGAAGCTCGAGCGCCAGCGTCTGCTGCGGCGCGGCGGCGATGTGGCGTGGAGGAAACTCGTCTCCCGGACGATCGCGTGCGCGCATCGCCGGCGCGATGATCCTGCCGGGCTGATCGACGCCGTAGCTGCCCAGCGTGCGCCCGGGCGCGAGATCGAGCGCGGCGCCAGGCATACGCCGGCAGTCCGATCCAGTGCTCGGCTGCGGGGTCATTGCCCGCCAGTACGGCCCGATCGCGCTTGCCGCAGGCGAGCATGGTTTCGATCGCAAAGTCGATGTCGAACCCTGTCGCGAGCATGCCATGCAGGGCGACAGGCCGCTCGCTGGCGCAGAGCGCGCGGGCGACGGCGTCGCGTGTCCACGCCGGGTACAGCGGCTCCTCCTTTGACCGCCTGCGGAGGAGTCTTGAAATCCGAGACATTGACCAGCGCGGTGCGCAGCCAGCTTTCGCTGCCGCGGTTCAACTGGCCGCCGGCCAGCGCGATCTGCGTGGCCACGATCAGGGCGGCTGCGCACATCGCGGCCGCGCGCGCGGGCGGCCGCGTTCCGCCAGCGCCGTCAAGGCGGCGCCGATCCCAAGCGCCGCCGCCAGGAGGAGAACGAACGTCATGTAGTACGGCGTAAAGCTGCGCAGCGCGGCGACGAGGGCCACGCCGAGCAGAAATGCCACGCCCGCGCAGCTTGCAATCCTCGCCAGGCGTCTGCTCGCCGCCAGCGCCATCGCACCCGCGGCGATGATCGTCCAGATCGCCGTCAGGATGCCGTACCAGAGCAGCCCGGCGGTCCCGGAGCGGTAAAGGAATGTCCCTGCCGCCATGCCGGGTGCGCCGACGAACATGTTCCACGGGATATTCAGCAGGTCCATCCAGCGCCAAGACCGCGACGCGTCGGCGACGGCAACCGACAATCGGGCCGACCTCGCCGGCGCGCGACGACGGCTCGAGGGCGGCGGGCAAAAACGGCAGCGCCAGCAGCAGCGCAGCCGCGCCGAAGGTCGCGGCGCGCGGGGTTTTGCCGGCCCGCACCCGCGCCGCCACGACGCCGGCCAGCGCCGGCGCGAGCAGCAGGCAGGTCGGATGCGCGTGCACGGCAAGACCGAGGCTCAACGCCGCTGCGATCAACCAGCGCGTCGCTCTCGCGGCGCCACGATCGACAACAGGCAAACAGAAAAAGCCAGGCCGCCGCTTCGACCAGCACCGGGTTGGTCCAGGTCACCGCCTGCAGCATCCCCGGCCCCGGCAAGGCGACGGCGAGTGCGGTGAAAAATCCGAAGCGCGCGTCGACAAGCTCGCGGCCGGCACAATACGCCAGCGGAAATTTCGCCGCAGCGAGCACGCCGACAAAGAGCGAGGTTCCGGTGATGCTGCCGGTCATCGCCATGCCGAGCGCAAGCAGGTAATACCAGACCGGCCCCAGATAGAGCGCAGAATCGATGATCGGCCCGTGAGCGGGCAGCTCGCCCTCGATGATTCGATGCGCGGCGGCGAGATCGCGCGCGGTATCCGCGGTCAGATTCGCCAGCGCAAACGGCAACACATAAGCGAGGGCCAGCAGCAGCAGCGCCAGCCGTGACGGCCACGACAGTGCGGGCGCGGCTCGCGGGTGCCATGCGGCCATGCCGGGGCGATCTCGGTGTCGCCTGCCTGCTACTCGACGAGCCGCCGCGCCTCGGCGACCTGCCCGCGGTAGGCGTCGAAAATGCGCTTGAGCGCGTCCTCCATCGTCACCGTCGGCCGCCAGCCGAGGTCGGCGCAGGTGTTGGCGATGTCGGGAACGCGGTTCTGCACATCCTGGTAGCCCTTGCCGTAATAAGCGTCGGCGGTCGTTTCGACCAACTCGACCTTGCCGGCCGAGTCGCGGTATTCGGGGTAGGTCAGCGCGAGGTCGAGCATCATCCGCGCCAGCTCCCTGACCGAGTAGTTGTTGCGCGGGTTGCCGATGTTGTAGATCTTGCCGCTCGCGACGCCGTGGTCGTTGGCGATGATGCGCAGCAGCGCCGAGATGCCGTCGTCGATGTAGGTAAAGGCGCGCTTTTGCGTGCCGCCGTCGACCAGCTGGATCGGCTCGCCGCGGACGATGTGGCCGAGAAACTGGGTGATCACGCGCGAGCTTCCTTCCTTCGCGGTGTTGATCGAATCCAGGCCCGCGCCGATCCAGTTGAACGGCCGGAACAGCGTGTAATCCAGCCCCTCCTGCATGCCGTAGGCATGGATGACGCGGTCCATCAGCTGTTTGGCGCAGGCGTAGATCCAGCGCGGCTTGTTGATCGGGCCCAATACCAGATCGGAGGCTTCGGCGTCGAACTCGGCGTCGCCGCACATGCCGTAGACCTCCGATGTCGACGGAAAGACAACGCGCTTGCGGTAGCGCACGCAGGCGCGGACGATCGGCAGGTTGGCCTCGAAGTCGAGCTCGAACACGCGCAACGGTTCGCGCACGTAGGTGGCCGGCGTCGCGATCGCCACCAGCGGCAGCACCGTGTCGCACTTCTTGATGTGATACTCGATCCACTCCTTGTTGATCGTGATGTCGCCTTCGAAGAAGTGGAAACGCCGTTCCGGACAGCAGGTCGGCGATGCGATCTGCCTGCATGTCCATGCCGTAGATCTCCCAGTCGGTCGACGCGATGATGCGCTGGGAGAGGTGATGGCCGATGAAGCCGTTGACACCGAGGATCAGTATTCTTGGCATGGATCAGTGGTCGTTGGTCCGGGCGCGCGGCCGATTCTACCGGGAACCGCCGCGGCATGGGCCGCCCGCCATGGCGCGAAGGCGAGGGGACCGACGATCGCGCCGTCGATCTCGAGCTCGAGCACCTGCAGGGTGCCGCCCCCGCCACAGCGCACGATGATGCGGCCGTCGGCGACGTCGAAGCGTGGTGCGGCCGCGTCGCGGCGGCGATGCGTCCAGCACGCGCGTGCGCAGCAGCCGCGCCGGATGACCGTGGATGCGGGTGCGCGCGCCCGGGTAGGGCGGGGCGACGGCGCGCACCAGGTTGTGGATCGTTGCCGCGCTCTGCGACCAGTCGATGACGCCGTCGTCCGGCTTGCGGCCGCCGAAATACGAGCCGCGCGCGAGGTCCTGGCGCGATCCGCGGCGCGGTGCCGTCGATGAGCGCCGGCAGCACCCGATGCAGCGTCAGCTCGGCCGCGACCGTCACCTTGTCGAAGACTTCACCGGCCGCGTCGTCGGGCAGGATAGGCACCGCCGTTTGCGCGACGATGTCGCCGGTGTCGGGCTTGTCGGTCATGTAGTGCAGCGTCGCGCCGGTCTCGGTCTCGCCGCGCAGGATCGCCCAGTTCACCGGCGCGCGCCCGCGGTACCTGGGCAGCAGCGAGCCGTGCATGTTCAGCGCTCCGCGCGGCGCGAGCACCAGCAGCGCCGGCGCAAGCATCATCCGGTAGTAGAAAGAAAAAATGAAGTCCGGCCGCGCGGCGGCGACGTGCGCGATGACGCCGGCTGCATTGGGATTTGCCGGCATGATCGCCGGAATGCAATAGTCGGCGGCGGTGCGCGCAACGCTGCCGAACCAGATCGTCTCGCCCGGGTCGTCGTCATGGGTGACGACCAGCGGCACGTCGATCCGGTGCGCCAGCAGCACCTTCAGGCAGCGCACGCCGACGTTGTGGTAGGCGAATACGACGGCGCGGGTCATGGCGGATGGCGCGCAGGCCGCGTGGCGCGGGTCGCGCTCAGCAGAGCGGCGCGTCCCGTCGTCCCACGCCGTCTTGTGCCGGATCCTGCTTTTCCAGCACCGCCTGGATCGTGAACCGCGGCCGGTCGCGCACCTGCTGATAGATCCTGCCGACGTACTCGCCGACCAGCCCCAGCCCGAACAACAGCATGCCGATGAGGAAAAACGCCAGGATGTCGCGGTCCCAGAGCGTGGCCAGCCCTTCGCGCCAGCCGGCCAGCACCAGACGCTCGACAATGACGATCAGATAGGTCGCCAGGGCGGCGGCCGAGACCAGCATGCCGAACATCGAGAACAGCTGCAGCGGCACCAGCGAGAAGCCGGTGATCAGGTCGAAATTGAGCCGTATCAGCTTGTACAGCGAGTATTTCGATTCGCCGGCGGCGCGTTCCGCATGCGCGACCTCGACTTCGGTCGGGTTGTGCGCGAAGGTGTATCCCAGCGCCGGGATGAAGGTGCTGACCTCGCGCGCCGCCGCGATGGCCTGCACGATGTCGCGGCTGTACGCCCGCAGCATGCAGCCCTGGTCGGTCATCTTGATGTGGGTGATGCGCTCGCGGATGCGATTCATCGTCTTCGACGCAAAGCGCCGCCACCATGAGTCCTCTCGCGAGAGCCGGATGCTTCCGACGTAGTCGTGGCCGCGATCCATCGCCGCCAGCAGCTTACTGATTTCCTCGGGCGGGTTCTGCAGATCGGCGTCGAGCGTGACGACACGGCGGCCGCGGCTCTTCTCGAAGCCCGCCACGATCGCCATGTGCTGACCGTAGTTGGCGTTGAACAGGACGACGCGCGTGACGTCGGGACGCCGCATGAACTGGTCCTTCAGCAGCGCGGCGGAGGCGTCGCGGCTGCCGTCATCGACGAAAATCGCCTCGTACGGCACGGCCAGATTGTCGAGCGCGGGATAGAGCCGGTCGAACAGGGCCGGCAGGCCGGCCGCTTCGTTATAGACCGGGATCACCACCGAAACCTGTGGCACGGGCGCGGTCATCTGCGGGTCGCGGCGATGATCTCCGCCGCCGCCTCACATACGCGGTCCACGTCGGATTCCTCGAGGCTCGTGTGCAGGGGCAGGGTCACCGTTTCGCGCGCAACGCGCTCGGCGTTCGGAAACTGGCCTTCGCGCCCGCCGAAGCGCCGGCCGAGCGTACACAGATGCAGAGCCTCGTACGAGACGCCGGTGCCGATGCCGCGCGCTTCCATCGCGTCGCGAAACTGCCTGCGATCGATCGACATGCGGTCGAGCGGCAGCAGGACACAGAACATGTTCCACGACTGACCGTCGTCGGGGCCCGTCGGCCGCGCAGGCAGCACGCAGGCGGGGTCGGTAGCGAAGCGCGCAAAATACCGGTCGACCAGCTTGCGGCGCGTGGCCAGAAAATCCGCCAGCCGCTCGATCTGCGCGTGGCCGATGCGGGCGTTGACGTCGGGCAGGTTGAACTTGCCGCCGGGAAACGCCACATCGCGCGTGCGATCCGGCAGATGGCTGATGCCGTGGAAGCGCAGCGTCTCGACGCGCCGCGCCTCGGCCTCGTCGTTGACGACCAGCGCGCCGCCTTCGATCGAGGTCGCATTCTTGTTCGGATGAAAGCTGAAGGTGACCAGATCGCCGACCGCGCCGACGTTCTCGCCGCGCCAGCGGCTAGCCCAGCACCAGCGCGGCGTCCTCGATGACGCGAAGGCCGTGCCTGACGCGCGAGCGCATACAGCGCGTCCAGATCGACCAGCGCGCCGGGAAAATGGGTCGGAATGATCGCCTTCGTACGCGGCGTGATCGCCGCTTCGACCTGCTCGAGATCGATGTTGCGGGTGACCAGGTCACAGTCGACGAATACCGGCGTCGCGCCGACCTTGACGATCATGTTGAGCACGGTAAAGAAGCTTTGCGCGCCGGTGATCACCTCGTCGTTCGGGCCGATGCCGCAAAGCTGCAGCGCGACCTCGATCGCCGCGGTGGCCGAGGTCAGCGCACGCACCGGCCGGCCGCCGCAAAAGGCTTCGAGCTGCCGCTCGAAACGCGCCACCCACGGTCCGCTGGTGATCTGTCCTGAGCGCAGCACGTCGGCGACGCCGGCGATGGTGTCCTCGTCGAGGTCGGGGCCGGCGAACTTGATGTAGGCGCCATGCGCCGGATGATCGCGCGCGCTTTGGACCCCCACGCTTGCGGCTGTCGCCGCTGCGCTGCCCCCGGTGGGGGCGCTGTTCGCGTCTTGGGGCGGCCCGGCGGCGCTCATCGGTCGGTTGCGGTTGACGTGCGGCAGGCACGGCGCTAGCTCCTCGCGACCAGCCAGACGCCCAGCACGATGAAGGCGATGCCGAGCCAGCGCACGGCGCTCACGCCTTCGCCGAACAGGTAATGCGCGGCGATCGCGTTGAGCACGTAACCCAGCGACAGCATTGGATAGGCGATCGACACCGGCACCCGCGACAATCCGAGTATCCATACGATCAGGCTGAAGCCATAGCACGCGACCCCCGCGATGAAATGCGGCTCGCCCGCCATCCTGCCGAATTCCCCGGCCCAGTTGCCGCGCGTCAGCGTGATGACGCCGAGCGCGTTGGTCCCGGCCTTGAGCAACAGTTGCGCGACCGCGTTGAGCAGCACGCCGGTGATCAGGAAGGAAAAGCCGGACAGGTTCATCGCCGGTGGGTATCGCTGCAATGCATGGAGGTCGGTTCCGAGCCAGGTTCGTTGTCGGCCGTCAACGGCGGCTGACGATCACGCGGCGCGGATCGCGGCCGAGCTCGCGCATCGGCACGCCCTCGTTGCGCAGCGTCTCGTACATGTCGGTCTGCATGATCGCATACGCCTGGTCGGCGCGCGCCCAGCGCTCCTTCCACCCGGCCAGCGTCGCCACCGCCTTGCCGGGCTCGATGGCGATGCCCATGGCCAGCTCGTCCTGGTGCTCGACCAGCGTCACCGTGCGCCCGAGATACCAGGGCAGCGTCTGATCGTACATCCTGACCGAATAGAACGGCACGTCACCGCGCAAGGCGCCGTGCTGCTGGATGACGCGGGACAGGATCGGCGCCGCCGAGCGCGAGTCGGCAAGCTCGTCATGCCCGGTCAGCACCAGCAGCGCCGCAATCTGCGCGGTCAGTGCGACCGCCAAGACGGCCGCGGTACGCCTGCCGGCGTGCAGCCACCCCAGGCAGGCGATTCCCCCTGCCAGCGCGACGGCGCACGCCGCCTTGAGCCACGGGCCGTAGGCCAGCAGCGGGGCGAGCGGCTGGCGCTCGCCGGCGAAGCGGCGCACCACGATGTCGTAGCCGAATACCATCGCCAGCGTGCCCGCGCCGACGAGCACGACCAGCGGCAGCGTCAGCCAGATCAGCGTGCGCGCGGAGAGCGTCGCGAGCTGGCCGCCGATCGCCAGCGCCAGCGCCGGGAAGATCGGCAGAATGTACGACGGCAGCTTGGAGCCCGACGCGCTGAAGAAGACGAAGATGAATGCCGACCACACCAGAGCGTAGCGCTGCCAGTTGAAGCCGTTGCTGCTCTGCGATGGCACCGGTCCACATGCGGCGCGCGGTCCAGGCGAGGACGGTCAGCCAGGGCAGGATGCCGCCGACGAAGATCGGAATGAAATACCACCATGCGCCCTCGCGGTGATGCTCGTTAGTGAGAAAACGCTCGAAATGCTCGCGGATGAAAAAAAAATGAAAGAACCCGGGATTGGCGAGCGACACCGCGATGAACCACGGCGCGGCAATGACTGCAAACAGCAGCAGGCCGGCAGCAAGATGCAGCCGCAGCCACACCGCCCAGTCGCGCGTGAGCAGCGAATAGACGACCAGCGACGCACCGGGGAGCACGACGCCGATCAGTCCCTTCGACAGGACCGCCAGCGCCAGCGCCGACCAGGCGACGAGCATCCAGGCGCGTTCCTCGCGCGCAGTCGCGGCGCCGCGCTGCGCGAGCAGCAGTCCGCCCATGCCGACGCTCATCCAGAACGTCAGTCCCGCATCGAGGGTCAGGATGTGCGCGTTCAGCACATACCAGACGCAGCCGCCGAGCGCCGCCGCGCTGTACAGGCCGAGGCGCGGGCCGTCGAGGCGCAGACCGATGTAGCCGATGAACAGCACGCCGAGAAAGCCCGCCAGCGCGGGCCAGAGACGCGCCGTCCATTGCCGGATGCCGAAGGCGTCGTAGGCGGCGGCGGTGAGCCAGTATTGCAGCGCCGGCTTTTCGAAATACTTGATGCCGTCGAGACGAGGCGTCAGCCAGTCGCCGGTGACCACCATTTCGCGCGGTATTTCCGCGTAGCGCCCTTCGTCGGGGTGGATCAGCCGCCGATAGTCCAGATTGGCGAACCAGACGAGCGCGAATGCGAGCAGCAGCGCGAGCAATGCGCCCCGCGAAAGCGGGGTGGCGCGCGACGGTGCGACCGGGTCGGAATGGGCGGGCATCGGGGCTTGGCCCCGGCGCGGGCCGGGTCGAGCGCGATTTTACCGTGTTCGGCGTGTGAACGCGGCGCGGCGCGAGAGCGCGCAACCGCGGCGTCGGCGAAAGCGTCGGCTTGCCGGTGAGCAGTCTATTCGCTACCATGCAGTCATGTCGGTGTCCTGCCTTGCCGCCGTGTGCGGCGCGCGCCGTCGCCGCGATGCTCGCGCGAGGCGCCGCGCGCTCTAGCCCGGCCTGACGGACAGGGCATCGGACAGGACGAGCCGCCAGGAAGCCGCTGGTGGCTTTTTTATTGCGAAATCGACCATGTCATCGGCGCTCAGGCTGTACGACAACTACACGCGCAGCTTGCGCCCGTTCGAGGCGCTGCAGCCGGGAACGGTCGGCCTCTACACCTGCGGGCCGACCGTCTACGACTATCAGCACATCGGCAATTTCCGCACCTTCCTGTTCGAAGACGTCCTCAGACGCGTGCTCGAATGGAACGGCTATCGCGTCCGGCACGTGATGAACATCACCGATGTCGGCCATCTGACCTCGGACGCCGACACCGGCGAGGACAAGATGGAAAAGGGCGCGCGGCGCACGGGTAAGAGCGCCTGGGAGATCGCCGAGCTCTACACGGCGGCGTTCCTCGACGACATGCGCCGTCTCGACATCGAGCCGCCGACGGTCCTCTGCCGCGCCACCGACCACATCGGCGAACAGATCGCGTTCATCGCCGACATCGAGAAGAACGGCTATGCCTACCGGACCTCGGACGGCGTCTATTTCGACACCAGCAGGCAGCCCGGCTACGGGTATCTGGCGCGGCTCGACAAGGCGGGCCTGGATGCGGGTCGCCGGGTCGATGTCGGCGAAAAGAAGAGCGCGACCGACTTCGCGTTGTGGAAGTTTTCGCCGCCGGGAGAAAAGCGCCAGATGGAATGGGCCAGCCCCTGGGGCGTCGGTTTCCCGGGATGGCACATCGAATGCTCGGCGATGGCGCAGAAATACCTGGGCGACTATTTCGACATCCACTGCGGCGGCGAAGACCACATCCCGGTGCACCATACGAACGAGATCGCGCAGACCGAGGCGCGGGTCGGCACGCGGCTGGCCAACTTCTGGATGCACGGCTATTTCCTGTTGTCGAACGACGCGAAAATGGCCAAGGCGGACGGCGAGTTCCTGCGGCTGCAGGCCTTGCTCGACCGCGGCTACGACCCGCTGGCGTACCGCTATCTGTGCCTGACCGCGCACTACCGCAGCCAGCTCAATTTCACCTGGGACGCGCTCGACGCCGCGGTGACCGGGCTGGACCGGCTGCGCCGCGGGATTCATGCGCTGCCGGCCGGCGGCAACGCCGACGCGGCATCGGTCGAACGTTTCACCGGCGCCGTCAACGACGATCTGAATATCCCGAAGGCGCTGGCCATCGCCTGGGACTTGCTGCGCGGCGGCGTCGCGGATCGCGCGGTGGCCCGGGCGACGGTGCTCGAATTCGACCGCATTTTCGGACTCGAGCTCGCGGCGTGGAAGCCGCCGGTGGAGACGGTGCCCGAAACGGTCAACATGCTCGCCGCCGCCCGCGCCGCAGCACGGACGGCCAGGCAATGGGCCGAGGCCGACCGCCTGCGCGCCGAGCTGCACGCGGCGGGCTGGGAAATGGAAGATCGCGGCGATGGGTATGTGCTGAGGCGCCGATAGCGGCGATGGTGTGAGCCAGGCACGATGAAACTCGGCACGCTCAAGGACGGCAGCCGCGACGGCAGGCTCGTCGTCGTGTCGCGCGATCTTGCCCATGCGGTCGAGGTGCCTGCCATTGCACGCAGCTTGCAATCCGCGCTCGACGCCTGGGAGACCGCGCAACCGCGTCTCGCCGACGTGTATCGGCGACTGAACGGGGAGGGCGTTGCCGGCATGACCCCGTTCGACCCTGCGCAGGCGCATTCGCCGCTGCCGCGCGCGTACCAGTGGGCCGATGCCTCCGCCTACGTCAATCACGTCGAGCTCGTGCGCAGGGCGCGCGGCGCGACGATGCCGGCGGAATTCTGGACCGATCCGCTGATGTATCAGGGCGGCTCGGACAGCTTCATAGGTCCGCGCGACGACATCGTCTTTGCCGATGAGGCATGGGGCATCGACCTGGAAGCCGAGGTCGCGGTGATCACCGGCGACGTGCCCATGGGCGCGACGATTCAGGCGGCGGGCGCGGCGATCCGCCTGTTGATGCTGGTCAACGACGTGAGCCTGCGCAACCTCATCCCGGGCGAGCTCGCCAAGGGCTTCGGATTCTTTCAGAGCAAGCCCGCTTCGGCGTTCTCGCCGGTGGCAGTGACCCCCGATGAGCTCGGTGATGCCTGGCGCGACGGCAAGGTGCACTTGCCGCTGCTGACCTACGTCAACGGTGCGCTCTTCGGCCGCCCGAATACGGGCATCGACATGACCTTCGATTTTCCGATCCTCGTCGCGCACGCCGCCAGGACGCGCGAGCTGGAGGCCGGCAGCATCATCGGCTCGGGCACCGTGTCGAACAAGGAGAACGGCGGCCCCGGGCGGCCGGTGGCGCAGGGAGGCGCCGGCTACGCCTGCATCGCCGAGCAGCGCACCGTGGAGACGATCCGGGACGGCAAGCCCAGCACGCCGTTCCTGCGCTTTGGCGATCGCGTGAAGATTGACATGCAGGATGCGTCGGGCCGTTCGATCTTCGGCGCGATCGATCAGCGGGTACGGCGCGCGGACTGATCGACGGCCCGACAGCGGTGTGGCTGGAAATATTCCGGGTCGCGGGCGCGGCCTTAATAGAGTCGCTGCACCGGTCCCGAGTAGAGCACCGGGCCGGTCGGCGAGCCGGTCGGCGACCCACCGCGGGGCTCGAGGCTGACCGCCAGCGCCGGAATGTCCTGCAGCGCCGTGCCCGCAGGCACCGGCAGCGCGATCCGCACCACGCCCGACGCCGGCACGAGTCCCAGCGACCGCGGGTTGCCCTGCGCCGGAAGCGCCCAGAGCTCGAGCGAGCGATCGGCTCCCGGGGCGAGCGGTGCAACCGCCTTGATGGTCAGCAGTCGTCCATTCCGGTCGGCCGACGCGACCAGCGCCGGCCTCGCGTCCGGCCCGGCAAGGACGACGACCAGCGTCGCCTCGGGGCGCTCGACCTGCGGCGTCAACAGCACCACCGCCAACGCCAGCGCGGTGGCGAAGCCGGCCAGGGTGAGGCCCCGCCACAGCCCGACGCTCGCCCAGGCCAAGCGCCTTTCCGGCGCAGCCACGACGCCGCCGCGATCGAGGCGGGCGAGGATCGCCGGCCAGATGCGCGCCGGCGGTTCGACCGGCGGCACGCTTTCCGCGAGCGGCGACAGGCGATCTTCCCAATCCCGTATGGCGTTGCCGAGCACGCGATCGCCGCGCGCTATCCGGGCGAAGCGCGCGCGGGCCCGCCCGGACAGCGTGCCCAGCACGTAGTGCGCGGCCAACGCGTCGGCCCGCCCGGGCGATCGGACATTCATCGGTGTCGGCCGGTCATCGCCTGCTGCGCACGCTCAGCGGACGATGCCCGCGCCATCGAGGCAGGCCTTCAGCCGTTCCAGTCCGCGCCTGACCCAGGACTTGACCGTTCCGAGCGGCTGCCGCAGGTGGCGCGCCAGCTCCGCATGCGACAAGCCCTGGTAGAACGCCAGCGCGATCGCCTGCTTCTGCCCCGCATCGAGCGCCTCGACGCAGCGCCTGACCGCACTGGCGTCGGCGCCGCTCAACAGCAGCTCCAGCGGCGTCGGGTCCTGGTCGGCGATCGTCATTTCGCGCTCCTCATCGTCGATGGTCACCGTGTCGACATCGTGCTTGCGCAGCCGGTCGAGGCAGCGGTTGCGAACGATGCTGGTCAGCCACGTCAGCGGCTGGCTCCTGGCCGCGACGTACGAGCCGGCGTGATGCCAGACGTTGACGAAGCTCTCCTGCAGCACCTCCTCCGCGGCCGCCGATTCACGCAATATACGCATGGCGACGCCGTACAGATGCGGCGAGGTGAGCCGGTAGAGCTGCTCGAAGGCCGACTGGTCGGCAAGCGCCGTGCGCGCGAGGAGCGCCATCAGGCGCGCGCTGCGCTCGAGCTGCCTGGCGGGATCGACGGTCATGGCGCGATCATCCTGCATCGCTGGCGACGCCTTGCGCCACAGCACGTCGTCGCGACCCGCGCTGCGATTGAGCACGCGGGCGAGCACGAACAGGAGATCAGACAGGCGATTGAGGTATTTTCGCGCCGGGTCCTCGACCCGTTCGGTTTGCGCGAGGTGCACCAGCGAGCGCTCGGCGCGACGGCAGACGGTGCGCGCCACATGCGCCAGGCTCGCGGCGCGCGTGCCGCCGGGCAGGATGAATTCCTTCAGCGGCTCCAGGTCGGCGTTGAAGCGTTCGACCGCGGACTCGAGCCGCTCGACGTGCGCGTCGCTCACCGCCTTGTAGCCCGGAATCGACAGCTCGCCGCCCAGATCGAACAGATCGTGTTGCACCTCGACCAGGCAGGCGCCGACCACCGGCGGCAGCGCTTCGGCGAGCAGCAGGCCCAGGGTCGAATTGAGCTCGTCGATCGCGCCGATGGCGTCGATGCGCGGCGAATCCTTGGCTACGCGCGAACCGTCGCCGAGCCCCGTCGTTCCGGCGTCACCGGTGCGGGTGACGATTTTCGACAACCGATGGCCCATGCGCGCCCGTCGGGATCCAGAGGAGCGGCCAGCATAGTGAATTCGCGGCACCGGGCAAGCTGACGCCGGGCTGCGTCCGATGCGTGCCGCGCGAATTGTGTTTTCGGAGGGATTGGTTACCATGTGGCCGCGGCCGCGATGCGCCGCAGCGCCGCCTTCCATGCCCAAGACCAGCCTCTACGAGCACGGTCTCGACAAGAACGCTGCCAACTACGCGCCGCTGTCGCCGATCTCGCTGATCGCGCGCACGGCATACACCTATCCGCGGCAGCTCGCGGTGGTCCATGGCGAGCGCCGCTACTGCTGGGACGAAACGTATGCGCGGTCGCGGCGGCTCGCCTCGGCGCTGGCGCGCGCGCGGCATCGGCGCCGGCGACACGGTGGCGGTGATGGCGGCGAACACGCCGGAGATGGTCGAGGCGCATTTCGGCGTGCCGATGACCGGCGGCGTGCTGAACACGCTCAACACGCGCCTCGACGCCGAGGCGATCGCGTTCATGCTGCGCCATGGCGAGGCGCAGGTGCTCATCGACCGACACCGAATTCGCGCCGACGGTCGGCGAGGCGCTCGCAAGAGCTCGACGACAAGCCGCTCGTCATCGACATCGACGACCCGCTCGGCCCCGGCGGCGCGCGGCTGGGCGGCGCCGACTACGAAGCATTCATCGCCGGCGGCGATCCCGACTTCGCCTGGCAGCTGCCGGCGGACGAATGGGAGGCGATCTCGCTCAACTACACGTCGGGCACGACCGGCAACCCGAAGGGCGTCGTCTACCACCACCGCGGCGCGTACCTGAACGCGCTGTCCAACATCATCGACTGGGGGATGCCGCGGCACTCGGTCTACCTGTGGACGCTGCCGATGTTCCACTGCAACGGCTGGTGTTTTCCGTGGACGATGGCGGCCAACGCCGGCACGAACGTCTGCCTGCGCAAGGTCGAGGCGAAGCCCGTCTTCGACGCGATTCGCACGCACCGGGTCACGCACTACTGCGGCGCGCCGATCGTGCACGCGATGCTGATCAACGCGCCGGCGGAGTGGAAGCAGGGCATCGACGCACCAGGTCAATTGCCTGGTCGCGGCGGCGGCGCCGCCGGCGTCCGTGATCGAGGGCATGGAGCGCATGGGCTTCGACATCACCCACGTCTACGGCCTGACCGAGACCTACGGCCCGGCGGCGGTGTGCGCGAAGCATGCCGAGTGGGGCGCGCTCGACGTCGGCGCGCAGCCGAGCGCAACGGCCGGCAGGGCGTGCGCTACACCTGCGAGGAAGGCATGACCGTGATGGACCCGACACGATGACGCCGGTCCCGCGCGACGGCGAGACGATGGGCGAGATCATGTTCCGCGGCAACATCACGATGAAGGGCTACCTGAAGAATGCGAAGGCGACCGCGAGGCCTTCGCCGGCGGCTGGTTCCATTCGGGCGATCTCGCGGTGATGCAGCCCGACGGCTACGTCAAGATCAAGGACCGCTCCAAGGACGTCATCATCTCCGGCGGCGAGAACATCAGCTCGATCGAGGTCGAGGACGCGCTGTACCGGCATCCCGCGGTCCTCGCCGCCGCGGTCGTCGCGCAGCCCGACCCGAAGTGGGGCGAGACGCCGTGCGCGTTCGTCGAGCTCAAGGCCCGGCGCGGCGGTCACCGAGGCCGAGCTGATCGAGCATTGCCGCAGCGCACCTGGCGCGCTTCAAGGCGCCCAAGCGCGTGATCTTCGGCGAGCTGCCGAAGACATCGACCGGCAAGATCCAGAAATTCGTGCTGCGCGAGCGGGTGCGCTCAGCGAGCGCGATAGAGTAGGAGCGGCGATGAATCCTCCTCCTTCGAGACCTCGGCCGACGCGCTGCTGCTGCGCGCCGACGTCGGCGGGATCTGCACGTTGACGCTCAACCGGCCGGGGCAATTCAATGCGATCAATCGGGCGATGCTCTCCGAAATGCAGGCCGCGCTTGACGTCGTCGCCGGCGACGACTCGGTGCGCGTGGTCGTGCTCGCCGGCGCGGGACGCGCTTTCTGCCCCGGTCACGACTTGAAGGAAATGCTGGCCGATTCGACCGCGGAGTTCGTCGGCGACGCTGTTCCGGAGCTGCTGCGAGGTCATGCTGGCCCTGCGCCGGTTGCCGCAGCCGGTGATAGCGAAGGTGCACGGCCTCGCCACGGCCGCCGGGTGCCAGCTCGTCGCGGCCGCCGATCTGGCGGTCGCCGCGGCTGACGCCCGGTTCGCGACCTCGGGCATCAATTTCGGCTTTTCTGCGCGACACCCGGGGTGCCGCTGTCGCGCAATATCGCGACCAAGCGGGCCTTCGAAATGGTGTTGACCGGCGAGTTCATCGACGCGCCGACTGCGCTGGCGTGGGGGCTGATCAATCGCGTCGCGCCACC
>CAVQKL010000012.1:0-481041 GCA_963713125.1 uncultured beta proteobacterium | reverse complement strand
GCATCGCCTACAACGCGTTTTCTGGCCGATGCGCGCAAGTTGAGGGAGCTGCCGCTGCCCGAGGACTTCGACGGCGACGCGCTGCCGGCGCCGGAAGCGGGGCCAGCGGCGAGCATGTCGCACCGGGCGGCCCTCACCATCGACCTCGAGCGAGCGATGCTGGCGCTGTCCGACGCAGAGCGGGCGGCGATCGTGCAGTGCTATCATAATGACCTGTCGCACGGGAAGCCGCGCTGGTGCTGGGTTGTCCCGTGGGGACGGTGAAAACGCACATCCTGCGCGCCAAGCAGAAGCTCAAGACGCGCCTGGGTGCCTGGAGTCCGCAATCATGAGCACGCACGACACGCTACCGAAGACTGGCTCGACGGCGCGCTCGAGGCCGCCGGGCGCGAGCATCGCGCGGGGTACATCGCCGACGAAGGCTTCACCGCGCGGGTGATCGGCTGCCTGCCCGTCGCGCCGACCTTGCCGGCGTGGCGACGGCCGGCGATCGCGGCGCTATGGCTGCTGGGCGGCGCCGCGGCGATGGTCGCGCTGCCGGGCGCCTTCGACAATGCATTCCGCGGCGCGGTGGCGCTGATCGTCGCGCGGCCGTTCCACCTCGCCGATATCGCGGTGATGCTCGCACTGTGCGGCGCCGCCGCCTGGGGCGCGCTGTTCTACGCCGCGCGCACGGGCTAGCACGCGGCCGCGGCCGCGCGTCGCCCGACGAAAAATGGCCGCCCGAGGCGGCCATTTCTGATCCGACACGCGTCTCTGCGCAGGCGCGGCTAGTTGTCCTTCAAGGTGAAGCCGATTTCTATCTCCGCGACGTAGGGCTGGCCATCGGCCTGGAATTTCCACTGTGAAAGCGCCCGGATCACTTCCCGGTCGAACACGCGGGGCGGTTCGGATTCGATGATGTGGACTGCCGTGACCAGGCCCTTTCCGTCGACGTCCAGCCGCGCCACGACGTTGCCTTTCTCCACCCGGGCGCGGATGGCTTGGCGCGGATACACCGGTTCGACGCGAAACAGCGGCGTGAGGCCGCGGCGGATCGCCGGCTTGGGTGGCGGCGGGGCGCGGCGGCGGCGGCGCGATCACGTACGGCGCGGCGGTGGCGTGATCGTCGGCGCCGAGATCACCGGCTCGGCGGGCGTCACCGGCGGCGGGATGTCCGGCGGCGGCACGTAGGGCTGCCCGGGCGCGCGGTCTTCGGCGCTCTACGATCTTCTTCGGCGGCGGCGGCGGCGGCGGTGGCGGCAGCTTGATCTCCTCGATGATCGTCGCCGTTGAGCGGCTTCTTGATCACCTCGACCGCCTTGCGAGCGAGCCCGGTCATCAGCGCATAGATCACGAGCGCGTGCACCAGGATGACAACGCTGATCCCGATCACGTGCCGCGCCGGGTCCCGTTGCTGTCGTGCGAAATCCATTTGGCTCTGACTCCAGTTCGCCGGTCCGCGCAGTTCGCGCGCGCCGGCTACTCGATGAACTGCTCGTTGCCGACGATGCCGATCTTGGTCACGCCCAGGCGCTGCGCCGACGCCATCACGCCGGCGACGACTTGTACTTCGACGACCTTGTTCGGGCGCAGGTGGACCTCGGGCTGGACCGGCTGCGCCGCGGCCGCCTTGAGCTTCTCTCGAGCGTCGCCGCGATCGGGCACCACCTCGCCGTTCCAGTAGATCGTGCCGCGTCGATCGATGTCGATCTTGACGACTTCGGGCAGCACCAGCGGCGGCGGCGGATTGCCGATCGGCATGTTGAGATTCACCGCGTGCAGCTGGATCGGAATCGTGATGATCAGCATGATGAGCAGCACCAGCATCACGTCGATCAGCGGCGTGGTGTTGATGTCCATCATCACGTCCGGGTCGCCCGACTGCCGCCGCCGTACCCGACATTCATTGCCATGACGCGTCCTCAATTGGCGCCTCGAGCGTCAGCTGGTGCCGCCGGGGCGGCGGCTCGGTGATGAAGCCGACCTTCGGGATGCCGGCCCGCTGGCAGGCATAGATGACGCGACCGACCGACTCGTACTTCGCGCCGCCGTCGCCGCGGATCTGCACCTCGGGCTGCGGCGTCAGCACCGCGACCTTCTTCAGCCGGTCGATCAGCGCGTCGGTGTTCGGGATCGCGCAGCTCGTTCCAGTAGATGCGCCGTCGATGTCCACCGAGATGACGATGTTCTCGGGCTTGGTCTCGCGGACCTCGTTGCGTTCCTTCGGCAGCTCCACCGGGATCGAGGTCGTGACCACCGGGAATCGTGATCAGGAAGATGATCAGCAGCACCAGCATCACGTCGACCAGCGGCGTCGTGTTGATCGCCGAGACGATCTCGTCCTCTTCGCCGCCGGAAGAGCCGACGTTCATCGCCATGGCGTCAGCCTCTGACCGGAGCAGCCGCGGCCGTCTTCGGCGCGCTCAGCAGCACGGCGTGCAGGTCGGCGCCGAAGCCGCGCACCATGTCCATCGCCGCCTTGTTGCGGCGGACCAGCCAGTTGTAGCCGAGCACCGCCGGCACCGCGACCGCAAGGCCGAAGGCGGTCATGATCAGCGCCTCGCCCACCGGGCCCGCCACCTTGTCGATCGAAGCCTGGCCGGCAATGCCGATCGCGGTCAGCGCGTGATAGATGCCCCACACCGTGCCGAACAGGCCGACGAACGGCGCGGTCGAGCCGACGGTCGCGAGGAAAGCGAGGCCGTCCTGCGTGCGGGCCTGGACATTGTCGATCGCGCGCTGGATCGACATCGTCATCCAGGTGTTGAGGTCGACGTTGCCCAGCAAGCCGACGTGCTTGCTCGACGCCTCGAGCCCGGATTCGGCGATGAAGCGATAGGGGCTGCCGTCCTTGAGCTTTTCCGCGCCCTGCCGCACCGACGGCGCATTCCAGAACGATCGGTCCGCGGCGCGAGCCTGCCGGTTCATGCGCCACTGCTCGTAGACCTTGGTGACGATGATGTACCAGCTGCCCATCGACATCATGGCCAGGATGGCGAGGGTTATCTTGGCGACGATATCGCCGCCCTTCCACAGGGCTTCCAGGCCGTAGGGGTTGTCGACCAGCTCGGTCGTCCGGGTCCCAGTGGCGGCTGCGGGAGGCGCCGGTGCGGCGATTGGCGCAGTGGCGGCAGGTGCCGGTTCGGGGTTGGTCGCAGGAGCCGCTGGCGTCGAAGGCTGGGCTTGCGCCTGTGCCACCAGTGGAACGACCGCGGGGGCCGCTGCGAGCAGCAGGGCCGCGGCCAAGGCGGCCAGGCGGGTCATCTTCAGCATGTTATCTCCAGGGATTGTCGTGTGCAGTCGAAAATTTGGCGCTGCGACCCGCTGGATTCGACGATGCCGGTTGAAGCATGCGATCCCTGCGGGAAGTCGGACAGACCGCTGGCGGGCCCGGCTCTACGGATGCGTACTCGGTACAAATGGGCCTCGACATGTCTGACTCCGGGAGTCCGCCGTACGGACCAGCCCCGGGCCGGGCGCGCAAACGCCAAAACGCGTTGGCCCCACCGGTAGGCAGGGCCAAGCTTTCGTCAGAAAGTCGCGGAATTCTACACAAACGGGTCAAAAAGTCCACTCCAAAAATGGACGCCGCGTCCCGGACGGGCGGCGGGGCGACGCTTCCCGGCCCGCGGCGTCCCGCGGGCCGCGACTGGACGAACGACGGATGCGGGCGCGCCGGACATCGGCCGCGCCCGAACTGGCATTCCGGGCACTCATGCATTGGATGTGCGCATTTCGTTTGCGCCGCCCTGCTGCGCTTTCGATAATGCGCTCGCAGCTTCGACAACCGCTTTCATCCGGGTCATGCCTGCAGTGTACGCATTCTCCAGGAGCACGACGATGCCGCAACTCTCACCGCACCCGACAAGCCGGTCGATGGCCGGGAACCGCGCCCGGCCCGAAGGCTGCATTCCGTCGCGCGATGCGTGCGTTCACACCCGCAATGCGACGTGTCCGTCGCTTGCGTCTTGAGGACTTCACTTCGCCTGACTACGATGCCCTGACAGCAACGGGCTGGGGCGCCGCGTCATCGGAAATCGTGAATCCGCGTCTCCGGGTTGCAGCATCCAACCAAGGCAAGACGAAGCCGAACCAGGAGTCAGACCATGAACGACTATAAGCCAGCGTCCCGTCCCGCCACCTTCGGCCTCGCCGCGCTCGTCATGACGGCGATGACCATCGGTGCCATGGTGATACTGCCTGCGAAGCTCGATTCGGCCGGCGTCGCGGCACGTGCGCTCGCCAGGGCGCAGCCCGTGAGCGCGCCGGCGCCGGAAGCCGTCGCGGGCCCGCTCCGGGTCGACGTCGTCGCCCGCCGCGACGCCGCGTGGGCGCCGGTCGAGGCGCACCTGACTGCGCCGAAGCGCAAGCCGCAGGGATCAGGTCGCGTTGTCGGGCGGGGCGTGGCCGCGCCGGAGCGGGTCGGGTACCGCGGCGCGGACGCCGGCCCGGCTCCCTGCCGCTACTTGACCAGCGGGATGGTCGAAGCGACGTCGTAGGCCTGGACCGCGCGTATTTTCGATTCCAGTTGCAGGTAGCGCGCCGCCTTTTTCACCGACAGGATCCTCGAGGGTACGCCCCGCATCAGCCGGTTGTGCAGTTTTCGCCGCGCCTTGATTTCGGCTTCGTCGACCGCGATCATCTCGTTCACCAGCGTCTTTGCGTAGAGTTCCGATTGCGGCCTGTCCTGCGCGAGCAATCCTTCCACCGCAACCACGCGGCGCCGATTGAGCATGTCCACATCGCGCTGGTAGCTGTCGTATACCGGCCAGAACTTCGTCGCTTCGGCGGCGGTCAGATTCAAGGTCGATGCAACGAGAGCTTTCCTGTCGGTGCGCACCGCGGTGCGCAGCGCCTGCATGTCGGTCACGTCGGCGAGCTTGTCCTCCGCCCAGCCGGTGGTCGCCGCAAGCAGGACCGCGGCAAGCCAGGCGACGGCAATTTTTTTCTTCATCATTCTCCCTTGATGTCCATGGCGGTCGTTGCGAGGTGGATTTCCCGATGTGCGAAAGACCGCCGGCCGCGTGCCGCCGCGATCGCGACCGCAAACCACGAATCCGGAGCCGGCACGCATCCCCGTTCCCGCGGCGCATGGCGCCGGGCCGACGTTTGTTCGCACCGAATCCCGCTCGCGCTTGCGCCGGACCGGCGCTTCGCCGGGCCGCCCGTCTTCCGGCCTCCCGCCGGGCGAATCCCGAAAGCCCTAGCAGTCGTTGCGCGCTTGCGCGATCGCGTTGGGCTCGTTGTGGCCCATGCGGAAACGCGGATTGAGCGCCTGCTGCTTGCCGACCTGGCCAACGGCGTACGTCTGCTCGGTCGGCGTGTTCGGCCGGTACGTCCCGCCGTGCATGTCGCTGTTGTAGGCGCGAATCTCCTGCGACGCGCTGTCGATCAGGACGATCTTGCATCCCGCCGAAGCATAGCTCGTCTGCTGCGCCTGGTCCGGCATCGTGGCGCAGCCCGCAAGCAGGGCGAGCGCACCAACCGCCGGGAGAATTCTCGATAGCTTCATTGCCGCCCCTTTCGCGAGCTGCCCGAACAGGCACAGCGTAACCCCAGCCGGACCGCCGATCAACCCGGTTGGGGCGGCACGTCGCCGTTGGACAGGACCGCGAGGCGGAGGTTGCCTGACCGCTTTGCAACCCCCTGTGTAAAAAAACAGGGAGCCCGCCGGGCTCCCTGCTGATGAACGACTGTCCCGCTGGCTCAGTGGAACATCACGTTGATCGTGCCGTAGAACAGCCGGCCGCGCGGGTCGCCGTACGACGGATCGTAACCGACCTGGAACGTTCCCACGCCGACGGACGCCGGCGGCGCGCGGTCGAAGACGTTGCGGATGCCCGCGCTCAGCTTGATGTTCTTGAAGCCGCTATAGCTGCCGGACAGATCGTAGGTTTCGAGCGAACCGACGCGGCGCAGGCCGGACGGGTCGAGGCCGCCATTCTCGATGTAGCCGAGCTGGAAGGTCTGCGCCGCGGTCGCGTTCCACGGACCATAGTCCCAGCCTATCGTGGCGTAGTGCCGCCAGCGGCTGACCGCGCCTTGCGGAGCCGCTGCCGTGGCCGACGAACTCGACCAAGGCGCCGCTCGCCAGGTCGGTCTGCTTGTAGTGGTCCAGATACGTGCCGTTCAGCGCGGCCTTGAAGTCGGCCCATTGGGTCGGCTGGCGGAACTGCAGGTCGACGTCGAAGCCGCTGACCTCCTGCTTGCCGATGTTGAGCGTCGACTCCAGGACGAACGGATCGGCCCGGGCAGGTTCGGGAAGCTGCGGATCCACCGGTCCGCGGACGATCTGGCCCAGGTACTGGCTGAAATTCCCGAAGATCGTGTCGGCGTCGATGATGTTGATGACGTCGTCGATCTTGACGTTGAAGTAGTCGACGCCAATTGACGCCTGCTTGATCGGCTCCCAGACCACGCCCACGTTGTACTGCTTGGACTTCTCGGGCTTCAGGTTCGGATTGCCGCCGCGCAGCGAATTGAACTGCAGGTTGCAATCGATCACCGATCCCGTGACCGGGCAGCGGACCGGGTCGTCGAAGTTGTTGTTGGTGTTCGTCCGCAGCAGCGGCTGGAACAGGTCGGCCAGCGCCGGCGCCCGGAAGCCCTTGCCGTACGATCCGCGGATCAGGAAGCTCTCGTTCGGCTGCCAGCGCAGCGAGACCTTCGGGTTGGTCGTGCTGCCGAAGTCGCTGTAATGGTCGTACCGGACCTGGACGTTGCCCTCCAGGGTCTTGACGATCGGGATGACCAGCTCGCCGAACACCGCGTACACCGTGCGCGAGGAATCGGTGAGCGACGGAATCGCGCCGCAGGCCGCCGATGATGTCCCCGGTCGACAGGAAGTCGGCGTTGATCAGCGACAGCTCCTCCTTGCGGTATTCGCCGCCCAGGGCCAGCGACAGCGGGCCCGCCGGAACTGGTAGATATCCCTCGAGATCTTGCCGTCGACGCCGTAGTCCTTGGCCTTGTTGTTCGACGCCTGGCCGAGAACCTGCGTCGCTTTCATCTGCGCGACGACGCGCCGGCGTATTGAAGCCGAACGGATTGATCGACGGTGGCCAGCAGCGGCAGGAATGTAGTCTCGCTCAGGTAGCCGCCGACGTAGTTGTCCTTCTGCTGGTTCTCGGTGTAGCGCGCCGCGACCTGATAGTCCCAGCCGCCGATCAACCCCTGCAGGCCGGCGACCGCGCGATAGGCGTCGGTCTTGGCTTCGTCCGATCGCGGACCGGTTTCGACGCCGCGATAGCTGACCTTCGATCGGCTGCGTGGGTCGCCCCCGAGGCTCGCAACGTACGCCGACGGGTAGAACGGGTTGCTCGGCAGCATGATCGTGGGTTGGTAGTGAAGCTCGAGCCGACCGGCGTTGGCGAAATGCGTTGCAGGAAGTCGCCGTGGTAGTACGAACCCTCGAGGAACGCCTGGTGGTCGGGCGTGAGCTGAAAGACGGCCTTGCCCAACACGTTCGTCTGCTGGCTCGGCGGAATCGCGTCGATCGTGGCCGCGAAGTCGAACCGGCACTGCGACGGAGAGCCCACCGTCGGGAACGAGAACGGCGGCAGGCAGGCCGGGTTGGTCGGGTTGTGCGTGCCACTGAACGGAACACCGGTCGCGTCGGGCGCGAAATCGGCCAAAGACTGGCTGATATTGGCAGGCAGCGAGTTGCCCGACGTGCGATCGAGCGCCGAACTGCGGCAAGTACGCGGAGTGCGAAATCTGGCGGTCCGCCGCGCGCAGGTTGAACTGATCGAGGTAGTCGGCGGTGATGAATACGTTGTAATGGTCCTTGGCGAGGTCGCCCGCACCGACGATGGCGTTGTAGCGCCGGCTGCCGCCCCCGCCGTGGTCCGAGTCCAGCATGGTGAATGAGGCTTCGGCACCGCGGAAGTCCTTGCGCAGGATGAAATTGATCACGCCGCCGATCGCGTCCGAGCCGTACAGCGCCGAGGCGCCGTCCTTGAGTATTTCGACGCGCTCGATGGCCGACAGCGGGATCGAGTTCAGGTCGACACCCGCCGCGCTGGGCGACGAAGTGTTCGACAGCGCGTACGGGGCGGTGCGCTTGCCGTCGATCAGGACCAGCGAGCGCTGCGTGCCCAGGCCGCGCAGCGACACGCCGTTGAAGCCGACCAGAGTGGTGCCCTCGCCCAGGGTGTTGTTGAAATTTCCGATCGACTGGGCGGCGCTCAGGCGATCTATCAGGTCCATGACGGTCTGCGAGCCGCTCTTCTCGATGTCGGCCCGGGTCATCACCTGCACCGGGAGGGCGCCTTCGCCTTCGACCCGGCGGATGCTCGATCCCGTGACCTCGATCCTTTCCTTCACCGCCGGCTGCCGGCTGGGTCTGCGCATAGGCGGGTGTGCCCGCCAAGGCGGCGAGACCGCCGACGCCGACGACCGACGCGAGCGCCAAAGCGAATCTTTTTCGCTGGAATTTCATGTTAGGAACCCCCAAGGGAAAATTATTTGAAACGGACGAATCATGTTCGCCTTTCGGCCCACAGTTGCAACGTTACAACAGTGCGAATTGTGGCTGCAACAAAATGTTGGGCTTGTTACAATTCCCGGGGAACCTTTTGTTGCAATCTGCCAACAATGACGATACCGCCCGCCCAAGCGACTGATTTGGCACGCGTGCCGCGCCCACCGCTCGCCGACTCGGCGTTTGCAAGCACGCGTGAACGTCGGGATCGGTCCGAGTTCTCCGGCGCCGTCGCGTTCGGTTGCAGCGAGCGTGACTCGCGGTGCGGCACGGCCATCGCGTAGATCGTGCCCCGATTCCAGATCACGCCGGCGTCGCGCACGGACGTCCCGGCAGTCTTGCAGATGATCCGCGGTCTGGCCGAATACGAAGGCTTGTCGAAGCTCTGCGTGGCAACCGAGGCCGACCTCGCCGATGCGCTGTTCGGCGAATATCCGGCGGCCGAGGTATTATTGGGACGCGAAAACGGCAAACCCGTCGGTTTTGCGTTGTATTTTTACAATTTCTCGACGTTTCTCGGCCGAAAGGGCCTTTATCTCGAGGATTTGTTCGTATGGCCCGATCATCGGGGCCGCGGCTACGGCCGCGCCCTGCTGGTGCATCTGGCGCGGCTGGCGGTCGAGCAGCGCTGCGGCCGCTTCGAGTGGGCGGTGCTCGACTGGAACGCTCCGGCGATCGCCTTCTACCAGGCGCTCGGAGCCGTGGTGTTGCCCGATTGGCGGATCAGCCGCCTGACCGGCGACCCATTGACCAGGCTCGCGGCCGGGCCCCTGTTTACGCGCGCCAAGGCGAGCCCGTCCGGCAACGGCGGCGGTGATGCATGATCGTCGATCGTTGCGGGATGCAGATCGCACCGGAATGCCGATGCTAGCCTCACTCCGTGCCACGTTTGGGCAACTCCGATGCGCGGGCGACTTCTGGTCGCTGCGGGCAGTCGAAGAGCGCGCCGACAGCTATGCCGTGCGCAAGAACATTGCGCAACCGCCGTCGCGAACGATCGACAGCGGCGCGATGCTGACCGTGTACGCCGGGAGCGGCTGCGGCTACGCCGCGACCAGCGATCTTTCGCGCCACGGCCTGCAGGCCGCGCTCGATCGCGCCAGCGAATGGGCGCAAGCGAGCGCTCGCTCCAGCCTGATCGATTTTCGAGCCGCCGCCCGGCCCGCGCCGCGCGGCGAATACGCCTCGCCCGACGTCGATGGTCCGGCCAGGTCGCGTCGAGACTGGTACGAGCTCCTGGGTGAAGAGTCCCGCCAGGCCGGCTGCGATCCCCGCATCGTCGATTGGGAAGCCAGCGTCGAAACGCGTGCTGCCGAGCAGCTGTATCTGACCAGCACCGGGGGCGACGTTCTGCAGCGCTACCGTTTCGTCATGCCAGGCCTTGCCGTCACCGCGCACGCCGGCGGCGATACGCAGACCCGCACGCTCAACGGCTACCGGGGACTCGCGCAACAGGGTGGCGAATCGATGCTCGATCGTTTCGACTACGTCGGCAGCGGGCGCCGGGCCGCCGATGAAGTATTGCGGCTTCTCGCCGCGCCGAACTGCCCGCGGGGCAGGATGGACCTCTTGCTGCTGCCCGACCAGATGATCCTGCAGATTCACGAGTCGATCGGGCATCCGCTGGAGCTCGACCGCATACTCGGCGACGAGCGCAATTTCGCCGGCACCAGCTTCGTCACGCTCGACATGTTCGGCAGCTATCGCTACGGGTCCGCCCTGCTGAACGTCACGTTCGACCCGACACGCCCGGAAGAGCTTGCCAGCTACGCCTACGACGACGAGGGCACGCGCGCCGAAAAGCAGTACCTGATCCGGAACGGCGTGCTCGAACGCCCGCTGGGCGGCGCGCTGTCGCAGGCGCGCGCCGGCATCGCCGGCGTGGCCAACGCGCGCGCCTGCAGCTGGAACCGGCCGCCGATCGACCGCATGGCGAACATCAACCTCGAGCCCGGCGACGCTTCGCTCGACGCGATGATCGCGGACATCGAGCGCGGCGTCCTGATGAGCACCAACAGCTCGTGGTCGATCGACGATTCGCGCAACAAGTTCCAGTTCGGATGCGAATGGGGGCAGCTGATCGAGAACGGCCGCTTGACGACGGTGGTCAAGAATCCGAACTACCGCGGGATATCGGCGAATTTCTGGCGCAGCCTGGCGCGCGTGGGCGACGCGTCGACCTTGCAGGTGCTCGGCACGCCGTATTGCGGCAAGGGCGAGCCCTCGCAGGTGATTCGCGTCGGCCATGCATCTCCGGCGTGCGTATTCAGCGGCGCCGACGTATTCGGAGGCGACGCGTGATGCGCGCGGCGGACATGGAAGACTATTTCGGCGAGCTCGCCTCCCTGCTCGACCGCTCGCTGGCGGCTGGCGAGGTCTATACCTGCGGCTTGGCCGCGGAAGTCTCCGACTTCGTGCGCTTCAACCACGGCAAGGTGCGCCAGGCCGGCACGGTGGCGCAGCGCTACCTGCGACTGCATCTGATCCGCGGCAGGAAGCACGCCGAGCAATGCTTCACCCTGTCGGGCCTTGCCGCGGCGGACCGCGAGCGCATTGCCGCCGCGCTCGCAGGCTTGCGCGAGACGATCGTCGACCTGCCCGACGATCCGCATCTGGACTATTCGACCGCGTTGCATTCGAGCCGCGTCGTGAAGAGCGATCCGCTGCCGCGTTCGGAAGAGATCATGGAGACGGTGCTCGGCGCGGCCGCCGGGCTCGACCTGGTCGGCATCTACGCCGCCGGGCCGGTCTACCGGGGCTTCGCCAATTCGCTCGGCCAGCGCAACTGGCACGAGGTGGAGAGCTTCAATCTGCAATGGAGCCTCTACCATCACGCCGACAAGGCGGTCAAGACGGTCTACGGAGGATTCGCGTGGTCGGCGGAGGAATTCGCTTCGAAGATGCAGGGCGCGCGCGAGCGCCTGGCGCTGCTCGGCAATCCAGCCCGATCGCTGGAACCCGGGCGGTACCGCGCCTACCTCACGCCCACCGCGATGGAGGAGATCACAGGCATGCTTTGCTGGGGCGGGTTTTCGGGGCGCGCGCTGGCAACGCGCCAGAGTTGCCTGTTCAGGCTGCAGGATGGAAGCGCGGCGCTCGACCCGTCGGTCGCCATCGCCGAGAACACCGCCGGAGGCATCGCTCCGGCGTTCCAGGATGAAGGCTTCGCCCGGCCCGCGTCGGTGCCGCTGGTCGCCGCGGGACGGCTGGTGGGTTCGCTGGTGAACCCGCGGACGGCCAAGGAATTCGCGCTGGCCACCAATGGCGCCAACACGGCGGAAATGCCGGAAGCGCTCGACATGGCGGCGGGGCCGCTGCCGGCCGGCGATGCGCTCGCCGCGCTCGACACCGGCCTCTACATCGGCAACCTCTGGTACCTGAATTTCTCCGACCGGCCGGCCTGCCGCATCACCGGCATGACGCGCTTCGCCTCGTTCTGGGTCGAGCACGGCAGGATCGTCGCCCCGGTCAACGTCATGCGCTTCGACGACAGCGTGTTCCGCCTGCTCGGCGATCAACTGGTGGGACTGACCGCCGAGCGCGACCTGATCGTCAACAGCGACAGCTACGGCCAGCGCAACGTCAACACCATGCGCCTGCCGGGCGCGGTCGTGCGCGACATGGCGTTTACGCTGTAGGACGCCGCAGGGCGGAGCGGGGCCCCGCGCGAATGCGCGGGGGGCGACCCCGGAGGCGGAGACGCCAGCGACAACGATGTAGTCCGGCCGCGGCGCTCTCTCGGAAGCTGGCCGTCGGCGGCTACGCCCCGTGGTGCCAGCCTTTCGGTATCGACGACAGCAGCTTCTTGGTGTACTGCTGCTTCGGATGCAGGTAGATGTCGTCGGCATTGGCGATCTCGACGATCGCCCCCTGGTTCATCACCATGATCTCGTCGGAGATGTACTTGACCACGGCGAGGTCGTGCGAAATGAAAATGTACGACAGCCGGTATTCGTCCTGCAGATCCTGCAGCAGGTTCAGCACCTGGGCCTGAACCGAGACATCGAGCGCGGAGACCGATTCGTCGCAGATCAGGATGTCCGGCTTGAGCGTCAGGCAGCGCGCGATCGCGATGCGCTGTCGCTGCCCGCCCGAGAATTCGTGCGGATACTTGTAGAACGAGACCTCGGGCAGCCCGACCTTCTGCAGCAGCTCGAACGCCAGGTCGGCGCGGTCCTGTGCCGAGGTGCCGATGCCGTGGATCTGCATCGGCTCGGTGAGGATCTGGCCGACGATCATGCGCGGGTTCAACGACGCGTACGGATTCTGGAAGATGATCTGGATGCGGCGCTTGTAATCCATGAACTGGCGGGCCGACATCGCCAGAATGTCCTTGCCCTCGAACAGCGCTTCGCCCGTGGTCGCCTCGTGCAGGCGCATCAGCGTGAGCCCCACCGTCGTCTTGCCCGATCCGGATTCGCCGACCAGCCCGAGCGTCTTGCCCTTCGGCAGCCGGAACGACACGTCCTTGACCGCCTCGAACCTGCGGCGTCCGAACAGGCCCTCGCGCGAATAGAAATCCTTGCCCAGGTGCCTGACGTCCAGGATGATCGGATCGGCGCGATCGATGCCGCGCTTGCGCTCGGTCAGATTCATCGCGCCGCCGTGGCCGTCCATGAAATCCTCGATCACCGGCAAGCGCACCGGCCTGCGGTCGAGGCGCGGCCGGCACAGGAGCAGCGCCTTGGTGTACGCGTCCTGAGGATTCTCGAACACCGCCTTCGCCGGCCCCTGCTCGCGGATCTCGCCGTTGCGCATCACGACGACGTAGTCGGCGATCTCGCCGACGACCGCCAGGTCGTGGGTGATGAACAGCACCGACATTTCGCGTTTCTTCTGCAGCGCGCCGATCAGATCGAGGATCTGCTTCTGGATAGTCACGTCCAGCGCCGTCGTCGGCTCGTCGGCGATCAGCAGCTTCGGCTCGCAGGCGATCGCCATCGCGATCATCACCCGCTGCTGCTGGCCGCCCGACATCTGCGACGGGTAGGCGTTGACCTTGAACGCCGCGTCCGGAATGCCGACCTCGGCGAGCAGCTCGATCGCGCGCTTCGCCGCCTGCGCCGGCCGCATGCCCATGTGCATCCGCAGCACTTCGCATAGCTGGAAGCCGACGGTGAACACGGGGTTGAGCGAGGTCATCGGCTCCTGGAAGATCATCGAGATGTCGGCGCCGCGGAGCTTGCGCAGCTCGTCCTGCCCGAGGTCGACCAGATTGCGCCCGCCGTAGACGATCTCGCTGCCGGGCAGCACCGTGGCGTTCTCCTTCGGCAGCAGGCCGAGGATCGACAGCGAGGTCACCGACTTGCCGCTGCCCGATTCGCCGACCAGCGCCACGGTCGCGTTACGGGGCACGTCGAAGGTGATTCCCTTGACCGCCTCGAAGTTCGTGCTCTTGTCGAGACGGAAATTGACCCGGAGATTGCGCACGGACAGCAGCGGTTCGGTCATCGCTTTTTCCATGTCCGTCCGTCGGCAGCGGCGGAGGGGGTGATTTTCGTCATTTCAGCTTCGGATCCAGCGCGTCGCGCAAGGCATCGGTGAACAGGCTGAACGCGGTCACCAGCAGCGCCATGAAGGTGCCTGCCGCAGCGAGCTGCCACCACTTGCCGAGGATCAGCTCGTTCTGCGCCTCGTTCAGCATCGAGCCCCACGAGACGACGTCGACGGGCACCCCGAAGCCGAGGAACGACAGAATCACCTCGGACTTGATGAAGGCCACCGTCAGGATCGAGAGCTGCACCAGCACGACGTGGCTCACGTTGGGCAGAATGTGGACGAACATGCGCCGCGCGTTCGACGCGCCGATCGCGTCCGCCGCCTGCACGTACTCGCGTCCTTTGTGCTTCAGGTATTCGCCGCGGATCAGGCGGAATACGCCGGTCCAGCCGGTGAGACCCAGGATGAGGACGATGGTCAATATGCCCTTTTGCTGCAGCACCGCGGCGACGGCCAGGATCAGCAGCAGATACGGAATCGCGGTGAATACGCTGTAGAACCAGTTGAAAATGTCGTCAAGCCACTTGCCGTAGTAGCCGGCAACCGCGCCGAACACCGAACCCAGGAATACGGCGACGATCGCCGCGGCGATGCCGACGAAGATCGAGGTCTCCGAGCCCTTGATCACTTTCTTGAGAACGTCGCGGCCCCACTTGTCGCCGCCGAAAGGCAAGGTCGCGGCGCGCGCGACGACCGCATCCGGACGCCCCGCCTCCTTCGCCTTGATGTCCGCCATCACGTCGGCGAGCGGATCGACGCTCTTCGCTTCCGCCGCCGGCGGCGCTTCGCCGGGCCTGGTCGCGCCGGCCTTGATCGCGGCGAGCGCGTCGGCCAGCGGGTCCGGAATCTGCAGGTCGGCTTCGCGCTCGGCCGCGCTGGGCGCCGCGGCAGCAGCCGGGCCGGCGGTCGCGGCGCCGCCCGGAGCATTCGCCGTGTCGGGACCGACGAAGGTGGGCGGCGCGTAGTTGACGCCGGCCTCCCTGGACCAGTCCTTGGCGATCAGCCCGGTGGCCGAGAGCACGATCATCACCAGAAACGCTGCGACGATCGCGAGCGACACCATGGCGACGCGGTCCGAGCGCAGGCGCCTCCAGGCCAGCGCCCAGAGACCGGGGGAGACGGTATGCGCAACGTCGTAGGGCATCGTCGGTCTCCTATTTGAGTTGCACGCGGGGGTCGACGGCCTTGTAGATCAGGTCGGTCAACAGGTTGACGATCATCGTCGCCACGGCGACGTAGACGGTGATCGCCTTGATCACCGGAAAATCGCTGCGCTCGACGGCGAGAATCACCTCGCGCCCGATGCCGGGGATCGAGAAAAAGCGCTCGACCAGGAACGCGCCGATCAGGAGGCCCGGGAGCTGCGCCATCACATGGGTGATGATCGGGATCGACGCGTTGCGCAGCACATGCACCCACAGGATGCGGTTTTCCGACACGCCCTTGGCGCGCGCGGTGCGCACATAGTCCTGGTTGATCTCGTCCAGGACGAATGTCCGGAACAGCCGCAGGTCCGGCGCCACGCTGACGACCAGCAGGATGATGATCGGCAGCGAAGCGTAGACGATGAGGTTGGACCAGAAGCTGTCGCCCCAGCCCTGCACCGGGAACCAGCCGAGCTTGTAGGCGAACACGTACTGGAACACGATGATGTAGACCAGGATCGATATCGACAGGCCGACGGTGCACACGATCATCACCACGCGGTCGGTGAGCGAGCCGCGCACGTACGCGACTGCCAGTGCAAGGCCGATCGCCACCAGCGTGCTGATGATGAGCAGCGGGATCAGCACGGTCAGCGACGGCCCCAGCCGCGTCGCCATGATGTGCGACACGGTCTCGTTGGTGCTCCAGCTCGCGCCGAAGTCCGCGGTAAGCACCTGCTTGATGAATATCCAGAGCTGCACGTAGAACGGCTGGTCGACGCCGAGCTGGCGACGGATGTTCTCGATCTGCTCGGCGCTCGATATCTTGCCGGCCAGCACGTAGGCGGGGTCGCCGCCGACCCAGTTGAACAGGACGAACACGAGCAGGATGACCCCGAGCACCGTCGGGATCATCTGCCACAGCCGCCGGATGATATATGCCGTCATCGTCTCCTCCTGTCCGCCGCGGCCGCCGGCGCCGCACGCCGGCCGCGCCGAAAGCCGCTCAGTTTGCCAGTATTGCAGTCGAGCGTGTGCCGGTGATCTCGGCGATGAACGCGTCGCTCGACGGTTCGCGCCCGAGGAACTCCCGGACCAGCCGCGCCGCCAGCTTCTGGCTGCCCTGCGCGAGCACGGTGGTGCGGAAACGCCTGCCGACGGCCGGGTCCATCAGGTTGCCGTGGAACGCCGACAGCATGTCGAGCGCCAGCACCTGCGACCACATGTACCCGTAGTATCCCGCGGTGTAGCCGCTGACGATGTGGGCGAAAGTCCCGGGGAAATGGGTGCCCGGCACATGCCCGAGCGGAGTCTCTCCCTCCATCTTTTCCCACAGCGCCTGCGGATCGGGGACCGTCTCGCCGCTCGCCGCCATGTCGTAGGCCGCGTACAGGTGCTGCCGCGCATAGAGCATGCCCGAGCCGAACATCCGCGCCGCCGACAGTTGCCGCAACCGCTCGTCGTCGATCGCCGGACACGCCGGCTGGCAAAACTGCGGCAGCAGCGCGAGCGACTCCTTGCGTCGCGCCCACTCCTCGAACATCTGCGATGGCGCCTCGACAAAATCGCGTTGCACCGTCGTTCCTCCGAGCGTCGCGTACTCGGTGTCGGACAGGATGTCGTGCATCGCATGCCCGAACTCGTGCACCAGCGTCTCGAGCTCCTCGCTGTCGAGGCCGGTGTGGTTGAGATTCGTCACCAGCGCTGCGACCGGCGTGCGACGCGAACGGCGCGCCGAGTTGTGCACCGGCCAGACGGCGGCGTGGCCGTACTTGCCGGCGCGCGGGAACGGATCGATGTAGACGCCGCCCTTGAGCTTGCCGCTGGCCGCGTCGAAAACGTCGAAGTAGCGCACGTCCGGGTGCCAGGTCGGCACGGTTGCGGGCTCGAAGCGGATGCCGTAGAGCTGCGCCGAGATCGCCATCACCCACTGGATGCTCGCCTCGGTCGGAAAGAATTGACGCAACGCCTCCTGGTCGACGCTGTAGCGCGTCCGCTTGAGCTTCTCCTGGTAAAAGTCGGCGTCCCAGCGCTGCAGCCTGACTTCGCCGACGGGCTTGTGCAAGGTCGAAGCCTTCAGCGCCGTCAGCGCGGCGATCTCCTTGCGCTCGACATCGCGCACCGCATCCTTGACCTCGCCCAGGAATTTTTCCACGGCGCGCGGATTGCCGGCCATATTGCGCCGGGTCGCGAAATCGGCGTAGCTTGCCAGCCCGAAGAGTCCGGCCATTTCCTTGCGCAGGCGCATCGCCTCGGCCAGCAGATCGATGTTCCTGGGCGTACCGCGGTTCTGGAAGGCGAACTGGTAGCGGCGGCGCGCGTCCTCGTTCTCGGCGTTCGCCATGAACGGCAGGTACTCGGGGTATTCGAAGCCGAGTAGATAGTCGCCCTTGTCGTCGCGCCGGGCCTTGTCGAGATAGTCCTGCGGCAGCCCGCGCATTTCATCGGGCGAGAAGACGACGCGCGTCTGGTTGTCGCGGATGTTGCGATCGAATTCCTGGCGTATCACTTCGAGGCGATCGGCGATGGCCTTGAAGCGGGCGCGCTTTTCTGCGGGAAGCGCGACCCCGTTGTCCTCGAACGTATCGAGCAGATCCTTGCGCATTTTCGCCGCGGGTCCGGTACGCGCCGCGACCGCCTTGATCCGAAGGTAGAGTGCCTTGTCCTGGTAGACCTCGGTCTCGAAACGGGTGGTTCGCGTCTCGCACGCCTCGGCGGCGGCTCGCACCTCCGCGTCGGGCGAGACGTTGGCGGCCAGGTCGACCGGTCCCTCGAGGTCCTCGACCCTGATGCGCAGGCGGTCCCAGCGATCGAGCATGTCGCGCATCCCGATATTGGCGAGCGGCATCGCCTCCAGCCTCTTTACCATCGCCGACGCTTCGGCCAGGCCGGCGGTGCAGGCCCTTTCGAGCGCTGCCGCATCGTAGATCGGGATCGTTGGGCGCGGCGATGCCGCGCTCGCGACGCCGGCCAGCGCGGCGATCAGCACCGACAGCAGGAGCTTGGTCATGGCGGTTCCATCCTTTTCCTGTCGTGCAATTAGCGGCCATCGGAAGCGGCGCCACCGGCGGTCAATGCCGGCGGCTGGTGTCCAGGTCGTAGTACATGAATTCGGCGAGCAGGATCGGGTGCTTCTTGTACCCGACGACCTGCGGTTGCAACAGCATGTTCCGGTATCGCGTGTCGTGCATCTTCATGACGCCGTTGACCTCGACCATGCGCCAGAGCTGTCGATACAGGAGGTTGCGCTCGGGCGAGTCCGGCATCGTCTTGGTAAGCAGGTACTTGCGATCCCAATCGACCATCTGGAAGCAGGCATTGTTGTTCTCGTGGCTGTTCGGGCCGTAGAACAGCTGCATGAAGTCGTCGCCATCGGGATAATCGGCGATCCAGGACGAAGTTCGCGACAGCAATTGGCAGGCGCGCTCCTGCTTCAGTTGCTCGGGAAAGCGGTTCTTGTCGATGTGAATCCGGATGCCGATTCGATCGAGCGATTTCTGCCAGAGTTCGTCGAGCTCGCGATCGCGCGAGGATGGCGTCGACGAGTACCGCCACACCAGCGGCTTGCCATCCGGCCACCTGCGATAGCCGTCCCCGCCGCGCCTGTAGCCGAAATAATCGAGCAGACGGTTGGCCAGGTCCGGATCGTAGGGAACGATCGATCGGTACGTCGGATCGTTGCCGATGACTCCGGGCGGGATCGGATACGGCTCGTCGATCGCCTGTCCCTTGCGTATGACGCGAATGTATTCGGCGTTGTCGAACGCCATGAAGATCGCCCGGCGCAGCGCGATCTTTTCGTTGCTGAATCCGCCGAACTTCGGATCGGTCGTGTTGATATAGGTGTAGTTGATGTCGGGGTCGGTCGTCCGGCTGAGCGTCACGCCCTTCCTGGCCAGCTCCGGGCTTACCTCGTTGTTCGGCACGGCGACCGGAGAAAATTGCTCGCGCAGGTAAAGCACATCGAGCTCGTCGTTCTGGAAGGCGAGCCATGCCGCCTGCTGCTCCTCGATGATGCTGATCTCGACCCGGCCGATTTGCGGCATCTGCTTGCCTTCCATCGCCGCGATCAGCTCCTTGTCGTGCGGATCGGCGCTCGGCTCGAAATGCCAGGTGAAGCCGCGGAAGGCGGGATTGGCCTCGAGCACGATCTTGTTCGACCGCTTCCATTCCTTGAGCGCGTACGGCCCGGTGCCGACCGGATGCGCGTTGGTGTCTTCCGCGTAGGCCTCGATCACTTCGCGCGCCACCGCGCCGGTATTCGGCAGCGCGAGGATGTGGGCAAAGTTGTAATCCGTTTCCTTGAGCTTGACCTGCAGCGTGTAGCGATCGAGGACCTGCAGGCCCTCGACCTTGCGGTCGTAGTCGAACTTACCCGTTCTTTCCGCGTCCTTCTTGACTTCGTCCAGGCCGATCACCCCGGCAAGGAAACTTTCGTACGGCGACTTGTTGGCCGGGTCGCGGAAGCGCTTGATCGTGTAGGCGTAGTCTTCGGCGGTAAGCTCGCGCGGCCTGCCCTTGAACACCGGGTCCGGGGCGAAATAGATGCCCTTGCGGACCTTGAACACGTAGGTTCGCGCCTGGTCGCTGACCGTCGGCATCGCTTCCGCGGCTCGCGGCGCGAGCCTTGCCGGCCGCGCCAGGTAGTCGTAGGTCATCAGCGGCTCGAAGATCGCCTCGCAGACCGTCTGCGAATAGTAGTCCTGCACCTTGACCGGATCGAATCCGGTCTCGGCGACGTAGAACTCCAGGCGCAGGATCTTGCCCGGGTCGGGCGCGGCGGTGGACGATGCAGGTGCGAGCGCGATCACGAGCGACGCGCCGACGGCGGCGCCAAGCCGCGAGAAACGTCCGCCGGGCACCTGCGTCAACATCGGATGATCATGGTCGTGATTTGGGCAAGCGCCCGAGCTTGCGCTATTTGGCCGGCCGCTTCGAATTGTCGATGTCCATGAACGGCCAGGGCGCATGCAATATCGGATGCTTCTTGTAGCCCTGCAACCACGGATGGAACAGCGTGTTCTTGTAGCGCGTTGCTCCCATGACCCATGTCGTGTCGACTTCCATCTGCCGCACCATCGCCAGATAGAGGCGGTTGCGCTCGGGCGAGTCAGGAAGCCGTTGCGCCTGCCGGTAGAACGCGTCGAATGCGGCCGACTTGTAGCAGGCGTAATTGGATTCGCCGACGTTGGGTCCGTACGAGAGCTGCAGGAAATTGTCGGCGGTCGGCCAGTCCGCGGTCCAGGCCGCCCCCGCAAACTGCATCTGGCACGCCCGCCCCTTCTTGATCTGATCGGCGAACTTGATCTTCTCCGTCGCGAAGCGGATGCCGATCACGTCGAGACTCTTTTTCCATAGCTCGTCGTATTCGCGGGCGATCGCCTCCGGCGTCGACCAGAGCGTAATCCGCAGCGGCTTGCCGTCCGGCAAGGTCCGGTAGCCGTCCGGCCCGCGCTTGTAGCCGAAGTAGTCGAGCAGCTTGTTCGAGAGGGCCGGATCGTAGTGGTAGGAGGCGCGGTAGCTCGGATCGTAGCCGACGACGCCGGGCGGAATCGGCGACTCCGCCCTGATCGCCTGATTCTTGCGAATGACCCGTATTTCCTCGTCGATGTCGTACGACATCGCAATCGCGCGCCGCAGCGCGATCTTTTCCGGGGCGAACCCGCCGACCACCGGATCGACCATGTTGAAGTAGTAGTAGGTCATCTCCGGCTCGAGATAGCGATACAGCTTGATGCCTCGCTTGGCCAGATCGGGTGCGACCTTGTTGTCCGGCATCGCTATCGGCGTAAAGGAACCGAAACGGTCGATGTAGTCGATCTCCCCGCCCTGGAACGCCAGCCAGCGCGATTGCTCCTCTTCCATCAGGCGCACGTCGACGACGCCGATCTGCGGCATCTGTTTGCCTTTCATCGCCGCGACGACGTCCTTGTCCCAGGGATTGTCCGACGGCTGAAAATCCCAGACGAAGCCGCGGTATCCGGGATTGGCGTGCAGCACGATGCGCGAGCCCCGCTCCCACCGCGCCAGCATGTACGGGCCGCTGCCGACAGGATGCGCCTTGGTGTCCTCGCTGTAGCGCTCGATGACTTCGCGCGCGACGATGCTCGTCGTCGGCGACGCCAGGATATAGGCGAAGTTGTAGTCGGTGTCGAGCAGGCGGATGCGGACGGTGTAGCGATCGACCGCTTCGAGGCCCGGAATTTTCGCGTCGTAGTCGAAGCGGTCGCCGTTCCTCTTCGCCAATGCTTCCTGCTCGTTCAGGCCGACGATCTTGCCGTCGAACAGGAACCGCCACGGCGAGCGGTTCTTCGGGTCCATGAAGCGCTCGATCGAGTACACGACGTCGGCGGCGGTCAGCTCGCGCTTGCCGTCCTTGAACGCAGCGTCGGGGGTAAAATAGATGCCTTTGCGCAGATGGAACGTGTACGTCTTGCCGCCGTCGGTCACTTCGGGCATCGATTCGACCAGCATCGGAACGAGCTTTACCGGCTCGGCAAGGTAATCGTAGGTGAGCAGCCGGTCGAATATGACTTCTTCGATGAGGCCGGAATAGTAGTTGGTGCTCCGCGAGGGATCGAATCCATCGTCGCCGGCCTCGATGGCGACATGCAGCACCTTGTTCGGATCGGCTGCGGCGAAGGCGCTTCCCGCGGCGCCGCCGAACAACGCAAGCAGGCACCAGACGGTGAACACGAAGCGCGTGCGCGGACTGCGCATGCATGCCCCTTCAAAGAAAGGCGCGTAATGTACCACTTCCAGGCCCCGCGCGACGCCCGCTGCGACGAAGCGACGCCGGGAAGCTCTGCCCGAGCGATTGCGCCGACCGGCCGCCGGCGCGCGGGCCGCGCGTCCGCGAGCCGATGAAGCCGCCGTTCTGGGACGAGGCCGCGCGCGAGCTGTCGCGCCGCGACCGCGTCCTGCGCCGGCTGATCCGCGCCTACCCCGGCATACACCTCAAACGCCGCGCCGATCCGTTCACCACGCTGGCGCGCGCGATCGTCGGCCAGCAGATCTCGGTCAAGGCGGCCGACGCGATCTGGTGGCGCTTTGTCGCCGTAGCAGACAACGCGCCGCCGCACAGGTTCCGCCGCCTTCCCGCGGTCAAGGTCGCAGCGGCCGACATGGCGGCGTTGCGCACTTGCGGGCTGTCGCAACGCAAGGCGGAGTACCTGTCCGACCTGGCACGGCATTTCGCCTCGGGAAAGCTCGACCCCAAGCGCTGGCGCAAGCTCGACGACGAGGCGGTCATTGCGCAACTCGTCGACGTCAAAGGCATCGGCCGGTGGACCGCCGAAATGTTCCTGATGTTTCACGAGCTGCGCCCCGACATCCTGCCGGTCGACGACCTGGGCCTGCAGAAGGCGATGGCCAAGCATTTTTTGCGCGCGGCGCGGCCGACGCGCGCCGCGATGCTTGCGGCGGCCGAGCCTTGGCGCCCATGGCGCTCGGTCGCGACGTGGTACCTGTGGCGCAGCCTCGAGCCGGTTCCTGTCGACTACTAGGCGCGCAGCGCGGGACGCATCACCCGCCCGGGATGGACGCGACCCTACGTACAATGCCCGGATGGACGATCCTCCGGCAGCGCCTTACGCGGGCCTCACGCCCGACCGCGTGCTCGACGCGCTCGATGCGGTGGGACTCTTCTGCGACGGCCGGCTGCTCGCGCTCAACAGCTACGAGAATCGCGTCTACCAGGCCTGGCTCGACGATCGCGCCAAGGCCTCCGGCGCGACGGCAGCGGCATCGGTCGTCGTCAAGTTCTATCGTCCGGCGCGCTGGAGCGACGCCCAGATCGACGAGGAGCATGCCTTCGTCGCCGAGCTGGCCGCGCGCGAGATTCCCGGTTGTCGCGCCGCTCGCGCCGGGCGGCGCGACCCTGCATCGCTTCGAGGGTTTCCGCTATGCGGTCTATCCGCAGTGCGGCGGCCGCGCGCCCGAGCTCGAGGATCGCGCGACGCTGGAGTGGATCGGCCGCTTCATCGGCCGCATCCACGCGGTCGGCGCGGTGGCGCCGTTTCATGTGCGGCCGCCGCTCGACGTGGCGAGCTTCGGCGACGAGCCGCGCGACTGGCTGCTCGGGCACGGGTTCATCCCGCCCGACCTCGTCGCCGCGTGGACGAGCGTCGCGACGCAGGCGCTGGACGGCGTGCGCCGCTGCTTCGAGCGCGCCGGCGACGTGCGCACGCTGCGCCTTCACGGCGACTGCCATGCGGGCAACGTGCTGTGGCGCAGCGACGGGCCGATGCAGGGGCCGCACTTCGTCGATTTCGACGATTGCCGCACCGGTCCCGCCGTGCAGGACCTGTGGATGCTGCTGTCCGGAGACCGCGACGACATGCGGCGCCAGCTCTGCGCAGTGCTGTCGGGTTACGAGGATTTCTGCGAGTTCGACGACCGCGAGCTCCACCTGGTCGAAGCGCTGCGCACGCTGCGCCTCATCCATTATTCGGCGTGGCTCGCGCGCCGCTGGGACGACCCCGCGTTCCCCGCAGCCTTCCCCTGGTTCAACACGCAGCGCTATTGGCAGGACCGCGTGCTGGAGCTGCGCGAGCAGATCGCGGCGATGGACGAGGCGCCGCTGGCCTTGTAGGGGCCGAATTCAGCCGGCCGCAATCGACCACCGGCTGCCGGCAGTTAGCGCCGCGCCCTACCCGATTCAACCGATTGCGGCATCGATCTGGCCACGCACGTTCCGGCCGTGGCCGTCCTGTAGAAACGCCGTCAAGAAAACGCACTTGCCGGCGCTCTTTTGGGCCCAGAGCCGTCCGACCTGATCTTTCTCGATTTCCTTCGGATCGTGCTTCCACGGTGCACCCTTGTACTCGATCACGAATATCCGCCCATCCAGCAACTCGGCAACGAAGTCCGGGCAGAACTTGCCACGGGACGTGGGAAGCCAGAAAGAGCCCGCAACGTCCCGCTCCAGGTTGCGTACCCAATGCTTTACCAGCGGATGATTGTCGATCGCTACGGCGCACTTGAACTCTTCGCCGCCGTCTTTCAGGTTCGCGATGACCGGGTAGTAATGCTTGTCGAATTTCCACTTGCCGCGATACCGGGCGTTCGCCGGCACGGCGTAGTTGCCTGGCAGGAATGTGAAGCTTCGCACCGGATCGATCGCAAGCTGCCAACCGCCGTCAAGCACGAGCTGCCGGAACAGCCGTTCTGCTGCTTGTGTGCGCAAGTCTTCGATCCGCGCCGAGACGCTTTGCGCAAGCTGATATCGCGCTCGCACGAGCGATCCGATCGACACCCGCTGCTCGTTTCGCAGGTGTTCCACCACCGCCTTCAAATATGTCCGCAGTTGTGCTTGTACGATGTCCGGCTGGCGTACTTCCGTATCCAGCCAGCTTACGAGATCGTCGTCGGTGACCGTCGTCGATACCGCCCCCAAGTTCAACTGTCCGGCGCCCGCCTGGCCGACCCTGACCTTGGCACCGTCGAGATAGACCTCGAAGGCGTGCGCCTGCTCGACGATCTGGAAGCCCGGCAGCGAAACCTTGTCGGCCAGGAGATCAAGGCCCACATCTTCCAGCACCGCCTGCCGCTCGACGAGCTGCAACTCTCCCTGGATCCGGTAGCACAGCCACGGCACGGCGGCGAATTTCACGCCTCGTGACACGGGGGCGGTCAGCGCCGCGACGACTGCGTTGTGCCGCTCGATCGCCTGCTCAACTTTCTCCTTGCTCGCGGGCCCGCGCTGGGCGGAGGTCAATCGTTCGGCGAGCGATTCGCTCACGTGACCGGTCACGAGCACTTGGATGCCCTTTTCGGTCGCTTCAGTGCGTACGTTGTCCAGCCCCGCCAACTCGATCCTGCCCGGCACGTCGATCGCCAGCTCCGGCAACGCGGCGCACGAAACAACGGCCCGGGGTCGGTGCCCGGCAAAGGCAACTGCGGCGCGATCATCGAGGCGACATCGAGCGCCTCGAATCCCATCCCCTGGATCATTCGATCGGCGAGAGCGCTTGCCGCCTCGCCGAAACGTGCTTCGGAAACATGCGCGTAGGCCTTGTTGAGCGCCTCCTGCGCGCGGCGGCGCGCATACGGCATGCGCAACACGCGCCCCAGCAATTGCTCGACGGCCCTCGCCGAACCCACCGGTTGTACCGAGCACAGGACGTACGCGAACGGACAGTCCCAGCCTTCACGCAGCGCCTGCACGGTGATGATGAAGCGGATCGGGCAGTCGAGGGCGCTCAAGTCGACCCCTTCCAGCTCGCGCGTGTCCCCGGTCGCTACGGCGACCTGATCCGCCGGGATGTGCAGTTCCCCGACCAGGTGCTTTCTCAACGCCTCGACGTTGACAGGCTCAGTCCGGTTCTGGGCCTGGAACAGCACGATCGGGCGGATGTAGTCGACCTCTTTTTGCGCCTCTGCCTCCAGCTTGCGCTGCGTCTGCACGGCATCGAACACCGCCGCCTCCCAGCCCTGCGGGTGCTCCATTAGAACAATGGGCAGCTTAATCATGTTTTCCGCTGCAAGCTCCTGCGCGGAGACGTGATAGAGCACGTTGGTATGCCTCGCGATCGGTGTGGCGGTCAATTCCAGAATTGCCGATGGGTCCAGCCGCTTCAATGCCTCGAAGCTTGCGCTCGGTCTGCGCGTTGTGGGCCTCATCGACGATGATCAAGGGCCGCTGCAGCGCAAGCCAGTTTGCAAGCGAGTATTTGGGCTGACCGACATAGCCTTTGATCGGCGAATCCGGAGCGGCCGCTTCCTCCGGTGTCACGATCGCATCCGGAAGCTCGCGGAGCGAGGCAAGCCGGTGCGGAGGCAGGCTGCGGAAATGAGGCTCGAACGCCTCGCTGAACGCGTAGACGTTGCGCAACCCGGTTTCCTCGATCCGGAACGACTGGATCGTCGCGACGACGATGATGGCCTGGCGCCCCCAGTCGTGAGGAGAGACTGTCGGCAACGCTTTCCAGATCGCACACCTGGAAGCGCTGGCCATAGGCCTGTTCCAGCGCTTCGCGGTACGGATGCCCGGGAGTCTGCAGCGCATTAAGCGTCTGCGTGCGGATCGTGTCGGATGGCGTCAGCCACAGCGCGGTCGGCGCGTCGCTATCCTGGCACTCCTTCGCCACGCGGACGATGGCGTGCGAAGCCAGCAACGTCTTGCCGCCGCCCGTGGGGATACGGAGGCACACGCAAGGCACGTCGCCGAACGGCTCGGTGCGGTAGCCGTAGCCGCCTTCTTCGAACGCAGCTTTGGCGCCTACGATCCGCGCGCGGCGCAGGAAGAGGGCAAGCGCGTCGAGCGCTGCGCGCTGGTAATCCTTGAGGACGAGGGCCACCACGACCTATCTGGCCTGTACGTCGTAGGGAATGTGCTTGAACGTCACGCCGCTCGCCTCCAGCCGCGCCGCTCCTAGCCGGCAGCTCTCACCGTAAACGACCTTGCGGTCCTTCGTACGGAAAGCTGCGCTCGAGCGTTTGCAACACGGGTGCCGTCAGCACGTTGCCGCCGTCCGGTCGCTTGTCGCCGAGAATTCCGTTGAACAAAAGATAGTAGGCTGTGCTGTTGTGCACGCCGAGCAGCGGAGACTTGAACGCTCCGTCCGACGGCACGCCGGTTTCCTCAATCCAGATGAAGCTCGCAAGCATCCCAAAGCGCACCTTCGGATTGATCGCGCCGTGTTCGTCGAAGATCGTTTCGCCCAGCTTGAGGAACTTGAACCCTCCACCTCCGTTCCACCCGACCGCTTCCGAAATGCCACCCTGCTCACCCTCGATTACCCTCTCGCAAACGGGGCATGCAATGGGTGACTGCGTGCTCGCGCATCTCGATACCGATGTAGTGCCGAGACATTTTGTGTGCCACCGCGCCAGTCGTACCCGATCCCAAGTAAGAATCCAGTACGAGGTCGCCTGGTGCTGTACAAATATTTAGAATGCGTTCAATGAGTTGCTCGGGCTTTACAGTTTCGAACGACTCCGCATCGGGCAAAAGTTCCTGCTGGTGTGCCTTTGCCTGCCGACTGGTCTTGACATCCAAGAGGATCGTTGGGTGCGGGCGCTCCGGTTTCTGAGGTGCAAACTCGCGAATGTATGGCACCCATACTTCCATTCTGTCGCGATCGCGTCGTTTCCAAACTAGGCGACTCTCTTTGGCAGCCTTCGCAACTCCTCGCTTTGAGTGGGACCAACGAGCCTCGCGACCATCGTCGTGCAACGGGTAGACCTCTACTCCATCGGGTCCCGCTATTGGAAACCACATCGAGGGTCGGTCGGAGCGCAGGCTATTTTTCCCGTTCTTCTTCAGCAATCGATCGCGATAGATTCGACCCACTGCATCACGCCCACCATACGCTTCGAGCAGCGATTCATCGCCCATTTTCCTGAATCCCGCAGCGCCTTTGATGCGCTCGTAGCAGTGGACGAATTCATGATCCGGTGTTATCGCGGGCTTGTTGTCATTCGGGCTATCAACTTTCTGCCAGACAAAGGTCGTTGCGAAATTTCCTCGGCCAAACACTTCGTCCATCAAGACTTTCAGGTAGTGTCCCTCGTTGTCGTCGATGGACACCCACATGGAGCCGTCCTCGGCAAGCAGCTCGCGCAGCAGCACAAGGCGCGGATACATCATCGACAGCCACTGACTGTGCTCCAGGTTGTCGTCGTAATGCTCGAACGCGCTCTTGGTGTTGTACGGCGGGTCGATGTAAATGCACTTCACCCGCCCGCGATAGAACGGGAGCAGCGCCTTGAGCGCCTCCAGGTTGTCGCCCTGGATGAGAAGATTTTCCGCGGCCGGATCGCCGTGGCTGCTGACGTGCTCGAGCAGCCTGTATGGCACCGTCTCGACGATGCCCAGCGCCTGCTCGCGGTTCAGCCAGTCCAGCGTCGGCATCGGCGCTCAGGGCGACATGACCGCGGGACGAACACCCAGCTTTGCGGCGCTGTTGATCAGGTCACCATCAAAAGTAGCGAATCCGTCCGTCTTGGTGCTCATGGCAAGATGAATCGCGTCCGCGACATCCAGTCCTTGCTCCGCCCAGCGCAACGCTTGCGAGACCGCCTCCGGCATCTGCGGACGAATCGATTTGAGCGCGAACAAGTCGCGCAGCCGCGAAACCATCACGTCGCGAGGAACGCCTTTCTGCCGAAGCACCCAAGCCAACTCCAAGACAACCGTGATTGGAAGCCACAGTTCGGCGTCAGAGTTCTCGATCAGCGCGCGAGCCCGTGCAGCCTGACGGCTGTCGTCCGCCAAGAAGTACCGCGCTAGCACGTTCGTGTCGAGAGCAATCACCGGCGCTTGCGCCGCACTTGTTTGGCGTACTCACGGACTCGGGTATCGTCTTCGGCGACCGCATACATGATCGCTTCATCGTCGGTGCGCGCAGAACCGCGACCCTTGGCATAGCGGGCAAGCGAGCCCGCCAGCCGCCGCACTTGCGCAATATGGTCAGCAACCTTAATCGTCACCTTGAACCCTTCGCCCGGCATGAGCTCGACGTTAAGCTCGGTGCCTGTGCGGATGTCGAGCGCCTCGCGGATGGGCTTGGGGATGACCATCTGACCCTTGCTCGACGTCTTGATTGAGTCCATGAGATAACGAAGTAAGACGACAAAGTAAGACAATACGCGTGTTTCTCGCCCTGGTCAACGCGCCAAAAAAGCGAGCCAGTGCATTCCCGTGGCTTCTTAGATTCCTTAGTGGGCAGGTCAAAGAAATACCGCCGGCGAGACTTTGAAACGCTTGGCGAGCGCTTTGGTTTGACGAGCGTTCAACTCGCGCCGGCCGCGGAGCACGGCGGACACGATGCTCTGTCCCCCGAGCTCATCGGCCAAGTCCGCTTGCTTCAGGTCGTGTTCTTCCATCAGATAGCGCAGCACCGCGGCGGGAGTCGCGTCCGGCAGGCCGTGATGCTCGGCCTCATGAGTCCCGATCTGCTTGCTGACGAGATCGAGCAGCGGCATGAGCGGATGCGATTCGTCAGCGCCAATCTGGTCGAGCAAGTCGTCCATCACGCGAACACGTCGCCGGTAGTCCTTTTCGCCGGCGATCGGAACCAGCGGGACCAGCCTGTTAAGCCCCTGCCAAGCGGACTTGACCGATTTCAGGTCGAGAGGGCGTTCCTTGACTGCACTCATTTCAGCTTGCCTCGTTTGCGATCGGTATTCCAGCGGTCGTACTCGGCATGGGTCAGGAAATTTCGGATGTAGACCCGCTTATACCGGAAGTGGATGATCGTGATCAGCCGATAACTGTTGCCCTTGATATTGAAGATGGTGTGCGGATCGATGAAATCCGCGGTCGGCAACACGGTTCTCACGGCGTTGATATCCTTGAAATCGGTCCTCTCGAAGATTTTCCGCCAGGCCATGAGCTGCTCCGCAGCGTCCGTATGCAAGGCCGCGTACGCGCCCAGCGTCTTCTTCTTGATGACGTTCATGCGTATTCAAGCAACAAATATAGCAAATTGCTATAATTTGGTCAACCGGGCGTCGCCCTGGTCGAATCCAGGCTACTTGAGAACGCCGTCGACCAGATGCAGCACGCGATCGGTGCGTGCGGCAAGATCCGGATCGTGCGTGACGATCACGAGGCTGGTGCCCGCGCTGCGATTGAGCTCGAGCATCAGCTCGAACACCTGGCCGGCGGTGCGCCGGTCGAGGTTCCCGGTGGGCTCGTCGGCGAGCACGCACGCGGGCGCCGTCACCAGCGCGCGCGCCAGCGCCACGCGCTGGCGCTCGCCCCCCGACAGCTCGGCCGGCCGGTGCTGCGCGCGCTGCGCGAGCCCGACACGCTCGAGCAGCGCCGCGGCGCTCGCCCGCGCCGCGGTTCTCGCGTCGCGCCGAATGTAGAGCGGCATCGCGACGTTCTCCAGCGCAGAGAATTCGGGCAGCAGATGGTGGAACTGGTAGATGAAGCCCAGGGCGCGGTTGCGCACGCGGCCGCGCTCGCGCTCCGTGAGCTGCGCGAGCGGCGCCCCCTGCACGCGCACCTCGCCACCGCTGGGCGCATCGAGGCCGCCGAGCAAATGCAAAAGCGTACTCTTGCCCGAGCCCGACGCGCCCACGATGGCGACGCGCTCGCCCTGGGCCACCTCGAGGTCGATGCCGAGCAGGACCGGGACGTCGAGCGGACCGCTGCGGTAGGTCTTGGTCAATCCGCGGCACTCGAGCACGGCGGGCCGCGTCTCGCACCCGGCCTCACTCATAGCGCAACGCCTCCGCCGGATTCACCTTGGCCGCGCGCCAGCTCGGATAAAGCGTCGCCAGCAGCGCGAGCAGCAGCGCGATCGCAGCGATCAGCGTGATGTCGCCGCGCTGCAGGTCCGACGGCAGCTCGCTGATGTAGTAGACGCTCTTGTCGAGGAACTGGACGCTGAACGTGCGCTCGATGAACGGCACGACCGTGTCGACGTTGAGCGCCAGCGCGATGCCGCCGACGACGCCGATCAGCGTGCCGATGAACCCGACCAGCGCGCCCTGGATCACGAATATGGCCAGGATGCTCGCCGGCGAAGCGCCCAGCGTGCGAAGGATCGCGATGTCGGCCTGCTTGTCGGTGACGACCATCACCTGCGCCGACACGATGTTGAACGCCGCGACCGCGACGATCAGGGTGAGGATGATGAACATCACGCGCTTTTCGATCGCCACGGCGCGAAAGAAGTTGGCGTGGTCCATCGTCCAGTCGCGCACTTCGGCATCGACCGGCACGGCGCGCGCGAGCTCGCGCGCGACCGCCGGCGCCGCGAACATGTCGTCCAGCTTCAGCCGAACGCCGCTGACCGCCGTCGTCGAGGCTGATACAGCTTCTGCGCGTCGGCCAGGTCGATCAGCGCGAGCCCGTTGTCGAACTCGTACATGCCGATCTCGAACACGCCGACGACGCGGAAGGTCTTCACCCGCGGCAGCGTACCCGCCGGCGTCACCGTTCCCTGCGGGGTGATCACCAGGACCGGGTCGCCGAGGCGCACGCCCAGCGCGCGCGCGAGCTCGATGCCGAGCACGATGCCGAAGCCGCCGGGCTTGAGATCGCTGAGCGCGCCGGCGCGCATGTGCCGGCCGATATCGGCTACCTTGTCCTCGCGCACCGGGTCGACGCCGCGCACCAGCGCGCCACGGTTGGCGTCGCCTGCCGACAGCATGGCCTGGCCGAAGACGAACGGCGCCGACCCCTCGCACGTGCGCGTTCTGGCCCGGCGACGCGCGCGACGTCCTGCCAATCGGTCATGGCGCCGTTGAGCGCGCGGATCTCGATATGCGATGCGACCGAGAGGATGCGATTGCGCAATTCGTCCTGGAAGCCGTTCATCACCGAGAGAACGACGATCAATGCGGCGACGCCGAGCGCGATGCCGGCCATCGAGACGAAGGCGATGAACGAGACGAATCCGTTGCGGCCCGCGCCGCGGCGGGCGCGGGTGTAGCGAAGTCCGACGAGGATTTCGTAGGGGCTCAAGACGACGGATCTGCCGAAGACCGGAAAGCGCGCCAGTGTGACACACTCGAATGCGGCGCTCTAGCCGCGGCCGTGCTGCGCGGTCCATGCCGCCGATTCAGCGCGCACATACGCATGCTAGACTCGTCTGCTCCCGCCAGGTTCATTCTGCATGCAGCTTACGTTGGTCGTTCCCGGATTGCTCGACGTCGTCGCGGCATCCGCTGACGCCGACGCTGCGACGGGCGCGCTCGCGGCATTGCTGGCGACCGCGCCGCCGGCCGTGCACGACGATGCGATCGGCGTCGTCTGCACCGCTCTCGGCATCGCCAGGCAGCGCGACTGGCCGGTTGCGCCACTGCTGGCGGCGGCGGCGAATCTCGATCCGGGCAACGCGTACTGGCTGCTGGCGGAGCCGGTGACGCTCGTCGCCGGCCGGTCGGAGGTCCGGCTCGCTGCCGTCGTCGACGACCTGTCGGCCGAGGAGTCGGCGGCGTTGCTGGCAGCTTTGAACGCCCATTTTTCCGGCGACGATCTGCGATTTTTCGGGCCGCAGCCGACGCGTTGGCTGCTCGCCGCCGCAAGCGCGCAGAAGCTCGATACCCACCCTGCGCACGATGCGCTGGATGCATCGATATCCGCGTTCCTGCCCGATGGGCCGGATGGCGCACGCTGGCGCCGCTGGCAAAGTGAAATGCAGATGCTGCTCTTCGAGCATCCCGTCAACACCGTCCGCGAACGCGATGGACGCCCGCAGGTCAACGGCGTCTGGCTGTCCGGCGGCGGGACGCGCGACGCCGGGCGCGCGCCGCCGGGCGTCGCGTCGCTGTACGCCGATGCGGCGCTGCCGCGCGACCTCGCGTGCGCCTGCGGCGTGGTCGTCGCGCCTGCGCCGGCGTCGCTCGCGGCGTGGCGCGACACCGGTCCACAATCGCCCTCCCTGGTCTGGCTGGACGACATCGCTGCGAACGACCGGCTCGAGGCGTTCGACCGTGATTGGGCCGCGCCGCTCGGGACAATGCTCGACGCGCGTGCGATCGACAAGCTCGACGTCGTCGTCACAGGCCGCGAGAGCGCGCTGTCGTTCACGCCGCGCCGCCGCTCGCTGCGCATGCGCTGGCGCGGCCGCTTCGCGCCGGCGCAACTGTCGGCATTGCTCGCCGCCGTGCGTTGATGCAGATCACGCGCCGCGACGTGCCTGAGGCTGCTGCAGTCCTTGCCGCCGCGGGCATCTCGCCGGTCATGGCGCGCGTGCTCGCGGCGCGCGGAATCGCATCGATCGCCGAGCTCGACTACGATCTCGCCGGCCTGCCGCCCTGGCAGGCGCTGAAGGGCATCGACGCCGCGGTCGCGCGGCTCGCCGACGCGATCGAGCACGGCGAACGGCTGCTGATCGTCGCCGACTACGACGCCGACGGCGCGACTGCGTGCGCGGTCGGAGTGCGCGGCCTTGCCGCGATGGGAGCGAGCGTCGAGTTCCTGGTGCCGAACCGCTTCGAGTTCGGCTACGGCCTGACGCCCGAGATCGTCGCGCTCGCTGCGGCGCGGCGCCCGGCCCTTATCATCACCGTGGACAACGGCATCGCGAGCGTCGAGGGCGTCGCCGCCGCGCACGCGCTGGGGATCGGCGTGCTGATCACCGACCATCACCTGCCAGGCGACCGGCTTCCCGAGCCGGCATGGATCGTCAACCCGAATCAGCCCGGCTGCGCCTTCCCGAGCAAGCATCTGGCCGGCGTCGGCGTGATGTTCTACGTTCTGTGCGCGCTGCGGGCTCTGCTGCGCAGCCGCGGACATTTTGCGCATCGCGCCGAGCCGCAGCTGGCTTCGTTGCTCGACCTGGTGGCACTGGGCACGATCGCCGACGTGGTCAGGCTCGATCACGCCAACCGCATCCTCGTCGATCAGGGCCTGCGGCGCATCCGCGCCGATCGGATGCAGCCGGGTGTACGCGCGCTCCTCGCGGTCGCCGGCCGCGCAGCGCAGCGCGTGACGAGCTACGACCTGGGCTTCATCGCCGGGCCGCGCCTGAATGCAGCCGGCCGGCTCGCCGACATGTCGATCGGCATCGCCTGCCTGCTGTCCGACGACCAGGCGACCGCGGATCGGCTCGCGGCGGACCTCGACCGGCTCAATCGCGAGCGGCGCGAGGTCGAGGCGTCGATGCACGAGCAGGCGCTGTCGGATCTGGAAAGCGGGGTCGACGAGGCCGGCTGCACGCTTTGCCTGTACCGCGCCGAATGGCACCAGGGCGTCGTCGGCATCGTCGCGTCGCGGCTCAAGGAACGCTACCACCGTCCCGCGATCGTCTTTGCCCGCGCGGGCGGCGAAGGCGAGCTGCGCGGATCGGGCCGCGCGATCGAGGGCTTTCATTTGCGCGATGCGCTGGATCTCGTCGCCAAGCGCGCCCCCGGAACGATCATGCGCTTCGGCGGACATGCATTCGCCGCCGGCCTGTCACTGCACGAAACGGCGCTGCCTCGCTTCATCGACGAGTTCGAGCGGGTCGGTCGCGAATGGTTGTCGCCAACGCTGCTCAGGCAAGCGGTCGAGACCGACGGCGCGCTCGCGGCCGACGAACTCACGCTCGGCCTGGCGCGATCCTGCGCCGCGCAGGTCTGGGGGCAGGGTTTCCCCGCGCCGGCGTTCGATGCAGAGTTCGCGGTGATCTCGCAGCGCGTCGTGGGTGACAAGCATCTGAAGCTCTCGCTGGCGCTGGATGCCCGGCGTTTCGAGGCGATGCTGTTCCAGCAGACGGGTCCGCTGCCGGCGCGCATCCGCGCCGCGTACCATCCCGAGATCAATCACTACCAAGGCGTTGAATCGCTGCAGCTCGTCATCGAGCATTGGCTGCCTGCCTGATTGCGCCGCTCGGTGCGAAATGCCCCGCAGCGACATGCGCCGCCCCTTCTCGTGCAATGCACCAGATTCCCACCGTGTCCACTTGGCGACTTGCCCCGCTGTTCGGCTTCGGTATTTCTAAGTTACTGATTAAGCTATAGCTTCGCTTGCATATTGCATAGGGCATGGCGCGGCCAGCCGCCTGTGGTGAAGTTGTGCAACGCAACGAAAAGAGGTAGAGTTCGGCGCACTCAAGCGGGCAGGCGGCGACTGCCCAGCAATCACCGGAGGTCTGCGCAAACCATGCGGCTAAAGGGCAAGGTCTCGATCATTACCGGCGCAGGCCAGGGCATCGGCCAGGCGACCGCCCTCAAATTTGCCCAGGAAGGCGCCAAAGTCGCCGTCTGCGATATCAACGCGGTGACCGTCCGGGAAACCGTGGCCAAGATCGAGGAACTCGGCGGCGAGACAGCCGGTTTTGTCATCGACGTCACCGACAAGGAAAGCATCGCACGCATGGTCGAAGGCGTGATGGCCAAGTGGGGACGCATCGACACGCTGGTCAACAACGCCGGCATCGTGCAGGACGCGCAATTCAAGAAAATGAGCGACGACCAGTTCGACCGTGTCGTCGACGTCAACCTGAAGGGCGTCTACAACTGCACCAAGGCCGTCGTGGACATCATGCTCGAGCAGAATTCGGGCTGCATCCTGAACGCCTCGTCCATCGTCGGTCTCTACGGCAATTTCGGCCAGACCAATTACGCGGCAACCAAATTCGGCGTCATCGGCATGGTCAAGACCTGGGCGCGCGAGCTCGGCCGCAAGGGCATCCGGGCCAACGCGATCTGCCCCGGGTTCATCCATACGCCGATCCTGGCCTCGATGCCGGACAAGGTGGTCAAGATGATGGAAGACCGCGTTCCGCTCGGCCGCCTGGGACAGCCCGAGGAAATCGCCAACGCCTACGCCTGGCTCGCCTCGGACGAAGCGAGCTATATCAACGGCGCGGTCATCGAGGTGTCGGGCGGCGCCACGATCTGATCCGGCGTCACGCCGCGGCGCTTGAGATGGCCCGCGACGCTTGGTAGCATGGGCGACCTTTCCCGGGGCCGCATCCCATCATGCGCCAATTCCAGTCGCTCGCTTTGCTCGCTTTCGCGGCGTTGCTGCCGGCCGTGCCGGCGCATGCCCTCGACAAGGTCGATCCGTACATCTGCCCGACGGCGCTGAGCGGCAACGGGACCGATTGCTTCCTCGAGGCGGTGTCGCAGACCTACACGATGTGCCGGCAGGTCAAGAGCATCGAGATTCTGGAATTCGGCATCGTCGGCGCGCAGCAAGGCGTCCACGGCGCCAAGACCGAAGGCTGCATCGAAAAGCACAAGCGCCTGATCGCGCGTCCGTACCAGGCGGCGTTGCACGAGGCCGGCCGCGACAAGGCCAAGGTGCAGGGTCTGCACAAGCTCTACGACACGTGGGTGGACGACCTGGCCAAGCTGACGCCGGGCCCGGAAGAGATCGACGAGAACTACAAGCAGCGCGTTGGCCGCGTTTACGGCGACTTCAACGAGCAGATCAAGGCGCTGCGCACGCCGCCGCCGACGACCGTCGCGGCCGCGAAGCCCGCGGCGAAGAAGAAGCCCGCCAAACACACGGCGGCGCAAAGCAGCCAATGAAACAGCGCGTGCAGGCGCCGCACTGAGAGGCCGACGCTGAGCAACACCGATCTCCGCTCGGTTTTCGCCGCCGACGGAGTGCTCGCGCGCAACATCCCCGGGTACAGGCAGCGCCCGCAGCAGCTCGCGATGGCCCAGGCGATCGCGCATGCGATCGAGACGCGCGGCCAGCTTCTTGCCGAAGCCGGGACCGGCACCGGCAAGACCTTCGCGTATCTGGTGCCGGCGCTGCTTTCGGGCGGCAAGGTGATCGTGTCGACCGGGACCAAGACGCTGCAGGACCAGCTCTACCAGCGCGACCTGCCGCTGGTGCGCGACGCGCTGCGCATTCCCGTGACCGTAGCGCTGCTCAAGGGCCGCGGCAATTATGTCTGCCACCATCATCTTGCGCGCACGGCTGCGCAGGGAACGCTCGCGTCACGCGCCGACGTGGCCTACCTGAAGCGGATCGAGGCCTTCGCCCGCACGTCGACCAGCGGCGACAGGAGCGAGGTTGCCGACGTTCCCGAGAACGCGGGCATCTGGGCCGACGTGACATCGACCCGCGAGAACTGCCTGGGCGCCGAATGCGCGCACTACGACGAGTGCTTCGTGATGAACGCGCGCAAGGAGGCCCTCGCCGCCGACGTCGTCGTCATCAATCATCACCTGTTCTTCGCCGACGTCATGTTGAAGGACGAAGGCATTGCCGAGCTGCTGCCGGCGTCCAACACGATCATTCTCGACGAGGCGCACCAGCTCCCGGAAACCGCAACATTGTTTTTCGGCGAGGAAGTGACCGCCGGCCAGCTTGGTGAGCTCGCGCGCGACGCCGAGCTGGAAGGCCTCAAGGCGGCGCGCGATTACGCGCCGCTGCCCGCCGCCGCGCAGGCGCTCGCCCTGGCGCTGAAGAGGTTCCGGCTGGCCACGGGCGACGCAGCGGGGAAGCTGCCGCGCGCCGACGCAATGCGGCGCACCGGCTTCGCCGAAGCGACCGATGCGCTGGCGACGGCGCTCGACGCGCTGGCAGCCGAGCTCGGCAAGCAGGCCGAGCGCAGCGATGATCTGGCGCAGTGCGCCCACCGCGCCGACGACGCTGCAGCGCGTCTCGCACGCTGGCGCGACGGTGACGATCCGGAGTGGATCCGCTGGCTCGACATCGGCATATCGGGCTGGCAACTGCGCGCTTCCCCGCTTTCGGTCGCTGAAATTTTCGCACGGCAGGTCACCGATCACGCGCGCGCCTGGATCTTCACCTCGGCGACCCTGGCGATCGGAGGCGACTTCTCGCTCTATCAGCGCGAGCTCGGCCTGGTCGGGGCCGCGACGGGATACTGGGAGAGTCCGTTCGACTACGCGCACCAGGCACTCCTGTACCTGCCCCGCGAGCTGCCCGAGCCGAACAGCTTCGAGCACACCGACGCCGTCGTTGCGGCGGCGCTGCCGGTGCTGAAGGCGAGCGGCGGCCGCGCGTTTCTGCTGTTCACGACGTTGCGCGCGCTCGCCCGCGCCCGCGAGTCGCTGGCGGCGGCGTTCGAGCGCGAGAGGATCGATTTTCCGCTGCTGGTGCAAGGCGAGGGCTCGCGCACCGAGCTGCTGACGCGATTTCGCCGGCTCGGCAACGCGGTGCTGCTCGGCAGCCAGAGCTTCTGGGAGGGTGTCGACGTGCAGGGCGAAGCCTTGTCGCTGGTGATCATCGACAAGCTGCCGTTCGCGCCGCCCGACGATCCGCTGCTTGCGGCCAGGCTCGAGCATGTCGCGCGTCAGGGTGGCAACCCGTTCTTCGACTACCAGCTGCCGCAAGCGGCGATCAGCCTCAAGCAGGGCGCCGGCAGGTTGATCCGCTCCGAAACCGATCGCGGCGTGCTGATGATCTGCGACCGCAGGCTGGTCGACAAGCCGTATGGCCGGCGCATCTGGCAGGCGCTACCGCCGATGCGACGTACGCGGGAGATTGCCGACGTGCGGGCATTCTTTGCGGCGGCGACGAGCGAAGACCCCGCCCGCGCGCTGTGACGGCACGCCCGGCCCGATCGTCGTCATCCGCCCCGGTTCAGGGGTCGCGCCGCAATCCGGTGCGCAGCGAGATCGATTCGCTGCCGCGCGCGATGCGCATCAACCCGCGCAACCGGAGGTACCAGCGCGTCGAGTGCGCCTGCAGACGTCCGTAAACCAGCGGCGACCGCAGATAATGCGCGTCCAGACGGGGCAGGCTGGAAGGACTGTCGCCGGACGCCAGGAATGCGAGTCTGGTCGTGAACGCGGCCGCATAGCGCGGCCTGATCTGCTCGATCACACGGCGGTCGTGGCGGCCGAATGGGTAGGCAAAATAGCGCGGGCGCCGTCCGGTCCGGCGCTCGATCAGCGCATCGGCGGTAGCGCATTCCGCCACGATCTCCTCATCGGACAGTTGCCGCAGGTCGAGATGGCGGTGCGTATGGGCTTCGATGGCGAGCCCGCTGTCATGCAGCTTTCCCAGCATGTCCCAGGTCAGCATGTCGCGGTCGGATCCGGGTGCCGCGGCGCCCCGTTGCAGCGCGTCGGTGCAAAGAAACAGGTGCGCCGGCGCATGGTGTTCGCGAAGAATGGGCAAGGCATCGGTAAACAGCGAGCGCAGACCGTCGTCGAAGGTCAGCGCCACGCCGTGACGGACGTCGGGACCGAGCAAGCGGTCGAGGTCGAGCACCGGAATGCCGGTGCGGGCGAATGCGGCAAGCATCGCGTCAAAGTCACGCGGCGCACAAGACAACGGACCGTCCTGCCTATCGATGCCGTGGAAGGTCAGTACTGCGCGCATCGGCGACGCTTTCCGCGTACCTTGCCCGCTGTGACCGTCGCGCCGACCCGATCAAGATATTCGCCCAGGTGCCTGCGCTCGGTATACTTTTCCTCGAAAGCGTTGCGGGCGAGGCGTCCAAGCTCCGCGGCGACGGCGGGGTCGCGCGCGACGCGCTCGACGGCTGCGCGAAGCTCGATCATGTCCCCGCATACGATGCCGGCGCGCGCTGCGTGTACCGCATCGCCGCAACCACCCGTTGCAAAGGTCAGCACGGGGGTCCCGTGGGCGAATGATTCGAGGGCGACCAGTCCCAGCGATTCCGGGGCGAGCGACGGGACGATGGTCGCGGTCGCGCTAGCATAGAGTGCGCTCAACCCGGCGGCGTCCAGACAGCCGACAAACCGGATGTTGGCCTGGTGCTCAAATCGTGCTTGCAACTCGGCCCGCAAATCCCCGGCGCCCGCTATGACCAGCTCGTAAGCGGAAAGCCCTGCGAACATTTCGACCAGAGGCGCAATCCCTTTCGAGGCGGTAATCCGCCCCACGAAAATGAAACGCGGGCGCGCAGGCGCCGGACGCCCCGGGCTCGGGCCCGGGTCCAGGCGGGAAAATAGCGGCAGCACTTCGATCGGGCGGGAGATGCCGGTCTCGCGATGCTTGCTTGCGACGAATTCGCTCGGTGCGAACAGCACGTCGACCTCGTCGAGCTGTCGCTTGGTGAAATCGCCGAGTCGCCACAGCTGCGGGGGAATTCCGGACCGGACGGTGCACGTCCAGCAGGTACGGCCGTCGCACGCGCGCTGCCGATTCTTCCAAAGCACATGCGTTGGACAGATCATCCAATGATCGTGCAGCGTATGGACCTTGGCAGCGGCCTGTCCGAGCGACAGCACGCCCGGGCCGCCGATGAGCGAAATGTTGTGGAAGTGAATGACGTCGAATTGTCGATCGAGCAGCGATTCGAGCTTCCGCCGCTTGAGACCCGGCATGCCGGTCTGCTGCGTGATCAGCGGCGACAGGATACCCAGTGGATGACGCAGGCGGTGCACGACTATTCCGTCATCCGTCAGAGTAAGGGTCGGTGGGCTCCCGCCGGCCGCGCGATATGCGTCCTCGCAATGCACGACCTCGACCGCGTGACCCCGGTGGTGCAGCGCACGGGCGAGCGCCTGCACGTAGATGGCATCGCCGCCCATGTGCCATGGAGGATAAAAGGTCGTGACCATGCAGAAGCGCATCAGCGATCTTTCTACCCGGCGGCAACGCGAGGCAAAATTCACGGTTTGCCGCGTGAGGGTGTGCAGGCTCGTTTCGCTGGCTTGGGCCACCCACAGGGTCACCGGCTCATCGCATCCCCACGCTTCGTGCGGAACGCTCCCTGCACCGGCTTACCAGAACTTCCACCACGGCTTTGCTGCGTCGGCGGGCGGCGGCGGCGCGAGCTCTTCCTTGCCCCAGAATTTCCACCAGGGCTTGGTCGCACTGGCGACGAAGTACTTGCCCTTGGGGAAGGTGTCCTTCAAGACGCGGCGCGTGTCGTCGCGAAGCTGCGTCATGCCGAGCTTGTCGTAGCTCTGCATCAGCAGGATCAGCGCGTCTTCGTTCGCGGGCGTCTTCGGATAGTTGATCAGCGTCGCCTGCGCACGGTTGACCGCCGCGACGTAGGCGCCGCGATTGTAGTAGTAGCGCGCGACATGGACTTCGGAGCCGGCGAGCGCATTGGTCAGGAAGCGCATGCGCTCGACCGAATCGGCGGCGTACTTGCTGTCGGGAAAGCGCGTGACCAGTTCGCGGAATGCGGTGAACGCGTCCTTCGTCATCTTCGGGTCGCGTTCCGACAGATCGGTCTCGACCAGATAGCCCAGCAATCCCTGATCCTCGCGGAAGTTGACGAGGCCCTTCAGGTAGTACGCGTAGTCGACGTTCGGGTGGTTGGGAAACGTGCGGATAAAGCGATCGCAGGCCGCGATGGCCGGCGTGGCCTCGCCCTGCCGATAGTTCGAATAGGCGCCTTCGAGAATCGCCTGCTGCGCGAGCCGGCCGTAGGGAAACCTGCCTTCAAGCGTGTCGAACAGCTTGATGGCGCGGGTATAATTACCCGACTCCATCGAATCGTGCGCTTCCTTGTAGATCCGCTCCGCGGTCCAGCCCGCGGTCTCGTCCTTGACCTCCGGCAACAAGTTGCAGCCCGCCAGGGCGAAGCAGACCAGCAACGCGACGGAATATCTGCCCAGCTTCGAGATCATTGCCTGCTCCATACGTAGCCTTGGATTATAACCCTGACGCCGCGGGCCGCGACCGTGCGCTGACGATTCCGCCGGACTGCGCCGGCATGCGACTGGATCGGGCGCTCGCGCGGTTGCTGCCCGAGCATTCGCGCAACCGCATCCGGCACTGGATCGATGCGGGCCGCGTGCTGCTCGCCGGCGCGCCCGCCGACGCGAGCCGCAAAGTCGGCGGCGGCGAGCAGGTCGTCGTGCGTCCGCTGGCCGATCCCGCCGCCGGCGCGTTCACCCCGCAGGCGATGCCCCTGACGATCGTGCACGAAGACGACGCGATACTGGTCATCGACAAGCCCGCCGGGCTGGTCGTTCACCCCGGCAGCGGCAATTGGGACGGCACGCTGGCCAACGCGCTGCTGCATCATGCGCCGCAGCTCGGACGCGTTGCGCGCGCCGGCATCGTGCATCGCCTGGACAAGGACACCAGTGGACTGCTGGTCGTCGCCAAGACCGACATCGCGCAAACCGACCTGGTGCGGCAGCTGCAGGCACGCACCGTGCAGCGCGAGTACCTGGCGCTTGCCGCAGGGGACATCGCCCGCGGCGGCGCGGTCGATGCACCGATCGGCCGTCACCCGGTCCGGCGTACGTCGATGGCGGTCGTCGCGACCGGCAAGGCCGCCGTCACCCGTTACGAAGTGCGGGAACGCTTCGGCGACTGCACGCTGCTCGCGTGCCGGCTCGAGACCGGACGGACCCACCAGATACGCGTTCACCTGGCGTCGCTCGGCCACCCGCTCGTCGGCGATCCGACCTACGGCCGCAAGCGCGGCATCGCATTCGAGCGGCAGGCGCTGCATGCGTGGCGCCTCGGCATCGTCCATCCGTCGACGCGCAAGGCGGCGCAATGGGAATCGGCGCTGCCGCGCGATTTCGACGCGCTGCTCGCGATGCTGCGTGGGCGCGGCGCGGGCGATGCCCGCTGACGCGGCCCTCGCGGGGCGGCTGTCTGCGGCCGGTCTCGACTGGATCGTGCCGGACTGGCCGGCACCCGCACGGGTTCAGGCATTCTCGACGACCAGGAGCGGCCCCGATGGCGACGCAATCGACTTCGCTCCGAAGCACCCAGGCGTCGCTGCCGCGCGCGCCTTGCTGCGCCGCTTCGCGCCGGGCGAGCCGCTTTGGCTGGCGCAGGTCCACGGGACCGCGATTGCAAGTGCCGACGTCGCCCACGCGCATGCGCCCGCAGCCGACGGCGCGATCTCGCGCGTTCCCGGCCAGGCGTGTGCGGTACTGTCGGCGGATTGCTTGCCCGTGCTCCTCGCCGATCGAGGCGCCAGCGTCGTCGCCGCAGCACACGCGGGCTGGCGCGGCCTCGCCGCCGGCGTGCTCGAAGCCGCGGTCGGGTCCATGCAGGCCAGGCCGTCCGACGTTCTCGCGTGGCTAGGACCGGCGATCGGGCCGCGCGCATTCGAAGTCGGCGCCGACGTCTACGCCGCGTTCTGCGACCGCGACGCCAGCGCGCGCGCGTGCTTCGTCGCGGCGGGCCAAGGCAAATGGCAGGCCGATCTCTACGCGCTGGCGCGGCGCGCGCTCGCCCGCGCCGGCGTCGGCGCCGCGGCGATCCATGGCGGCGGCCGCTGCACGTTCAACGAACCCGGTGTGTTCTACTCGTACCGACGCGGCGGCACCGATCGCGAGGCGCGGATGGCCACGCTGGTCTGGCTTGCGCCGGCCTGAACGTTGCCGCGCCCTGCGTATAATGCGCTGGCGATGACAGCGCTCTCTCCCCTGTACGCGATCGTCATCGCCTGCCTGGCCGGCGGCGTGCTGGCGATCATCGCCGCCGCGGGAACGCTGGCGCTGCATGCGCGCTGGATCTCCAAGCTGGTCAGCTTCGCCGTCGGCGCGCTGCTGGGGGCGGTGTTCCTGGAATTGCTGCCTCACGCACTCGAGCATGGCTCGACCGAGCGCGTGATGGTGACGGTCCTCGCCGGATTGCTGCTGTTCTTCCTGCTGGAGAAACTGGTTCTGTGGCGACACAGCCATCTCGAAGCGGAGACGCTGGAGCACGCGCCGGGCGAGGCGCACGTGCATGGCGCGGACGGCGGGCGTTCCGGGCTGATGATCGTCATCGGCAACAGCGTGCACAATTTCTGCGACGGCATCGTGATCGCCGCCGCCTTCCTGACCGATTTCGCGCTCGGGACGGCGACGGCGCTGGCGATCGTCGCGCATGCGATTCCACAGCAGGTCGGCGATTTCGCGGTGCTGATGCACTCCGGATACGCGCGCCGCCGCGCGTTCGCCTACAACCTGGCGACCGGGGCGGCCACCCTGATCGGCGGTCTCGCCGGCTACGCGGCGCTGGCGTCGATGCAGCACGCGCTGCCGACCGTTCTCGCCATCGCCTCCGCGAGCCTGCTGTATGTCGCGGTGGCGGACCTGATCCCGAGCCTGCACCGGCACCCGGCGCCCGCCGCGACGGCGCAGCAATTGCTGCTGATCGGCATCGGCATCGCGTTGATCGCGGTCGTGCATTTTGCACTCGAGCGTTAGCGAGTTGTCCAACATAGGTATGACCAAACCTGCCCGGCATGCTTCGACTCACGGCTGGCGCCCACGTGTCCCGGGCGCACGCGGTCGCGCCAGAGCAAAACCCGCTAGGAACGCGGCCGGCACCGTTGCCCCGGCGAGCGACGAATGGGCGGACCTCGCGCGCCGCTGGCAGGACGTCGGCGCCGAATGGTCGCAATGGTGGGCTCGGGCCGCGCTAAACGCCGCGCCGCCGACGGCGCCTTCAGCCGCGTTGCACGATATCGCGACCCTCGTGCCCGCGGTGTCGATCGACCCCATCGCGGCGGCGCAACTGACCGCGGGCTACGCCCAGCAATTCGAGGCGCTGTGGGCGCGCGCAATGCTGGGCGGCAAGGCTGCGGCGACTGCGCACGACGGCGCCGATCGGCGCTTCGCCGACAAGGCCTGGCATGAGCATCCCTACTACGCCTGGCTCCGCGACTCGTATCTGCTCTACGCCGGGTACGTGCGTGGGCTCGCCGCGCTGGCGCAAGGCGACGCCGCGTCCAGGAAGCGGCTGGCGTTTGTCGCGCGGCAGTACGTCGACGCGATTTCGCCGTCGAACTTTCTGGCCACCAATCCCGAAGCGCTGCGGCTCGCGCTGACGTCGGGCGGCGCGTCGATCGTGCAGGGCCTGTCGAACCTGATCGCCGACGCGCAGCGCGGCCGCATCGCGATGACAGACGAAAGCGCGTTCGCGGTCGGCGAGAACCTCGCGACGACTCCAGGCAGCGTGGTGTACCGCAATGCGCTGATCGAGCTGATCCAGTACGCACCCGCGACGCGCGAAGTCGGCAAGCGGCCGCTGCTGATCGTTCCACCATGCATCAACAAGTACTACATCCTCGACCTGCAGCCTGGGAACTCGTTCGTGCGCTACGCGATCGGCGAGGGCCACACGGTGTTCATGGTCTCCTGGCGCAACATCCCGGCGGAGCTGGCCAACCTCGACTGGGACGACTATCTCGAGCAAGGTGTGCTCGCCGCGCTCGACGTAGTGCGTGAAATCGCCGGCAGCACCACGATCAACGCGCTGGGCTTCTGCGTCGGCGGAACGCTTCTCGCCTGCGCGCTGGCGGTGCTCGCGGCACGGCGTCAAGCCCCGGTCGCCAGCGTGACCTTCCTCGCGACGATGCTCGACTTCGCCGATCCCGGCGACATCGGCGTCTACGTCTCGCGCGAGGCGCTGGCGGCACGCACCCCCGCGCTGTGCGCCGGCGGCCGGGTCCAGGGCAGTGAGCTCGCGAGCGCATTCGCGAGCCTGCGACCGACCGAGCTGGTCTGGAACTACGTCGTCGGCAACTATCTGAAAGGCCAGACACCGCCCGCGTTCGACCTGCTTTACTGGAACGGCGATTCCGCGAACCTGCCGGGGCCGATGTACGTCGAGTATCTGCGCAACATGTATCTGGACAATCGCCTGCGCGAGCCGGGCGCGCTGACGATGTGCGAAGAGCGCGTCGACCTCGGCCGAATCGCGATGCCCGCATACGTTCTGGCGGCCCAGGAAGACCACATCGTGCCCTGGCGCTCGGCGTACGAGACCGTCGGCCTGCTCGGCGGCCAGACCACCTTCGTGTTGGGGGAGTCGGGCCATATCGCCGGCGTGATCAATCCGGCAGCGAAGAATCGCCGCAACTACTGGACCGGCGATGTCCTGGCCGACGCCGCCGACCACTGGCTCGCGCGAGCCGTCAAACAGCCCGGAAGCTGGTGGTTGCACTGGGCCCGGTGGCTCTCCCACTACGCCGGTGGGCAGCGCGCAGCGCCGAAAGCGGCCGGCAGCGCGAAGCATCCCGCGCTGACGCCGGCCCCGGGAATCTACGTCACCGAACGCGTGCCGTAACCGGTCCCGCGCGCGCGGCTTTCCGGTCCCGCACCGCTGTCGGGAAGCGCCGGCTGCGATACCATAGCGTAGCGATCACCTGATCCCGGACACCGGCCAACCGGTCGTCCTCAGCCAGCCTTTTGTGGAGAAATTCATGAGCGACATTGTCATCGCCGGCGCACTGCGCACGGCGATAGCTAAATTCGGCGGCGCGCTGGCCAAGACGCCGGCGCCGGAGCTCGGCGCCACGGTGATCCGTGCCTTGCTGGCCCGGTACAAGGTCCAGCCCGAGCAAATTTCCGAAGTCATCCTCGGCCAGGTGCTGACCGCGGGCAGCGGCCAGAATCCGGCGCGGCAGTCGCTGATCAAGGCGGGGCTGCCGGCGGCGATTCCGGGCATGACCATCAACAAGGTCTGCGGCTCGGGACTGAAGGCGGTGATGCTGGCCGCGCAGGCGGTGCGCTGCGGCGACGCCGACATCGTCATCGCCGGCGGCCAGGAAAACATGAGCGCGGCGCCCCATGTTCTGCCCGGCTCGCGCGACGGCTTCCGCATGGGTGACGCCAAGCTGATCGACAGCATGATCGTCGACGGGCTGTGGGACGTCTACAACCAGTATCACATGGGCATCACCGCGGAAAACGTCGCCAAGCAGCACGCGATTTCGCGCGCGCAACAGGACGAGTTCGCGGTCGCCAGCCAGAACAAGGCCGAGGCGGCGCAGAAGGAGGGCAGGTTCAAGGACGAGATCACGCCGGTGATGATCCCGCAGCGCAAAGGCGATGCAGTCGCGTTCGACGCCGACGAGTTCATCAAGGCGGGCACGACGCTCGACTCGCTGTCGGGTCTTAGGCCCGCATTCAGCAAGGACGGCAGCGTCACCGCCGGCAATGCCTCGGGGATCAATGACGGGGCCGCGGCGGTGCTGGTGATGAGCGCCGAGCGGGCGGCGCAGCTGGGACTCAAGCCGCTGGCGAGGATCCGCGCGTTCGCCTCGTCGGGTGTGGACCCGGCGATCATGGGCATGGGTCCGGTGCCCGCGTCGCGGCGCGCGCTCGAAAAAGCCGGATGGAAGGCGGCCGATCTCGACTTGATGGAAATCAACGAGGCGTTTGCCGCGCAGGCCTGCGCGGTCAACAAGGAAATGGGCTGGGATACGAAAAGGATCAACGTCAACGGCGGCGCAATCGCGCTCGGCCACCCGATCGGAGCATCCGGTTGCCGCATCCTGGTGACATTGCTCTACGAAATGGCGCGGCGCGATGCCAAGAAGGGACTCGCGTCGCTTTGCATCGGTGGCGGCATGGGCGTGGCCATGGCCGTCGAGCGCTGAGCGCGCCGCTGCCGCACGCAGAGAACACGGGACAACAGCGAAGGGCAAAGGAGGGATCCATGGCACAGGACAGGCAGCGCGTCGCATTGGTGACCGGCGGCATGGGAGGATTGGGCGAGGCGATCTGCGTCAAGCTCGCCGCGCTCGGCCACAAGGTGGTGACCACCCACTCGCCGGGCAACCTCAAGGCACAGGAATGGCTCGAGACGATGAAAAAGGCGGGGCACGGATTCCACGCCTATCCCTGCGATGTCGTCGACTGGGACTCGTGCCTCGCATGCGTCGGTCGCGTCATGACCGACGTGGGCCCGGTCGACGTGCTGGTGAACAATGCCGGTATCACCCGCGACATGACGTTCAAGAAAATGGACAAGGCGAACTGGGACGCGGTGATCCGCACCAATCTCGACTCGTGCTTCAACATGACCAAGCAGGTCTGCGACGGCATGGTCGAGCGCGGTTGGGGCCGCATCATCAACATTGCGTCGGTCAACGGCCAGAAGGGCGCGTTCGGCCAGACCAATTACTCGGCGGCGAAGGCCGGCATGCACGGGTTCACCAAGGCGCTGGCGCTGGAAGTCTCGCGCAAGGGCGTGACCGTCAACACCATTTCTCCCGGCTACATCGGAACCAAGATGGTGATGGCGATCCCGCAGGAGGTGCTGGACTCGAAGATCATCCCGCAGATTCCGATGGGGCGCCTGGGCAAGCCCGACGAAGTGGCCGGGCTGGTCGCGTACCTATCCTCGGAGGAGGCGGCGTTCGTCACCGGCGCCAACATCGCGATCAACGGGGGACAGCATATGTTCTGAGGCGCGAAAATCCGGCGGTGGAAAAAAAGCCCCGGCATTGCTGCCGGGGCCGAGGCTGTATCATTTAGGAGGAGGAAAATGATACAGATGGAGTCATCAACTCCTTACTGCTAGATTGGGATTGCGTCTGCGCTTTCAAGTTCCCGCGGCTATTGGCCGCCTTACGCGACCTTGCGGCCCTTGCCGGCCGGCTTGGTGGCGTTGGCCGCGTTAGCGGCTGCGGCGCGGACCGAGGCGTCGGCAAAGCTCACGACCTGCTTGGTCGCCTTCGAGAACTGGTCGAACGCAGCGGTGGTTGCCGCCACCGTCGACTTGAGCGCCGTCACGGCGACGTCGGAGCCCGCCGGGGCGTTCTTGGTGGCTTTGTCGACCCAGACCGCGAAGCCCTTGGTGTAGGCGGCCCACGCCTCTTCGGCCAGCGCCGAGAAGTCGGCTTGCGCTTCCGAGGCAATCTGGTAGACGCCGCGCGAATAGCCCAGCGCGTTCTGCACGCCGGCTTCGGTCAGCTTGGCGCGGACGGCGACGAATTCCTGCACGTCCTTGATGCCGGCGACCGCGTTGGCCGTGTAGACGCCATTCTCCAGCGCGACCTTGGCCGCCTGCAGATTGAGCTTGGCCAGCCGTTCGGCCTTGTCGAGCGACAGCGACGCGAGCTTGACTGCGTTGTCGTAGCCCGCCTTGTTGATTTCAGCGAATTGTTCGGTTGCGTTGTACATGGTCGATCCTTTCCCGTTGGGTTGCAGGACCCTTAAGACGGGTCCGAATCAGCGACTGCAGGGGGCCTTCCGGCCGCCGGCCTTTCGCCGGACGGCCCGGGAAGCAAGCCCCATTTGCTGCACCGCACAATTCGCATTGTAGGGACGACCGTGGGCATAGTCAAGAACTTTTTTGTGCGCCGCACCAATATACGATCCAGTCGGGGAGATCGAATCAAACACTCCAATAAATCAGTGAGTTATAATAGCCGTTCGCCGCCAGGGAGCCATGCATGTCCAAGCCCATCCGCATAATCAAGAAGTATCCGAACCGCCGCCTCTACGACACTGCCAACAGCGGGTACATCACGCTCGCGGACGTCAAGCAGATGGTGCTCGAGTTCATCGATTTCCAGGTCATCGACGCCAAGTCTGGCGACAACCTGACAAGAAGCATCCTGCTGCAGATCATCCTCGAGGAAGAATCGGTCGGCGTGCCGATGTTCTCCAGCGAAATGCTGTCGCAGATGATCCGCTTCTACGGCAATGCGCTGCAGGGGATCATGGGCAATTACATGGAGCAGAATGTCAAGGCATTCATGGCCATCCAGGGCAAGCTGCAGGACCAGGCCAAGCAGATCTACGGCGACAAGATGATGCTGACCCCGGACCTGTGGAAGCAGTTCCTGCAGATGCAGGCGCCGGCGATGCAGGGCATGCTCGGCAACTACCTCGAGCAGAGCGCGAAGCTGTTCATGGACATGCAGCAGCGCATGCAGGACCAGACGCGCGGACTGTTTACGACGTTTCCGTTCCCGAATTTCGGAGCGCCGCAGCAACCGTCCCCCGACGACGACAAAAAGCGCTGATGTGCCGAAGCGGCGCAATATCCGCATTGCAGCGCCCGGAATTGCCGCAGCGCACGATTGCCCGTTCGTGACCACAGCCCCTCCTGCGCCACCCCGTGCCAGGCGCGCCGCCATCCCGCGCGTCGGGTTTGTCTCGCTTGGCTGCCCGAAGGCACTGGTCGACTCCGAGCAGATCCTGACGCGGCTTCGCGCCGAAGGGTACGCGATTGCGCCGAGCTACGAGAACGCCGACCTGGTCGTCGTCAACACTTGCGGCTTCATCGACGCCGCCGTCGACGAGTCGCTGTCGGCGATCGGCGAGGCGCTGGCCGAAAACGGCAAGGTCATCGTCACCGGCTGCCTCGGGGCCAAGGAAGGCGGGGGCTTCGTCCGTGCCGCGCATCCGAAGGTGCTTGCGGTCACCGGACCGCACGCCGCTGCCGAAGTGATGGCGGCGGTGCACGAGCATCTGCCGAAGGCGCACGATCCGTTCGTCGACCTGGTCCCGCCCTCGCTCGGCAACATCGGCGTCAAGCTGACGCCGAAGCACTACGCCTATCTGAAGATCAGCGAAGGCTGCAACCACCGCTGCACGTTCTGCATCATTCCCTCATTGCGAGGTGATCTGGTCAGCCGGCCGATCGGCGAAGTGATGATCGAGGCGGAAAACCTCTTGAAGGCCGGCGTGCGCGAACTGCTGGTCGTGTCGCAGGACACCAGCGCCTACGGCGTCGACGTCCGCTATCGGACCGGTTTCTGGCGCGGCCGTCCGCTGAAGACACGCATGACCGAGCTGGCCGCGGCGCTCGCGGCGCTGGCGATCGAATACGGCGCCTGGGTGCGGCTGCACTACGTCTATCCGTACCCGCATGTCGATGAGACCATCGCCCTGATGGCAAGCGAGGGCGGCGCGGGTTTGCTGCCCTACCTCGATGTCCCTTTCCAGCATGCGAGCCCGCGCATTCTCAAGCTGATGAAGCGGCCGGCGAACGTCGAGGACAATCTCAGGCGGATCGGCACCTGGCGCGCCGCGTGTCCGAAGCTGACGATACGCTCGACGTTCATCGTCGGATTTCCCGGCGAAACCGACGCTGAATTCGAGACGCTGCTGGCTTTTCTCGCGGACGCCGAGCTGGATCGCGTCGGCTGCTTCGCCTATTCGCCCGTCGACGGCGCGGCGGCCAATGCGCTGCCCGATCCGGTGCCGGCGGCGCTTCGCGAGGAGCGGCGGGCGCGCTTCATGGCGGCGCAGGAAGCGATCAGCGCGCGCCGCCTGCAGCGGACGATCGGCACGACGCAGACGGTGCTGGTCGACGCGCACGAAGGCGGGCAGGCCGTGGGCCGCAGCGCCGCCGACGCGCCCGAGATCGACGGCGTGGTGACCATAGCCAGTGGCGCGGCGCTCGCGGTCGGCGAGTTCGCCCGCGTGCGCATCACCGGCGCAAGCACGCACGACCTGGTCGGCGTGCCGGCCTGAAACGCGGCGCCCGGCGCGGGGCCGGCGTGACGCGCGCGCTTACGTCTGCGGCAGATTGCGCAGCACGGCGGCGAGCTGCTCGAGCACGTCGCCCAGTGCCGCGTTGAGGCCTCGCACCAGCGCGTCAGCCGAGCGTGAAGGCACGGCAATGCGCGAGCCCAGCTCGCCGTTCCAGACGAAGACCCCGGCCGGCCCGGTGCTGCGGGTAAGAAAGAATTTTGCCTTGAATACGGCGGCGGGATGCGCCGTGTCGCGCAGGTCGGCGTAAAGCTCGGTGACGAATCCTTCGAGCGAGAAATCGGCGTCGAACGAGCTCGACGGCGGCAACACGGCACGGTAGATACCGGCCGCAGCAAGCCACGCCGCCGTTGCTTCACCGAGCATCGTCGCCGGCGACACCAGGAATTCCTCGTAGAAATCGGTTTCGAATTTGAGGTCGCTCTCGCGATAGACCAGCGCCCTGGCGCGATACGGCGCAGCCACCGCAATCGCATCGACCTTCAGCGTCGCCGGTCCAGGCGTCGGATTCCTAACCGCCGGCGGCGGCGGCTCGAGCACGTAGGTCGACTTGACCGGAGAGGGCCGCGAGAACGAGCAGCCGGCGAGCAGCAGCGCCAGCGTCGAGGCGAGCGCCTGCCGGCGCGACAGGGAAACGGCGGCGTTCATGGTTGAAGGCCCTTTGCTGGCGGCGGCGGCGCCCCGAGGAACAGTTGCGACGGATAGCGCTTGGCGTTCTCGGAGAGGTCGCGCAGGTTCTCGGTGATCTGCCGCAGGTTGTCCAACGCCTTCCGGAGGTCGGGTTCGGCGCTGCCGGTCAGGCGATCGAGGCGCGACAGCGTGCTCTGAAGGTGCGCCAGCGACTTGGCCAGGTTCGGGTCGTCGAGCGTTTTCTTGAGCTGGACCACTGCCGCGTCGGCATCGGCTGGCAGCCGCTTCAGCGCCGGGTCGTCGAGCACCGCCGCCAGCCGCTGATTGGTCGCTCGCAGCTCCGTGAGCAGCGCGACGCTTTCGCCGCTGATCTTGTCCAGCGGAAGCTGGTCGAGCTTGGTGTCGATCTTGGCCAGCACGCGCGTTGCGCTCTGCGAAAGCTTCGCGGTGTCGATCGCGTCGATGCGGGCGTTCGTCGTCACCAGCAGCTTGTTGAGGTTGATCAGCGTGCCTTCGATGTCGAGCTTCTGCAGCCGCGCCACGATGTCCGACGCCGCCGAGACGAACGCGGTGACCGTCGACTGCGCGCTCGGTATGTACAGGTTGTTTGGCGTCCAGGTGATCGGCAGCGCGGGATTGGTTCGCGGGTCGACGTAGTCGATTTCGAGATAATTGGTGCCGGTAATGCCCTGCGGCGCGAGCCGCACGCGCAAGCCCCGGTCGATTTCGACCTTGGCCGTGTCCGGCCGGGTGATGTCGCCGCCGGCGCGGCCGCCGATCAGCCGCGGCAGGATCGTCGCCTCGACCATCACGTAGCGCAGCCGCACAGGCATCGGCTGATCCTGCTCGTAAACGTTGTAGGTGAAGCCGATGCGCCGGACCTCGCCGACGACGACACCACGGTACCGGACCTTCGAGCCGACTTCGAGACCCTGCACCGATTCGTTCAGGTAGGTTTCCATCGTGACCTTGGACTGGAACCACTGGCCCGATCCCAGGATCAGCAGCAGCGCGACCAGCGCGACTGTCGCTCCGATGACGAACAAGCCGATCTTGAAGAAATTCGCCTGCGCGCTCATGGCTACGCGGTTTCGGCGACGGCTTCGCGCCGGAAGAACTGCCGCACCCAGGGGTTGTCGCTGCTGTCGCGAAGCACCTTCGGATCGCCTTCGGCGATGATGCCCTTGGTGCGCTTGTCGAGCATGATCACACGGTCGGCGATGGCATAGATGCTGGCGAGCTCGTGCGTGACGATGACGAAGGTGATGCGCAGGCTCCCGGCCAGCCGCAGGATCAGCTGATCGAGCTCCGCCGAGGTGATCGGATCGAGGCCGGCCGACGGCTCGTCGAGAAAGAGGATCATCGGGTCGAGCGCCATCGCGCGCGCGATGGCGGCGCGCTTCTGCATGCCGCCGCTGATCTCGGCCGGCATGTGCCCGGCAAATGCGTCGAGCCCGACCAGCTGCAACTTCATCCGGGCGATGAGGTCCATCGCCGCGCCGTCCAGCGCCGTGTATTCCTCCAGCGGCAGGCGGACGTTTTCCAGCAAGGTCATCGATCCGAACAGCGCGCCGCTCTGGTACGTCACGCCGATCTTGTTGAGAATCGCGCGCCGCGCCGCGCCCTCTGCGGTCACGATGTCGTCGCCTTCGATCAGGACGTGGCCGGCGATCGGTTGATACAAGCCGATCATCTGCTTGAGCAGCGTGCTCTTGCCGCTGCCCGAGCCGCCGAGTATCACGAACACCTCGCCGCGATCCACGGTGAAGTTGACGTCGCGCAGCAGAACCTGATCACCGTAGCCGGCGGCGAGGTTCTGCACAACGATGATCGGATCGGCGGACATGCGGCGCGGTGTCAGATATCGAGCAGATAGTAGACGAACGCATAAACGCCGTCGACGATCACCAGCAGGATGATGCCCGATACGACCGCGCGTGTTGCGGATATGCCGACCGCGCTGGCGCCGGTCTGCGTTTGCAGTCCGCGCAGGCAGCCGATGCCGGCGATCAGGATCGCAAAGACCGGCGTCTTGGCCATGCCGGCCAGCAGGTCCTTCACGTCGACGAGACTGTCGACCTCGTGCAGGAAGGAGAGGATCGGGATGTTGAAGGTGATCATCGTCAACGCGCCGCCCAGGATGCCGATCAGGTCCGCGAACAGCGTTAGCAGCGGCATCATCAGCACCGCGGCGACGATCCGGGTGACGACCAGGAAGCGCACCGGATCGAGGCCCATCGTCGTCAGCGCGTTCAACTCCTCGTTCACCTTCATCGTGCCGATCTCGGCGGCGAACGCGGCGCCCGACCGCCCGGCAAGCAGTATCGCCGTCATCAGCGGCCCGAGCTCGCGCAGGATCGACAGCCCGACCAGATCGGCGACGAAAAGCTCTGCGCCGAACTGGCGCATCGGGACAGCGGCCTGGAAGGCCAGGATGATGCCGAGGAGAAACGAGATCAGCGCGACGATCGGCAGCGCGTTGGTGCCGACCTGCTCGCAGGTGTACCAGACGTCCTTCCAGCGCACGCGCGCCGGATGCGTGAGCGCGTACCACAGCGCGGCGGCGGTTTCGCCGATGAAAGCGACCTGCGCGCGGATGTCGCGCCAGACGATCGCCGAGGCGCGTCCGATCTCCTCGATGGTGTTCGGCCGCTCGATGTGCGGCTCGACCGGTGCCCGCATCGCCGCCGGATCGAACTGATTCAGCAGCGCCTGGAATTCCGGCCGCAAACCGCGCAGCGACACCGGCTCATCCGCGTCGCGCTCCTGCCGCATCAGATCGACCAGCATCGCGATTCCCCCGCCATCGCAATAGTCGACGCGGGATGCATCGATGACGACCCTGCGCCGGGCAGCAGCGGCCAGCGCGGCACGCGCGTCCGGCCAGACCCTGGCGATCGAATAGGCGTCGAACCGACCGGCGAGACGCAGCTCGCGGGTACCGTCCGCCGCATCGTACACCGCGAGCGTTGCCGTGGATGCCGATGCAGTCATGACGCCTGCGCCGGCCATTGCCGCCGAATTCACCGCGCCGGCTCGGCTATCCGGCCGGCTGGACCGGCGCCATCGCCGCGGCACTGCATCAGTGATAGCCCTCGCCCGCCTTCACCTTGCCGCGAAACACCCAGTACGACCATCCTGTATAGGTGATGATGATCGGCAGGAGGAACAGCGTGCCGATCATCAGGAACGCCTGCGACTTCGGCGACGACGCGGCGGCCCAGAGGGTGACCGTGTAGGGGACGATCATCGGCAGGATGCTGATGCCGAGCCCGAGATAGCACATCGCGAACAAAGCCAGCGCCAGCAGGAAAGGCGCGGCCTCGCGTCCGGATTTCAGCGCTCGCAGCAGCCACGCGAACAGCGCCAGCGTGATCACGGGAACCGGCGACAGCAGCAGCAGGTTCGGCCAGGCGAACCAGCGCTCCATGATTTGCGGCTGGATGAACGGCGTCCACAGGCTGACCATCGCGATGAACGCGGCGACGCCGAAAGTGAGGAGGATCGCTTTCCTGCGCGCCCAGCTCTGCAGCTCGCCCTCGGTCTTCATGACCAGCCAGCAGGCGCCGATCAGTCCGTAGCCGGCGATCAGGCCCAGCCCCGTGAGCAATGCGAACGGCGTCGCCCATTCGAAGCTGCCGCCGTTGAAGTGCCTGCCGTCGACCGGAATGCCCTGCACGTAGGTGCCGAGGACGACGCCCTGCGCGAAGGTCGCGACCAACGAGCCTACGATGGAACGACCAGTCCCATAGCTTGCCGCCGCGTCGACATGTGGCGGAACTCGAACGCGACGCCGCGGAAGATCAGCCCGATCAGCATGAACAGGATCGGAAAGTACACCGCCGGGATGATGATGGCGAACGCCATCGGAAACGCCGCGAGCAGCGCGAGGCCGCCCAGGACCAGCCAGGTCTCGTTGCCGTCCCAGATCGGCGCGACCGAATCCATCATCAGGTCGCGGCTCGCGTCGTCGGCCGCAAACGGCGACAGGATGCCGATCCCGAGATCGAATCCGTCGAGCAGCACGTACATGAATACGGCCAGCGCGAGTATGCCGGCCCAGAGCGGAACGAGATCGAGTGCCATCGCCTACTCGACTTCCGCCGCCGACATCGGCCGCGCCGGCGTGCCTTGGCCCCGATGCCCGGCGCGGGGCGCCCGGTCGACCGGCCCGACACGCAGGAAGCGCGCCATGAAATAGCCGCCGCAGCCGAAGATCACGATGTAGGCGAGGACGTACACGGTGAGCGACACCCACACGTCGCCGGCAACGAGCGACGGCGTGACCGAGTCCTTGGTCCGCATCAGGCCGTACACCGTCCACGGCTGCCGGCCGACCTCGGTCGTCACCCAGCCGGCGATCACCGCGACGAATCCCAGCGGCGACGCCAGCTCGCAAAGCTTGTGGAACCAGCGCGAGCTGCCCAGCGCGCCATGCGCCCATACCCACCAGCTGCACAGCACCAGCGCCAGCATCGCCAGGCCGATGCCGACCATCAACCGGAAGGAAAAGAAGGGGATCGCGACGGGCGGCCGGTCTTCCGGCTTCCATTCCTTCAGTCCCTTGACCACGCCGTCCGCGTCGTGCGTCAGGATGACCGAGCCGAGCACCGGGATGGCGACTTCGAAACGATTGGCCTCGGCGCGCTCGTCCGGCCACGCGAAGAGGAGCAGCGGCATGCGGCTTCGCGTTTCCCAGTTGGCTTCCATCGCCGCAAGCTTCGCCGGCTGATGCTCGCGCGTGTTCAGGCCATGCAGATCGCCGAGCAGCATCTGCAGCGGCACCAGCAATGTCAGCAGGCCGAACGCCATCTTGAGCATCGTCGTGCCTTCCTCGCGGAAGCGGTCGGCGCGCAGGTGATACGCGGCGACGCCGGCGACGACCAGCGCAGTCGTGATGAAAAAAGCGACCGCTCGTATGGGTGAGGCGGTAAGGAAACGACGGATTGAAGATCACGGCGAACCAGTCCTCGGGCAGGAAACGGCCATCGGCGATCGTGAATCCGGCCGGCGTCTGCATCCAGCTGTTCAGGGAGAGGATCCAGAACGTCGACAACAGCGTTCCGAGCGCCACCATCAGCGCGGCGAAGAAATGGACCCATTGCGGCACGCGCTCGCGCCCGAACAGCAGCACGCCGAGAAAGCCGGCTTCGAGGAAGAACGCCGTCAGACCCTCGTACGCCATCAACGGCCCCGAGATGTCGGCGGTCGCGTCGGAAAAGCGGCTCCAGTTGGTGCCGAACTGGAACGGCATGACGATGCCCGAGACCACGCCCATGCCGAACGACACGGCGAACACCTTGAGCCAGAACCTGGACAGGCGAAGATAGACGGGACGAGCTGTCGTGAGGTGCAGGCCTTCGAGCACCGCGATATACGCGGCGAGCCCGACGGTGAAAGCGGGCAGCAGGATGTGCAGCGCGATGACCCAGAAGAACTGCAACCGCGACAGCAGAACCGCGTCGAGCGACATCGCCTCTCCGCCAGGACAGGTTGCGAGGCGCCACTATAGCATCGGCCGCATACCATACCGGGGCCCGCGGGAATATAATGTGCAGGCAGGCCCCATGAACCTCATCACATACGAATGGAGGAAGCCGTGCCGAACGACAGATTCCCGCTCATCAAACGCTGCGCAATAGTCCTGTTCCTGTTCGCCGCCGGCAGCTCGGTGGCGCTGGCACAATCCGACCAGACCAACAAGGGATCGGGCACCACGTCCCGCGCCAAGCCGACACCGCAATCCCTGGTCGATGCCGCCGACAAGACGTTTTCGAATTTCATGCGCGACCCGGAAATGGACTGGCTGCACCAGAATGTCCGTCGGGCGAAGGCGGTGCTGATCGCACCCGAAGTCGCCAAGGCCGGCTTCATTTTCGGCGGCTCCGGCGGACGCGCGGTGCTGGTCGTGCGCAATGCCAAGACCGGCAAATGGATCGGCCCGGCGTTCTACACGCTGGCGACGGCGAGCGTCGGCTTCCAGGCCGGCATATCGGTGTCGGAAATGCTCACCTTGGTCATGACCGACAAGGGCCTCAATTCGCTGCTGTCCGATTCGTTCAAGATGGGACCGGACGCAAGCGTCGCGGCGGGTCCGGTAGGCGCGGGCGCCAAGGCCGATGTGATCACCGATCTCGTCACGTACAGCCGGTCGAAGGGCCTTTACGGCGGCATCAACCTCGACGGCACCGTCGTCGCGACGTCCGACGACTGGAACGAGGCGTATTACGGCAGGAAGGCAATGCACGCGCCGGACATCCTGATTCGCGGCATCGCCCACAGCAAGGGCGCGGACCGGCTGCTGGCCAACGTCACGCGTTCCGCCGGCAAGCGGTGAACCACCGGCGGCGCCCGCCCACCGGGGCTTCGGCGCCGCGCGCGCGCGGATAATCGGCGCAAGGGCTGATGGCGTACCGGCACCGCTGACGACGATGGACGCGGCGCCGGTACCTCGCCTCCAGCTTTCCGGCATCACCAAAAGATATCCTGCGGTCGTCGCCAACGACGGCATCGACCTCAAGGTCATGCCGGGCGAGATCCATGCGGTGCTCGGCGAGAACGGCGCCGGCAAATCGACGCTGGTGAAAATCGTCTACGGCATCGTCCGGCCGGACGCCGGCACGATCCGGTGGAACGGCACCGCGGTCGCGATCACCAGCCCGGCAAAGGCGCGGGCGCTCGGCATCGGGATGGTATTCCAGCAGTTCTCGCTGTTCGAGACGCTGACCGTCGCCGAGAACATCGCGCTGGCACTGGACGACGCCGATGCCGCGCGCGGGCTCGGCGCGCGAATTGGCGAGACTTCCGCCCGCTACGGACTGCCGCTCGATCCGCGCCGTCACGTGCATACGCTGTCGGTCGGCGAGCGGCAGCGCGTCGAAATCGTGCGCTGCCTGCTGCAGGCGCCCGCGTTGTTGATCATGGACGAGCCGACATCGGTGCTGGCGCCGGCGGCCATCGGCAAGCTGTTCGCCACGCTCAGGCGGCTCGCCGCCGAAGGCTGCTCGATCCTGTACATCAGCCACAAGCTCGACGAGATCCGCGCGCTGTGCGATCGCGCGACGGTCTTGCGCGCGGGAAGAGTCACCGGAAGTTGCGATCCGCGGCAGCGAAGCACGGCCGAGCTGGCGCGCCTGATGACAGGCGGCGATCTGCCGCATCCGCAGCACCGCGCGGCAACCACGCGCGGCGACGGCCTGCTGGAAGTGCACGGGCTCTCGCTCGCTGCGGACGATCCGTTCGGCACCGATCTCGCCGACATCGATCTTCGAGTCGGCGGCGGCGAGATCATCGGTATCGCCGGCATCTCGGGCAACGGCCAGCAAGAACTTGTCGCCGCGCTGTCAGGCGAGCGCCTGGCCGATTTCGCCGATGCGATCGTCCTGAACGGCATTCCGGCCGGACGTCTCGATGCAGCGGCGCGCCGCGCGCTGGGGCTTGGCTTCGTACCCGAGGAGCGCGACGGCCACGGCGCGGTCCCGGACATGTCTCTCGCCGAAAACGCGCTGCTGACGGCGTACGGCCAGCAGCTCGTCACGCGGCAGGGCCTGATCCGGCAGGGTGCGGTGCGCGCGTTCACGCGGGCAACGATTGCCAAGTTCAAGGTCAAGGCGACCGGCCCGCGAGCGGCGGCGCGCAGCCTGTCCGGCGGCAATCTGCAGAAATTCATCGTCGGACGCGAGATTCTGCAGCGGCCGCGCGTGATGATCGCCGCGCAGCCGACCCGTGGCGTCGACGTCGGCGCGTCGGCGCAGATCCGGCAGGCGCTGATCGATCTGCGCGATGCGGGAGTCGCCGTGCTGCTCGTGTCCGAGGAGCTCGACGAGCTGTTCGAAGTTTGCGACTTCATCGCAGTGATGACGCGTGGCCGGCTCTCGCCGGTCAAGGCGGCGCGGGAAACCAACGCCGGGGAGCTCGGGCTATTGATGGGCGGATCGTTCATCGCGCCCGTGGGTCTGCCCTCGCCCACATCATCGGGGCTCGCGCTCGGGCGCGAATGAGGCGTGCGCCCGGTCGACGCGACAGTGCTGGCACGCGGTCGTCCGTCGGCGCGGCGAGAGCGACGCGACCGCGCACCCACCGACTACCGATGCTGATCGCGCTGGAAGCGAGGCCCGAGCCGTCGCGCCTGATGGCGTGGACGTCGCCGCTGCTGGCGGCGGCGGCGACGCTTGTCGCCGGCTTTGTCCTGTTCTCGCTGCTGGGCAGGGATCCCTTCCACGCCTTTTTCGTGTTCTTCATCGAGCCGTTGACCACGCGCTATGGTATGGGCGAGCTTCTGCTCAAGGCGTCTCCGCTGATGCTGTGCGCCGTCGGCCTCGCGATCGGCTATCGCGCCAACGTCTGGAACATCGGTGCCGAAGGGCAGTTGACGATGGGCGCGATATTCGGCGGCGGCATTGCGCTGTGGCTGCCGCACACCGGCGGCGCCATCCTGCTTCCGCTGATGATCGCCGCCGGCGCGGCCGGCGGCATGGCGTGGGCGGCGATCCCGGCATGGCTGCGCACGCGATGCAACGCCAACGAAATCCTTACCAGTCTGATGCTGGTATACATCGCCACGCTGGCCCTGTCGTGGCTGGTGCAGGGGCCGTGGCGCGATCCGGAGGGGTTCAATTTCCCGCAGTCGCGGATGTTCGCCGACGCCGCGCTGCTGCCCCTACTCGTGTCCGGCACGCGGCTCAACGTCGGCTTCGTGCTCACGCTCGCCATCGTTGCCGCCTGCTGGCTGTTCACGGCCAGGACGCTCGCCGGATTCCGCATGCGCGTCGCCGGCCTTGCACCGCGCGCGGCGAGCTACGCGGGCATCTCGGCCAGTCGCACCGTGTGGGTGGGCATGCTCGTCGGCGGTGCAACCGCCGGCATTGCCGGCGTCGGAGAAGTGGCCGGACCGATCGGGCAGCTGATGCCGTCGATATCGCCGGGTTATGGTTTCGCCGCGATTATCGTCGCCTTCGTCGGCCGGCTGCATCCGCTGGGCATTGCGCTCGCGAGCCTGCTGATGTCGCTTTTGTATCTGGGTGGCGAAGCGGCGCAGATCGGGCTCGCGCTGCCGTCGGCGGTGACGCGGCTGTTTCAGGGGATGCTGCTGTTCTTCGTGCTCGCCGCCGACGTGTTCATCGGCTACCGGCTGCGCTTCGGGCGCGGAAGCCTTGCCGGCGCAGCGCGCGCGGCGGACGGCATCGCCCCGTGATCGATCACGCCGTCACGTTGGCCGCACTGACGCTCGCCGCGGGAACCGTGCTGGTTTTCGCCGCGCTGGGCGAGTTGGTGGCCGAGAAATCCGGCGTGCTGAATCTCGGCGTCGAAGGCATGATGCTGGTCGGCGCGGTGGCCGCGTTCATCGTCGCCGACACGACCCGGCAGGCGTGGGTCGGCGTGCTGGCCGGCACGGCGGCGGGCGCCGCACTGTCGCTGGTGTTCGCCGTGCTGACCTTGTCGCTGATGGCGAACCAGGTCGCCACCGGGCTCGCGCTGTCGCTGTTCGGGATCGGCCTGTCGGCGTTCGTTGGCCTCGACTATGTCGGCCATGTCGTCGACGCGATCGCGCCGCTGGCGATCCCGGGGCTTTCCGACCTCCCGGTCGTCGGCCGGCTCCTGTTCGCCAACAGCCCGTTCGTCTACCTGTCGCTCGCCCTGTTCGCGCTGGTGCAATGGTTTCTGTTCGACACGCGCGCGGGACTCGTCCTGCGCGCGATCGGGGAGTCGCCGCAGTCCGCGCATGCGATCGGGCATCGCGTCATCACCGTGCGCTACGCGGCCGTCCTGTTCGGCGGCGCCTGTGCCGGATTGGGCGGTGCGTACATGGCGCTGGCGTATGCGCCAATGTGGACCGAGGGCATGACCGCGGGGCGCGGTTGGATCGCGCTGGCGCTGGTAGTTTTCGCGAGCTGGAAGCCGTGGCGCGTCTTGGCCGGTGCGTATCTGTTCGGTGCGGTGACCCTGGTGCAGTTCCAGGCGCAGGCGATGGGCGTCGCGGTGCCTTCGCAATTCCTGGCGATGCTGCCGTATGCCGCGACCATCGTCGTGCTCGCGCTGATCTCGCGCGACGCGACCGCCATACGCCTGAATGCGCCGGCGTCGCTGGGCCGGCCGTTCCACGCCGATGGCTGAATGCGGATGCGACCCCGCTTCGAGTAAAATGCCGAATTCGCCGCCGCCCGCGACAGGCGCCGGCCATGCAATTAGGGGAGAGACCGATGTTCGTGCTGTCGGCAAGGCGCATGCTTTTCACCGCACTGGCTGCGATCGCGGGATTGGCGTCTGCCGCCGCGGTCGCGGCGGACGCGCCGTTCAAGGTCGGCTTCGTCTACGTGAGCCCGGTGAGCGACGCCGGCTGGACGGCGCAGCACGATGCCGCCCGCAAGGAAATGGAAAAGGCGCTCGACGGCAAGGTCGTCACCAAGTACGTCGAAAACGTCCCGGAGGGCGCGGACGCCGAGCGCGTGATCCGGGAGCTGGCGCAAAGCGGCTACCAGCTCATTTTCACCACCTCGTTCGGCTACATGAACCCGACGATCAAGGTCGCGAAGCAGTTTCCGAAGACGTACTTCGAGCACGCGACCGGCTACAAGATGGACAAGAACGTCGGTATTTACAACGCGCGCTTCTACGAGGGACGCTATCTGGCCGGCATCGTCGCTGGGCGGATGACCAAGTCGAACATCGCCGGTTACGTCGCCGCCTTTCCGATTCCCGAAGTCGTCATGGGCATCAACGCGTTCACCCGCGGCATGAAGAGCGTCAACCCGAAGGCGGTCACCAAGGTCGTCTGGGTCAACTCGTGGTACGACCCGGGACGCGAGCGCGAAGCCGCCGACACGCTGATCTCGCAAGGCGCCGACGTGCTGACCAATCACACCGACTCCACTGCCGTCGTGCAGGACGCCGAGGCGAAAAAGGTGTATGCGATCGCGTACCATTCCGACATGTCCAAATACGGCCCGCACGCGCAACTGACGGCGGTCACGCATCAATGGGGTGCGTATTACACCCGGGAAGTGCAGGCCGCCATCGCCGGCAAATGGAAGCCCGGCAGCATCTGGGGCGGCATCCGGGAAGGGATGATCAAGATGGGGCCGTTCAATCCGGTCGTGCCGAAAGACGTGCAGGACCTCGTCAACCGGACCGCCGCCGACATCGGCAGCGGCAAGTTCCATCCGTTCACCGGGCCGATTCGCGACAGCGAAGGAAACGAGCGGCTCGCCGCCGGCAAGGTCATCGACGACGACACGCTGCTGAAGATGGATTATTACGTCGAGGGGGTGCAGGGAAAGCTGCCCGCGGCGAAGTAGCCGCGACGGCATTCGCCTTTGGCTCCGGTGCATGGCCCGCCACGATGAACCTGCAACCATGGGTCGGCCGCAGCGAGACGTCGACTGACGTCATCACGGCCACACCCTATGCGGCGCTGTCGGCCACGCTGGACCGGCCGGTGGCGCGGCCGGCGGAACGAACACCGCTGCCGCCCCTCTGGCACTGGCTGTATTTCCTGCCGCTGTACCGCCAATCCGATGTCGGGCCCGACGGTCACGCACGACGCGGCGAGTTCCTGCCGCCGGTACCCCTGCCCCGCCGGATGTGGGCCGGCAGTGAAATCGAATTCCGCCAGCCGCTGCGCGTGGGCGACGCGGCGACCCGCGTCTCGACGATCGCGGGCATCAGCGAAAAGACCGGCCGTTCCGGAGCGCTGGTTTTCGTCAAGCTACGCCACGAGTTGCGTCGCAGCGGCGCCGAGGAGGTCGCGATCGCCGAAACGCACGACATCGTCTACCGGGACGCGCCGCGGCCCGGCGAATCCGCGCCGCCGCCAGGCGCCGCCCCGGCCAGCGCCGCCTGGGAACGCGAGGTAGTCGCCGACGCCGTATTGCTGTTCCGCTATTCGGCGCTGACCTTCAACGGGCATCGCATCCACTACGATCGCCGTTATGTCACCGAGGTCGAGGGCTACCCGGGCCTGGTCGTGCACGGGCCGCTGCTCGCCACGCTGCTGCTGGACCTGCTGCGCGAGCACCGCCCCGGCGCCGCCGTCGCCCGGTTCAGATTCCGGGCGATGAGCCCGCTGTTCGACGCGCATCCCTTTTCCCTCTGCGGCGAACCGGCGAGCGATGGCAGCATCCGCCTGTGGGCGAAGGATCATCGCGGCGGCCTGGCGATGGACGCCACCGCGATCATCGCCTGACGCCGCACCATGCAGCCGCTCTCCGGGATCACCGTCGTCACGCTCGAGCACGCGATCGCCGGCCCGTTCGCGACTCGCCAGCTTGCCGATCTCGGCGCGCGCGTCATCAAGATCGAGCGTCCCGGCGTCGGTGATTTTGCGCGCGCCTACGACGAAAGAGTGCGCGGTCTTGCGTCGCACTTCGTCTGGACCAACCGCTCGAAGGAAAGCATGACGCTGGACGTCAAGCACCCGGAAGCGCGCGCCATCCTGCAGCGGCTGGTCCTCGAGCACGCCGACGTGGTGGTGCAGAACCTGGCGCCCGGCGCGGCGGCACGGCTTGGGCTGTCGTACCCGGCGCTGTCCGCGGCAAAACCGGCGATCATCGTCTGCGACATCTCCGGCTACGGCGGGGACGGGCCGTATCGCGACAAGAAGGCGTACGACCTGCTGATCCAGAGCGAAGCGGGCTTTCTGTCGGTGACCGGTACCGAAGCCGATCCGGTCAAGGCCGGATGCTCGATCGCCGACATCGCCGCCGGCATGTATGCGTACAGCAACATCCTCGCGGCGCTGCTCGAGCGCGGCCGCACCGGCCGCGGGCGGCACCTCGATGTTTCGATGCTGGAGTCGCTGGTCGAGTGGATGAGCTATCCGCTGTACTATGCGTTCGATGGCGCCGATCCACCGCCGCGCACCGGTGCGAGTCACGCGACGATCTATCCATACGGCCCGTTTCCCGCCGGCGATGGCAAGACGATCATGCTCGGACTGCAGAACGAGCGCGAGTGGTCGACTTTCTGCGAGCGCGTGCTGCTGCGCTCCGACCTTGCGACCGATCCGCGCTATGCGAGCAATTCCCGGCGCAGTGCGGCGCGGCACGAGCTGCGCGCCGTGATCATCGAGGTCTTTGGCCGCCTTACCGCCGCCGAGGTGCTGCGCCGCCTCGACGATGCGCGAATCGCCAACGCCCGGGTCAACGACATGCACGACGTCTGGCAGCATCCGCAACTGACGGCGCGCCGGCGCTGGCACGACGTCGACTCGCCGGCAGGGCCGATACCCGCGCTGCTGCCGCCCGGAACGACCGATGCTGCGGACACCCAATGGGGCGCTGTGCCCGCGCTGGGCCAGCACACCGACAGCATCCTGGCCAGTCTCGGCTATTCGCGCCAGCGGATCGCCGACCTTCGCGCCGCGGGAGCGCTATGAGGTGCGCGCCGCGACGCTCACCGGCGTCCGCCCGCCGCGCCGGAAGCATTGCCGCACCTGCCGGCACCCGGCATCCGGAGCGCTGAACCATGCCCTCGACTCTGATCGACTCGACGATCTTCGGCAACCTGGTCGGCACCGAAGCGATGCGCGCGGTGTTTTCCGACGAGAATCGAACCCAGCGCTATCTCGACGTCGAAGCCGCGCTCGCGCGCGTGCAGGCGCGACTGGGCATCATCCCCGCGGCGGCCGCATCCGAAATCGTGCGCAACTGCCGGATGGACCGCATCGACATGGCGAAGCTGCGCACGCAAACCGAACGCGCCGGATCACCGGTCGTCGGCGTCGTGCAGCAACTGGCCGCGCTATGCGCGGAGCCGCACGGCCGGTATTGCCACTGGGGTGCAACCACGCAGGACATCACCGACACCGCGACGGCGCTGCAGATGCGCGCGGCGCTGGCGCTGATCGATGCCGACCTTGCTGCCATCGCCGATGCCCTGGCCGGCCTCGCGCTGCGCTACCGCGACACGCCGATGGCCGGACGCAGCCATCTGCAGCAGGCGGCGCCGATCACCTTCGGCTACAAGGTGGCTTGCCTCCTGTCGGCAGTCGAGCGCCACCGCACGCGACTTACCGAAATTCGCCCGCGCGTCCTGGTCGGAGAATTCGGCGGCGCGGTCGGCACGCTCGCGTCGCTCGGACAGGTCGGGCTCGACACGCGCCATGGTCTGATGCGCGAGCTGGAGCTCGGCGAACCCGACATCGCCTGGCATACGCAGCGCGACCGCATCGCCGAAGTCGGCTGCTTTCTCGGCCTCATCACCGGTACGCTCAGCAAGCTCGCCACGGACATCATGCTGATGATGCAGACCGAAGTCGGTGAAGTCGCCGAACCCTTCATGCCAGGTCGCGGCGCGAGCAGCACCATGCCGCAAAAGCGCAACCCGGTATCGAGCGTCTACATCCACGCCTGCGCTGCCGTCGTGCGCCAGCATGCCGCGCTGCTGCTCGAGGCGATGGCGGCCGACCATGAGCGTGCGACGGGCCCCTGGCATATCGAGTGGATCGTGCTGCCGGAAGCGTTCGTGCTGACCGCCGGCGCGCTGGCGCACGCACGCACCATCGTCGAGGGCCTGCAGGTCGATGCCGGGCGCATGCGCACGAACCTCGATCTGACGCGCGGCCTGGTCGTGTCCGAGGCGGTCATGATGGGACTGGCGCCGCACCTGGGGCGCGAGCGCGCGCATGACCTTGTCTACGAGCTTTGCGGCCGGGCGATCGAGCGAGAAGCGACCGCTGCTCGAGCTGCTGGCGGAAACCCCGGAAGTCACGGCCCATCTCGATCGCCAACGCCTGGCCGAACTGTGCGATCCGGCGAACTACCTCGGGCTCGCCGGCGTGATGGTCGACCGGGTTCTCGCGGCCCGCGAGAAGCACTGAGCGTACGGCGCCGGCGTGGCCGGCGATGCGGCGCGTTGCGCCGCGAACAGGCGATCGATCCCGGCAGCCGGCGGGGGTGATGCCGACGCATTCATCGAAGGCAGCGAACAGCAGCGGCGTCGCGCCGACAAGCCGGCGTCACCGTTACCGGCCCGATTGCGCGAAAGCCATCACGCCTGCCGTGCCGCGGCGATCGCGTCCAGCAGGGCCGGCGGATCGTGCGCTCCGGACACGGCGATGCGGCCGTTGAAAATGAAAAAGGGAACGCCCTGTATGCCCACCTCCCGCGCTTCGCGATCCTCCGCCGCGACCGCGCCGCTGCCCTCCTCCGATTCGAGCATCGCGCGGACCTCGGCGGGGTCGAGGGCGGCCGAGACCGCCACGCGCACCAGTTCATCGCGGTCACCGACGAAGCGCCCTTCGACGAAGTAGGCGTGGAACAAGCGCTCGACCAGCGCGCCGGCCGTGTCGAGGTCGCGACCCTGCGCCCAGGCGATCAGCCGGTGCGCCTGCAGCGTGTTCGGCTGCAGCGCGATCCGCTCGAAGTCGAACCGAATGCCGACCTCGGCACCGACGGCGCGGACACGCGCATAGATGTCCGCGGCGCGGGCGCTGCCGCCGAACTTGGCGGCAAGGTAGCTCGCGCGCGGCATGCCAGCTTGCCGGCATGTCCGGATTGAGCTGGAACGGATGCCACCGCACCGCGATGTCGAGGGCGGGCTCGCGCGTCTTCAACGCGTCGAGCGCCACGTCGAGCTTGCGCTTGCCGATATAGCACCACGGGCAAACGACGTCGGACACCACGTCGATGGCCAGGATGCCCGACGATGCGTCGGCGGCGAGGCTGCTGATCAAGGATTCGAGCTCGGGATGGAAATGAGCGGCGTTGCGCGCCCATTGTATTACGGCGGCAGCGCGCGTGGCGCTCGACACGACGGCGGCAATGGGTTCAACTACCATCCCGTTCCGCAAGTCCGTTCCAGCATGTCGCAGCGCTTTTCGGAACGGCGCCCTGGGAACCCGATCGATTCTCTTGCGAACCATGACCAAGCCGCAACGCTGGGATATCTTCTGCGCGGTCGTCGACAACTACGGCGATGCGGGCGTGGCGTGGCGCCTCTCCGGCAGCTCGTCGCCGAACATCGGCGCGACGTGCGCCTGTTCGTCGATGCGCTGCCGGTGCTCTCGCGCATCGCGCCGGACGTCGATCCGACGCCCGAACGGCAGTCGGTGCAGGGCGTTGCATCGTGCGCTGGCAGGGCGCGGCCGTCCGATGCCGCCGACGGCGCCGCGCACGTCGTCATCGAAGCGTTCGGCTGCGGGCTTCCACCCTCGTACCTCGATGCGATGGCGCGCTGCCGGCGCCGCCGGTGTGGATCAATCTCGAATACCTGTCGGCCGAGCGCTGGGTCGACGGCTGCCATGGCCTGGTCTCGCGCCACCCGCGGCTGCCCTTGCAGCGTCATTTCTTCTTCCCGGGATTCACCGCGCAGAGCGGCGGCCTGCTGCGCGAAGCCGGCCTGCTTCGCGCGACGCGACGCATTCCAGGCCGACGCCGGCGCGCGCGCGCGCATTCTGGCGCTCGCTCGGCGTAGCGCCCGCCGGAGCAGGCGCGCTCGCGGTCTCGCTGTTCTGCTATCCGAACCGCCATCTGCCGCCGCTGCTCGATGCCTGGGCGGATGGCGACGCGCCGGTGTGCTGCATCGTGCCCGAGGGCGTCGCCGCGGGCGAACTCGATCGGTGGACCGGCGGCGCGGTGCCCCACCCGGGACAGACGCTCGTGCGCGGGCGCCTCTCGCTGGCGGCATCTCCGTTCGTCGCGCAAGACGACTACGACCGGCTGCTCTGGGCCTGCGACTTGAACCTGGTGCGCGGCGAGGACTCGTTCGTGCGCGCGCTGTGGGCGGCGCGACCGCTGCCTGGCAACCCTACCCGCAGGCCGAGGATGCGCAACTGGTCGAAGCTCGACGCATTTCCTCGAACGCTACGTGCACGGCATGCCGCCGACGATGCGCATCGATCTTCCTGCATGGCAGCGCGCATGGAACGACCCGGCGGCGACGACGCATCCGCCGGCCCGGATGGGATCGGTTCGCGGCCGCGCTGCCGCGCCTCGCGCGCGCACGCGCGCCAGTGGGCGGCCGGATCTCGCGGCCCAGCCCGATCTCACCGGCGACCTGGTCAAGATGGTCGAGCAATCTGGTATAATTTTTGGTTTCGTGAATTCCGCAGGCGAGCCCGGCTCTCCGGCTTCGCCGAACGCGAATCAACCAGTCAGGTGCAGCCATGAAAACCGCGCAGGAAGTCCGCGCCGGCAACGTGATCATGATCGGCAAGGATCCGATGGTCGTGCAGAAGGCCGAATTCAACAAGTCCGGCCGCAACGCGTCGGTCGTCAAGATGAAGCTCAAGAACCTCCTCACTGGCACCGGGGACCGAAACCGTCTACCGCGCCGACGAGAAAGTTCGACGTCGTGCAGCTCGAGCGCAAGGAAGTCACGTACTCGTACTTCCAGGATCCGGCGTACGTGTTCATGGACAACGAGTACAACCAGATCGAGGTCGACCGCGATAACATCGGCGACGCCGTGCACTACCTCGAGGACGGCCTGCCCTGCGAGCTCACGCTCTACGAAGGCAAGCCGATTTCGGTCGAGCTGCCGACCAGCGTCGTGCGCGAAATCACCTACACCGAGCCGGCGGTGCGCGGGGACACGTCGGGCAAGGTGCTGAAGCCGGCGAAGCTCGCCAGCGGCATGGAGGTCCAGGTGCCGCTGTTCGTCGCGACCGGCGACAGGATCGAGATCGACACGCGCAACGGCGAATATCGCCGCCGCGTCTGAGCTGCGTTTCGCGCATGCCTGACAAAGGGCGCCTGCGGGCGCCCTTGTTTTTGGTGTCTCCGGAATTGCCCGGCACGCATCATGACGTCGTCATGGCGCGACGGCCGGGGCATGCTTCTTGCTGAATTTCTTGCGGATTCCTTGGGGCGCGATGCGCGGCGGGCGCGGGAATGCCGCGAGCAGGCAGTGCCGGATCTGGCGCCGCGCGTCACTTCAACGACCGAGCGGGTCACGAGCGGCTTCCGCGCACGTCGCAATGGTCAGTAGCCGTAAAGACAAAGGATCGAACGCAATGGGCAGCGCATTGGACCGAGCCAGAGACCGGCATCGATTTCGCGAGCGCAAGCAGCCGGTCGCCCAGGCGGTCGGCAGCATGCTGCATGCAAAGAAGCTTCGGCCGGAGGAGCGCGCAGGCCGTCGAGCGCATTTGCGCGCAATGGGCGAGCCTGGACGATATACTCGATGCTGCGGCCGGGCCGAGGGAACCCATCGGCGAATTGTTGCTCGAGGCCGGCCGACTGACGCGGGCGCAGCTCGATCTTGCGCTCGCCGAACAGCAGTCTTCGAAAGAGAGACTGGGACAGGTGCTCGTGCGCAAAGGCTGGCTCGGCCAATCCGAGCTTGCCGCATTGCTCGCCTTTCAGGATCGTCTCGACGCGGCGCGCGCCGGACGGGCGGGCCCTTTGCAGCTCGGCAATCTGCTGGTCAGCACCGGCCGGATCACCTCGGCGCAACTTCAGGAAGGCATTGCGCGCCAGTCGCGATCGAAGCAGCGTCTGGGCGAGGCGCTCGTAGCCGCCGGCGCGATCAGCGAGCAGGATATCGCCCGCGGCCTGAAGCTGCAGCGCATCCTGGTCGGCGTCGCGCTGGCCGCGGCCTTTGCGCTGTCGGGCAGCCCCAAGCAGGCACGCGCGGCGCCGGCGGCCGCCGGCTCGTCCACGATGAGCGTGATCGGCCAACGTTCTTGCCCTATCTCCGGCTTAGGTGCTGAACCAGGCGGCGACGCTGAACGTCACGCCGGAGGACATCGCGCGCGGCTACATCGACGTGCCGGCGGCCACCGATCTGATGGCGAGGACCAACGACCGCAACGGTTTTTCGTTGAGCTTCGACGCGCGCTCCAACGTCTTTCGCAAGGCGCAGGTAACCGGGCTGGGCAGCGGACTCGAGATCGGCCCGGAGGGCGGTCTGGCCATCAGCCCTTTACCGGCAACCAGATGCTGATGCGCCTGAGCTACCGGTTTTTCCTCGCCCCCGAAGTCGGCCCCGGCAACTATCCGTGGCCGCTGCAGATTTCGTCGACGGTGATGTACTAGTTCGCGCAGCCGTCGCACCGCGGTCTCGAGCGATCGTCCTACGGGTTTACCGAGACGATGACCGTATCGTTGTAGATTCCGACCGGCGCATCCTGCCCCGGATCGATCTTGCCGTAGATCGGCACCGACGTCGTCTTGGCCGTCGTATTGACCATCAATGGACTGGTCCCCGCGGTGCCGTCCCCCAAAGGCTCGAATACCCGCCGTCCTTGTAGAGGTTGTAGTTGAGCCGGCCGGTGCCGGCCGTCTGCGCGAGCTGGCGGTTGCTGATGCTGCCCGACGTCGCCGACGTTCCGATCCCGATGGTGATCGTGGCCTGCTTGACGTCGCAGCGGAACTTGGCGATCTGCGAGGTCGTCGTCGGCGCCGCGATGAACACATCATAGGCCGGAAAGTTGAGCTTCGGCGACGACGAGATCGTGCACGTCGCGCCCAGGGCCGACCCGACGAGGGCGAGCAAGGCCGCGCCTGCAACGGCTTCAATGCAGCGTTTCACAGTAGACCTTTCCGACGTTGAGCGGCATGCGCGCGTCGACCGCCACGGTGACCTCGGCGCGGCACACGGCCACCTTCGACGCGAATATCGGCACTGTAGCTGCCCGGCGCGGCGTCCTCGATGTAGAACCCTCCATCGGCTGCGGTGAACAACTGCATTTGCGCGGTTCCGGACACCAGCAGCGCATCGATGCCGCCCAGCGGCCGTTCCTGCGGCCCGCGGCGAAGCATCAGGATACCGCTCAGCGCGCGCTGCGGATGGAGCGCAAAGTCGACCAGTACGCCGCCGCGCAGCGCGGGCACAACCACGACGCTATTCTGGCCGATGATCGTATCGATGGGAACGCTGTTGGGGTCGAGCGTAAACCTGTTCTCGACGTACGAGCCGACGGTCGATCCGAACATGGTGCCATCGCGCCCGGTGCGTCCTGCGTCCTGGCTGTTCTGGAGCACGCGTACCCCTTCCAGGCTCCCCGCCTTGACGACGGCGAAGCTGTCGTAGATCGGACGGGTGAAGGTTGCCGACACCGCCGACGTAGGCGAACGCGCCGGCGACCGACGCCTGCGCCGTCGTGGCATTGGCGTCGGCACCGAAGGATCGCGCCACGCCGAGCGTGTACTCCTGATGGTCGGTGTTGAGCTGGACCTGAGGCTGCACCAGGTTGATGCCGGCGCTGCGCTGCATGTCGACGCGATAGCCGAAGCCGGGGCCGATCGGCAGCGTGCGGGCGACTTCGACGTCGTATTCGGTGCCGCTCCCCGGCGCGCGCTGGACCCGGGTCGTCGCCGTGGCACCATCGCCGAAAAAGTAGTTGACGCTGAGCGCCGCGCAGACGCCCGACTGTGCGCCGCCCTGGCCGGAGACGTGTCCGACGGTCGCGTCGATGTTCCAGTGCGCGGAGGGTGAATGTTGTAGCGCAGCGTGTAGTTGCTCTGCCGGCTGCCGTCGTCGAAATCGCTGCGCGTTGCCGTGGCGGTGAACGTGCCATACCGTGGCGAGCCGTAGCTTAGCTGCACGCCGGCGTCCTTGAGCGGCACGAATTGGGGCAGCAAGGTCGACGCCGGCAGGAAGCCGCGTTGCAGGCGCCGATAGTTGAGATCGAACCCCCAACCGTCGGCCGAATACGAGTAGAGCAGGTTGGCTGCGCCCGCGACCTGACCGGTCAGTTGCGGCCGGCCGGCGGCGCCCTCGACGCCGATGATGCCAAAATCGCCGAGGCGAACCGTCGCGTCGGCTCCCGCCGTCGCGTAGTCGGGCGTGCGATCGACGTGCGCACCGACGGTCAGCGCATCGGTCAGGCCGACGCGATGCGCGCGCCGCCAGGCCCAGGCCGTGATAGCGGTCGCTGCCGACGCCGGTCTCGGGCCGCACCAGTCCGACCGCATAGGTGAATTCGTCAAAACCGGCGCGCAGCAAGCCGATCGGCTGAGGTACGTCTTGCTGCTCGAGCGCTGGATCACCTGCCCGAGCGCATCCCTGATCACCACGTCGACCTGCCGCAGGCCGGCGTAGCGCGTGATGTTGTCGAGCTCGAAGGTTCCCGGCTTGACCGGCGCGCTGTACACGCGAATGCCGTCGACATAGACCTCGACCTCCCCCGCGACCGGCGTCGCGCCGGCGAAGCGCGCAGTCGGCGTCGTGATCAGCTCGGGATCCATCCCGTACGCGCGATAGAATCCGATGCCGCCGAGCTGCATCGACTGGCCGAGTCCGCCGGTCGATGCGGCCTGGTCGCCGGCGACGAACCGCGCGAGCTTTTCGTACCAGTCGTAGGTCGCGTTCGTGCCGAGCCGAGTGAAGGCGCTGCCGTTGGCGTCGTTCAGATAGTTGGTCTGGTTATCGAACAGCCAGCGGCCATGGCGGACGGCGAGCTCGGTGTTGACGCCGTAGCTGCTGCGCTGGTGGTCGGCGCCCTCCCAGTTGAGCTGGTAGTTGAAAAACGCGCTGCTGTCGTACGTGGGCATCACGTGCGGCGCCGGCGTGAGGTCGAGGCGCTGCTGTCCGAAGACGGCCGGATCGGCGACCAGATCGATGCGGCCAGCGCCCTCGTCGATGGCGATCTGCACCTTTCCGAGCGAGCGCAAGACCCGATAGGAGCGGCCCTCGACCTTGACCGCGTCGCCGACGGCATCCTGCAATCCGAGCTGGCGCAACTCGGTATCGGCGATCAGCCAGCGCTCGCCGTCCTTCATCACGAAGTGGTCGCCGCGTCGACTGGCCGTTCACGGTGATGGTCATGATCGTCGGCACCGGGTCGGCGTAGGCGGCGCTCGCAACCGCGACCAGAGCGGCGGCGAAGAATGCCGCGCCAGCGCATGTCGGATGGGCCGCGCCACGGCATCAGGGCTGGCACACATCGCTCGCCGCAGTGCTTGCCGCGAGGACGGTGCGGGTAGTTTGTATCCGCAGCTCGAGTGCCGACCCGACGCAGGCTTCCGGCGGTATCGCCAGTTCGTAGCGCCGCGTTGTGCCGGCCAGCAGATACCAGGAGGAGACGTCCTTCAGCGCGACACCGTTGGCGGCGATCGTCTCGACATTGAAGTGGACATTGCCGGTATTGCTGACCTGCAGCGTCAGCTTTCGCGGCGCGTGCGCGACGACTTCGGCGCTTCCCGCGACATGCTCCGTGCGCGGCGCAACGAACACCGGCACGCCGAACTTGATGACGACCGCGATGCTCGCGCCCGCCCCTTCCGCGTTCGCCGGCGCCTGTTCCTCGAGGAAAACGCGGTAGCTGCGCTCGACGTCGCCGGGTTCGCGCAAGCGTGCCGATGCGCACGATGCTTGCGGCTCGCTCGGCTCGACGCGCAACAACGGAGGCGTGACCACCAGATCGCTGGTCGGCGTGTAAACGTCACCGCCCTCGGCGTTCTGCGTCCAGACCGACGGGCTGTTCCTGAATACCAGCGGATGATCGTCCTCGCTGGTCACGGTGACCGCGCCGATGCGAACGCCCGGCGTGAAATCGACCCGGATCGGCGCGACGCTGAAGCGGCCGGCGAAGGCGGGAGCCGTGCATGCCGCCAGCAGCACCACAGCGCGATGCGCATCATGGCCGCAGTCTACCAGCGCCGGTCGAGCGCAGCCACAAAAAACGAGCCGCCGGATCGCTCCGGCGGCTTCGTCGCGGCAAGGCATTCGCCTTGTCACGGATTGACGGCCATCTGCACCGTGTCAGTATAGCTACCCACCGTGGCGTTGATGTAGTTCGCGTTCAGCACCGTGCCGGTGACCGAGAAGGTGATCGCTGTCGACTTGCCGGCGCCCGTGCCGGTAGCGGCGGCAGGCAGGTAAGCGAATACGCCATCAGGTCGGCTGCGCCGGGCCCTTCATGCGCCGCGTCGAATGTCGCCGGCGTTGTAGTTGTTGCCGTTGCCGGCGGTCACGGTGTAGGTCGATCCCTTGGTGCACCAGAAGCTGATCGTCGAGCTGCCCGAGCCGTTGCTGGCGTTCGCGGGATCGAGGTTGCCGAAGTCCAGCGTCGGCGTGGCTGTTGAACTTGCAGCTGCCGACGACGGCGGCCTGCACGGTCATGTTCGACGTATCGGCGGCGAAGGACGCTCCGGTGCGATCAGACCGACGCTCATGCCGAGTGCGGCGGCGAGTTTGCTTGCTTTCATCATTGCTCTCCCAGTAGAAAATTGATCGAGGCTTCGTGCCGCCTCGGACGGTTGTCTTTAGCTTGGCAGGTACCACTGAGCAACCGGCGTGCCACTACGGGAAAGTTTTACAACGATTTATGGCAATGCATTGATTGGAAATGGTTTTAATTTTTTCGACAGCCCTCCAGGGGACGATTTCGTAGCTTACAAGCAGCGCCTGCGGCGTGATCGGCACGCGCCGCGGAGGATCGAATGTGACGAATATGACAGCGGACCGACAAAGGTCCGGCGAACGCGCGTCCGGACTAGGTGGCGAACGTGAAGCCGCGCTCGGCGAACAGGCGAACACAGGCGTCGACGACCGCCGGATCGTAAAACGTGCCCCGGTGCTGGGTGAGCTCGCTCAAGGCGGCGTCGACGCCGAGACTCGGGCCGGTACGGCCGGTCAGACAGCATGGCTTCCATCGCATCGGCGACCGCGACGATCTTGGCCTCGATCAGCATATCGGACCCGGCAAGCCCTCGCGGATACCCGGTGCCGTCGATTCGCTCATGGTGTTGCAGGATGATCTCCGCGATCGGCCACAGGAACTCGATGCCCTGCAATATTCGATGGGCGACTTCGGGATGGGATTGCACCAGCAGGCGCTCGACATTGGTCAGCTTGCCGGGTTTGATCAGGACGTCGACGGGAATCTTGAAGCTGCCCAGGTCGTGGATCAGAGCTGCGAGGCGAGTGCCTTCGAGCTGGGTCGCCGACAGGCTGATCTCCTTGCCGATGGCGACCGCCAGGGCGGCAACGCGCCGTCCGTGGCTGGCATTGCCCGGGTCGTTGAGCTCGATGGTCGCGGCGAACGCCTCGACCGTCGCTTCGAGATTGCGGCGCACCACACCGTCGTCGGACCAGGACTCGATCACGGGCGGCGGCCCGCGCTGCCGCGGTCGGGGAGCGCTCGCGCAGAATGTGTATGCAACAGACCACGCTGCCGACGTCGTCCTGCAGAGGCCGAGTGCGACACGTGTAGGCCTCGCCGCCGGCGAGCACGACGCCGCTCTCGCCGTCCGTGCACTGGCCCTGCGCCCGTCTCCGGGGAATGGTCGCCGGTCGCGCCTTCCGGCAATACCTCTCGGAACGGCCGGCCCAGAAGGTCGCGCGACGGCGCGCCGGCGCGTGTTGCGTACGCCTGGTTGACGCGCATCAGGTAGCCGTCTTCGTCGTGCATGAACACCAGGTCGGAGAGCGAGTCGACGACGGCCGACCAGGCACGCAAAGCCACATTCAGCGTATGCGGGTCGGTCGCCGGGCGCACGGTTGCGCGCGCCGGGGACGCTCGCTCCTCACGGCTCATATCGGATTCGACTCCATCGGTGCCCGCGCTCGTGAAAGCGGCAAGGCGCAATCATAGACGCGAGCGTACCTTGGAAGCGACAGGACGCGGGGTGCCGCCCGGCGGAGCACCGCGCATGCCGCGGCTGCGATGCTCGGACGGTCCGCCGCGCGCGCGACAGGTTGCGCGCCGTGATTGACCAGCGCGACGTGGGTCAGCGCCTGCGGAAAATTGCCGAGCTGCCGGCGCGCCGACCGGATCGTACTCTTCGGCGAGCAGACCGACGTCGTTGCGCAGAGCGAGCAGGCGCTTGAACAGGCGTCTCGGCTTCGGCGTGGCGCCCGGCGAGGCTCAGGTTATCGGCGAGCCAGAACGAGCACGGCAGGAAGACCCCTTCGCCCGGCGGCAGCGCGTCGACGTCGCGGCACGTTGCGATAGCGCGCGACCAGCCCGTCGACGACCAGGTCGCGCCGGATCGCCGCCAGCGTGCCGCGCACGCGCGGATCGTCCGGCCGGCAGAAAGCCGACGATCGGCATCAGCAGCAGGCTCGCGTCGACCTCGCGCGAGCCGTAGTACTGCACGAAAGCTGTTGCGCGATGGCGTCGTAGCCCTTGCGGCAGACCTGCGCATGGATGCGTCGCGCGCAGCGCGCGCCAGCGCTCGACCGGCCCGGCGAGACCGTACTGCTCGACCGCCTTGATCGCCCGGTCGACGGCGACCCAGGCCATCACCTTGGAATGGGTGAAGTGGCGCCTCGGCCCGCGCATTTCCCAGATGCCGTTGTCGGGCTCGGTCCAGTTCGATTCCGAGGTAATCGAGCAGCGCGCGCTCGAAATTCCAGGCGTCGGCGTCGGGGTCGAGGCCGGCGCTCCGCGCGAGCTGCAGCGCCTCGATCACCTCGCCGTAGATGTCGAGCTGCGACTGGGTCGCGGCGGCGTTGCCGATGCGCACCGGCGCGCGAGTTCTCGTAGCCGGGCAGCCACGGCAGCGTCGAATTCGGTGCAGCTGGCGCTCGCCGGACAGGCCGTACACGGTCTGCATGTCCTCCGGCCTGCCGGCGGCCGCGCGCAGCAGCCAGCGTCGCCAGGCGCGCGCCTCGTCGCGGTAGCCGGCGAGCAGCAGCGCGTAGAGCGTGAACGTCGCGTCGCGCAGCCAGCAATAGCGGTAGTCCCAGTTGCGCACGCCGCCGATCGCTTCGGGCAGCGACGTCGTCACCGCCGCGACGATGCCGCCGGTCGGTGCGTAGGTCAGCGCCTTGAGCGTGATCAGCGAGCGCATGCACCGCCTCGCGCCAGCGCCCGTCGTAGGTGCAGCGGGCGCACCAGGCGCGCCAGCTGCGCTCGGTGGCGTCGACCGCGGCATCGGGGTCGATCGGCAGCGGGCGCGGCAGATGCGAGGCAAAATGCGTGAGCACGAACGGCGACGCGCTGGCCCCGCGCGACGGTGAACGTCGGCGACCGTGCGTGAATCCCTTGCCCCGCATCGGCGACGCCGGAGCGCAATTCGAGCGATTCCGGGCCCGGCGGTCGCGAGCAGCGCTCCGTCGACCCGTCGCACCCAGGGCACGATCGCGCCGTAGCCGCCGCGGATGATGAGCTCCATGCGCATGCCGACGCGTCCCGCGCAGGCCCTCGACGATGCGCACGATGTCGGTGCGCTCTTCCCACGGCGGCATGCAGTCGACGATGCGCACCGACGCCGCCCGCGGTCGTGAAAGTCGGTCTCCAGCACCAGCGTCTGGTCGCGGTAACGGCGCTCGACGCGGCGCACGCGGCCGCGCGGCGCGAGCAGCCAGCGGCCGTGCTCCGGGCGTGCCGAGGAGCGCCGCGAAGCAAGCCGGGCGCATCGAATCGCGGCACGCACAGCCAGTCGATCGAGCCGTCGCGGCCGACCAGCGCCGCCGTGCGGCTGTTGCCGATCATCGCGTAGTCTTCGATCTTCATCGCACGTCCGGCCGCGGTTCATCGTCGCTGGTAGGATGCGCCGCGCACAGCCAATCGTTCCGCCGGCGGGCTGAATGGCCCACGGCGGTCATGGGGCGGCGCCACCCGCGGCCAAGGCATCGTTGGCCGCGCCGGCCACCCGCGCTATAGTTCGCCGCGAGCCTTGGTCGCGCAAGCACGAGCCGCGACCGCTCGACATCGCGATCATCCCACGAGGAGGGCATCATGCAAGCAACGGCAAGCGCAATTGCGACCGGCACGCCGACGCGGGTCTGGTATCGGCTGGCGATATTGTATTTCGTCGCCGCGACCGGGCTGGGCGTCTACATGGGCGTGTCCGAGGATCACACGCTGTTTCCGGTGCACGCGCATCTGAACCTGCTCGGGTGGGTGTCGCTGGCGCTGACCGGTCTGGTCTACGAGCGGTTTCCCGCCGCCACCACTAATCGCTGGTACCCGATCCATTTCTGGATTTACAACCTGGCGCTTCCGGTGGCGATGCTCGCCCTGGTCTTGCTGTTCAAGGGCAACGCGGCGTTCGGGCCGGTCGCGGGAATCGCGTCGATCGTGCTGTTCGCATCGATCGTGGTCTTCGCCGCTCAATGTTTGGCGCAACAGCGGCGCCTGACGGCGCGCGATGACGCCCAACGCCACCGGCGGGCCGCCGACGCTCGACGTGGCCGGCGCGGTCGCGACGATCCGGCTGCGCCGGCCCGCCGAGCACAATCGAATCGACCCCGACGATGTCGCGATCGTCCGCGGCTACCTGGAGACTCCCGGGTTGTACCCCCGGGCGCGGGCGATGGTCTTCACCGGCACCGGCGATGCGACGTTCAGCTCGGGGTACACCATCGACGCGATCGTCGAACGCCTCGACCGGAGCTTCGAGACTCTGCTCGACACCATCGAGCAGTTTCCGCTGCCGACGATCTGTGCGCTGAACGGCAGTGTCTACGGCGGCGCCACCGATCTTGCGCTGTGCTGCGATTTCCGCCTCGGCGTGCGCGGTTCGCGCATGTTCATGCCGGCGGCGAAATTCGGCTTGCACTACTATCCGGGCGGGCTGCGGCGCGCGGTCGAAGCGCTGGGTGCGGCGCAGGCCAAGCGAGTGTTCCTGACGGCGCAGACGCTCGACGCCGAAGAGATGCTGCGCATCGGATTCTTGACCGAACTGGTCGACCGCCGCGCGCTCGAGCCCCGGGTCGACGCGTACGTCGCGGCGCTCGGCGAGTGCGAGCCCGGCGTCGTCAAATCGATGAAGGGTCAGATCCAGGCGATCGCGGCGGGCGATCGCGCGAATGCCGAATCGCGCACCGCATACGAGGTCTCGCTGGCTTCCGGAGAGCTGCGCCGCCGTCTCGCCAGGGCCTCGCGCCAGACGTAAGTCGCACCCGCCGGGACAGAAACGTCGCGCCGCCCCGTGCCGCCGCTGCTAGGAATCGATCGTCGTGCCGGGTTGGCGGCGCCTCGGGCGCGGTATCAGCGCCGGCGGGCTGCCCCGTGCGGCTCCGGCCGACGCCACCTCGAGCTCCGCCGCCAATTCGGCGACCGTCGGCCTCCTGAATATTCCACTGCGCCGACCTCGAGTCCCAGCGCAGCGTTGAGTCGCACGACGACTTGCGTGCCGCGCAGCGAATCGCCGCCGAGCTCGAAGAAGTTGTCGTGCGCGCCGATACGCTCGATTCCCAACACGAGGCTGAAGCAGTCGGCGACCAGCTCCTGCAGCCGGCCCTGCGGCGGTGAATAGGCGGTCCGCATCGCCTGCGCCATGGCGGCGGGCAGCTCGCGCCGCCTGACCTTGCCCTGCATGTCCCGCGGAATCGTGCTGACCAGCACGATGCGGCTGGGAACCTTGTACGCCGGCATGCGCTCGAGCGCGGCATCGCGCAATTGCTGCGAGCTGACCGTGGCGTCGGGGCGCAGGACGACGGCGGCGGCCACGTCTTCGCCCAGCGTAGGATGCGGGACGCCGAAGCACGCGGCGTCGACAACGCCTGCCAGCGTCATCAGCACTGCATCGACTTCGAGCGGCAGCACCTTGGAGCCGCCGCGATTGATGATCTCCTTCATCCTGCCGGCCACGAACAGGTAGCCGTCGGCGTCGACGTGACCGACGTCGCCGGTCCTGAACCAGCCATGATGAAACGACTCCCGGTTGGCTTCGTCGTTGTTTTCGTAGCCGTGGAACACCGTCGGGCCGCGAACCACGATCTCTCCCGCTTGTTGCGGCGCGAGCAACGTGCCGTCGTCACCGAGAATCGCGACCTGACATCCGGCGGGCAAGCCTACCGATCCGGCGCGGCGCTGCCCGGGCGGCAGTGGATTCTGCGCGATGGTGCTCGTTTCCGTCATCCCGTAGGCCTGGATCGCCGGCACGCCGAACGCGCGCTCGAGGCCGCATTGCAAATCGGGCGCCAGCGCGCCTGTCCCGCAAAGGATGAAGCGCAGCGAATGCCCGGTAACGCCGCGGCGTACGGCCTCGTCGAGCACGGCGCGATGAACCGTCGGCCCGGCGGCATAGAACGTGGGTTTGAACTCGTCGAGCAGGTCGAAGAACGTCGTGACGTCGAACGCAACGGGGCACACGATGCTGCCGCCCGCGGTCAGCACCGGATAGAGGCTGCGGCGAATGCCAGCCGACGTCGTCAGCGGAGAAACGCACAGACCGCGGTCGTTGGCGGTCAGTTGCAGCAGTCCCACGCGCGACAGCGCGCCGCTGACCAAGCTCGCGTAGGTGTTCGGCACGATCTTCGGTGCCGAGGTCGTGCCGGATGTATGCAGGACCAGAGCAATGTCGTCGCCACGAGGCGGCATACGCGCCATGGCGGGGCGAGGATGCGTCGAGAAAAGCTCGAATGCACCAGCGGTCGCGCCCGGATCCGTCGACAAGATGATGAGCTGCAGGCCGAGCGCGGCGGCAGCTCGTTCCGCCGCCAGGTCCGCATCCTGCGCCACGATCAGGGCGTCGATCCGCATGCGCTGCAGCAACGCGAGGCACGCGGCCTCGTCGATTGCGGGATCCAGCGGCGCACAGGTGGCGGCCTCGGTAACCGCGTACAGGGCGGCAGCCATTTCGGGGCCATCGGGAAGGACCAGCGCGACACGGCTGCCGCGGCCGAGCCCCATCGCCGCCAGCCGTTGCGCGGTAGCGGCCACAAGGTCCGCAAGCGCGCCGAATGTCAGCGCCGGCCGGCCCGGCGCGAGAATCGCCGGCGCGGCCGCATCGCGCGCGGCCTGCAGCGCAACGAGCGCCGCGGGCGAGACGGCTGGCGTCGCACCCCGGTCACCACCTTTCATTGCTGCCGGCCCCCCTACCGCGGCGCAGCGCGGCATTGATTGTCGATCCGACCTGTCCACCCGATGACATCCATCGCCGAGTTGCCGTGGCACTGCTCGCGCAGTTTCGCATGCAGGCCCCGAGTGCGCGTTCGGACTTGGGGCAAGCATCGCATCAATCACGCGTACGCGCAACGTCCCTGCATGCAAAGCTCGTGCGCAAGGCGTGATGCATCGCGTGTCTGTCGCTTTCCGTGTAGCATTTGCGCTCTTTACGCACACGCCGCGGCATGCGCATGTACCGGATGCCGGAACGGGGTGGCCATCCCGATCGGCAACGGGCAGCGATCGGCGCGCCGGGGACCAGCATGGACACGGTATTGCAATTGCTTGCCTTCCAGGCGCAGACACGCGCGCGGCACCGCCCCGCGATCCTGGCGCCGGATCAGACAGCTCTGCCCTACCGTGCGCTCCATACGAGCAGGTCGAAATCGCCGGAAAGGCGCTCGCAGACGTCGGGCCTCGGACGCGGCAGCAGGATCGCACTCGCGCTTGGCAATCGCCCCGAGACCGCGGTCGCGACGCTCGCGGCGATGAGTTGGTGCGCGTGTGCGCCGCTCAACCCTGCGCTGAACGGCGATACCGCGATGGAGTTGCTTTCGCGTCTTCGGATCGACGCGCTGATCGCCGCGGAAGGCGACGCGTCTGCGCTGGTTGAGGCGGCCCGGGGTTTGCGACTGACTCTTGTTCGTCTGCGCCGGCCCGACGATGGGTCCGCGGGCATGTTCGTCCTTCGCGCCGAGCGTGCGCGTCCAAGGACGGCGGCCTGCGCGCCGGCCAGCGACGATCTGGCGCTGGTCATGCAGACCTCGGGTACCACGTCGATGCCGAAGATCGTGCCGTTGAGCCACGCGCAAGTCCTAGCCTGCGCGCGCCAGTTTCCCCTTGTTGCCGACGATCGCGCCCTGTCGGTGACGCCGCTTTTCACCAAGGGTGCGCTTGGCGTCGACCTGTTCGCGCCGCTTGCCGCAGGCGCGAGCACAGTCATCACACCTGGGTTCGACGCAGCGCGGTTCGTAGACTGGGTGGACGATTTCCGACCGACATTCTATTCAGCCAGCCCGACCATACAAACGGCGATCCTGGAAGCGCTCGATCGGCGCAAGCCCGCGCCCCCGTGCTCGTTGCGTTACGCGCGCGCGAGCAGCAAGGCTTTGCCGCAGACGGTCCAGCGCAGCCTCGAAGCAGCGCTGGGCGTGCCGGTGGTCCAGGGATACGGCATGACCGAGAGCGGCCTCATTGCGCAGAACCCGGTGGCTCCAGGGAAGCAGCGACTCGGCTCGGCAGGACTCCCGCGCGACATCGAAGTCTCGGTTCGCGATGCCGACGGACGCGTGCTCGCACCCGGCGCGATCGGCGAAGTGACGGTGCGCGGCCCGAGCGTGATGAGCGGGTATGAGGACGATACCGAAGCCAACCGGCTCGCGTTCGGCGACGGCTGGTTTCGCACCGGAGACCTGGGTTATTTCGACGGCGACGGTTACCTGTTCCTGACCGGGCGCGTCAACGAGGTCGTCAACCGCGGCGGTCTCAAGGTGTCGCCGGCCGAGGTCGACGAAATATTCACGAGTCACCCCGAGGTACTCGAAGCTGTTTCGTTTCCGGTACCCCACCCGTCGCTGGGCGACGATCTGGCGGTCGCCGTCGTGTTGCGCGCATCGGCGCAGGCCACTCCTCAAGCCTTGCGCGAGTTCGCAATTGATCGCCTGTTGCCACACAAGGTGCCAAGCGCGGTCATCGTGGTACCAGAGCTGCCGCGAAATGCCTTGGGCAAGGTATGGCGGCGTGGCCTCGCGGATACGCTAGGAGCCGCGCTGCAACCAGCCTACTTCGCCGCCGCGCGGAGCCGACCAACGCACAGTCGCGGAAATTTTCGCCCAGGTGCTCGGCGTATCTCGCGTCGGAGAACAGGACAATTTTTTCTGCATCGGAGGCGACTCGTTGCGCGCGGCGCAAGTGCTGTCGCGGATCGAGGCCAGAACCGGGGCGCAGATGGATATGTTGTCGCTGTTCAGGTCGCCGACCGTCGATCGCTTCGCCGAACGAATGCGGGTAGCGATCGACGATGGCCCCGCACGCGGTCAGCCGCCGCTGGTCGCGGTGCGCCGCGGGCGGGGAGCCTTGCCATGAGACAGACTGCCTCCGTACGGCGGCGCGCCTTGCGCGCGATGCGGCAATCGCGCATCGGAAACATCGCCGCACTGGCGTTCAGTGTGGCCGCTTCCTTGGCGCCCTCCCCGGGTTCGGCGCAGGATTATCCGGTCAGGCCCGTCAAGATAGTCGTCGGCCAGACCGCCGGTAGCGCGGCCGATGCGCTTGCGCGCCTGATTGGCGAATCGCTGACGGGCGAATGGTCGCAGCCCGTGACCATCGAAAACAAGAGTGGCGCGGCAGGTACGATCGCCGCGGACCTCGTCGCAAAGGCGCCGGCCGACGGATATGCACTGCTGTTGGGAGGGCAAGGCAATCTCGTCGTCGCCGGATCGCTGGATCCGAACTTGCGCTACGATCCGACCCGCGATTTCGCGCCCATCGGTCGACTCGCCCGCACGCCCTTGTTCCTGGTCATGAATTCCGGCGTCCCGGCGAGGACGCTGCCCGAGCTCATCGCGTACGCCAAAGCACATCCCGGCAAACTCACTTACATCTCGTACGGCGACGGATCGGTCAGCCGTGTCGCGTTCGAATGGCTGAAAACCGCCGCCGGAATCGATCTGCTGGAAATACCCTACAAGGGCGCGGCGCCCGCGATGGCCGACTTGCTGGCAGGGCGGGTCGATATGGGACTCAACGATTTCGCAGCGGTCGAGCAGTACGTGGATCTCGGCACGCTGCGCCTGGTCGCGGCCCTTGGCGCGAAGCGCGCCACTCGAGGCTCCGGCGTCGCGACCGTTGCCGAACAGGGCATCGAGGGCTATTCGATCGAAGCCTGGTACGGCATTCTCGCGCCAGCAGGAACGGCGCCCGAAGTCGTTGCCAAGATCGCGAATGCGCTCGACCGGATCCGCCGTATGCCCGCGTTCCGCCAGCGACTGGCGGAACTCAGCTACGAACCGGTCGTCGATACGCCCGCCCAGTTCGAGGCGGCGATTCGCTCCGGACATCGCGAGGTATACGCCGACATCGTCAAGCGCGCCCGCATCGACGCCCGGCGTAACCCGCGAGGGGCAGCGCAATGACCGAGCCCGAGGCGCGGCCGGAGATGCCGCGGCAGACGAGTCGACAGGCGCGCGGCGCATCGTGCCAACCGCGTGCAGATGCCGCGGCGGCGGACGTTTCCTATGTCGAGACGATGTCGTTCGGGCAACAGCGATTGTGGGTGCTCGACAAGTTGCTGCCGGACCGCTCTGTATACAACTCGCCGCGCGCGCAGCGCATCGTCGGGCCGCTGGACGTGCCGGCGCTCGAAAAGAGCATCGACGAGATCGTGCGTCGTCACGACGCACTGCGGACGCGCTTCGCGGTCATCGACGGCGAGCCTCGGCAGCTGGTCGCGCCGCCCTCGCCGTTCCGCCTGCAGATCGAGGACGTTTCGGCGCTGCCCGCTGACGAACGCGCAGCGATGGCTCGGCGCCAGGTGCCACGGCGTGCAGCGAGCCATTCGATCTCGAACGCGGGCCGCTGTTCAGGGCGCGCTTGCTCCGGCTCGCGCCCGATGAGCACTGGCTCTCGCTGAACCTGCATCACATCGTCACCGATTACTGGTCTTCTGCCGTTTTCTCGCGGGAGCTGGCGGCGCTGTACGGCGCTTTTCGACGGGGCGAAGCGTCACCCTTGGCGCCGCTGCCCGTGCAATACGCGGACTTCGCGGTGTGGCAGCGCGAATGGCTGCAGGGTCCGGTCCTGCAGCGCCAGCTCGATTTCTGGCGGAGCACGCTGGCCGATGTGGCGACGCTGGAACTTCCGTTCGATCGGCCGCGCCCGGCCGTGGCCAGTGCGCGCGGCGGCAGCGTGCGGTTCACCATCGACGGAGCGCTGACATCGGCGCTGAAGGCGCTGAGCCTGCGCGAACGGGCGACGCTGTTCATGACCTTGCTCGCTGCGTTCCAGGTGCTGCTGCACCGATGGAGCGGCCAGGACGACATTGCCGTGGGCGTGCCGATCGCGGGACGAAGCCGACCGGAGCTGGAAGGGCTGATCGGCTTTTTCATCAACACGCTGGTGCTGCGCGGCGATCTGTCGGGCAATCCCTCGTTCGTCGAATTTCTTGTCGCGCGTGCGCCAGCGCTCGCTCGATGCGTACGCGCATCAGGACCTGCCATTCGAAAAGCTGGTCGAGGAACTTGCCCCCCGGCGCGACCTTTCGCGCAACCCCCTGTTTCAGGTATCCTTCGCGCTGCAGAACACGCCGCCGCCGGATTGGCGACTGCCCGGCCTGGAGATCGAGCCGGTCGGGGGTATCGTCAACAACAACGCGAAATTCGATCTCTATCTTGCGGTGACCGAGGCCGCAGGCCTGTTGCAGGGGCGGATCGAGTACGCGGCGGCGCTGTTCGATGCCGCGACGGTCGAGCACATGGCGCGCCAATGGCAGGTGTTGCTCGCGGCCATTGTCGCGAATCCGGGCCGAAGGTATCGACCGGCTGCCTCTGCAGAGCCCGTCCGAGCGAGCGCGCCTGCTGGTCGAATCGAGCCGCCTCGCCCCCGCAGGTGCCGGGCCCGCGTCGGTGCACGAGCTGTTCGCGGCGCAGGCCGCGCGCACGCCGGACGCGATCGCCGTGCGCGACGCTTCCACTACGCTTTCGTACCGCGAGCTCGACGCGCGCGCCAATCAGCTCGCGCGCTATCTCGAGGCCGATGGCGTGGGGCACGAGACACTGGTCGGCGTCGCCATGGAGCGCGGCGCCGAGCTTGCGACCGCACTGCTCGGTATCCTCAAGGCCGGCGGCGCCTATGTGCCGCTCGATCCCGCGCTGCCGGGTGAACGGCTGTCCTTGATGCTCGACGATGCCGGACGGCCGCGGGTGTTGACTCAGCAGCGCCTGCTCGAGCGGCTGCCGACGGACGCGGGGAGCACGCTCTGCATCGACCGCGAATGGGAAAGGATCGGAGGCGGCGATCGTTCCGACCCGGCCCGCCGCGCCGGCGGCAGCGACGCGGCCTATGTGATGTACACGTCGGGCTCGACCGGGCGGCCCAAGGGCGTTGTCATCCCGCACCGCGCGATCGTCAGGCTGGTCGTCGGCACCGACTACCTGCAGCTCGGCGCCGGCGACGTTGTCGCGCACATCGCCAATCCGGCGTTCGACGCAGCAACATTCGAAATCTGGGGCGCGCTGCTCAACGGAGCGCAGCTCGCCGTGATTCCGTACCAGACGACGTTGTCACCGCCCGCCTTCGCCGCCGCGCTCGACCACCTTGGGGTGACGGCGATGTTCGTGACGACGGCGCTGTTCAACCAGCTCGCGCGCAGCGCGCCAGCGCTGTTTCGCGGCCGGGACGTGCTGTTCGGCGGCGAGGCAGTCGAACCGCGCTGGGTCGAGGCGGTGCTGCGCGATGGCGGGCCGCGGCGGTTGCTGCACGTCTACGGTCCGACCGAGGCGACGACGTTCGCGACCTGGCACGAAGTGCGAGACATGGCGACCGATGCCGCGACCGTGCCGATCGGCCGTCCGATCGCCGATACCGAGGTCTATGTCCTCGATCGCTTGCGGGAGCCGGTGCCGATCGGCGTTCCCGGCGAGATCTACATCGGCGGACCGGGATTGGCGCGCGGCTATCTCCAAGAGCCCGATCTCACGGCGGAGCGCTTCGTTTTGCATCCGTTCGATACGACACCCGGGGCGCGCCTCTACCGCAGCGGCGACCGCGCGCGCATGCGCGCCGACGGCGGGCTCGAATTTCTCGGCCGCTTCGACCGCCAGGTCAAGATCCGCGGCCATCGCATCGAGGTCGACGAAGTGGAGGCGGCGCTGTCGCGCCTGCCGCAGGTCGCCGAAGCCGTCATCCTCGTGCACGGCGAAACCTCGGACACGCGGCAGCTCACCGCGTACATCGTCGCCGCGCCGGGCACGCACCCGACGCCCGCCGAAGTATGGGCGCAGCTGCGCCGGACGCTGCCCGACTACATGGCGCCGGCGGCCATTGTCATGCTGGTTGCCATGCCGCTGACGTCCAATGGAAAGGTCGACCGCCGCGCGCTGCCGGCACCGGGCGATCTCGCCCAGCAGCGAACCGGGTGGCACGTCCCGCCGCGGGATCCGCTCGACCAGATCGTGGCGGCGATATGGGAGGAGTTGCTCGGCGTACGCAATATCGGTGTCAGCGACAACTTCTTCGATCTCGGTGGGCATTCGCTGCTTGCTGCGCAGATGATCGATGCCATCGAGCAGGCTTCCGGCTGCAAGCTGCCGTTGACGACGCTTTTCGCGGACCCGACGATCGAGCATCTCACAGCCGCCATGCGCAGCAGCGCGCGCGAGGACCGCGCGCCGCTGGTGGCGCTCAGCGCGACAGGCAACCGTCCGCCGTTCTTTTTTCTGCACGGGGATTTCACCGGCGGCGGCTTTTTCACCCACAAGCTCGCGCGCGCGCTCGGCGACGACCAGCCGTTCTACGCGGTGCATCCGCACGGTCTGATCGACACCGCGGTGCCGGACACGATCGAAGCGATGGCCGCCGAGCGATTGCCTGCGGTGCGCGCGGCGAGACCGCGCGGACCCTACGTCCTCGGCGGCCATTGTGCGGGCGGCATGGTCGCGCTCGAAATCGCGCGCCAACTCGTGCGCGAGGGCGAGGAAGTCGTCTGCGTCGTGATGATCGATACCGTCGCTCCGCAGCCGCCGAAGCTGGTTTTTCCCGGCATCAGCGTCGGCGCCGAGCTGCCGCGCCCACGCCGGCGCAACGCCGCACGGTCGCCCGACCGGAATGCCGGGGGAAACACCATTGCGCGCTATCGTGACGTGGTGAGGCGTTACTCACCGGAACCCTATGCGGGCCGGCTCGTGGTGCTGCGTCCCGAAAGCCATGGTGACACGCGCCCGGCGATGGGCTGGACCGCATTCAGCCCGCAGGCGCAGACGATCGTCGTACCCGGCGACCATCACACGGTGATAACGCGACACATCGACGCAATGGCCGCGCGGCTGCGCTCTTATCTTCACCAATGAGCTCAAGACCGGGCGCGCTTGCCGCTGCAGCAAGCCCGGTGCGTCGACTATTGATCGCCGTTGACGACCAAGTTGTCCGCGACGAATCGCGCATCATCGCCGCGATAGATGACGCAATCGAAATCGGCCGGCGGATTGGTCATCGTCCGCATCGGCAGTCCGGGAAATTTCGAGCTTAGCCACGTCAATTCCTGGCCGCATACCGCAACGCTGAACCACGACACGTCCTCGTCAATGGACGGTTCCGGGTCGCCGAGGTGCCATACGACCTGCGTCTGCCCGTTCGACAGGATCACCATGGCCTGACCGGGCTGCGCGTAGAGACAACACGACGCCAGGGCCACCACCAATATTGTGCGCATTGCATTCATATCGCTTCCTTCTCAACGGTTGGGCGCACCGGGTGCGCCGTGTCCTCGCTGAATTCGAGGCGTGATTCAATAGCGTGGTCACTATTGCCCGCGGGTGGGCCGTCTTCAATCGGCGCAAGGATGATTGCGTTGTAGGACAGACGGCGAGATCGGTCGCCCGCGGCACATTCGCCTGTCGGAGAAGATACGGCTGCGTGTAGGAGTAAGGCGCGCGGCGCGGGCAGCGTGGCTGCAGCCTCGGTGGCGCCCGGAACTTCCGTTCCGCCGCGCCGACCATCTTGTGGCGCGCGAGCGGCGCCGCGCGCCGCCTCAGTGCGACTGCGGTGTGCCGCTAGCCACTAGAAGCGGCTGCGGGAATCGCTGAAGGCGCCCGGCGGATATTCCGGCTTGCGCATGGGCCGATGCGGCGATACGGGCGTTCCGAGCACGGCGACGTCGCCTGCGGTGTACGAATCGATCAGCTTTTTCGCACGCAGCTCGGCGTAGCGTCTCGCATCGGCCGGCCAATCGAACACGCGGTCCGAAAACGACGCCGCGTACCCGATGCCGCGGTGCACGAGCGTGACGCCGCACAGCCAGCGGATGCGCACGTCGTTCCTGCTCTCCCAGACCTCGAGGTGGACATCAAAGCCGTGATACCTGAAGCCCTCGTCCATGATCGCCGCACGCGCTGACCCGACGATGCATTCTGCCACGCGCAACGTGACGACTTCAAGTCGGGCAGACGCGCGTTCGCCCACCGGCGGGCAACGCAGGGACAGGGTCTGCCCGACGGGACGGGAGCCCGGCAAGTGCCGCGGACGGGTACGGTGAATCAGCGCTTGGCGGCCGCGGCGGCTGCTTGCGCAGCCTTCACCGGCGCGATCACGAAACGGGCACCGCCGCCGGCCTTGGCGTCGAACATTGCGGCATCGGCGACGTGCATCACTTCCTCCGCGGTCCCGCACGGCGGCAGCGTCGCAATGCCAATGCTGGTGGAAATGGTGACGGCGCTGTCGCCGCTGTCGTCGACGTGGATCGGCATCGCCACCGTATCGATGATCTTGCGCGCGATGGTTTCGAGGTGGCGATACGAAAGGAAGCCCTCGATCAGCACGATGAATTCGTCGCCGCCGAGACGGGCGACGGTATCGCTCGCGCGCAGGGAAGACACCAGCCGGCGGCCGAATTCCTTCAGCACGACGTCGCCGGCGCCATGCCCGTACGTGTCGTTGATCGCCTTGAAATAGTCGAGGTCCAGGTAAAGGACGGCGAGTTGCTGGCCGTCGCGCAGGCTCCGCGCACACGCCTGCTCCAGCCGGTCGTTCAGCAGGTACCGATTCGGCAGCCCGGTTAGCTGGTCGTATTGCGCCATGCGCGAGAGCTGGCCCTCCAGCTTGCGGCGCTCGGTGACATCGAGCCCCATGATGTAGAAGCCGACAATCTGGTTGGCGTCGTCATAGTCCGGCAGGTAGGTGAGCGACAGGTCCCGCGTGCCGCCCGGCATCGGATGCCTGACTTCGAACGACACCGGCATGCCGCCCAGGACTTCGTCGATCCTGCACTTGATCTCCGCGTACGCCGCCTCGCCTCTGCATTCCCGTATCGTCTTCCCGATCATGTCCGAGGGCTTGACGCCCAACAGGTCGTAGTTGAAGGCGTTGGCGAAGCGGTAGCGCTCGTCGCGGTCGGCATAGGAGATCAGGACCGGCATGTTGTCGGTGATCAGACGCAGCCGCTGCTCGCTGCGCGACAGCGCGGTCGATCGGTCCTGCAGCGCCTGCGCCATCCGGTTCAGCGTGCGCGCGAGATACGCGGTTTCGCCGCCGGATTGCACGTTGCTCCGGTGGACGAGATTGCCGGCGCCCAGGGTCTTGGCATCAACCGCGAGCTGACGCAGCGGCCGGGCGATCTTCTCGGCGATCATCGCGGCGAACAGCAGCGCAACGAGGAGCATCACCATGCCGAGCCCGAGGTTCCTGTGCAGATCGGCGCGCACCGGCGCCAGCGCCGTCGCCGCCGGAATGCCGACATGCACCAGCCAGGGGACGTTGCGCGCCGTCGAGTAACCGGCGAGGCGCGCCTCGCCGTCGGCGCCGGCGAATTCACGCGTGCCTTCCTGCTGCCGCACGCTGTCGACAACCTCGGCTTCCAAGGGCATCGTCTTGCCTATCCATGCCTCCGGATCCTCCGATCGCGCGAGGACCACGCCGTTCCGGTCGATCACATCGACCACCGAGCCCGGCGGCAAGCCGCCCTTCGGAATGAGCAGCTGCTGTATCGGCAGCAGCTTCGTCGATGCCGTTACCACCCCCACGGGATGTCCATCCCGCATGACCGCGCGCGCGAACTGGACCACGAGCTCCCTGGACGTCCTGGTCACCATCGGTGCCTCGACCGCGAGCCCGCCGTCGACGAGGACATCCCTAAAGTACTGACGATCGGCGATGTTGATCCGATTCATCCGCGTGCGCGGATCGAGCGAACCCAGGCTGTCGCCGTCCAGGTCCCAGACCGCGACATTGTTGATGTAATCGGGCAAGTCGCGCTTGAGGTGTTGCAGCAGCGTCTCGTTCTGCTCGCCGGCGCCGGCGCCCACAGACACCGTTTCGCTCAACGTGGCGAGAAGCTGCTTGATGTCGCCGACGTAGTCATCGACGCGCGCCGCCGCGAGTCGCGCCACCGCTAGATTTCGTTCCTTGGCGTAGGCGCGCATCCGGTCGGCCTGTTCCGACGCGATGATGAGCAGATAGAGCAGGAACGGCAGCCCCAGAGCGAGGACGAGCAGCCACAGCCGCGCCTTGATGCCCATGCGCGCGTTCAGCCTCCGCAGCCGTTCGAAAATCGGCACCAGTTGCCGTCCCTGCTGGTCTGCCGCGCAAACGCCCGGCGGAGCAATCTTACGCCGCGCCCGCACCCGGCAACAGCAGCAATGAAGGCGGGGCAACGCCTGGGGCGGCGGCGGCGCGCTCAGCGCGGCAGGCCGGCGCGAAAATCTTTCAGGATTTCGTCCATCACCCAGGCCGTGCGCGCCGCGCTCGTCCCGGTGCTGGGGCACTTCCCGCGGCCGTTCAGCTCGGACACGATGGTCTGGATCAGCGGCTGGTGCACGTGCGGCGGGTCGGCAACAGGAAATTCCTCCACCGCGTCGCCCCGAACGAGCCGGATCGGCACCGGCTGCGACGTCGAAAAAAGGACGCGGCCGCGCTCGCCGACGATTTCATTCATTTCGTGGTCCTCGCCCGCGACATAACACCAGAATCCGCAGCCCTGGACGCCGGACTGGAAGCGGTATGCGGCCGCGACGGTATCCTCGGCCTGGTAGGCGCCGCCCTGATTGGCCGCGATGCCGCGCGCCTCGACGATCGGGCCGAACAGGAAATCGAGAAAATCGAACGTATGACAGACCGCCTCGAAGAAAAAGCCGCCGCCGCTCAGCGCCGCATCGACACGCCACGGCAGCGCCTCGCCGGGGGCGATGTGCGGGGCGCGGGCGAGCTGGCGCGACGCGACGGCGCGCACAGGGCCGATCGCGCCGCCTTCCACCAGCTCCCGGACCTTGAGGAAGCGCGGCAGGGCGCGACGGTAGTAGCCTACCCACAGGGGCACGCCGGCGCTCCGGCAAGCCTCGATCATTTCGACACAGTCGGCGTGACGCATCGCCATCGGCTTCTCGACATACACCGCCTTGCCGGCCTGCGCGCAGCGCAGCGCGTAGTCGCGATGACTGTCGGTCAAGGTTGCGATGTAGACCGCGTCGATGTCGGGAGCCAGGATGATCGCGTCGGCGCCGTCGGTCCAGCGTGCAGCACCGTGCCGGCGCGCGTAGTCGGCGGCAAGCGCGCCGTTGCGCCGCATGACCGCGACCAGCGACGAATGCTCCGCCTTGTAGAATCCCGGCCCGCTTTTCACCTCGGCGACGTCGCCGCAGCCGATCATGCCCCAACGTATGGTCTTCATCGCTACCGGGCTTCCTTTGGAAACTGGACAATCTTCGCCGCCCCGCGCTCGAAGGCATCGCGGCGGGATAGCGACTTCTCCTGCCTGGCCGATAGCAGCGCGTAGTGGCGCCGCCGCTCGAGCCGGGCATGCAGCGCCCAGCATCCTTCGGCGGTGACCCACAGGCAAGGGTCGACGCTGCGTAAATCCAGTGGCGCGGCATAGCTGCGCAAGGTCTTGCGGCCGCCCGCGGTAGAGTATTCGTGAAAGTATGACATCGCCAGCTCTCGCAGGCTGCGATAGACCGGATCGCGATAGCGCAGCGCCACGCCGTTGGATTTGGAGATCGCTCCCCAGCACGCGCCGCGGCGGAAGAGCGCGACGACGTGCGGGTAGTCGCTCGCGTCGCAGTCCAGCCGCATCACCCGCGGCGGCTCACCCTGGATCCACAACGCGCAGGCGGCGAGCAGCGCCGCTTCGATGCAATGCGCGCGGCGATGCGCCAGCACTTCGCGAACCGAAAACACGGTCTCGCCGCCAATTTCGTGGTTGATCGGCAGGGCGGTGACGAAAGCCTGAATCCGTTGCGGCGTGCGCAGCCGGTTCAGGGTGGCGTGGTCGGCCTTGCCGAGGCCGAGGTCCTCGCGTCGAGGACAGCGTCTGTCGATTGCGGAAGCCATGCGTGGCAACAAAGCAGCGGACGCCTTATCGAGTCATTCAAGCCCGGGGCAAGTTCTACACGCTGGCCGCGACCCTGGCAAATACGCGCCGGACCCGGTCGCATTCGGCTTTTCCGCCGAGTCCCAGGTGGTTGCCTGGGGTAGCGTAGTCCTACAGCACATTCAGACCCGCGCTGATATTCGGTCGCACGGGCTCGCAGTAGCCTGACTGCGGGCACAACCATCATTTGAGGAGACACCATGAATCGCGATCAGGTCAAGGGCACTGCCAAGGATGTGGCCGGCAAGGTTCAACAGAAGTTCGGTGAGCTGACTGGTAGCAAGACCGAGCAGGCAAAAGGCGCCGCGAAGCAGGTCGAAGGCAAAGTCCAGAAGGGCGCAGGCAACGTCGAACAGGCGCTCGACCAGGCAAATAGGAAGACCCCGGATAGAAAGATACCTTGAAAATCGCGGGCGCGGGTGCGGGTGGGCCGCTTGCGCGTCGTGCATGAATGTCAAGGTTCGAGCGTTATGAAGGAGCAAAAAATGAGCTGGATTATGGCAGTTCGAGCCGCCGCCGACACGGAAGCGGCAAACCCATGGGACGAGACAGTCATCAACGGCGCGCCGTATGACGCTTGCAAAGCGATCCGCCCCGCTGCAGCGAATCCCGGACCCGTCGTCGAACGCCCGGACACGCAGTTTGCGGAGGAGTTGAAACGGCGACAGTTGCAGTCAATGCGCGCTCGCTAGAAGGTGCATCCGCGCGCAGTACGTCTCCAGACGCGGGCAAGGGTCGGAAGCGACGCGGTAACGCGCTCGATGCCTGTATCCGACAAGGTGGCCCGGCGGGTAGTCGTGGTTCTACTGCCTCGCTGCACGTCGGCGGGTAGGGGAATCAGTCTGCGGCTTGCACGTCGTCACTACGATGACGCGACGAAGAGCCGATCGCCGTTGCGGACTTGGTGTCGGCAGTGAGCTTCCTCAGCAACGCTATGCCCGTGGCCAGCGCCTCGCAAGCCTGGCGAAACCGCATCTCACTCAGCGACGCTCGCGTCGGATGCGGCTCAACACCGCAAAGCTCGAACTGGGCCACGAGCAATGTATCGAGTGTCGTTCGCAGAGTATCCGGTCCTGAAACCGCGGGCGCCAGCATTTGTGGCGCGACCGGCTTGGCCCTGTTCTGGCTCTCGTACCGCTCGTTCAGGCTGATTACCTTGCGGTCCGGGTCTGGAGGTAAGGTCTTGTGTGGGTCATCGGCCATGTTCGCCCCTCGGGAATGCTCTTTGAGACAGCCAGTCCGACGACAGTAACGGCGATGGATGCGAGCGCGCTATCAGCGGTTTCCTGATTTTGTTGTCAGAGCTTTCCTACACTGACCAAGCTTCTCTGAGGGTCTACTTGCGATTGCGGCGCCAAGTCGTTGACTAGGGCCTGTTCACACTAAATGCATGCTAACGCTTGGCTTCGGCGGGGTACCGGCAAGGCACCCGGCGAGGCCGCGGGCTCGCCTGCACGCCACGAGCCGGCAACGAAGCCCTGTGCCCCACCGGAGCCAAGCCCAAAGGGTGATCCCGGCAAAGGCCCGCCCTCGGCGTTGCTCATGCTCGCCGTAGCCCAAGCTACGGCTGCGCTTCGCGCCTTGATGGCGGGCCTTTGCCGGGTCACGTGGGTACGCATTTAGTGTGAACAGGCCCTAAGTGGAGAGGCGGACCTGCCACCACGTTTCGCTACCACAACTCGCTTGGGCTTGGTCGGGCCTGGTAGGCGCGAGGCCTACTGCAGCGACCCCCCTTTCCTACTTCAGATTCAGCGAAGCGCCGATTGTCCTGTCTCTCCTCGATCGCGCAACATCCAGGCAAGATCCAGCTATCGCTGCGGTGGAAGAAGAAGGGCAAGGCGAGGGATGTTGCGACTTTTATGGGTGCTCCTGCTGGCGACGTTGCTGGGATCAGGCGGTGTCGCAGCGGGCCTCGCGGCAGGCGTTCCGACCATCGTGCAGTTCGTGTTTGTCGGTTGTTTGGGCCTGTTCGTCGTCACACTGGCCACCGGCGCTCTGATGGTCACTGATACCGATGCCCCTCGACAGCGCAACGGGGCGGCTGAGAGTGCCGCCAGTGCGATTACGTCGCGCGCGGCGGAGGCACACGATGCGGATCTCCGCGCCCATCTGCCGCAGGCTGAAATACTGACTCCAGAGTAGAAGAGCCGCCTCCCAGCTCCATTGCCGGAGCGGCGACGGACGGGATGGACCGAGTAGCCGGCGCATGCGCTAGGTTCGACAAACACTCGATGCACTCTCGGGACAGCCGCCGCGTCGGGCCTGTTCACACTTAGTGCATGCCTACGCTTGGCTCAAGCGGCGCACAGGGCAAGGCACCCGGCGAGGCCGCCGCACGCAACGGGCCGGCACCCTGTGCCCCGCCAAAGCCAAGCCCAGAGGGTGATCCCGTGAAACGCCCGCCCTCGGCGTTGCTCATGCTCGCCGTAGCCCAAGCTACGGCTGCGCTTCGCGCCTTGATGGCGGGCATTTCACGGGTCACATGGGTACGCATTTAGTGTGAACAGGCCCTAAAATCAGCCGGTGTCTCGCATCCTGATTGGCACCGCGTCCTGGACCGACAAGAGCCTGATCGCTTCCGGACGCTTTTATCCGCCGAAGTGCAACACCCCGGAAGATCGACTGCGCTACTACGCGTCCCAGTTTCCACTGGTCGAAGTCGATAGCAGCTACTACGCGATGCCGGAGCCTCGCGTCGCGCAACATTGGGTCGACCGCACGCCGGCGGACTTCACGTTCAACATAAAGGCGTTCCGCCTGTTCACCGGGCACCAGACATCGCCGCTGGCCTTGCCGAAGGATATTGCCGAAGCGCTGGGCCCTGTTGGCAAGAAGCACGTCTATTACAGGGACGTCCCGGCGGAGATCCTGAATGAGATGTGGCGGCGCTACCGCGCTGCGATCGAGCCGCTGCGGCATGCCCGCAAGCTGGGCGCCGTCCACTTCCAGTTCGCGCCGTGGGTTGCGTATCACCCGAAGAGCTTCGCGCACATCGAGGAATGCCAGCGCCAACTAAACGGCTATCAGCTCTCCATCGAATTTCGCAACACGTCGTGGTTCGAAGGGAAGCACCAGCAGGCGACGTTGGAGTTCGAGCGCGCGCGCGGCCTGGTCAATGTGATTGTGGACGAGCCGCAGGGCGCGGCGAATTGTATCCCTTCGGTGTGGGAGGTAACGCAGCCAGCGCTATCGATCGTGCGCCTGCATGGACGCAATCACGAGACTTGGAACAGGAAGGGGTTGATCTCGTCGGCCGACCGGTTCAACTATGATTACGACACCGGCGAATTGGCCGAGTTGGCGAGCAAGGTTGCAGCGATAGCCGCAACCAGAGTGCACGTGGTGTTCAACAACAACTATGGAGACCAGGGACAGCGAAATGCGCGCGAGCTGACAGGAATTCTGCAGCGAACGCCATGACAGGAATCCCTCCGTCAGCATCGGCTTTAGCTATGGATTTTTGCATAGAGGCATTCGAAATGCGCCGCACACCGGGCTGCTTTCCAACTCAGGGTCTCTCCAACAGCATCGCCATGGCATCTATGGCGACCTCATAACCGCGCGGGCCCAGTCCCGCCATGACCGCGGTTGCGGTCCGTGAAACGAGAGATTTGTGATAGATCTCCTCCCGCCGGAACACATTGGAGATATGCAATTCGATTTTCGGGCCGTCGAACATCTTAAGTGCATCCAACAGAGCTACCGACGTGAACGTCAGTCCCGCAGGGTTTATGATGATGCCGGCGGCAGATTTGCGCGCTTCGTGAATGGATTCGATCAGAACGCCTTCGACGTTGGTCTGCCGAAACTCGATAGCCAGACCGCGGGAAGTTGCGCGCTGCATACAGAATGCGTTGATCTCAGCCAGCGTCGTCCGCCCATATATCTCCGGTTCCCGCTCGCCGAGAAGATTCAGATTTGGTCCATTGAGCATGAAAATCAGAGGTTGCACTGTGCACTCCGGTGTAATGCATTCCTGGGGGCTTTGTCCAGCGGACGCTGGATTTCCTCCAGCGGTCGCCATATTCAGATAATATTGTTAATTATACAATTTCAATAACCGCTATCGGCGCGTGTTTCTTGTCGCCAGCGGCGGCGATCGGAACGTGGTAATCGAGCACTGGGGTCGCGCAGGGAGCCGTGGTCCGCGACAGGACGTATGCGTGCGACAAGGTGCGCGAGCACATTCAACGCACAAGAAGCAACCTGCATGCTCGGCTGTCCGACGAGTTGGATCCATGAATTGCCCGACAGAGCACGCCAGAACCGGCCTCACTCGCGATGCATCCTTTTGCAGAGCGCATGGACGGCAGTGACTTGATTTCTTGACGCTTCACTCCGAAGGAGGAACCCATGCATTCCAAAATCACGCGCCGCTCCCTGCTCGCCGCCGGCGCCTCGATGTTGGCGCTCGGAACATTGAAGGTGGCCGACGCCCAGGCCAAGACCAAGTTGCGATTCAGCGCCGCCTTCACCGAACAGGACTTACGCGCCGAGGCTTATAAGGCATTCGCCGCCGCGATAAAGGACGGCTATGACTTCGAGCCCTATTGGAACAATACGCTGTTCAAACAGGGCACGGAGCTGGTCGCGTTGCAGCGTGGAAACCTCGAAATGGCCAATCTCGCGCCACAGGACATTTCCAAGCAGCTGCCGGCCTGGTCATTGATGACCTCGGCCTATTTGTTTCGCGACGCCGACCACATGAAGAAGACGTTCAAGAGCGATGTGGGTCGTGAGTTCATCAAGATGGCCCGCGATCAGCTCGGCATCCAGGTCATCACGCCCGTGTATTTCGGGTCGCGTCATGTCAATCTTAAGCCGGATCGACCGATCAGGACTCCGGCCGATCTCGCGGGGATCAAATTGCGCATGCCGCCCGGTGAATTCTGGCAATTCCTGGGCGAGTCGATCGGCGTCAATCCGACACCGGTCGCGTTCGCCGAGGTATACACGGCCCTGCAAACCGGGGCCATCGACGGGCAGGACAATCCGCTGTTGCTGAGCAAGCTGATGAAGTTCTACGAGGTGACAAGCCAATTCGTTCTTACCGGTCACGTCGTCGGATACGATGTCATGGCCGTCTCCGGAAAAACTTGGGAGGCGATGAGTGCCGCTCAGCAAGCCAAGTTCCAATCCGCCGCCGAGACGGCGATCGACGAGTACACGACCAAGTTCAACGGGCAGGAGAAGGACGTCATCGAGTTCTTCAAGGCGCAGGGCAAGAAGGTCTATACGCCCGACGTAAACGCGTTTCGAACCTACGCCCAGAAGAAATATGTCGACAAGTACGGGCAGGACTGGCCCAAGGGCGCGCTCGAGCGCATCAATGCCATAGCCTGACGACGCCGCCCGATCCCGCGTAGCGCGTGACAAGGCCGCCGGTCGTGCCGGCGACGGCGGGCTCGAGCTGCGACGGGTCGGTACGGTTCGGCTACCACGCAGGAAGCGGAGATCCTATGGCGTCGAAACGGTCGCCTGCCATCGGCCGATGGCTGCACGCGAGGGCGGAGAACGTCGCGGTCGTCCTGATCGCGACGATGTTCGTTTGCTTTTTGTTGCAGATCTGCTTCCGCTATCTGCTCAATCGGCCGCTGGGCTGGACCGAAGAGGTCACGGTTCTATGCTGGGTTTGGGTGGTGCTTTGGGGCGCGGGATTGGTCCTGTCCGACGCCGAGGAGATCCGCTTTGACGTCGTGTACGGCGTGGTTCCCGAACGAGCTCGCCGTGCCTTCACCGTGATCACCGGCATCGCGCTAGTCCTTCTGTTTGCCGTGTCGCTCCCGGCCACGTGGCGCTACATAGCCTTCATGAAGCGCGAGCACTCGGCCTACCTTCATATGCGATTCGACTTCCTGTACTCGATCTATCTGATCTTCGCCGTCGCTTGCATGGTCAAGCACGGTCGACTGGCATGGAACGCCGTTCGTGGCGGGAGGTCGCCGGAATTGGGCCCATCGGAACGAAGTGACTTGTCATGATGCCCAGCGCCTTCACGCTGTGCATCGTCGTCCTGGTCGCACTTGCAGTTCTCGGTCTGCCGATCGGCCTTTCGATGATCGGCGCCTCGATCTTCTACCTGCTCTTTGCCGGCCTCGATCTCGGGACCGCGGCGGAACAGCTGCTGAACGGCCTCTACAACAGTTACGTCTTGCTTGCCGTCCCCCTGTTCATCCTCGCAGCCGACCTGATGAACACCGGCAGCCTGACCGACCGCCTGCTGAAGTTCTGCCTCGTGCTCGTGGGCCGGTTCCGCGGCGGCCTGGGGCATGTCAACGTCGTGGCGAACGTGATCTTCGCCGGCATGTCGGGCTCGGCGATCGCCGACGCCGTCGGCATCGGCCGCATCATCATCGGCATGATGACCCGCGAGGGGAGGTATCCGATAGCGTACGCCGGCGCGATCACCGCGTCGGCCGCCATTATCGGGCCGATCATTCCGCCGTCCATTCCAATGGTCGTCTACGCGCTGGTGGCCGACACGTCGATCGGCTATCTGTTCCTCGGCGGCGTCATACCAGGATTGCTGCTCGGCGTGGCCTTCATGGTCATGAACACATTGATTGCGCGACGCAGGAACTACCCGGTGGAACCGGCGGTGCCGTTGCGCGAAATTCCGCGCACGGCGTTGAGCGCGTTTCCGGCTTTGATGCTCCCGGTCGTCCTGTTGTTCGGCATCTACGGCGGCGTGATGACGCCGACGGAAGGCGCTGCGGCAGCCGCCGCCTACGCGTTGCTGGCGGCGGTGCTGATCTATCGGGCGCTGTCCTTCAGGCAGCTGTACGACGTCCTGCTCTCCAGCGCCAAGGCGACGACGTCGATCGGCATGCTGATCGGCGGAGCGCTGGTCTTCAACTACGTGGTCACGATCGAAAACATTCCCGTATCAGTCCAGCACTTCATCGCCGGGTTCCACCTGTCATCGGTCACCTACCTGCTGCTGGTCAATGCCATCCTGCTGGGCCTCGGCTGTCTCCTCGAAGGTACGACGATACTGCTGGTCATCGTTCCGATCATGATTCCGACCGCCAAGGCACTGGGCATCGATCTCGTCCATTTCGGCGTGGTCGTCGTGGTGAACATCATGATCGGCCTTCTGACGCCGCCGTTCGGGCTGTTGCTCTTCGTCATCGCCAACATGACCAAGCAGCCTCTTATGGCCATCGTCCGCGAGGCTGTGCCGTTCATCTTCGTGGCGATCCTGGTCCTCGCGTTCATCACGTTCGTGCCGGAGACCGTCCTCTGGCTGCCGCGAGTGATGGGGTACAAGGGTTGAACGCGGCGTGCAAGCCGTAAGTCAATGATGGGACTTCAGAACGTCCCAGCGCAAACGCTCGACCCCGCCCGCCTTCCGAAGCCTTGCAGGTAAGCGCAGCCGGCGCCACAATGGATCACAAGGTCTACCGACATGATCAACGGCGAAACAATACTCATCGCGCACCTCGGGTATCCAACCAGGTCGTTCAAGGCGCCGCTGATCTATAACCCCTATTTCGAGCAGATCGGCGTCAACGCCATTGTTATGCCCATGGGGATCAAGGCCGAGGCTTATGCGGAATTCGTCTCGGGGTTGTTCAAGCTCACGAACATCCGCGGCGCCCTCGTAACCATGCCGCACAAGGTCACCACCATGGCGCTTATGGACGAGGTGTCGACGACGGCCAGGAGCGCGGGCGCGTGCAATGCGATCCTGCTGCGGCCGGACGGGTCGTTGCTGGGCGACATGTTCGACGGCGAGGGATTCGTTCGCGGCGTCCTTCGCAAGGGCCGCACCACGGCGGGTGCGCGGGCGCTGGTGGTCGGCAGCGGCGGGGTGGGTTCGGCCATCGCGGCTTCCCTCGCCGGAGCGGGCGTTGCAGCGCTTGGCCTGTTCGACGTCGACGGCGCGTCGGCTGAAGCGCTTGCCACGCGGCTGCGTGACCACTATCCCGGTCTCGAGCTTGTGCTCGGCTCCAGCGATCCGCACGGCTACGACATAGTCGTCAACGCGACGCCGATGGGCATGAATGACGGGGACCCGTTGCCGATGGACGTCGACCGCATCTCGCCAGCCGCTTTCGTCGGCGAGGTCGTCATGAAGCAGCAGTTCACGCCATTTCTGGCAGCCGCCAGAGCGAAGGGATGCGCCACGCAGGTGGGAGTGGACATGCTGTTCGAGCAGATTCCTGCTTATCTGGAGTTCTTCGGATTTCCTACCACGACTCCCGACGAACTCCGCAAGGTCGCAAAGATCACGTATTGAGGTCACGCCAAACAAATTCCGGCGACCGCATCGGAGGACGTGCCGCCTGATAATTTGAAGGGAGCGTTTGACCACTGAACACGACAGCTCGTCGCCGAGCCGTCGTGAGGTTCATAGGGGAGTTTGGTGGAGGCGGCGTCTGTCACATCCCGCGCCAGGCTTGGGTTTACTGGCAGCGTGCCAAATCACCTCCGCAAATACTCCCGTTTGCACCCCCGCTTGGCCGGCGCTAGGCGCGCGCCCAGCAACGTGCCCCAAAGTCTGCCAAAGAAGGGCGCGAGCCAGCCGCGTCAATGTTGGACAAGACCGGGCACGGCGAGACTGGTCAGCTCCCGTTAGCGGTATGTCCGTCCGTCGCCGGATAGCCGGCCCTGGCGCCTGCTGGCCCTCGCAGCACCTGGATCCGAAACTGTGACGACGAGCTCAAGACGGCTGCGGTAACTCGCTGGCAATCCATGCTCGCGTGCGCCAGCAATAACCAGCGCCTTGTACCAGTGGTAAGGACGCAGCGCTGGGTCCTTGTCAGTCGCGCAGTACGTGACGGCTGTAACCAGCCCATCCTCGGTCAATACGTTTACCGACTTCTCCAAGTAGCCGTCGCCAACACCTTCAGCTTTGTCGAGCGCCGGCCTGTCTTCCGGATCGACGTCGAATAAAACTCCCCAAACAACATCATCCTTTAGGCTGGTAGCTTCCGCGTCGCACTTGCCCGACCCGGCCCGCCCGCTGCGTTTGTCCCAACGCAGCGTGTGGCCCAGAAGTTGGCCGATGCCGATTGCTGTGGCGGAGGGTACACGCTCGCGCAGCCGTCAGCGACCATGATGTGAGACACGCTGTTCAAGACCGCCGCGGCGACCCCCGCATGCTCGCGTTCGAAGTTCGCGCGCTCCGCCCTCGCTTGGCCAGGGTCGACGATGCAAGTGTGAGCCCACCATCCCGCCGCGCCTCGGCACGCAGCCAGCCGACGAACGCCTTCACCGAGTCGCGCTCGGCAGCGTCGCGCCTCGGCACGATGAAGAACGTGCCCCGGTTCGCGATCGCGTCGCGACCGAAAGGCGCGCATAGCACTCCGTCGCGGAGTTGCTTCGTCAGGTGCGGCAGCACGCCAATCGCCACACCCGCGCCCTCGATCGCTGCCGGAATCCACTGGTCGAACTGCGGAAACAGCAATGCACTCGCCGGCTCGACGGGCCGGATCTTCATCGTATCGAACCAGAAATCCCATTCCGACATGCGCCGTCCGTCGCGGACCGTTTCGTAATCCAGGCGCACGTGGCGGGCGAGGTCGGGGGGCGTCAGGAGCGGCCGTGCCGGGTCACGGGCAAGCGCGGGCGAGCAGACCGGAAAGCTTTCGCAAGTCATCAATTGTTCCGCATCGGGATTGTCCGCTCCCGCCGCAACAAACCGGATCGCGATGTCGAGCTGATCGCGCTCGAGATCGGGCTTGTCGTTGCTCGTGACGACCCGGACGTCGATCTCGGGGTGCAGACGATTGAAGCGGGGCAGTCTCGGCGCAAGCCACAGCGATGCGAGCGCGGTGGTGGTGGTAACCGACAGTGCCGTTGCCGATCCGATGAGACGATCGGTTACCGCGTCCAATCGGGTCAACGCCTCGTCCGCAGCGCGGAAGAGCTCTTCGCCCGCGTGTGTGAGCTGAAGCGCGCGGTGAACACGGTGGAAGAGCGGCTGGCCGATTTGCTCCTCCAGCGTCTTGACCTCGCGGCTGACCGCCGACTGGGTGATGTACAGCTCCTGCGCCGCGCGAGTGAAGCTCAAATGGCGACCAGCCGCGCGAAAGCCCCGCAGAAGATCGAGCGACAATCGCGGGTACCGGCGCCTATCCATTCCCCGATCTCATGGCAGAGGTGAGAAAACGTCGCTTGAGGGATCGCGTCTTCGCGTCCAACAATCCGCTCCGGTTGTCACGGCACCTCGATCGCGCCGGTATCCGGCGGATCGGTCAACGACAGGAGAGGCCGACATGCGGGTCGATCTTATCGCAGCAAAGCTCGTCGCGGGCGTCCTGGCCGCGGTTTTCGTCACTGCTGCTCCGGCAGGGACACCTTTGTCCGGCAGCAACGTGAGCATTACCGTGTTTGCCGATCGCTACGTCGTGGAGGGGCGCGCGTTCGACGACCTCGATTTGCTCGAAAAACATATCGCCGTGCTGAGCGCCCGCCGCATCAGCCTGCTCGCATGCGGGCCGGGCGAGATGCGCTCGCTGCAAGCGGCCGTCCATCGGCTCCGTCATCTCCCCGAGCAGATTCGGGTGCTCGACGAAGACGAGCCGGCGTGCCAGAGAATCCCCCTTGCGACGCGAGTGCGGGCCCGAGCAGGGCAGCGCCCATATGGCATCGACGACGAAGCGGTTGACCGCTACTGGCGGGAACTGATGCCATAGGCGCCCGAGGTCATCGCGGCTCCGCCCCGACCGGTTCTAGGCTATGCTCGATTGCGGTTGTATTCGGGTCGTCGCGAAGCAGGATGCCACCATCATCCGCAGGCTTGATCGTTGCCAAGAATTTGCGTTCGAAATCTTCTCGCGCAAGCCTCAGGGCCGTGGTGTACCGCCCATTTCTTGGCGTAAGCGACAGATAGTGTGCGAGGACCAAGGCAGCTCGCTTCGCCTTGTAGGATCTCAGATACGGGGATATCTGACGAAGCAATTCCAACGCCTGGCGATTGGTGATGCGATACGCAAAGCTGGGCGCATGCCTACCGCTTGTCGTTCGCTTGTTCGTGATCTTCCCACAACCAGCGCGCTCGACAACAAATGTCAGTATGCTGCGCTCCGTACTGGCAATGCTAACGACCAGGCGTCGGTTTTCGTCGCGATGTTCGCGAGTGAGTGTGATCGTACCTTCGCCATCGATCAGGCCCGCGATATACGCGGCATCAGTTGAATCGAGATTAGGGACGACGCGATACGTTGCCATGCGATTCAGTATAGTAAGAAACGCCCAAAAGAAAACGCCGCCCGGTTGCCCGGGCGGCGTGTGATGGTGGAGGCGGCGGGACAGCTTATCCATCTCTTTCGAGACGGGCCGGACTATGCCTTCATCCTGCAAGCAGGATGCGGGGCGTATTATCCGCGGTAATAGTGCCCGCGAATCCTAGTGCAGGCTCGATGCGTCGAGTACTTCCGATGCACTCAGCCGGCCTATGAGTCTCTACAGGGCAGGCCTGAGGTTGGCCCTCTTCCTACCCCTCGGCGTTGCCATTCCTCGGGCGGCATTCCCGCCGTACGGTTGCAGGGTTCGCCGATGTGAGCCCCGTTGTCACTCTGCCCTTGCGGGCAGAGGCGACCATTACCAATCGAACCCGCGTCCGAAAACGCTACACAGTCGGGACTACATGCTTAGCCACATCATTGTGCTCTCGTCCCGGCGCCACTGACGGGCAGGCGACGCCGGAACCAGTCACCTTGCTTTAGCGTGTCGGCCAAGTGACCCGGACGCACGCGATCGCTCGAAATGTCCCCGCTGTGACAGTTACATCACCCGGGCTGAGCGCCGCCCGGTGCGAGGTCCGGCGGGATTAAGCCGCCAGAGCGTAGTTTTCGTCGTTCGCAGTTAAGTTTGCGATTGCAGAGGATTCACAAGGTTCTGCACCTTGGCATGCCCCAATCTGCTTCACAGTCCCCGTCGAAACCAGGTCGCCCCCGGTAACCGGTCCTGCGCCGAGCTCTCGAAACGTCGAACCCGCGCTGGAATGAACATGATACCACCGCAGCAGCGCCGATGCCCGGACCGCGGCCCGGCATTGCAGGCGTTGCTGTTAAAATGGGGGCCGATCCGGCAATGACAAGAGCGCATCAGGAACCGCGATGAGCGTGGTACCCATCATCCTTTCGGGCGGCGCTGGCACGCGGCTTTGGCCGCTGTCGCGCGAAACCGCGCCGAAGCCGTTCATGATCCTGCCCGACGGCGAAACGCTGCTGGGCAAGACCGCCGCCCGCGCTGCCGGCTTGCCCGGGATCGCAGGGCTGGTCGTCATCACCAACCGCGACTATTACTTTCAGACCAAAGACCTGTTTTCGACGGCGATTGAGGGCACGCCGCCGCCCACAACCTATCTGCTCGAGCCGTTCGGGCGCAACACGGGACCGGCGATCGCGCTGGGCGCGCTCTATGCGGAAGCGCGCTACGGCCCCGATGCCACCTTGCTCGCGCTGCCCGCCGATCACCTGATCCGCGACGGCGGCGGCTTCGCGGCGGCGGTCGATCGCGCGCGGGTGCTCGCCGCGGCAGGATGGATCGTGACCTTCGGCATCGGACCGACGCATCCCGAAACGGGCTATGGCTACATCGAGTGCGGCGAGCCGCTCGCATCGGGCGACGGATTCCGTGCGGCGCGCTTCATCGAGAAGCCGCCGTTGTCCGACGCGGTCGCCTTCCTGACCGCCGGCAGCTACGTCTGGAACTCGGGCATGTTCTGCTTCACTCCGGCGACCATTCTCGATGCCTTCCGCGACCACGCACCGGCGATGTACGAGGCCGTGCGGGCCGTGTGGCAGGCGCTGCGGACAAACGTCGCTTCGTCGATGCTGGAAATCGACGCCGCGCTGTTTGCCGCGGCGCCGGACCTTTCGATCGATTACGCCGTGATGGAAAAGGCCGATCGCGTCGCCGTGATCCGCGGCAACTTCGACTGGAGCGACGTCGGCTCGTGGCAGGCGGTATCCGCCCTCACCGAGCCGGACGCCGCCGGCAATCGCGGCCAGGGCGAGCGCGTCGCCATCGCCACCCGCGACACCTTCGTGCACGCCGGGGACCGCGTCGTCGCCACCGTCGGCGTCGACAACCTGGTCATCGTCGATACGCCCGACGCGGTGCTGGTCGCGCACCGCGATCACCTGCAGCGCGTGCGCGAGGTCGTCGGTGAATTGAAGGCCCGCGGCCACGACGCTTACAAGCTGCACAGGACCGTCGCCCGTCCGTGGGGCGCGTACACCGTGCTGCAACAAGGCCCGGGCTTCAAGATCAAGCGGATCGAGGTCCGGCCCGGCGGCGCGCTGTCGATGCAGCTCCACCACCGGCGGGGCGAGCACTGGGTCGTGGTCAGCGGCGAGGCGCGCGTCACCAACGGCGAGCGCGTCTATCCGCTGCACGTCAACGAATCGACGTTCATCCCGATCGAGACGCGGCACCGACTCGAGAACCCGCGAGACGAGCCGCTGATAATGATCGAAGTGCAATGCGGCGACTATCTGGGTGAAGACGATATCGTCCGCTTCGACGATCAGTACGGCCGCGTGGCGCACTGACTCGCCCCGCGGCAGCGCCGGAGCGACGCGACGCGGCCCAGTATAATCGGCGTTTTTGGACTGGATCACCGGCATTGTTGATTCCGCTGTCTCCTTCGCTGGCGTCCAGCCAGCCGCCGCTCGTCCCCCTGCCCCGACTTCTGCCCGCCGCCCCGCTGCCGGGCCGGAAGGCATTAGCGCAGCCGCTCGCAGGCTCGGCGGATGCGCTGGCGTTGGCGCAGGCCGCTGCCGACGCAGCGCCAGGGCGGCAACTCGTCGCAATCGTCTGTGCCGATGCGCTCGCCGCGCAACGTCTGGTCGCGGAGATCGCGTGGTTCGCGCCCGGCGCTGCGCATCGCGATCCTGCCGGACTGGGAAACGCTGCCCTACGATCATTTTTCGCCGCACCAGGACCTGGTGTCGGAACGTCTGGCGACGCTCTACCGGGTATCGCGCGGCGACTGCGATGCGCTGATCGTCGCGGCGACCACGGCGCTGTATCGCCTCGCGCCGCCATCGTATCTCGCCGCCTTCACATTCTTTCTGGCGCAGGGTGAAACGCTCGACGTCGACCGCCTGCGCTCGCAACTCGCGCTGGCCGGCTATCAGCACGTCACCCAGGTCGTGTCTCCCGGCGAATTCGGCATACGCGGCGGGTTGATCGACCTGTTTCCGATGGGCAGTCCGCTGCCGTATCGGATCGACCTCTTCGACAACCAGATCGAATCGATCCGCACCTTCGACGTCGACAGCCAGCGCACCGTCTATCCGGTGCCGAGCGTGCGCCTGCTGCCGGCCCGCGAGTTCCCGCAGGACGAGGCCGGCCGGACCCGCTTTCGCGGCAGGTTCCGCGAGGTGTTCGAAGGCGATCCGTCGAAGTCGCCGCTGTACAAGGACGTGTCCAACGGCATCATGCCGGCGGGCATCGAGTACTACCTCCCGCTTTTTTTCGATGCGACCGCGACGCTTGGCCGACTATCTGCCGGCGGATGCGCTGGTGTGCCTGCACGGCGACGTGCCGTCGGCGATCCGGCGCTTCTGGGAAGACACCGACGCCCGCTACCGGCTGCTGCGCGGCGACCGCGCGCGGCCGCTGCTCGCGCCGCATGAATTGTTCCTGCCCGAGGACGAGTTCCATCGCCTGCTCAACCGGTTCGCGCGCATCGAGATCGTGTCGGACGCCTCCAAGGCGCAGGGCGCGGAAACGGCGAAGGAAGCACGCGGCGGACCGGCCACGCAGGCGCTGCCTGCCGTCCAGGTCGATCGCCGCGCCGACGATCCGCTGCGCGCGCTCAAGCGCCATGTGACCGCCACGCGCGAGCGCGTGCTGATCGCGGCGGAGAGCCTCGGGCGGCGCGAAACCATGCAGCAGTATTTCGCCGAGTATGGATTCAAGCCGGCGCTGGTCGCCGACTGGGCCGAATTCATCGCCGGCGACGCGAGCCCGGCGCTGGTCGCGAGCCCGCTGCATGCCGGCTTCGTCTGGCCCGAGGCGAACCTCGCACTGATCACCGAGGCCGAGCTCTACGCGGGCGTCGTGCGGCGCCCGGGCAAGCGCGACGCGCGGCGCAGCAACGTCGACGCGATGCTGCGCGACCTGTCGGAAGTGCGCATCGGCGATCCCGTCGTGCACGAGCAGCACGGCATCGGCCGCTACCTCGGCCTGACGACGCTGGATCTCGGCGACGGTCCGAACGAATTCCTGCACTTGCTGTACGCCAACGACGCCAAGCTCTACGTGCCGGTGTCCAGCCTGCACCTGATCAGCCGCTACAGCGGCGCGTCGCCGGACGCCGCGCCGCTGCACGAGCTCGGCAGCGGGCAATGGGACAAGGCGAAGAAAAAAGCGGCGCAGCGCGCGCACGACACCGCAGCCGAGCTCCTGAACCTGTACGCGCAGCGCGCCGCCCGGCAGGGCCACGCGTTCAAGTACGACCTGCACGAATACGAGGCCTTCGCCGCGGGCTTCGGCTTCGAGGAGACGCCCGACCAGGCGGCGGCGATCGAGGCGGTGATTCGCGACCTGACCTCCGGCAAGCCGATGGACCGGCTGGTCTGCGGCGACGTCGGCTTCGGCAAGACCGAGGTCGCGCTGCGGGCGGCGTTCGTCGCGGTGGCCGACGGCAAGCAGGTCGCGGTGCTGGTGCCGACCACGCTGCTGGTCGAGCAGCACTTCCAGACGTTCTCCGACCGCTTCGCCGATCTGCCGGTGAAGCTCGCCGAACTGTCGCGCTTCCGCTCGACGGCGGAGATGAAGGCGGTGCTCGACGGCCTCGCCGAGCGGACGCATCGACCTCGTCATCGGCACGCACAAGCTGATCCAGCGCGACGTGAAGTTCCAGCGCCTCGGACTGGTGATCATCGACGAGGAGCATCGCTTCGGCGTGCGGCAGAAGGAGCAGCTGAAGCGGCTGCGCGCCGAGGTCGACGTGCTGACGCTGACCGCGACGCCGATCCCGCGCACGCTGGCGATGTCGCTCGAGGGCCTGCGCGATTTCTCGGTGATCGCCACCGCGCCGGAGCGGCGCCTCGCGATCAAGACCTTCGTCGCGCAATACTCGCCCGGCATCGTGCGCGAAGCGTGCCTGCGCGAGCTGAAGCGCGGCGGACAGATCTACTTCCTGCACAACGACATCGACACGATCGCGACGATGGGCGAGAAGCTCGCCGCGCTGATGCCCGAGGCGCGCATCGCCATCGCGCACGGCCAGATGCCCGAGCGCGAGCTGGAGCGCGTGATGCGCGACTTCTACCAGCAGCGCTCCAACCTGCTGCTGTGCTCGACGATCATCGAGACCGGCATCGACGTGCCGACGGCCAACACCATCATCATCCATCGCGCCGACAAGTTCGGCCTGGCGCAGCTGCATCAGCTGCGCGGCCGCGTCGGGCGCTCGCATCACCAGGCGTACGCGTACCTGCTGACGCCGCGCGAGGAAGCGCTCTCGGTGCAGGCGAAAAAGCGGCTGGAAGCGATCCAGTTGATGGAGGACCTGGGCTCCGGCTTCTATCTGGCGATGCACGACCTGGAAATCCGCGGCGCCGGCGAGGTGCTCGGCGAAGAGCAGTCGGGCGAGATGCAGCAGATCGGCTTCCAGCTCTACACCGAGATGCTCAAGGCCGCGGTCGATTCGCTGCGCTCGGGCCGCGAGCCGAACCTTGCCGACCCGATGGGCGTGACCACCGAGATCAACCTGCACGCGCCGGCGCTGCTGCCGGAGACCTACTGCAACGACGTGCACGAGCGGCTGGTGCTCTACAAGCGGCTGGCCAACTGCGACACTGCGGCCGAGCTCACGTCGATGCAGGAAGAGCTGATCGACCGCTTCGGCCTGCCGCCGGAGCAGGCGCAGGCGCTGCTCGTATTGCCACCGCCTGCGCCTGCTGGCGAAGCCGCTCGGCATCGATCAAGGTCGATGCCGGCCCCGACCGCTCGCAGGTCCAGTTCGGGCCGCGGCCGCCGTTCGATGCCGGCAAGCTGATCGCGCTGATCCAGCAGGACGGCCGCTACCGCTTCGCCGGGCAGGACCGCGTGCGCATCGAGCGCGCGGCGCCGACAATCGAGGATCGCGTCGCGCTGATCGAGGAATTTCTGGGCCGGCTGCGATGAGCGCGTGAGCCATCACGGCTCACTGCGCATACGGCCGGCCCTGTCAATAAATCCTTGTAAAGTCGCCGTGGCGACCCAGCCCATGCTTGAATCGCGCGGCGCCAGCCGCACCGTCTTTGACCAGGGCTTCGCGGCCGTTGTACCACTCCTGTATCAGCGCATCGCGAACCGGGAGGCCTGGCTTTTGATCGCCGAGCGCCGATCTGCCCGGACGCACACGGGAGGAAAGCCGGCGATGTCCCGGGCCAACGCTTCCGCCTTCGCGCGTGCTTCACCGTTCGGCACGAGATACTCGCAAAGGCCGAGTCGGAGGCATTCCTCAGCCGGAACCTTGCGGCCGGTCAAGATGATCTCGAGTGCGCGACCTTGGCCGACGATGCGGGGCAGGCGCACCGTTCCGCCGTCGATCAGGGGTACGCCCCAGCGCCGGCAGTACACGCCAAAGTAGGCATCCTCCTGCATCACCCTGAAATCACACCACAGCGCAAGTTCCATCCCGCCCGCCACGGCGGGCCCGGCGACGGCGGCAATGACGGGCTTGTCCAGCTCCAGCCGCGATGGCCCCAGCGGACCACGCGGAATCTCGCCGCCGTTGCCACGAGGTCCCGCGGGCGGAATATCGAGCTCGCCAAGCGGATAACTCTGATTGAGCGTGCTGACGAACTTCAGTCCCAGCCGGCACAGAAGGCGCCGCCTTCGCCATACAACACGGCGACGCGCGCCGTCATCGTCGGCATCGAATTCGAGAAAAGCCCGGGTCAGCGCATCGGCGCTCTCCGGATCCATGGCATTGCGGGCCTCCGGACGGTTGTGAATGACAGTCCAGACGGGTCCGCTCTTCTTGATTTCGACGGTCATGCCAGTTCCCTCCTTCAGGTTGCAATGCGCGTCTGCCCGCATGACGCGGGCCCGTAGCCGCGAAACTGCGCGGCAATGCTCTTGATGCCGGTAAGCAGCATTTCGACGGCGACCGCGGTGAGCACCAGTCCCATCAGGCGCTCGAACGCGCGCATCGCGCGCTCTCCCAGCATGCGCTGCAGCCGCCCGGCGGCGAGCAACACCAGCGTCGTCGCCACCATCGCGAGCGTCAGCGCCAGCAGCCATACCTCGATGTGCTCCGGCTCGCGCGAAGCCATCAGCATCACCGTCGCCAGCGCCGACGGTCCCGCGATCGCGGGGATCGCCAGCGGCACCAGAAAGGGCTCGCTGCCGGCCTGGTCGCCGAAGACGCCTTCCGCGTGCGAGAAAACCATGCGCAACGCGATCAGGAACAAAATGACCCCGCCCGCAATCGAAAGCGATGTCTCGGAGACGTGCATCAAGGTCAGGAACGCGCGGCCGCCGAACAGAAAGGCCAGCAGCACCACGTAGGCGATCAAGCACTCGCGCAGCACGACCCGGGCGCGCCGCGCCGGAGGCGTGGCCTGCAGCGCGCTGACGACCAGCGGCACGTTGCCGAACGGATCGATCACCAGGATCAGCAGGATTGCCGCGGACAGTAGCTCGGATTGCATCGCGAATGCGTGGCCTCGTCGGAGCGCAGTATATCGCCCAGGCATCGCTCTGCGTCGTGGCCGCTGGCATAATCGCACGTTGCCATATCACAACCGGAGCACCCATGGCCCTGTTCCCCATCGCGATGCGCCGTCTTGCCGCATTGTTCGTCTGCCTTGCCGCCGGCGCCGCATTCGCGCAAACGAAGCCGCCGGCGCCCCCCGGCAAGCCGGTCAGCGACACCTACTACGGCATGACCATCGCCGATCCGTACCGCGCGCTCGAGGACCTGAAGGATCCCGCGGTCGCCGCCTGGATGAAGGCGCAGGCCGACTACACTCGCGCGACGCTCGACCGGGTTCCGCAACGCGCGGAAATCCTCAAGGAGATCGAGCGCTACGGTGACGATACCGCCGCCCGCGTCACCAGCGTGCAACCGAACAACGGCGACTACTACTACCTGAAGCGGTTCGCCAGCGACAATACGCTGAAGCTGTACTGCGCGACATGGAACGGGCGGAAAGGAGCGCTGCTGATCGATCCGGATCGGCGGGCGACCGCGCCGGGCACCCACTACGCGATCGACTACTTCCAGCCGTCGCCGGACAACAAGTACGTCGCGTACGGCATTTCCGAAGGTGGCTCCGAAGAGAGCGTGCTGCACATTTTCGACATCGCGGCCGGCAAGGACACCGGCGACGCGATCGACCGCGCCCTTTTCGCGTCGCCTTCGTGGCTGCCCGACGGGACACTCGTCTACAGCCGGCTGCAGAAGCTCGCCCCGGGCGCACCGGTGACGGACAAGTACCTGAACCAGCGCGCCTACCTGCATCGGCTCGGCAACAATCCCGACGACGACGCCGCGCTGTTCGGCGCGGGTGTCGTGCCCGGCATCGCGCTCGAGCCGGTCGAAAACGTCGCCGCGGTCCATGTGCCGGGGTCATCCTATGTGATCGCCGTCATCGTCAACGGCGTGCAGCGCGAATACAAGATCTACGCGGCCCCCGCTCGCCTCGCTCGCCGGCGACAAGACGCCGTGGCGCAAGATCGTCGACTACAGCGACGGCGTCACCGATCTCGCCATCCAGCGGCGACACGATCTACCTGCTGTCGCACAGCGGCGCGCCGCACTTCAAGGTGCTGCGCATGGATCTCGCCAAGCCCGACCTCGCGAGCGGCCGAAGTCGTCATCCCCGAAAGCGACAACGTGATCACCGGGCTTGCCGCCGCCAAGGACGCGCTCTACGTCCGCCGCATGAAAGGCGGCATCAGCAACCTGCTGCGCGTCGACTACGCGGCCGGCGCGAAGCCCGCGCCGATCAAGCTGCCGTTCGCCGGGGACATGGACGCGCTGGCCGCCGATCCGCGCCTGCCCGGCGCGGTGTTCGAAGCCGGGGGCTGGACGCGGTCCGACGCATGGTATGCCTACGATCCGCAGCGCGGCGACGGTCGCCGACACTGGCTTGCAGCCGAAGGGCAAGTACGACGCCCCCGCCGACCTGGTCGCGACCGAAGTCAGGCGTCGATGGCGAAGGACGGCACGCTGGTGCCGCTGTCGATCGTGCACAAGCGCGGCATGAAGCTCGACGGCAACAATCCGACGATGCTGTACGGCTACGGCGCGTACGGCATTTCGCAGCTTCCGTTCTACCGGCCGACGTTCCTGCCGTGGTTCGAGCGCGGCGGCATCCTGGCGGTCGCGCACGTGCGCGGCGGCGGCGAGAACGGCGAGGACTGGTACAAGGGCGGCTACAAGGCGACCAAGCCGAACACCTGGAACGACGCGATCGCCGTGCGCCGAGTGGCTGGTCGCCAACAAGTACACGTCGCCGGCCAGGCTCGCGATCTGGGGCGGCAGCGCGGGCGGCATTTTCGTCGGCCGCTCGATCACCGAGCGTCCCGATCTCTTCGGCGCGGCGATCGACCAGGTGCCCGCATCCGACATGCTGCGCTTCGAGACGACGGCCAACGGCGCGCCCAACGTGCCGGAATTCGGCACCGTCAAGACCGAGGAAGGATTCAAGGCGCTGCTGGCGATGAGCCCGTACCACCACATCAAGGACGGCGTGAAATATCCGGCGGTGCTGGTCATCACCGGCATCAACGACCCGCGCGTCGATGCCTGGGAGGCGGGCAAGATGGCCGCGCGGCTGCAGGCGGCATCGTCCAGCGGCAAGCCGGTCCTGCTGCGCATCGACTACGACGCCGGCCACGGCATCGGCTCGACCAAGAAGCAGGCCTACGAAGAGCGCGCCGACGTTTTCGCGTTCCTGTTCTGGCAGTTCGGCGTCAAGGGCTTCCAGCCCTGATCTGCGACGCGTGACGCGGTCGCGTCGCGGGCCGCCCCGGGAGGCGCTCAATGCAGCTTGACCCGCGGCTCCATGCGGCGGCGCAGGAACCGGCCGACCGTGTCGAGCGCGACGCGCGACCAGCCGTGAATCGAAGCCTGGTGCAGCTTGTACAGCGACGCGTACATCCAGCGCGCGATCAGTCCCTGGATCAGCATGCTGCCGCCGATCAGCCTGCCCATCAGGTTGCCGACGGCGGACAGCTCGCCCAGCGACACCAGCGAGCCGAAGTCGTGGAAGCGGAACTCGGGCAGCGGCCTGCCGGCGAGCCGCGCCCGCATCGTGCGCACCAGCAGTGCCGCCTGCTGCCGCGCGGCCTGCGCGCGCGGCGGCACCAGCGCGCCGGCCTTGCCGCGCCCGAGCCACGGCGCCGCGGCGCAATCGCCGAACGCGAAGATGTCGGGATCGCGCGTCGTCTGCAAGGTCGCGGTGACGACGAGCTGGTTGGCGCGGTTGACCTCGAGGCCGTCGAGCGACGCGAGCAGCGGCGGCGCCTGGATGCCCGCGGCCCAGACGATCAGGTCGGCGCGGCAGCACTGCGCCGGCGGCGGTGTGCACGCCGTCGGCATCGACGGCGACCACGCGCTCGCCGGTGCGCACGTCGATGTCGAGCCTGCCAAGCAGTTCGGTCGCCGCCTTCGCAATCCGCTCGCCGAGCTGCGGCAGGATGCGCGGCGCGGCCTCGAGCAACGTCAGGCGGATGTCGCGCGCCGGGATCGAGCTTCTCGAGGCCGTAGCCGGCGTGCGCGCGCGTCGTCTGGCGGATTTCCGCCGCGAGCTCGACGCCGGTCGCGCCGGCGCCGATGATGACGATGTCGACGTGCGCCGGCCGGCCTTCGGCGGCTTCGCCGTCGGCGCGCACGCACGCCGCGAGCAGCCGGCGATGAAAGCGCTCGGCGTCGAGCGGCGTGTCGAGCGAGATCGCATGCGTCGGCGACGCCGGGCATGCCGAAGTCGTTGGTGCGCTGCCGATGCAGACGACCAGCGTGTCGTAGGGCACGGCGCGCGCGCGGCAGGATCTGCCTGCCGTCGTCGTCATCGACCGCCTCGAGCCGTGAGCTCGCGGCGCGCGCGATCGAGGCCGCCGACCGCGCCCTGCCGGAAGCGGAACCGGTGCCAGTGCGCGATCGGCGAGATAGTCGACGTCGTGCGCGTCGGCGTCCATGCGGCCGGCGGCGACTTCGTGCAGCAGCGGCTTCCACACGTGCGTCTCGGCGCGATCGACCAGCGTGATCGCGGCCGTGCCGCGGCGCCCGAGCTTGTCGCCGAGCGCAGTCGCGAGCGGCAGGCCGCCGGCGCCGCCGCCGACGATGACGATGCGATGCGGGCCGGCGGCCGCAGTCGCCATCGGCGCGCTTGTCGGGTCAGTCACCGCGCACCGTCCCTTCGCGGCGCGGATCGGCGGCGCCGCGCCAGCCGCCAGGCGCCCGCACGATGAGCCTGCAGTCCGCTGGTTTGGTCGACGATCCGCGTCGCATCGCCCATGCGTTGAGCTTGGGCGCGAGCGCTGCGGCGCGCGTGCCGCGCTCCAGATCGGTCGGGCCGTTGCGGCTGCCGATGTGGGGCAGTCGACGGCCGCCTGCGGATCGATGCCCCAGTCGAGGACGCCGATCAGCGTCTTGGCGACGTAGTTGATGATCGCGCGGCCGCCGGGCGAGCCGACCACCAGCAGACGCGGCCCCTGCGCATCGTAGACGATCGTCGGCGCCATCGAGGAGCGCGGGCGCTTGCCGCCTTCGACGCGATTCGCCACCGGCTTGCCGTCCTCGCACCGGCACGAAGGAAAAATCGGTGAGCTCGTTGTTGAGCAGGAAGCCGCCACTCATCAGCCGGCTGCCGAACGCATTCTCGATCGTCGTCGTCATCGCGACCGCGTTGCCATACCGGTCGACGATCGAGACGTGCGAGGTCGACGGCAATTCCAGCGCGTCATCCTCGCCGAATGCGCCGATTCCCCGCGGCGATCGCGGGCGGCTCGCCCGGCGCTGGCGCGTCCGATGCTGGCATCGAGCCGGATCAGCTGCGAGCGCTCGCGCAGGTAGCCGCGATCGAGAGCGCCGGCAGCGGCGCGACGAAATCGGGATCGGCGATGTAGAGGCTGCGATCGGCGTAGGCGAGCCGCCCCGCCTCGGTGAACAGATGCGCGCTCATCAGGGCGCTCGAGCCGATCGCCCGCAGGTCGAAGCGCTCGAGCACGCCGAGGATCTGCAGCACGGCGAAGCCGCCGGACGACGGCGGCGGCATGCCGCACACCTTGTAGCCCGCGATAGCGGCCGCACACCGCCTTCGCGCGACCGCGCGTAGCCGGCGAAATCCGCGGCGGTCAGATCGCCGGGGTTGGCTTCGTACCGTTCGCCGTGCTCGACGATGTCGCGGGCGATCTCGCCGTTATAGAACGCGTCGCGCCTTCGGCGGCGATGCGTTCGAGCGTCGCCGCGAACGCGGGGTTCTTGCAGCAGCTGCCCGACGGCGAGCGGGGTGCCGTCGGCATTGTAGAAATACGCCCGGGCGCGGTCCTGCCGAAGAAACCTCTCGGCGGCGATCTGCGCGTGCAGCCGCGGGCTGACCGCAAATCCGCTCTCGGCGAGCCTGATCGCCGGGTCGAACAGCGCCGCCCATGAGAGCCGGCCGTGGCGCCGGTGCGCCAGCTCGAGCATGCGCAGCGCCCCGGGCACGCCGACCGACCTGCCGCCGACCACCGCGTCGAAAAAATGCAGCGGCTTGCCCGTCTCGTCCAGGAAGCGATCGGGCCGGGCGGCGGCCGGCGCGGTTTCCCGGCCATCGTAGGCGATGAGCTTGCCGCGCCGCGCGTCGTGGACGAGCAGGAACGCCCCGCCGCCGATGCCCGACGATTGCGGCTCGACCAGGTTCAGCACCATTTGCGCGGCGATCGCCGCATCGACCGCGCGTGCCGCCCCGGCGCAGGATCTCGTAGCCCGCGTCGGTGGCCAGCGGGTTGGCGGTGGCGACCATCTCGTGCCGGGCGCTGACCGCCTGCTTCGGCGTCGAGCCGGTCGCCGGCTCGGGCGGGTGCGGCTGGGCGGCGGCGGCGAGGCTCAGCGCCAGGCCGACGACGAGGGTCAGGGCGGCGCGGCGGCGGATCGGATGCCGTGGGGTCACCGCAGAATTCTACCCGCGTTCCCGCCCCTCCCGGCGCGGCGACTGCGGCAGTGCCGGCAGAGGCGGTACGGCGTGGAATGGTGCGCCCGCTGTAAGCTAAGGGAGGTCTTTGCGACCAAAGGCGTGAGCGTGCGATGCGCTCGCGCCCGGTGGAGCAAAGCCGGGCGTCGCCCCCGATATCCACTATACGAAGGAGCACAGGATGAACATGAAACTGACGATGAAGGCGCTGACCTTTGGCGCGATGCTGGGCATTGCCGCGCTGTCGGCGCCGATGGCGCTGGCCGACGACACCGGCCTCTCCCCGTTCTCGATGGAAATGCACAAGATGGCGAACAAGGACGGGATGATCACCAAGAAAAACTTCATGAGGATGATGGAAAAGCGGTTCGACGCGATGGACAAGGCCAAGAAGGGCATGATCTCGATGGAAGACGCGATGAAGATCTTCTCGGACAAGCCCTGAGCGCACGCTCCGCCTTATGATGTCGGGCGCGACCCAGGATTGACTTCGCGCGCTGGTGGTGGAATCAGCAGCAAGGACAGGGGCGGCTTCGTGCCGCCCCTTTTCGTTTCCCGCGCCGCGGCGCAACGGCCGGGATTGCAATTGCAGGAGCCGGACGGCATGCTGGCAGCCGATGAACCGTTCACTTCTTCCCGATGCGGTCGAGCGCTACGTTGCGCAGGAGATCGCGCGCGAGACCCCGGTGCAGCGGCGGCTCCGCGCGGAGACCGCGGGCATGCCGCATGGCGGCATGCAGATCGGCGCCGACCAGGGCGCCCTGCTCGCGCTGCTGGCCAAGCTCGTCGGCGCGCGCCGCGCGCTCGAGATCGGGACCTTCACCGGCTACAGCGCGCTGGCGGTGGCATCGGCGCTGCCCCCCGACGGCAAGCTGATCTGCTGCGACGTCAGCGAGGAATGGACCGGCGTGGCGCGGCGCTACTGGCAGGAGGCCGGCGTGGCGGAGCGCATCGAGCTTCGCCTCGCTCCGGCCAGCGACACGCTCGCGGCGCTGTTGCGGCAGGGCGGCGCGGACACCTTCGACCTGGCATTCATCGACGCCAACAAGGCGAGCTACGACGCCTACTACGAGGCCTGCCTGAAGCTCGTGCGTCCCGGCGGCGCGATCGCGCTCGACAACATGCTCTGGTCGGGCAAGGTGGCCGACCCCGCGGTGCACGACGAAGACACCGACGCCTTGCGCGCGCTAAACGCGAAGATCCGTGACGACACACGCGTCGACGCCTGCCTGCTGACGGTCGGCGACGGCGTCATGCTGGCACGCAAGCGCTAGCGGCGCGAGCCACCGGACGAGGGACCCGCGAAGCGGGATCGGCCGGGAATTGCGAGTCGACGCGGGAGGCCGACAACTCGGCGTTGATGTTCGTCGACGGCAAACGAGGCCGAGGCGCGAGCCACCGGACGAGGGACCCGCGAAGCGGGATCGGCCGGGAATTGCGAGTCGACGCTGGAGGCCGACAACTCGGCCGTTGATGTTCGTCGACGGCAAACGAGGCCGAGGCGCGAGCCACCGGACGAGGGACCCGCGAAGCGGGATCGGCCGGGAATTGCGAGTCGACGCTGGAGGCCGACAACTCGGCCGTTGATGTTCGTCGACGGCAAACGAGGCCGAGGCGCGTCCTTCGCGACAATGCAAAAAATGCCGACCCCCGGGGTCGGCATTTTTTCCCCACCCGAAGGCGTGTTATTTTTTCGGCGCCTCGCTGGCCGGCGCCATCGCCGGCGTCGCAGCCGCGGGCGCCGGGGCCGCCGCAGGTGCAGCCAGCCTCGCCGGCGCAGTGGCCGGCGGCGCCGCCGCTTTCCAATCGCCATGCATCGCCAGCAGCGGCACGATCATCAGTGCGACGATGTTGATGATCTTGATCAGCGGATTGACCGCGGGGCCGGCGGTGTCCTTGTACGGATCGCCCACCGTGTCGCCGGTGACCGCGGCCTTGTGCGCATCCGAGCCCTTGCCGCCGTGGTGGCCGTCCTCGATGTACTTCTTGGCGTTGTCCCAGGCGCCGCCGCCCGTGGTCATGGAGATCGCGACGAACAGCCCGGTGATGATCGTTCCCATCAGCAGGCCGCCAAGCGCGACCGGACCCAGCAGCAGGCCTACCAGCACCGGCACCAGCACCGGCAAGAGCGACGGGATGATCATCTCGCGGATCGCCGCCTTGGTCAGCATGTCGACCGCCACCCCGTATTCGGGCTTCGACGTGCCGGCCATGATGCCGGGAATCTCCTTGAACTGCCGGCGCACTTCGACGACGACCGCACCGGCCGCGCGGCCGACCGCCTCCATCGCCATCGCCCCGAACAGGTACGGAATCAGGCCGCCCAGGAACAGTCCGACGATCACCATGTGATCGGACAAGTCGAAGCTCACGTTGATGTTCGCACCGGCCAGCGCATGGGTGTAGTCGGCGAAGAGCACCAGCGCGGCAAGTCCCGCCGAGCCGATGGCGTAGCCCTTGGTCACCGCCTTGGTGGTATTGCCCACCGCGTCGAGCGGATCGGTGATCGCGCGCACCGACTCGGGCAGATCGGCCATTTCGGCGATGCCGCCGGCGTTGTCGGTGATCGGGCCGTAGGCATCGAGCGCGACGATGATGCCGGCCATCGACAGCATCGCGGTCGCGGCGACCGCGATGCCGTACAGCCCTGCCAGCCAGTACGAGGCCAGGATTGCGATGCACACCGAGATCACCGGCCACGCGGTGGCCTTCATCGACACCCCGAGGCCGGCGATGATGTTGGTAGCGTGCCCGGTCGTCGACGCCTGCGCGACGTGGCGCACCGGCTTGAACTCGGTCGCCGTGTAGTACTCGGTGATCACGACCATCGCAGCGGTCAACGCGAGCCCGACCAGACCGGCGCCCCAGAGATGCAGGGTCGTCAGCTCGGGGTCGATCGCAACGACGCCGCCCATCAGCCGGTCGGTGATGAACCAGAAGCCGATGGCCGAGAGACCGCCGGCAACGATCAGGCCCCGGTAGAGGGCGTTCATGATCTTGCCGCCGGTCCGTGCCTTGACGAAGAAACAGCCGACGATCGAGGCCAGGATCGAGAAACCGCCCAGCGCCAGCGGATAGGTCACCGCCGCCTCGGCCTGCGAGGGCAGCAGCAGCGCACCGAGCAGCATGGTGGCGACGATCGTCACCGCGTAGGTTTCGAACAGGTCGGCCGCCATCCCGGCGCAGTCGCCGACGTTGTCGCCGACGTTGTCGGCAATGACCGCGGGATTGCGCGGATCATCCTCCGGAATGCCGGCCTCGACCTTGCCCACCAGGTCCGCGCCGACGTCCGCGCCCTTGGTGAAAATACCGCCGCCAAGCCGCGCGAATATCGAGATCAGCGAGCCGCCGAACGCGAGCCCGACCAGCGGTTCGATGATCCCGTGCAGACCTTCGGTGGTCGCGTTCGCGACCTCGTGGGCCGATTGCACCAGGAACCAGTAGAAGCCTGCGACGCCGAGGAGGCCCAAGCCGACGACGAGCAAACCGGTGATCGCGCCACCGCGAAACGCCACCGCCAGCGCCTCGTTCAGCCCGGTGCGTGCCGCCTCCGCGGTGCGCACGTTGGAGCGCACCGAGACGTTCATGCCGATGTATCCGGCAAGGCCCGACAGCAGCGCGCCGACGGCAAAGCCGGCGGCGGTGCGCCAGGAGAGAAACACGCCGATCACCACCAGCAGAATGACGCCCACCAGCGCGATGGTCGCGTACTGGCGATTCAGGTAGGCCTGGGCGCCCTGCTGCACGGCGGCGGCGATTTCCTGCATGCGCGCGTTGCCGGTCGGCTTGCGCATGATCCAGCCGATCGACCAGCCGCCGTAAACCAGCGCGGCGATCGCGCATGCGAGCGCGAAGACGAGTGCGTTTGACATTTGCATCCCCTAGAGAGTGGCAAGCGAGGTCTTGTTGTGCCCGGAAGCGCGTGCGCCGGGGGCGATTGCGCCGCGCTCGCGGCGACCCGAGCCGCGGCGCACCGCCAAAACATGCTATTTTGCCAGTGCCCGGTGCCAAAAGCGAGTCGATCGTGCGCCCGGAACGAGGTCGCGATTCGATACGCGCGGGCCGTGACTAGACTGCGAACGCCGTCGATAGTTTTTTCGCGACCGCGACGTTCTTCAGCCGCACGTATTGCGGCAGGCCGTCGCGGAACGGCGGAAAGGCCTCGCCGCGCGTGAGCGGCGCCAGATACGCGCGCGCCCTCGAAGTGATGCCGTAACCGTCGCCGCTGATGTAATCGCGCGGCAGTTTCTTTTCGACGTTGGCGACCTTGTCCAGCGGCACCGCCTCGATCTTCCATCGGTAGGGCTTGTCGGACGTGCGCACGATCGCCGCCATCACCGCGTTGCGGCCGCGGACCGCGAACTCAACCGCCGCACGGCCCACCGCGTAGGCCTGCTCGACGTCGGTCTTCGACGCGAGATGCCGCGCCGCGCGCTGCAGGTAGTCTGCCACCGCCCAGTGGCACTTGTGTCCAAGCCTGTCCTTGACCAGCGACGCGATCATCGGCCCGACGCCGCCCAGCTGCGCGTGGCCGAATGCGTCCTTCGTGCCCGCCTCGGCCAGGAGCTTCCCCTGCGCATCGCGCAGCCCTTCCGACACGCCGACGCAGCAGTAGCCGAATTGCGTGACCTTGGCGTCGAGGCGCGCCAGGAATTTCGCCTCGTCGAACGCGATCTCGGGAAAAAGCAGCAACAGGGGAATCGGCGTGTCCGCGTCGTCGGCGAGCCCGATCGCCGCGGTGATCCAGCCGGCGTTGCGTCCCATCACCTCGAGCACGAAAACGCGGGTCGATGTCTTGGCCATCGACGCCACGTCGAACGCGGCCTCGCGCATCGACGTGGCGACATACTTGGCGACGGAGCCAAAGCCGGGGCAGCAATCGGTCACCGCGAGGTCGTTGTCGACGGTCTTGGGCACATGCACCGCGATCAACGGGTAATCGAGCCGTTCCGACATCTGCGACACCTTGAGGCAGGTGTCGGCCGAGTCGTTGCCGCCGTTGTAGAAAAAGTATCCGATGTCGTGCGCGCGAAAGACGTCGAGCAGGCGCTCGTACTGCGCGCGATCACGGTCGGCGCCGGCGAGCTTGTAGCGGCACGAACCGAACGCCCCGGCCGGCGTATGCATCAGTGCGGCGATCGCCCGCGACGACTCGCGGCCGGTGTCGATCAGGTCCTCGGTCAGCGCGCCGATGATGCCGTTACGGCCGGCGTAGACGCGGCCGATGCCGCGCTTGTGCTGCCGCGCGGTCTGGATCACGCCGCAGGCGCTGGCGTTGATGACCGCGGTGACACCGCCGGACTGCGCGTAGAAGGCGTTGCGTCGATTCAAGGAAACCCGTGCGTCAACGTTGGGGCTGCAGGCGATTGTAATGGACGCGGCGAAACGCGTCCACGCGGCGGAGGCGAGGTCCGATGCCGTCGCGCGCGGTGCACGATGACGCCAACCAGCCCAAATGCGGTCTTGGGCGTCAGCCCGCAAGTCACGCCTCGCGCCGGTGAACCGGCGTTGCCTGTCGACGCAGTCGAGAATCGTCGCTTCATCGGCTGGAGTCGAGCTCCGCCAGGAGCTTCGACGCAGCAGCATGGTTGGGCGCGAGTTGCAGCGCGCGCTGCGCGCAATTCCGCGCCCGATCGACGTTGCCTCGCGCGCGGCTTATCAGGCCGAGATTGTAGACCAGCGACGCGTCGTCCGGACGCACGGCGACTGCGAGCGTCTGCGTCGCATCGGCCTCGGCGAGACGTCCGGTCGATCGCTGGATCATCGCGATCAGATTGAGGGCCCATGGGTCGTTGGGGCTCACTGCAAGCACATCGCGCGCGCGCGACTGGGCGCTGCCGAGGTCGCCGCGATTGGCGTGCGCGGCGGCTTCATGCAGAATCGGCGCGACACGGTCGATCAGCGCTTCGCGCTGCACTCGCCACTTCGCGTAGACGCGGTCGCGATACAGCGCGAATCGCGCATCGTCCTGGTTGCCGCCGCCGCCCGCACCCGACGTGCCCAGGTCCGCGCGCCATTCGAACGTCTGGCGCGGCACGAAATGAAAACCGCCGTGTTGCGCGCATTGCAGGAAAAAGTCCCAATCCTCGTGCATGTCGAGCGTTTCGTCGAAGCGGCAACCCAGCGCAACGAGCGCGCGCGACACCAGCGCCGTCGACAGATGGATATAGCTGCGCTCGTAGAGCTCCAGCGACGAGAACGGGTGTCCGAAGAGTTGCGCTCCGCCGTCGGCGAACCGCACGCGCGCCAGCGAATGCACGACGCGCGCGACGTCAGCGCCGCGCTGCGCGGCGACCAGTCCGGCGATGTGGCCCGGGAGAAACACGTCGTCGTCATCGAGAAACGTGATCCATTCGCCGCGCGCGGCGTCGAGGCCGGCGTTGGCGGCGGCTGGTCGCGACAGGCTCCGCTCGCCGGAGACGAAGCGCAGCGGGTGCGGTCCGGCGGAGTCCGGCGGCGCCGGATGCAGAGGACCGCTCGCGCCGATCACGATCACCTCGATGTGCGGGTAATCCTGGATTGCGATCGATGCCAGCGCGTCGGGCAGCGTCGGCCTCGAGGTACTGCGTACGATGATGCTGACCTGCGGCGACACCGTATTGCCCGGCGCCGCACTTCGCTCAGGAGGCAAGCGCCGCGCGGCACGCGTCGCGAATCGCCTCGACGCTGCCGACGCCGATCACTTGACGATACTTTGGCGCGCTTGGGTCGCCGTCTGCGGCCCATTGCCGATAATAGGCGACCAGCGGCTCGGTCTGCGCGTGGTAGACAGCCAGGCGCTTTTTTACCGTTTCCTCCTTGTCGTCCTCGCGCTGGATCAGCGGTTCACCGGTGATGTCATCGCGGGCGGCGAGCTTCGGCGGATTGAACTTGACGTGATAGGTACGGCCGGACGCCAGGTGCACGCGACGGCCGCTCATGCGCTCGATGATGACCGCATCGGGAACGTCGATTTCCAGCACGAAATCGATGGCCACCGCAGCGTCCTTCATCGCATCGGCTTGTGGAATCGTGCGCGGGAATCCGTCGAACAGATAGCCGCCGGCGCAATCGGCGGCCTTGAGCCGCTCCTTGACCAGCGCGATGATAATGTCGTCGGACACCAGCGCACCCGTGTCCATCACCTTCTTCGCCGCGATGCCGAGCGGGGTGCCCGCCTCGACTGCGGCGCGCAGCATGTCGCCGGTCGAGATCTGCGGGATGCCGTAGCCCTCCTTGATGAAGGCGGCCTGTGTCCCCTTTCCCGCACCGGGCGGGCCGAGCAGTATCAAGCGCATGATCGGGATCGGAATGGTCGACGGCGCCGCGGCGCGCTATCGATCGGCGCCGGCGGGACGCGCCGCGATTCTGGCCGGAATCGCGCAGCCGGTCAAACCTGGCCGGCGGCGTACAGGACGCGCACGCGGTCGAGATCTTCCTGGGTATCGACACCGGGAGCCGGCGCACCGCGCGCGAGGGTGACGACGATCCGGTAGCCGTGCCAGAGCGCGCGCAGCTGCTCCAGCGCCTCGAAGCGCTCGGGCGGCGCGGGCGAAAGCGACGGAAAGCGTCTCAGGAAATCCACCCGGTACGCGTAGAGGCCGTAGTGCCGGTACAACGGGAGCCCGGCCGGGACCTGCTGGCGACTCGCGGCGAACGCGTCGCGCGCCCACGGAATCGTCGCGCGGCTGAAATAGAGCGCGTACCCGGCGTGATCGAGCACCACCTTGACCACGTTGGGATTGAATGCCTCTTCCGCCCCGTCGATCGGGTGGCACGCGGTGGCGATCGCTGCATCGGCGTGTGCATTCAGCTTGTCCGCGACCGCGCGGATCAGGGCGGGCTCGAGCAAAGGCTCGTCGCCTTGCACATTGACGACGATCGCCCGCTCGTCGAGTCCGAGTTGCGCCGCCGCTTCGGCAAGTCGATCGGTGCCGGTCGGATGGTCGCTGCGCGTCATCGCCACGTCGATGCCGTAGCGCGCGACGGCGGACCGTATCCGCTCGTCGTCGGTGGCGACGACGACCTGCGCCGCGCCGCTCATCCTCGCGCGTTCGGCGACGCGAACGACCATCGGCTTGCCGGCGATATCGGAGAGCGGCTTGCCCGGCAGCCTGGTCGAGGCATAGCGGGCGGGGATGAGGACGGTGAACAAGCGGCAAAGTCAGGCGCTCAGCCGCGCCGATCGGCACAGGGCGGCGCGCCCGGCGCATCGGCAGAGCTGCGCGCCGGGTCGCGCTTCACTCGTATTCGGAAGGCGCCAGCTTGCGCGCCTCTTCCTCGAGCATGACGGGAATGCCGTCGCGGATCGGGTAGGCGAGCCGGGCGGTCTTCGATATCAGCTCCTGGCGCTCGCGATCGTAGATCAACGGGCCCTTGGTCACCGGGCATACGAGGAGCTCAAGCAGCTTTGGATCCACGCAACCCCCTCTCGACCAGCGCGTAGAACGCCGGCTCGACGATTGCGCGAACCGGCAAGGCCCAGCAGCGGTCGTCGGCGAATGTCCGGCATTTTACCGCATCTTTCTCGGTCATCAGGATCGCCGTCGCGCCCGGCAAGGCGAGGTCGGCGGCGGTATAGCGATGATGATCGGGAAACGGATGGCAGGTCGCCGCGATGCCCAGCGAGGCGAGCTGCGCAAAAAACCGCGCCGGGTCGCCGATGCCGGCAAGCGCGTGCACCGCGCCGGAGCGGAATGCAGCCGCATCGGCGGTCACTCCCCCGGAATTGACGCGCAGGAAGCGCTCGCCGGCAAGCGTCATCGCGAAATCGCGGCCGGAGCGCACCGCGCTGCCGCCGAGGCGCACGATCGCGTCCACCTGCGCGAGACGCGCCTCGGGTTCGCGCAACGGCCCCGCGGGAAGGAGCAAGCCGTTGCCCAATCCGCGCCCCGCGTCGACCACCGCGATTTCGACGTCGCGCGCGAGCGCGTAGTGCTGCAGGCCGTCGTCCGCGACGATCACGTCGCAGTCGCGGTGCACCGTGAGCAGCGCGCGCGCCGCGGCGGGCCGGTCCGCACCCACCCATACCGGCACGTCGGTGCGCGCGAGCAACAACGGCTCGTCGCCGACGTCATCGGGATGGTCGCCGGCGCCGACCGCACGCGGCGTGGTATCGCGCGCCCGATAGCCGCGGCTCACGATGCCGGGGCGCCAGCCGCGGTGCACGAGCTCGTTCGCCAGCGCGATGGTCAGCGGCGTCTTGCCGCTGCCTCCGACGGTGATGTTGCCGACCACGACGACGGGCACGGGCATGCGCTCGATGCGCAGCAGACCGTGGCGATAGAGCGCCCGCCGGACGGCGGTCGCGCCGCGAAAGGCGAACGCGGCCGGGACCAGCAACGCGGTCAGCGGCGTAAGTCGCGGCGAAAACCAAGCGGCAACCAGACGCTCCCTAAAATTCACGGCGGGACACCGTTCCGTCGTCCCGACGCAGGTCGGGACCCAAGCAGCGCTGTGTGACTCTTACGAACTGCACCTTGGATCCCGGGTCGCGCTGCGCGCGCCTCGGATGACAGATCGGTTTCCAATCGCAGGCGGCTTGCGCCCGCCTGCTCTTGGACCGATCTGTCACTTCCCGGGCGTCTGGGTGGCAAACGTGATGTGGATCAGACCGGCCTGCCGCGCCGCTTCCATCACGTGGATCACCGCCTGGTGCGTCGAATTGGCATCGGCATTGATGATGACCACGGGATCCTTGGCGCCGCCGGCGGCGCGGCTCAGGGCGTCGGCGAGCGCGGTGACCGTGGTGAACTGCATCAGCGTCTTGTCGATCATGTACTGGCCCTGTACGCTGATGCCGACGTTGATTTCCTTCGGCCGCTGCTGCATCGGATCGGCGTTGGCTTCCGGCAGCGTGATCTTGAGCTCCGCGACCCGCTGGTAGGTCGTCGTCACCATCAGGAAGATCAGGATCACCAGCAGCACGTCGATCAACGGGATGAAATTGATCTCCGGCTCATCGCGGAGCCGGCTGCCGCGGAGATTCATCGTTGCCGTCCCTCCGCCCGGCGCGAAGGCGCGCGGCCGTCCCGCCGCCGCAATCGCGCCGTCGATCCGGCCACTATTTGCGCTCCCCGTGGGCGAGCTCGACGAGCTTGACCGCCTGCTGCTCCATCTCGAGGATCAGCGCATCGACCTTGGCGCGGAAATGACGGTAGAAGATCATGCTCGGGATCGCCACGATCAAGCCGAGCGCGGTGTTGTACAGCGCGACCGAGATGCCGTGCGCCAGCAGGATCGGGTTCGAGCCCGACGAGGTCTGCGAGCCGAAGATCTCGATCATGCCGACGACGGTGCCGAACAGGCCGAGCAACGGCGCCATCGCCGCGATCGTGCCCAGCGTGGTAAGAAAATGCTCGAGCTCGTGGCTCACGATGCGGCCGATCTCCTCGACCGCCTCCTTCATCACCGGCCGCGGGCTCTTGACGTTGGCGAGTCCCGCGGCGAGGACCCGGCCCAGCGGTCCCTGGTGCGCGGTCCTGGCCAGCAATTCGGGCGTCAGCCCCGCGCGCTTGTATTCGGCGAGCACCTTGTCGACCATGCCCGACGGCGCCACGATGCTCTGGCGCAGCGACCACAGGCGCTCGAAAATCAACGCCAGCGCGATCACCGATGCAAATATCAGCGGCCAGATCGGCCAACCCGCTGCCTGGATGATCGACCACACGAGGCGGCACTCCGTCGAAGCGAAGCGTCAACTCTAGCTTGGCCGTCGCGATTCGGCAAGGCGGCGTTGCGTCTTTCGCACGCGGCAGGTCGCTGCGAGCGCGGGGAGCCGGACGACGCGTCGGGCGCGACGCCGCCCGGCGGGCGGTCGCGGCATCACTGCCGGCGCGGTTTCCTGCCCCTGCCCCAGCGATGCTCGGCCAGCGTCGCTGCGACCGCGGCGCCGGCGAGCAGGATGATCCAGCAGACATAGATCCAGATCAGGAACAGCGGCAGCGCGGCGAGAGCGCCATAGACGATTTCGTAGGTCGGGACATGGGTGATGTAGAACGCGAAACCGTACTTCGCGGCTTCGAATGCCGCAGCGGCGAGCAAGCCGCTGATGAATGCCGCGCGCAGCGGCACGTGCCGGGCCGGCACGAGCTTGTAGACCAGCGTCAGCAGCACTGTTCCGAGCGCCAGTGAAAACGGCCGCGCGACAAAAGGCAACGCGGCCGAGGCGATGGGCACGGCGGCGATCGAGGTGTCGATCAGCCATGACGTCGCGTACACTGCGGCGCCGATCAGCGCCGGCACCGCAACGAAGCCCAGCGCGTAGACAAGGAAGCGGCGGAGCAGCGAGCGCGCTTCGTATACGCCCCAGATCGCGTTGATCTCGCGCTCGACCTGCGCGACCAGCAGCACCGCGGTCAACACGACGATGGCGGTGCCGACACCCTTGAGCGCAGCGGTCTTAGCCGTGAATTCGGCGAGGTATTGGCGCACGGTCCCGCTGCTGCCGGGCAGCAGGAACTTGAGCAGCACCGGCTCCAGCGCATTGAGCCAGTGCTCGAACATCGAGTAAGGGGCGACGTAGGCGAAGGCGACGGTGAACAGCGGCACCAGCCCGAGCAGTGTCGTGAACGACAGGCTGGCGGCGATGCGCGCGAAGTTGGTCGCGCGCAGGCGGCGCACGACGCGGATGATGAAGGTGGCGAAGGCGCGGGTCCGGGCGAACATGGCTAAGCCCAGGCCACGTCATGCCAGCCCGCGCACGAGCAACCAGGCGAGCGCGGCCAGAAACGCCGAGCACGGGATCGTGAGCAGCCACGCCCAGACGATCCGCTCGGCAACGCCCCAGCGCACCGCGGACAGCTTGCGCGTCGCGCCGACGCCGATGATGGCGCCGGTGATCGTGTGCGTGGTCGAGACGGGAATCCCCAAACCGGTCGCCAGGAACAGCGTGATCGCGCCCCCCGTCTCGGCGCAGAAGCCGCCGACGGGCTTGAGCTTGGTGATCCGCATGCCCATCGTCTTGACGATGCGCCAGCCGCCGAGCAGCGTGCCCAGGGCGATCGCAGCCTGGCAGCTCAGCACCACCCAGAACGGCACATGGAAGGTCGGGCCGCCCATGCCCGCCGAAAACAGGATCATTGCGATGATGCCCATGGTTTTCTGCGCATCGTTGCCGCCGTGGCCCAGGCTGTACATCGACGCCGACACGAACTGCAGCCGGCGGAACCAGCGATCGATCCGGTACGGCGCGGTGCGCGCAAACATGTGCGCGACGCCGACCATCATCACCATGCCGAGCACGAAGCCGAGCAGCGGCGAGAGCACGATCGCCAGCGTGATCGTCAGCAACCCCTTGCCGACCAGCGCGGCAAAGCCGCCCTTCGCCACCGCCGCGCCGGCAAGGCCGCCGATCAGCGCGTGCGACGACGACGACGGTATGCCGTAGTACCAGGTGACGGCGTCCCAGGCGATCGCGCCGAGCAGCGCACCGAGGATCACGTGATGATCGACCACCGACGGCGCGATCACGCCCGTCCCGATCGTATTCGCCACGTGCAGGCCGAAGACCAGGAACGCGACAAAATTGAAAAATGCCGCCCAGGCGACCGCGTAGTGCGGCCGCAGCACGCGCGTCGAAACGATCGTCGCGATCGAGTTCGCGGCGTCGTGGAAGCCGTTCATGAAATCGAAGACGAGCGCGATGGCGATCAGCAGCACCACCGCGCTGAAACCGAAGCTCGACGCCTCCATGCGCTCAGGCGTTCTCGAGCACGATGCCCTCGATCAGGTTGGCCACGTCCTCGCACTTGTCGGTGACCGTCTCGAGCAGCTGGTAGATCTCCTTGAGCTTGATGATCTCCTTGACGTCGGGCTCCTCGCGGAAGAGCTTGGCCATCGCCGAGCGCATCACGTGGTCGGCGTCGGTCTCCAGCCGGTCGATCTCGGCGCAGATCTTGAGGATCGCGTCGGCGTCGCCGATCGACCGCAGCTTCGCCACCGCGTCCTTGACCTTGCCGGTGCAGGCAACGCAGATGTCGGCCAGGCGCCGGGCCTCGACCGGAACCGTGCGCACGTCGTAGAGAAACAGGCATTGCGCGACGTCCTCGGTCAGGTCGAGAATATCGTCCATGCCGGTAATCAGCTGGTGAATCTGATCGCGGTCGAGCGGCGTGATGAACGTCTGATGCAGCAGCGAGATGGTCTGGTGGGTGATGTGATCGGCCTGTTTTTCGTAGCGCTCGATGTTGTGGCGGCGCAGGTCGAGATCGCCGATGTTCTCGAGCAGCAACTTGAGCTCGGCGGCGGCAAGCACCGCCAGGTCGGCATGTTGATTGAAGAAGTCGAAAAACCTTCCTTCGCGGGGCAGCAGGCTGGCCATCGGTTGTTTCCCCCTGGAGGCGGCCAAGGTCAGGCTCGCCGCGGGTGATTATCGCATCACGGGCCGAAGTCGCGATCGCAGGCTCGACGCGCCCCGGCGTAAGGTCCGGCGCACTGCCTTCGACCAACCTGCGTGCGCGGCGGGAACCGCGCTATGCTTGCAAGTCAAACCATCGAAGGACGAACGCAATGACGACGATGCCGAACTCGACACAGACCGCGCTGCTGGGCGGCGGCTGCTTCTGGTGCCTGGAGGCGGTGTTCGACCAGCTCGACGGCGTCCTGTCGGTGGAATCGGGCTACGCCGGCGGCCGCACCGCCGACCCGAGCTACGATGCCGTGTGCAGCGCAGCGACCGGACACGCCGAAGTGGTGAAGATCGACTTCGATCCGGCCACGCTGTCTTTCCGCGACCTGCTTCGGGTGTTCTTTTCGATTCACGATCCGACGACCCGGGACCGGCAGGGGAACGATATCGGCAGCCAGTACCGGTCGGTGATCTTCTGCCAGACGCCCGGGCAGAAGAGCGACGCGCAGGCAGTCGTCGCCGAATTGACGCAGACAGGAATCTGGCCGGCGCCGATCGTCACCGAGATCGCCGACGCGGCGACGTTCTACCCGGCGGAGGGCTACCACCAGGAATACTTCGAGCGCAACGGGCGGCAGCCTTATTGCCAGGCCGTGGTGGCGCCGAAGGTGGCCAAGTTCAGGAAGCAGTACGTCGACCGCTTGAAGCGATAGCGGTCGCTACGTTCGCCGCGCGAACCAACCGCCGCCGGCAAGCGCCGCGCCGACCGACCAGAACACCGGGGCCAGTCCCACCGTCGACCCGACGGCGCCGAACAGCAACGGCACCGCGAACGTCGATGCGTTGATGATCGACATGCGCACGCCTGCCGCCTCGCCCATCCTGCCGGCCGGCGCAATGCTGTGCAGCAGCGCCATCACCATCGGCTGCGCGCTGCCGAGCGCCAGTCCCAACGTGAAGGAAAGGACCATCAGCGCGCCGGCGCTGGCCACGAAAGGAAACAGCGCGTACGTGGCAGCCGCGATGAACAGCGCCGCGGTCAGGACCTGGAGCTCGGTGAAGCGGCGCGAGATCCGCGGCATCAGCAGGCGCACGGCAAAGGTGGCCGCGGCGAACGACGCCAGGATGACGCCGATGCGCGACGCCGACAGCCCGATCGTCGCACCGTAGATCGGGATGAAAAACGTGTGCAGATCCCATGCCATCGAGAGCAGCCCGTTGACGATGAAAACCCGCTTCAGGTGCGGATTGCGGAACATCTCGACGACGCCTCGGGACGGCGCCTGCGGGTGGCCGCGATGGCGGCCGGGGAGCACCAGCGCACGCCGCGCCAGAATCGCGACCGGCACGAGCGGCAGCAGTGCGAACCCGACGAACGTCGCGCCGAAGCCCAGGTTGTCGATCGACAACCCCGCGGAAAGCGGACCGCAGAAGCCGGAAATCGAGTACCCCAGCGCCAGAAGGCTGAAGTTCTTCGCGCGCTCGCCCGGGGGCCCCATCTCGCCGGTGGCGTTTTGCACCGACACCTGGAAGAGCATGAACGAAGCCCCGATCAGCGACGTCGCGGCGAAGAGCGAGCCGATTCCCGGCCACAGGCAAGGCAGTGCCGCACCCAGCGCGATGCCGCAGGAGCCTACCAGCATCGGCCGCCGCACGCCGATCCGGTCCGACAGCCGGCCGGCGGCGACGCTCAGCCATATCGGCAGGAAGGCGTACAGCCCCATCAGCGTGCCGACGACCAGCGGCGAGGCGCCGGCCGACAGCGCGTAAAGCGATACGGTCACGCGGCTGCCGGCCATGACCGTGTGATTGAGGATCGCCACCGCGATCAGCGCCGGAAAGCTGTAGCGGCTCCGCTGCGCCGGCGCGCTCACGGCGCGAGGCGCTCGACCTGCCAGCGCGGGCCTGCGCGCCGATAGAGGATGCGATCGTGCAGCCGCGAGCTGCGGCCCTGCCAGAACTCGAACGTCGATGGGAGCACGCGATAGCCGCCCCAGAAGGGCGGACGCGGGACCGGCGCATCGTCCCCCGGATGGCGCGCCGCGACCGCCGCGAATTCGCGCTCCAGCCAATCGCGATCGGGGATGGTCCGGCTTTGCGGCGACGCCCATGCGCCGAGGCGCGAGGACCGGGGACGCGACGCGAAATACGCGTCGGATTCCGCCGCCGCCACCTTGCGCACCGTGCCTTCGATCCGCACCTGGCGCTCGAGCTCGACCCAGTGAAAGAGGAGTGCCGCATCGGGATGGATCGCCAGCTCGCGTCCCTTTTGGCTGTCATGATTGGTGAAGAACACGAATCCGTCCGGGTCGGCGCCCTTGAGCAGGACGATGCGCGCGGCCGGGCGGCCGTCTGCGCCGACGGTCGCCAGCGTCATCGCGGTGGGCTCGGGCAGCGCGGCGCGGATCGCTTCCTGCAGCCAGTGCTCGAACTGGCGCAAAGGATCCGGATCGACGTCGCCTTCGGTCAGCGCTTCGCGGTGGTACTCGCGGCGCAGCTCGGCGAGGTTCAGGGAGGGCGTCATGGTGCGAGAGCGGCATTATCGGCGATTTCGCGCCGACGCGCGCAGGTCGGAGGCTCGGCCGGCCCGGGGCGGGACATCCACGGCCGGCAGCGGCCCGCTCGCGCCGGCGCGAAAGCGGGCCGGAACGTGCGGCGCAGCCCGCGCAGGCTGCGGCCGACCGGACGAAGCACCGGACGCCACGCGCTCGCACCCCCAACCGCCGAAGCAACACCCGCCGCGGCCGCTGTCGCAATCCATGCACAATTTGCACACTATGCCCGCGGGAATGCGGTATATTTGTTCGCATGGAGCAAGCATCGATGACAGGAGATTGAGCTGACTCCATATTCATCGCCGTTGCATCGAAGCGATCAACCACCAGGAAGGAGTGCTATGGCTACTGCCAAGAAAGCAGCAAAGAAGCCCGCGAAGAAGCCGGCTGCGAAGAAGCCCGCAGCGAAAAAACCCGCGGCGAAAAAACCAGCCGCGAAAAAAGCCCCGGCAAAAAAGGCCGCCCCGAAGAAAGCCGTCAAGAAACCCGCCGCAAAGCGCAAGCCCAACGCGGCGTTCATGAAAGCGATGACGCCGTCGTCAACGCTCGCCGCGGTGGTCGGCAGCATGCCGCTGCCGCGCACCGAAGTCACCAAGAAGATCTGGGACTACATCAAGAAGAACAAGCTGCAGGACTCGATCAACAGGCGCCTGATCAATGCCGATGACAAGCTCCGACAGGTCTTCGGCGGCAAGCGGCAAGTGTCGATGTTCGAAATGACCAAGCTGGTCTCGAACCACCTCAAGTAGTCCGCAATCGGCCGGCGTGCCGCGACATGGCACGCCGATGCGCCGCGCGGTCCGCTCATGCGGCCGGCCATCGCCTCGCGATGCCCGGCCGCAAGTTTATGTGCCGCCTCCGCGCTGCGCGCGGCGCGGCAAAGCCGGCGACAAAGGCGCTCCGCGACGCTACGCCGGCGATCGCCGCGGCGGCCACTCGTCGTCATCGTCGGGCAGCATGCGAATGACGCGCGTGCGCTTACCGCCGCCGTAGCGTTCCATTCGCGTTTCGATCGGATACAGCTGCGCGAGACCCGCCCGGGCTTCGCTTTCGGTGTCGAAAGTCAGTATCTCGCCGTCGGCGCCGCGCACGTCGTGCCAGATGCCGTTCGGTGCCTCGATCTCGATCTTATATCTGACGGGTGCCGCCATGGGTTGCTGTCCGGGTTGCGCGAAAAATCGAGCCCGCCGCAGCGGAACACTAGCGCAGCGCGCCCGCCTGCAGCGCGCGGATGCGCTCCTCGATCGGCGGATGCGTCGCGAACAGCGCCATGACTCCGCCGCGATCGGTGATGCCGAAACCCGTCATCGATTTGGGCATCTCGCCCGGCTGCAAACCGCCGAGCCGCGCCAGCGCGTGCATCATCGGCTGCGGCGTGCCCAGCAGCCGCGCGCTGCCCGCGTCGGCGCGAAACTCGCGGCGGCGCGAGAACCATGCGACGATGATGCTAGCCAGCACGCCGAGGACGATCTGCGCGACGATCATGGTGATGAAATAGCCCGGACCGCTGCCGCGCTCGGTGCGGAATACGATGCGATCGACGAAAAACGCGACCACGCGCGACAGGAAGACGACGAAGGTGTTGACCACGCCCTGGATCAAGGTCAGCGTCACCATGTCGCCGTTGGCGACGTGCGAAAGCTCGTGGCCGAGCACCGCTTCGACCTCCTCGCGCGACATCGAGCCGAGCAAGCCCGGTCGACACCGCGACCAGCGCCGAGTTGCGGAAGGCGCCGGTCGCAAACGCGTTCGGCTCGCCCTCGTAAATCGAGACTTCGGGCATGCCGACGCCGGCCTTGTCGGCCAGCCGCTTGACGGTCGCCACTAGCCACGCTTCGTCTTCGTTGCGCGGCGTGTCGATCACCCGCGCGCCGGTCGACCACTTGGCCATCGGCTTCGACATCAGCAGCGAAATGATCGCGCCGGTGAAGCCGACGACGGCCGAGAACATCAGCAGGCCGCCGACGTCGAGACCGTTGGCGGCGAGCACGCGGTCCAGTCCCGAGCACGCGCACGACCACCGACAGCACGACCAGAACCGCGACGTTGGTCACCAGGAACAGAAAGATGCGCTTCATCGATTTCTCCGGCCGACGCGGACGGACTTGACCCAGCGCGATGGTAGCGCCATCACGGCCGGCGCGACAGCGCGGCGACGGTCAGCGCCTGCCGGGCGCGTCCTTGCCCCAGGAATCGCGCAGCGTCACCGCGCGGTTGTACACGGGCCGCCCGATGGCGGCGTCTCGGCTGTCGGCGACGAAATAGCCGTGCCGCTCGAACTGGTAGCGCGCTTCGCTGGGGCGTCTGCGCCAGCGCGGGCTCGACGTACGCGTGCGACCACGCGCTTGGCTTGCGGGTTCAGGTCGTCCAGGTAGTTGCGCTCGGTCGGTTCGTCGAAGTGGATTTCCTCGTCGACGCCGGCGCCCGCGGCGCCGCGCGGCGGCGGCGCATCGCGGCTCTCGCTCGCGCGCGCGTCCGGGCTGCGCCACCGCGAACAGTCGATCGTACAGCCGCACTTCGGCGCGCTGCGCGTGCCGCACCGAAAGCCAGTGGATGTTGCCCTTGACCTTGCGCGTCTCGGCGCCCGGCGTGCCGCTCCGGGTGGCCGGATCGTAGGTGCAATGCACGGCCGTGATGCCCGCCCTGTTCATCCTTGTCGACACCGACGCACCGGATCACGTAGCCGTAGCGCAGCCGCACTTCGGCGCCGGGCGAAAGGCGAAAATATCCTTTGGGCGGATGCTCCTGGAAGTCTTCGCGCTCGATCCAGAGCTCCCGGGTCAGCGGCAGCGCCCGGCGGCCGAGCTCGGGCCGCTGCGGGTGGTTCGGCGCGAAGCAGTCCTCGGCGCTGCCTTCCGGAAAATTGTCGATGATCAGCTTGACCGGATCGAGCACCGCGATGCGCCGCTCGGCGCGCTCGTTCAAGTCGTCGCGCAGGCAGTCCTCGAGCACGCTCCATGTCGATCCACGAGTCGGACTTGGACACGCCGATGCGCTCGGCGAACAGGCGAATCGACTCCGGCGTGTAGCCGCGGCGGCGCAGCCCGACCAGCGTTGGCATGCGCGGATCGTCCCAGCCGTCGACATGGCCTCCATCGACCAGCTCCAGCAGCTTGCGCTTGCTCATCACCGTGTAGGTGAGGTTGAGGCGCGCGAACTCGTATTGCTGCGGCAACGGGCGCTGCAGCAGCCCGGCGTCGGCCAGCCGCTCGTTCACCCAGTCGTAGAGCGGGCGGTGATCCTGGAATTCGAGCGTGCACAGCGAATGCGTGATGCGCTCGAGTCGCGTCGGATATCGAATGCGTGTAGTCGTACAGTGGATAGACGCACCACTTGTCGCCGGTGCGGTGATGCGTGGTGTGGCGGATCCGGTAGATCGCCGGGTCGCGCAGGTTCATGTTCGGGCTCGCCAGGTCGATCTTCAGGCGCAGCACGTGTGCGCCATCGGGGAACTCGCCCTCCTTCATCCGCCGGAACAGCTCGAGGTTCTCTTCGACCGCGCGCTCGCGATAGCGCGACGCCTGCCCCGGCCGCGTCAGCGTGCCCCGCAGCGACGCGCATCTCGTCCGGGCTCGAGCTGTCGACGTACGCCAAGCCCGCCTTGATCAGATGGCGGGCGAATTCGTACAGGCGGTCGAAATAATCGGAGGCATGGTAGAGGTGCGGTCCCCAGTCGAAACCGAGCCACTTGACGGCGGCCTTGATCGAGTCCTCGTACTCGACGTCCTCCTTGACCGGATTGGTATCGTCGAAGCGCAGATGGCAGACGCCGCCGTTTTCGCCGGCCAGGCCGAAATTCAGGCAGATCGATTTGGCATGGCCGATGTGCAGATACCCGTTGGGTTCCGGAGGAAAGCGAGTGACCACTCTGCCCGCCGTACTTGCTCGTCCGTCGTCCTCCGCGATGATTTGGCGAAGAAAATTGGACGCGAGCGGCGGCGGATTTTGTGGCACTGCAGCAGTCATGCGCTTTGTTCATGAACAAATTACAAACTCGTTCCATTCTAACCGGTGCCCATGCCCCCGTCATCGACGCCATGCCACGAGGAATCGCGCCTATGCGGCGCGGCCGCGCCCAGCAAGGCTTTGCGGGCAGTGCCCGCTTTGGGGGACGGGAAGTGTTTTCCACAATATCTGTGGATAAAAGTGTGCATATCTTGTAAATTCGGCCGCTAAGTGGCACTCCGGGTAGGGATTTCTCTGTCATGCCCAAATTAGCACCGTATTTTTTTTATTATTATTCAATAAGTTGAATCCTTGCTCGACGTTCGGTCGATAGTGTGGGCGACCCGGGCCGGACCCGGATTGCCGGTGCGGATATGTCGTCTCCGGCCAATAGTTTGTCCTGGACGAGATAGCGTTTGGTCGGCGATTCGAAACTTCGCATGACGTTGCCACCCTCGACCGCATCTCCGGCGGATCCGGCGCCATCCTGGCACCCGTGCTGCCGGTGTCCCTGCTGGTCAGCTCGGCACGTTTGCTCTCGAACGCCATCTGGGCCTCGCCTGGATCAGTGGCGAAATCTCCGGGTTTTACGCGCGCCGCGTCGGGCCACTGCTATTTCATGCTGAAAGACGACCAGGCACAGGTTCGCTGCGTGCTGTTCCGGCACAAGGCGCAGTTGCTCGAGGTCGTCGCTCAGGGACGGGGCGGCCGTCGAGGTCCGCGCGACGCCGACGATCTATGAGGCGCGGGGCGAATTCCAGCTCAACGTCGAGACCGTGCGCCTCGCGGGCCTCGGCGCGCTGTACGAGCGCTTCGCCCGGCTCAAGGCGCGGCTGGAGGCGGCCGGCTGGTTCCGGCCCGAGCGCAAGCGAGCGCTCCCGGCCTTTCCGCTGGGCCCTCGGCATCGTCACTTCGCTGCGGGCCGCCGCGCTGCGCGACGTACTGACCACGCTCGGCCGCCGCTCGCCGGTCCTTGCCGGATCATCCTCTATCCGGCGCCGGTGCAGGGCGCGGGCGCCGCGGCCGAGATCGCGGCCGCGATTGCGGCCGCCAATGCCCATGCCGCAGGTCGACGTGCTGATCGTCTGCCGTGGCGGCGGGTCGATCGAGGACCTTGTGGGCGTTCAACGAAGAGGATCGTGGCCCGCGCCGTGTTCGAATCGCGCATTCCGATCGTCAGTGGCGTCGGCCATGAAACCGACTTCACCATCTGCGATTTTGTCGCCGATGCGCGCGCTCCCACGCCGACGGCGGCCGCCGCGCTTGCCGTGCCCGACCACGACGGCCCTGCGCCGGCAGGCGCAGGCCGTCGGTGCCCGTTGGCAGCACGCGCTCGCGCGCGCGCTGGAATTGCGCATGCAGCGGATCGACCTGGTGTCGCGCCGACTGGTGCATCCGGCCGCGCGACTGGCGCGGCGAGGCCGCCGGCCTCGCCGCGCTCGGCGATCGGCTCGCGCGCGCGGCCGCGCAGGCGCAGGACGCGCGCCAACGCGAACTGGCGAGCTCGCGTGCGCAGGCGTTCTGCGCGTCTGCTGCGTGCGCCGCCGCCCGGCCGCACGCAGGCTCGATCGCGCTGCCGCGAGCGCTGGCAGCGCGCCGGCGCCGAGCGGATCGCCAGCGATCGTCGCAACGCATCGACGCCTCGCGCAGAGCCTGCGCCACCTCAATCCGCAGGGCGTGCTCGACCGCGGCTACAGCATCGTCACCGACCAGGCCGGCGTGGTCGTGCAGGACGCCGCCCGGCTCGACGATCGGCGAGCGCCTGCACGCTGCGCTTTGCCCGCGGCGAAGCCGGACACGCAAAGTCACCCGCACGCGGACCGGCTAAAGCGTCCGGCGCGGGCTCTCAGCCTCGTCCGGATCCGGATTGTCGATCGCGCCTGCAGCTCTTCGGCCTGGCGATCGACGTCCGCGCGGCGCGGCGGCGGCGATCTTCGGCGTCGCGCAGACAACGTCGGCGTTCTGCGCGCGGTGGCGCAGCGCGTGGTCGATCAGCACCAGCGCGCAGCATCGCTTCGGCGATCGGCGTCGCGCGGATTCCCGACGCACGGATCGTGCCGGCCGTGCGTGTTGACCGTCACCGGCGCGCCGGACTTGTCGATCGACCGGCGGTCGAGCCGGATCGACGATGTCGGCTTGACCGCGATCGAAACGACGATGTCCTGCCCGGTCGAGATGCCGCCGAGTATGCCTCCGGCGTGGTTCGACAGGAAGCCCTGCGGGGTCATTTCGTCGGAGTGCACGGTGCCCGCCTGCGCGACGCTCGCAAAGCCGGCGCCGATCTCCACGCCCTTGACCGCGTTGATGCCCATCATCGCGTGCGCGATGTCGGCGTCGAGCTTGCCGAAGACCGGTTCGCCCCAGCCGACCGGCACGCCGGAAGCGACGACGGTGATGCGCGCGCCGCAGGAATCGCCGGATTTGCGCAGCGCATCCATGAACGTCTCGAGCTCCGGCACCAGCGCGTCGTCGGCGGCGAAAAAGGGATTGGCGTCGACGTGCTCCCACGACTTGAATGGCATCGCGCGGGCGCCGATCTGCGCCAGGTAGCCGCGGACGATCACGCCGTGGCGCTCGCGCAGCCACTTGGCGCGCGACCGCGCCCGCGGCGACGCGTACCGCGGTCTCGCGCGCCGACTGCCGGCCGCCGCCGCGATAATCGCGAATGCCGTACTTCTGCCAATAGGTGTAGTCGGCGTGGCCCGGGCGGAACGTGTCGGCGATCGTCGCGTAGTCCTTGCTGCGCGCATCCTCGTTGCGAATCAGCAGCGCGATCGGCGTGCCGGTGGTCCTGCCTTCGAACACGCCGGACAGGATTTCGACGCGTGTCCGATTCGCGGCGCTGGGTGACGTGGCGCGACGTTCCCGGGCTTGCGCCGGTCGAGGTCGCGCTGGATGTCGGCGGCAGAGAGCGGCAGCCCCGGCGGGCAACCGTCGACGACGCAGCCGATCGCCGGCCCGTGCGATTCGCCGAACGAGGTGACGCAAAACAGCCTGCCGAAAGTGTTGCCGGACATCGTGCCGGATCGTGACGTCGCCGTGACGGTCGAGTTTAGCATGCAGCAGCGCGCGCTCCGCGTCGACGCGCGCACGATGAACATCGCCACCAGCGCAACGCATCGCCGTCGCCCGCAGCGTGCGTCAGGCCGCATCATCGCGCGCGGCCGGGCCTCGCGCCGCCGGCGGCAGCGGCGACAGGTAACCGATCAGCAGCAGCAGCGAGCCGACGCCGAGGAACGCCACGACGCGCGGCAATCCGCTACAGCGCGGCGAGATCGATCAGAAACAACTTGCCGATCGCGAGCGCGAGCAGGCCGGCGCCGATCATCCACAACGGCCGCAACGCCCGCCGCGTGGCGAAGAACATCAGCACGACCGCCGTTGCCGTCCATGCCAGCGTCAGTCCCGCCTGCAGCAGCTTCGAGCCCAGCAGCGCGATAGCTGCCACGGAATCCCGCCCCAATGGTGCGCGGTGCGCAACGCCGCGCCGTTGAGCAGGCCGAACAGTCCCAACGCCCAGCCACGCATACCGCGTCGTTCGCGCAGGCCGCTGAAGCGGGCGGCCCATACGAACAGCGCCACCAGCGCGAGCACGAGCGTCAGCTCGAGCGGATTGAGCATCGGCACGTACGGCGAGCGGCGACGCGGTGCCGGGCGAGACGACGGTGGCGATCGCGAACCAGACGCCGACCAGCACCGCGATCGGCGCGCCCGCACCGATCGCGTAGGCCTCGCGATGCGCGGAAACGGCCAGCGTGCCGCGCCAGCAGAAAGACGCACCAGCAACAGGAAAGCAATCAGCGGTGCGACCGCCGCGCAGGCGAGCCAGACCGTCGCCGGCGGCGCGACGCGGTCGACCCATTCGCTCGCTTCCCATGCGATCTGCGCGGTCAATGCGATCGCCGACACCGCATGCGCGAAGTACAGCTGGCCTGCGTCGGCGCCGACGGCCGGCGCGGATGCGTCCGCGCCGTCGCGCCGTGCTGCTTCGGCGGCGTAGCAACGTCGCTCCACTGCACTGCCCAGGCGAGCGGCCAGACGAGCCAGCCGAAATTCTCCAGCGTCGTGCGGGCGCAGATCTGGAAATCGTGCCATGCCACGAGCGCCATCGTCGGCAGCAACGCGATCCCGGCCGAGGCCAGCCGCGGCCAGCGCATGACCCGGCGCAACGAGCAGCGCCGCCGCGACGCTCGCCGCCACCCACGCCAGCACCGCATGTGACGTGTCGATGAGGTCGAGATGCCGCTCGAGCTCGAACGCGCCCCGGCCAGCCACCAGGCCGCGCCCCACAGCAGCAACAGCGGAATGAAGCCACGCTCCGATCGCGGGCAGCGCTCTCGCGCGGCGCGGTCAGCCACCGCAGCCGTCGCGATGCCCGACAGTCGCACCAGCATCGCGCCGACGAAAAAGGCATTGACGAACAGCGGATCGCCGGTGCGCGCCGCGTGCGACCACAAAAACACCGCGCCGGCGCCGAACTCGACCAGCAGCGCGAAGCCGCGAAGCAGCGGCGTCGTTCTGCCGCACGCCGAGCCAGAACGCGCCGGCGGCTGCGACCGCCCACAGCGCAGCGGTGATCTGATAGTCGAAGGCCAGCGGGACCGCGATCGTGGCGAAGATCGCCGCCAGCGCGAGGAATGCGCGTGCGAGCAGCGCCAGTCCCGCTTCATCGCGCTTGCGCAGCAGCAGAAACAACAGACCGTAGACGATCGCGAGCGCCACCGCGCTCCAGGCCGCGCCGTACTCGACATCGTGCACCAGCGCGGCCTGCAGTCCGAAGCCGACCAACGGCACGCCGAACACCAGCAGGCCGTCGACCGGCGCGCGCGCTTCGAACCGCCCGCGGTGCGCGTACAGGATCGCGATCGCCACGTAGAACAGCGAAAAACAGGATGAGAAACGGCTCGACGGTCGCGAAATACGGCGGCTGGTAGTAGCGATACGCCCACACCGAGCCGAGGACGAAAGTGAAGACGAATCCGAGCAGATTGAGCGCACGCCACGAGCGCACCCACGCCAGCGCGAAGATCGCCGCGTTCAGGATCGCGAAATAGCCGAACAGCAGCGCCGGCTCGCCGCTGACGCCGGTCAGCATCGGCGCCAGAAAACCGCCGGCGACGGCAAGCCCCGCCAACGGCTGCGAATCGGCCCGGATCGCGAGCGCAACGGTCAACGCCGCGATGGCAGCGAGCAACAACAGCCCCGCGATCGGCGGCAAGACGTGATAGAGGCGGAACGCGGCGAACGTCGTCAGGTACAGGACGCCTTCACCCGCGCCCTGCAGCGACAGCCCGTACCCGGGCCGGGCGCGGGCCAGCCTGATGCCGACGGCGATCAGCAGAACGCCGACGACGCCGACGCCGATCAGCCGCCATTCGATTGGAATCGTGACGATTTCGGCGAGGTAGCGCAGCAGGAACGCCACACCGAAGAACAGGATCACGACGCCGATCCGGGTCAGCGCGTTGCCGCCGGTGAACCATGCCCACAGCGGATGCCATTGCGCGCCGGCGGCCGGCGCTCGCGCGGCCGGGGTGGCCGTGCCCGCCGCGGCGCTCGCAGCGCGAGACGCGAACGCTGCGCCGGCCCCGCCTTTGCGCACCGGGACCAGCGGCGGACTCGAGGCACCGTCAGCGATCGGCCCCGGCGGCACGCCAGCCGGCGCGAGCGGTGCGCCGGCCGCGACGTCCGCAGTCGCCGCGGCATCGGACACCGCGGGCGGTTGCGGAGCCCGCACGGCATTCATATCCGGGAGCGGCGTCGCACGCGGCGCAACCATCGGCCGCGCCGCCGATCGGCGCAGGTATGTGCCGATCAGCGCCCCGATCAGCGCGCCGAGCAGCATGCCCCGGAAGCCCCAACTGCTTCCGATCACGCCGCCGATCAACAGGCCGAGCCAGGTCATGTTCCGCTCCCGCGACGATTCGATCAGCGCCAGTCGCCGCGCAGCGCAAGGACGTTCTGCTGCAGGAATTCCGGCGTCGCGCGCTCCGGCGGCACCGGCGGCCCGGCGACGAGCGCGATGCGCGAGAACAGGCCGCGTATCTTGCGCATCGCCCTTCCTCCGTCGGCACGGCTGAAGAAGCTGCCCCACAGCCCGCGCAGGGCCATCGGCACCACTGGCAGCCGGCGCCTGCTCGAGAATGCGCTGCAATCCCGGACGAAACGGATTGAGATCGCCGGTTTCGGTCAGCTTGCCTTCGGGAAAGATGCCGACGATCTCGCCGGCCTTGAGCGCGGCTGCGGCTTCGGCGAATGCCCGCTCCTTCATCGCCGCGATCCTCCTTCGCCGGCGCGATCGGGATCGTGCGCATCGTGCGAAAGACGAAATTGAGCAGCGGAATGCGGAAGATGCGGTGATCCATGACGAAGCGGATCGGCCGACGCACGCAGGCGGCGATGACGATCGCGTCGACGAAGCTCACGTGGTTGCAGACGAGGACGCAGGCGCCTTCGGCCGGAATCCGCTCCAGGCCCTCCTTGTCGACGCGGTAGAAGGTGTGGACCAGCAGCCACGCCAGGAAGCGCATCAGGAACTCGGGCACCAGCGTGTAGATGTAGATCGCGACCACCGCGTTCAACAGGCCGGTGACGAGCAGCAACTGCGGTATCGTCAGGCCGGCCTTGAGCAGCGCCAGCGCGATCGCCGCCGACGCCACCATGAAAATCGCATTGAGGATGTTGTTGGCGGCGATGATGCGCGATCGGAACGCGGGCTCCGAGCGCTCCTGAATCAGCGCATAAAGCGGGACGATGTAAAACCCGCCGAACATGCCGATCAGGATCAGGTCGGCGATGATCCGCCAGTGCGCCGATACCGCGAAGAATGCGCCGATGCCGGCAAGCCCCTGCGGAGCCAGTCGCCGGCTCGCCAGCTACAGATCGATCGCGAACACCGACAGCCCGATCGAGCCGAAAGGCACGAGACCGATCTCGACCTTGTGTCCCGACAGCCGCTCGCACAGCAGCGAGCCCATGCCGATGCCGATCGAGAAGATCGCCAGCAGCAGCGTCGCCACGTGCTCGTCGCCGCCGAGCACGTCCTTGGTGAAATTGGCGAATTGCGTGAGATAGGTCGCGCCGTAGAACCAGAACCAGGAAATGCCCAGCATCGACAGCCAGACGACGCGATTGCCGTGCGCGAAGCGAAGATTGCGCCAGGTTTCGGTGAACGGGTTCCAGTTGATGCGAGAGACGGGCGCGACCGCGGGCGTTTCCGGGATGCCGCGCGACGACCAGATAGCCGGCGATCGCGATCGCGATGGCGACCGCGCCGGCCAGCAGCGGCCCGTCGGGCTTGATCGCGATCACCAGCCCGCCGACGATCTCGCCGAGCAGGATCGCGACGAAGGTTCCCATCTCGACCAGGCCGTTGCCGCCGACCAGCTCGTGGCTCTTCAGGCTCTGCGGCAGTATCGCGTACTTGACCGGGCCGAACAGCGTCGAATGCACGCCCATCAGGCCAAGCGCGAGGAACAGCAACACGAGGTTGCGCCGGTAGAAGCCGATGGCGCCGATGATCATGATCGCGATCTCGAAGGTCTTGATCAGGCGGATCAGGCGCGATTTCTCGTACTTGTCGGCAAGCTGCCCCGCGGTCGCCGAAAACAGCATGAACGGCGCGATGAACACGGCCGCGGCAATGTTGACCAGGTCGTTGGACGAAAATGCCGTCAGCGTCGCGGCCTGGAAGGCGACGAAGATGACCAATGCGTTCTTGTAGACATTGTCGTTGCCGGCGCCGAGGAATTGCGTCCAGAAGAACGGCGCGAAGCGCTTTTCGCGCAGCAATTGGAACTGGCTGTGTTCGGCCATCGCTCGACCCCGCTAGTTGTGGGACGCCAGATAGTCCTGCACCGCCGCCAGCGCCGCCTGTACCGCCGCCGCGTCGGGCCAGAACTGCACTTCCTTGCCGATTTTTTCGCTCTTCAGCACCCCGGCCTCGCGCAGCACCCGCAGGTGATGCGACACCGCCGAGCGCGACAGGGTCGACGCGGCGACGATCTGCCCGACGTTGAGCCGTTCGCCCGGCTCGAACATCAGCAGGATGCGCTGGCGATGCTCGTCGCCAAGCGCGACGAACATGCGCGCGATGCGCCGCCACGCCGCCGGAATGGCCCGGGCGTAGGTCGGTTTCATGTCTATATGACTAGTTGCATGGTTGCGTTAGTTTACCCGTCCGCCGCCAACTGTCAAGCCCTGTTTCGAGCGCGCGGGCGGCGGTCGCGCAGCGCGCCTGGATTACCCGCGCCTGGACTACAATGGCGAAAGCCCGCCACCTCCACGCCGCCAGCGAGTCGATGCGCCAGTATCTCGAGTTCATGCGCCACGTGCGCGATCAGGGCCAGCGCAAGGACGATCGCACCGGCACCGGCACGCTGTCCGTTTTCGGCTACCAGATGCGCTTCGAGCTGGCCGCGGGCTTTCCGCTGCTGACGACCAAGCGCGTGCACACCAAATCGGTGATCCACGAGCTGTTGTGGTTTCTCTCCGGCGAGACCAACGTGCGCTACCTGCGCGAAAACGGCGTGACGATCTGGGACGAATGGGCCGACGAAAACGGCGAGCTCGGCCCGATCTACGGCTACCAGTGGCGGTCGTGGCCGGCTCCCGATGGCCGCCACATCGACCAGCTGGCAGACGTGATCGCGCAGATCCGGAAAAATCCCGATTCCAGGCGTCTCATCGTCTCGGCGTGGAACGTGGGCGACATCCCGCGCATGAAGCTGCCGCCCTGCCACGCGTTTTTCCAGTTCTACGTCGCGGACGGCAAGCTTTCGTGCCAGCTCTATCAGCGCAGCGCCGACATTTTCCTGGGGGTTCCATTCAACATCGCTTCGTACGCGCTGTTGACGCACATGGTCGCCCAGCAGACCGGGCTCGAGCCGGGCGATTTTGTCTGGACCGGCGGCGACTGCCATCTCTACCTCAACCATCTCGAGCAGGTCGAGATCCAGCTCGCGCGCGCGCCGCACGCGCTGCCGCGGCTGGCGATCAAGCGCAAGCCCGAGTCGCTCTTCGACTACCGCTACGAGGATTTCGAGATCGTCGACTACCAGCCCGATCCTGCGATCAAGGCGCAGGTCGCGGTCTAGCGTTGTAGCGACTCGAAGACGGCGCGCCACGGCAGGTAGCGCGCAAGGAGAAATCAATGATCAGGAAGCTGCCGTCGGGCGGATATCGGCTTTATTCCCGCAAGGTCAACCCGAAAACCGGCAAGCGCCGCAACCTGGGAACGTTCCGCACGCGGGCGGCCGCCGAGGCGCACGAGCGCGAGGTTCAATACTTCAAGCGGCATTGATCGGCCCGGCCGGCTAACGAGCAGCAGACGTTCCACGACGGCAAGACGGGTAGTATCCCCAAAAAAAAGCCCGCTGGAGGAAGTGAGCGGGCAAGGGGGTTCGGTTGAGCGGCTCGGTCAGATGATGCTCCGGGCGGCGTTGACGCGGTCGGCGAGTTCTTCGAGCGCTATCTGTTGCGACGGCGATAGCGTCTGCTTGGCGCCATGGTCGGTGCCGTCGGGCTCGCCGGGCCGTTGGAGCTCGGCAAGCCAGAACGCTGAGAACTCGGGTGCAAACGTGTCCATCGTCGCCTCCAGTTGCTTACGCTATTGTGATTAGCAAGCGTTGTGCCAGCAAAGCTGAAGATCGACAAATCAGGAGGTTAGCGTACGCGCATACCCGAGCAAGCGGACCCAGCGCGTAAAACATCGCCGCAGTCGCTGCAAACTGTCGCATTTCCACGACAAGTCGCCGCTGCAGTGCGGTAAGTCTTTGACTTTACATCAATTTATTTGTCGCTAATGAGCGACGCTTGTGCCCATAATGCAACAGTTGTGGCGCACTGGATTGGCGCCGGCAAATGCCGTTCGGCGAGGTCAGTTCTTTGCCTCCTTGAACATTGCCGGCTCGAGCCGGTGCCGCTGCAGGAGCTTGTAAAACTCGGTGCGATTGCGCTTGGCCAAGGTCGCGGCTTGCGTGACGTTGCCCCCGGTGATCTTTAGCAGGCGCACGAGGTAGTCGCGCTCGAACTGCTTGCGGGCTTCCTCGAACGGAGCGAGGACACCGGAATCTTCGCGCAGCGCGCCGTGGACGAGCGTCGCGGGAATCACGCTGGTGGTGGTCAGCGCGACCGCCTGCTCGAGCAGGTTCAGGAGCTGCCGGACGTTGCCGGGCCAGGGTGCACCGATCAAGAGCGCCATCGCGTCGGGGGCCAGCGCCGGCACCGGCTTCTTGTAACGCTCGGCGAGCTTGCGCAGGAAGTGCGTCGCCAGCAGCGGAATGTCCTCACGGCGGTCGGCCAGCGGCGGCAACTTGAGCGAAACCACGTTAAGCCGGTAATAGAGATCTTCGCGGAACTGGCCGCTTTCCTTTTGCGCGTCCAGGTCGCGGTGCGTCGCCGAGACGACCCGCACGTCGATCGGGACCGATTGCGTCGCGCCGACCGGGCGTACTTCCGCCTCCTGCAGCACGCGGAGCAGCTTGACCTGCAGCGGCAGCGGCATGTCGCCGATCTCGTCGAGAAAGATCGTCCCGCCGTCGGCTGCCTGGAACAGGCCCTTGTGCGCCTGCACCGCGCCGCTGAACGCGCCGCGCGCGTGCCCGAACAATTCCGATTCCAGCAGCGGCTCCGGGATCGCGCCGCAATTGACGCCGATGAACGGCCGGGTCGATCGCCGGCTGGCGCGATGAATCGCGCGCGCAAGCAGTTCCTTGCCGGTGCCCGAGTCGCCGAAAATCAGCGCGCTCGCATCGGAGTCGGCGACCAGGCGCGCCTGACGCAGCAGATCCTCCATGCGCGGGCTGCGCGTGATGATACCGGCGCGCCATTCGCCGCTCGCCTGTCCCGTCGGCTCCGGCTCGCCGCCGCTCAAGCGAACCGCTGCGGCGACCTTCTGCAGCAAATCCTGGCTGTCGAACGGCTTGGTGAGGAAGCCGAACACCCCGCGCTGCGTCGCCGAGACCGCCTCGGGAATCGTGCCGTGCGCGGTAAGGATGATCACCGGCATGGCCGGATGCTGGCGATGGATGGCATCGAACAGCGCCAGCCCGTCTATGCCCGGCATCTTGAGGTCGGTGATCACCGCCGCCGGACGCTGGACGGCGAGCGCTGCGAGCGCGGTTTCGCCGCTGTCCGCGGTGCGCACGCGATAGCCGGCCGATGTCAGCCGCAAGCTGATCAGCTTGAGCAGGTCGGGGTCGTCGTCGACCAGGAGGATCTCGCTCGTATGTGCCATAGGTCTGCCTTCAGGGCGCGCTAGCGCCCGGTCCCGCCGCCGCCGCCGCCGCCGCCGGCGCCGCCAGCGTTGCGACTGCGCTCGAGCAGAAGACTCCGCTCGACCGCTCGCAGTTGATCGAGCTTTTCCTGCGCCAGCGCGCTTCGCTTCTTTTCTTCGCCAACGTTGCGCATGCGCTCCGCGACCTGTCCATAGAGCACCAGGGCAAGCTGCTTCAACGGTGAGGCGCCGCCGGCCTTGCCGGAGACCGATTCGAGCAGCGCCAGCGCGCGGCCGTCGTCGGTGGGGCCGGCGGCCGGCATCGTTAGCAGCACGGCCAGGCGAATGCGGTTGGCGTCGGTACGAGCGCGGCTGTTCGTCTGGTTGGCGGCGGCCAGCTCGCGCCGCAGCTCGTCGGCTGCCGCGCCGGCATAGCGTTGCAGGTCGGCAAGCAGGCTTAGCGTCTGCTGCTCGTCTTCGTTGATCGGCGGCGCGGCCGGCGGCGCTTCCTGCACGATCACAATAGGCACAGGGGTGGTCACCGCGGGTGCCTGCGTCGGGGCCTCCAAGGGCGCGGGCACCGGTTGGCTGACCCCGGGCGCAGCCTCGCTCGGGGCTGGCGGCGCCTGAACATCGGCGATCTGCGGCGACGGCGCCTGTGGCAGCGACGCGGGCGGCGAGACTGCCGGCGGCGTCGCGCACGCACTCAGCCAGATGAACATTGCCATTGCCGCGCCGACGCGTGCCGCATCCGGCCGCAGGCTCACCCTTCCTCCTGCAAGGTGACGATAGGCTTGGCGCCACCGGCCTGCGGCCGTTCTCCGGGCATCGCCAACGGCAGGCGCAGGCGGAAGTGCGCGCCGCGCTGCCCGTCGGCACGGTCGACCAACTCGATGCGGCCGCCGTGCGCCAGCGTGTATTCGCGCGCGATCGCGAGCCCCAGTCCCGAACCCTTGATCCTGCCCTCGGGCGCGGTCTTGCCCTGATAAAACGATTCGAAAATGTGCGGCCGATCGGCCGCGCTTATGCCCGGCCCCTCGTCGATCACATCGAGCACCGCGTCGTCGCCATCGGAGTGAAGCTCGATGGCAATGGCACCCGAGCGCGGCGAATACTTGATGGCGTTCGAGAGCAGGTTGTCGACGATCGCGCGAATCTTCTCGCCGTCGCCGACGATGATCGAAGGCTCCAGCCTGGCCTCCACCGTGATCAGGCGCGCCAGGGCCGCGAGCTTGTGCTCCCGGACGACGCGGCGCACCACGTCGACCAGCGCGACCGGTCCCAGCGTCTGCGGCTCGATGCTGCGCGTCTGGTGGTAGCTCAGGAGGTCCTCGATCAGCTTCTGCAGCGAAAGCGTGTTCTCGCGCACGATGCGAACGATTTCTCGCTGCTCGGGAGACAAATCGCCGCCGACCCGATCGCGCAGCAGCTCCGCACCTTCGCGCACCGCCGTAAGCGGCGTCTTGAGCTCGTGCGAAACGTGGCGCAGGAAGCGGTTTTGCTGCTCTTCGAGCTCGTGCAGGCGCGAGCGCAGCCATTCGAGCCGCTGTCCGAGGTAGCGCATATCCTGCGGCCCGTTGACCTCGATGGCATGCGTGAAATCGGCGGTTCCCATCTGCCGGATCGCCTGATCGAGCTGGCGTATCGGCCGCGCGATCAGCACCGCGAAGGTGATCGCGAGCAGCATCGCAATCAGGCCGGCGGCCAGCGCCAGATAGCCCCAGGTCTTGCTCCCTTCGGCCGCGGTCTGCTGCAGCCGCTCGATCTCGCGCTCGGTGAGCCGGTTGGTGGCGGTGAGCATCGCCTGCGCATCTTCGGCCATGTTGGCATAGCCGTCCGCAAGCACCTTCGCGGCCCCCGCCGGCCGCTGCGGTGTCTTCAGCAGCGAATACAGGCGGCTCTCGTTGTCGTCGAGTTTTTCGAGCTGCGCGATTTGCGCGCGATCGAGCGGAAGCTGCATCAGCTGCAGCGACGTCTGCCGGAAATCCTGCCGCAGACGGCCGTAATCGTCGATCAGTTGCGGATCGTCGAGGATCAGTTGCTGGCGGACCAGCCGCTCCAGCGTCGTCGCCTGTTCATAGAGTTGCCGGCTCGCGCGCCCCGCCTGCGCCGCCTGCAGGACCGCCTGCTGACTCTGCGTTCCGAGGCGATCGAGGCTGACGATCAGCTCGACCAGCGCATAGAGCAGCGGCAGGCTCACCAGCAGGAAGCCGAGCAGGATGAACTTGAGGAATGAACGCGGGTAATACACGAAGTGTCGGAGACGGGGCCGCTATAATCGGGTTGGACGAGCGAATTTCTGACTCAGTACACCAGCCAGCGAGCCACGCGTGCACGATACACCAGGCCCCGGCGCCCCGCCAAGCGCAGCGCGCCGGCTCGCGCTCGTCGCCGCCGTCGCGAGCAACGGCGTGATCGGCAGCAATGGCCGACTGCCCTGGCGCCTGCCCGATGATCTCAAGCGCTTTCGCGCGCTGACGGCCGGCCACGCCATCGTCATGGGCCGCAAGACCTGGGAATCGATCGGCCGGCCGCTGCCCGATCGACAGAACATCGTCGTCAGCCGGCATCGCCAGTTCACGGCGCCGGGCTGCGCTGTCGCGAATTCGCTCGCCGAAGCGATCGGCCTTGCCGCCATGCCCGAGCCGGTGTTCGTCATCGGCGGCGAAGCGCTCTATCGCGACGCGCTTCCGCTCGCCGACCTCCTCCACCTGACCGAGATTCAGCGCGACTTTGCGGGCGACGCGAAATTTCCCGCATACGACCGCACGCAATGGCGTGAAACGTTCCGCGAGACGCGGCGGCTGGACGGCAACGCCGGCTTCGCCTACGATTTCGCGTCGTATTCGCGCCTCCGCGCCTGAAGCGCGCACCACCGCTTTTCACTTCCGACCGAAAGCATCCACCAGGGAGACTTCGCATGTCCGAAGACGATTTCCACGTGCACGGCCCGCACGACCATGAAGTCGAGCACCTGGCGCAGCATGGCGACCCGTTCGCCGGCCGCATCGCGGTGATGACGGCGATCTTTGCGACGCTGGGCGCGCTGTTCGGTTACATGGCGGGCCATACGCAGAACGAAGCGCTGCTCTACAAGAACGAGGCCGCGATCCGCAGAACCGAGGCGTCGGACCAGTGGAACTTCTACCAGGCGAAGAGCGCCAAGCAGAACCTGGCCGAGCTAGGCGCGACCTTGACCAGCGGCGAGCAGCAGGCGCGATACCAGAAGGAGGTCGAGCGCTACCGGCAGGAAAAGGACGAGATCATGCCGAAGGCGAAAAAGCTCGAGGACGAGTCGACGCAGGCCGAGGCCAGGAGCGAAGCCTCGGTGCACGTCCACCATCGCTGGGCGCAGGCGATGACCCTGATCCAGATCGCGATCGCGCTGGCCGCGATCACCATCCTGACGCGCAACAGGGGCCTGCAATATGTCGCCTACACCGGTGCCGCGGGAGCGGTCGTGCTCGCCGCGCTCGCCGCCGCGCATATCTGACGCGGCCTGCGGCTCGGCATCGCTGCTCGGGCCCCGGCCTGCGCCGGGGCGACGAAACCGTGGTCATCCCGGCGGAGGCCGGGATCCCGAGGAAGACGTGACTTGGCGTGCTAGCCCAGGTTGCGCAGCTCGCGCAGGGCGACGGAAAGCATTGCCGCGTCGGCTTGCGCCGTCGTGCGCAGCTCGCCCAGGAGCTGTTCCGCGCGCTCGATGGCGCGGCTGTTGCGGTCCTGCCACGACCCGATCAGCACGTCCGGCGTTGCGCCATCCGTGCCGCCGACGACTTCGGCGGCAATCGTGCGCTGCAGGCCGGACAGGTCGTCCTGCATCGCGCCCTTGGCCAGCATCTGCCAGTGCGCCTCGCCCGGCAGCGCGGCGATCCTGTCGCGCAGCCACGGCAGGCCGAGCCGCGTCGCCAGGTCGAAATAGACGTCGGCCACGAGCTCGACCGGACGCCGCGTGCCTTCGGCCACCTCGACGATGTCGAGCGCCGCGTACAGCGTGTCGAGCGTGGCGACGCGCTGCGCCAGGTCGCGCGGAACCCGCGCTGCCGCGTAGCGCGCGACCGCGGCGTCGACGCGCGCCCGCTCGCCGGCGTCGAGCAGCTGCGGCAGCCGCGTCGCCAGCGCCTCGACGCGCGGCGTGAAGTGCGCGATGGTCGCGGCCATGTCGTCGGCGAGCCGCCGCGAGCGCAGGAACCACGTCGTGCCGCGCTCGATGAGCCGCGCGGTGTCGATCAGCATCGCCGACTGCAGGGCGTCGTCGACCTTGTTGTCGAGCGCCTCGATCGACTGCCACAGCGGCACGAAGCCGAAGATCTCGCGCTTGAGCAGGTAGGCGCGCACGATCTCGTGCGGGCTTCGCGCCGGTCGTCTCGCACAACCGGTGCACGAACGTGCTGCCGACGCGGTTCAGCATGCTGTTGGTGACGTGCGTCGCGATGATCTCGCGCTTCAGCGGATGGCGCGGCATGTGCGCGGCATAAGGCGCTCCGCAACGGCCTGGGGAAATAGCGCGCCAGCGCGGTGCCGACCCACGGATCGTCGGGCAGCGTCGACGCCAGCAGCTCGTCGTAGAGCCACATCTTCGAGTACGCGAGCAGCACCGCGCGCTCGGGCGCGGCCAGACCGATGCCCTTGGCCCGCCGCGCGGCGATCTCCTCGTCGTCGGGAAGGAACTCGAGCGCGCGGTTGAGCCGCCCGGCCTTTTCCAGGTACTGGATGAAGCGCTGCTGCGCATCGAGCAGTTGCGACGCGATGCGGCCGGTCACCGAGAGCGCCTGGGTCTGGAAATAGTTGTCGCGCAGCACCAGCGCGGCGACGTCGTCGGTCATCGTCGCCAGCAGCGCGTTGCGCTGCTTCTCGGTCAGCTCGCCGTCGCTGATCGCCAGGCCGAGCAGGATCTTGATGTTGACCTCGTGGTCGGAGGTGTCGACGCCGGCCGAGTTGTCGATCGCGTCGGTGTATGATCCGCCCGCCGGCCAGTGCGTACTCGATGCGGCCGAGCTGCGTGCAGCCGAGGTTGCCGCCCTCGCCGAACACCTTGCAGCGCAGCTCGCGGCCGTTGACGCGCAGCGCATCGTTGGCGCGGTCGCCGACCTGGGCGTGGGTCTCGCCCGCCGCCTTGACGTAGGTGCCGATGCCGCCGTTGTAGATCAGGTCGACCGGCGCCTTGAGGATCGCGTTGACCAGCTCGGTGGGCGTCAGCGCGTCGGCCGGGATCGCCAGCGCCGCCTTCACCTCCGGCGTGATGCGCGATCGACTTGGCGCTGCGCGGATAGACGCCGCCGCCCGCGGAAATCAGCCTCGCGTCGTAGTCCGCCCATGACGAGCGCGGCAGCTTGAACAGCCGCTCGCGCTCGGCGAAGCTCCGCTCGGCATCGGGAGTCGGGTCGAGGAAGATGTGGCGGTGGTCGAACGCCGCGACCAGCCGGATGTGGCGCGACAGCAGCATGCCGTTGCCGAACACGTCGCCCGACATGTCGCCGATGCCGGCGACGGTGAAGTCGGTGGTCTGCGTGTCGACGCCCATCTCGCGGAAATGCCGCTTGACCGACTCCCAGGCGCCGCGCGCGGTGATGCCCATCGCCTTGTGGTCGTAGCCCGCCGAGCCGCCGGACGCGAACGCGTCGCCGAGCCAGAAGCCGTACTCCTTGCTGATGGCGTTGGCGTAGTCGGAGAAGGTCGCCGTGCCCTTGTCGGCGGCGACCACGAGATACGGGTCGTCCGGATCGTGCCGCCTCACCTGCGGCGGCGGCACGATGCTGCCGCCGACGCGGTTGTCGGTGAGGTCGAGCAGTCCGCGCAGGTAGTCCTGGTAGCAGGCGACGCCTTCCTTCAGGTAGGCCTCGCGGTCGGCCGGCGCCGGCGCCCGCTTCAGCACGAAGCCGCCCTTGGAGCCGACCGGCACGATGACGGTGTTCTTGACCATCTGCGCCTTGACGAGGCCCAGCACCTCGGTGCGGAAATCCTCCGGCCGATCCGACCAGCGCAGCCCGCCGCGCGCGACCTTGCCGCCGCGCAGGTGCACGCCCTCGAACCGCGTCGAGTAGACGAAGATCTCGAACATCGGCTTCGGCTCGGGCAGGCCCGGCACCTTCGCCGGATCGAACTTGAACGAGAGGAAGGTCCGGCGCCGGCCCGTGCGGCGTCGCGGCGCCAGAAGTTGGTGCGCGTCGTCGCCAGGATCAGCGCCAGGTACTGGCGCAGCACGCGGTCCTCGGACAGGTTGTCGACCCCCTCGAGCGCGTCCTCGATCGCGCGCACCTGCTCGGCGCGCCTTCGGCGCCGGCGTCGCAGCGTCGGGATCGAAGCGCAGCTTGAACAGCTCGACCAGCTGGCCGCGCGATGCTCGGCATGCGCGGCGAGCGTGGCTTCGATGAACGCCTGCGACAGCGGGAAGCCGATCTGGCGCAGGTACTTCGCGTAGGCGCGCAGCACCGACGATCTCGCCGGCGGGAAGCTGCGCGGCGAGCACCAGCCGGTTGAAATCGTCGTTCTCGACCTCGCCGCGGAAGATGCGCCGAACGCCTCCTCGAACACCGCGATGCAGCGCGTCGATCTCGACCTCGGCGTCGCGCACCGCCGACAGCATGCCGAAGTCGTGCATCCAGACCGGGCGCCATGTCGCGCGGCGCGACCCGGTGCGGCCGCTCGTCGAGCACGTTCAAGCCCATGCGCTCGAGCATCGGCAGGCTGTCGGACAGCGGCACCGGCGCGCCGCGGTGGAAGAGCTTGAAGCGCAGCGCGCCCGGCGCCGCCTCGAGCGGCCGGTAGAGGTTCATCGCCGAGCGGCTCGGCCTCGGACAGCCGCGCCATCATCTGCGATGTCGGGCACGGCGCTGCCGCGCGGCGAAATCCTCGCGGTAGCCGGCGGGGAACGCGCCGCCGAACTGGCGGAAGAGCTCGTTGCCGCGCGCCTCGCCCAGCGCCTCGATCAGCGCCTGCTGCAGGTCGTCCTCCCAGCGGCGCGCCGCGGCGGCGAGGCGCGCCTCGAGCTCGCGCACGTCGAACGGCGGGATCTTGCCCGGCGTCGTGCGCACCGTGATCTGGATGCGCGCCAGCATCGACTCCGACAGGTGCACGTTGAACTCGGCGCTCGTGCCGTTGAACGCCTGCATCAGGATCGCCTGCCACTTCTGGCGCAGCTCGGTCGTGTAGTTCTCGCGCGGCGCGTAGATCAGGCAGGACACGAAGCGCTCGAACGGATCGCGCCGGACGAACAGGCGGAAGCGCTGGCGCTCGCCGAGATGCAGGATGCCGATCGGCCGTGCGCAGCAGCTCGTCCTCGCCGGTCTGGAACAGCTCGTCGCGCGGATAGGTCTCGAGGATGTTGATCAGCGCCTTGCCGGCGTGGCTGCCGGGCTGCGAGCCCGGCGCGCGCGACGACGTTGGCGACCTTGCGCCGCAGCAGCGGGATCTCGGCCGGGTTCGCGCTGTAGGCGGTCGACGTGAACAGGCCGAGGAAGCGGTGCTCGCCGCAGACCTCGCCGTTGGCGTCGAAGCGCTTGACGCCGATGTAGTCGAGGTAGCCGGGCCGGTGCACGGTCGAGCGCGAGTTCGACTTGGTGACGACCAGCAGCTCGGGCCGGCGCGCGTAGGCGCGCACCTCGGCGGGGAGCGCCGCGAAGCTCGTCGCGACCTCCTTGTTCTCCCCCTCGCGCAGGATGCCGAGGCTGGAGCCGGGCACGATCGCGAGCGCGTCCTCGCCGTCGATGACCACCAGGTCGTGGCAGCGGTAGCCGAGGAAGGTGAAGTGGTCGTCGGCGAGCCAGGCCAGGAACGCCCGGCCCTCCGCCAGCTCGTCCGCCGGCAGCGGCGGCGGACGCTTGTCGAGTTCCTGCAGGACCGCGCCATGGCGTCCCGCATCTTCTTCCAGTCCTCGACCGCCGCGCGCACGTCGTCGAGCACGCGCGCGATGTCGGCGGCGAGCGCCTCGAGCTTCGCCGGCTCGGTGATGCGGTCGACCTCGACGTGGATGAACGATTCGCGGTGCGCGCCTCCGGCGTCGTCGGCAACGCCGATCAGCGTGCCGTCGGCGTCGCGCACGACGGCGATGATCGGGTGGATGATGAGGTGCAGCGTCAGGCCGTGGCGGTTGACCTCCATCGCCACCGAGTCGACGAGGAACGGCATGTCGTCGTTGACGATCTCGATGATCGTGTGCGTCGACTGCCAGCCGTGCTCCTCGATCGTCGGATTGAATACGCGCACGCGAGCGTGCCCGGCTCGCGCCGGCGCGCGAAGTTCCAGTGCGACAGCGCGGCGCCGTAGAGATCGGCCGGCGTCCGCTCCGCCAGGTCCTCCGGGTCCACCTGTCCGTAGTAGCGCGGACGAACGCCTCGAGCGTGCTGCGCTGCTCGGGCGCGACCTTCGCCTGCACGAGCTCCAGCACTTCCTCGAGGCGCTGCGCGCGGCCGGTTTCGGCGTTTGCTGTCACTTAGGACCTCCACGCTGCGATCATGGGACGTCGGCGGGAACGCCATATCCGATTGTGCTCCTGGTCCTCATGCCGCCGCCTGTTGCTGATACAGGTACTTCTGGAATCCTGCGAAAACCTGCCCGATGTCCTCCGCTTTACCCAGATCGGCCAGGGCATCGGCGATGGAGTTGTGATACTTCAACCGTAACAAGGGAGTGAGCTTGTCCTGGTCGAGCTCTTCCACGCCGACGCTGACGTAATGCGACAGCACGAAGTCGAGAAAGACTTGCTGCTTGCTGTTGAAATGGGTGCTGATCAGGATCTTGGCCTTGTTCGCGCGTTCCTTGCGGGTGAGTGGCGGCAGGGCGTAGGCGACATGGGCCAAGACGTCGAACAGGTCGCTCTTTTCCGCGTCGATGATCTTCTGCATCTCGGCGAGCTGCTCGCCGCCCGCCGAAGCCCTTCTCGGCCAGTCCTTGCAGAAGCGATCTTCGGCTGCACCACTTGCACGATGGCGCGGATGAGCGGGCGCGGGGTGTAATACTCGCCGCCGTTGCGACCTGGCGTTGCCCATGTTCCTGATCTTGGCTTCATACAGATGCGACAGCTCGTGCTTTTCGGCCTGCGAGCGGAAGCGCAGCGCATCGATGTGGTCGATGATCTCGCGCATGTTGTAGCCGCTCTGGACCTTGTTCTTGATCTCGCCGAAGATCTCCCCGATCTTGTATTCGATCGTGTTCGGTCCGCTGGCCTTCTGCTTGAAGCCGTGGAGGTACGGGAAGAGCTTCTGATTGACGAAGTCGCGTAGATCGTCGCCGGTCAGAGCCTTGTTGTGGTCGACCTTGCCCTCTTTGCCCTTGGGCGCGGCCCACCCTTCCCAGCGGTACGGCTTGTCGAGGATGTAGCTGTACTTCTTGCCCTCCACCGTGGCCGTATCGGCGCGGTCCTGCTCCAGTCCGTCGAGGTATTTCAGGAAGAGCAGCCAGGACGTCTGCTCAGTGTAATCGAGCTCGGTCGTGCAGCCCGCTTCCTTCCGAAGGACATCGTCGATGCTCTTGAAGGCTTGTTCGAACACGGAACCCTTTCCTCGACGCAGTTATCACTTCCAGTTGAGACTGAGCTTGCGATGTGAGGCCGCGCAATCGCGCAGATAAAGATTGATAAGGCTCTGATATGGAATACCCACTTCCTCGGACACTACCTTGAAATAGGTGATCGAGTCTTCGTCGAGGCGAATGGTGATTTGCTTCTTCAACTGCGAAGCGTAGGGATTCTTCCGAGACTTCGTGAAATCGTACTCCTTGCGCATGGGGCACCTTTACGGATAAAACTTCGATTCCCGGCCAGTCGCCCTGCGTGCCGAGATGATGCGGATGACATTGCCCGCGCTCCGGTAGCAATGACAGACAAGTAGCAGCCGACGGGAACTGCTCAAGCCAAGCAAGATGAAGCGTTCTTCATCCCCTGAGTGGTCAGGGTCGTCGATCAGACGAGCGCGTTCGTCGAAGAACACGGACCGCGCCTCGTCAAAGGAGACGCCATGCTTCTTCGCATTGAACGCCGCCTTGCGTTCGTTCCACTCGAAACGAAGCGTGCTCACACTGGAATTGTAACTACGTTGTAGTTAAGGCGCAATGGGTCCCGTGGAAGCACGGGCCGTCGCGTCGCTCGGCCGCGATGACGGCCGCCTGCGCATCGCCATGGGCGGCGGCTCAGGTGGTGCCGGGAGGGGGAATCGAACCCCCACTCTGTTGCCAGAACTGGATTTTGAGTCCAGCGCGTCTACCAATTCCGCCATCCCGGCCGACAGCAGCGGCCATCTGCTTCGAACACGCCGCGCAAGACGCGGGCGACGCGCTTCGCATTCGCCGCGTTGCCGGCGCGCGGTGAAGCCGGCATTATCGCGGAAAGGGCGCGCCGCTTCAAACTGCGGATACATCGACCAACCCTCCGCATCATGACCCCAAGCAGTCCCTACCACCTCGCCGACTTCGATTTCGATCTGCCTGCCGGGCTGATCGCGCAGTTTCCGACGCCGGAGCGTTCGGCGAGTCGCCTGCTGCACGTGGCAGGCCAGGCGCGCGCCGATCTGCGCTTCACCTCGCTGCCCGATCTCCTCGCACCCGGTGACCTTCTGGTATTCAACGACACCAAGGTGGTCCGCTCGCGTGTCGTTGGACACAAGCCCAGCGGCGGCAGGGTCGAGCTGATGCTCGAGCGCATCGTCGCGCCTCGCGAAGCCTGGATGCAGCTCCGCGCCAGCCATCCGCCGCGGATCGGCTCGCGGATCGACCTGCCCGGAGGCGCCACGGCGACTGTTTGCGAACGCGACCAGCGCTTTTTTCTCCTCCGCTTCGACGTCCCGTCGACTCTCGAAGCCTATCTCTCGCAGCACGGTGCCATACCGCTGCCGCCGTATATCGCGCGAGTGCCCGATGCCGCCGACGAAGAGCGCTACCAGACCGTCTATGCGCGTCATCCGGGGGCGGTCGCGGCCCCGACCGCCGGCCTGCATTTCGACCAGCCTCTGCTCTCGGCGCTACGCGCGCGGCAGGTGAACTTCGCCTATGTGACCCTCCACGTTGGCGCGGGCACCTTCCTGCCGGTGGAAAGCGAGGACCTCTCTCGCCATCGCATGCACAGCGAGCGCTTCCGCATTCCGCTGGCGACGATGATCGCGATCGACCAGGCGCGCAGCAGCGGCCGGGCGATCGTCGCCGTCGGCACGACGTCGCTGCGCGCGCTCGAAGCCGCCACTCTGGGCGGTGCGCCGGGTGCCGGTAGCGAAGCGGAAACCTCGCTCTTCATCACGCCGGGATTCCGCTTTCGGGTCGCCGACCGACTGCTGACGAATTTTCATTTGCCGCGCTCGACCCTGCTGATGCTGGTGTCCGCGTTTGCCGGCTACGATGCCATCCGCGCCGCGTACTCGCATGCGATCGCCGCCCGCTACCGCTTTTTCAGCTACGGCGACGCGATGCTGCTGGAGCGCGATCCGGACGCGGCCGGGTAGCGCGCCGGCGTCGAATGCTCCGGCTCCCCTGCTACAATCGCTGCGATGGAATTCTCGGTCAGCGCGCGCTGCGGCGCAGCGCGCAGCGCGCGCCTCGTGCTCGCGCACGGTGTCGTCGAGACGCCGGTTTTCATGCCGGTGGGCACCTACGGCACGGTCAAGGCGATGGCGCCGAACGAGCTCGTCGAGGTCGGCGCGCAAATCGTCCTCGGCAACACCTTTCACCTTTGGCTGCGCCCGGGCATCGACGTCATCGCCGCGCACGGCGGGCTGCATCGCTTCATGGGTTGGAACCGGCCGCTGCTGACCGATTCCGGCGGCTTCCAGGTGTTCAGCCTCGGCCCGCTGCGCCAGGTGGGCGAAGAAGGCGTGGCCTTCGCCTCGCCCGTCAATGGCGACCGGCTGTTCCTCACACCCGAAATCTCGATCGACGTGCAGCGCACGCTCGATTCGGACATCGCGATGGTTTTCGACGAATGCACGCCGTACCCGGCGACGCGGGACGAGGCCGCGGCGTCGATGCAGTTGTCGCTGCGCTGGGCGGCGCGGTCCAAAGCCGCGCACGCGGGCAGCGCCAATGCGCTGTTCGGCATCGTGCAGGGTGGCATGTTCGAGGATCTGCGCGAAGAATCGCTGGCCGGATTGACCGCGATGGGCTTCGACGGCTACGCCATCGGCGGGCTTTCCGTCGGCGAGCCAAAAGACCAGATGCGGCACATCGAGGCCCACATCGCCCCGCGTCTGCCCGCGGACAAGCCGCGCTACCTGATGGGTGTAGGCACGCCGGAGGACATCGTCGAGGCGGTCGGCAACGGCATCGACATGTTCGACTGCGTACTGCCGACGCGGAACGCCCGTAACGGCTGGCTGTACACGCGCCGCGGCGACGTCAAGATAAGGAATGCGCGGCACCGTGCCGACCCGGATCCGCTCGACGACGGCTGCGGCTGCTACACCTGCCGCAATTTCAGCCGCGCCTACCTGCACCATCTGCAGCGCAGCAACGAAATCCTCGGCGCCCGTCTGAACACCGTACACAACCTGCACTATTACCTGACGCTCGCCGCCGAGCTGCGCCAGGCGATCCGCGACGACGCGCTGCCGGGCTACGCGGCCTCGTTCCGGGCGCAGCGCGCACAGACGAAGCCGGCGGACGCCTGACCGGTCGACGCGAGGCCGTTACGCCCCTTTTCCGCACGGCGCCGGGGCCGGGCGGCCGCATGGGCCATGGTAGAATTAATGGTTAATGCGATCGGCCATGCGCCCCGTTTCCCGGGGCAGCCAGGCGGCGGTCGTTCCGATGCCAGGAGGAAGCAACCGTGTTGATCAGCCCCGCCTACGCGCAGACACCGGGAGGTCTGTTTGGTGGCGGCGACCTGATGGCGTTCCTGCCGATGGTCGCCATCTTCGTCGTCTTCTATTTCCTGCTGATCCGGCCGCAGCAGAAGCGCGCCCGCGACACCAAGGTGATGCTCGAGGCCCTGCAGAAAGGCGACGAAGTCGTCACCGCCGGCGGCGTCGTCGGCAAGATCGCCAAGATATCCGAAGGCTACGCCGACGTCGACATCGCGCCGAACGTCACGATCACCGTGCAGCGCAGCGCGATATCGCTGCTGTTGCCCAAAGGTACGATCAAGAGCCTCTAGCAGGCGAATCGGGCGCCGCCCGCGCGACGAGCGCGAGCGACGTCTCTCGCGATGCGCGCCGCCCATTTCCGGACAATCGATGAATCGTTATCCCGCCTGGAAATACATCCTGATCGCCGTCGCGCTCTTCGTCGGCATCGTCTACACGCTGCCCAACTTCTTTCCCGAGGTGCCGGCGGTCCAGGTTTCCACCAGCAAGGCCAGCGTCAAGATCGACACGGGCACGCTGCAGATGGCCGAGGATGCGCTCAAGGCCGCCGACGTCGTCTACACCGGCGCCCTGCTCGACGCCAACGGCGTCAAGGTCCGCCTGCCCGATCCTGACACGCAGCTCAAGGCGAGGGACGTGCTGCAGCAGAAGTTCGGCGACAACTACATCGTCGCGCTGAACCTGCTGTCGACGTCGCCGCGCTGGCTGGCGTCGATCGGCGCGTTGCCCATGTACCTCGGCCTCGACCTGCGCGGCGGCGTCCACTTCCTGCTGCAGGTCGACATGAAAGCGGCGCTGGACAAGGCCGCCGACCGCTACCTGACCGACATCCGCTCGCTGCTGCGCGAGAAAAAAGTGCTGTATTCGGGCATCGCGCGCGAAGGACAGAACGTCGCGGTGCGTTTCCGCGACTCCACGGAACGCAGCAAGGCCTACAACGAGATCGCCAATTCGTTTCCCGATCTGCTGCTCAACAACGTCGATGGCGGCAGCGACTTCAAACTGGTGAGCGGGCTCAAGCCCGAGGCGCAGAAGCGCATCCAGGAAGGCGCGGTCCAGCAGAACATCACGATCCTGCGCAACCGGGTCAACGAGCTTGGCGTCGCCGAGCCGATCGTCCAGCAGCAGGGGGCCGACCGGGTCGTCGTGCAGCTGCCCGGCGTCCAGGATACGACGCGCGCCAAGGACATCATCGGCCGCACGGCATCGCTGGAAATCCGCATGGTCGACGACGACCCCACCGCCATACAGATGGCGCAGTCCGGCCAGGTGCCCCTCGGAGACGACAAGCTCACCGAGCCCAGCGGCGTGCCGATCCTGGTCAAGCGGCAGGTGGTGCTTACCGGCGATCGCATCAGCGACGCGCAACCCGGCTTCGACGGACGCAGCAACGAGCCGGCGGTACACGTCAATCTCGACAGCGCCGGCGCCCGCATCTTCAAGGAGTTGACGCGCGAGAACGTCGGCAAGCGCATGGCGATCCTGCTGGTCGAAAAGGGCAAGGCCGAGGTCATCACCGCCCCGGTGATCCGCGAGGAGATCGGCGGCGGCCGGGTGCAGATCAGCGGCCGGATGAACACGCGCGAAGCCAACGACATCGCGCTCCTGATGCGCGCGGGCGCGCTGGCGGCGCCGATGGAAATCGTCGAGGAGCGCACGGTCGGTCCGTCGCTCGGCAAGGACAACATCGAAAAGGGCTTCGATTCGGTGCTGTACGGCGCCGTCGTTCTCGCTGTCTTCATCTGCTCCTATTACTTGCTGATGGGGGTCATATCGACGATTTCGCTGGCGGTGAACCTGCTGCTGCTGATCGCGATCCTGTCGATGCTCCAGGCGACGCTGACGCTGCCCGGCATCGCCGCCGTGGCGCTGACGCTGGGCATGGCAATCGACGCCAACGTGCTTATCAACGAGCGCATACGGGAGGAGCTGCGCTGGGGTGACACGCCGCACGCGGCGATCCAGGCCGGCTACGAGCGCGCGTGGAACACGATTCTCGACTCCAACGTGACGACCCTGATCGCCGGCCTCGCGCTGCTGATCTTCGGCAGCGGTCCGGTGCGCGGCTTCGCCGTCGTGCATTGCCTGGGCATCATGACGTCGATGTTCAGCGCGGTCTTCGTCTCGCGCGGCCTCGTCGCGCTCGTCTACGGAGGCCGCAAGAAGCTGGAAAAGATTTCGATCGGGCAGATTTGGAAGCCGGCTGCGAAGGCGGCGTAGCCGCTGCAGTCGTCCCCGCGGCCTTTAGTCCCGCGAAAGCGGGGGGAGGGGACCCAGCGACTTTGTCCGCACGCCCGATGAGCCGGCAAGAACGACACTGGGTTCCCACCCCCGGCTTAAAGCATGCCGGGGCCGCGTTCGCGGGAACGATGTATTGTAGGTAGAGAGCGACGATGGAATTCTTCCGAATCAAGCACGACATCCCGTTCATGAAGCACGCGTTGGTGTTCAACGTGATTTCGTTGATCACCTTCGTGCTGGCGGTCTTTTTTCTCGCGGTTCGCGGCTTGAACCTCGGCGTCGATTTCCGCGGCGGAACGGTCATCGAGATCGCCTACCCGCACGCTGCGGACCTCGCGCGCGTCCGGTCGTCCATCGACAAGATGAATCTCGGCGAGTTCGCCGTGCAGAGCTTCGGCAGCGCCAACAGCGCGCTGATCCGGCTGCCGCTGAAGGAAGGCGTGTCGACCGCGCAGCTCTCCGAGCGCGTGATGGCGGCGCTCCGGGCCGACGACGCCGCCGTCTCGCAGCAGCGCGTCGAATTCGTCGGGCCGCAGGTCGGCAAGGAGCTCTACGAAAACGGCGCGCTGGCGCTGCTGCTGGTCAGCTTCGGCATCGTCGCCTATCTCGCACTGCGCTTCGAGTGGCGCTTCGCGGTGTCGGCGATTATCGCGAACCTGCACGACGTGATCATCATTCTCGGCTTCTTCGCGCTGTTCCAGTGGGAGTTCTCCCTGCCGGTGCTCGCTGCGGTGCTGGCGGTGCTCGGCTACTCGGTCAACGAATCGGTCGTGATCGCCGACCGGATTCGCGAGAATTTCCGCAAGATGCGCAAGGCCAGCGTCCCCGACGTCATCAACAGCGCAATTACCAGCACGCTGTCGCGCACGATCATCACCCACGGCTGCACACTGATGATGGTGCTGTCGATCTTTTTCTTCGGCGGCGAGACGCTGCACCACTTCTCGCTGGCGCTGGCCATCGGCATCTGCTTCGGCATCTACTCGTCGGCGCTGGTGATGGCCTCGCTCGTGATGTGGCTCGGCGTGTCGCGCGAGGACCTGGTCAAGCCTGACAAGAAAAGCGGCGCGGCGGGTGCCGAAAAGATCCTGCCCTGACCGTTCGACAATCGTCGCCGGACGGGCGCGATGCTGACGACGCTGCTGTATTCGCTGCTGGCGCTAGACCAGACGCTGGCCGGCCTCGCCGCGCAACACTCGTGGGTGCTGTTCGTGGCGCTGTTCCTGGTCATCTTCGCCGAGACCGGCCTGGTGGTGCTTCCCATGCTGCCCGGCGACTCGCTGCTTTTCCTCGCCGGCACCGTCGCCGCCGCAAGCGGAATCGACGTGCACCTGCTGGCACTCGTACTCTTCGCCGCGGCGGTTGCCGGCGATTCGGTCAATTACGCGGTCGGGAACTTCCTCGGACCAAAGGTGTTCAACCCGTCGCCGGACAGCCGGCTGGCGCGCTGGCTCAAGCCGGAATACCTGGAACGCACGCATCGCTTCTACGAGAAGTACGGCGGCTTCACGATCATCATCTGCCGCTTCGTCCCGATCGTGCGCACCTTCGCGCCCTTTCTTGCCGGCGTCGGCGCGATGACGTACCGCCGATTCCTCTCGTACAACGTGATCGGCGCTGCGATGTGGGTCGGCTCGCTGGTGTACGCCGGCTACCTGTTCGGCAACATTCCGTGGGTGAAGCAAAACCTCACCTTGATCGTGCTCGCGGTCGTCGGCATTTCGCTGCTGCCGATCGTCATCGAGTGGCTGCGCGAGCGGCGGCAGAAAAATACGTAGTCCGGACTAGGGTCTGTGAACAGGCCCTAGACTCGTCGCGCGAGCTCGGCGGCGTTGCCGATGTAACTCGACGGCGTCAGCGCCTTCAGACGCGCCTTCGCGTCGGCGGGCAGCGCCAGCGCCTCGATGAACGCGTGCAGCGTCTCGCGCGTCAGCCCCGCCTTGCCTCGCGTCAACGCCTTGAGCTGTTCGTACGGGCTGTCGATGCCGTAGCGGCGCATCACCGTCTGGATCGGCTCGGCAAGCACCTCCCAATTCGCATCCAGATCGGCGGCGAGCCGGACCGGATCGACGGTGAGACGCTCGAGCCCCTGCCGGCATGACGCGTAGCCCAGCAGCGCGTGGCCGAGCGCCACGCCTACATTGCGCATGACCGTCGAATCGGTCAGATCGCGCTGCCAGCGCGAGATCGGGAGCTTCCCGGCCAAGTGGCGCAGCAACGCATTGGCGAGACCCAGATTGCCTTCCGAATTCTCGAAATCGATCGGATTGACCTTGTGCGGCATCGTCGATGACCCGACCTCGCCCTCGCTCACCTTCTGGCGGAAGTAGCCGAGCGACACGTAGCCCCAGACGTCGCGATCGAGATCGATGACGATCGTATTGACGCGCGACAGCGCGTCGAAGAGCGCCGCGAGGTCGTCATGCGGCTCGATCTGCGTCGTATAGGCGTTGAATTCCATGCCGAGCCGGGCGACCACGCGCTGGGCGATCGCTTCCCAGTTGACCTCCGGATACGCGGCAAGATGCGCGTTGTAGTTGCCGACGGCGCCGTTGATCTTGCCCCGCAGGGCAATGGTGCCGAACTCGCTCGCCGCGCGGTCGAGGCGGGCCACGACGTTGGCGATCTCCTTGCCCAGCGTCGTCGGCGTCGCCGGCTGGCCGTGTGTGCGCGCGAGCATCGGCAGCGCCGCGTGTTCGTGCGCGAGCGTGCGCAGCTCGGCAATCAGCGCGGTCAGCGCCGGCATCAGAACGCAGCGCCGCGCGCCGTCGAGCATCAGGCCATAGGCGAGATTGTTGATGTCCTCGGACGTGCACGCGAAATGGATGAACTCCGCCGCGCGCGCGATCTCGGGCACGGCGGTGAAGCGCTCCTTCAGCCAGTATTCGACCGCCTTGACGTCGTGATTGGTCGTGCGCTCGATGGCCTTGACGCGCTCGGCGTCGGCGAGGCTGAAATCACGCCTCGCCTGCGCCAGCAGCTCGCGCGTCGCCGCGCCGAAGGGTGGGACTTCACCGATGCGGGGCTCGTCGGACAGCGCCTCGAGCCACTCCAGCTCGACGCGCACGCGTTCGCGGATCAGCGCGTATTCGCTGCAATGGTCGGCGAGCAGGGCGACCTTGGCGCGATAACGGCCGTCGAGCGGCGACAGCGCGGTAAGGGTCGAAAGCGCCTCGGCGTGCGGCATAAGGCTGGAGATTTTCGCTGCAGGCAGGTCGATTGCAGTGTATCACAGCGCGCTTGATTGCCGCAGCGTCGGGGTGCAGGTGCAATGCTATAATCGATGAAATACACGGAGTGCGCACCGTGTCCGTCGCCATGCCCACCGCCTGAAACTCCAACGATGAAACTGCTCGCGTCGCCGACGAGTCCCTACGCGCGCAAGGTGCGCATCGCGCTCGCCGAGAAGAAGATCGATTGCGAAGTGATCGAAGCCTCGCCCTGGGCCGAGGACACCATCGTGCCGACGCACAATCCGCTGGGCAAGGTGCCGGTGCTGCTGCTGGACGACGGCACCGCGCTCTACGACTCGCGCGTGATCGTCGAGTATCTCGACACCGTGAGCCCGGTATCGCGGCTCATTCCCGAGCCCAGCCGCCAGCGCATCGCGGTCAGGCGCTGGGAGGCGCTGGCCGACGGCATCTGCGACGCCGCGGTGGCGATCGTGCGCGAATCGGCGCGGCCCGCCAGGCAGCAGAGCAGCGAGTCGATCGCCAGGCAGCGCGAGAAGATCGAGCGCGGAATCGTGGAACTGGCGAACGAGCTCGCCGACAGGCCGTGGTGCAACGGCGAAGCGCATTCGCTCGCCGACATCGCAACCGGATGCGCGCTGGGTTACCTGGACCTGCGCCACCCGACGATCGCCTGGCGCGACGCACACGCCAATCTGGTCGGGCTGTTCGACAAGCTGTCGAAGCGCCCGTCGTATCTCGACACCGCGCCGCCGGTGGCGTAGACACCCCCGCCGCAACCGGACCGCGCCCGCATCGCGCCGGCAGCGTCGATCCCCGGCCACCCCGCATCCGAAGCGGGCTACAGCGCCTGCTTCAACTGCTCCAGGATCGCCGGATTCTCCAGCGTCGACACGTCCTGCGTGATCGCCTCGTCCTTGGCGATCGAGCGCAGCAGCCGGCGCATGATCTTGCCCGAGCGCGTCTTCGGCAGGTTGTCGCCGAAGCGGATGTCCTTGGGCTTGGCGATCGGGCCGATCTCCTTGCCGACCCAGTCGCGCAGCTCCTTCGCGATCTTCTCCGCCTTCCGCGCCGTCGGGCCGGGCCTGCTTCAGCACGACGAACGCGCACACCGCCTCGCCGGTCATGTCGTCGGGCCGGCCGACGACCGCGGCCTCGGCGACCATCGGATTGGCGACCAGCGCCGATTCGATCTCCATCGTGCCCAGGCGGTGGCCGGAGACGTTGAGCACGTCGTCGATGCGGCCCATGATCGTGAAGTAGCCGGTCGCCTTGTCGCGCACCGCGCCGTCGCCGGCGAGGTAGAGCTTGCCGCCGAGCTCGTCGGGATAGTAGGACTTCCGGTAGCGCTCGGGATCGCCCCAGATCGTGCGGATCATCGCCGGCCACGGCCGCTTGATGACCAGGATGCCGCCGTGGCCGTTCGCGACGTCGTGGCCGGTCTCGTCGACGATCGCCGCGATGATGCCCGGCAGCGGCAGCGTGCACGAGCCCGGGCACCAGCGGCGTGACGCCCGGCAGCGGCGTGATCATGTGGCCGCCGGTCTCGGTCTGCCACCAGGTGTCGACGATCGGGCAGCGCCCGCCGCCGACGTTCTCGTGGTACCACATCCAGGCCTCGGGATTGATCGGCTCGCCGACGGTGCCGAGCAGGCGCAGGCTCGACAGGTCGTAGTTCTTCGGCGCCGTCTGCGGCGCGACGCCCGACGCCTTGATCAGCGAGCGGATCGCCGTCGGCGCGGTGTAGAAGATCGATGACCTTGTGCTTCGCTGATCGTCTGCCAGAAGCGCCCGGCATCCGGATAGGTCGGAATGCCCTCGAACACGATCTCGGTCGCGCCGACCGCCAGCGGTCCGTAGGTGATGTAGGTGTGGCCGGTGACCCAGCCGATGTCGGCGGTGCACCAGAAGACGTCGTCCGGCTTGATGTCGAACGTCCAGCGCATCGTCAGCGATCGCCCACAGCAGGTAGCCGCCGGAGCTGTGCTGCACGCCCTTCGGCTTGCCGGTCGAGCCGGAGGTGTAGAGGATGAACAGCGGATGCTCGGCGCCGACCCATTCCGGCTCGCAGGTGTCGGGCTGCTTCGCGACGAGCTCGTGCATCCACAGGTCGCGCGGCGCCGCGAACGCGACGTTGCCGCCGGTGCGCCGGTAGACGATCACGTTGCGCACTGCTCTCGCAGCCGCCCATGCCGAGCGCCTCGTCGACGATCGCCTTCAGCGGCAGGTGCTTGCCGCCGCGCACCTGCTCGTCGGCGGTGATCACCGCGACCGCGCCGGCGTCGATGATGCGCTCCTGCAGCGACTTGGCGGAGAAGCCGCCGAACACCACCGAGTGCGTCGCGCCGATGCGCGCGCAGGCCTGCATCGCGACCACGCCCTCGATCGACATCGGCATGTAGATGATGACGCGGTCGCCCTTGCTGATGCCGAGCGACTTCAGCCCGTTGGCGAACCGGCAGACGCGCTGATACAGCTCCTGGTAGGTGACCCTGGTGACGGCGCCGTCGTCGGCCTCGAAGATGATCGCGACCTTGTTCGCATTGCCGTTCTCGAGGTTGCGGTCGAGGCAGTTGTACGAGACGTTGAGCTCGCCGTCCTCGAACCACTTGTAGAACGGCGCCTTGCGATTCGTCGAGCGACCGGGTGAACGGCTTGTGCCAGGCGAGCTGCTCGCGCGCGAGCTGCGCCCAGAACCCGGCGATAGTCGGCTGCGGCCGCGGCGTTGAGCGCGTCGAATTCGGCCTGCGTGACGTTCGCCTGCGCGACGAATTCGCCGCGGCGGCTCGAAGACGCGCGCTTCGTGCGATACCGATTCGATCGTGGACATGCCGTCTCTCCTCGACGATTGGGGTGCGGACGAAGGGCAGAATGCCCCTCGCATCATTGACCGCTTGACCGCAGTCTACCGATTCTTGCCCTCGCGGCGCAATCGCCGTGCCGCCGTGGCGCGTGCCCGGCGCGGGCGAATCGCACCAGCGTCGCGACGGGCGCGCCGGCATGCGCGCAAGTGTTCGCGCGACCGGAAGTCGCACCGCAACGACGCCCGTCGGACGGCGCCGAAGGCCCCGGTCGCCGATGGTAGAATTGCTGGCTACGTCACGTTCGGCTTAGCCGAGCGTTCCGCCGCCGTTGCGTCACCACCAGCCATGACGACGATCAAGCAGGAAGACTTCATCGACAGCGTCGCCGACGCGCTGCAGTACATCTCCTACTACCACCCGCCCGACTACATCGAGGCGCTTGGCGCCGCGTACGACGCCGAGCAATCGCCCGCGGCGAAGGACGCGATCGCGCAGATCCTCACCAATTCGCGGATGTGCGCCGAAGGCCAGCGGCCGATCTGCCAGGACACCGGGCATCGTCGTCGCCTTCGTGAAGGTCGGCATGGACGTGCGGTGGGAGGGCGCGACGATGTCGCCGACGGACATGGTCAACGAAGGCGTGCGGCGCGCCTATCTCGATCCCGACAACACGCTGCGCGCATCGATCGTCGCCGACCCGGCGGGCAGCGCGCAAGAACACGCAGCGACAACACGCCGGCGGTCGTGCACTTCGAGCTCGTGCCCGGCGACACGGTCGACGTCACGATCGCGGCCAAGGGCGGCGGCTCCGAGAACAAGTCGAAGTTCGTGATGCTGAATCCGTCGGACTCGATCGTCGACTGGGTCGTGAAGACGCGTGCCGACGATGGGCGCCGGCTGGTGCCCGCCGGGCATGCTCGGCATCGGCATCGGCGGCACCGCGGAGAAGGCGATGCTGCTGGCCAAGGAAGCGCTGATGGCAGCCGATCGACATGCACGAGCTCGAAGAAGCGCGGCCCCGCCAGCGCGATCGAGGAGCTGCGCATCGAGCATCTACGAGGCAGTCAATGCGCTCGGCATCGGCGCGCAGGGGCTCGGCGGGCTGTCGACCGTGCTCGACGTCAAGATCCTCGATTACCCGACGCATGCCGCGTCGCAAGCCGGTCGGCATGATCCCGAACTGCGCGGCGACGCGGCATGCGCATTTCATGCTCGACGGCATCGGGCGCGGCCAAGCTCGACGCCGCCCGACCTCGCGCGCTGGCCCGACGTGCATTGGGCGCCGTCGCCGACGGCGAAGCGCGTCGATCTCGACACGCTGACGCCGGAGGAAGTCGCGACGCTGGAAGCCGGGCAGATCGGCTGCTGCTGAGCGGCAAGATGCTGACCGGCCGCGACGCCGCGCACAAGCGCATCGACGACATGCTCGCCAAGGGCGAGTCGCTGCCGCCCGGCGTCGATTTCCCCAACCGCGTCATCTACTACGTCGGCCCGGTCGATCCGGTGCGCGACGAGGTCGTCGGTCCGGCCGGCCCGACCACCGCGACGCGGATGGACAAGTTCACCGAGATGATGCTCGCCCAGACCGGCCTCATCGCGATGATCGGCAAGGCCGAGCGCGGCCCGGTCGGCGATCGAGGCGATCCGCAAGCACAAGGCCGCCTACCTGATGGCCGTCGGCGGCGCGGCCTACCTGGTGTCGAAGGCGATCCGCAGCTCGCGCGTCGTCGCGTTCGCCGACCTCGGCATGGAAGCGATCTACGAGTTCGACGTCAAGGACATGCCGGTGACCGTCGCGGTCGACGCGACCGGCACGTCGGTGCACCAGACCGGCCCGCGCGAATGGCAGCAGCGCATCGGCAAGATCCCCGTGACGGCCGTCTGAAGACCGCCCTGGCGCATCGATCCCGGCGACCTGCGGCGCAATGTTCATCGCATCCAGAGCATGCGCCGGGCGCTTGCGGCGCCAAGGTCAACCTCGCGCCGATGGAACCAGCCGTTCGCCGCAGCGCCATGCACGCCGCTGACGCCGGGTGCGGCTTACGCCCGCGGCGCGCAGTCATGCGCGCCGTGCCGCTGCTCTTGACGATCGTTGCGGCGCTTGCCGGACACGCGGCCGCGGCCCCGCGCGTGCTGGTGTTCTCACCGGACGACACGCCGCAACTGCGCGCCGCGCTGGCCGGCGCGCGCGAAGCTCTGGGCGCTACGCCGGTCGAGGAGATCGCACCTGACGGCAACGTCAACGCCCGCCTCGAAGCCGCTGCGCGCGACGGCAAGGACGTCGCGGTGATCGCGCTCGGCCCGCGTGCCGCGGCGCGGGTGGCGCGAGGGGCCCCGGCGATCGCTACCGTCGACTGCATGGCTGCCCAGGCCTCGCCGAGCGCGCAGGCAGTTCCGGTCGACATGCCGGCGGATGAGCAGATTCTCTGGCTGCAGCGGTTGTTGCCGAGCGCACGCTATGTCGGCATTCTCTACGACCCGGTGCAGAACGCACAGCACGTCGAGTCGCTTGCCGCGGCGCTGCGGCGCGCCGATTTCAATCCCGTCCTGGTGCCGGTTCAGGCACCGGCCATGCTTCCGGCCGCGCTCGGCCGCCTCCCCGGCGCGGTCGATGTGCTGCTCGCGGTCCCCGACGCGACGGTCTACACGCCACGCACCGCGAAGGGCCTGCTCCTGTTCTCGTTCCACCACAAGCTGCCGCTGATCGGGCCGTCCGAGGCGTGGGCCAGGGCCGGCGCGCTTTACGCGCTCGACTGGGACTACCGCGAAGTCGGCGCGTTCTGCGCTCGATTGGCGCTGCGTCAATTGCCCGGCAGCAGCCCCGCCGCGCCGGCGCGGCCGCGGCCGCGCATCATCGTCAACAAGCGAACCGCCGAACTGTTCGGTCTGCGCTGGGATCCGTCGATACGCCAGGCGTTCGACCGGGTGCTGGAATAGGGCCTAGCGACCATGGCCGCACGCGCACCGTCGACGGATGCAGAGCGTGTCGCCGCGACGGGCCCGGCTGCGAAGCCGCCCGCGAAAGGCTTCGGATTGCTCGCCAAGCTCAATTTGCTGGCCATCGGCTTGATCGTGGCGACCGCAATCGGCATCAGCGCGCTGCTGGTCGCCCAGCAGGTCGACGCCGAGCAGGCGCGATTGCGGACGCAGGGAGCGACGATTGCGTCGATGCTGGCGGAATTGTCCGAGTACGCCGTTTACACCGCCGACGTGAGCGCACTGGACCAGCTGCTGCAAAGTCTCGACGCCGACCGCGACATCGCCTACGTCGCGGTGCTCAACGACCAGCGGGCGCTGCTCGCGTCCCGCGACTACGGCGACGCCGCGATGCCGCCGGCGCCGGCGGCCGAAATGCATGCCGGCGCAAACGAGGCCAGCGTGCGCGACATCAAGGGACGCCGCTATCTCGAGCTCGTCGCGCCGATCGCCGAAGCGAAAAACGGACCGGCGCCGGCGATGGCCGAGGCGCCGGCCGCCGCGGATGCTCCGATCGGATATGTCCGCCTGGGCATGAACTATGAGCGCAACCAGTCGCAGCTGCTCGGCAATCTGATCGGCGCGCTGTCGGTCGTCGCGGCGCTGACGGTGATCGCCATCCTGGCCACGCTGCTGCTGACGCGACGCCTGGTGGCGCCGATACGCGAGCTGATGCACGCCGTCAACAGGGTCGGGGGCGGTGAGCTCGGCGTGCGCGTCGTTCCGACCTCCGGCGACGAGCTGGGCCTGCTCACGCACGCGTTCAATCAGATGACGCAGCGACTGTGGCACTCGCAGGCGGAAGTGGCCGGCTACCAGCGCACGCTGGAAGACAAGGTCGCGCAGCGAACCAAGGAGCTCGAGGTCGCGATCGCGCAGGCTTACAAGCTCGCGCAGCATGACATCCTGACCGGACTGCCGAATCGCGCGCTGCTCAACCAGCGCCTGAAGCAGATCCTGGCGCAGGCGGCACGCGATCATCACCAGGTCGCCTGCCTGTTTCTCGACTTCGACCACTTCAAGCGAATCAACGACACGCTCGGCCACGACGCCGGCGACCGTCTGCTGCAGGCCGTGGCGCAGCGCCTGAGCCACGCGGTGCGCGAGTCCGACACGGTCGCACGGCTGGGCGGGGACGAATTCGTCGTTATTCTTCCCGACCTCGACCCGGAACGGGCGACGATCGAGATCATGGCGGTCCTCACCCGAGTGCGCGAATCCTTCCTGGCACCGTTCCGCCTGGGCGACCAGACGCCGACCTTGACCTGCTCGATCGGCGTGTCCGTCTATCCGACCGATGCCGGCGATCCCGGTGGCCTGATCAGGCAGGCGGACACAGCGATGTACTCGGTCAAGGACACCGGGCGCAATACCTATCGCTTCTACACCGCCGACATGAATGCGCGGGTGCAGGCACGGCTGCAGATCGAGACCGATATGCGACGCGGCCTGATGGACGACGAGTTCTTCCTCGTCTACCAGCCGCAGATCGAGATGGCCAGCGGCCGCGCCTGCGGCGTCGAGGCGCTGCTGCGCTGGCGCGATCCGGAGCGCGGCATCATCGGTCCGGCCGAATTCATCTCGATCGCCGAGGAGTCCGGGATGATCCAGGCGCTCGGTGCGCGCGTGCTGCGCGACGCCTGCCGCCAGGTGACCAACTGGCATCGGCAGAACATGCTGCTGCGGCTGTCGGTCAACCTGTCGGTGCAGCAGCTGCAACACGACAGCTGGCTGTCGATCGTCGAGGAGGCGCTGAGGGTCAGCGGGCTCCCCGCCCGCTACCTGGACCTCGAGATCACTGAGAGCGTGATCATCACCCATCCGGACAAGGCGGTTTCAACACTGATCAAGCTGAAGCAGATGGGGGTGTCGATCACGATCGACGATTTCGGCACCGGCTATTCGAGCCTGTCGTACCTGGCACGGCTGCCGATCCAGGCGGTGAAGATCGACCAGCGCTTCGTCCGCGGCATCGAAAAGAGCGCCAGCGACGAGGCGATCTCGCAGGCGATCATCGCACTGTCGCATAGCCTGGGCCTGCGCGTCATCGCCGAAGGCGTCGAGACGGCGGCGCAGTTCGAGTTCCTGAAAGCGCACGGTTGCGAGGAAGCGCAGGGCTATCTGATTTCGCATCCGCTGGGCGAGGCGGAGCTGCGCGCCTGGTGGAAGATGCAGGACGAGGAGAATCGCATCGTCGGCCGGCAGGTCGACATGTGGAGGAAGTGACGCTGCCCTCCGAGAGCAAGGCGCGAAGCGCCGCAGCGATCGGATACGGCAGCGTCATCGCGGGCGAGCGCGAGCGAGAACTTGGATCGTCGTTCCCGCGCAAGCGGGAACCCAGCGGCGTTGAGTCGCCGCGTCCCGCCGTCGTGTCGCCGCTTGGGCCCCGGCCTGCGCCGGGGCGACAGGCTCTGGCGTCACCCCGGGCGAGCGCGAGCGAGAACTTGGATCGTCGTTCCCGCGCAAGCGGGAACCCAGCGGCGTTGAGTCGCCGTGTCCCGCCGTCGTGTCGCCGCTTGGGCCCCGCCCTGCGCCGGGGCGACGGGAGGCGCAATCAGCGCCGCAGATCCGCCGGCGTATCGACGTCGCGCAGCACGCCCGGATCGTCGACGGCGATCAACTCGATGTCTCCGGCGTGGGCCGCCAGCAGGTCCTTTGCCCCCTCGTCGCCGGATAGCGCCTGCAGCTCGACGAAAAAGCGCGAGCCGATCGCCACCGGATGGCCGCGCGTGCCGCGATGCATCGGCGCCGCCAGCGCCGCGCCGCCGCGCAAGGCCGCAGCGACGCGCTGCACGGTCGGCGCGGACACCCACGGCATGTCGGCGAGCGCGACGACCGCGCCCTGCGCCTGCGGAAAGCGCTGCTGCGCGGCCCGCACGCCGCAGGCGAGACTCGCGCCCATGCCGTCGCCGGCATTGGCGCAGACGCTGACGAGCGCGCCGGTCTCGGCGAGCAGCGCGCCCAGGGCCGCATCGGCAGGCCGCACGACCGCGACCACCACGTCGACCGCCGCCGCCAGGGTGGAAAGCGCCGCGAGCGCCAGCGGCGTGCCGTCCGCCAGCTTCGCCAGCAGCTTGTCGCCGCCGAAACGCGAGCCGCTGCCGGCGGCGAGCAGCACGCCGACGATCGGTCGATCCGGCGCCATTCAACGCCGCCCGCGCGCAAGCGTCACTCGGCCAGCAGCCGGAACCTGCCGTCCTTGACGACGACCAATACGCGCGCGCGCTCGTCCATGCCGTTGTGGTTGTCCGGACTCATGTTGAAGACGCCCTGGCAGCCGACGACGCCCTTCTCCTGCTCGAGCGCATCGCGCAGCGCCGTGCGAAACGCCTCGGTACCCGGCTTCGCAGCACGAAGCGCGACCGGAATCGCGCGCTGCAGCAGCAACCCCGCATCAAAGGTATTGGCGCCAAAGGTCGCCGGCCGGGTTCCGAACCGCTTTTCGTAGGCGCTCATGTAGCCGAGGGCGACTTGCTTGATCGGGTCGGAAGCGGCGATGTCGTCGATCACCAGCATCGATCCGGCGGCGAGTATCGTGCCTTCGACCTTTTGTTTGCCGAGGCGGATGAAATCATCGGTCGCCACCGCGTGCGTCTGGTACACGCGCCCCTTGTAACCCAGGTCGTACAGCGTCGCCTGGGGCAGCACCGCGGGCCCGCCGACCGCGGCGATCAGCACGGCATCGGGTTTGGCCGCAACGAGTTTCAGCGACTGCGCTGTGACGCTCGAATCGTTGCGTGCATAGCGCTCGTTGGCGACGATCCTGATCCCGGCCTTTTCGGCGAGTCCGCCGAACACCTTGTGCCAATTCTCACCGTAGGCGTCGTTGAATCCGATGAAGCCGACCGTCGCGACACCGTTTCGTCGCATGTGCCTGATAAGCGCCGATGCGATCAGATCGTCGTTCTGCGTGGTCTTGAACACCCAGCGGCGCTTGGCGTCGACCGGTTCGACCACCGACGAGCTGCCGACCGTGGCCAGCAGCGGCACCTTGCTCTCGGCGATGATGTCCAGGATCGCGAACGCGTTGGGTGTCGTCGACGGACCGATCAGCGCATCGACGTGATCGCTGTCGATCAGCTTCCTGACGTTCTGCACCGCACGCGTGGTATCGCCTCCATCCTCCAGCTGGACGTACTCGATCGTCGTGTCGCCGATTTTCGTCGCCAGCAGCGCCCCGGTATTCTTCTGCGGAATTCCGATGGCCGCGGTCGGGCCGGTCGCCGAGACCATCAGGCCGATCCTGACCTGGGCAACCGCGGCGGGACAGGCCAACGCGATCGCCGCCGCAAGCAAGAGCATCCGATATCGCATCGCCATCTCCGGAACGGTAAGAGCAAGGAGATGCGAATGCTATGCCCTCGTGTCCGCCTGCGCAAACTTCCGCGCGGGCCGCGACGTATGCGCCGGCAGTGCGATCGCTTGCGTCGCACCCGGCGCCGCAGTAGAGTGGTGCAGCGACCGGCGCTCGCGCCGCGCACCCACGGCGTGCCCGCCGGCGCTTGCCCGTCCCAGCCACGCGGAGGCATGCGATGAGACGCAGACTGTATTTCCTGCTGCCCGACCTCCCGAGCGCGCGCAAGACGATGGACGATCTCCTGCTGGCGCGCATCGAGGAACGCCATATCCATTTTCTCGCCCGGCCTGGAACGCCGATGGAAGACCTGCACGAAGCCAACGTGCTGCAATCCACCGACATCGTGCACGCTGCGCAGACCGGGCTCGTCGCCGGCGCGCTGCTTGGCTGCGCAACCGGCGGAACGGCTGCGTATTTTCTGCTGAACGAATCGCTTACGCAGATTCCGATCGTCATCGGCGCAGCGCTGGTCGGTGCGCTGCTGGGCGCGTGGTTCTCGAGCATGGTCGGATCTGCGCTTCCCAACTCGCGCTTGCGGCAGTTCGAGCCGATGATCGCCGACGGCAGGCTGCTGCTGATGCTCGATGTGCCCGAGCACAGCGTCGGAAAGGTAACGGCATTGCTCGGCCGCTTTCACCCCGAGGCCATCAACGGCGGCGTCGATCCGCACATTCCGGCCTTTCCGTAGGACTGGATGGCCTGCGCCGTCAGGCGTGCTGCCCGGCGGCGTAGCCCGAGGCCCACGCCCATTGAAAGTTGTAACCGCCCAACCATCCGGTGACGTCGACCACCTCACCGATGAAGTGCAACCCGGGAACCTGCGTCGCCGCCATCGATTGCGATGACAGCGCGCGCGTGTCGACGCCGCCCAGCGTGACTTCTGCCTTGTTGTAACCGAGCGTGCCCGACGGCAGCACCGGCCACGCATGGAGCAGGTGGGCCAGCTCGCGCCGACGCCTGTCGTCCAGCCGATTGACGGGGATCGCCACGCCGTTGGCCGCGCTCCATTGCTGGGCGAAGCGGCGCGGAAGGCGTTGCGCGAGCAGATTGTCGATTCGCGCCGGCGAGCTGCGCTCGCTTTCGAGCCAGGAGCCCGCATCGCTGCCGGGCAGCAAATCGATTTCCAGCGAGTCGCCTCCATTCCAGTATGACGAAACCTGCAGGATCGCCGGGCCGGAAAGGCCGCGATGGGTGAACAGCAGTCCTTCGCGAAACCTGCCGCTGTTGCAGGACACTTCGGCATCGACGGCGATTCCCGACAGGTCGCCGTAGCGGGACAGCGCCGCCGGGTCGAACGCCAGTGGCACCAGCGCCGGCCGCGGCGGCACGACCGCGATGCCGAACTGCTCGGCGATGCGGTAGCCGAAGGGCGTCGCACCGATCTTGGGCACCGTCAGGCCGCCGGTGGCGATCACCAGCGACAGGCTGCGCACCGTTCCCATCGACGTGGCCACCGAATAGGAGCCGCCTTCGCGCCGGACGCCGTGCACCGCGCATGGCATTCGCCACTCGACACCCGCGCCGTCACACTCGCTCTTCAAGAGCGCGATGATGTCGAGCGAGCTCCGGTCGCAAAATAATTGGCCAAGCGTTTTTTCGTGCCAGGCGATCCGGTAGCTCTCAACCAGCGCAATGAAGTCCCGGGGCGTGTAGCGCGCCAGCGCCGAGCGGCAGAAATCGGGATTCTGCGAGAGGTAATTCGCCGGCCCGGCATGCAGATTGGTGAAATTGCAGCGGCCGCCGCCCGAGATTCGGATCTTCTCGCCGAGCTTGTCGTAGTGCTCGATCAGGAGGACGCGGCGGCCGCGCCGCCCGGCGGTCGCCGCGCACATCATCCCGGCCGCGCCCGCGCCGATGACGATGACGTCGAACGCGTTGGCGCCAGCGGCAGCGTGCGCGATTTTCACGAAAGCGGATGCCGCAGCGCGTCGCGTCGCAGGCGCGAACCGGATGCGCCGGCCCACGGCGCGCCGGGGCGCCACCCGTCTCAGGGCCCGAAGAACTCGCGCACGCGATCGAACCAGTTTTTCGCGCGCGGATTGTGCACGCCGGGGTCTTCGGCGTTGATCTGCTCGAACTCGCGCAAAAGCTCCTTCTGCCGCGCGGTCAGGTGGACCGGCGTCTCGATCGCGACGTGGCAGAAAAGGTCGCCGTGCGCATGGCTGCGCACGCCCTTGATGCCCTTGCCGCGCAGGCGGAACACCTGCCCGCTCTGCGTTTCGGCCGGGATCTTGATCTTGGCCTGACCGTCGAGCGTGGGAATCTCGATTTCGCCGCCGAGCGCGGACGTGGCGAAGCTGATCGGCATCTCGCAATGCAGATCGTTGGTCTCGCGCTGGAACACCGGATGCGGCTTCAGGCCGATCACGACGTACAGGTCGCCTGGCGGGCCGCCGTTGAGCCCGGACTCGCCTTCGCCGCCGAGCCGTATGCGATCGTCCTGGTCGACGCCGGCGGGGATCTTCACCGACAGCGTCTTCTGCTTTTTCACGCGACCGACGCCGCCGCAGGTCGCGCAGGGCTCCGGAATGATCTTGCCCGTGCCGTGGCACTGCGGGCAAGTCTGCTGGATCGAGAAGAATCCCTGCGAGACACGCACCTGGCCCTGACCGTTGCAGGTCGGACAGGTCTTGGCCTGCGTGCCCGGCTTGGCGCCCGAGCCGTGGCAGGTCGCACAGCTTTCCATCGCCGGAATGCGGATTTTCGCCTCGGTGCCGCGGGCCGCTTCCTCGAGTGAAAGCTCGAGGTTGTAGCGCAGGTCGGCGCCGCGATAGACGCCGTTGCCGCGCCCACGTCCGCCGCCGCTGCCGAAAATTTCGCCGAAGATGTCCCCGAACGCGTCGGCGAATCCGCCGAAGCCTTCGGGACCGGCGCCGCGCGCGCCGGCAGCGCCGAAGCCCGCCGATGGATCGACGCCGGCGTGGCCGTACTGGTCGTAGGCCGCGCGCTTCCTGGCGTCGGAAAGAATCTCGTACGCCTCCTTGGCTTCCTTGAATTTGTCCTCGGAGCCCTTGTCCGGATTGCGATCCGGATGGTGCTTCATCGCAAGGCGCCGATAGGCCTTCTTGATGTCTTCGTCGCCCGCGTCGCGATTGACGCCCAGCGTCGTGTAGTAGTCGCGCTTAGCCATGCGTTTTCAGTGCCCCGTTCCAAACAGACCGACTGCTGCGTCGATCCGCGCCCCCTGTCACGCCCCATGACAAACGGCGGGATTGAGCGTCGCCCTTGGGTGACGCTCGAATCCCGCCAGCGGATTGAGCGTCGCCGTCAGGTGACGCTCGAATCCTGCCAGATAGTACGTCGCGCCGCGCCACCGCCTCAAGACGACGCCGACGGCAATCCGGCGTGACGTACTATCACTTTTTGTCTTTGACCTCGGTAAACTCCGCGTCGACGACCTTCTCGTCCTGAGCCTGGCCTGCGCCCGCCCCCGCCCCGTCCTGGCTCCCCGCGCCGGCGTCTTTCTGCCCTTCCGCCTGCGACTGCGCGTACATCGCCTCGCCCAGCTTCTGCGAAGCCTTCATCAGCGCCTCGCTCTTCGCTTCCAGCGCGTCCTTGTCGGCCTGCTGATTCTTCAACAACTCCTCGGCGTCCTTGAGCGCCGCCTCGATCTTGCCCTTGTCGTCCGCACTGACCTTGTCGCCGTATTCGCCCAGCGACTTCTTCACGCTGTGCACCATCGCGTCCAGACCGTTTCTCGCCTGCACGGTTTCGAGCTGCTTCCGGTCCTCTTCGGCATGCGCTTCGGCGTCCTTGACCATGCGCTCGATCTCCGCTTCCGACAGGCCCGAGCTCGCCTTGATCGTGATCTTGTTCTCCTTGCCGGTCGCCTTGTCCTTGGCGCTGACGTGCAGGATGCCGTTGGCGTCGATGTCGAACGTCACCTCGATCTGCGGCAGCCCGCGCGGCGCCGGCGGAATGCCCTCGAGGTTGAACTGGCCGAGGCTCTTGTTGCCGACCGCGACGTCGCGCTCGCCCTGCAGCACATGGATCGTCACCGCACCCTGGTTGTCGTCAGCGGTGGAGAACACCTGCTGCGCCTTGGTCGGTATGGTCGTGTTCTTCTGGATCAGCTTGGTCATCACGCCGCCCAGCGTCTCGATGCCCAGCGACAGCGGCGTCACGTCGAGCAGCAACACGTCCTTGACGTCGCCCTTCAGCACGCCGCCCTGGATCGCGGCGCCTACCGCGACCGCCTCGTCGGGGTTGACGTCCTTGCGCGGCTCCTTGCCGAAGAACTCCTTCACCTTCTCCTGCACCTTCGGCATGCGCGTCTGGCCGCCGACCAGGATGACGTCGCTGATCTCGGACAGCTTGACGCCCGCGTCCTTGATCGCGATCCGGCAGGGCTCGATCGTGCGCTCGATCAGGTCCTCGACCAGCGCCTCGAACTTGGCGCGCGTTATCCTGACCGACAGGTGCTTCGGCCCCGACTGATCGGCCGTGATGTACGGCAGGTTGACGTCGGTCTGCTGCGACGAGGACAGCTCGACCTTGGCCTTTTCGGCGCTTTCCTTGAGCCGCTGCAGCGCCAGCACGTCGTTCTTCAGGTCGACCCCCTGGTCCTTCTTGAACTCGGTGACGATGTAGTCGATCAGGCGCTGGTCGAAGTCCTCGCCGCCGAGGAAGGTGTCGCCGTTGGTCGACAGCACCTCGAACTGGTGTTCCTTGTCGACCACCGCGATCTCGATGATCGAGATGTCGAACGTGCCGCCGCCGAGATCGTAGACGGCGATCTTGCGGTCGCCTTCCTTCTTGTCCATGCCGAACGCGAGCGCGGCCGCGGTCGGCTCGTTGATGATCCGCTTGACCTCGAGACCGGCGATCTTGCCCGCGTCCTTGGTCGCCTGCCGCTGCGAGTCGTTGAAATATGCCGGCACCGTGATCACGGCTTCGGTCACTTCTTCGCCGAGGTAGTCCTCGGCCGTCTTTTTCATCTTGCGCAGGATTTCGGCCGAGACCTGCTGCGGCGCGATTTTCCTGCCGCGCACTTCGACCCAGGCGTCGCCGTTGTCGGCTTTGCCGATCTTGTACGGCATGAGCCCAATGTCCTTCTGCACTTCCTTTTCCTCGAATTTGCGGCCGATCAGCCGCTTGACCGCGAAGATCGTGTTCTTCGCATTGGTCACCGCCTGCCGCTTCGCCGGCGCGCCGACGAGGATCTCGCCGTCTTCCTGATAGGCGACGACCGAAGGCGTCGTCCGCGCGCCTTCGGAGTTCTCGATCACTTTCGGCTGGCTGCCTTCCATGATGGCGACACAGCTGTTGGTCGTCCCGAGGTCGATCCCGATGATCTTGGCCATGCTTGTTCCTTCCGTATGCTGGATGCTTGCTTATGCGTTACGTGGGGTTTTTTCGGTCCGATTCAAGGCGAAGCGCGTCATGCGGCCGGCTGGTCGCCGCGCTCGCTGGCCTTGGCCACCGCGACCAGCGCCGGTCGCAGAATGCGGTCGGCGAGCATGTAGCCCTTCTGGAACACCTGCGCGACGGTGCCCGCGGGCCGGTCGGATTCGATCATCGTCATCGCGTGGTGGCGGTGCGGATCGTACTTGTCGTGCAGCGGATCGATCTCGACGATCTGCGCCTTGTCGAAGGCCGCATTCAGGTTCTTGAGGGTCAGCTCGACGCCGTCGCGCAGCGCCTCGGTCGACGCACCCGGCGTCGCCAGCGTCTGCTCGAGCGCGTCCTTGACGGCCAGCAGTTCCTGCGCGAAGCGCTCGATCGCGTACTTGTGCGCCCTCGCCACGTCGTTTTGCGCGAGCTTGCGCACGTTATCGGTTTCGGCCACGGCGCGCAGCCACGCGTCCTTGAGCCGGGAGGCCTCGTCCTCGGCCCGCTTCAGCAGCGCCGCCAGGTCGGGCGCCGGATCGCCCGGCCGGCCCGCCGGCTCGCTCGCGGCGGTGTCGGTCGGGACCGGGACGCCGGCATCGAATGCGCCGGAAAGTTGACTGTTATTGTCGGGATCTTCGCCCATCACTGCTCCTCTGCAATCGTGGGACATATGGGGCTCCCTTTGCGACGTTCAACAGGTTTTCATCAGAAAAGGGGCCGATTGGGCCGAAATCTCACGCGTTGATCGCGTGGCGGTCCGTCTCTCGCCGGGCGGCGCGAGCCGCCACGACCCCCGTCGCCGCGGCGGGGCGGCGCCCGCGCTCTAGACAGGCCCTAGCTATCGGCGCCGAGCGCCCTGGCCCGCGCCTGGCTCATCTCGCGCGCCTCGGCATCGGCGGGCGGGTCGAGCCAGCCCTGCAGATTGCGCACCGCGAGGTCGGCCAGCGCGGCGATCCAGCCAGGACGCTCGTTCAGGCACGGAATACAGTGCAACTCCTGCCCGCCCGCGCCGAGAAATGCGGCCTGCGCGCCGTGGCCCAATTCCTCCAATGTCTCGAGGCAATCGCTGACAAAGCCCGGGCAGGCGACGTCGACCCGGCGCATGCCTTCCTTCGCCAGCGCCAGCAGCGTCGGAAGCGTGTAGGGCTGCAGCCATTGCGCGCGGCCGAAGCGCGACTGGAAAGCGACCGTGTACTGCTCCCCCTTGAGGCCCAGCTCCGCGCCTACCAGGCGGGCGGTCTTGCGGCAATGGCAATGATAGGGATCGCCCAGGTCGAGGCTCTTCCGCGGCACGCCGTGGAACGAAAGCACGAGCTTGTTCGGCCTGCCGTTCTTCATCCAGTAGTCGTTGATGCCCTGCGCGACCGCCTTGATGTAGGCGGCGTCATCGTGATAAGGGCCGACGACGCGCAGCGCCGGAACGTGGCGCATCCGGCGCGCCACCGCGAACACGGCATCGAGTGCGGACGCGGTAGTGCTCGCGGCGTACTGCGGATAAAGCGGCAGGACCAGCACGCGATCGCAGCCGCCGTCCTTGAGCTTTGCCATCGCCGCGGCGATCCCCGGACGGCCGTAACGCATGCCGATCTCGATCTGCGCGTGGTCCGACGGAAGGCCCAGCGCCTTCAGCCGCTGCCCGAGATAGCCCTGCAGCAGCGTTTTCTGCTTCAGGCTGTGCGCGAGCAGCGGCGAGCCGTCCCGGCCCCAGATCGTCGCGTATTTCCGCGCCGATCGGGCCGGGCGAACCCGCAGGATCACGCCATGCAGCACCGGCTGCCACACCACGCGCGGGATCTCGACGACGCGAGGGTCGGACAGGAATTCCGCGAGATAGGTGCGCACCGCGACGGTCGTGGGCGCGTCGGGCGTGCCGACGTTGACCAGCAGCACGCCGATGCGCCGCGGGCGATCATGGGCAAAAGCCGGCTCGGGCAGGTAGCGCATCGGCCGGATCGTCCCGGTCAGCGTCAATCGTCGGCAATCTGCTGTGACAACGCGCTCGACAGGAGCTTGGCGGTGACATCGACGATCGGGACCACGCGCTCGTAGGCCATGCGCGTCGGGCCGATGACGCCCAAGGTCCCGATGACCTCGCCACCGGCTTCGTACGACGCCGTCACCACGCTGCACTCGTCGAGCGGCAGCAGCCCCGACTCGCCGCCGATATAGATCTGCACGCCCTGCGCCTGCTGCGACGCATCGAGCAGGTGCAGCAGCGAAGTCTTCTGCTCGAACAGGTCGAACAGGCGGCGCAGGCGCTGCATGTTGGACGAAAAGTCGCCGGCGTTGAGCAGATTCCGCTCGCCGCTGACCACCAGCGACTCGTCCCGGCTCAATGCGCCCTCGCCGACGTCGACTGCCGCCTTCATCAATCCGGCGATGTCGTCGCCCAGCGCCCGCAGCTCTTCGGCCAGCCTGCCGCGAATCGCGCTCAACGGCATGCCGGCGAAATTCTGATTGAAGAAATTGGTCGCCTCGATCAGCTGGCCCTGGCTGTACGGCCGATCGGTGTGCAGTATGCGGTTCTGCACGTCGCTTTCCGCGGTGACGATGATCAGCAGGACCCTGCGCTCGGACAGGCGCAGGAACTCGAGATGGCGAAACGCGGCTTCGCGCCGCTTCGGCGTCATGACCACGCCGGCGAATTGCGTGAGCTGCGACAGCATCACCGCTGCGGCGCTGACGATCTGCTGCGGATGGCCCGCGTGCAGCTCGTCCTCGAGCCTGCGAACCTCGATCTGCTCCAGCGGCTTCACGACCATCAGCGTATCGACGAAAAAGCGGTAGCCCTTGGCGGTGGGAATCCGCCCGGCGGAGGTGTGCGGGCTGGCGATGAAGCCCATCTCCTCCAGGTCGGCCATGACGTTGCGTATGGTCGCCGGCGACAGCTCGAGCCCCGACTGCCGGGAGAGCGCGCGCGAGCCCACCGGCTGGCCGTCGGTGATGTAACGCTCGATCAGCGTCTTGAGCAGATGTTGCGAACGGGTATCCACGATGCGATCTATTGTACCGCCCGCCCCCGCGGCAATGCGAAGCTTGCGCGCCGCACGCGCGGTTTGGTCCGTCCGCGCGCTTGTGCTTTAATCGATGCCATGGGGGGTCCGGCACAACGCTTCGCAACGATCGCGCTGATCGGCCGGTACGCGAGCCCCGGCATTGCCGAGCCGCTGCAGCGTCTCGCGGCGTTCCTGGCGGCGCGCGGCCACGACGTCGTGCTGGACGCCGAGACCGCGCAATGCACGCCGCTGCCCGGCTATCGCACCGCGCCGGCAAGCGAGCTTGGACGCGGTGTCGAGCTCGCGATCGCCGTCGGTGGCGACGGCACGATGCTGTCGATCGCCCGCCGGCTCGCGCCGTTCGACGTGCCTTTGATCGGCATCAACCAGGGCCGGCTGGGCTTCCTCACCGACATCGCGCTCGCCGACATGGAAAGCGCGCTCGCGGCGATGCTCGACGGGCGATACGTCGAGGAGACGCGCACGCTGCTCGATGCTGCGCTCGTTCGCGCGGCCGGCGGCGGCGAGCACGCGCTGGCGCTGAACGACGTCGTCGTCGGCCGCGGCGCGCTGGGCGGCATGATCGACTGCGCCGTGACGATCGACGGCAACTTCGTCTATGCGATGCGCGCCGACGGCCTCATCGTCGCGACGCCGACCGGATCGACCGCGTACGCGCTCTCGGCGCAGGGTCCGATCGTCGATCCGGTCGTCGCGGCGATACTTCTGGTGCCGGTCGCGCCGCACGCGCTCACCAACCGCCCGATCGCAGTGCGCGACTCCGCCGTGATCGAAATCACGCTGCTGCGCGGCAAGGACGCGAGCCTGCATTGCGACGGCCAGTCTCATTTCGCGCTGGTCGAGGGCGACCGCATCGTCGTGCGGCGCGCCGCGCATCGCCTGCGCCTGCTGCATCCACAGGATCACGATCATTTCGCGATGCTCCGGCAAAAGCTGCACTGGAGCGAGACCCCGGAGCGGCTCCGGCCGTAGCCGCCGGCGCGACGCCGTGACGTCCGTCCTCTAGGGCATCGGTCGAAGCGCGGCGCCCCCGGTTCCGGCGATAATCGGAGCCGTGCGACGGCCCTCATCCGTCCGGGACCATCGATCCGATGCTTCGCCTGCTGTCCGTCCGCAACTTTGCCGTCGTCGAGGCGCTCGAGGTCGAGTTCCAGGCCGGCTTCACCGTCCTGACCGGCGAAACCGGCGCCGGGAAGTCGATCCTGCTCGATGCGCTCTCGCTGCTGCTCGGCGACCGCTTCGAAACGCGGCAACTTCGCCCGGGGGCGGAGCGCGCTGAAATCGCGGCGGAATTCGATGGCGACGGCTCGCCGGGGCTGCGCGCCTGGCTCGCCGCTCAAGATCTCGCCGACGACGGTCCGCTGCTGCTGCGTCGCGTGCTGGATGCCCAAGGCCGAAGCCGTGCCTACGTCAACGGCCACCCGGCGACCCTGGCTCAGCTTGCCGACATCGGCGAGCGCCTGATCGACCTGCACGGGCAGCACGCCCATCAGTCGCTCGGCCGGCCGGACGCGCAGCGCCAACTGCTGGACGCCTTCGGCGGCGTCGAGCCATTGGCCCGCGACGTCGCCGCTGCCTGGCGCGCGTGGCGCGAAGCGGTCGAGCGCCGCGACCGCGGCGGCCGCGAGGCGGCGGCGCGGCAGGTCGAACGCGACGCGCTCGCCGCGCGCCACGCCGAGCTGACCGCGCTCGGCGCGACCGTGGACGAATGGCAAACGCTGTCGCAGGCCCAATCGCGGCTCGCCCATGCCGCGACCTTGCTCGACGCGGCAGCGACGGTCGAGGCGGAGCTCACCGAAGGCGACGCCGCTCTCGGCGCACGGCTGGCCGCGCTGGCGCATCGCCTGGGACAAGCGGCGCAGCACGATCGCGCGCTCGCCGACATCGCGCTGCTCGCCGACGAAGCCAAGATTCGCGTCGACGAAGCCGGCCGGAGCCTGCGCGCCTATCGCGAGCATCTCGACCTGGATCCGGGCGAGCTCGCGCGCGTCGAAGCGAGGCTCGCCGCCTTCCACGATCTCGCGCGCAAGCATCGGGTGCGCCCAGAGGCCTTGCCGGAGCTGGCTGGCGAGACCGGCCGCCGGCTGGCCGAGCTGGCGGCGGACGCCGATGTCGACGCGCTCACGCGGGGCGTCGAGCAGGCGAGGCAAGCATACGATGGGCTGGCGCGCGAGCTGACGGCCAGGCGCAAGGCCGCGGCAAGCGCGCTGGCCAAACGGGTCGGAGCCGATGATGAAGGAACTGGCGATGGCCGGCGGTCGCTGCGAGATCGCCTTGACCGCGGTGGACGAGCCGGCGAGCTTCGGCGCTGAGAGCGTCGAGTTCCGCGTCGCAACGCATCCGAAGCAACCGCTCGGCCCGTTGGCGCGCGTCGCGTCCGGCGGTGAGCTGTCGCGCCTCGCGCTGGCGATCCAGGTCGTGCTGGCCGAAGTAGGAAGGGTGCCCACGCTGATCTTCGACGAAGTCGACGTCGGCATCGGCGGCGCGGTCGCGGCGACGGTCGGGCGGATGCTGCACGAGCTCGGCGCGCGGCGGCAGGTGCTGTGCGTCACCCATCTGCCGCAGGTGGCGGCATGCGCCGACCTGCACTATCGGGTCACCAAGATCGGCAAGGGCGACAGCGTCGCCACCGAGCTTTCGCGCCTGAATGCAGCGGCGCGCGTCGAGGAGCTCGCCCGCATGCTGGGCGGCCACGAGATCACCGCCAAGACCCGCGCGCACGCCGGCGAATTGCTGGCGCAGCAGCGCACCGCAACGGCGCGCCGCGCGCGCTAAGGCGTGCGCTGGTCGAGGCTCCGGTGAGCGCGGGCACCGCCAGGCGGGCTCGCGGTCGCGGCTGGGCGGCGCCACGAACAAAATCGGCCGCTAGCGCGGGCCGTTGCGTCGACGCGGAACCCGGTTAGAGGCGGCGCGCCGTACCCTTGGCGGACGTCGACACGGCGGCGAAGCTGCCATGCACGCGGTGGCTGGCGCGCTTGGTTTTCGCCGTGGCGCGCGAGGCGGCCGGAAGCACCAGCGATTCACCGGTCTCGAGCCAGTGCTTGACCCGCTGCGCATCGGCGACGCGCGTCAGCTTGCCGTACGAATCGAGCAGCACGATGACCACCGGGCGGCTCGCGATATTGGCGAGCATCACCAGGCACTTGCCGGCCTCACGAATGAATCCGGTCTTGCTGAGCACGATGTCCCACTTCCCGCCGCGCACCAGCGAATTGGTGTTGTTGAAGTCCAGCACGTGGCCGCTCGGTTGTATCTCGACCGTATGGCTCGCGGTGGTCGTGAACTCGCGGATCAGCGGATAGGTGGCGGCCGCCTGTACCATCCGCGCCAGATCGCGTGCCGTCGCGACGTTCTCGCTGGACAGTCCGGTGGCATCGCTGAAATGCGTCTGCAGCATGCCGAGGCTCGCCGCCTTGCGGTTCATCGCCGCGATGAAGGCCGCTGTGCCGCCCGGATAGGAACGGGCGAGACACGACGCCGCCCGGTTTTCCGACGCCATCAGCGCCAACTGCAGCATCTCGCGCCGCGTCATCGTGCTGCCCAGCCGCAGGCGCGAGTGGCTGGCCTTGAGCAAATCGAGATCGCCGATATCGATGGTCAACGCTTCGTCCATCGGCTGGGCGGCGTCGAGCGCGACCATCGCCGTCATCAGCTTGGTGACCGAGGCGATCGCGGTGACGGCATCGGCGTCCTTGGCGTAGATCGGCTGCCCGGATTGCGCATCGAATACCAGTGCGTTGGCCGAGGCGAGCTTGAGCTTGCTGGCGTCGACCAGCAGGGCGGATCCGATCGGCGGCAGGTCGTCGGCAGCGCCGGCGCCCATTGCGATCATAAATAACCCAATGAAAACAATAGATAATCTTAAATTCATCAAGATAGTTCTCAGGAATCTCGCCCGTTTATAGCATACGTCGGCTCGTCATGCCAATGGGTTAACGCGACGGTCGGCTCAGGCGATGACCCGGGCCGAGGGGCTGCGCGGGTCGGTGCCCTCTTCGGCACCGTCGCGGCGGTGCTGCTGCTGCAGCGCCCACATGCGGGCGTACGAGCCGTTGGCGGCAAGCAGCTCGGCGTGGGTCCCGCGCTCGGTGATGCGGCCGTGCTCGAGCACCAGAATCTGGTCAGCGCCGACGATCGTCGACAGGCGGTGCGCGACGGTGAGCGTCGTGCAGCCTGCCGATATCTGCTCGAGTTCCGCCTGGATCAGCTTTTCCGACTTCGAATCCAGAGCGGACGTCGCTTCGTCGAAGATCAGGATGCGCGGATCCTTGAGGATCGCGCGGGCGATGGCCACACGCTGCTTTTCGCCGCCCGAAAGCTTGAGACCCCGCTCGCCGACAGGTGTGCGATAGCCTTCGGGCAGCGTGGAGACGAAATCGTGGATCTGCGCGAGCTTCGCCGCGATGACGATCTGCTCGTGCGTCGCACCCGGGCTGCCGTAGGCGATGTTGTACCCGATCGAGTCGTTGAACAGCACCGTGTCCTGCGGCACGATGCCGATCGCCGCGCGCACGCTCGCCTGCTGCACCGACCGAACGTCCTGGTCGTCGATCGTAATGCGGCCGCCGCTGACGTCGTAGAACCGATACAACAGCCGCGCCAGCGTCGACTTGCCGGAGCCGCTCGGCCCGACGACGGCGACGGTGCGGCCGGCGGGGATCGCGAACGACACGTCGAACAGGATCTGCCGGTTCGGCTCGTAGTGGAAATCGACGTGCTCGAAGCGCACTTCGCCGCCGCCGGCCGCGAGCGGCGGCGCGCCCGGCGCATCCCTGACTTCGGCGTTGACCTCGATCAGATGAAACATGCGTTCCATGTCGGCGAGCGCCTGCTTGATCTCCCGGTAGATGACGCCGAGAAAGTTCAGCGGGATATAGAGCTGGATCATGAAGGCGTTGACCAGCACCAGGTCGCCGATGGTCATCGTATGATCGACGACGCCGAGCGTCGCGCGCCACATGATCAGCGTCACCGCGATCGCGATGATCGCGCTCTGCCCGATGTTGAGCAGCGACAGCGACGTCTGGCTCCTGACGGCGGCTTCCTCCCACCGCTGCAGGCTTTCGTCGTAGCGCCGCGCCTCGAACTCCTCGTTGTTGAAGTACTTGACTGTCTCGTAGTTCAGCAGGCTGTCGATAGCACGGGTGTTCGCCTTCGAATCGAGCTCGTTCATCTGGCGGCGGAAGCCGGTGCGCCATTCGGTGATCGTCACCGTGTAGCCGATGTACAGCACGAGCGCGGCCAGCGTGATGCCGATGAACCACAAATCATAGCGCGCGACGAGGATCGCCGAGACCAACGCGATCTCGATCAGCGTCGGCAGGATCGAGAACAGCGTATACCCGATCAAGGTCGATATGCCGCGCGTTCCGCGCTCGACGTCGCGCGTGAGCCCGCCGGTTTGCCGCGCGAGGTGGAAGCGCAGCGACAGCGCGTGCAGGTGGCGGAAGGTTTTCAGCGCGATCGTGCGCACCGCCCGCTGCGTGACCTTGGCGAACAGATACTCGCGGAGCTCGGTGAACGCCGTCGTCGACAGCCGCAACGCCCCGTAGGCCGCGAGCAGCGCCAGCGGCAGCACCAGAACCTGCCCCGGCGTGGCGGCGGTCAGCCGGTCGACGATCTCCTTCAATAGCAGCGGCACGCCGACGTTGGCGAGCTTGGCCGCGACCAGGCAGCCGAGCGCGAGCAATACGCGGCCCCTGTAGGCGAGAAGGTAGGGCAGCAGCGTGCGGACGGTGTGCCAGTCGCCGCGGTCGCGAAGCGGCGATCGGTCGTCCGGAGCGGGAAGTGGAAGCGAGGAGCTGCGTCGCATCGGCTATGGGGAACGGCGTTCGCGCCTTCCGACCCGGCGCGCCGGCCGCGGTCGGCGGCGTTTCGGCGGATCGGTTGGCGCCGCCCGCCATATTACGTCATTCGCGCCGGCCGACCGCGCCGGGGGCAACCCGTCAGTCCTTCGCCGCCTCGGTGAACCATTCGTTGCCGCCGTAGCCGACCCAGCCCATCGCCAGCCGCACGATGCCGTAGGCGACCCAGATCGCCGCCTTGTATATCCGCGGCCGGCTCTGCCAGTCGTCGGCGGCGACGCGGCGCGCGCCGGCGGCGATCAGCTCATGGAGCTGGCCCTTCAATTCGGCGTTGAACCGGCGATCGCGCACGATGACGTTGGCCTCGCGCGCCATCAGCAGGCTGTACGGATCGATGTTCGATGAGCCGACGGTCGCCCAGCGGTCGTCGACGACGGCGACCTTGGCGTGCAGCATGCTGCGATGGTATTCCTCGATCACGATGCCCGCCTGCAGCAGCTGGCCGTACATCGCGCGCGTGGCGAAATGCAGCAGCAGGTATTCGACCCGCCCCTGCAGCAGCAGCGTCACCTCGACGCCGCGCCCGGCGGCCGCGACCAGCGCCCGGCGAAAGCGGATGCCGGGAAAGAAATACGAGTTGGCGATGACGACCTCGCGCTTGGCGGTACGGATCGCCGACAGGTAGGCGCGCTCGATGTCGCGGCGATGCCGCAGGTTGTCGCGGATCACGAACCTGGCGGTCTGGGTGCCTGCGCGTGCAGCGCGGCGGCGCTTCGGGAAAAGCGACAGGTCGGCCGTTCCGGTTCGCACCAGCTGCACCAGGCCCCAGACGCGCTGCATCGTCTGCTCGATCTCCGGCAGCAGCGGGCCCTCGACGCTGACCGCGAAATCGACGCGCGGCGGCGTCTGGCGCGGCGTGTTGCCGTCGTCGATGACGTTGATGCCGCCGACGAAGGCCACGCTTCCGTCGACCACGCACAGCTTCCGGTGCAGCCGGCGCAGCCGGTGCGAACGGAACTGCCAGGGCGCCACCTCGGGACGGTACTTGCGCAGGTCGACCCCTCCGTCGCGCATTTCGCGCTCCAGCGCGGCGGTCAGATAGAACTTCGCGCCCCAGCCGTCGACGAGGGCGCGCACACGCACGCCGCGTTGCGCAGCGCCGATCATCGCGCCGGCTACGACGCGCCCGGTCGCGTCGTCGGCGAAGATATACGTTTCGAACCAGACTTCCTCGCGCGCGGCGTCGATCGCGCGTATCAGCGCGGGAAAGTATTCGGCGCCGTTCTTCAGCAATGTGATGCGGTTGCCGGGCAGGAAGCGATTCATCGCGACGACGCGGGCAGGCGGTCAGCGCGACGCGGCGCCGGAGCGCGCAAGCTCGAACGTCGCAGCCAGCGCCGCATGATCCGACAGCCGCGCCAGGGGATAGGCGTAGTGCACGTCGGCCGACACCACGCGGAGCCCACGCGCATAGATGCGATCGAGCCGGAACACCGGGAGCACCGACGGAAATGTGCGAGCGGGCCGCCCGAGCGCCGCCTCGAACACTTCGACGACGCCGAGCTCTTCCTGCAGCATGCGATCGGCCTTGCGCCGCCAGTCGTTGAAGTCGCCGGCGATGATCATGGCGGCGTCGGCCGGCACCGACTCGCGGATGCGCTCGCAGAGCGCCCGAACCTGCCACGCGCGGCCGCGCTCGAACAGCCCCAGGTGCACGTTGATGCAATGCAGCGGCGGCAGGCCGCGCTGCAGCTGCATCACGCAATGCAGCAGGCCGCGGCTCTCGAACGCGTGCGCCGATATGTCCTGGTTGGCCTGCTCGATGATCGGAAAGCGCGACAGGACCGCGTTGCCGTGATGGCCATGGCGCGGTGACCGCGTTGCGGCCGTAGGCCACCTCGCGCCAGACCTTGTCGGCGATGAATTCGTGCTGCGGCTTCAGCGGCCAGTCGCGATAGCGGCCGGCATGCCGGCGGTGCACGCCCTGCACTTCCTGCAGGAACACGACGTCGGCGTCCAGCCCCTGCAGCTTGTCGCGGACCTCGTGGATCACCACCCGTCGCGTCAGGTGGGAAAAGCCCTTGTGGATGTTGTATGTGGCGACGGTGAAGCGCATGGCGGCGGCGTGGCGCGGGGAAGTCCCTATGGTAACGGCAATTTATCGCGCCCGTCGCCGTGACGGCGGTTGGCGGGCACGGCAGCGTGGCGGCGGCCCGGCGCTCGAAGCCCCGGCAAGCGCCTATTCGGAATAGCGATGCATCGCCGTGCGCAGGAAGCGGAACTGGCGCTGGACGCGCCGGCATACGTCGCACCAGTGCAGGTGCAGCCGCAGGCGTACCGAATCGCCGAGCGACAGCGGCTTTTCCTGCGCTTGCGACATGAGCCGGCTCGCCTCCTTGCAATTGGTCAGCCGCGCGAGGCGCTTCGGGTGGAAAGGTAAGATGGCCATGAGCGGAGCGGTTCGCGCGCGCCGCGCTGAGGAGCCGCACCTTCGGCCCCGGGTCGCACGCCGCAGCGCGTATGTTACACAATGCGGCCGCTCACGCGAGGCCCGCGCAGCGGGACCGCGCACGCGATCGGCTGTCGCGGGCGGATCGCGCGCCGCCGTGACTTGTTGGTACACTGGCTGATCGTCGCCGGGAGTCAATTCCATGGCCGAAAATTACGATGCGATCGTCATCGGCACCGGGCAGGCCGGCCCGCCACTCGCGGTACGTCTGGGCAATGCCGGCCGCAAGACCGCGATCGTCGAGCGCAAGCTCATCGGCGGCACCTGCGTCAACACCGGCTGCATCCCGACCAAGACGCTGATCGCGAGCGCGCGCGCCGCCCACGTCGCCCGCCGTGCAGGCGATTTCGGCGTCGCGCTCGACGGACCGGTCCGCGTCGACATGGCGCGAGTCAAGGCGCGCAAGGATGCGATCGTGCAGCAGTCCAACGCAGGCGTCGCCAAGTGGATTCGCAATGCGCCGAACGTCACCCTGATCGAGGGCCACGCGCACTTCGAAGGCCCGCGCACGGTGCGTGTGGGCGACCGGTTGCTCGAGGCGCCGCAGATTTTCATCAACGTCGGCGGGCGCGCCGCCGTGCACGGCATCGACGGCCTCGCCGATGTCCCCTACCTCACCAACACCGGCATGATGGACATCGACTTCCTTCCCGGGCACTTGCTGATCATCGGCGGCAGCTACATCGGGCTCGAGTTCGCGCAAATGTATCGCCGCTTCGGCAGCGCGGTGACTGTGGTCGAGATGGGGCCGCGCCTGATCGGGCGCGAAGACGAGGAGGTTTCCGCGGCGATCAAAGCGATACTCGAGGCGGAGGGCATCGCCTTCCGCCTCAACGCCAAGTGCCTGGCGGTGGCGCGAAACGGCGATGCGGTCGACGTCCGGGTTAGCTGCGAGGAAGAGCCGCGCGCCATCGCCGGTTCGCATCTGCTGCTGGCGATCGGTCGCACGCCGAACACGGACGACCTCGGCCTCGACCTGGCGGACGTTCGCACCGACTCCCGCGGGTACGTCGAAGTCGACGAAAGCCTGCAGACCAGCGTCCCCGGCATCTGGGCGCTGGGCGACGTCAACGGACGCGGCGCGTTCACGCATACCTCGTACAACGACTACGAGATCGTCGCCGCGAACCTGCTCGACAACGACCGCCGCCGGGTCGGCGATCGCATCCCGACCTATGCGCTGTTCATCGATCCTCCCCTGGGCCGCGTCGGCATGACCGAGCGCGAAGTCCGCGCGTCCGGCCGCCCGGCGCTGGTCGGCAGGATGATGATGTCGCGGGTCGGCCGCGCCCGCGAGCGCGGCGAGACACAGGGCTTCATGCAGGTGCTGGTCGATTCGGAGACGAAGAAAATACTGGGCGCGGCCCTGCTCGGCATCGAGGGCGACGAGGCGGTGCACTGTATCCTGGACGTGATGGCCGCGGGCGCGCCGTACACGGTGTTGCAGCGCGCGATGCACATCCATCCGACGGTCTCGGAGCTGCTGCCCACGCTGCTCGGCAGCCTCAAGCCGCTGTAGCAGCCGCAACTCCGCTTCCGCGGAGCCTGCAACGCGGAGCTCGGTTTGCTCCCCTCACATGATCACGCGATGGCTTCCCCATCCGCGCTCGAGCATCGGACACTCTTCGCATTCGACCGTGCGAAAGCTGCAGTAGCGGATGTCGCATCCGACCTTGCGCCCCTCGAGGATCAGCCGCACGCGATCGAGCTTTTCCGGGCTGCGCCCCTTGATCAACAGCACGTCGCCCGGCTGCAGCAGCTTGCTCAGCACTTCGGCCGCCTGCCGTACGGTGCGGCCCGGCGTTGGTGACTGCCTCTCTGGGCATGCCCGCGCGCCGCGCACCCGACCAGTAGGGCGCAAATTCATGATTGAAGACAACCATGTGCGCCGCGATTCCCGCCAGCCGCTCGCCCAGCGCCTGATAGATCCGCCGCTGGCTTCCTGGCGGCTCGGACACCGCGCCGAAAAGCACGATGCGCCGCGGCGCCGGAATCTGGGCCAGGACATCGAGCGCCGCGTGTATGGTTTCCAGCGACGACTTGAAATCGTCGCGCAGCACCGTCACGCCGTTGCGCAACAGCACCGGATCCATGCGGCCCCGCGTCGGCGACAGCTCGCGCAATCGCGCCAGCGTCTGATCGAGAACGCAGCCTTCGAGGTGCGAGACCGCGATCGCCGCGAGCACCGGGTAGATCATGTGGCGTCCGATCAACCGCACGTCCACGTCGCGCTCTTCACCGAACGCAGTCAAGCGGAAACGCGTGCCTCGCGGCCAATCCAGCCGCACGTCAGCGGCTCGCACGTCGCATGCAGCGCCGAAACCGAACGTGACGACGCGCGCCCGCGTTTGCTCCTTCATCCACATCACGTTGGCGTCGTCGCCATTGAGCACGGCGACGCCGGACGCCGGCAGCACCCGCAAGATCCACGACTTTTCGGCGCGCGTCACGTCGAGCGTGAGCAGGCTGCGCCGATGTTCGCTGCCGACAGCGGTCACTACTGCCACGTCCGGACGGATGACGCGCGCGTAGCGCTTCATCTGCCCGGGACGCGAAATCCCGGCTTCGATCACCGCATGGCGCTGCCCCGGCCGGATGCGCAATACCGCAAATGCGAGCCACTGCCACGAATTGAAGAGCGTTGCACGATGCGACGGCAAATCCAGCGCCGCTGCGACGGCACGCGTCGTCGTCGACTTGCCGAACGAACCGGCGATGGCGATCACGCGGGTCTTGCGGACGAGCGTGTGTCGGTACAGGCGCGCGAGGAGCGACAGCACCGGCCAGAGCCGATAGGCGATGCCGAGGCGAATGTGAAGGCGGCCGGCCGGCGTAACGAGCATCGCCGGGATGTCGCGCAGACGGTATCTCATCGCGGCGCCGGCAGACCGGGCCCGCGGCGGCGGAACAGATCGTCCCAGACCTGCACGCCCAGCACAGCCGACAGGAGCTGCCCGAGGTTTTCGCGGCCGGCGCGATGCCGCTGCAGCAGCGCCGCGACCACTCGCGGAGCGAAATAGCCCGTTTCGCGCAGCGCCGCCTCGGAGAGCAATTCGGCGGCAAAGGGAGGCAGCGGGCCACGCAGCCAGGTGTCCATCGGCACCTGCAGGCCGCGTTTTTTACGATTGACGATGTCGTGCGGAAGCACGTTTTCCATCGCGCACCTCAGGACATGCTTTTCACGCAGCCATTTCATTTTCACGCGCGGCGGTATGCGCGCGCAGAATTCGACCAGCTCGTGGTCGAGGAACGGCACGCGCGCCTCGACCGAATACGCCATCGACGCACGATCCAGCCCCAGCACCACCCCGTCGCCCATGCGGTGCTTGATGTCGAAATATTGCATGCGCGCGAACGGATGCCAGGTTTCGAAGCCCGCGGGCGGCGGCGGGCGCCTTCGATGCCGTCGCCTCGCCCCTGTCTCTCAGGATGACCCGGCGCCAGAACGTTGGCGCCTCCGGCAGGCCGCGAAGATGGGTGACGCTGCGGAAAAACGCTCGAAGTTCATCTCGCGCGGCCCGTCGATCGTCGCCGCCGCGCCCGGCCAGCGCCGGCGGATCGCGGGCACGGATGCGATCAGCCGTCGCGCCGGCTGCGGCAGCAGGAATGCGGGGTCGAGCACGCGCATGGTCGGGTACCATCGATAGCCGCCGAGAATCTCGTCCGAACCTTCGCCGGTGAGCACGACCTTGACCTGCGCCGCCGTTGCTTCCGCCACCATCAGCTGGCCGATGCTGACGCCGCCGAGCAATGAGTCCTCGGCATGCCAGATCGCTTTCGGAAGCCGCTGCATGTCGGCGTGGCGGCAGACGATGCGGTGTCCGGCCAGCCCGTATTGCGGATAGTCGTCCAGACCTTTCTGGTCGCGGAATTCGTCGAACTCGGGATCTTCGAAGCGCAGCGTGAAAGTTTGCACCGGAGGAGGCACCCGACGCGACATCAGCGCGGTGACCGCGCTGGAATCGATTCCTGCGCTCAGCCACGCCCCCAGCGGCACGTCGCTGCGCAGATGCAACTTCACGCTTTCGTCGAGCTTCTCGCGCAGTCCTTCGGCCCATGCCTGTTCGGAGACGGTATGGTCGTAGTCTTCCCGCGCAGGAAACGTCGCCTCCCAATACTGGCGGATATCGGCGCGTCCATCGTTCCAGGTCAGCGTGTGTCCGGCAGGCAGGCGCCGGATGCTTTCGACGATCGTGCGCGGCGCGATGATGCGGCCGTACGAAAAGAGCTGGCGCAAGGATTGGACGTCCGGGCGCGCCGCGATGGCGCCCGACGCCAGGATCGCCTTCTGCTCCGATCCGAAAATACAAGCCGTCGGCGGTGATCGCGTAGTGCAGCGGCTTGATGCCCAGCCGGTCGCGAGCGAGCACCAGCCGCCGCCGGCGCGCATCCCACAGCGCCAGGGCGAACATGCCGCGCAGATGAAGGACAAGTCGAGGCCGTGCTCCTCGTACAGGTGCACGATCACCTCGACGTCCGACGCGGTGGCAAAGCGGTGTCCGGCGGCGGCGAGCCGCTGGCGCAACTCGACATGGTTGTAGATCTCTCCGTTGCAGATGACCGAGATCGTGCCGTCCTCGTTGGAGATCGGCTGGTCGCCGGTCTTGAGGTCGACGATGCTCAGGCGGCGAAACCCCAGGCCGATGCCCGGCGCGATCAGAAAGCCCTCGCTGTCCGGTCCGCGATGGCGCAGCGAATCGGCCATGCGACGCAGCGTCTGCGCGCTTGCCGGCCGGTCAGGATCCCCCCAGGCGATGCCGCAAATGCCGCACATGTCCCGCTATCCCCTGCCGATCGGCGCCGGCCGTCAGGCGCGGCCTCGCCGCGACCGCATCCGGAAGGCGCTCTGCCATCGTTCCGATCCTGATCCGGGCGAGCATACCGTACGGGCGAAAGCCGCCCTTTCTGTCGTCCCGCAGCGACGACCCGTTTTCGGGGAGCACCGCACCCACCGCACGCCGGTACCCGGCACGTTGAAGATGGCGCAGGTGGAACGTGCGCACCGCGTTGGCGATGCCGTATCCTCGATAGGCCGGAAGCGTGAACTTGTCGTAGACGTGCGCGTCGCCGGGATCGACGGCGATCGCGCAACCGAGGTAAGAGATCCATACCGGCTGCACCGAGATCCATGCGCCGGAAACGATGCGTCCATCGTGCCACGCGACGAAGCATATCTGACGCGAGCGCAAGCGGTCGATGGCATCGCTACGCGCGGTATTGGGCCGGAACGCGACATAGTCGTCGATTTCGCGCTCGGTCAGCATCGTGACCTCGACCGGCAGACGCGACGAAAAATCCGGCACCGGCTCGTCGAGCAGGCGTTCCACGAGCAACAGCCGACGATAGCCGCATCGGCTCAACAGCTTGAACCAGAAGCTGCGCAATCCCTCCTCGCGCAGCGTCACCATCGCCCGCCGAATGACATTGCCCGTCGGATACGCCGAGCGCGCCGGCGCGCTCGCGTCGACGGGACGATTTGTCGCGGAGCACCGCCGCCTCTTTGGGCGGCCGCAGGTTCCCGTCGGCGCTGCCGTGGTGCGGAGTCATGGCTTGCGCGCGTTGATTCCGACGAAATAGCCGGTGAGAAATCGCGTCGGCCAGCGCGCCAGACGCTCCCATCGCGACGCGGCGTGCAAAAACTGCGCTCGCTCATCCGGGGTGCCGCGGCGCTCGCAGCGGCGCGCGCGCGCCACCGCCAGCGCGCGTGGGCAGTGCAGCAGCGCGACCGTATCCAGCACGACGAAGCCGGTTTCGCGCAGCATGCGCCGCAATAGCCCTGGACCGCCGGTTGCACCGATGGGATAGGCGACCAGCCCGAGCCGCTGCAGCAGCCCGAACGGCAGGGCATTGCGCAATGCCACTGCCGGATTGGCGAAGTTGTCCATTGTGAGCAGCAGCCGGCCGCCGGGACGCAGCACGCGATAAATGCCGCGCAGCGCTGCGATGATCTCATCGCGGGTGTCGAAATGGTCGAGCGTGGAATTCGATACGACTATGTCGAACGCGCCGCTGGCAAACGGCAGCCGTCGCACGTCCGCCGCGATCCCCAGCAAGCCGGGATGGCGCGCCGTCGCCGCCGCCAGAACCGATGCCGCGAGATCCAGCGCGGCGACGTTGCGGGCCCGTGTCGCCAGCAACGGATACAACCCTTCGCCCATCGCCTCGTCGAACAGGTCGGTCTTCAGCAGATTGGCGCAGGGCTCGTCGGGCAGCCAGCGGGCGAGCAGCGCCGAGTTGACCGCGTCGCTATGACGTCGCCACAACGCCTCGGCCCGCGCGCCGAGCATCGGCTCGACCGCCCTTTCCCAGCGCCGCCGATCCGGGCCGAGGGGACCGGGCCTGCTCGCTTCTGCGCGGCCCGCGGCTATCGAAGCGCATCGGGGACTACGAGACGCGTGGCGCACGGACGGCGGGATCGCCGAGCAGGTGGTCGAAAAAGGCGATCGTCCGCTGCAACCCTTCCTCGAGGCCGATCACCGGCTTCCAATCCAGCACTTCGGCAGCCAGGCGGATGTCGGGCTGGCGCTGTCGCGGGTCGTCTTCGGGCAGCGGGCCGAACTCGATCGCCGAGCGCGACCCGGTCAGGCGCTTGACCGTCTCGGCAAGGTCGACCATCGAAATTTCTTCGCGGCTGCCCAGGTTGACCGGGCCGGTAAAGTCGGGTCCGGTCGCCATCATCCTGACGAAGGCCTCGATCATGTCGTCGACATAACAGAACGAGCGCGTCTGTCGGCCGCTCCCATAGATCGGGATCGGCCGCCCGCGCAGGGCCTGGATGATGAAGGTCGACACGACCCTGCCGTCGTCAGGGTGCATGCGCGGCCCGTAGGTATTGAATATGCGAGCAACCTTGATCTCCAGCGCGTGCTGCCGCCAATAATCGAAGAAAAGCGTTTCCGCGCAGCGCTTGCCTTCGTCGTAGCAGGCGCGCACGCCGATCGGATTGACGCGTCCGGTATAAGTCTCCGGCTGCGGATGCACTTCGGGATCGCCGTACACCTCGCTGGTCGACGCCTGGAAGATCCTGGCGCGCAGCCGCCGGGCGAGTCCGAGCATGTTGATCGAGCCGTGAACGCAGGTCTTCGTCGTCTGCACGGGATCGAACTGATAATGGATCGGCGATGCCGGGCAGGCCAGGTTATAGATCTGATCGACCTCGACGTGCAGCGGCAAAGTGATGTCGTGGCGAATGAGGTCGAAGAACGGGTTGTCCTGCAAACCGAGGATGTTCTCCTTGGTTCCGGTGAAGAAGTTGTCGACGCAGATGACGTCGTGGCCGTCGCGGATGAGGCGTTCGCACAGGTGCGAGCCGAGGAACCCCGCACCCGCCGGTGACCAGTATCCGCCTCCTCGCGCCGCTTGCCATTGCCGCGATTTCCCTTCCCTCGAGGGTCGTGCCGCCGATGTTGTTGCGCGTCTCGCCGCGACTGATTAGACTGCGGGTGGCATCATTCCGCAGCGTGCGCCGTCACCCGCTCGTCGTGACGATCACGGCCGGCCATTATAGTGCGCGCGTTGCCGCCGTGGCCGTCGCCTTGCGTGCAGGACGCATGCCAGGCCGAAGCGCCGCGCGGGGAGAACGTACTGAACCGTCTGACCGAAAGCAGCGGCCTCGCGGCCGCGGCGATGACCGTCACCGCAATCATGCCGGTCTACAACGGCGGCGGCACCTTGCGGCAGAGCCTCGAACCTCTGCTTGCGATGCGCCGCGACGATGAGATCGGGGAAATCATCGTCGTCGACGACGGCTCGGATGACGACACTGCGGCAATCGCCGCAGCAGCCGCGGTCACGGTAGTGAAATCCGGCGGCAGGCTTGGCCCCGGAGCCGCCCGCAACGTCGCCGCCGCAATGGCGACTGGCGACATCCTGTGGTTCGTCGACGCGGACGTCGTCGTCCATGCGGACGCTGCGCGGGTGCTGGTCGACGCGCTGCAGCGCACCGGTGCGGCCGCCGTTCTCGGCACTTACGACGACGATCCTCCCGCGGCCAATTTTCTCTCGCAATACAAGAATCTCGTCCACCGCTATCACCACAGCCACGCCGCCGGCGACGTCGATACGTTCTGGGCGGGCTGCGGTGCGATCCGCCGGCAGGTCTTCATCGAGGCCGGCGGATTCGACGCCGCGCAATACCCGCATTCCTCGATCGAAGACATCGAGCTCGGCCTGCGCTTGCGCGAGCGCGGCTTGCGCATTCACCTGGCGCCGGCGCTTCTGGGCACGCACCTCAAGGAGTGGCGCCTGGCCAACCTGGTGCACACCGAAATCTTTCGCCGCGCGCTGCCGTGGTCGCGCCTGATAGTCGCCCACGGCTGGTGGTCGAGCACGCTCAACATGGACTATGGCGAACGCCTGCGCGCGCTGCTGGCCGTGTGCTGCCTGCTCGAACTCGGGCTGGCCGCGGCGCGCCTGTCGCCCCTCTGGCTGACGCTGACGATGCTCGCGGCGGTCGCGGCCGCGAACGCGAGACTGTTCACGTTCTTCCGCCGACGCCGCGGCACGCTGTTCGCGATCGGTGGCGTGCTCTATCAGCAGCTTTACTATCTGTACAGCTCGGCGGCGTTCGCGTGCTGCCTGATCGCGCATCGCTGCTCGGCCGTACGCCAACGCTTCGATCGCCGCGCCGACGCCGTCTGACTAGGGCCCGAGGCGCCGCCAACCCGGCCGTCACGCGGTGGCTGGCGGCGCCGGCGCGACCGCGGCGACCGCTGCCGGTTTGGGCGCCTGGCGCCAGATCAGCACCAGATAGAACGCCAGCGCCGGCACGAGGTGGAGCGGCAGACGATTGACCAGCGACTGGTCCTCGACGCCGCCCGCCGCGTCGCTGTAGAAGAAGACGACGAACACGAATGCGCATGCACCGAGCATCGTGACGGTGCTCGGCGCCGCCGCGCCGGTGAACAGCACGTGCCGGCGCAGGACGATCACCAGCAGCGCCAGATACCAGAACAAGTGCCAATTGTCCATTTCGAACAGATGCTGGACCACGGGCCACGACACATTGCTGAATTCGGTCTGCAGCGTGTAGCCGAGCACCCGCAGCTCGCTGGGCCCGAACAGCAGGTAGAGCAGCACGGCGGCGCCAAGGAGCGCGACCGACTTCAACCCGAGCCGCCGGTCGATCGCGACGAGCACCGGCGGTAGCAGGGTCAGCGCCCATACGACGCCCTCCTTCTTGAGCACGACACAGGCAAGCGCGCCGATCAATGCCAGGACCGCATCGGCCCGCTCGCGCAGGCGAATCCACTGCCACAGCGCCATCGCCGCCATGCCGTAGGCCGCGGCGACGAAGATGTCCGCGTATCCCGCGACCGCGACGTGCAGGTCGAGAAAGGGAATCGAAAGGAGCAGGTAGCTGAAGAGCATCGCCTGCGCCGTACCGGTGCCGATCCGGCGCAGCTGTGCATAGAAGGCGAGTCCTAGCGCGGCCAGCACCGCCAGCCACGGCGCGTTGATCAGCGATTCGTCCCACCGGCCCAGGCACAGGGCCGTCCAGGTCTGCAGCAAGGGAACGGTCCCGGGATAGTCGGAGTGGGCGTCGACGAATTGCATCGCGCCGCCCGAATTGAGCCACTGTAACGGCTCGATAAAGGCGGCGATTCTTCCGTAGGCGTACCAGACCCTGGCTTTTGTCGCCCACTGCGCCCAGGCGTCCCAGGGCAGCAGCGGCCGCCATGCGAGCTCGAGGCCGAGACCGCACAGGCGGACGACGACCAGCGCGAGACAGGCCCAGAACAGGACGCGTTGCGGCCCGGGCAGCGCAGCGAAGCGGCCTCGCCATCGCCGCCAGCGCTCGAGCAGCGATGACGCCGATCGCAAGCGGCCGAACCAGCAGGCAGCTGCGGCAAGCACCAGCAGTTGCACCGCGATCAACGGCACCGTCCAGCGCACGCCGATCGCATCGAGGGCGCGCATCGCCAGCGTGGTCGCCAGCGCGCCCAGCAGGTAGCCGTAACCGGCGGCGAGGATGAAATCGTGCCGCCCCGCACCGCGTTGCAGCGCAAGCACGCAGCACGCGCCGGCAAGCCACGGCAAGGCAACGCTGGCGACAATGTCGATCAGATCATGCACGCGGGCTCGGCGGCGTCGACAAGCATCGGGCGGACGCGCTTGTCATCGCACGTGCACCAGGCGCAGACCTACCGGGTTCGCCAGGATCTCTTCGGCCGGCCTGCGGCGGCCGTCGCGCCAGATCAGGGTTTGCGTCGCGTCGTCGTAAGCCAGATCGCTGTACAGGAACAGCAGCACGTAGTCGCCGCTCTTCAAATCGTCCGGCACCGGCGTGCGCGCGTGCTTTGCGACGCTGTGGTAGACGTTCTGCGGATACAGAAAATACGACCCCCGCGTGCGCAACGCCAGCTCGTCGGCGAGAAAGTGAACGCGCACGGGTGCGGCGGGCAACACCGCGCTGACCTGCCGCATCAGCGTGTAAAGCTCGCGGTCGTCGGAAGCCAGGCGCTTCTCTTCAGCCGTCTTGCCGGCGTACATCGCGGCGGTCCGCGACAGTTGACGCCAGAGATTGATCTGCCAGCGCGCATCCAGGATCAACCAACCCGCGACAAGAATCGCCCAGTAGACGCGGGGATCGCGCGGGATGGCGCGACGCGTCGACAGCCAGTAGACGGCCGCCGCCAGGAAACCGCCGCAGGCAATCGCCACGAGCAGCGGCACGTAGTGGCTGCGCTCTTCGTCGAAAGGCAGGGTGATCGATGCCCCGATGATCGGGATGAACGCCGACCACTGTCCAACGATGTCCGCGACGACGCTCGGCACCGACACCGCCGGGGCGGAGAACGACTCCAGCACCAGAGGCCGCGGCAACACGCCGCGGGCGACCAGGGCGACGCCGGTGATCGAGCCGCTCCATCCGTCGTCCGCGCCAAGCTCCAGTGGCGCGATGCGCGTACCCGTCCAGGTCATCGCCTTGGAGAAATTGCGATGCGGCCGCTCCTGCGTGCGCCAGAGGAACACCAGCTCGACCGGCAGCACGTCGGTCGAATGCAGGCCGAAATCGACGCGCGGATAGTCATCGGCGCGAAAAGTCGCGACCCGGGCGGAGAGCACGGCGAGACGCTCCTTGTCCGTCGCGTCGAGCACGAAGGCCCGGCCCTGCCTGTGCCCGCGTCCCTGCACCAGCGTAAAGGCACTGCCGGCGATCGTGATCGCCGGCGGCGCGCTGCGCCAGTGTCCGTCCGAATGGCCGATGGCGACCAGCAGGACAAGGAGCGCGACCCCCGCACCGAGCAAACCGGCACCGGCGACCCATGGATGGGATTGCCGCGCGGAAGGCGCCGCTTCCGCGCGCGTGGTCACTGCCGCTGTTCCTTGGTGCGCGTCGGCGGGCGGCGCGGTGCCGGGTGCTGGGTCATCCATCGCCTTGAGCCACCTGGGCCCTAATGGGGTTCCATCGATTCGCCGGCCCAAGGGCGCTGGCGCGCCCGCCACGGGGTTCGCTTCCAGCTAGCCCGGGTCACGTCGACGCAAAGCGGTCCGGTCTTCGGGGCCGACGCAACCGGACACTAGCATCAGCAGGCACCAAGTGCCAGATCCGGGGCGATGCGGCGCGCGATTCCGCTGCCCCAACGCCGTCGTGACGCGCGATCGCAGCATCGCCTACAATGCGCACCCATGGGGGACGCGCGCGAGACCGCGATCATCGTCGGCGCCGGCCCGGCGGGGCTCACCGCTGCATTGCAGCTGATCCGGCAAACGGACATCCTGCCCATCGTCATCGAAGCGGACGACGCCGTCGGCGGCATCTCGCGCACCATCGACTGTGGCGGCTACCGCATCGACCTCGGCGGTCACCGTTTTTTCTCGAAGTCGGACTGGGTAATGAACTGGTGGCAGGAGATCCTGCCGCTGGACCGGGCGTCGCGGCCTGCCGGCGAGACGATCGACGTCAGCTACCGGAACCGTCGGCGCAACGTGCCGGCGTCCGCCCCGGGCGGCGATGCGCTCGCGCGCGGCGACCTGGTGATGCTGGTGCGCAACCGCCTGTCGCGAATCTACTTCCGGCGCAAGTTCTTCGACTATCCGGTCAAGCTCAACTTGCCGACCATCGCCAAGCTCGGGCCGTGGCGGTTCGCCAAGGCCGCGGCGAGCTACGTCCGGGCGTCGCTCTTCCCGCGCCGCCCCGAACGCAGCCTCGAGGATTTCCTGATCAATCGCTTCGGCGTCGAGCTGTACCGCACTTTTTTCAAGTCGTACACGGAGAAGGTCTGGGGCGTTCCGTGCGAGCGCATCAGCGCGGAATGGGGCGCGCAGCGCATCAAGGGCCTGTCGCTGGTCAGCGCCGCGCTGCATGCGCTGGCGCGGGTATCGCCGCTGTCGGCGCGCCGTTCGCGCCGGACGCGCACCAGCCTGGTCGAACACTTTCTCTACCCCAGGCTCGGTCCCGGGCAGCTCTGGGAGGAGGTCGCGCGGCAGGTCCGGGCCGGTGGCGGCGACATCCGCCTGTCGCGGCGAGTCGAGGGTATCCGGCTCGCGCGCGATCGTGTCGTCGAGGTCGATGTCCGCGATCTCGCGACCGGATCGACCGGCAGCGTAGCTGCGGACTACCTCATTTCGAGCATGGCGGTCCAGGACCTGGTGTCGTGCCTCGATCCAGCGGCGCCTGCCGAAGTGCGGCGCGTGGCCAGCGAGCTGCCGTACCGCGACTTCGTGACCGTCGGCCTGCTGGTGACCCGGATGACGAGCCGGAGCTGGGCCGCCGCAGGCAGCGATGCGGCCTTCCCGCCCGACAACTGGATCTACATCCAGGAACCCGACGTCCGCGCCGGCCGCCTGCAGATCTTCAACAACTGGAGTCCGGCGATGGTGGCCGATCCGGCGCTGATCGCGCTGGGCGTCGAGTACTTCTGCAATCGCGATGATGACCTGTGGTCGCTTTCCGATGCCGAGCTGCGGGCGCTCGCGATCCGCGAACTGCAGCAGATCGGCCTGATCGACGGCAAGGATGTCGTCAAGGCGGTCGTCGTCCGTGTGCCCAAGGCGTATCCCGCGTATTTCGGCGCGTACGCCGAGTTCGGCGTCATACGGGCGCATGTCGACACGCATCGCGAACCTTTTCCTGGTCGGCCGCAACGGCATGCATCGCTACAACAACCAGGACCATTCGATGCTGACCGCGAAGGCGGCGGTGGACAACATTGCCTCCGGACGCACCGACAAGCAGAATATCTGGGAGATCAACGTCGACGACGAATACCACGAGGAGCAGGAGCCGGCGGCCGGCTGAAAGCGCGGCAAAAGCGCGGGCTCCACGGTTTCGGCCGGACCCGAGCTTGGCCTGCGACCAAGCGGCGCCCGGGCGTCCATCGCAACATGGCGAGCGACGATTCGATGCCCTCGACGCCCGGGGATGCCCCTCGCCCGGAGCCCGCGTCGCTGGCGAGCCGGCTCCGCTGGGCAAGCCACTTCGCCTGGCACCTGCGCGGTCAGGCGCGATTCGCTTTCCAGCCCCTGGAGGTCGTGCAGCGCAGACAGGCCGAGCGTGTACGGCGGATGGTCGCCTACGCCTTTCGCACCGTTCCTTACTATCGCGAGACATTCCACCGTCTCGGCTTTCGTCCTGCGGACTTCGAGAGCGGCGGCGACCTGGCGCGGCTCCCGGTGCTGGAACGCGAGCAGATTCAGCGCGACCCCGAATATTTCTGCTCGGACGCGCCGGCACGCGGCGACCTGCTCCGGATCACCAGTGGCGGCAGCAGCGGCGCGCCGCGCGCCATCCTGCACGATCCGCGCGGCGTGTTCGAAAACGCGGCCCACGGCGAACGCGAACGCAGCATCTGGACCGCGATCATCGGCCGCGGGACCGGCTACCGCGAGCTCGTTATCGCGCCCCCGCACAGCACGACACTGAAGGTCCAGCAGTACTGCCGGGAGCGCGGGCTTTATCCGCGGCGCGTGGGCATCGAGCGTCAGTACGCGTCACTGCTGGATCCGGCGCAGACGACGGTCGCACATGTCAACGCGTTCCGGCCGCATGTCGTTCACAGCTACGGCTCCAATCTGGCGATCCTGTTCGGGCACCTGGTGCGTACCGGAGAAACGATGCACCTGCCGAACGTCGTCACCTATACGTCGGACTGCCTGTCGGCGTCGGTGCGCGCCCTGATCGAGCAGCGATTCGGCATTCCTGTGTTCACGACCTACCAGGCGGTCGAGGCGTTCAAGATCGGCTTCGAATGCGAGCTGCATCGCGGCGTGCACCTGAACATCGATCTCTATCCGCTGCGCGTCGTCGACGGCGCCGGGCGCGAGCTTGCACCCGGCGAGAGCGGTGAAGTCATCGTGTCCAACCTGGTCAACCGGGGGATGGTGCTGCTCAACTACCGCCTCGGCGACATCGTCGCCCTGCTGCCCGATCGCTGCCCATGCGGCCGGTCGCTGCCGCTGCTCTCGTACCCGCAGGGGCGAAGCGACGACCTGATCGAGTTCGCCTCGGGGCGGATCGTGCATCCGCAGGCGATCCGCAGCCTTTTCAACGAGGAACGCCTGATCTGGGAGTACCAGGTGGAGCACCTGACCGATACGCATTTCCGCGTTGCGCTGCTGGCAGCGCCCACCTGCGACCGGCAAGCGACGCGAGAGCGCGTCGCCGCGAAACTGGCGCAGGTGCTCGGTCGCGTATTCGTCGACGTCGAGTTCGTCGACGCCATCGACCGCACGGTGGGAGGCAAGTCCGCTCCGGTGCTATCGCGACCTGCTCGAGCCCGGCGGGCCGCCGGCGGCTGATCGAGCCTCGCGCGGTCCGGCGCATCCCGCTGCAGCGCAGCGCCGCGAAGCCTCAGCCGCCACGCCGCGCAACCATGTCGATTTCGACGCGGGCGCCGCGGGCGAGACCGCTGACGCCGATGCAAGTGCGCGCGGGGCGGCGTCCTTCGGGAAAGTAGCCGGCGTAGACCGCGTTCATTCGCGCGTAGTCGTCATCGAAGTGCCGCAGATACACGCGCACCGCCGCCACGTCGGCGAGACCCAAGCCGCAGCCGTCCAGCACGGTAACCAGATTCTTCATCACCTGATGCGTTTGCTCTTCGATCGTCGCCGGGTAGGGCGAGGTGTTCGACGTGCCGGCAAAGGGCATCTGCCCGGTCACGAACACCCAGCCGTCGGCCTCGACCGCGTGGCTGAAAGGCGCCACCGGATCGGGGGCGCCGCCTATCATGTGGAACAGGAGTCTGGACAATGGTTCGGGATCGCTGCCGAATCGCATCAACGCGGTGGCGCCGCTGTCGATCGATCGGCAGCGCGTTGCCGGTGAGCGGCGCGCGGGCGGCGGTGGCCGCCGCCCGCGAACCGGCCCAAGCGTATTCTATCGGTCGAACAGCCAGGAGCAGCCATGCGGTCGATCCCGGTCGGAGCCAAAGGCACGTTCTCGCTCGTCGTTACGGCCGACCATCTGGCCAACCGCTTCAAGGATGCAACGCTGCCGCCGGTGCTGGCGACGCCGGTGATGATCATGATGATGGAGAATGCCGCGCTCAACGCCATCAAGCCTTACCTGGGCGCAGGTGAAAGCGCCGTCGGCACGCGGGTCGACGTTCGCCACCTGGCGGCCACCCCCGCCGGCCGCACCGTGACCGCCGATGCGGAGGTCACCCGCGTGGCAGGACGCCAGATCGCGTTTCGCATCGAGGCGGCCGACGGCGTCGAGCGCATCGGCATCGGCACGCACGAGCGCATGGTCATCGAGCTCGCGCGATTCATCGCCCGGCTGAACGCGAAACCGGGTTAGCCGCCGCGACAGCGCGCCCGGATGGCTGCGCGATGCGCACGCCGATCCACTCGTGCAGTGCGCTGCGACCGCGGTCGGGGACGACGACGACGCGCGAATCTTTCGCCCGCCTGGCCCAGCCGAGCTCGATGAAGCGCGCCAGCAGCGCTGCACCCAGCGCGCCGGCGAGATGATGCCGCCGCTCGCTCCAGTCCAGGCAGGCATGGCAGAAGCGCCGCCGCTGCCGGGCGAGTGCAGCGGTGTCGATGCCCAGGCGCTGCAACAGTCGATGTCCGGCGGCGGTGAGCACCAGGCCGTCGACGGCCGGCGCGAGCGCGCGTCGCGCCAGCAGACGCTCATGGATCTCCACGCCCAGCTCGCCGGCAAGATGGTCGTAGCACACGCCGCGCCCGCCGCAGCGCCGGTTCGCGCGGGCTCAGTCGGAGCCGCAGCGCGCCGGTGCGGAAGGCGACGCCCATCAGTGATTCCAGCAGTTGCGCCACGTCGCGGTCGGCAAGGCGGAAATAGCGATGCCGCCCCTGCGGCTCCGCGGCGACCAGCCCCGCGTCGACGAGCTTGGCCAGATGAGCGCTGATCGTCTGCTTGGTCACGCCCGCGACGGCGGCGAGCTCGGTCGCGGTGAGCGCCCGGTCCGCCATCAGCGCGGTAAGGACCTCGGCGCGGGCATGATCGCCGATCAATGCGGCGATGCCGACGATGTTCGGTCCGTCTTTCATGGTTCGATGCTAAACGAACCATCGAATCGACGCAAGCGCTATGATGCCGGTTCCAACGCCGCGGGAGCGCACATGACCATCACCTGCTTCATCCGATACGAAATCGATCCGTTCCAGCGCGACGCGTTCCGGGAATACGCCGAGCGCTGGGGCCGGATCATTCCGCGCTGCGGAGGCGACCTGGTCGGCTATTTCCTGCCGCACGAAGGGACGAACAATGTCGCCTGGGGCCTGATCGCGTTCGACAGCCTGGCCGCCTACGAGGCCTACCGCAACCGCCTCAAAGCCGACCCCGAAGGACGCGCGAATTTCATGCAGGCGCAGGTGAAGCGCCTGATCCTGCGCGAAGAGCGCACGTTCGTCGAAGCCGTCGACGGAACCTTGCGCATGCCGGCCGCCGCCGCGGGAGCCGCGAAGTGATCGCGGTCATCTTCGAGGTCGTCCCGAATACGGATCAGCGGCAGGCTTACCTCGACGCAGCGGCGGCGCTGCGGCCGCACCTGGAGAAGATCGATGGCTTCATTTCGATCGAGCGCTTCGAGAGCCTGGCCAACCCGGGGAAAATCCTGTCGCTTTCGTACTCGCGCGACGACGACGCCGTGCGCCGCTGGCGCAATCTCGAGCCGCACCGGCGAACCCAGGCCGCCGGTCGGCAGCACATCTTCCAGGACTACCGGCTGCGCGTCGCCCAGGTGCTTCGCGATTACGGCATGACCGACCGCGCGCAAGCGCCCGACGATTCGCGCCGGGTCCACGGCGCCTGACCCTGCCTTGACCCTGCCTCGCGCCGGGCGCTTGCCGGCGCGGGAACGCCGCGGCCATCGCGGCCATCCAATGCGGCGAGACCATGTTGCGGCCTCGCCGCTGTCGCCGCACGCGCGACGCGCGGGCCTGCGGCTTCATCCATCGTGCGCCAACAGCAAAAAGGGAACCGAATGAATGCTCCGGAGCGAATCAACCTGCCCGACGTCCAGTCGCTGCCCGACGGGCGCGACATCGGCATCGACGCCGTCGGAGTCAGCGATGTCCGTTACCCGCTGACGCTGCTGTCGGGCGGGCGTGCGGTGGCGACGGTCGCGACGCTGGCGATGACGGTGACTCTGCCGGCGACCAGCAAGGGCACGCACATGTCGCGCTTCATCGAGTTGCTCGAAATGCAGACCGATGCCTTGGATCAGGCGGGATTCCGCGCGCTGGTCATCGCGATGCTGCGACGCCTCGACGCGCGGAGCGGCGCCATCGAGATGCGCTTTCCCTACTTTGTCCGGAAGACGGCGCCGATCTCCGGGGTGCGGAGCCAGCTCGACCACGACGTCCGCTGGCGCGGCAGCATTGCCGGCGACGGCGCGTATTCGTTCCGGATGAGCGTCGCAGTTCCCGCGACGAGCCTGTGTCCGTGCTCGAAGGAGATTTCGGCCTACGGCGCCCACAACCAGCGCTCGCGCATCACCATCGACGTGGAGCTGGTGGACGACATGACGATCGAGGAATTGATCGCCGTCGCTGAAAACAGCGCGTCGTGCGAAGTGTACGGCCTGCTGAAGCGTCCGGACGAGAAATACGTGACGGAAAGGGCCTACGACAACCCGAAGTTCGTCGAAGACCTGGTACGTGACGTGGCCCTCGCCCTGAACCGCGAGCCGCGCGTGCTCGCTTACACGGTCGAAGCGGAAAACTTCGAATCGATCCACAACCACTCGGCGTTCGCCCGGATCGTGCGGCTGTCTCTGCAGCCCGGGCCAGGACGTCGACAAGGCTGCGACGGACGAAGTCGCCAGCTTGTGCCAACGGAGGCCACTGCATGACAACCTACCAAGTGAAGCTCAAGATACGGGAGGAGGTCGCGGAGGGCACGATGGCATTTCATTTCGACAAGCCAGCCGCCTTCAGTTTCAAGCCTGGCCAGGCAATCGATGTGGTCCTTATCAATCTGCCAACTACCGACGCGCAAAACAGCCGCCACACATTCTCTCTCGTCAGCGCGCCGTTCCAAGACGACTTAACCGTAGCCACGCGCATGCGTGATAGCGCGTTCAAGCGTGCATTCAAGTCTCTGTCCATCGGTTCCCTCGCACAGCTCGAAGGGCCGTTTGGATCGCTTACCTTGCACAACAATCGCGCGCGACCAGCGGTCTTCATCGCCGGCGGCATCGGGATTACGCCGTTCATGAGCATCCTGCGGCAAGCGGCGAACAATCGGTTGCCGCATCGCCTGCTGTTGATCTATTCCAACCGCCGGCCAGAGGACGCAGCGTTTCTGGTCGAGCTGCAACAGCTCGAATCGTTGAACAAAAACTTCCACCTGATCGCGACGATGACGGAGATGAGCAAATCCAGTCGGCCATGGGACGGGGAAACCCGCTTGATCGACGCAGACCTGGTGAAAACCGCGTGCGGTGCGCTTTCGGCGCCGATTTACTACCTCGCGGGTCCACCGATGATGGTCGAGGCGATGCGACAGACGTTGCATCACGCAGGCGTCGATGACGACGATATTCGCAGCGAAGAGTTTTTTGGCTACTGACAGAATCGGGGATTCCGGTATTCAACAACCGGACAACCCAATGGCAATCAATCATGACACGGTCGCTCGACTGACCGCCTTGTCCTCTGCGTTGGCCCCGATCTTTCGCGGCAGGTTCTGCGACATCCTGTTGCCGAATCGCGCCGCAAGAACTTTCGACGAAGATGAGGTGATGTACGAGCTGGGCGATAGTAAACGCGATTTCTATTTTATTCGGCGTGGCATCGTAAAGACCGGAACGATCACCGACAACGGGCGTGAGATCATCTACGACATTCGCAAGGACGGGGATGTAGCCGGTGAGCTCTGCTGTCTGGAGCCTCCGCGCCGAGATCGTGCGGTAGCGATAGAGCTGACAGAGGCGGTCCCAGTGCCTTTCGATGAGGTGATTGATACGCTGGCAAGACACCCGGCGTTGCTGCGGGACTTTGTGGGGATATTCTCCAGCGCGCTTGCCGAGGCTTACGATCAGGTGAACAGGTTGGCCGATGACAACGTTTTGACGAGCTTGGTCAAGGTGTTGAAAACCCTCGCGGCCAAGCTCGGCCACCCGTCGGGAAAACTCGTTGAAATCGCCGCCTATCTGACGCAGGAAGAGCTGTCACAGATGGTCGTCGCAAGGCGAGAGCGGGTCTCCACGGCGCTCAATTCCCTGCGACGCCATGGGATTGCGCAATATTCGCCGCGAGGTCATTTACTCCTCGATATGCCAGCGCTCGATAGCTATCAGGCGTGAGTGGCGTGTACGCCTGCCGCCAATCTTGCGCGGAGTGTTACTGCGGTAACTGACACGCTGACGGACTGCGTCCTGAATGGTGGAATCGGGCGTGGTGTGCCTTGTGGGACCGACTTCCCGCCTAGTACGCGCGTCAGGAGGCAAAGACCGGCGGCACCCGTTAGCGATGAGCCTGGCAACTCGGCCGCCCGCCTTGGCCTCGCTCCTGTCAGCCAAAACCGGAGAACGAAGATGAAGCTTGCCGACAGATCCGAAGCACCTCGCGCCGCACACTCGACCATTCCTGCACGCAGTCGACCGAGCCGACACCCACTTCGTGTCTCACGCAAGCTGATGCAGATCGGCATATCCGGTGTTTCGGTCATACTGGCAGCCGCCTGCAGCATTGGAAAAGGACAGATGGCGAATTCGGCATCTGACTCGGCCCTGGTCGAACAGGGGAAGCAGATCTTCCGGTTCGATACGTTTGGCGACGAATCGCAATGGACCGACACGCTGCGCATGCATGAGGTGATCCGCGACCGCGGTCGACCCGACGACTGCACTGTCGGTTGGCCTGAAGGTGGATGCGGAAGCACTGCCTGCCGCCGTCGTGCAAGGCATTCAGAACGGCAGCATCAGTCTGAAGAGCCCTGCCACCACGGTGGCTCTGCTCAAGCTGAATGCGGTCGTCGGCCTCAAGGGCACGGTCGAGACCGTCAACGGCAAGGACACCCTGACGCGGGTTGGGGTCACCTGCGCGCTATGCCATTCGACCGTCGACAATTCCTTCGCGCCCGGCATCGGCAAGCGCCTGGATGGTTGGCCCAATCGCGATCTCAATCCGGGAGCCATCATCGCTCTATCGCCTGCGCTGAGCGCAACGACGAAGGCAGTCTACAACTCCTGGGGCAAGGGCAAGTACGACCCTCGCTTCAACCAGGACGGCAAGAACGGACCGCAGGTCATCCCGCCGGCCTACGGCCTAAACGGCATCCACCGCATCACTTCGACCGGCGACGGAGACGACCTCGCGTACTGGAACCGCTACGTAGGAGTTACCCAGATGGGCGGTCACGGGACGTTCTCCGACCGGCGTACCGGGGTGAATGTCACCAACGGCACGGACGACCTCATCAGCTCGAAGCTGCCGGCCTTGCAGGCCTACCAGCTCACTTTGCCCGCGCCGCCGCCCCCGGCCGGAAGCTTTGATCCGGTCGCCGCCGAGCGCGGCAAGCTCGTCTTCAACGGACCGGGCAAGTGCGCCACCTGCCATACCGGGAGCAAGTTCACGGATGCCAACTCGCGACTGCACCCGCCCAGCGAAGTGGTGAGCGAACCGGAACCCAACGGCGCGCCCAGCTATGCGTCACGCAGTGCCACCAAGCAATACCGGACCGCTCCCTTGCGCGGACTATGGCAACACCCTCCGTACTTCCACAACGGCATTGCGCCGAATCTGGAAGCCGTCGTTCAGACGTACAACTCCAGGAAATCCCTGGGCCTTACCGATAACCAGATTGCTGATCTTACCCAGTATCTCAAGTCGCTCTAGGGCCTGTTCACACTAAATGCATGCCCACGCTTGGCTCCGGCGGGGCACAGGGCAAGGCACCCGGCGAGGCCGCGTGCTGGCCCGCACGCAACGAGCCGGCAACGAAGCCCTGTGCCCCGCCGGAGCCAAGCCCAGAGGGTGATCCCGTGAAACGCCCGCCCTCGGCGTTGCTCATGCTCGCCGTAGCCCAAGCTACGGCTGCGCTTCGCGCCTTGATGGCGGGCGTTTCACGGGTCACGTGGGTACGCATTTAGCGTGAACAGGCCCTAATCAAGTCGCGAATACCGATCGCGCCTCCCTGTCGATTCGACACGAGTCGTTCAGGACGCGTGGTCGGGCTTGGCTGCCGCCTGATGCATCGTGTCGATGGCGAGGATCGAATGCGCGTACGCGCCTCCGGCGCGCATTTCGGCGGCGACCCAGATCGCTTCCATGATCTCCTGCTCGGTCGCGCCCTGCTGCAACGCGAGCTCGGTGTGGCCGCGGATGCAATACGGGCATTGGGTCACGTGCGCGACCGCGACCGCGATCAGCTGCTTGGTTTTCGATGGCAGGGCGCCGTCGGCGAAGACCTTCTGGCCGAACGTCCGGAACGCGCCGTAGATATCCGGCGCGAGCTCGCGCCGCTTGCGTGCCAGCTCCGGGGTGACCTCGGGATGCATTGGGTGTTCCACGCGGGTGCTCCTCCTTGATGGGATCCGGGTCCGGTCCGGCGCTGATGCGGCCGGCGCGGGTGACTGCTGTTCTACGTCGCATGCACGAGCGCGGCACCGCCGCGCAATCGCGTTTCGGCATCGGCGCTGATTCGCGTCACCAGCGCGCCAGCGCCGTCCACGCTCTTGATCAGGTCGGCGACCTCGCCGCTCCAGACGACCGCAGTTTCGCAGTCTCCATCGGCCGTCGCCGCGCGATAAGCCGCGGCTTCGGCTTCCAGCGCGTCGGCCAGATCGCCCTCGCGGCCGTCCCAGCGATCCATGAAGCGATTGCGCACCGCGCGTCCGGTGTACGCGCGCGGCCATCCGTAACCGCGCACGATATCGAACACGCGCGTGCGCGCCGTGTCGTCGCCGCGCGTGGCAACGATGCGCTGTTTGGCCTGGTCGTGCCCGAGCGCCTCGCTGCTCGCGTAGAAGCGCGTCCCGATCAGCGCCCCGTGCGCGCCCAGCATCAGCGCCGCCGCCAGGCCCCGACCGTCGCCGATGCCGCCGGCGGCGACGACCGGCGTCGGCGACACCGCATCGACCACAGCGGGCACCAGCGGCAGCGTGGCGCGGCGGCCACCGTGTCCTCCCGCCTCGGTGCCCTGTGCCACGATGAGGTCGGCCTCCGCTTCCTGGGCCAGCCGTGTTTCCTCGAGGCCCTGCACCTGGCAGATCAGCCGGCACCCCGCCGCTTTGATCGCCGCGGCGTGGGGCCTCGGGTCACCGAAGGAGAGCATCACCGCCTGCGGCCGATACCGGAGCACCAGTTCGACGATGCTTCGATCGACCGACCAGGTGATGAGCCCGACCCCCCAGGGCCGCTGCGTCGCGTTCTGCACGTGCGCCAGCTCCTCGTGCAGCCACGCCGGAACGCCGTAGCCGCCGCCGACCAGGCCCAGGCCGCCGGCGTTGGAAACCGCCGCCGCGAGCCTGCCACCCGACACCCCGCCCATCGGCGCCAGCACGATCGGATGCTGCAGCCCGAACATCTGCGTCAATGCCGTCCTGATCACGTCGTGGCCCTTTGCCCGGTTGCCGGCTCGACCCGCGCGCGTCGTTGCAGATCCATCAGCAGATTCGGGTCGAAGCGGAGATTTTCGTTGACGCCGTCCTGCACATAGCCGCGGGGGTTGCACACCACCCGCGTTCCGTTGAGCACGTAGTCGAAGCTGTCGTGCGTATGTCCGTGCACCCACAACTGGGCATGCGTGCCGCCGACCAGGTGTTCGAGGTCGGTGACAAAACATGCGTTCAGCAGCGAATCGGCGAACCTCGGATGGATGCTCTTGCGCGACGGCGCATGGTGGGTGACCACCACGGTCGGTCCCGAATGCGTCTCGGCCAGCTTGCGCTCGAGCCATCCGGCATGAAGCGTGAACAGCGCGGCCGAGTCCTCTGGGGTGAGCAGCGTGCCCGCCACATCGTCGATTCGAATCCTGCTGTAGTCACGCATGGCGGTGAGCGCTTCGTGCATCGCCGCCGCCCGCTTCGGCCCATCGCCGAACAGCATGAAATCGGTCCATAGCGTGGTACCCAGGAAGCGCACCCCGTCGATGATGGCTTCGTCGTTGTCGAGGACGCGGATCGCCGTGCCGGCGCACAGCGCCTTCAGCTCGGCGACGGTGCCCGCGATGCTGCCGCCGTAGAATTCGTGGTTGCCGGCAACGTAGAGCACCGGCTTGGCAAAGCCCGACGCCCAGGCGACGGCTTCCTTCGGGCGCGCGATATCTCCGGCCAGGATGACGACGTCGGCGTCGTTTTGTGGCACCGCCAGTGCGCCGAGGCTCAGGTGCAGGTCGGAGAGAATGTTAAGCTTCACGAGCGCTGTATCCGTTGCGGTGGCGCCTGTTGCCGACCAATGACCTTATCCCGTTCCCGGGCCGCCGTAAACCGGATCCGCTCCCGAGACGCCTGCGGCAGCCGGGCTTTGCCCATGGCCGGGCAGCGCGCGGACCGGTTGCCATCATATCATGCTGTGATATATTAGCCGCGGGGCACAAGGAGGATGGCGGGGTACACCATGTCCAAAGCCGACTTTGAAACGCTGGCCCGGTTTCGCTACCAGCTTCGCCGCTATCTTCGCTTCAGCGAGGAAGTGACCCGAAGGAAAGGCGTCACTCCGCTGCAGTACCAGCTGCTGCTGCAGATCAAGGGCTTTCCCGGCCGGCAGTGGGCGACCGTGGGAGAGCTGGCAGAGCGCCTGCAGGCGAAGCACCACGGCGTGGTGTCGCTGGTATCGCGGTGCGAGGCGGCGGGCCTGGTCAGGCGCAGCAGCGGGCGCAGCGACCGACGGCGCGTGGAAGTGCGATTGACCCGGAAAGGCGACGGCTGCCTGCGCCAGCTCGCCCGCCTGCACCGGCTGGAGCTCCTGTCGCTGCAGGGAGAATTTGCCGTGCCCGACCTGGCGGCGTTGAGCCGTGGTTAACGCGGGCGGGATGGAGGGGCAACCGGTGACCGAACATCCCGATCCGGACCTCTTCCAGGCTATTCTGGAGCAGGCACCGGACGCCATCATTTTCGCCGATCGCGGCGGCGCGATCCGGATCTGGAACAGCGGTGCCGAAAGGGTGTTCGGCTTCGCGGCGGCCGAAGTCCTCGGCGCCAGCCTCGACGTGATCATTCCGGAGCGGTTCCGACGCGCGCACTGGGAAGGCTTCCATCGGGCCATCGAAACAGGCCGCACCAAATATACCGATCGCGTGCTTACCACCCGATCGGCGCGCAAGGACGGCAGCAAGCTCTACGTGGACCTGAGCTTCGGCCTGGTCAGGGATGAAGGCGGCGCCGTCCTTGGCGCGCTCGCCATCGGCCGCGATTGCACGGAGCGCTACGCTGCCGACACCGCGCTCCGGTCGCGCATCGCGGCGCTCGAGGCCAGGGGAAAAGGGGGCATCGGGGACGCCTAGGACGGTGCTGCCGCCGGCGCACGCGCGAACGGCGTGAGCCACGCGAGGAGCGACCCGGCGTCCATCGCACCGGATTGCCGCGCGGCCTCGCGGCCGTGATCGAACACGATCAAGGTCGGAATGCTGCGGATCGCATAGCGGCCCGCAATGCCGGCGGCCGCCTCGGTGTCGAGCTTGGCGAAGCGCAGGCGCGGCTCGAGCTCACTCGCCGCCCGCGCGAAGTGCGGAGCCATCATGCGGCACGGCCCGCACCACGCCGCCCAGAAATCGACGACCACCGGAATGTCGTTCCTGCCGACATGGCGATCGAAGCTGGCCACGGTCAGCTCGACCGGTTGCCCGCTGAACAGCGCCTTCTTGCAGTTGCCACACACCGGTGCGTCGCCGAGGCGGGCTTCCGGCACCCGGTTGACGGTGTTGCAATGCGGACAGACGATGCTCAGTGCAGGATTCAAGGCCGGACTCTCGGCAGGAGGGCACACGGTACATGGGCGCTACCGGAGGGTTTCACAAGCCCGCCGCGGTCGCGCGGGTATCATCGCGCCATGCGCCACCGCTTGAGAGACGTCCCCGCGATGCTTCGGACGCCGGCAGGCCGGCGGCAGGTCAACGACGGCATCTCGTTCCGCCTCTGGCCGGTGGCGTCGCGCCTGGCGCTTTTGTATCGTCGCACGATCGTGCGACGCACCCGCGTCATCGCCGTCGTCGGATCGTTCGGCAAATCGACGACGACCCGGGCCGTCGCCGCGGCGCTGATGGCACCGACGGGCACCTCAATGACGGCCAACGCATGGACCTCGGTCGCCCGCGCCATCCTGCGGATCAGGCCGTCGCAACGCTACGCGGCCATCGAGGTCGGCATCGCCGATCGCGGCGAGATGGAACGCTACGCCCGGATGCTTCGACCGGACGTGACCGTGGTCACCTCGATCGGCAGCGAGCACCACACGAAGCTGGGTTCGCTGGAGATGACCCGCGCCGAAAAGGCGTGGATGGTCCGCGCGCTGCCGGCGTCCGGCATTGCGGTCCTCAATGGCGATGACGCCAACACCGTGTGGATGCAGACGCTGGCCCCGAGGCGGGTTATTTCGTACGGCTTCGGCCCCGGCTGCGACGTGCGTGCCGAGGATGCCGTCCTCGACTGGCCGCGCGGCATGCGCTTCCGCCTCGACGCCTTCGGTCAGACGCGCGACGTGACGCTGCGCCTGATCGGCCGGCAAATGGTCTATCCGGCGCTCGCCGCGATCGCCGTCGCGCTGGCCGAGGGCCTGCCGCTCGATCCGGTGCTGGCACGGATCTCGCGCCTGCCGCCTACGCCGGGGCGCATGCAGCCCGTTCCGCTGCCGAACGGCGCCGTCGTCCTTCGTGACGACTATAAATCGACGCTCGAAACCATACACGCCGCCCTCGACGTGCTGGCGGACACTCCGGCAGCACGCCGCATCGTGCTGTTCGGCGACCTCTCCGAGCCGCACGGGCACGAGCGGCCGGAATACCTGGCGCTTGGCCTGCGCGCCGCGCGCGCGGCGACGCACCTCGTGGTCATCGGCCGCGGCTTCCGGCGCTACTGGGCAGGAGCGCGCCGGGGCGGCATGCCGCGCTCAGCGGTGAGCGACGGCGGACGCAGCGTGCACCAGGCCGCAGCGGTGCTGCACAGGATGCTGCAGCCGGGCGACGTTCTTCTGCTCAAGGGGCGTCGGCCACAGAAACTCGACCGCGTCAGGATGATCCTGCAAGGGCGCCCCGTACGGTGCGATATCCCGTTCTGCGACATCCGCTCGATGGAATGCGAGGATTGCCCGATGCTCGAGCGCGGATGGGGAACGCATCGAGCGATCATGTGAGTGCCGCCATCGGCACGCCGGCATGGTGTGGCGGCGCGGCGCAGCCGCCGGATCTTCGCCGCCGACGCTCAGCCGGCTGCGCTGGCCGGGATCGCGCGCACCGAAAGCACACCTTCGATAGCCGCGATCGACCGGATCAGCGCAGCGTCGACCCGGCTGTCGACGTCGACCAGCGTGTACGCCATGTCGCCGCGCGACTTGTTGACCATGGTGTGGATGTTCAGCCCCGCTCTGGCCATCGTCGACGAAATCTGGCCCAGCATGTTGGGCACGTTGCTGTTGGCGATCGCCACACGGTGCGGCGCTTCGCGCGGCATGTCGACGTCGGGAAAGTTGACCGCGCTGGCGATCGAGCCGTGCTCGAGGTATTCGCGCACGTGGTCGACGACCATCACCGCGCAGTTCTCCTCCGCCTCGGCGGTCGAAGCGCCCAGATGCGGCAGCGCGACGACGTTCGGTTCGCCATTGAGGATCGCACTCGGAAAATCGCACAGGTAGTACTTGAGGCGATGCGAGCGCAGCGCCGCAACGACGGCGGATTCGTCGACGATCGCGTCGCGCGCGAAGTTGAGCAGCACCGACCCGGGCTTGGCAACCGCGAGGCGCTTGTCGTCGATCAGGTGCCGCGTCCCGGGCGAGAGCGGCACGTGCAGCGTGACGAAATCCGAATGCTTGAGCACCTCGTCGATGCTGTTCGCCTTGCGCACACTCGAGGGCAGGCGCCACGCCGCGTCCACCGTGATCTCCGGGTCGAAGCCGATCGCTTTCATGCCGAGCTTGATCGCCGTATCGGCGACTAGGCTGCCGATCGCGCCCAGACCGATGATGCCCAGCGTGCGCTGCGGCAACTCGACGCCGGCAAACTGCTTCTTGCCGTCTTCGACTCGGGCCTCGTGGTCCGCGGCCGCGGTGTCGAGCGCGGCGACATAGCGCAACGCCGGCACGATGTTGCGCGCCGCTAGGAGCAAGGCGGCCAGCACCAGCTCCTTGACCGCATTGGCGTTGGCGCCCGGCGCGTTGAACACTGGCACACCGCGCGCGGACATCGCCGCGACCGGGATGTTGTTGGTGCCCGCGCCGGCGCGGCCGATCGCCTTGACGCTTTCCGGTATCGCCATCGCGTGCATGTCGTGCGAGCGGACGATGATCGCGTCGGGGCGCTCGATCGCCTTGCCGACCGTGTAGCGCGCAGCCGGAAACCGGTGCAGCCCGTGCGCGGCTATCTGGTTGAGCGTGAGGATCCGGTAGTCGCTCATCGCAGCTTCAGCCGTGCCGGCGCTCGAAGTCCTCGAGGTAGCCGACCAGCGTCTGCACGCCCTCGATGGGCATCGCGTTGTAGATGGATGCGCGCATGCCGCCGACCGAGCGATGGCCCTTGAGCTGCACCATACCGCGCTCCTTCGCGCCCTGCAGGAACGCTTCGTCGAGCGCGGCGTCACGCAGCTTGAACGGCACGTTCATCCGCGAGCGATCCTCCCTGCGCACGGGGCTCAGGTAAAACCCGCTGCGGTCGAGGCAGTCGTAGAGCAGCGCGGCCTTGGCGACGTTCCTGCGCTCGATCGCCGCGACGCCGCCCTGCGCGAGCAGCCATTCAAACACCAGGCCGGCGACGTAGATCGCGTAGGTCGGCGGCGTATTGACCATCGAGTCCGCCTCGGCCTGCTCCTTCCAGTGGAACGCCGACGGCGTGATCGGCAGCGCGCGATCGAGCAGGTCGTTGCGAACGATGACCAGCGTCAGGCCCGCCGGCCCCACGTTCTTCTGCGCGCCGCCGTAGATCACGCCGTATTTCGCCACCTCGATGGCCCGCGACAGGATGTGCGACGACATGTCCGCCACCAGGGGAACCGCGCCCGCATCGGGGGTCCATTGATATTCGATGCCGCCGATCGTCTCGTTGGTGCAGACGTGAACGTACGCCGCCGCCGGATCGAGCTTCCAGGCGGCGCGCGCGGGGACGTAGGTGAAATTCCGGTCCTCCGCGGAGGCGGCGATGTTGACCGTGCAATACTTTTTCGCTTCCTTGATCGATTTTTTCGACCACGCGCCGGTGTTGACGTAATCCGCCGCCGACTTGCCGCCGAGCAGGTTCATCGGAACGATCGCGTTCTCGGCAACCGCGCCGCCCTGCAGGAACAGCACCTTGTAGCTGGCCGGGATCGACAGCAGGCTCCGCAGATCGGCCTCGGCCTTGGCGGCAATGCCGACGAACTCCTTGCCGCGATGGCTCATTTCCATCACCGACATGCCACTGCCGTGCCAGTCGAGCATCTCGGCGGCGGCCTGACGCAACACTTCCTCGGGGAGCACGGCAGGACCCGCGCTGAAATTAAAGACTCGCATGAAAATTTCCGGAAGGAGATCAGAAGAGACGCAGCCGCATTGTAACGTGCCGCGCGAGCGCGGCGCCCGCCGCCCGTTCCCACCGGCCGATCGGCCGGCGCCGGGGCTACGAACCGCGCACTGCCGCGTGGCCGATAGCAGCCTGTTCAGCCGGCACGTGCGCCCCGCCGGCTGGATCGTGCCGCCGCGCGGGGGCTGCCGCAGCCGACCGCCGGCAATGCAACGGTGAGCTTACAGATTGTCGGCGATGAACCGTGCGCAATCACCGCGCCATATCGTCACTGTCGGATTGCTGGTGCGGAACGGCAGGCCGTCGAAACTATCCTTGATGAACTTGCGCTCCCCGCCATCCGCGGCGCAGCTGAAGTTGCCGGCCGTGTTGATCGACGGACGCGGGTGTCCGACGCTCCACGAAACGGTCTGTCCGGTGTCGTTGTTCACGAAGGTCAACATGATGAGCTCCTTTGATTGCATCGTTACGGCGCATTGCGATGCGCCCCAATTTGCCGTCGACCGGGATGGTCGGCCACGGCGGCACGCGCTGTCCGTTGTCGCGGGAAGCAGAAATGTATCATGTCGGCACCCGCCGCCGCTTCCGCAGAGCCGGCACCGGATTGGGTTCCGTTGCCGCGTCGCGAGCGGGGCGCAATCTTGGCATCGTCGAGACCGCCGGCAACGGCAGTCGTACAGGAGAGCGGATGCAGATACTTGTCGTCGGCGCCGGATTTGCCGGGTCCTGTGCGGCGCTGCTGCTGCGCGAAGATCTGGGGGCCGAGGTCACATTGGTCGAGCAATGTGCCGTACCCGGTGGAATGCTGCGCACGCTGTACACCGAAGAAGGCCTGCCGTACGAGTACGGGCCGCGCGTGGTGAGCGTGTTCCGCGGGAGCGCGGATATCCTGCCCTTCCTGCGCCGATTTCTCGATCTCCAGGAGCGCCGGATCTACCAGGGGACGCGCCTTCGGCCCGACTTCCCCGTCATTCCGTTTCCTGTCGACGCGGAAAGCCTTCGCAAACTGCCTTGCGGGGCGCAGATCGAGCAGGAGCTGGCGGAAATCCGACGGCGGGGAACGCCGCCGGGTGAGCGCGACCTGCGCGACTACCTGGAGTCGTCAGTGGGCCCCACACTGACCGAGCTCGCTTTCGAGGGTTTCAACCGGAAATTCTGGGGTCGTCGGCTCGAGGAAATGCCGGCGGCGTGGGGCAAGCTGCGTCGCCTGGAGCGCATTGCCGAAGTCGGACAGTACCGGCTGCCGAGCGAAGCGCCGCACTATTATCCGGCCGGCGGTTTCAACCCGCTGTTCGACAAAATGCTCGAAGGATTCGACGTCCGCTACGGCGTGACGGTCGAGCGCGTCGAAGCCAACGCCCGCAAGCTGGATGTCGTGACCGACGCCGGCGTGTTCTCCGCCGACATGGTCATTACCACCGCGTCGATCGACGCGCTGCTCGGCTACCGATACGGTGCGCTGGAATGGCGCGGCTACAGAGTCGAGGTCGAAGTGGTCGACGCAGCCGGGCACGAGCGCCTGGGGACGGCTCCGGACGGCATCCCCTTCTCGTGGCTCTATACGCCCTGGCCGGAAACGGAGGTCTGCCGGACGACGGATTTCGGCGTCATCCATCACGGGGCGCACGCGGCCGATCGCGATGGGCCGACGATCCTGCTCCGGGAAATCGTCGACGACACGGTATCGATGTATCCCGTCTGGTGGGAGGACGCGAAGTTCTACCGGTACCTCGCGGACGCAAGCACGATTCCCGGCGTGATCCCGCTGGGCCGTCTTGGCCTGTACAAGTACACGACGACCGACAGCACGTATTCGATGGTTCGCCGCCTTCTCGGTTCGCTCGACCGCTATCTGGACGGCGACGCGGCGGAACGCTACGACATTCTGCGCGGCGTGAGAGGCGACTGGGGAAATTGAATCAAAGTAGCTCCTGCTCGATCGCGCTGCAGCAGGTGACGCGGCGTACCCGCCGCGACTACGCGGGCGCCGGAAAAGAGATTGAACCAGCGTCGATATGCGCTGCAGGCGACTTCCCATCCGCGCCGCGCGTAGACGACGTTCGTCCCGCCGAAGTAGCTGGCCAGATACGAGCTGCCGCCGAGCACCGACACGAACTTCTCGCAGCCCGCGAACAGTCTGAGCTGCAGCTCGTTGAAGCCGAGCCCGGGGTGCCGGGCATGCAGGTCCTGGATCGTCAGGACATCCGGGTAGGCGTGCCGGATCGCGTCGATATCGCCGCTCTCGCGGATTTTCTGGTGGTCGTTCACGATGTCCGATGCACGCGGCCGGTTGTAGATCACCTGGTAGCGCTCGCGCAGCTTCCCGATCACGGCAAGGAGAAGTTCGGCATCCATGAAGTTGGTCGGAGCCCGGTGCCAAAGATACTGCTCGTCGGTCGCTTTGTTGCAGACGATGCACGTCGCTTTCGACCACCGGAAGCGGTCATCCCGGTAGACCGACTTGTACGGCGGAGGCTGCCACCTGCCCGTGTCGAGCGTTGCCGGAAATGCCTTGCGATCGTAGCGCAGCGCTCCCCCGCGCCCGATCGGATATTCGGTGATCGGCACATAGCTTCGCTCCACCGGCCGCTCCTCGTGGCGCGGCGAAAAATAGTACAGGCAGCGCGTGTCCGGGGTCGAAACCGTGAATTCGAGCTGCCCCTGCCGGTGCAGCCAATACGCATAGGGTACGACGGCGAGAAGCTCGAAGGCGAACTCGCCGAAATACTGGGTCCCATGTGCGAGAACCTCGCGACAGCCGGATCGCGTCTCGGCGGCCAGAAGTGTCGCGAGCGCGAAGTCCTTGCCCGAAAAGCAGCCGATCGCCTCGATCTCGCCTTCGCGCATGCTCCGCAGCAGCTCGGGCGCCAGGATCAGCGCGCCGGCCCTCGCGCCGCCCGTGCGCAGGCAGGCGCGCAGCAGTCTCCATCGTGCGTGCGACGGCAGGCGAAGCCAGCCCGCGGCCGCACCGGGTGCGTCGCGCACGAGCGCCCGCACGTCGGCGCCGCGATGGGCAAGGTCCCACACCAGCATCTCATCGGCGCGGGTGCCGAGCGTTGCCCGTTCCCACCGCCGGGACGCTTGGGAGAACCTCTCGAGCACGGCGGTCTTCAACGCTGCTCCCCGCCGCGCTTCGCCCGTCGCCGCTGCGTCGCGGACGTGGGTGCGCCGGGCTCGAGAACGCGCAGCCTTCGGGCAAGTATTGTCGCTTTCCACGGGGCGACGAGGCTGCGCCATGGCTCGCGTGCAGCGCGCAGGACCGCGCCAAGCCTCCCGACGGGAGAGGCGCCGATCGCACCCGACGGAGCATGCAACCGGCGCACCAGCCCGAGGACCGCGGTGCGAGGGTCCGGGCTGGTATTGAAGTGAATCAGGCGGGTGCGCCGAGCCACGAAATGCGAACGCTCGTGATGCGGCCGGGCGAAATAGCCGGTCCGCGCGCGTTCGAGCACGTCGAGCAGCGGATCGAGCGTCGCCTCGAACGAATAGTCCGCCCGTGCCCGTAACGCGTTGGCGCGTCGTTCCCGGGTCCGCAGCTCCTGGTCGAGACCGATGCGCAGGCCATCGTAATCCGAGTCCACAAGATCGATGTTGACGCCAAGCCGCGCGAGTTCGTCGTAGCGATAGTACCCGGGCCGGAAATCGGTGATCACCGGCAGGCCGGCGAGGACGTAGGTGGCGATCCGATTCGGAATCGCCGCGCGGTCGTCGAGCGGCTCCCACGGCAGCGGACTGCCGATGTACGACCAGCCGGCGTCATACCTGGAGAACTCGCGCACCCAGCCGGCCTTGGCACGGCGGATCTCCTCCCAGCTCGCGCCGCTCGCCTGGAGCGACGGATGGACGTGAAGGAACCGGCGCAGCAGCGCAGCTTCCCTGCGCGCGCCGCGCAACGACAGCTCGCGCGAGATGGTCCGGTACACGTCGTCGACATTGTTTCCATAGGTATGGACGTGGATGCCGCGGCGGGCCGCGGCCAGATAGTCGATGCCGAACGGGCGCCCGATGCACGCCGTATGAATCTCACCCGAATGACGCGACAGATGCTCCGAAAAATCATCGTTCATGAACTCGAGCCTGGGCCGGTCGCTGTCCAGGAATTCGACCACGCTGTGGTGCGTGAATGCGTCGACGCCACACCCTCCCTGCGCGATCGGCGTCGTCCAGTACGCGGGCTTCTCGCGGTTGCAGAAGATGTGCGCGTCGAATGCCCGCGTGACCGCGGGGTCGATATGCTGCACGTCGAAGCCCCAGTGCCGCACGATCGGCACGTCGAACGTTCCTCGCTCGCGTTCGACGAGCAGCGTGCGCAACAGCGTCCATACGTCGTGGTCGACACCAGCCCCCGGCGGGCCCCACAGCCGTCGGTGGTACACCTGAAACAAGCTATAGATGCAGTCGATCCGCAGATCGCGGATCGTGGTCGCGGCGTCCTCGAGCGTGATCGGCGCTACGCAGTCGGCGGTCGCCGGGTACGGCCCTTGATCCCAGGCCATGCTGCGCGACCAGAGGCCCCAGAGCCGGTGGCCCCGTTCGCACAAGCTCCGCAATCGCTCCGGATTCCACGACAGGGCGCCGACAAGCAGGATCCTCATGGCCCTGGACGACCGCTGATGATCTCGACATTGGTCCGAGCCTCGGTGTCGCGCGACACTCTCGGCCGCCCGCCAAGGACAGATGATTGCGTCGGTGGAAGCCGGGAATCCAACGTGCAAAGCGTATCACTTCCCCGATCGACGGCGTCCACGGCAGCCGAATGGCGGCTTCGACAGCGCGGCTCTGCGGCATCGCGCCAGCCGGCTGCGGATCGCGATCTGGCATTCCCGGGGCCGCGGCGGTAGAGTGCAGGTCTTAGCACCGCTTGCTGCGGAGGGCGCAGGTGTCATCGGGCGTCACCACTCTTCTTTTCACCGACATCGAGGGAAGCACCGCGCTGTGGGAGCACGAGGGCGACAAGATGTCGCTGGCGCTCGCCGAGCACGATCACCTGTCGCGCGCGGCGGTGGAAGATCATCGCGGCGTCATCGTGAAAATGACCGGTGACGGGATGTATGCCGCGTTCGGCGATCCGCTGGACGCGCTCAGCGCCGCCCTGACGCTGCAGCAGTCGCTCGCGAGCCCGGCCGCGACGAACGGGATAACTTTCCGCGTTCGCTATGGACTGCATCTCGGCATCGTCGAGCGGCGGAACGACGATCTCTTCGGCACCCCGGTCAACCGTGCCGCGCGGATCATGAAGGCGGCCCACGGCGGGCAGATACTGGTTTCGCAGAGCGTGGCCGACGACGTGCGCGAGCGCCTCCCGGCGCTGGTTTCGCTGCGCGATCTCGGCGGCGTCCGGTTGCGTGATCTGGCGACACCCGAGCAGGTCTACCAGCTTGTCCATCCGGATCTCCGGCAGGATTTCCCGGCGTTGCGCTCGCTCGCGGCGACGCCGAACAACCTGCCACAGCAGCTTACCTCGTTCATCGGACGAGAGCGCGAGCTCGCGGACGCCAAGACCCTGCTCGAGACCACGCGCCTGCTGACCCTGCTGGGCATGGGCGGCCTGGGCAAGACGCGACTCTCGCTGCAGATCGCGGCCGATGTGCTCGAGAAATATGCGGACGGGGTCTGGTTCGTCGACTTGGCGCCGATCAAGGACCCGTCGCTGGTCGTCAACGAGGCCGCACAGGTTCTGGGAGTGCACGAGGAAGCGGGCAAGCCGCTGCTGCAAACGCTGTGCGCGCATCTCAAGGAGCACAAGCTGCTTTTCGTGCTCGACAATTGCGAGCACCTGGTGGGCGCATGCGCGAGCCTTGCCGACGCGTTGCTCCGCGGCGCGCCTGGCGTCCGCATTCTCGCCACCAGTCGTGAAGCGCTGCACATTCGGGGCGAGCAGACCTACCCGGTCCTGCCGCTGGCGGTCCCCGACGCGAGGGCCGGCGTAGAGGCCCTCCTGCGCTCGGACGCCGTGCAGTTGTTCGTCGAGCGGGCGCGGCTGCAGAAGCCGTCCTTCGAGCTGACCGAGCGGGAAGCTCCTGCCGTTGCCGAGCTCTGCGCCAGGCTCGACGGTATTCCGCTCGCGCTGGAGCTCGCCGCCGCCCGCATGCGAACGCTGTCGATCAACGAGATCAATGCGCGCCTGAACGATCGCTTCAAGCTCCTTACCGGCGGCAGCCGCGTCGCGCTCGAGCGGCAGCAGACGCTGCGCGCTCTCGTAAGCTGGTCGTACGATCTGCTGCAGGAAGCCGAGCAGACGCTGCTCGACCGGCTGAGCGTCTTTTCCGGCGGATTCGACCTCGCTGCGGCGGAAGCGGTGTGCGGCGCGGCGCCGATCGCGTTCGAAGATGTCGTCGATCTTCTGACGTCGCTGGTGGAAAAGTCGCTGGTGATGGTCGACCAGGGAGACGGCTCGTCGCGCTACGGCCTGCTGGAGACCATACGCGAGTTCGCCCGCGAGCACCTGACCCGCCGCTATGACCTGCAGAAGACAATTCGCGAAGTATCGCAGGAGCATCTGGTCGACCGCGACGACGTCGCGGCGACCGCGGCGAGGCATTGCAATTACTATCTCGGCATCGCCAAGACCGCGCGCGCAAAGCTGGAAGGCCCCGAGCAGGCCGAATGGATGCGGCGCGTCGAATCCGATCTCGACAATATGCGGGCCGGCATTGCACTGGCTTTGTCCGGCGGCATCGATCCGGTGCTTGCGGTCAAGTTCGAAGTCGCGCTGATGCGCTTCCGGATTCTGCGCGGCTACTCCACCGAAGCCCGCGGCAACATTCGCGCCGCGCTCAAGGCCCCGGGCATCCTGGAGCCCAACGTCCCGCGCGGCCACGCGCTCTACGTCGGCGGCGTGCTGGCCACCGACCAGGCCGACTACGCCGAGGCGACGGCGATGCTGACCGAATGCCTCGCGATTCGCCGGCAACTGGGCGATCCCCGCGACATCGCGGCGACCATGTCCACGCTGTCGACGCTCCACCTGCAGCAACACGAGCTGGCGAAGGCGCGCGACTGCGAGCAGGAGGCGCTGGGCATTTTCCGCGAGCTGGGCGACCGCATCGGCGAAGGAATCGGCCTGCTCAATCTCGGGGAAATTGCCGTGCAACTGGGCGAGGACGGCAGCGCCCAGCCGCTTTTCGAGCAGGGGCTCGCGCTGGCGCGGAGCATCAACTACCAGGAACTGGAAGGCGAGTGCGAGCGCAACCTCGGAGAGCTCGCCTTCCGCACCGGCGACCTGCAAGTCGCGCAAGCGCGGTTCGCGCGTTCGCTCAAGGTCTGCCGGGACGCCGAAGACAAGCGCAACGAGGCGATCGCCCAGTGGTGGCTCGGGAAAACGGACGCCGCCAACGGCGACTTCGATGCGGCGAGAAAACGCCTGGTTGATGCGCTGCGTGCGTTCGCCACGTTTGGCATGAACGCGCCGGCGCTCGAATGCCTCGAGGATTACGCGATCCTGCTGCAGGCCGTGGGCCGATCCGACGATGCGATGCGACTGCAGGCGGCGGCGGCTGCCATTCGCGAGAGTCTGGCCCTGCCGCCCTTACCGCGCAGCGAAGCGAAGCGAAAAAAGAACATCGAAGAGGCGCGCGCGGCGCTCGGCGTGGTCGCGTTCGACGCGGCCTGGTCGGCTGGCGGGGAGTGGAGGCTCGCCGAGGCGATCGATCACGCGGCGGCAGCGGCGACCGCCTCGGCTGTCGCCGCTTGACAGCGTACGCGCTCGCACCTGCGTCGCGCGCCAGCGTCAACTGCGCCCGACCCGTGCACCTGCGTGTGCCGCGACAGCAATAAAAAACCCCCGTCGTGACCGGCGGGGGCAGAAAGCGCTACCCGAAAAGCTCAGGCAGCGACTTTTCGCTTTCTCGACAGCCACCCAGCGGCGAGGCCGCCGAGGATGAGGGCGAGCGTACCTGGCTCGGGGACTTGCGCAAATGTCACGTTCAAAGCGGGGCCGCCGGAAAATGCAACCAGCGGGCACTGCGCGATTTCGGCCGTGTAGCTTCGCTCGCTGCTGCTGCACTCCGTCTGTTGTTGGTAGAGGAAAACTTGATTGAAGACACTGATGTTGTCCTGCGAGACGAACAATGCCGACAGCTCCTCGGGCGAATCCGTCGAGGTAAACCACTGCAGATACCAGTTGAAACCGCACAAACTGCCCGAGCAGCTGTCAACCTCCATGGGAATCAGTCCGCTGTTGATTCCGAGCAGCAGCGGTTCGCCGGACCCCAGGATCATGCTGAAGATGTCGGTATCGTGGCCGGCGAAGCTGAGGCTCGCGTCTCCCGTCGGGCTGCTCGCGTTCGTCGAGGCGCTCACCAGCGCGACGTCATTGCAGCCTTCGCTGCCGGGGTTGACGTCGTGTTGCCCCTCGCCCAGGGTCAGACAGGGCGAGCCAGGCGGGTCTGGCACGAGAAAGACGCCTTGGCCAATGAAAAAATCCGTCCCGGGCGGATCGTAATGCGAGCCGTAATAGCCCGCGTTCGCGGGACCAGCGAAAATTGCGGCTGCAGCCGTGCCCATGACGCCTACAAGGAATCGAAGCGTTTTACTTGACATGCCCACCCCCATTGTCAATCTCGCAGGAACCCGCGCGCGACAGGCAATGAAAAGCCATCGCGCTCTCGAACCTAATGCAGGTCTGCGTCCGCAGCAAGAAATGATCCAAACCGCTGCCAATACTGCAAGATCTTGATATTACTGATATATTTTCTGAGAGTGCCAAGTCGCGCCGGCGCTGGGCCGCGCAATTGTAAGATTTCTCGACGACCGGCACGGGCCGCCGAATCGGCTTGACCAGCGCTGGCGGGATCTGTTGGGCACCCTGCGGCCACCAGCCCCAGGCGCGACCTAGGCGGGAGCCGCCACGCTGCCCTGCGCCGGCTCGGCTTCCATGGCCGGCGTCCGCGTCTGCCGCACGGGCAGGCGGATAGTAAACTGCGATCCCCGCCCAACCTCGCTGTCGACCTCGATGCATCCGCCATGCTGGCGCACGATCGCGTAGGACAGCGACAGGCCGAGGCCGGTCCCCTGCCCGACCGGCTTGGTCGTGAAAAACGGCTCGAAGATGCGGTTGAGATGTTCTTTCGCAATCCCGCAGCCCGTGTCCTCGAAACGGACCCAGATCTCGCTCGCGCTGGCGCCCGTCGAGATCGTGATCGTCCCGCTCGCCTCGATTGCGTGGCCGGCGTTGACGATCAGGTTGAGGAAAACCTGGTGCAGTCGCGACGGCAGGCATTCGACGTCGGGCAGATTGCCGAAACTGGTTTCGATGCGCGCCTTGTGCTTGATCTCGTTGCGCACGATGTTGACGGTGCGCTCGATGGCTTCGTGCAGGTTCACGCTTTCCCATGCCTCGTCCACGCCGCCGCGGGAGAAGTCCTTCAGGTCCTGCACGATGTGCTTGACGCGCAGGATACCGTCGCGCGACTCGGCAAGGAGCGCAACCACGTCGCCGCGCAGGAAGTCGATGTCCATGCCCTCGCGCAATGCGCGAGCGCGTTCGAGTGAAGCCGGCAGCGGAACGGGCAACGGCCGCTCGGATTCGACGTAGGCTTCGAGCAATCCGAAGAGGTTCAACAGGTACGAATCCAGGGTGCCAAGGTTCGAAAGGACGTAGCCGATCGGATTGTTGATCTCGTGGGCGACCCCCGCCGCGATCTGCCCGATCGACGCCATCTTCTCCGACTGGACCAGCTGATCCTGCGCTTCCTCGAGCATCTCGTTCATGCGTTGCATCGTCGCGTTGAGCGTCGATAGCTCGAGGATCCGGTTGGTGCGCTCGACATGCATGCGGTGATTGGCGATGACCAACGCCAGAAAGCTGGTCATCGCCTGTCCCCGATCGAGGTCATCGATCGTGTATTTCGTATGTCCGGGAGCCCTGTTTACCGCGACCGCGCCGATGATCCGCTCGGAGACGCGCAACGGCCAGCACATCGCGGAATGCGTCAGGCGGTCCCGGCGCTCGTGCCTGCGCAGAGGCAGGCCGGTCTCGGCGACATCGCCGTTGATCAGCAGGGGCTCGCCGGTCGCCACGACATGGCCGAACACGCCCACGCCGCGAGGGAGCCGGCTGCCGATCACTCCGGGCGGCAGGTCGATGCCCGCGGCGATTTCGAGCAGGTCTTCGGTGCCGTCGACCACGAGCGCAATCGATCCGCTTTGCGCGTCGAATCCGGAGACGATGTGCTCGAGGATGTCCTGCTGCACCTGCAGCGGCGCCGCGCCGTTGGCCGCGGTCTGGCCCAGCGCGTAGAGCGAATAAATCCACCCGTACTCGCCGAGCTTGCCGCCGCCGAGACCGAGGGGAGACGCGCTCATCGCAGGCTTTGGGACGCAGGCCGCGTGGACCCGTTGCCGGCGCTTGCACCGCCGCGCAAGGAGGTGCCCGCCCTACTCCTCGAGCAGGACGCCGCCATCCTCGGTCCAGCGCACGCGCGTGATGCCGGGGCTTTCCGATTCGAGCCGCGCCAGCTCCAGTTGCTGCCGCGAGATGACTCCGCGCTGGCAGCGCACTTCGTCGGCAAGCCGACGATTCTCGACGAGCAGCTCGCGATGCGCCAGCACCTGCGAGACGAGCGTCTTGAAGTCCGGGTCCGACCACGGCTTGCTTACGAACCGGAAGATCCCTGCCTCGTTGATGGCGCGGACGATCCCCTCCATGTCGGTGCACGCGCTCAGGATGATCCGCGCCGTATCAGGCTGCAGTTCCTTCACGCGGGTCAGAAACGATACGCCATCCATCACCGGCATGCGGTAATCGGAGATCACGAGATCGACCTGATGGTTGATCACGTGTTCGAGCGCCTCGATGGGAGCCGTAAACGTTGTCAGATGCAGATCGGGCAGCGCCGGGGGCGCCGTGGCGTTGAGGAACATCCTCCGCAGCGCGTTCAGAACGTGGACCTCATCGTCGACGATAAGAAGATTGGCCATGACGATCCTTTGCAAGCATAACGTGGGCAACGCCCCTTCGCGCTTCCCTGGCGGACAGGAGCGGGGACAGGCATGCTCCCTTCCGACATCCACAAGCATATGATGTGCCATGAAGACAAGCCCGGTGGCGGGCCATCACGCGGCTGGAGCTGTGCTCGCGGTACCATGAGCGCGCCGGCTCGAACTGCTGCAATCACCGGGCAAAGGCGCAGCCGGGCCGCGCTGCGCAGGAGTGTTGACGAGTGGATGGCGCCTGCACACCGCCAGGCGGCAATTTGTGACGAAAATTGACGGAGACACGAGCACCGGAATCGCAATCCGCAGGGAGGCTGTCATGAATCTGGATAGTTACATGCAACGATGGTGCTATGCACTTGGGGCGGCGCTCGTTCTCGCGACGGCCACCGCCTCTGCGAACAGCTCGACCGCGGCAACGTCGGTTCCCCCGGCGCCGGTGAAGGTCGCCGTCGCCGACAGCGCCGAAACGATGGCGGCGGCACCCGACTCGACCACGCCGCGCAGCTTCCCATCGAGCGAAGCCGGTGTTCGTCGGGCCGCGGCACAAGGATCCGGGGCGCTGCGTCGCTATATCTGGCGGACGCGGATGATCTACAACTACTACTTCTGGGACTTCGCCACGCGAGAGTGATCTGTCGTACCGGTCAGTGCTGCCCTAACAACTAGCCACTCAGGGCCGCGACCGCGCGATTGGCGAAATCGATGCGGTCGGCGAGAACTCGCATGATGAAGTCGTCGAAGGCGCTCGCCAGATCGGGGCGCTCGCGTCGCATGCGCTCGAAATTGCTACGGCTCATGGTGAATACGATGGCCGGCCCGTCCGACGAAACGGTGGCGGAGCGCAGGGAATGCCGGAAGAAGCCCATCTCCCCCAGGACTGTGTGGGTCATGATGCGCCTCACCCGCAGGCTTTCGCCATTGTCCGTTGCGATGTCGATCGCAAGGTTGCCGACGGCGACGAGATCGACCGTGTCGGCGGGCTCGCCCTCACGATAGAGGATTTGCGGGCCATCGGCATCCTTGCGCTCGAGATAGGCAACGAGGTCGGCGGCGCTGACGCTCGGACCGAGTTGATGCTGAAGCCACGGCTCGAAGCCAGCGAGACTTGTCTCATCCAGGTTTGCCTTGGCGACCAGTCGGTCCTCACACCAGGCCAGCGCGAGGTTGAGGTCGGCGAAGGCCCGGTGCCGGCTCTTGCCGCCAAAGAAGCCGCCGAGCTCGAGGGCCGCACGATTGGCCGGCGACAGCGAGCAGTAAACGAGCGTAGTGCCCTGCTGGTCGCAAAAGTTGCGCAACTTGGCGAGGCTGGCGACAGCGGAGGAGTCGGCGCCGGACACCATGCCGAAATCGAGGATCACGTAGGCGACCTCGCGAGGGGCGAGCGATTCGATGTCGCCGCGGATGCGTTCGAATACGCGCTCGGAGGAGCCAAAGAAAATGTAGCCGGCAAGCCAGTAAAGTTGAATGGCGTCGCCGATCTCGCGCAAGTGCTCGGACACCTCCACCGATCGGTCGACATGGCTTGCGAACAGCGCCCGGGTCACGTGTCGGCGCACGACACCCAGGCGCGCGTAGCTGATCGCAAACAGCACGCAGGCGCACACGAGGCCGGCCAGCACGCCGACCAGGTAGCCGTACTCGATGCACACGATCATGATGCCGATGGCGAGCAGCAGGTCGAGCCAGGCGCGCTGAGAATACGGCCGCGACAGGGCGTCGACGATGAACGTGTAGCCCAGGTAGAAGACCAAGCCGGCGACAATCGGGATAGGGATCAGTCCGGGCAGATTGAAATTCGCAATGCCGACGGCGCCGAGAACCAGCGCAGACACGACCCCGCTCATCCGCGTGGCACCACCGGCATGCTCCAGCAAGCGGCTGGTGCCGGTTTGCAGGCTGCAGGCGATGCCGCCGAACGGCACGGCAAGCAGGTTGGCAATACCGTGGGCGCGAAACTCGCGATCGAGATTCCCGGCTGCCTGCCGCGCGACCTCGATACTCGATACCTTGGTAACCAGCGAGATGAGTGCCACGATCGTCACAGCGAGCAACTCGGGGATGAGCCCGACCATCGTCGACCATGTCAGCTGCGTTGTGCGGGTGGCCTCGAATGGCGACCATTCGGTCAGGCCCCGAAGCGAGGGCAGGTACCAGCCTTGCTCGGACCCGGAAAGTCCCATGCTTCGAAGCACGATGACCCCCGCTAACCACATCATGAGAAGCGCGGCAGGCATGGCAAACGCCGACTTGTTCCAGCGGCGCACGCCCAGCAACACCATCAGCGCGGCAACGGCGCTGGCGAGCTTCGCGGTCGAGATCACGGTCCAACTTGTGCCAAGGCTGCCGAGAGCCAGCGCCCGGCCGGTCGTCATCCGGACGCCGCCGGCAATCAGGAACCAGCCGGTGGCGGCCAGGAATCCGCCGACGACGAAATAGGGCACGAACCGGAAGTACGATCCCCATCGGCAGGCACCGAGACCAAAGAGCAAAGCACCGGAAATGAAGGTCGCGGCCGTGAAAATCAGCATCACGGTCTGAACCGCGGTCCGCGGACTGCCGCCGGACGCCACGACGCCCGACGCGGCCGCGGCGCTCAGCAGCACTAGGACGGCACCCGTCGGCGAATCGATGCCGGTCGCGAGCGGCGGCAGCGACGTCGCCAATGCAATCCACACGCCGCCGATGCAGCTGCCGATCAGCATCGCCCAGATCGCTATCGGAATGCCGGCGCTCAGGTCGCCCGGAAACATGAGCGCGCCGAACGAGACGATGTTGGCAATCAGGACGACCGACGCCACGAGTCCCGCTATCGCATCCTTGAGGCAATCGCGGCCTGCCGCGAGCATCCGGGACCGCGCCCTCGAGAGCGCGCCACCTCGATTGCGCACCAAGGACGTAGGGTCAGTTGCGCGCCCCTTCCCCGTCTGGTCGTTCATCACGAACCTTTCGATGCGGTATTGCCGCCGGACCACGAACGCAAAAGCTCGCGACAACGACGACCGTTAAACCGTTATTTTCTCCTTCGCGCGGACGCGAACGCGGCACGCGGCACCAGCGGCGACAACGGCAGCCGAGCCGCCGTTCGACATCCGCCTCGGCCATGAAAATTGTCCCTGCTCACGCTTGCGTTCGGGGTCTCTCGTCGCGCCAGCAATCTCGGCATCGCTGGGAGCACATGGAGCGTTGCCGACGGGACAAAACCACGGACGTCGACAGATGTTGCTGTGCACCACTGCGGAACTACAAGTGAGCGGTTCGAGACATAGGTGAAGAATGGGGTGGCTGATGGGACTCGAACCCACGACAACCGGAATCACAATCCGGGACTCTACCAGCTGAGCTACAGCCACCACGGCGTACCGCCTGTCGCGGCGCGTCGATGATTGGCGCGCCCGACAGGACTCGAACCTGTTACCCCCGGCTTAGAAGGCCGGTGCTCTATCCGAATGAGCTACGGGCGCCCTGCACGAACAAAGCCGCTACTCGTCAAGCCGATCCGGTCGGTGGTCGGGGTGGAGAGATTTGAACTCCCGACATCTTGCTCCCAAAGCAAGCGCGCTACCGGACTGCGCTACACCCCGAAGGGTACGGATTATCGCCGCTTCGGGCGTGCCGGGTCAATTCGCATCTTGTACAGCGTGCTATTTCGCGAATCTCCGGATCACGCCGATCGCTTCGGCGATCGCGTGATCTCCCTGGCCCGATTTTACAGCGTGCTGCACGCAGCCATGCAGATGGTGCTCGAGCAACTGCAGCCCGAGCGCATCGAGCGCGGACTGCACGGCGCTCAATTGGGTAAGGATGTCGATGCAGTAGCGGTCCTCGTCGATCATTCTGCCGATGCCGCGGACCTGGCCGTCGATGCGGTTGACCCGTTTGGCCAGCGCGGACTTGTCCGGCCGCGCAACCGGCGGATGGGCGGCGGCTTCGGCCGTCGCTTTACGCGACTTCATAGCCGGCGCTTTCGACGGCGGCGCGCAGCGCCGCCGCATCGGTGCGCGCGTCGTCGAACGTCACCTGCGCAGTGCCCGCCTCCAAGCTGACCGTCGCATCGGAAACGCCCGGCAAGGCACTCAGCACGCGCGTGACGCTCGCGACGCAGCCGCCGCAACTCATGCCTTCGACTTTGAGGGTGATCGTCGTCATGCCATTCTCCTGGTTGGAATCATTGCCGCGGCCGCCAGCGCCGCAACAGCAGCGCATTGGCGACCACCGACACCGAGCTCGCCGCCATCGCCGCACCGGCGATCACCGGATTGAGCATGCCAAGCGCGGCCAGCGGAATGCCCAGCACGTTGTACGCGAAGGCGAAAAACAGGTTCTGCCGGATCTTGGCAAGCGTCGCGCGCGAAAGAAGGATCGCGTCGACGACCGCGTTCAGGTCGGTGCGCACCACAGTGATGTCCGCCGTCTCGACAGCGACGTCCGAGCCAGTGCCGATGGCGAAACTGACGTCGGCGGCGGCGAGCGCCGGCGCGTCGTTGACGCCGTCGCCGATCATGCCGGTCACCTTGCCTTGTGCCTGGAGCGCACGCACCGCGGCGGCCTTGTCCGCCGGCAGCACGCCGGCGCTAAACTCGTCGATCCCGAGCTCTTCCGCGACCGCCTTCGCGACTTGCGCGTTGTCGCCGGTCAGCATCAGCACGTCGATGCCTGCGCCCCGGGCGCGCCGGATCGCCTGGGCCGACGTCGGACGCACGCGATCGGCCAGCGCGATCATGCCGGCCATGCGCCCGCCCGCCGCGACGCCAACCAGCGTGTTGCCAATGCTCTGCAGCGATCCGGCATCGGGCGCGGCGATGCCTTGCTCGGTGAGGAACGACAGCGTGCCCACGATCACGTCGAGCTGCGTCCCCGCGACGGTGACCACGCCGCGGGCGCCCTTGCCCGGCACCGACTCGAACGCGCGCAGCGGCCGCGACACGATCCCATCGCGCGCCGCGGCGTCGCGTATGGCGCTCGCCAGCGGATGCGTGGATCCCTGCTCGACGCTCGCGGCGAATTCGAGCACCTGCGAGCGTGTCGCGCCGTCGAGCGCAATGACGCCGGCGACGACCGGCTTGCCCTCGGTCAGCGTGCCCGTCTTGTCGACGACCAGCGCCGAGAGCCGGCCCGCCTGCTCGAGCGCAGCCGCGTTGCGGATCAGCACGCCGAGCTGCGCGCCGCGGCCGGTGCCGACCACGATCGCCGTCGGGGTCGCCAGCCCCAGCGCGCACGGGCAGGCGATGACCAGCACGGCCACCGCGTTGATCAGCGCCGCCGTCGCATCCCCGACCAGCCAATAGCCGACTCCGAAGGTTGCCGCCGCGATCACGACGACGATCGGCACGAACACACCGGCCACGCGGTCGGCCAGGCGCTGGATCGGCGCCTTCGATCCCTGCGCTTCCGCCACCAGGCGCACGATGCCGGCGAGCAAGGTCGCGCTGCCGACGCCGGTCGCCTCGCATTGGAGCAGGCCTTCCTGATTGAGCGTGCCGGCAAACACCGCCGACCCCGGCACCTTCGTCACCGCGCGGCTCTCGCCGGTCACCATGCTCTCGTCGACGCTCGACGTGCCTTCGCGCACGATTCCGTCGACGGGCATGCGCTCGCCCGCCCGCACGAGCAGGCGATCGCCGACGACGACGGCTGCGAGCGGCAGGTCCACGCCTTCGCCGTTGCGCAGGACTCGCGCCGTCGCCGGCTGTAGCCGCGACAGTCCTTCCAACGCCGCCGACATGCCGGATCGGGCGCGCGCTTCCAGGAGCTTGCCGAACAGAACCAGCGTAATCACCGCCGCGCCGGCCTCGAAATAGACGTGGCGCTCTCCGAACCCGAGCAAGGTGACCGCGGCGCTCAGCGCCCAGGCCATCGTCGTGCCCAACGCGATCAGCACGTCCATGTTGGCGCCGCCGCCGCGCAGCGCATGCCAGGCGCCGATGTAGAACCGGCGGCCGATCCAGAACTGCACGGGCGTCGCCAGAACGAGCTGCAGCCAGCGCGGCAGCCATTCCGAGTGCACGCCCTGACTGCCGAACCAGTCGCCCGCCGCGAGCATCGGCACCATCTGCGCGAGCAGCGGCAAGGTCAGCGCCGCGGCAATCCAGGTCTCGCGGCGAAGCTCGGCGTACGCGGCGGTTTTGCGCTCACGATCGGCCACGCGTTCGGCGGCCGGGTCGCGGCGAACGAAGGCGCGATAGCCGGCGCGCTGGACGGCCGCAAGCAGCCGCTCGGGCTCGACGGCAGTGCCGAGGGTCGCCGACGCGGTCTCGGTGGCGAAATTGACGTTGGCTTCGACGCCTGGGATGCCGCGCAGCGCCTTTTCGATGCGCGCCGCGCAGGCGGCGCAGGTCATCCCTTCGAGGCCGAGCTCGATCTTGCGGCGCGTTTGCAGCGGCGCGGCGGCGACGGTGCTGGCAAGGATAGCCATGGATAAAGTATATACCCCTGGTGGGTATGCGTCAACGCGCCCGCGGCAGGTGTCGCGCCGCCTTCGGACCGCGGGGGCTCAGAAGCGGATCTTGCCGGTCAGCACGTCCTTGAACATCACCCAGTCGCCGATCAGGCTGTAGATTGGATGGCTGAAAGTCGCCGGCCGATTGTGCTCGAAAAAGAAGTGTCCGACCCAGGCAAAGCCGTATCCGGCAAGCGCTGCGCCGAGCAGCCACCAGGCATTTTGCGTGAACAGTGCCAGCGCAAGACAAGCCAGCACCAGCGCGGAACCGACGACGTGCAGACGGCGGCAGGTCAGATCGCGGTGCTCGGACAGGTAGAACGGATAGAACTCGCGAAACGAGCGGTAGTTGTCGGCCATCGGGCTCTCCGCGCCGCCGCGGTTGTCAGCCTTCGCGCTTGAGCTGCGGAAACAGGATCACGTCGCGTATCGAAGGGCTGTCGGTCAACAGCATCACCAGGCGGTCGACGCCGATGCCCTCGCCCGCCGTCGGCGGCAGGCCGTATTCGAGCGCGCGGATGTAGTCCGCATCGTAGTGCATCGCCTCGGCGTCGCCGGCTTCCTTGGCCTCGACCTGCGCGGCGAAGCGCGCCGCCTGATCCTCCGGGTCGTTCAGTTCGGAAAAACCGTTGGCCAGCTCCCGCCCGGTGATGAAGAGCTCGAAGCGATCGGTGATCGCCGGATCCGCGTCGCTGGCGCGCGCGAGCGGACTCACGTCGGTCGGATGCGCGACGATGAACGTCGGCTGCACGAGCTTGTCCTCGGTCGTCGCCTCGAAGAGCTTGAGCTGCAACACACCGACGCCGTCGCTCACCAGAACTTCGACGCCGAGCTTTGCCAGCGCGGCCTTGAGGTATTCGGGCCGGGCCAGATCGTGCGCCGCATGCCGCGCATCGTACTTGGCGATCGCTTCGGCCATCGTCAGCCGGTCGAACGGCTTGCCGAGCTCGATCGCGGCGTCCTGGTATTCGACCGTCGTCGTGCCGCACACCTTTTGCGCGACCTCGCGCAGCAGCGCCTCGGTCAGGTCCATCAGGTAGCGATAGTCGCGGAATGCCTCGTAGAACTCCAGCATCGTGAACTCGGGATTGTGCCGGGTCGAGATCCCCTCGTTGCGGAAATTGCGATTGATCTCGAATACCTTCTCCAGGCCGCCGACGACGAGCTTCTTCAGATACAGCTCGGGCGCGACGCGCAGGTAGAGGTCGGCGTCCAGCGCGTTGTGATGCGTGATGAACGGCCGCGCCGCGGCGCCGCCGGGAATCGGATGCATCATCGGCGTCTCGACCTCCAGAAACCCGCGCGCGACAAAGAATTCGCGCATGGCCTGCACGATGGCCGAGCGCGCGACGAAAACGCGGCGCGACTCGGGGCTGGTGATCAGGTCGACGTAGCGCTGCCGGTACTTCTGCTCCTGGTCGGTCAGGCCGTGGAATTTTTCCGGCAGCGGCCGCAGCGCCTTGGCCAGCAACCGCAATTCGGCCACCTTGACCGTCAGCTCGCCGGTCTTGGTCTTGAACAGCGTGCCGCGAGCGCCGACGATGTCGCCCAGGTCCCAGTGCTTGAACGCGTCGTGCGCGTCGGCGCCCAGCGCATCGGTAGTGAGGTAGAGCTGGATGCGCCCGCTCATGTCCTGCAGCGTGGCAAAGCTCGCCTTGCCCATCACGCGCTTGAGCAGCATTCGTCCCGCGACCGCCACGGCGATCGCCTGCTGATCGAGCTGTTCGTGCGTCTTGGCATCGTGCGCGCCGTGCAGGTCGCCGGCCAACGCATCGCGCCGAAAGTCGTTCGGGTAGGCGTTGCCGTGTCGCCGCAATTCGGTGAGCTTGGCGCGCCGCTCGCTCGACCAGCCGGATATCGGCCAGCGTCGTTCGGAGTGTCTCGTCAATACGCTCGTCAAGATCGCGGTCGCCGGTAATTCCAGGTCCTCCCTTGCCAGTCACGTCACACCCCCTGCTTCAGGCTCGCCGCGATGAACCCGTCGAGATTGCCGTCCAGCACCGCCTGCGTGTTGCCGACTTCGACGTTGGTGCGCAGATCCTTGATCCTCGACTGGTCGAGCACGTAGCTCCTGATCTGGTGACCCCAGCCGATGTCGGTCTTGGCGTCCTCGAGCTTCTGCTGCTCGGCCTGGCGATTGCGCAACTCGAGCTCGTACAGGCGCGACTTGAGCATCGCCATCGCCTCGGCGCGGTTGCGATGCTGCGAGCGGTCGTTCTGGCACTGCACGACGATGTTGGTCGGCAAATGAGTGATCCGCACCGCCGAATCGGTCTTGTTGATGTGCTGGCCGCCGGCGCCGGAGGCGCGAAACGTGTCGATGCGCAGATCGGCGGGATTGATATCGACCTCGATCGTCTCGTCGACTTCGGGGTAGACGAAGACGCTCGCGAATGACGTATGACGGCGCGCGTTGGAGTCGAACGGGCTCTTGCGCACCAGGCGATGGACGCCGGTCTCGGTGCGAAGGTAGCCGAAGGCGTAGTCGCCGGTCACCTTGATGCTGGCGCTCTTGATGCCCGCGACTTCGCCCGGCGATTCTTCCAGGATTTCGGTCCTGTAGCCGCGCCGCTCGCAGTAGCGCAGGTACATGCGCAGCAGCATCGCCGCCCAGTCCTGCGCCTCGGTGCCGCCGCTGCCCGCCTGGATGTCGATGAAGCAGGCGTTGGGGTCCATCGGATTGTGGAACATCCGGCGGAACTCGAGATCGTCGACCGCGCCGGCGACGGCGGCGGCGTCGCGTTCCAGCGCGGCGAGCGTCGCGTCGTCACCCTCACCTCGCGCCAGCTCGAACAGCTCGCTCGTGTCCTTGAGCGTCCTGTCGATGTCCCGCAGGCTGCCGACGATCATCTGCAGCTGCTTCTTTTCCTTGCCGAGCTCCTGCGCCCGAGCCTGATTTTCCCAGATATGCGGGTCTTCGAGCTCCCGCTCGACTTCTTCGAAGCGCGATGCCTTCACGTCGAAGTCAAAGATACCTCCGCAAATCGGCAGCGCGGTGCTGCAGATCGGCGAGCTGGTTGGCGATCTGATTCAGGCGTTCGGCTTCCATCGGCGCTCTTTCCGCATGCATGATTCGATCGTTGCGATTATACCCGCGGCCGTCCCGGCTCCCAGCCGGCGATGGCGTCCCGGATGTTTCCCATGCCCGCGGGAATCCCCTATGATAGGAGCATGTTGCAGGGCGCCGGCCCCGCTGCGCCGGCGCCCCTCGAGCGACATTGCCTCGGAGCGACCATGGCCCTGCTGTTCGTCAACAATCAGCGCTTGAGCGTCGACGTGCCACCCGACACGCCGCTGCTCTGGGTGCTGCGCGACCATTTGCAGCTGACCGGCACCAAGTACGGCTGCGGCATGTCGTTGTGTGGCGCATGCACGGTGCAGATCGACGGCGTCCCGACCCGCTCGTGCACGCTGCCGTTATCCGCATTGAAGCCCGGCGTCGAAATCACCACCATCGAGGGACTCAGAACGAGGGAAGGCAGAGCGGTGCAGGCGGCGTGGGAGAAGCTCGACGTCCCGCAGTGCGGCTATTGCCAGTCGGGACAGATCATGTCCGCGTCGGCGCTGCTGGCGAAAAACCGGAAGCCCACCGACGCCGACATCGACGCCGCGATGGCGGGCAACGTCTGTCGCTGCGCCACCTACGTCCGCATTCGCGCCGCGATTCACCAGGCGGCGAAAGCGCTGGGATGAAGCCTGCCGGCAGGAGCATGCGCATCGTGTCCGACTCGCCGTCCGCGAATCGTGAACGCCGCAACTTCCTGAAGACCTCGGCCGCCGCCGCGGCGGGGTTCACGCTCGCCTTCCACCTTCCCGGCAACGCCCTGGCGCAGATGGCGGGCCCGGCCCGGGCCGGCGGTCGCGTCGCGCCTTCCGCCGCGCTGGCGCCGAATGCGTTCGTGCGGGTCGGCAGCGACAATACGGTCACCGTCATCGTGAAGCACCTGGAAATGGGCCAGGGCACGTTCACCGGTCTGCCGACGCTCGTCGCCGAGGAAATGGACGCCGCGTGGTCGCAGATTCGGGTCGAGCCCGCTCCGGCCGACGCGTCGCGCTACAACAACCTGCTGTGGGGACCGATGCAGGGGACGGGTGGATCGACCGCGATGGCGAACTCGTTCGAGCAGTTGCGCAATGCCGGAGCCACCGCGCGCGCGATGCTGGTGAACGCCGCGGCGAAGAAGTGGAACGTGCCCGCCGAATCGATCAGCGTCAGGCAGGGCGTGTTGACGCACGGGTCGAAACGGGCGACGTTCGGCCAGCTTGCCGCCGACGCGGCGACGCAACCCGTACCGGCCAGCGTCGAGCTCAAGGACCCGAAGGACTTCGTTTTCATCGGCAAGAGCGCGCCGCGCACCGACTCGCGCGCCAAGTCAAACGGCAGCGCCAAGTTCACGCAGGACGTGCAACTGCCCGAGATGGTCACCGCCGTCGTTCTGCATCCGCCGCGCTTCGGCGCCACCGTCGCCAGGTTCGATGCCTCCGAAGCGGCCAAGGTGCCGGGCGTCAGGTACGTCGTCGAGGTGCCGAACGGCGTTGCGGTGCTGGCCACGACGTTCTGGCAGGCCAAAAAGGCGCGCGACGTCCTGAAGGTGGAGTGGGACGAGTCTGCCGCGTTCAAGCAATCGTCGGACGATCTCGCCGCAAGCTACCGGGCGCTGGCCGCCGGCCCCGGGGCGATCGCGCGCAACGACGGCGACGCCGCCAAGGCGCTGGCGGGTGCGGCGAAGACGCTCGACGCGGCGTTCGATTTTCCGTATCTCGCGCACGCTGCGATGGAGCCGATGAATTGCGTGGTCAAGCTCGGCCTCGACCATTGCGAGGTGTGGAACGGCGAGCAGTTCCACACCGGCGATCAGATGGCGGTTGCCGAAACCGTCGGGCTGAAGCCCGAGCAAGTCGAGATTCACCAACTCTTCGCCGGCGGCAGCTTCGGCCGTCGCGCCAGTTCGACGTCGGACTACCTGCGCGAAGCCGCCTATCTCGCCAAGGCGATCAAGGGCGCCGTGCCGGTCAAGCTCGTATGGACCCGCGAGGACGACATGCAGGCCGGCTACTACCGGCCGATGTACCACCACGCGCTGAAGGCGGGCCTCGACGCCGGCGGCAATGTCGTCGCCTGGCAGCACCGGATCGTCGGCCAGTCGATCCTGGCCGGCACGCTGTTCGAGCCGATGATGGTCAAGGACGGCATCGATCCGACTTCGGTCGAAGGCGCATCGACCTTGCCGTATGCGATTCCGAACCTGCTGGTCGACCTGCATTCGCCCAAGGCGGCCGTTCCGGTCCTGTGGTGGCGCTCGGTCGGCTCGACGCACACGGCGTTTTCGACCGAGACGTTCATCGACCAGCTCGCGGCTGCCGCCGGGCGCGATCCCGTGGCATTCCGGCAGGCGCTCCTTGCAAACCATCCGCGCCATCGCGGCGTCCTCGCGCTCGCCGCCGACCGGGCCGGTTGGGGCAAGCCGCTGGCGCCGGGCAAGGGCGACGAAAAGCGCGGCCGTGGCGTCGCAGTCCACGAATCGTTCAACACCTACGTCGCCCAAGTCGCCGAGGTCACCGTCAAGGGTGACGGCACCTTCAGCGTCGATCGCGTCGTCTGTGCGGTCGATTGCGGAATCGCGGTCAATCCGGACGTGATCCGCGCGCAGATGGAAGGCGGCATCGGCTTCGGCCTGGCGGCCGCGCTGCACAGCGCGATCACTCTCAAGGACGGCGCGGTCGAACAGAGCAATTTCCATCAGTATCTGCCGCTGCGCATCAACGAGATGCCGGCGGTGGAAGTGCATATCGTCGCATCGACCGAAAAGCCGACTGGGGTCGGCGAACCGGGCACACCGGTGATCGCACCGGCGGTCGCCAATGCGCTTGCCGCCGCGACCGGCAAGCGAGCGCGTTCGCTGCCCCTGTCGCTGGCCTGAAAGTTGCTTGTTCTCAGCTGCTTACGGCCATCGATGCTGGCAGCGCGATTTGCCGGCCGGCGCCGCGAGCGCGACATACAGCGAGGGAGGGAGATGAACAGGCTGATCAACGCAATAGCCGCGCTGACACTGGGCGCCGCCATGAGCCAGGCCGTGGCCGATCCCGGCGTCACGCCGAAATCGATCCTGATCGGGCAATCGGCGGCGTTTTCGGGTCCGGCGATGGAGTTGGGAACCGAAATGCGCGCCGGCGCGCTGGCCTACTTCCAGGCGATCAACGCCGCCGGCGGCGTCAACGGCCGCGATGATCGAAATGCGCTCCCTCGACGACGGCTACGAGCCCGACCGCGCCGCCGCCAATACGAAGAAAGCTGATCGACGACGGTGTGTTCCTGCTGTTCGGCTATGTCGGCACGCCGACGTCCAATGCATCCAAGCCGATTTTCACGGCGGCGAAGGTGCCCTTCGTCGGCCCGTTCACCGGCGCCGAATCGCTGCGCGATCCGCTGAATCGCTACATTTTCAACATTCGCGCCAGCTACTTCGACGAGACCGACAAGATCGTCGCGCAAATGACCGGGCAAACGCTCGACCGCATTGCCGTCTTCTACCAGAACGACGACTACGGCAAGGCCGGCCTTGCCGGCGTGCAGCGCGCGATGGACAAGCGCAATCTGAAGATCATCGCGACTGGCACCGTCGAGCGCAATACCGTCGACGTAGCCGCCGCCGTGAAGGCGATCGCCAAGGTCGAGCCGCAGGCGGTGATCATGATTTCGGCGTACAAATCCTGCTGCCGCGTTCATCAAGGCGATGCGGGCGGCAGGGCTCCAATCCGCAATTCATGAACGTGTCGTTCGTCGGCAGCAAGGCGCTGGCCCAGGAGACCGGCGTCGAGGGCCGCGGCGTGGGCATCTCGCAGGTCGTGCCCTTCCCCTGGAATTTGCTCGCGCCGGTCGTCAAGGAGTACCAGCAATTGTTCGAGGCGTCGGCCAAGAGGCAGGACTATTCGTTCACCAGCCTTGAAGGATTCATCGCCGCCAAGACGCTGGTCGAGGGTCTGCGCCGCGCCGGCAACGACCTGACCCGCGAAAGGTTCATCGCCGCGATGGAAACGATGCGCGACTACGATCTCGGCGGCTACTGGGTCACGTTCACGCCGACCAACCACAACGGATCGAAATTCGTCGAGCTGACCGTGATCGGGAAGGACGAGCGGTTCCTCCGTTGAAACGGCGCCGATGAACACGCCCGCCGGATTCGATCCCGGCGTCGTGATGCCGGCAAGCCTCGCTGACGACGCGATCTGCTTCGTCTGGCGCGACGACCGGATACTGGCGCGGGCGGCCGAGCCTCCGACGCTTGCCGACGCTGGCCGACGTCGACCCGGCTGGGGATCGACGGCGTCCGGCACTATCTGGGCCGCTATCGCGGCACCGACTGCATCGCCTTCCACGTTGCCGGCGACACGCCGGATATCGACGGCTGGCAATGGCGCGGATTGCGCTCGCTGTTCCTGCAGCTGCCGGAAGCGCGAGCTCGCGCTGGCGGGCCGCGTCGTTCCAGATCGCCGAGTGGGACCGCAGCCACCGCTTCTGCGGCCGCTGCGGCGCGGCGATGCGCGACAAGGCCGGCGAGCGCGCGAAGGAGTGTCCCGCCTGCGGTCATGTCGCCTATCCCGCGCATTTCGCCGGCGATGATGGTCCTGGTCACTCGCGGCCCCGACCTGCTGCTGGCGCGCGCCAATCGCTTTCCCGGGGCGATGTACAGCGCGCTGGCCGGATTCGTCGAGGCAGGCGAATCGATCGAGGACTGCATTCATCGCGAAGTGCGCGAGGAAGTCGGCATCGACGTGCGCGATCTGCGGTATTTCACCAGCCAGGCGTGGCCGTTCCCGCATTCGCTGATGATCGCCTACACCGCCGAATATGCTGGCGGCGACATGCGCCCATGCGACGCCGAGATCGCCGATGCGCAATGGTTCTCGATCGACGCGCTGCCGCAGCTGCCGTCGCCGATCAGCGTTTCGCGCAAGCTGATCGATGCGACAGTCGAGCGACTTGCGGCAGGCGCGCGACGCAGTCAGGCCGTGCCGCGCCGCTGAAGCCCGGGCGCGGGCTCTGCTAGAATTGCGCGTTCGCAATCGGTCCCGAGCAGTCCTATTCCATGTCCGCACGCCCGTGGCTCATCGCCGCCGGACTCGTCGTCGGCAGCGCGGCCCTCGCCCAGCAGGCGCCGCCGCCGCCGCCGAGCTCGTCGATCACGCAGCCCGCGCCGCCGCCCGGCTTGTCGGTGGAACTGGCCGATGCCGCCAAGCTGGTCCGCGAAGGCCAATACGCGCAGGCGCGCAGCCAAGGTCGATGCCGTGCTTGCCGGCGATGCGAAGAATCCGCAGGCGCGCTTCATCCGCGGCGTCATCGAAACCGACGAGGGCGACGGGACGAGGCGATCGCGACGTTCCAGGGCTTGACCGAGGACTACCCCGAGCTGCCCGAGCCGCACAACAATCTGGCGGTGATCTGGGCCAAGCGCGGCAGCTACGACAAGGCGCGGATTGAACTCCAGGCCGCGCTTGCGATCAATCCGGACTATGCGATCGCGCATGAGAACCTGGGCGACGTCTATTCGCGGCTCGCCGGCGCCGAATTCGAGCACGGCGACCGCGCTCGACAAGGGCAACAAGAGCGCGCAGTCCAAGCTCAAGCTGGTGCGCGAGCTGTACACCGTGCCGCCGTCGGAAACCCCGCCCAAGCCGGTTGCGTCCCGAAGCCCGCGGCGAAGCCCAAGCCGAAGAAGTAGCTCGATCCCGTCGCGCCAGGCGCGCGACGGCAACCGAAATCATAGCAAAGGAGTCATCGATGTTTCGTCACATCATCACTGATCGCCATCGCGGCGATCGGTCTCGCCGCCGGCCTGCAGGCGCATGCCGCCAACCCGCAGGTCGACCTCGACACGACCGCCGGCAAGATCCGCATCGAGCTCGACCCGGCCGCAGCGCCGAAGACGGTGGAGAATTTCCTCGCCTACGTCAACGCCAAGTTCTACGACGGCACGCAATTCCACCGCGTGATCAAGGGCTTCATGATCCAGGGCGGCGGATTCATCGACCGACTTCAAGCAGAAGCCGACCCGTCCGCCGATCAAGAACGAGGCCGAGCAGAGCAGCAAGGCGGGGCTCACCAACGTCCCGGGAACTATCGCGATGGCGCGCACCGGCGACCCGCACTCGGCGACCGCGCAGTTCTTCATCAACGTCAACGACAACAAGTCGCTCAACTTCCGCGAAGCCGACGCCGCAGGGCTACGGATACGTGGTGTTCGGCAAGGTGGTCCAGGGCATGGACGTGGTCAACAAGATCGCGACGGCGCCGACCGGCAGCGGCGGACCGTTCCGGCAAGGACGTCCCGGTCGAGCGCGTGATCATCAAGAGCGCGACCGTCGTGACGCCATAGCCATGACCATGACGATCCTGCACACCAACCACGGCGCGATCACGATCGAGCTGGACGCAGGCGCACGCGCCGAAGAGCGTCGCCAACTTCCTGGCCTATGCTCGCGCCGGACACTTCGACCATACGATGTTCCATCGCGTGATCGACGGCTTCATGGTCCAGGGCGGCGGCTTCGGCGCCGACTTCAGGCAGAAGCCGACCAAGCCGCCGATCGAGAACGAGGCGAAGAACGGCCTCAAGAACGACCGCTATACCGTCGCGATGGCGCGCACGTCCGATCCGCATTCGGCGACCGCGCAGTTCTTCATCAATGTCGCCGACAACGCCTTTCTCAATCATCGCTCGCCGCGACGCCAACGGCTGGGGCTATTGCGTGTTCGGACGCGTCGTCTCGGGCAAGGACGTCGTCGATCGCATCAAGGGCGTTCGCGACCGGCAAGCGCGGCGGCCACGACGACGTGCCGACCGAGGACGTCGTGATCGAGCGCGCGGAAGTCGTCGAGAGCTAGGGCGTCCACCGCCGACGAGCGTCCAGGCGGCGGACCGCCGACCATGCCGCCGACGCTGTTCATCTCCGACCTGCACCTGTCGCGCGAGCGGCCCGCGCTGGTCGAGGCGTTTCACGCGCTGCTGCGCCGGCCCGGTGCGCGAGGCCGGCCGCGCTGTACGTGCTGGGCGACCTGTTCGACATCTGGCTCGGCGACGACCAGCTGCGCGATCCGCTGGCGGCCGAGCGTTGCCGCGGCGCTGGCGGCGAGCGCCGCACGCGGGCGTTCCCGTCTATCTGCAGCGCGGCAATCGCGACTTCCTGCTGGGCGAGCGTTTCGCGCGAGCCGCCGGCGCGACCTTGCTTGCCGACGCCGTCGTCCATCCGCTGCACGGCACGCCGACGCTGCTGATGCACGGCGATCAGCTTTGCACCGACGACGTCAAGTACCAGCGCTACCGCGCGTGGTGGGCGGATCCTGCGCACCGGCGCCGCTTCCTGGCGCTGCCCTGGTTCGCGCGCCGCGGCATCGGCGCGATGCTGCGCGGCGCGAGCCGGCGGGCGAACCCGGGCAAGGCCGAGGCGATCATGGACGTCAGCGCCGACGCCGTGGCCGTCGCGCTGCGCGAGCACCGCGTGGCGCGTCTGATCCACGGCCACACGCATCGGCCGGCCCGGCACGAGCTCGTCGTCGACGACGTCGCCCGCGAGCGCCTGGTGCTCGCCGACTGGTACGACCGGGCGAGCTACCTGCGCGTCGGCGAAGAAGGCGCCGAGGCACAGACATACGACGGGTAGCATCGCATCCGCAGCGCTCAGCCGAACGCCTGCGCGAAGTCGGCGATCAGGTCGTCGCAGTCCTCGATGCCGACCGAGAGGCGGATCAGCGAGTCGGCGATGCCCATGCTCGCGCGCCGCTCGGCGCCCATCTCGTAAAAAATCGTGTGCGCGACGGGAATCGCCAGCGTCCGGTTGTCGCCGAGGTTCGACGACAGCACGACGCAGCGCAGGCGATTGAGAAAATCGAAGCAGTCGAGCGCCGGATCGAGCTCGAACGACAGCAGCGCGCCGTAACCGGCGAACAGCTCGCCGGCCAGCCGGTGCTGCGGATGCGACCGGCAGATCCCGGGTAGTAGACGGCGCGCACCTCGGGCCGCGCCTCGAGGAAGCGCGCCAGCGCGAGCGCGTTGGCGCATTGCCTGTCCATGCGCAAGGCCAGCGTCTCCGCGCCGACGGCGAGGTGGTGCGCCTGCTCGGCGGCCAGCGTGCCGCCCCAGTCGCGCAGGCCCTTTTTCCGGATTTGCGTGATGCCCCACAGCGCGCGTGTTCGGACCCTTGTAGTTGTCGTAGATGTTCGGATAGCGCGTCCAGTCGAAGACGCCGGTGTCGGTGATGCTGCCGCCCAGCGCGTTGCCGTGGCCGCCGATGTACTTGGTCAGCGCGTTGACGACCAGCGCCGCCTTGACCGCCTTCGGACGGAACAGGTACGGCGAAGTCATCGTGTTGTCGACGACGTAGACGATGCCGCGCGCCGCGCAGAGCTCGCCGATCCGCGCCAAGTCGGCGATCTGCGTGCGCGGATTGGCGATCGTCTCGACGAACACCATGCGCGTTTGCTCGGCGTCAGTGCCGCCTCGACCGCAGCGACGTCGGTCGCGTCGACGAAGCTCACGCGGTCGCCGTGGGTCGCCAGCGTGTTGAACATGCTGTTGGTGTTGCCGAACAGGAACGCGCTGGAGACGACGTGATCGCCCTCGCGCAGCAGCGCGAGCAGGATGGCGCCGATCGCGGCCATGCCGGTGCCGAAGCACACGGTTGCGACGCCGTCCTCCATCCGGTTGATCTTTTCCTCGAGCGCGGCGGTGGTCGGGTTGCCCTGCCGCCCGTAGACGTAGCCCTGCGCACGGCCCTGGAATACCGCGGCCAGTTCGCGCGCGTCGCGATAGCCGTACGCGACCGACAGGTGCAGCGGCTTGTGCAGCGCGCCGTGCTCGACGGCGGCATCGCGGTCGGCGTGGAGAATCGAGGTGGTGAACCCGGTCTTGCGCGACATCGGATCGCTCCAGCAAAAAGGCCCGTCAGCTTGCGCTAAACGGGCCCCGGATCGATTCGTCGCCTCGCTTTAGCTGGATTTGTATAGCGCCCGCAAGCTGTGAAGCCGCCGTTGCCGGCAACTCCGATTCAAATCGGCGCTCTGGTTGGAAGTATCGCCGCAAACGCGGCTCAGTCAATGCCCGCTTTCAGCCGGCGGCGAGCAGCGATTCTTCGCTTTCGCCGCGCGTCTCGTCGCGCTCGCGCGCGAGATGCGACAGGTAATCGGCGGTGACGTCGCCGGTCACGTAGTAGCCGTCGAAGCACGAGGCCTCGAACTCCTTCAGCCGCGGATTGGCCGCGCGCACCGCGCGCTTCAGCGCTTCGAGGTCCTGGTAGATCAGCAGATCGGCGCCGATCTCGTTCGCGATCTCGGCTTCGGTGCGTCCGGTCGCCACCAGCTCGCGCGCGGTCGGCATGTCGATGCCGTAGACGTTCGGATAGCGCACCGGCGGGCTGGCCGAAGCGAAATAGACCTTGCGCGCGCCGGCCTCGCGCGCCATCTGCACGATCTCGCGGCTGGTCGTGCCGCGCACGATCGAATCGTCGACCAGCAGCACGACCTTGTCCTTGAACTCGATGCCCATCGGATTCAACTTCTGCCGCACCGACTTCCGGCGGATCGCCTGCCCGGGCATGATGAACGTGCGGCCGATATAGCGATTCTTGACGAAGCCCTCGCGGTATTTGAGGCCGAGCGTGTTGGCGAGCTCCAGCGCCGACGGCCGGCTGGAATCGGGAATCGGAATGACGACGTCGATGTCCTGCGCCTCGGGCATGCCGCGGATCTTCTTCGCCAGCTCGCCGCCCATGCGCAGTCGCGATTCGTATACCGAGGCGCCGTCGATCACCGAGTCCGGCCGCGCCAGGTAGACGAACTCGAAGATGCACGGCATCAGCTGCGGATTCTCCGCGCACTGCCGCGCGTGAAACTTGCCGGTCTGGTCGACGTAGATCGCCTCGCCCGGCGCCACGTCGCGCAGCACCGAAAAGCCCAGCGCCTCGAGCGCGACCGACTCGCTGGCGACGACGTATTCGGTGCCGCCCATCGATTCGTTGACGCCGATGATCAGCGGCCGGATGCCGAACGGATCGCGAAAAGCGAGCAATCCGTAGCCGGCGATCATCGCGACGATCGCGTACGCGCCGCGGCAGCGCTTGTGCACGGCGGCGACCGCGGCGAAGATCGCGTTGGCGTCGAGCTTGGCATGGTGCGCGGCGCGCTCGAGCTCGAGCGCGAGCACGTTGAGCAGGACCTCCGAATCCGAATTGGTGTTGACGTGGCGGAAATCGAGCTGGAACAGCTCGCGCTTGAGCGCCTCGCTGTTGGTCAGGTTGCCGTTGTGCGCGAGCGTGATGCCGAACGGCGAGTTGACGTAGAACGGCTGCGATTCGAGATCGGACGACGCCGATCCGGCCGTCGGATAGCGGCAATGGCCGATGCCGGTGTTGCCCATCAGCTCGCGCATGTTGCGCGTGCGGAATACGTCGCGCACGTAACCCGGGCCCTTGTACATGTGGAAGATCGGGCCTTCGCTGGTGACGATGCCGGCCGCGTCCTGGCCGCGATGCTGCAGCAGCAGCAGCCGTCGTACAGCAGCTGGTTGACCGGCGTGTGCGTGACGGCGCCGATGATTCCGCACATGTCAGCTTCGCTCCCGCATCTGCGACCGACCGGCTTGGCCGGCTCGGTTGCGCTCCGGTCTTCGGAAAGGCGAGCCGCTCGGCCCATGCCTGCGGCAGCCAGGGCCTCAAACTCAGCGCCGCATCGACCAGCGCCGGCGCGAACATCGCATGGCGCCACCATTCCTGCTGCGGCAACGTCGTCAGCCCCGCGATCAGCACGCCGATGACGACGATCAGCAGGCCGCGCGCCAGACCCAGCACCGCGCCCAGCGTGCGGTCGACGAAGCCCAGGCCGACCGCGCGCACCAGGCGCGACAGCAACCAGCCGAGCAGCGCGCCGACCAGCAGCACGACGGCGATCATCAGCACGAAGGCGGCGATATAGCGCGCGCGCGGCGCGTCGCCGAGCGCCGGCAGCCATCGCGGCGAGCGCGTCGGCATACTGGAATGCGGCGACCAGCGCGACCACCCACGCGGCCAGCGAAATCACCACGCGCACAAAACCGCGCGCGAAGGCGAACACGGTCGACAGGCCGATGATGCCGATGACGACGAAGTCGAATGCGGTCATTGCGGTGATGATCGCGTTGCCGTAGCCCGCGGCCTTGATGTTCGCCGAGCGCGACTCGGCAGCTTCGCGCGACGGATAGGCGCCGACGCGCACGCGCTGCACCGGTCCCTGGCGCGTGGCGACCGGCTCGACGTGAGCCGGGAAGCCGGCAGCCAGTCAGTTTCGCGGCCAGTTCGGCCGCCGCCTGGCTATCGGCCAGCGCCGCCACCTGCACGAACAGCGCCGCCGCCGGCCGCCGGCGCCGCGCTCGGCTCCGGCGGCGCCGCGGCGCGGTGCCGCGCGGCCGACGCAGCCGCGGGGCGTCTGCGGCCGCATCGCCTCGGGGGCCGACGGACATGATCGCCGGTGCGCGGCTGGCACCGGACTGGCCGAGCACGCGCTGCTCGGCGGCGGCCAGCGTGCGCGTCGGGCGCCGGCGCGGCGCCGTCGGCGCTCGCCGGCTGCGCGGCAGGCTGCGTCTCGGTCGCGGCCTTGGTCTCGCCGCCCTTGTCGGGCGACAAAGGGCGTCGACGAATTTGCCCTGATCGATCGGTGGGATCTGGATCGATACGTCGTTGCCGAGCGGCTTGGGATCGCTTTCCAGCAGCATCGGCAGCATCGACCGCCGCCGCCAGCGCGAGCACGACCGCCCCCACGAGCCGGCGGCGCGCGCGCCGCTTCAGTTCATCGACTGCGGGATCGGCAATCTCGGGACGGGTCGCCATTCGATGGAGTTGGGGCTTGGACGAGGTCGAATCAAGCCGACTCGGCGCAGCGCTCTGCCGCCGAAGTGACTCGCGCTTCACGACGCTGGTCGGCGGCAGCGATTCATCGTGCGGATCCCTGGCCGGCGCCGGCTCGCTCCTTCGCCGCCAGCGCCGCCGCGACGGTGAGAAACGAGCCGAAAACGATAATTCTATCAGCTTCCGCCGCCTCTTCGCGCGCAGCGCGGTAAGCGGCCGCAGGGTCGGCGTATTCGCGCACGGCGCCGGGCGCGACGCCGGCGTCTTGCAGCCGCTGTCGTCAGCGCGTCGGCGCTCGCACCGCGCGGCGGCGGCAGCGTCGCCACGTCCCAGCGATCGACGCGCGGGACGCAGCGCGCGCGATCACCGCATCGATGTCCTTGTCCGACAGGATGCCGAAAACGGCGATCGTGCGCGGATGAAATCCCATCGCGCCGAGATTGTCGGCGAGCGCATGCGCCGCCTGCGGATTGTGCGCGACGTCGAGCACGGTGACCGGCCGGCCCGGGAGCACCTGGAAGCGGCCCGGCCATTCGATTCCGACCAGCGCGGCGCGCACCGCGCCCATCGACAACGGGAGCCGATCGCGCAAGGCATCGGCCGCGCACAGCGCGGTCGACGCGTTGGCGAGCTGATAATTGCCGCGCAGCGCAGGATAAGGCAGGCCGTGCCGCGCTCCGCCCGGGCCCCAGTAGTCCCATTGCGCGCCTTGCGCGGCGTAGCCGTAGTCGCGGCCGATGCGCACGAGCGTCGCGCCGATCGCCGCGGCGTGCGCCGACAAGCGACGCCGGCGGATCGCGGTCGGCGCAGATCGCCGGCTTGCCCGGAGCGGAAAATGCCGGCCTTTTCGCGCCCGATGTCCTCGCGCGTGGCGCCGAGATAATCGACGTGGTCGATGGCGATCGTCGTGACGACCGCGACGTCGGGATCGACGATGTTGACCGCGTCGAGGCGCCCGCCGAGCCCGACTTCGAGGATCAGCGCGTCGAGCGTCTTGCCGGGCGAACAGCCACAGCGCGCCGAGCGTGCCGAACTCGAAATAGGTGAGCGGCGTCCCGGCGCGCGCCGCCTCGACTGCGGCGAAAGCCTCGCACAGCGCGGCGTCGCTCGCCTCGACGCCGTCGATGCGCACGCGCTCGTTGTAGCGCAGCAGGTGCGGCGAGGTGTACATCGCCACGCGGTAGCCGTCGGCGCGCAGCATGTGCTCGAGCAGCGCGCAGGTCGAGCCCTTGCCGTTGGTCCCGGCGACGGTGATGACCGGACACGCCGGCGCCACGTCGAGCCGGGCGGCGACGCTCTCGGACGCGATCGAGCCCCAGCGCGATCGCCTTGGGGTGCAGCGTTTCGAGATACGCCAGCCACTCGGCAAGGGTGGAGGGCGGGCTCACGGGGCGGCGGCGCGGCGTGCGCCGGGAATGCGCGTCAGCCGGTCGGCAGCGGCTGCCGCTGCAGCAGGGTCAGCAGTCTCGGCAGTTCGTCCTTCAGCTGGCGGCGATCGACGATCATGTCGATCGCGCCCTTTTCGAGCAGAAACTCGGCGCGCTGGAATCCTTCCGGCAGCTTTTCGCGCACCGTCTGCTCGATCACGCGCGGGCCGGCAAAGCCGATCAGCGCGCCCGGCTCGGCGATGACGACATCGCCGATCATCGCGAAGCTCGCCGACACGCCGCCCATCGTCGGATCGGTCAGTATCGAGACGAACGGCAGCCGCGCCTTCGACAACTCCTGCAATACCGCGGTCGTCTTGGCCATCTGGAACAGCGAGTTGACGCCTTCCTGCATGCGCGCTCCGCCGCTCGACGTGATGCAGACGAACGGAACGCGATTGTCGTAGGCGACGCGCACGCCGCGGACAAAGCGCTCGCCGACCACCGAGCCCATCGAGCCGCCCATGAACTCGAACTCGAACACCGCGAGCACCAGCGGCGTCGACTTGATGCTGCCTTGCATCACGACCAGCGCGTCGGTCTCGCCGGTTTCCTCGAGCGCCGCCGACAGGCGCTCCGGATACTTGCGCGTGTCCTTGAATTTCAGGCTGTCGATCGGGAGCACTTCCGATCCGATCTCGTAGCGCCCTTCCGCATCGAGCAGCTGGTCGATGCGCTCGCGCGCCGTGAGGCGCGCGTGATGGTTGCACTTCGGGCAGACGTTGAGATTCTTCTCGAGATCGGTGCGATACAGCACCGCTTCGCAGGACGGGCACTTGACCCACAGGCCTTCGGGCATCGACTTCCTGCCGTCCCGGGCGATGCCTTGATGCGCGGCGGTAAGAGCTTCTGCAGCCAGCTCATACGGTCTCCCCGGGTCCCGTCAGGCCGCTCGCTTGGCGACCTTGTCGACGGCCGCGCGTATTGTAGCCAACCACGCCGCCGGCGCGCGCCGGCGCCTCGTCCGCGGGCCCGCGCTTCGATCTCCTCGATGATGCGGCTGCCGATGACCACGGCATCGGCGTGCGCGGCGATCGCCTGCGCGCTCGCGGCGTCGCGAATGCCGAAGCCGACGCCGACCGGAAGGCTGACGTGCCTGCGGATCTCCGCGAGCCTCGCGGCGACCTCGGCGGTGTCGAGATGGCCGGCGCCGGTGACGCCCTTGAGCGAGACGTAGTAGACGTAGCCGCGCGCCATGCTCGCGACCAGCAGCCATGCGCGCGATCGGCGTCGTCGGCGACAGCAGGAAGATCGGCGCGAGCCCGCGCTCGACGAGCAGCGCCGCGAACTCGCGCGCCTCCTCGGGCGGATAGTCGACGACGATGACGCCGTCGACGCCGGCCGCGCTCGCCCGCTCGGCGAACGCTTCCTTCGCCCATCGCCTCGATCGGGTTGGCATAGCCCATCAGCACGACCGGCGTCGTCGCGTCGCGCTGGCGGAACGCGGCGACCATCGCCAGCACGTCGGCGAGCCCGACGCCCTGCGCCAGCGCGCGCTCGGACGCGCGCTGGACCACCGGACCGTCGGCCATCGGATCGGAAAACGGCACGCCCAGCTCGAGCACATCGGCGCCGGCGCCCACCAGCGCGTGCAGCAGCGATGGCGTCGCCGCGGGCGACGGATCGCCGGCGGTGACGTACGGAATCAGCGCGGTGCGGCCGAGCCGCGCGAAGCTGTCGCGAAAGCTCGCATCGATGCGATTCGACCGGCGAGGCTTGGATGCCGACGGCTCGCGCTCAGCGTCAGCGACGGATCGCATTCGGGCCGGCAATGGAAGTGCAGTGCCGGCGCGCTCGGCAACGGTGTTCATGTCCTTGTCGCCGCGGCCCGAGAGATTGACCAGCAGCACCTTGTCGCGCGGCAGCGTCACCGCCAGCCGCGCCGCATGCGCGAGCGCGTGGCACGATTCGAGCGCGGGAATGATGCCCTCGATGCGGCAGCAGTCGTGAAACGCCGCCAGCGCCTCGTCGTCGGTCACCGTCACGTACTCGGCGCGGCCGCTGTCCTTGAGCCAGGCATGCTCGGGCCCGACGCCCGGGTAGTCGAGCCCGGCCGATACCGAATGCGTCTCGACGATCTGGCCGTTCGCGTCCTGCAGCAGATAAGTGCGATTGCCGTGCAGCACGCCGGGCCGCCCGGCGGTCAGCGACGCCGCGTGCCGGCCGGTGGCGATCCCGTCGCCGGCGGCCTCGACGCCGACCAGCCTGACCTTGTCGTACGGAATGTACGGATGGAAGATGCCGATCGCGTTGGACCCGCCGCCGACGCAGGCGATCACCGCGTCGGGCTGCCGGCCGATCATCTCCGGCATCTGCGCCAGGCATTCGCGGCCGATCACCGTCTGGAAATCGCGCACCATCATCGGATACGGATGCGGCCCGGCGACGGTGCCGATGATGTAGAACGTGTCCTCGACGTGCGTGACCCAGTCGCGCATCGCCTCGTTCAGCGCGTCCTTCAGCGTCTTCGAGCCCGACTCGACCGGCACCAGCTCGGCGCCCAGCAGCTTCATGCGGAACACGTTCTGCGCCTGGCGCCTGACGTCCTCCGATCCCATGTACACGACGCATTGCATGCCGAAGCGCGCGGCGACGGTCGCCGCTGGCGACGCCGTGCTGGCCGGCGCCGGTCTCGGCGATCACGCGCCGCTTGCCCATGCGCCGCGCGAGCAGCGCCTGGCCGATGCAATTGTTGATCTTGTGCGCGCCGGTGTGGTTCAGGTCCTCGCGCTTGAAATAGAGCTGCGCGCCGCCGAGCTTTCCGACCATCTCCTGGCGTGGTAGACCGGGCTCGGCCGGCCGACGTAATGCTTGAGCTCGTACTCGAATTCGGCGACGAACTCGGGATCGGTGCGATAGCGCGCGTACTGCTCGCGCAATTCGTCGAGCGCGTGGATCAGCGTCTCGGCGACGAACACGCCGCCGTACGGCCCGAAGTGGCCGCGCTCGTCGGGAAGCGCGTACGGTACGTCAGCCATCTGCATCACGCACTCCTCGGATGAACGCGGCGATCTTCGCCGGGTCCTTGATGCCCTTGCGCGGCCTGCCGTCGTCGCCGCCGGCCTCGACGCCGCTCGATACGTCGACCGCCCAGGGGCGCAATGCGCGGATCGCGGCGCCGACGTTGTGCGGCGTCAGGCCGCCGGAAAGAATCAGCGGTCGCGCGAGCCCCGCCGTCGAGCCGCGGCGCAAGCGCCTTGCCAGTCGAAGGTCCGGCCGGTGCCGCCCGGCATCCCGCCGGGCTCGAACGCGTCGAACAACAGGCCCGCGCGCATCGCGATAACGCGACGCGTATTGTAGCAAATCGACGCCCGGCCGCACCGGCACCGCCTTGATGTACGGCCGCCCGAAGCTCGCGCACAGCGCCTGCGGCTCGTCGCCGTGGAATTGCAGGACGTCGAGCGCCACCGCGTCGAGCGCCGCGCGCACCTCGGCCGGCTGCGGATCGACGAACAGGCCGACGATCGTGACGAACGCCGGCACCGCGGCCGCGATCGCGCGCGCCTGCGCGAATTCGACCCGGCGCGGCGTGCCCGGCCAGAACACGAGGCCGATCGCGTCGGCGCCGGCGTGCGCCGCCGCCAGCGCATCGTCGATGCGCGTGATGCCGCAGATCTTGACGCGCGTGCGCGCTGCTGGCTCCATCGGTGCGTGCCTCGCGATCAGGCGCCGAACGCGCGCACCGGCGCGCGCGTCGCGGGAAGATTCCAGCGCGCCGGATAGTCGATGCCGGTCAGGTACAGCCCGGCGGCGGCGAACGTCGGCGCGGCGCGCGTGCGATCGCGGCCGGCCAGCAGCTCGGCGATCCACCCCGGCGGCTGGCGGCCGTTGCCGACGTAGACCAGCGCGCCGACGATGTTGCGCACCATGTGCTGCAAAAAGGCGTCGGCGTGAAGATCGAAGCGGATCATGTCATCCTCGCGCGCGATATCGAGCCGGTCGAGCATCCTGGTGGCCGATTTCGCCTGGCATTCGGCGGCGCGAAAGGCGGAAAAATCGTGCCTGCCCAGCAGCGCATCGGCCGCCGCCCGCATCGGGGTCGAGCGCAAGCGGCCGATGGTACCAGCCGACGCGGCCGGCGAGCAGCGCGGGCCGCACCGGCCGATCGAGCAGCAGATAGGTGTAGTGCCTGCCGGTCGCGGCAAAGCGCGCGTGGAAATCCGTCCGGCACACCGAGCGCCCAGCGCACCGCGACCGATGCGGGCAGCAAGGCATTGACGCCGCGAACCCAGGCGGTGTCGGCGCGCCGAGCGTCGGTGTCGAAGTGCACGACCTGCATCGCCGCATGGACGCCGGCATCGGTGCGTCCCGCCGCGACGGTCGTCACCGGCGCATCGGCGATCGCGACAGCGCGCGCTCGAGCGCGTCCTGCACGCCGGCTCCCGTCGGCCTGCGTCTGCCAGCCGTGGAACGGCGCCCCGTCGTATTCGAGGCCGAGCGCGATTCTCATCGGATCGCGCTCAAAGCGCCATTGTCGTCAGCCAGACGCAGCACCAGTGCAAAGCGCTGCCGCGGCAAAAAAAACGGCGGCATGCGCTGCCGCCGTTTCTTGCCCGCGCGAGTGCGGCTAAGCGAGTTTGGACAGCAGCGTCTTCGCCTCGGCCTTCTGCTCGTCGTCACCTTCGTGCAGCACTTCCTGCAGGATCTCGCGCGCACCTTCGACGTCGCCCATCTCCTGGTAAGCCTTGGCCAGATCGAGCTTGGTCGCCGCGTCGTGCCACTGGCCGTCGAGCACCGACGGCGTCGGATCCTCGAAAGTCGAGCGGTCGGGATCGAACGCGAGGTCGAGCTTGTCGAGCTCGATCGCCGCCGCCGGGCGCGCGAGTTGCGGCGCCGGCGCGCCCGCGGTGGCGAACGCGCGCTCCGGCGTCGGCGCCGGCTTGGGTTGCGCCGCGGGCGGCGCAGCGCGCACCGGCTCGTCGAGATGGAAGTCCAGATCGAACTTCGGAACCGATTCGGGCTCGAGGCTCAGGCTGTCATGCAGCGGTGCGAACTTGTCGCTCGCGCCGGCATTTGGCTGCTGCCGCGCCTGACGCACGGCGCCGCGCGGAAGCGCCGACGGACTTTTCGAACGGGATCATCGCGTCGCCGCGGCGCGGCTGGATTTCGCGACCTCCTGCGCCGCGCCGGCGAGAATCGCCGCCGGCGTCTTGGGCTCTTCGCCCGAGCTCGGCGCCAGCGAAATATCGTCGTCGAGCGAAAAGTCGAGCGGGGTCGCCGCCCGCGGCTCGGGCTTGAGCTCGGGCGGCACCGAGAACACCTGCGTATCGCTGGCCGGCGGCTCGGCCGCTGCAGCGGCCGTGCCGCCGCCGCGGGCGCCGCGGCGAATGCCGCGCCGCCGGCCTCGGTGAACAGCGGATTCGACGGGTCGAGCTGACGGCCGAGCGCCATCGCCTTCTGCCATACCTCGCCCTGGCCGCCCGACACCGAATAGAGCTCGCTGGCGACCGTCTCGAACGCCGACGGCTTGTTGTGCTGCGAATGGATCTCCAGCAGCTTGAGGTAGATCTCCTGCCGCTGCGGATCCTTCTTCAGCGCATCCTTGAGAATTTCCTCCGCCTGCGCGTCGCGGCCGTAGGCGAGATAGACCTCGGCTTCGGCGATCGGATCGACTTCGTCGGTGTCGATGTTGCCCAGGCCTTCGCGGCTGAAATCGCTGGCCAGCGAATTGTCGCCGGTATTGACGACGCCGCCGCCGGTCGAACCGAAGACGGTGTTCGTCTTGATGTCGGTGCCCGAGATGATGCTGTCCTCGAAGCGCGTGGTCTTGCGGCGGCGGGCCGCGACGATGCCGGCGATTCCCGCCAGCAGCACCAGCGCACCGCCGCCGATCGCCCAGGTCGGCGTGTTGCCGAACAGGTCGTCGATGAACGAGGGCTCGGGCTTCGGCGGCGCTTTCTTCGGCGGCGCGGCCTTCGGCACGACCGCCTTGGGCTCGGCCTTGGCTTCCGGCGCCTTGGTCTCCGGCGGCGGCGATTCCGGCGCCTTCGTCTCGGCGCCGGAGCGGCAGCGGTCGGTGCCGGCAGCGGCGGCGACCGGCGGCGGTGCGACGCAGCGGCGGGCGCGGGTGTCGGCGCGGTGGCGCTGGCGCGACGCCGACTTCGGCGCTTCCGCTTCGGCGCCTCGGCCGCCTTGCCCTTGGCCGCCTCTGCGCTGGACTGCAGCGACGACATCGTCTGGTTCTTGAGCTCGACCGCGCGCTGCAGATCGCGCACCGTCTTCTCGAGCTCGGCGACGCGCGAATTGGCTTCGCTCAAGGCCTTGTCCTTGGCAGCGAGGTCTTCGGCCAGCGCCGTTCCCGCAGCGGCGCCCTTGCCCGCTTCGCGCGAGACGCGCAACTGATCCTTGCCCGGCTGCGCGGCGCTCGCCTTGTCCTCGACCGCCGTCGTGATCTTGCCGCTCGCCGATTGCCTTGCGGCGTCGCTTCGGTTGCCGGCGCCGCCGCGGCCACGCGGTCGCGATAGGCGCGCCAATCGGCGGCCTGCACCCTGACGACCTGCATCGCCTCGCTTTGCGGCACCGCCGCGACCTGGTCGGCTTGCGGCACGGTGACGATCTGGCCGGTGCGCAGGCGATTCATGTTGCGCTCGTCGAACGCGCTCTCGTTGCTGCGGAACAGCGCGACCAGCATCTGCTCGAGGCTGACGTTGTCGGGCTTCGTCTGCTGGGCGATCTTGGACAGCGTATCGCCGCGCTTGACCGTGTAGCTCGACCCGGCGGCGGGCGCGCTTCGCCGGGCGCGGCGGCCGCGCGGCGCGTGCTGCGCGCGTGCGCGGTCGTCGGGCGGCGCTGCCGGCAGCGGCCTGGGCGCGAATCGGCGCCGCAGGCTCGACCGCCTGCGTTTCGGTGCTGCTCGGCGGATCGAGCAGGAACGTGTAATCGCGCACGACGCGGCCGGTGGCCCAGTTGAGCTCGACCAGGAGATCGAGGAAGGCGTCGTTGACCGCCTGCGAAGTCGTTACCCGCAAGATACGGCGCGCTGTTCGCGGCTCTGTTCGACGACGATGCGCGCGCGCGACACCGCCGATGGATACTGAACGTTGTTGTCGCGATACACCGCCGGATCGGCGATTCTTGCGCGCAAGGTATCGAGTTCGTCCTTTTGCGCAGACGTGAGCTCGATCGTCGCCGACAAGCGGCTGCCCGAGGGCCGGATTGCACCGTGAGCTTGCCCAGCCCCAGTGCGAACGCCGAGACGGGGAGCGTCAGAGCGCCCGCCAACAGCCCGCAGGTGATATAGGGTTTTGCTCGCATGCCGACCTCAGTGTGCTTGTTTCCCGAGCTAAATTAACATCATGGAGTTAGCGGTGCAAGCTAAACCTCGGTATTAGCTTGATTTTTTGTCTCGAAAATGCGGCTTGGCGGGGCCACGCGCTCGCATTGCCCCCGATTCCGCGCAAGCGCTACAGGTTGGGGCCGGATTGCGCGCTGACTACAAGGTCTTGTGCACGCTCGCGCTCGTAAGCCTGCGCCGGCGGTTGTTGTAAGCGCGTCGCAGCGCGCGGCTCCGGCGGCCGTCCGGCTTAGCGCCAAGGCATAAAACCGGACAAAAACGCGGGCCTTCAGGCCGCGCCGGCCGGGCCGGATGTCATAAGCCGAAAGCCATGGCCACGGCGGCAAGCGGCGCCGTTCATCGGGCAAGCAGGATGCGCAGCATGCGGCGCAGCGGCTCGGCCGCGCCCCACAGCAATTGATCGCCGACGGTGAACGCGCCGAGATAGTCGTCGCCGATCGCGAGCTTGCGCAAACGGCCGATCGGAATCTCGAGCTTGCCGGTCACCGCCGCCGGCGTGAGCTCGCGCATGCTCGCCTCGCGCGTCGTTGGGCACGACCCGCGACCCAGTCGTGCGCGTCGGCGAGCATGCGCTCGATCTCGGGCAGCGGCAGATCGCGCTTGAGCTTGATCGTCAGCGCCTGGCTGTGGCAGCGCATCGCGCCGACGCGCACGCAGATCGACTCGACCGGAATCGGCCGCGCCTCGCGGCCGAGGATCTTGTTGGTCTCGGCGCCGCCCTTCCATTCCTCCTTGGAGACGCCGTTGCCCATGTCCTCGGCGATCCATGGGATCAGGCTGCCGGCGAGCGGGACGCCGGTGTGCTCGGTCGGGAAACGTTCGTCGCGCAGGATGCCGGCCACCTCGCGGTCGATGTCGAGGATCGACGATGCCGGATCGTCGAGCAGCTCCTTCGCGGCAAGATGCGCCTCGCCCATCTGCTGCAGCAGCTCGCGCATGTTCTGCGCGCCGGCGCCCGACGCCGACTGGTAGGTCATGCAGGTCATCCATTCGACCAGATCGCGCTTGAGCAGCCCGGCGAGCGCCATCATCATCAGGCTGACCGTGCAGTTGCCGCCGATGTAGTTCCTTGACGCCGCGGTCGAGCGCCGCGTCGATGACGTCCATGTTGACCGGATCGAGGACGATCACCGCGTCGTCGGCCATGCGCAGCGTCGAAGCCGCGTCGATCCAGTAGCCGTTCCAGCCGGCGCCGCGCAATTTCGCATGCATCGGCTTGGTCCACTCGCCGCCCTGGCAGGTGACGATCGCGTCGAGCTCGGCGAGCGCGCGCGCGTCGGCCGGCGTCCTTGAGCGGCGCCGCTGGACTTGCCGATCCTCGGGCCCGGAGCGCCGGCGCTCGAGGTCGAGAAAAAGACCGGATCGATCAGATCGAAGTCCTTTTCCTCGAGCATGCGCTGGACCAGCACCGATCCGACCATGCCCCGCCATCCGACAAAACCCACCCGCATCATCGTTGTCTCCGTATGCGCCCCTCAGCGCACCGCCCGCTCATCGCCGCTGCATCGCCTTCCGAACCGTCGCCGCGCGTCCGACGATCAGCCCGGCAGCGTCGCGGCGAACGCCGGGTGCAGCCGCGCCATCAGATACGCATCGATATAGCTGCCGTTGCGATACGCATAGGCGCGGCAGGTGCCTTCGATCGCGAAGCCGAACTTGCGATACAGCGCCAACGCCGCGAGATTGTCGGTGAAGACCGTACAGCTCCAGCCGCTGGTAGTTGAGCCATCCATCGGCGAGCTCGATCGCCGCGTGCATCAGCGCCGTCCCGACGCCGCGCCGTTGCCGGTCGTCGCGCACGGCCATGCCGATGTCGCCGACGTGCCTGCGCCGCGGCGACTTCGACGCGGCGCGCAAGCCCAGGTTGCCGACGACTTCGCCGGCGATCGTCGCGACCAGCAGGTAGTCGGTGGCCACGCCCTCGGCGAGCCGCCGGCGCCACATTTCCACCGACGGATACGGCAGCTGCAGCGTGCCGGCGATCGCCCGGGCGCCGAGGAAGGTGGCGTGTATCGCCTCGGCGTCGCCGGGCTCGGCGCGGCGCACGACCACCGGATGGCCGGCGATGCTCATGGTGCCCCCACGCTTGCGGCCGCATCGGCCGATCGACCGCTGCGCTGCCGCGCGCCAGAGAGGTGACCGTTCGCAGCCTTGGCGCGTCCGGCGGCGCTCATTGCAGCGCGGCGAGGACGCCGTCCCCCATCGCGCGCGTGCCGACGGCACGCTCGCCCGGCAACGCGATGTCGCGCGTGCGCAAGCCCTGCGCGAGCACCCGTGCGCACCGCGCGCCTCGATGCGCGCGGCGACGTCGGCGCGGCTGAAGCTGTGGCGGAACATCAGCGCCAGCGACAGGATCGTCGCCAGCGGATTGGCCCGGTCCTGGCCGGCGATGTCCGGCGCCGATCCGTGGATCGGCTCGTAGAGTCCCTTGCTGTTCGCGTCCAGCGACGCCGACGGCAGCATGCCGATCGAGCCGGCGAGCATCGACGCCTCGTCGGACAGGATGTCGCCGAACATATTGCCGGTCACGATGACGTCGAACTGCCTCGGATTGCGCACCAGCTGCATCGCCGCGTTGTCGACGTACATGTGCGAAAGCTCGACGTCCGGATAGCTCGGCGCCGACCGCCGTCACGACCTCGCGCCACAGGATCGACGTATCGAGCACGTTCGCCTTGTCGACCGAGCACAGCTTGCGGCGACGCTTGCGCGCCATCTCGAAGCCGACCCGCGCGATGCGCCGGATCTCCGGCTCGCTGTACACCATCGTGTCGAAGCCCTCGGTCTCGCCGGCGGCATTGCTGCGGCGCCCGCGCGGCTGGCCGAAATAGATGTCGCCGGTCAGCTCGCGCACGATCATCAGGTCGAGCCCGGCGACCACCTCGGGCTTCAGCGTCGACGCGTCGGCGAGCTCCGGATACAGGATCGCGGGACGCAGATTCGCGAACAGGCCGAGCGCCTTGCGTATGCGCGAGGATGCCCTGCTCGGGGCGCAGCGCGCGCGGCAGCGTGTCGTAGCGCGGTCCGCCGACGGCGCCGAGCAGGATCGCGTCGGCGCGCCGCGCCAGCTCGAGCGTCGCGTCGGGCAGCGGCTGTCCGGCCGCGTCGTAACCGGCGCCGCCGATCGGCGCGGTTTCGATCGCCAGGTCGAGGCCGTCGGCGCGCAGGCGCTCGAGCACGCGCACGGCCTCGGCGACGATTTCGACGCCGATGCCGTCGCCGGGGAGAACGGCGATCTTCACCGCGACCGTCCCGGCGGCGAGACCGCGAAGAGCGCGAGCGAGCAGATTCTAGTTGTCCTGCTGCGGCTCTGCCGTCGGTCTCTTCATCCGATCGTCTCGTCAGAAGAGCCACGGCTGCTCGATTTTTCGCTTGGCCTCGAACGCCGCGATCTCGTCGGCGTGCGTCAAGCGTGAGGCCGATCTCGTCGAGGCCGTTGAGCAGGCAATGCTTGCGAAACGGCTCGACGTCGAACTTGAACGTCGCGCCGCCGTCGGCGCGTCGCGACCGTCTGTCGCTCGAGATCGATCGTCAGCCTGAACCCGGGGAACGCCGCGACATCGTCGAACAGGCGCTCGACCTCGGTTTCGGACAGCACGATCGGCAGCAAGCCGTTCTTGTAGCAATTGTTGAAGAAGATGTCGGCGTACGACGGCGCGATCAGCGCGCGAAAGCCGTAGTCGGCGAGCGCCCACGGCGCGTGCTCGCGCGAGCTGCCGCAGCCGAAATTGCGGCGCGCCAGCAGGATCTGCGCGCCCTGGTAGCGCGGCTGGTTGAGCACGAAGTCCGGGATTGAGCGGCCGCCGCGCGTGGTCCATGCCCGGCTCGCCCTTGTCGAGATAGCGCCACGCGTCGAACAGGTTCGCGCCGAAGCCCGAGCGGTTGATCGACTTCAGGAACTGCTTGGGAATGATGGCGTCGGTGTCGACGTTGGCGCGGTCGAGCGGCGCCACCAGTCCGGTCAGGATGCGAAATGGCTGCATTGCGGCAACGATCAGTAAGGCTTGTTCTTTTCGGCCGCCTTTTCGACCGCCTGGCCGGTGGCCTTGATGTCCTTGCCGGCGCCCTCGACGGTGTTGCACCCTGCCGCTACGAACGAGAACGCGAGCAGCGACAGCAATGCGAGAATTCTATTCATCGCTCTTCTCCCAACTCAAGAAAGTCGACGCACGTCGACGAAATGCCCGGCGATCGCCGCGGCGGCAGCCATCGCCGGACTGACCAGATGCGTGCGGCCGCCGGTGCCCTGGCGGCCCTCGAAATTGCGGTTCGACGTCGACGCGCAGCGCTCGCCGGGCTCCAGCCGGTCGTCGTTCATCGCCAGGCACATCGAGCAGCCGGGCTCGCGCCATTCGAAGCCGGCCGCGGTGAACACGCGGTCGAGGCCTTCGCGCTCGGCCTGCGCCTTGACCAGCCCGGAGCCGGGCACGACCATCGCCAGCTTGACGTTGTCCGCCTTGCGCCGGCCGCTGACGACCGCCGCCGCCGCGCGCAGGTCCTCGATGCGCGAATTGGTGCACGAGCCGATGAACACCTTGTCGATGCGGATGTCGGTCATCGGCGTGTTCGGCGCGAGCCCCATGTACGGCAGCGCGCGCTCGATGCCGTCGCGCCGCGTCGGGTCGCGCTCCTTGTCGGGATCGGGCACGCGGCCTTCGATCGTCGTCACCATTTCCGGCGACGTGCCCCAGGTCACCTGCGGCGCGATCGTCGCCGCGTCGACGGTCGACGACGCGGTCGAATTTCGCGCCGGCGTCGGACGCGAGCGTCCGCCAGTACGCGACGGCGCGGTCCCACATCTCGCCGGCTGGGCGCGAACGGGCGGCCCGCGCAGATACGCGATCGTCGTTGTCGTCGACCGCGATCATCCCGGCGCGCGCGCCGGCCTCGATCGACATGTTGCACACCGTCATCCGGCCTTCCATCGACAGCGCGCGATCGCGGCGCCGCCGAACTCGATCGCGTGGCCGCTGCCGCCGGCGGTGCCGATCCTGCCGATGACCGCGAGCGCGATGTCCTTGGCCGTGCAGCCGAACGGCAGCGCGCCGTCGACGCGGACCAGCATCGCCTTCGACTGCTTGGTCAGCAGGCATTGCGTCGCCAGCACGTGCTCGACCTCGGAGGTGCCGATGCCGAACGCCAGGCAGCCGAACGCGCCGTGCGTGCTGGTGTGCGAATCGCCGCAGACGACCGTCATCCCGGGCAGCGTCGCGCCGTTCTCGGGTCCGATCACGTGCACGATGCCCTGCCGCCGGTCGCGGAACGGAAAATAGGCCTTCGCGCCGTACAGCGCGCATGTTGGCGTCGAGCGTGTCGACCTGCACGCGCGAGGTCGGGTCGTCGATGCCGCGATCCCAGTGCTGGGTCGGCGTGTTGTGGTCGGCCGTCGCGACGATCGATCCGACGCGCCACGGCTTGCGGCCGGCGAGCTTCAGGCCCTCGAACGCCTGCGGGCTCGTCACTTCGTGCACGAGATGGCGGTCGATGTAGAGCAGCGCGGTGCCGTCGCTTTCGCGTGCGGACGACGTGGCTGTCCCAGAGCTTGTCGTAGAGGGTGCGGGCGGTCATCGGCGAACGGCTGCGCGCCGGTTCGGCGTCGAATCTTGGATTATTGCACAGCAGCAACGCGGCGGTAAGCGGCGCCGCGCGACTGGTGCCTCAGGCGGCGAACGCCCTGGCTGCGAAGCCAGCCGGCGACGTCGCCGGCGACGCCGGGCGCGAAGGCGTCGAAGCGCCTGCGCCGGAGTCGAGCGCAGCCAGGTCAACTGGCGCTTGGCGAGCTGGCGCGTCGCCGCGACGCCCGCGCTCGCGCAGCGCTCGCGGTCGCCGTCGCCGTCGAGGAACTGCCAGGCCTGCCGATAGCCGACGCAGCGCATCGACGGCATCGATCGGCGTCAGCGCGGTAGCGCTGCGCGCAAGCCCGCGAGCTCGTCGACCAGCCCGGCTGCGAGCATCGCGTCGAAGCGCTCGGCGATGCGCCGGTGCAGCAGCGCCCGGTCCTGCGGGATCAGCGCGAGCGACGACCAGGCCCGGCGCCGCCGCGCCCTCGCGCGCGCCCTGCAGCGCCGACAGCGGCCGGCCGGTCGACTCGTGAGACCTCGAGCGCGCGCTGGATGCGCTGCGCGTCGGTCGGCTCGAGGCGCGCCGCGGTCGCGCGGATCGACGCGCGCGAGCTCGGCGTGCAGCGCCGGCCAGCCCGAGCTCGGCCGCGCGCGGCGTCGATCTCGCGCGCGCACGTCGGCGTCGGCCGGCGGCAGGTCCGACAGGCCTTCGCGCAGCGCCTTGAAGTAGAGCATCGTGCCGCCGACGAGCAGCGGCATGCGGCCGCGCGCGCGGATCTCGGCGATCGCCGCGAGCGCATCGGCGCGAAAGCGCGCGGCCGAATAGCCCTCGGTCGGGATCGATGATGTCGATCAGGTGGTGCGGCACGCGCGCGCGCGTCGCGGCGTCGGGCTTCGCGGTGCCGATGTCCATGCCGCGATAGACCTGCGCCGAATCGACGCTGACGATCTCGACCGGCAGCCGCGCGGCAAGCGCCGAGCGCGAGCGCGCTCTTGCCGCTGCGGTCGGGCCCATCAGCAGGACCGCGGCGGCGTCATCGGCCGCGCATGAACAGCCGGTCGAGGTCGGCGAGCGTCAGCTGGTACCACGTCGGCCGGCCGTGGTTGCACTGGCCCGCCCGCTCGGTCGCCTCCATCTCGCGCAGCAGCGCGTTCATCTCCGGGACGGTCAAGCGCGCGGTGCGCGCGCACCGCGCCGTGGCAGGCCATCGTCGACAGCAGCTCGTCGCGCTGCGCGGTCAGCACGCGGCTGCCGCCGTATTCGCGCAGGTCGGCGAGCACCGCGCGCGCGAGCGTCGACGGCGTCGGCGTCGGCGAGCAGCGCCGGCACGCCGCGCACCGCCAGCGTCGACGGGCCGAGCACCGCAGCGAGAAGCCCAGCGCGGACGAGCGTCGCCGCGTTCTCCTCGGCGGTCGCGACGTCGAGCGGATCGGCGGCGAAGGTCGCCGGCACCAGCAGCGGCTGCATCGGCATCGCGCCGGTCGAGCGCGGTCTTGAGCCTCTCGTAGAGGATGCGCTCGTGCGCCGCGTGCATGTCGACCAGCACCAGGCCGTCGCGGTTCTGCGCCAGCACGTAGATGCCGTGCAGCTGCGCCAGCGCGAAGCCCGAGCGGATGCTCGTCGCCGTTCGGGCAGATCGGGCCGGTCGCGCGCCGGCGTGCGCTGCGCCGAACAGCCGCGCGTAGAACGACGCGGGCTCCGCCGCGCCGAGCGCCATCGACCGCCTGCGCCGGACGCCGCGCCGGCGCGCCATTCGCCGGCGCGCCGATTCGCGCCGCGCGCGCGATCGGCGGCGATCCGCGCCGCGGCCGCGCCCAGACGTTCGGCCGCCGAACCGCCGGCTGCTCGGCCGCGGTCGCCGCCAGCGCCTTTTCGACCGCGTGGCGCACGAACTGGTGGACCGCGCCGCTGTCGCGGAAGCGCACCTCGCTCTTGGTCGGATGCACGTTGACGTCGACGATGCGCGGATCGATGCGTGAGCCACAGCGCGTACGCCGGCTGGCGGTCGTGGTGCAGCACGTCGCGGTAGGCTTCGCGCAGCGCGTGCGACAGCATGCGGTCGCGCACGAAGCGGCCGTTGACGAACAGGTACTGCGCCGTCGCGCGTCGCGGTCGCGTACGCCGGCCGCACGACCCAGCCGGCGAGATCGAGTCCCGGGCCGGGCTCGTCGACCGCCGCCGCATGCGCCGCGAAAGCGTCGCCCAGCAGCGCGTCGACGCGGGCGCGCCGTCCCTGCGCCAGCAGCCGATGCCGGACGCTGCCGTTGTGCTGCAGCGTGAAGCCGACGTCGGGATGCGACAGCGCGGCGCGGCGGAACGCTTCCTCGCAATGGCCGCATTCGGTGGCTTCGGTGCGCAGGAACTTCCGCCGCGCCGGCGTGTTGAAATAGAGCTCGTGCACGGTGACCGTCGTGCCGTCCGCGAGCGCCGCCGGCTGCGGTCGCGCCGACGTCGCCGCCGTCGACTTCGATGCGCCACGCGTGCGGCTTGCCGCGCGAGCGCGAGGTCAGCGTCAGGCGCGACACCGCGGCGATGCTGGCCAGCGCCTCGCCGCGAAAGCCGAGCGTCGCGATCGCCTCGAGGTCGTCGCGATCGGCGATCTTCGACGTCGCGTGCCGCGCCAGCGCCAGCGGCAGGTCCTCGCGCTCGATGCCGTCGCCGTCGTCGGCGACGCGGATCAGCTTGATGCCGCCGCCGGCGAGGTCGACGTCGATCTGCGTCGCGCCGGCGTCGAGGCTGTTCTCGAGGAGTTCCTTCAGCGCCGCGGCCGGCCGCTCGACGACCTCGCCGGCGGCGATCTGGTTGATCAGCTGATCGGGCAGCGGGCGGATCGGCGGCATCAGCGGGCGAGCCCGGTCGCCCAGCGCGCGTAGACGTCGTCGGCGACCCGCGACAGCGCCGTCGAGCCGCGCGTCGAGATCGCGAAGATGTCGTCGCGGCTCTGCTTCGCGCCGCTCGATCGCGCCGGCAGCTCGCCGGCGCCGCTCCGGCACCAGGTCTCGACCATCTCGCGCGTCATTTCGATGTGGCACTGGAAGCCGATGTGCTTGCCCAGCGCGTACGCCTGCTGCGGATTGAATGCGTTGGTCAGCACGCGTGTCGCGCCCGGCGGCAGCTCGAAGATGTCGTAGTGCCATTGGAACGTCGTGAACCGGTCGCGCCCGCCGAACCAGTCGCGCCGCGGCGTCGATCGGTCGCCGTCGACCTCGCCCCAGCCGATTTCGGGTGTCGGCGTCGCGCGACACGCGCGCGCCGAGCGCCTTGGCGAACAGCTGCCCGCCGAGGCAATGGCCGATGACCGGGACGTCGGCGGCGACCGCCTGCGCGCAGCAGCGCGAGCAACGGCGCGTTCCACGGCCAGTCGATCGTTCGCGCTCATCGGGCCGCCCATCATGCCGATGCCGGCGAAAGCGCGCGCATCGCCGGGCACCGCTTCGCCCTCGTCGAGCGCGATCGAGTTCGCTGCGGCACGCCGTGCCGGTCGAGCCACTCGCCGAAGTGGCCGGGTCCTTCGGTCGGAGAAAAGCGGAAAATCGCGACGGGACGCATGGAGAATCGGCGACGCGCGCCGTTACAATGCGGCATTCTAGCAGCCGAGGCGCACCGCCAACGAGGCGGCTCTTGCGCCGACCCGGCGAATCGAGGAATCACCGATGAGCGAGTTGCGAACCCGTTTCGGCCGTCCGTTGCGCCTGGCGATCATCGGCGGCGGACCCGGTGCATGGATCGGCGAGATGCATCGCACGCGCCGCCGAGCTCGACGGCCACTGGCGCGTGGTCGGCGGCGTTTTCTCCAGCGATGCCGCGCGCTCCCGCAGCGGCGGCGTCGCGATGGGATTCGACGCAGCGCGCAGCTACGGCGACGCTCGCCGAGTTGCTCGATCGCGAGAAGCAGCGGCCCGACGGCGCCGATGCGGTCGCGATCATGACGCCGAACGACACGCATTACCCGTACGCCGTGGCCGCGCTCGACGCGGGGCTCGACGTCATCGGCGACAAGCCGGTGACGCACGACTTCGGCGCAGGCGCGCGATCTGGTCGCGCGCGACGCAGAAGAACGGCAGGATCTACGCGATCGCCCACGCCTATTCCGCGTACCCGATGACCCGCTATGCGCAGGCGCCTGGTCCGCGACGGCGCGCTCGGCGCGGTGCGCCTGGTCCAGGTCGAATACATCCAGAGCGGACTCGCGACGCGCCTCGAGGACGGCCCGTCGAGCAACCGGCTGGCGTGGATCCTCGACCCTCAGCGCAGCGGGCTCGCGCTGGTGATGAGCGCGATCGGCTGCCACGCGCAGCACCTGGCGTGCTTCGCCTCGGGGCTCGCGATCGCGCGCGTCGCCGCCGACGTCGGCGCGCTGATGCCCGGCCGCAAGGTCGTCGACTACACGTCGGCGCTGATGGAATTCGAAGGCGGCGCGCGCGGCACGCTGACGGTGACGCAGGCCGCGGCGGGCGGCGAGAACGACATCCGGCTTCGCGTCTACGGCGAAAAAGGGATGCTCGACTGGTCGCACCGCGACGCGAGCTACCTGCGCCTGGCGCTGCAGGGCGAGCCGGCGCGCGTGATCGGCCGCGGCGATCCCGGCCTGCCGCCCGAGATCATCGCCGCGGGCGCACGCCGCGCGGCCACCCGGAAGGCTTGCGCGAAGCGTTCGCCAACATCTACCGCGAGGTCGCGCAGGAGCGCATGGCGCGCGCGCTGGGCGAGGCGATTCCCGGACGCGCCCTACCCGCGCATCGAGGAAGGCGCGCACACGATGGCCTTCATCGAGGCGTGCGTCGAGTCGCAGCGGCGCGGCGGCTGGGCCGCGGTCCGGAAAGTCGGACTGATCCGAGAATTCCTACAACAAGATCAGACCGCGACTGATGGCGGTCCGTGGCGGCCGGCGCGGAAGATTTCCATCGTCGCCGCCTCCGAGATGCCGTCATGCGTGCCCTGGTCGTTTGGTTCAGCACTTTCTTCGCCATCGCCTGGCCCGCTCGCCGGACTCCCGCAAGCCATCCATAAGTGCCCGGCCGCCCGAGAGCACCGCCTATCAATCGGTGCCTTGCGGCACCGGCGCGAGCGATATCGTGATCGCCAGCCGCCGCCGCGTGCGCGACAGAGTCCGCCTCGAGCCGCGCCGACCGCGCGCCGACACCGCGACGCCGGCTCCGAGGCGCGCGCGCGGCCAACGCGCACCAAGCGCGTCTTTTGGCGCACCAGCATCGCCATCGGCATGTCCGACGACGAGGTACTGAATCTGCCGAGCTGGGGCAGGCCCAGCGCCATCACGCGCAGCAAGTCCAACCGGGTCTGGCACGAGGAGTGGCTCTATCGCTGGCGCATCGGCGGGACGAGCCGGCTCTTGTTCGCCAACGGCAGGTTGACCGCCGTCGAGACCGGCGAGGGCGATGGCGACGCGGCGACTCCGGTCAGTCTGACGCTGCGCTAGCGGCGCATCGTCGCCGCGGATGCCGACCACCGCGCGGCGGCGGCTTCCGGAGCAGCGATGGTTCAGCCGCGGACGATCTCGGCGTACGCCGAATGATTGTGGATCGACTCGAAGTTTTCGGCGGCGACGCTGAAGCCGACCAGCCGCGCGTCGTCGACGAGCCGCGCCGCGATGCCGCGAACGAGATCCTCGACGAACCGCGGCCGGTCGTAGGCGCGCTCGGTGACGAATTTCTCGTCCGCGCGCTTGAGCAGGCCGTAGAGCTCGCATGAGGCCTCTGCTTCCGCCAGCGCGATCAGCTCCGCCAGCGTGATCGCGGCGTCGCGGGCGCGGACGCACGGTCAAGCGTCAGATGCGACCGCTGGTTGTGCGCGCCGTAGTCGGCGATCGCCTTGGAGCTCGGACACAGGCTCATCACCGGCACGACGATCGTCGCCTCGATGCGAGCGCGTGCCGGGCGCGGCATCGGCGACCAGCCTCACCTCGTAGTCCATCATGCTTTGCACGCCGGTCACCGGCGCGCTCTTGCGAATGAACCAGGGAAACGCGATGTCGATGCGGCCGGCATCGGCTTCCAGCCGGGCGAGCAGCGCGTCGAGCACGTCCGGAAGCGTCGGCAGCGACAGCGGCTCGGCGAGCTCGTCGATCGCGGCGACCAGGCGCGACATGTGCGTGCCCTTGCGATCCGCCGGCAGCGCGACATAGGCGCTGCAGACGGCGATCGTCGGCTGCGGCGGATCGTCGCCGTCGACGAAGCGAATCGGATAGCGCAGATTGCGTATGCCGACGCGGTCGATCGCGAGCTCGCGCGCGTCCGGATGCGACTGCACATCGGGAATCAGCCGGCGGTTCGGGACGGTTCATGCGGCTGGTATTGCGTTGGAACGAAGCACTTGGCAATGGGGCGTCGATTGTCTCACGGCATCCTCCGGACCGTGCCGCCGGGCAGTTGCCGAAGTGTCCTTAAGTCAGCCTTACGTGCAATGCGCGTGGTAGCGCCGTGCAACCGGCGCGCGCCTGCGCTCGTGGAGGTCGAGCGACCGACGAGCGCGACGTCATCGGCATCAATGCGTGCGCGACGCGACCCAGTCGGCGAGCTCGACCAGGCGCCGCGCCGTCGCGAAGCCGGCCAGCGCGGCACGCGCCTCGGCGCGCAGCGCCTCGATGCGCTCCCTGGCGGCGGACAGGCCCAACAGCGAAACGTAAGTCGCCTTTCGCTGCACCGCGTCCTTGCCCGCGGTCTTGCCCAGGCTCAACGCCGTGCCTTCGACGTCGAGTACGTCGTCGACAATCTGGAAGCCGAGCCCGATGGCCGACGCGTAACGGTCGAGTGCGTCGTTCTCGTCGGCACTCATCGGCCGGCCACAGCCGGCGCCGAGGCGAACCGCCGCCCGGATAAGCGCACCGGTTTTGAGTCGGTGCATGCGTTCGAGTTCATTCAGTGTCCAGCGTCTCGCCGACCGCTGGCGAGATCGATCGCCTGGCCGCCCGCCATGCCGACGCGCCGCGACGCCTGCGCGAGCAGCGCGACCTGCGCGGCGGGTTCGCGCGCCGGCGCGCGCGGCCAGCACCTCGAAGGCGAGGCTCTGCAGCGCGTCGCCGGCGAGCAGCGCGATGGCCTCGCCGAACGCGACATGACAGGCCGGCTTGCCGCGGCGCAGGACGTCGTCGTCCATGCAAGGCAGATCGTCGTGCACCAGCGAGTAGGCGTGGATCAGCTCGACCGCCGCGGCCGGGCCGTCGACGTCATCCGGGTCGGCACCGGCCAGCTCGCCGCCGGCGTAGGCAAGCAAGGCGCGCACGCGCTTGCCGCCGCCCAGTGCGGCGTAGCGCATCGCTTCGTGCAGGCGGTGCGGCGGTCCGCCGGCCGCTCTGCGCAGCGCGCGATCGAGCACGCTCTCGATGCGCTGCGCGCGCTCGCGCGACCAGACTTCCCACGCGAGATCAGGGTTCATCGTCCGCGGCAGGCGCCGACGCGTCCGGCGCGAAAGCCTTGAGGACGCCGCGCTCCAGCACCTGGACCTGCTGCTGCGCGTCCTTCAGGGCCGCCTGGCAGTATTGCAGCAGTTCCGCGCCGCGCTTGTACGCCGCCAGCGAATCGGCGAGCGGCAGCTGGCCGCCTTCCATCGTCGCGACGATGTTTTCGAGCTCGGCCATCGCGGCTTCGAAACTCGGCGGCGCCGCGGCGGTCTCAGGGGAGGGCTTGGACATCGGAGGGCCGCGCGGCGCATGGCGGAATTGCCGCGCGCGCTCTTGAAAAGTGCTCAAGAATACCCGATTTGCGGTTGCGGCAAACGCGCGCGGTCGGTCGCGCGATGCAGGTTTGCCCGAACCGGCGCAATGTCGCTATAATTCGCCAGTTCATTTGACGACGCAGCCTTGATACGAAGCTTTTCGTAGCGGGCTGACTTAGCAAAGCGGTTGGGGGGCGGACTCATCGCCTCTTATATTGTTTGTTGGGTTGGCGGTTCACGAAAAGGGAAGGCTGATGTCGAATCTCGCTACTGCGGATCGGCTGCTGCACAGCTTCGGCCACGTCGCAGCTGCCCGTCTCCTCGTATTGCGATCCGAAGCGTCCTGGCCGCCGAGCAGGATCTGCTGTTCGCGCGCGGGCCGGGCTATGTCGGGCACGAGCTGATGGTGCCGAATCCCGGCGACTATCAAACGCTCGCCTGGCGCGACAATGCCCAGATGCTGGTGCGCAACGCCGGCGGCGTCGAGCTCCTGTCGAACATCTGCCGGCACCGGCAGGCGATCATGTTCGACGGCCGCGGCTCGGTGCAGAACATCGTCTGCCCGATCCATCGCTGGACCTACGACCTTTCCGGCAAGCTGCTCGGCGCGCCGCATTTCGCCGAGCAGCCCTGCGCCAAGCTGCACAGCACGCCGCTCAAGCGCTGGAACGGCCTGCTGTTCGACGGCCCGCGCGACGTCGCCGCCGACCTGGCCGGGATGCGCGCCGCGCAGGCGCTCGACTTCTCCGGCTACATGCTCGACCGGATCGAGACCAAGGAATGCAACTACAACTGGAAGACGTTCATCGAGGTCTATCTCGAGGACTACCACGTCGAGCCGTTCCACCCGGGGCTCGGCCAGTTCGTGACCTGCGACGATCTCGACTGGCAGTTCGGCGAGCGCTACTCGCTGCAGACGGTCGGCGTCAACAACGCGCTGGCCAGGCCCGGCACCAAGAGCTACGAGCGCTGGCACAAGGCGGTGCTCGACTATTACCGCGGCGAAGTGCCCGCGCACGGCGCGATCTGGCTGACGATCTATCCGAACATCATGATCGAGTGGTATGCGCACGTGCTGATCGTGAGCACGCTGATTCCGCGCGGCGTCGACCGGACGACCAACGTCGTCGAGTTCTACTACCCGGAGGACATCGCGCTGTTCGAGCGCGAGTTCGTCGAGGCCGAGCAGGCCGCGTACATGGAGACGGCCGCCGAGGACGACGAGATCGCCGAGCGCATGGACGCCGGCCGGCGTGCGCTGTACAAGGCCGGGCGCAACGAGGTCGGGCCCTACCAGTCGCCGATGGAAGACGGGATGCAGCATTTCCACGAGTTCCTGCGGCGCGAGCTCGGGCCGAATCTCTGACGCCGCCGTCACCGCTGCGCACGGAGTCGTCGCGGCGGCGCGGCCGCTCCGCGATGCGATGCGTGCACCGAATTTTCCTCAACCCGCGCCGCCCGGACCGGATGGCGCCCACTTTCGAGGTTACCCGATGCTCAGACTCCTCTGCCTCGCCGGACTCGCATCGATGCTGAGCGCTCCGCTCGCGGCGCCGGAACCGGCGCCGACGATCCCGTACGAAAAATACCGGCTGCCGAACGGGCTGGAAGTGATTCTCTCGCAGGATCGCACGCTGCCGCTGGTCACCGTCGACATCTGGTACCACGTCGGCGCGGCGAACGAGGAGCCGAGCCGCACCGGCTTCGCGCACCTGTTCGAGCACATGATGTTCACCGGCAGCAAGCACGTGCCGCGGGGCCTCGCCGACAAGCTGCTCGAAGCCGCCGGCGCGTCGGACTCGAACGCGTCGACCTCGTTCGATCGCACCAACTACTACGACACGCTGCCTTCGAACCAGCTCGAGCTCGCGCTCTGGACCCACGCCGACCGCATGGGCTACCTGCTCGATTCGCTCGACCAGAAGGCGCTTGTCGAACCAGCAGGACGTCGTTCGCAACGAGCGCCGCGAGCGGATCGAGAACCAGCCCTACGGCATCGTCGACGAGGCGGTGTTCCGCAGCCTCTTTCCCGCCGGCCACCCGTACCGCCCCTACATCATGGGCTCGCACGCCGACATCCAGGCCGCGCGACTGACCGATGTCCGCGATTTTTTCAAGCGCTACTACCGGCCGAACAACGCGACGCTGACCATCGTCGGCGACTTCGACACGGCGACGGCGAAGCGGCTGGTCAGCAAGTATTTCGGCTCGTTCCGGCGCGGGCCCGATGTGGCGCGGCCGGCCGTCGTCACGCCGCCGATCGTCGGCGAGCGCCGCGAGACGGTCACCGACCAGATCGAGCTCGAGCGGGTCGATCTGGCGTGGCTGACGCCGCCGCGCTTCAAGCCCGACGATGCCGAGCTGAGCATCGCCGCGCACATCCTCGCCGGCGGCAAGTCGAGCCGCCTGTACAACAGGCTCGTCTACGAGCTGCAGCTCGCGCAGGAAGTCAGCGCCGCGCAGGACGCCTATGCGCTGACCTCGATATTCGACGTGCAGGCATTCGCCCGGCCCGGGCATACGGCGCCCGGAGCTGCAGGCGGCGATCGACGCCGAGCTCGACCGCTTCGCCGCCGACGGGCCGACCGAAGCGGAGGTCGAGCGCGCCCGCAACCAGATCGAGCGGTCGATGTACCAGGGCTTGCAGAAGATCGTCGGGCGCGCCGACACGCTCAACATGTACAACCAGTACACCGGCGATCCCGGCTACCTGCCGAAGGACATCGCACGTTATGCCGCCGTCACGCCCGCGACCGTGCAGCGCGCGGTGCGCGCTCATTTGCGCAAGGACGCGCGAGTGGTCGTCTTCGCCGTTCGCGGCGCCAAGAAGCTCGACCCCGAGCCGGCGGTCGGCTCCGCCGATCCGCACGCGCGCGACCGAGTCGATCAACGCCGACGAGACATGGCGCCGCAAGCCGCCGCCGGCCGGTCCGGCGCCGGTGCCGACGCCTGCCCGCGCCGCAGTCGTTCAAGCTCGCCAACGGGCTGACGGTGCTGCACCTGCAGCGCTCCGATCTTCCGATCGTCACGGCGCAACTCGTCGTCAACGCCGGCCTGGGCGCCAACGATCCGGCGCGTCCGGGGGCCGCGGACTTTGCCGCGGCGATGCTCGAGGAAGGCACGACGACGCGCAACGCCGTGCAGATCGCGCAGGAAATCGAGCAGCTCGGCGCGGGCTATGCGGCGCAGACGCGGCGCGACGCGACGTTGCTGCGGATCGACGCGCTGGCGCGCAACTTTCCCGCCGCGCTGGGACTGGTCGCCGACATCGCGCAGCATCCGACGTTTCCGGCGGAGGAGATCGAGCGCCAGCGCAAGGCGCACCTGTCGGAGATCGTCGAAGCGCGCGAAGACGCGGGCACGCTCGCGGAAGTCGCGTTTTGCGCGCGCGCTCTACGGACCCGATCATCCGTACGGCCGAAGCAACCTCGGCACCGAGGAATCGATGCAGCGCATCGGCGAGGCCGATCTGCGCGAGTTCTGGCGGCGCTGGTTCCGGCCCGACAACGCGGCGCTGGTCGTCGTCGGCGCGATCGACGCCGCGACGCTGCGCTCGCTGGCCGAGCGCCTTTGGGGATCCTGGACCGCGGCGGCTCGCTCGCGGCGCCGGCACGACATGCCGGCAACGCCGCCGCGACACGCGCGACCCGCGTCATCATCGTCGACAAGCCGGGCGCGCCGCAGGCGGAGCTGCGCATCGGCCGGATCGGCACGGTGCGCACGACGCCCGACTTCCCGGCGCTGCAGGTGCTGAACGAAGCCATCGGCGGCGGATTCACCAGCCGGCTCAATCTCGATTTGCGCGAAGAGAAGGGCTACACCTACGGCATCGGCTCGCGCTTCGAATACGGACGCCGCCCCGGTCCGTTCGTCGTGCGCACGGCGGTGAAGAGCGATGCTTCGCGGTGCCGGCGATCCGGGACATTCTCGCCCAGCTCAAGCGCGCGGGCAGCCGCGCCGCTGACTCCGGAGGAATTGCAGCGCGCGCGCGGCTCGCTGACCCAGTCGCTGCCGGCGATGTTCGAAACCAACGGCGCGACCGGCAAGCTCGTTCGGCGATTTGTTCGCCTACGGCCTGCCGCTCGATTATTTTCGCCGAGCTGCCGCCGCAATTGAAGCAGGTCCGGGCCGCCGATCTGCCGCCGCTGGCGCGGCGTTATTTCGATCCGGCGTCGATGGTCGTGATCGCGGTCGGCGATCGCGCCAGCCTGCAGCCCGCGCTCGAAGCGCTGCACTGGGCCCGATCGAAGTCTGGCCGATCGCCGGCAAGCTGTTTTGAAGTACACGACTCTTGATCTCCAGCGACGACCTGGCGCGCCATCTGGCCGATCCGGCGCTGGTGCTCGTCGATTGCCGCCACAACCTGAGCGACGTCGACGCGGGCGAGCGCGCTTATCGCGCTTCGCATCTGCCCGGCGCGCGCTTCCTGCACATCGATCGCGACCTGTCCGGCGACGCGGACCGGATGCAACGGCCGCCATCCGCTGCCGGACGTCGCTGCGCTGGCCGCAGCCTTGGGCCGCGCCGGCATCGATGCGTCGAAGCAGGTCGTCGCCTACGACCAGAACAACGGCATGTGGGCGTCGCGCCTGTGGTGGCTGCTGCACTGGCTCGGCCACGAGGCGGCCGCGGTGCTGGACGGCGGGATCGACAAATGGATCGCCGAGGGACGGCGCGCTGACGCGCCGATCCGCCGCGCGTCCGTCCGACGCGATTCGTCGCGATCGGCCCCGCGGCCGGTCGTCTCCAGCGACGATATTCTGCGGATCTCGGCCAACACGCATCGAGGCCGCTCACGGTACTCGACGCGCGCGCACGCGGAGCGCTATCGCGGCGACATCGAGCCGCTCGATCCCGTTGCCGGCCACATCCCGGGCGCGATCAACCGGCCGTACGGCGCGAATCTGACGCCGCAGCGGAACATTCAAGCCGGCGGAGCTGCTGCGCGCGGAATTCGCGGCGCAGCTGGGGACCACGCCGCCGTCGCGCGATCGTGCACCAGTGCGGCTCGGGCGTGACCGCGTGCCACAACGTGCTGGCGATGGCGATCGCCGGGCTCCCCGGCTCGCGGCTCTATCCCGGTTCGTGGAGCGAGTGGGTTTCCGATCCGTCGCGACCGGTCGCGCGCGGCAGCTGAGCCGTCGCGTCAGCGCGGCGCGCCGAACGGCAGGCTCGGCCAGAACGCGATACACCGGGCCCCGGTTCCCGGTATCGGAAGCGACCAGCGCCAGGCGCGTCGACCGGCCAGTCGATCGGCGAAGAAAGACGGTAGGCGCAGCAGCCGCGTGATCTTGCGGGCAAGCGTCACGTGCACGGCGAACGGGCGCGCCTCGTCGGCGATGCCGAGCGCGGCAAGCGCGCGCCGTCAGCGATTGGTGCAGCGAGGCGAGCGCCTGGCGGGACCTCGCGCGCGCCGAGCCAGGCCACGCCGTTCTTGCGCCAGCAATCGACATGATCGAGCGTGAGAACGAACGGCGATGCGGCGACCGCTCCCGCCCGCCGCAGCGAGCGCGGCCACGCTGTCCCGCGGCTGGGCGCCGAGAAATGCGAGCGTCAGATGAATGTTGTCCGGCGCCGTCGCGCGGCCGCCGCTCTCGCCCGCGACGCCTGCCGGCCAGCGCGGCGATCGCGGCTCGCGTTTGCGGATCGGGCCACAGCGCGAAAAACAGCCGCAGCTTCGAATCGGCCATCGCGCCAATATAGAACAAACGGCGCGAACCCGTGGCCGCGCCGCGCCGCATCCGCTGCGACGTCGCTCTGCTCGCCTACCCGTTCGCGACCGACAATGCGGTCTTGGGCTTTTCGAAGAACTGCTCGTCCTCGGTCGAGCCCTTGAGCGCGGTGGTCGACGATTGTCCGCCCTGGATCGTCTGCGTCACGGCGTCGAAGTAGCCGGTGCCCACTTCGCGCTGGTGCTTGACCGCGGTGAAGCCCTTCGTCGACCGCGGCGAACTCGGCTTCCTGCAGCTCGACGAACGCGCTCATCTGGTTGCGCGCATAGCCGTGCGCCAGGTTGAACATCGAGTAGTTGAGGCTGTGGAAGCCGGCCAGCGTGATGAACTGGAACTTGTAGCCCATCGCGCCGAGCTCGCGCTGGAACTCGCGCGACGGTCGCGTCGTCGAGGTTCTTCTTCCAGTTGAACGAGGGCGAGCAGTTGTAGGCCAGCATCTTGCCCGGGAACTGCGCGTGGATCGCCGTCGGCGAACGCCTTGGCGAACGCGAGGTCGGGCTTGCCGGTCTCGCACCAGAGCAGGTCGGCGTACGGGCGCGTAGGCGAGCCCGCGCGAGACCGCCTGGTCGAGGCCGTTGCGGGTCTTGTAGAAGCCTTCGACGGTGCGCTCGCCGGTGCAGAACGGCCGGTCGTTGTCGTCGATGTCGGAGGTGACCAGGTCGGCCGCCTCGGCGTCGGTGCGCGCGAGTATCACGGTCGGCACGCCCATGCAATCGGCGGCCAGCCGCGCGGCGACGAGCTTCTCGACGGCTTCGCGCGTCGGCACCAGCACCTTGCCGCCCATGTGGCCGCACTTCTTGACCGATGCCAGCTGGTCCTCGAAATGCACGCCTGCGGCGCCGGCGTCGATCATCGCCTTCATCAGCTCGAACGCGTTGAGCACGCCGCCGAAGCCGGCTTCGGCATCGGCGACGATCGGCGCGAAGTAGTCGATGTCGCCGCTGCCTTCCATCTGCTGGATCTGATCGGCGCGCGTCAGCGTGGTGTTGATCCGCCGCACGACCGCGGGCACCGAGTTGACCGGATACAGCGACTGGTCCGGATACATCTCGCCGGCGACGTTGGCGTCGGCCGCGACCTGCCAGCCCGACAGGTAGATCGCCTTGAGACCCGGCCTTCACCTGCTGCATCGCCTGGTTGCCGGTCATCGCGCCCAGCGTGTTGACGAACGGCTCGTCGTTGACCAGCCTCCACAGCTTTTCGGCGCCGCGCCGGGCCAGCGTGTGCTCGATGTGAATCGAGCCGCGCAGGCGCACGACGTCTTCGGCGGCGTAGCCGCGGCTGATGCCTTTCCAGCGCGGATTCTCTGCCCAGTCCTTCTTCAGTCTTGCCGCTTCGAGATCGTAGTTCATCGCTGCTCCCCGTCGTCATGGCCATCGGTCGGTCAAACGCATGCGAATTCGACGTTAGCAAAGGGCGACAACGATGACAAGCGGATTTTGCGCACTGCAGTATGATAAATATTACAAATAATCATATGGTTAAAAATGACTTCCACGTGAGTGGAAGTAAATTGACCAAAATGCCTCAAAATCTTGTTGCAACGCAGGGACAAACCGGCATGCCGGCGACTGGAGACGCCCGAACTATCTGATTACATAGAGCACCTGCGTCTTGCGCGATGGGCTGCACTCGCACGCCGGACGCCGCCGCGATCTTGGAAAACCTTTCCGCGGCTGCACCGGCGCGTCCTCGTCGCCTACCCCAGCATGTCGAACCAGATGTTGCGTGCCCACGCTTCGGCGTAACGGCTCTCTTCGGCGCTCGGCGCCGCCGAGAGACCGCCGCTGCCGGGAACGACCAGCATCGTTTTCTGCGCGCGGTCGTAGGCGTGCACCGAAGCGATGTGCACCACTTCCCTGTCGTCGATGTAGCTGTAGCAGGCGTTGGCGATCAGCGGTGATGGATTGACTTCCCTGCCTTGCAGCAGCGCAATGACCGCCGCCGCGCACACCTTTGCGTGCTGATTGGCCATGTGGCCCGACTTGGGCATCAGCGGAGCGACCTGGATCGCATCGCCGAGGACGTGGATGTGCGTTTGCGCCGTCGACTCGTAGGTGAGAAAGTCGACCTGGCAGAACCTGCCGTTGGCATTGGCGATGCCCAGCTGACGCGCGATGGCGCCGGCGCGCTGCGGAGGAATCACGTTGATCACGTCGGCGCGGACATCCTCGAAGTCGAGCTTGATCGTCGATGTCGCCGACATCGACGTCGACCAGTTCGCTGTTCGGCCGGTATTCGACGTAGCCGCTGTAGCGGCCGCTCCACGCCGCGGTGAACAGCGCCTTTTTCGACTGCACCTCCTCGTTGGCGTCGAGGATGATCAGCTTCGACTTCGGCTTGTGCGCGCAATAAATAGTTGGCGACCTGGCAGGCGCGCTCGTACGGCGCCGGCGGGCAGCGATACGGCGCCCTGGGAACATGGATCGCGAAGACGCCTCCATCGCGCATCGACTCGAGCCGCGCGCGCAGCGCGATCGTTTGCGGACCGGCCTTCCATGCATGCGGAACCAGCGCCTGCGCGTCCGGGTTGCGCAGGCCCGGGATGGCGTCGTAGACGAAGTCGACGCCCGGTGAGAGGATCAGACGGTCGTACGAAAGCGTCTCGCCCTGCGCCAGCCGAACCGTGCGCGAGGCCGGATCGATCTCCAGACGCCTCGCCGCGGATCCTGCGAACGCCCAGTTTTTCCAGGCCGTCGTAGCCGATCGTCACGTCGGCCAGCTGCTTGCTGCCGCCGATCACCAGGTTGGACATCGGACAGGAAACGAACGCGGCTTCACGCTCGACCAGCGTCACGGCTATCGTGCCGCGCGCTCCACAGGCGCAGATAGCGCGCCGCCGTCGCGCCACCGTAACCGCCGCCCACGACGACGACTTTCGGCGCTGTCGCCGGCCGGCGCGGCTGGCGCAGGCGCCGAGCGCGCGAGCGAGCAGGACGCCGGCGCCCGCTCCGAGCAATCGGCGACGGGCTGTTGCCGGCTCCAGTCATCGCCGCGGCTTCTGGGCCGACAGATAGGATGCGGCGGCTTCGATCTGCGCGTCGGTGTAGCCGTTGGCGAGCTGCCGCATGATCGTCGCCGGCCGGCTGCCGTCGCGAAACTCGCGCACGCGCGCGACGATCGTCGCCTTGTCCATGCCGGCCAGATCGGGGATGGCTGCGCCGATCACGGCGATCGCCGTGATGGCAGGTCGCGCAAGTCGGCGGCGATGTCGCGCCCGGCGTCGTATTCGGCCGCGACGACCGGCAGTGCACGCGCACGCGACGAACGAGCAGCGGCTGAGCAGGCACTGCAGTTGCGCGCGACCATCATCGCGGCATCGTCGCCGATTTCGGCGTCGAATTCAATCGAGCGCGCAGCGAGCAAAACAACGGGAGCCCGCAGGCTCCCGTCGATTTCGCATCGATCGCTATCGAATCTAGGCGACCGGCGCGGCTTCCTTGGATTCGTCGAACGTCGAGTGTGATCTTTTCTTCGTCGCCGACGTCGATCGTCACCTTGCCGCCGCTGACCAGCCGTCCGAACAGGAGCTCGTCGGCCAGCGCCTTGCGGATCGTGTCCTGGATCAGGCGCGCCATCGGCCGCGCGCCCATCTGCGGATCGAAGCCCTTTTTCGCCAGGAACTCGCGCAGCCGCGGCGTGAACGAGGGCTCGACCTTCTTTTCGTGCAGCTGGTTCTCCAGCTCGAGCAGGAACTTGTCGACGACGCGCAGGATCACCTCGTGGTCGAGCGAAGCGAACGAGATCGTCGCGTCCAGCCGGTTGCGGAACTCCGGCGTGAACATGCGCTTGATCGATTCCATCTCGTCGCCCGCCTGCTTGTTGGTCGTGAAGCCGATCGAGCTCTTCGACAGCACGTCGGCGCCCGCGTTGGTGGTCATGATGATGATCACGTTGCGGAAGTCCGCCTTGCGGCCGTTGTTGTCGGTCAGCGTGCCGTGGTCCATCACCTGCAGCAGGATGTTGAAGATGTCCGGATGCGCCTTCTCGATTTCGTCCATCAGCAGCACGCTGTACGGATGCTTGGTGATCGCCTCGGTCAGCTGCCCGCCCTGGTCGAAGCCGATGTAGCCGGGCGGCGCGCCGATCAGCCGCGAGACCGCGTGCCGCTCCATGTACTCGGACATGTCGAAGCGCAGCAGCTCGACGCCCAGACAGAACGCGAGCTGGCGCGCGACCTCGGTCTTGCCGACGCCGGTCGGCCCGGAGAACAGGAAATTGCCGATCGGCTTGCGCGGATTGCCCAGTCCCGAGCGCGCCATGCGGATCGCCGCGACCAGCGCATCGATCGCCTGGTTCTGGCCGAACACGACGTTCTTCAGGTCGCGGTCGAGCGTCTTCAGCGCGTTGCGGTCGTCCGAGCTCACGCTCTTGGCCGGAATGCGCGCGATCTTGGCGACGATCTCCTCGATCTCGGCCTTGTTGATCACCTTCTTCTGCTTCGACTTCGGCAGGATCTTCTGCGCCGCGCCCGCCTCGTCGATCACGTCGATCGCCTTGTCGGGCAGATGCCGGTCGTTGATGAAGCGCGCGGCGAGCTCGGCCGCGGTCGTCAGCGCGGCCGGCGCGTACTTGACGCCGTGGTGCTGCTCGAAGCGCGTCTTCAGGCCCTTGAGGATCTCGATCGTCTCGGCGATCGACGGCTCGGGCACGTCGATCTTCTGGAAGCGCCGCGACAGCGCGTGATCCTTTTCGAAGATCACGCGATATTCGTTGTACGTGGTCGCGCCGATGCATTTCAGCGCGCCGGTCGACAGCGCGGGCTTCAGCAGGTTCGACGCGTCGAGCGTCCCGCCCGACGCCGCGCCCGCGCCGATGATCGTATGGATCTCGTCGATGAACAGGATCGTCTTCGGATTCTCGGTCAGCTGCTTCAGCACCGCCTTCAGGCGCTGCTCGAAGTCGCCGCGGTATTTCGTGCCGGCGAGCAGCGCGCCCATGTCGAGCGAATGGACGACGAAGTCCTTCAGCATCTCCGGGACGTTGCCGTCGTTGATGCGCCGCGCGAGACCCTCGGCGATCGCGGTCTTGCCGACGCCGGCCTCGCCGACCAGCAGCGGATTGTTCTTGCGGCGGCGGCACAGCACCTGGATGACGCGCTCGAGCTCGTACTCGCGTCCGATCAGCGGGTCGATCTTGCCGGCCTTGGCAAGGTGATTGAGGTCGACCGTGTACGCGTCCAGCGCACCGGCCGGCTGCTGCTCGCCCTCGCCTTCCTCCTTCGCCGACTCCTGCTTTTCCTGGCCCTTCTGCGGCGTCTTGGTAATGCCGTGCGCGATGTAGTTGACGACGTCGAGCCGAGTCACGCCTCGCTGGTTGAGGAAGTAGACGGCGTGCGACTCCTTTTCGCCGAACACGGCGACCAGGACGTTGGCGCCGGTGACTTCCTTCTTGCCTGACGATTGCACGTGCAGGATCGCGCGCTGGATCACGCGCTGGAATCCCTGCGTCGGTTGCGTGTCGGCGTCCGAATGCGGCGACAGGCGCGGCGTGTGCTCGTTGATGAAGTCGGTCAGGACGCCTCGCAGCTCCTCGATGTCGACGCCGCAGGCCTTCAGCACTTCGGCTGCGGACGGGTTGTCGAGCATCGCGAGCAGCAGATGCTCGACCGTGATGAACTCGTGCTGCTTCTGCCGAGCTTCGACAAAAGCCATGTGAAGGGAGACTTCGAGTTCCTGCGCAATCATGGTTTCTTTCCGGCCTCAATCTCGGCAAGAGCGCTTAGGCGCAATCCCGCCGCCAACGCTACGTTTCCTCCATCGTACACTGCAACGGATGCTGATGTCTGCGTGCGATGCTCAGAACCTGATCGACCTTCGCGGCCGCGACTTCGCGGGTATAGGTTCCGCAGACGCCCATGCCTTCGCGGTGGATCTGCAGCATCACCTGGGTTGCCTTCTCGCGGTTCATCGCGAACACAGTCTGCAACACGACGACGACAAAGTCCATCGGCGTGTAGTCGTCGTTGAGCAGAATGACCTTATACAGCGGCGGGGGTTTGAGGCGGGTCTTCTCGGCCTCGAGGACGCTGCCGTCATGTTCGTGCATCGCCACCGCGCGCCCCGCGACGAGCCGCTAGCCGATGACGCGCGGCGCGACGTCGACTGGTCGCACGCCGTGCCGCGCCGGTCGACGACAGCACCCTGGGCCTGACGGTGCGCCGCGTGGCGCTCGGCATCGCCGTCCAAGCGTCGAGCCGGGCTTCGTCTACCGTCACTAGTTTGATGTCTGCACCGGCTTTTTCAAGGGAACGACCGCCAGCGCCACGGAGTCCGGCGCGACGGCCGCCGTTGCCGGCCTTGCCCATGCGCAGTCCTTTCGGTCGAGTCGCCACGATCATCATTCTTCGACGGAAGCACGCATAAGGCAAGTCCGGCCGCCAACTGGTTCAATCGTCGCGCGCCAATCGGTCGCGGCGACTGCGACGATCGGCGCGGATCGAGCGCGCGTCCGCGCAGGCTCTGCGATCCGGGCCGGCAGCGTGAAGGCAGGACGGGCGCGAGCGCGCCGTCGCAGTGCGCGCGCAACCCGCTGCGGCTGCAGCGGAGCGAAGGCCGGCGTTGGATTTGTGCAACAGCACCCGCTTCGCAGGCGAGCGCGGGCGCCGGCATCGGCGCGCGAGCCGCCGCCTCGGCCTCGCATCACCGACGCGCGCTTTGGCACACCACGAGTCGGCCTCTGTCTCGACTCGCAATTCCCCGTCGATCCCCGCGCTTCGCGCGGGGCCCCTCGCCCGGCGGCTCGCGACACTACATCCGCTCGATCATCGCCTTGCCGAATCCGGAGCAGCTCACCTGCGTCGCGCCGGGCATCAGGCGGGCGAAGTCGTAGGTCACAACCTTGTCGGCGATCGCCTTCTCGAGGCTGGACACGATCAGCGCCGCGGCCTCGGGCCAGCCCATGTGGACGAGCATCATCTCGGCGGAGAGGATTTCCGATCCGGGATTGACGTAGTCCTTGCCGGCGTACTTCGGCGCGGTGCCGTGCGTGGCTTCGAACATCGCGACCGAATCCGACATGTTGGCGCCCGGCGCGATGCCGATCCCGCCGACCTGCGCCGCCAGCGCATCGGAGATGTAGTCGCCGTTGAGGTTGAGCGTCGCGATGACGTCGTATTCCTCCGGGCGCAGCAGGATCTGCTGCAGGAACGCATCGGCGATGACGTCCTTGACGACGATGTCGCGACCGGTCTTCGGGTTCCGGAACTTGCACCATGGGCCGCCGTCGATGGCGAGCCGCGCCGAACTCCTTCTGCGCCAGCGCATAGCCCCAGTCGCGGAAGCCGCCTTCGGTGAACTTCATGATGTTGCCCTTGTGCACCAGCGTCACCGACTTGCGGTCGTTGTCGATCGCGTACTGGAGCGCCTTGCGCACGAGCCGCTCGGTGCCTTCGCGCGACACCGGCTTGATGCCGATGCCCGACGTCGCCGGAAAGCGGATCTTCTTCACGCCCATGTCGTCGATCAGGAACTTGATCAGCTTTTTCGCGCCGTCGGATTCCGCCGCCCATTCGATGCCCGCGTAGATGTCCTCCGAGTTCTCCCGGAAGATCACCATGTTGGTCTTTTCCGGCGCCTTGAGCGGGCTCGGCACGCCGGTGAAATAGCGGACCGGCCGCAGGCAGACGTAAAGATCGAGCTGCTGGCGCAATGCGACGTTGAGCGAGCGGATGCCGCCGCCGACCGGCGTGGTCAGCGGCCCCTTGATCGAGACGACGTACTCCTTGAGGATCGCCAGCGTTTCGTCGGGCAGCCAGACGTCGGCGCCATAAACCCTGGTCGATTTTTCGCCGGCGAAGATCTCCATCCAGTGGATCCGGCGCTTGCCGCCGTACGCCTTCGCCACCGCTGCGTCGACGACCTTGATCATCACCGGCGTGATGTCGACCCCGGTGCCGTCACCCTCGATGTATGGGATGATCGGCTGATCCGGGACCGCGAGGCTGTAGTCGCTGTTGACGGTGATCTTCGCGCCGCCGGCCGGGACGCTGACGTGCTGATAGCTGGGCATGAATTCTCCTGAATGCGGCGCGTGCAGGCCGCACAAACTACTGATTATCCGCGATTTCGACTCGGCCTGCCACGCCGCCGTGCTATGATGCCGCTTCGCGCCGCGTCTTCTTCCGGCGTTCGAACGCGTCGTCGCGTCGCTCGCAACCTGCCCCCATCGTTGATGGCGTTACCCCTTTCCCCGACTAGCGTGCCTTCCGAACGCCGCGCGCGGCCGGCACTCGCGCGTCTGCCCGGGCCTCGCGCGCCACGCACTCGCGAGGACGATGATTCGCCGGCTTCTCGCGCGCCTGGTTCCCGGACGCATTGCGGCCGAGCCGCGCATCTACGGCCCGGGCGCGCATCCGGTCCGCAGGAGCCAGATTTCGCGCGGCGCGCAGGACGTCATGCGCAAGCTGCAGCAGGCGGGATTCAAGGCGTTCGTCGTCGGCGGCGCGGTGCGCGACCTCCTGCTGGGCATCACGCCGAAGGACTTCGACCTGGCGACGAACGCGACGCCGGAACAGGTCAAGCCGCTGTTCCGCCGCGCGTTCATCATCGGCACGGCGATTCCGGCTGGTGCACGTGCTCGCCGGAGCCGGAGACGATCGAGGTCGCGACGTTCCGCTCGCGGCAAACCGGCGACGACATCGCCGACGAGCACGGGCGGCTGCTGTCCGACAACGTCTTCGGCACGCAGGCCGAGGACGCCGCCCGGCGCGACTTCACGATCAACGCGCTGTATTTCGATCCCGACGACCGAGGAGGTCTGGGACTACGTCGGCGGCGTGGCCGACATCAAGGCGCGGCGGCTGCGGCTGATCGGCGACCCGGTGACGCGCTACCGCGAGGACCCGGTCCGCATGCTGCGCGGCGCGCGGCTCGCCGCCAAGCTCGGCATCAGCATCGAGAAGAAGACCGCGGCGCCGATTCCGGTGCTGGCGCCGCTGATCCACAACGTGCCCCCGGCGCGCCTGTTCGACGAGATGGAAAAAATCCTGCTCTCCGGTCACGCCGCCGAGTCGGTCAAGAGCCTGCGCCGGCACGGCCTGCACCACGGCGTGCTGCCGCTGCTCGACGTGATCCTCGAACAGCCGCTCGGCCAGCGCTTCATCGATCTCGCGCTGGCCAACACCGACGCAGCGCGTGCGCGACGGCAAGTCGGTGACTCCGGCATTCCTGTTCGCCTCGCTGCTGTGGCACGAGGTGCTCGCCAGCTGGAACGCCGGCGCGGCAGCGCGGCGAGCGCCCGATGCCGGCGCTGTTCGACGCGATGGATCACGTGCTCGAGCAGCAGGCGCGAGCGTCTGGCGATCCCGCGCCGCTTCGAGGCCACGATCAAGGAGATCTGGGCGCTGCAGCCGCGCTTCGAGCAGCGCGCCGGGCAGCGCCCGTTCCGGCTGCTCGAGCACCCGCGCTTTCGCGCCGCCTACGACTTTCTCGGTGCTGCGCTGCGAAAGCGGCGAATTGCAAGGCGATCTCGCGGGCTCGCCGACTGGTGGACGAAGTTCCAGGATGCCGATACGCAGGAGCGCGAGCGCATGCTGAAGCCCGACGAGGCGCCGAAAAAGCGTCGCCGGTCGCGCAGCCGGGGGCGCAAGCGCGAGCCGCGCCGGACGAAGCCGCAGCGGACGCCGCAGCCGAGGGCGAAGAAAGCGCCGAGTAGGCCGCAGTGCAGCATCGATTCCGGCATGCTGCCCGCGTGCCTCGCTCGCCTATGTCGGGATCGGCAGCAACCTCGGCCATCCGCGACGCCAAGTCGCGCGCGCGCTCGCCGAAATGGCGCGCCTGCCGCGCACGCGCGTCGCCGCTGTGTCGCCAAGCTATGTGAGCGCGCCGCTGGGCGCCAGCGGCCCGCAGCCCGACTACGTCAACGCGGTCGCTGCGCTGGTCACGTCGCTGTCGGCCGCCGTGCCTTGCTGGCGCGGATGCGAGCGATCGAGCGCCGGCACGGCAGGCCGCCGGCTGCAGCAGCGCCGCGCAATGCCGCGCGGACGCTCGACCTCGATTTGCTACTATTCGGGCGCCGCCGTTCGCGGCAGCGACAGCTGACGCTTGCCGCATCCGCGCATGCATCAGCGCGCGTTCGTGCTGAGGCCGCTGCTGGACATCGCGCCGGCGGCGATCATCCCCGGCCGCGGCGCCGCACGCCGCTGGCTGCGCGGACTGCGCGGACAGCGCATCGCCCGTACGCGCAGCCACACCCGGTTGTAGCGACAAGCAGCCATGGATATCGAGAAATGCCGCTACATCGTCGTCGAAGGCCCGATCGGCGCGGGCAAGACGAGCCTTGCCCGCACGCTTGCGATCCGCGCTCGGCGCCGATACCCTGCTCGAGGCGCCCGAGGAAAATCCCTTTCTCGCCCGGTTCTACGAGGACATGCGCCGCTTCGCGCTGCCGACGCAGCTCAATTTCCTGTTCCAGCGCGTCGACCAGCTGCGCGGACTGGCACAGCTCGACATGTTCGCCCGGCACGACGGTCGCCGATTTCCTGCTCGACAAGGATCCGCTGTTCGCGCGGCTCAACCTGACCGACGACGAATTCGCGCTCTACGACAAGGTGTATTCGCATCTGAAGCTGCAGACGCCGACACCCGACCTGGTGATCTATCTGCAGGCGCCGGTGACGACGCTGATCGAGCGCGTGCACAGGCGCGGCGTCGGTTACGAGCGGGGGATATCGGAGCACTACCTGGCGCGGCTGGCCGACGCGTACAGCCGCTATTTCTACCAGTATGCCGGCGCGCCGCTGTTGATCGTCAACAGCGAGCGCCTGAATTTCGTCGACGAGCCCGGTCATTTGCAGCTGCTGCGCGGCCGCATCGGCGGCATGCGCGGCCAGCGGGAATTCTTCAATCTCGGCGCGAAGCTGATCGCGCCGGCCGGCGGTGGCGCCGGCGCGCCGCTCCTTCGGCTCTTCGCCGCGAGCCGCGCGGCGCGCAGCGCCAGCCATGTTTCCCGCGATCGCCAGCACGACGCCCAACGCGCCGATCCAGGTCCAGCGATAGCCTTCGAACAAGGTCGACAGCGCCAGCGCGATCACCGGCGTTGCCACCGCGGTGTAAGCGGCGCGGGCCGCACCGATGCGCTTGCAGCAGAGTCAGATAGGCACCGAACGCGACGACGCTGCCGAACAGCGCCAGATAGGCGAGCGAGAACAGGTACCCGGGCCGCGCGTCGAACGTCCAGTCGACGCCCTGCGACCAACGCCGCCGCGGCCGCGACGACAGCGCCGTAAGCCATGCCCCAGGCATTGCCCGACAGCGTCGGTATGCCGGCGCGCTGGTTGCGCTGGGCGATCAGGTTGCCGCCGCTGGCGATGACCGTCGCGCCCAGCGCCGAACGCGACACCGTAAGCCGCCGTGCCGCCGCCGCGCGCCTGCGACGAGCTCCGGCAGAAACAGCAGCGCGACGCCGGCAACGCCCATCGCCGCGGCAATGAAAGTCCGCGCGGTCAGCGGCGTGCCGAAGAACAGGCGCATGCCGATCGGGTTCAGGAACACGATCGTCGAAAACAGCACCGCGACGAGGCCCGAAGTCACGAAGCGCTCGGCCCAGTACACGCCGATGTAATTGAGCCCGAAGAGCGTCACGCCGAGCCGCGACCAGCCACGCGTGGTCGCGCCGCGAAAAGCGCAGCGAGCGGCCGGTCGCCAGGCACCACGCGGCAAGCAGCGCCGCCGCGAGCGCGAACCGATACGCGACCGAGACTTCGGGTGCGACGCCGGGAAGCTGATACTTGATCGCGAGCCAGGTCGAGCCCCAGATCGCCGAGGCGATGGCGAACAGCCAGCTCGCGCCGATCCGCATGAGCTCAATCCGCTCGCGCGTCAAGGCCGAGAAAGGCGGCGAAGCGCGCGAGCTCGGCGTCCAGCTCCCGGCGAAATGCAGCGTCGCGCGGCCGCTTGCCGGCGAAGCCGAGCGCGACGTCGAGCCTGCCGCCGCTGGCGGCGACGTTCGCCCAGCCGATCACCGCGTCGCGCCAGAGCATCGGCAGGGCGTAGTAGCCGAAGCGACGCCTGGCCGCAGGCGTGTAGGCCTCGAATCGATACGGCCAGCCCCACAGCCGCTCGAAGCGCCGGCGGTCCCAGACCACCGGATCGAACGGCGCGAGCAGGCGCAGCGCAGTGTTCGGCTCGCAGCGCGTGCTTTCGTCGGCCGGCCAGAAATAGCGCTCGCCGTCCACCGTCGCGCTCGCGGCCCAGCCGCTGCGGATCACCCGCGCGATGGCGGTTGCCCGCGCCCGCTCCGGCAGCGAGCTGGTGTCGATCATCGCCGCCAGCGCATGCAGGCTCGACTCGCCAACGGGCGCGTAAAGGCGCAGCAGCAGCCTGATGAGGCCGGAGGCGCGCGCGGCCGCCGCCATCGCGCGCGCGCTCCCGGTCTCGAGATCGTACACGCGTATGCCCTTGACCCGCAGCGCCACGCGAAGCATGCCGCGGTAGTGCAGCAGCGCGAGCACGCGCGTCGTGGCCGCCGACTGGCCGCCCCACCCATTGATCGACTTCTGCGCGCCGAATGCGCGTTGCAGGTCGCGGGGATGCGTCGCGCCGTGTTTGCGGACGTGCGCCAGCACCCGCGGCAGCAGCTGCGGATGCTCGCTTTCGACGGCGAAGCGCCGGGTCGCGGCGCGCGGGTGCAGCAGTCGGCGGGTCTCGCGCGGCATCACCCCGTAGACGTGGACATGGTCCTCGATCACCGGCAGGTCCGGATAGCGGCTTTCGAGATCGCCGTTGCGATACTCTTCGACGCGGTGCCTGAGCACGAGGTCCTGCGCGCGCGCCGGTGCGCGGATCGGATCGAGCTGCACGAAGCCGAGCGTGCGGATCGCCGCTTCGAGGCTTGTCGCCGGAAAGAGCGACCGCGCGACCGCGAACGCGCGCAGCGCTTCGATGCCGAATGCCGCCATCATGCCGCCCGCAGCGCGTCGACGATCGGGAGCCGCGCCGCGCGCGCCGCAGGCAGGACGCCGCCGATGAAGCCCATCACCAGGGCGAACGAAAGCGAGGCGACGACGATCGCCGGGGTCAGCACGAAGCGGAAGGCGAGCTCGGCGAAGGTCTGGAAATTGGTCGTCGAGATCGACAGCGCCTGCATGAACGACGCGCAGACGAGTCCGGCGACGCCGCCGAGCAGGCCGAGCAGCAGCGACTCGCCAAGAAACGCCACGAGCACCGCCGCGCGCGAAAACCCCAGCGCGCGCAGCGTCCCGATCTCCGCGGTGCGGCTCGCGACGCTGGCGTACATGGTGATCATCGCGCCGATGATCGCGCCGATCGAGAAGATGACCGAGATGGTCGTGCCCAGATAGCTGATGAACTTGGACATCGCCTCGGACTGGTCGGCGTAGAAACGGGTCTCGCGCTTGGCCTCCAAGGTCAGCCGCTGATCCGACTCGATCGCCGCTTTCACTGTCTCGAAGCGATCGCTGTCGGTCAACCGGAAGATCAGCGCCGAAAAGCCGGTCCGGCGGAAGGCCTGCAGCATCTGCTCGGCGTCGCCCCAGATCTCCGAATCGAAGCCGGTGCGCCCGGCGTCGAACACGCCGACGACCGCCCAGTCGCGCTGCGCGAAATGCAGCGTCTCGCCCAGGCCCGCACCGCGGAACCCGGCGGCGATCGCGCGCCCCGCGACGATCTCCGAGGTGCCCGGCCGGAACATCCGCCCCTCGCGAAGCTGCACCTGCGGCCGCAACTGGAGTCCAGTCGGCGGAAACGCCGCGGATGACGACGTTCGCCGGCTTGCCGGTGTCGCGCTTGGGCAGGTTGATCAGCACCACCGGCTCCTTCGACATGAGTCGCCTGCCGTCCGCGCCGATCGCCACTTCCGGCATGCTCTCGACGATGCCCGCCTGACCGCGGTCGATGCCGCTTTGCACTTCGGTCTGCGAGCCGCGCCGGATCACGATGACGTTGTCGTCCTGGCCGGTCGCGACCAGCGTTGCCTCGAGGCCGGCGGAGAGCATCAGTACCGTCGCGAACACGTAGACGACGAGCGCCATGCCGCCCGCGGTCAGCAGGTGGTCAGCCGGCGCGCGACCAGGTTGCGCACGACATAGGCGACAGGGATCGCCATCAGCGCCTCATCCGATCGCCCGCAATCCGTCGACGATCCTGAGCTTCGACGCGCGCCACGCCGGCAGGGCCGCGGCGACGGCGCCGATCGCGAGCGCCGCAGCGACCTGCATCGCGATCGTCTCGTCGCTGACGTAGAAAATGGGCAGGAACACGGCCCATCGCTTCGCCGAAGCCCCGCGCGACCGGATAGGTCAGCGCGATGCCAAGCGCGCCGCCGGCAAGCGCGATCGCGAGCGATTCGCCGAAGATCAGCAGAGCGACCCGCCAGCCGCCGAATCCCAGCGCCTTCATGGTCGCGTATTCGGCCCCGCGCTCGCGCGCGGTCATCGCCATCGTGTTCGCCATCACCGTCATGATGATGACGATGACGACGTACGACACCGCCTGGATCGCCAGCAGGATCGCGTCGGCCATCGCGACGAAACCGAGCTGGAACGCCTTTTCGGTTTCGGTCAGCGTCTCGGCCAGCGAATTCCGGAACGTCGCGTCGATCGCCGCGGACACGAGAGCGGCCTCGCCCGGATCCGCGAGCCGCGCGATGAACACGCCCGTCTGGTCGCCGCGGCGCGGAAAGCGCTTCTTGATCGTCTCGTTCAGCAGCGCCCAGTGGAAGTACATCGTCGACTGGTCGGTCGTCTTGTCCACGCCGTCGTAGATTCCGCGCAGATTGAACGTCCAGGTGCCCGGGAAGATCGTGCCCCGCAGCGGTATCTGGTCGCCGACTTTCCAGCCGTACTGGTCGGCGAGCTTGCGACCGACGATGCAGCCCTGGCGATCGAGCAGGAACGCCTTCCTCTGCTCCGGCGTCAGCACGAACTCGGGATACATGTCGAGGTAGCTCGCGGCGTCTATCGCGAACTGCGGGAAGAAATTGCGCTCGGTCACATAGACGCCTCCGAACCAGTTGGCCCACGAGACGCCGTTGACGCCGGGAACCTGGCGGATGCGCTGCGCATAGTTGAGCGGCAGCGAGAAGGTCAGCGAGATCGCGTTGCGCGTGACCAGCCGTGCGCTCGAGCTCGCGTTGGCGCCCGCGTACCAGGCGTCGATGATTGTACGCAACAGACCGAAGGCGACGATGGCGACGACGATGCCGATGACGGTCAGCGCCGTTCGCAGCTTGTGGCGCAGCGCATTCTTGACGGCGAGACCGAGCAGATACACGGCAGGCGGAACAAAGGCGGGGCACGCGGGAGCCGCAAGCTTAGCGCAGGCGGGTACGCCTACCTATGACTTTTACGCCGACCGGCACGGAACTTGCTCGAGTGCCGGCGGAGCCGGTTCGACGCGGCAGGCGGCACGCGCGCGACCGGCATCGGTTTCCTCCTTGCTCGAGGCTGTCATGAGAATTTCCGCCCTGGTCGACCTGGTACGTCGCATCGCCGTCGGCGCGCTCGCGCTGCTGGCGGTGCCCTGCGCGCTGGCGCTTTCGCTCGGCGACGCGACCCCGCAATCAGCCATCGGACAACCGTTGCGGGTCGTCGTGCCGATCGGCGCCGCGCCAGGTCAGGTGCCGAGCGCAGCGTGCGTCCATGTCATTGCCGACGCCGCCGGGGCAAGCGGCCCGCCGCGGCTGCTGACGGGCAGAGTCACTATTGATCGCAGCGCGGCCGAACCCTTGCTGGTCGTGACAACCTCGCGGCCGGTCAACGACCCGGTGGTCCGGCTCGCGGTGCAGGCCGGCTGTGACGGCACGACTCGCCGCGACTACGTGCTGCTGCTCGACCCACCCACGGCTAACGCCATTGCCACGTCGGCGCCAGTCCACCGCGCCGCCGAAACGATGGCGGTCGCCACACCCGAGCCTGGCACGCATGGGCCGAGCGCCGTCATCGCGGCCGCAGCGCGCGCCCCGGCCCCGGCTGCAACGCGTGAGCCCGACGTGCACGCGCGACAGCGCCCGTGCCGGCCGCGGCGGAGGTTGCGCGGCAGCCGACGATTCTGCTGTCGAGTCCGACGGGAAGCTCGTTCATTCCCGAAGCTTCGGCGGCCGGATTGCCGCGCGCATCGGCGGCGCAGCCCGCGCTGACGCCTGTCGCGGCGGAACCGGTGCTGGCACCGTGGTGGCCGCTTGGCGCCGCGCTGGTCGTCGTTGGCGCGCTCGCCCTGTGGCTGCTCCCGTCGCGCCGCCGGCAAGCGCTGGAAGCGCCGGCCTGGATCGCGCCGACCGCACGCACCGAACCCAACCATTCGGTACCCAGCGGGCCGACGTCAAGGACATTCGGAAGCCCGGCCACTTCGCCGCGATGACGGAGCCGGGTCCCGGATTCCCGCGCGGCGCCACGATCCACGAACGCGCCCTGCCGCGAAGCCGCGAACCGGCGGCGCAAGCCGAGACCACCGGAAGACCCGCGCTTCGCCGAATTCGACGCCGACCTGGTCGAGGAACGGACGATCCGCGCGGAATGGGCGAAGGCCGTCAACGACGGCGCGATCGACATCGGCGGCGATTCGATACTCCAGGCGATCGACGCCGCCGAACGCGAGATTCAGGGCGGCCCTGCGCCACCGGCGCAGGCTGCTCTCGACCGCTCGCTCGACGACGAGTTGCTCCGGCACAAGGCTCGCCGCTGAGCCGATCCGCGCCGTTGCGCTGATTCGACCGGCGATCGGTCGCGGCGCGAGCGCAGCTAATTCGCCAGCACGCCCTTTTCGAGATGGATCACCCGGCGCGCGTTCTCGGCGGCCTTGGGATCGTGCGTGACCATCAGGATGGTCTTGCCGAGCTCGCGATTGAGCCGCTCGCAGCAGGCCGAGGATTTCCTCGGCGGTGTCGCGTCGAGGTCGCCGGTCGGCTCGTCGGCGACGATCAGCGTCGGATCGCGTGATGAGCGCGCGCGCGATCGCCACGCGCTGCTGCTGCCCGCCCGAGAGCTCGTTCGGATAGTGATCCGCGCGATCGGCGAGGCCGACCAGCGCAGCGCGATGTCGACGCGCTCGCGCCGCTCGCGTCGTGACAGGTCGGTGAGCAGCAGCGGCAGCTCGACGTTCTCGAACGCGGTCAGCACCGGCATCAGGTTGTAGAACTGGAAGATGAAGCCGACGTGCGCCGCCCGCCAGCGGCGAGCTCGCCTTCGGACAGGCGCGCGATGTCGACGCCGCCGACCCGATCGTGCCGCTGCTCGGCTTGTCGATGCCGGCGATCAGGTTGAGCAAGGTGCGTCTTGCCCGAGCCGGACGGACCCATCAGCGCGACGTAGTCGCCGAGCGCGACGTCGAGATCGATGTCGACCAGCACCGGAATGATCTGCTCGCCGCGACGGTAGTACTTGGTGAGCTGGCGAATCGCGACCAGCACCGGCGTCTCGTCCGGCATCTGGCCTGGCTTGCAGCGGCCGCGTGCCGCGGCGTCGCCGCGCCGGCGACGCGATGCGCGCGGGCCGCGCTGCGATCGGCGCCGACGATGCCGGTATCGCCCACGGCGCTATTTCGCCGCGGCCTTGATCAGCGCGCCGGCCTTGAGCTCGGGCGCGGCTGCAGCACGGCCTTTTCGCCGCTCTTCGCGTCGCCGGCGATGGCGGTCAAGTCGCCGATCTTGCGTCCCGGCGTCACCGCCACTTCCACCGCCTTGTCGTCGCGCACGACGAACAGGACGCGTCCTGCCGTCGCGCTGCGCCAGCGCATCCGGATTGCACCGCGGTCAGCGGCATCTGCTGCTCGGCGGTGATCGGCTGCGAAAGGAACGATACCTTGGCGCTCATTTCCGGCAGCACGCGCGGATCGATGGCGTCGAAATGCACCTTGGTCATCACCGTCGCCTTGGCGCGATCGACGGTGGGCACGATGCGCGCGACGTGCCGCGAAAGCGCGCATCGGGCAGCGCGTCGAGCGTGATCTCGCAAGGCTGGCCGACGCGGATCTTGGACAGGCTCGATTCGGAGACGTCGGCCTCGACCTCGAGCGTGCTCATGTCGGCCATGCTGACCACGGCGCCCTTGGAATCCGCGGCCGACGAGAACGGCGTCACCAGATCGCCGACGTTGGCGCTCTTCGACAGGATGACGCCGTCGAACGGCGCGCGGATCAGCGTGTAGTCGACGGCGACATCGCGCGTTGCGCGCATTGGCTTCGGCCACCGCAGACCGCGGCCCTGGCGCTGGCCACGCCGGCGACCGCGCGATCGGCGCGCGCCTTCGCCTGGTCGAGCGCCGACGCGGACACGAATTTCTGCGCGATCAGATCCTGCGTTCGCTTCAGCGACGCCGCGGCGTCGCGATTCTCGGCCTGCGCCTGCTCGAGCGCGGCGCGCGCGACCTGCACGTTGGCCGCGGCGCTTTCGGCTTGCGCCTTGACGTCGCGCGCGTCCAGCCGCGCGATGACGTCGCCCGCCTTGACGCGCGAGCCTTCGGCCACGCCCAGCCATTCCAGCCGGCCGGAAGCCTTCGACGATATCGCCGCCTTGCGCTGCGCGACGACATAGCCGGTCGAGTTGAGCACGACGAACTGCTGCGACGGATAGGCGGTGACGATCGGCGTCGTCTGCACCGAGGTCGCGTGCGGCTGCGCAACGATACCAGGCGACGCCGGCAAGCGCGAGCAGACGCGACGGCGCCGGACCACCACCAGCGGCGCCTGCGCCTGCTGCGTACCGGCGCGAGCGTGCGATCGATTTTCAGCCGGGAAAGGTCGTCGGCGGGCACGGAATGACGATACGGAAATACAGCGGTCGACGAGTATAGCCGAATGCGTCCAGTGCGACGCGCCGGCGGGCGACGTGCTCTCGATCATCGGCGCCTGCGCGTCATCGTGCTCGCCTCAGCGCCGCGAGCACCAGCAACTCGCGCGCTCACCCGGCGAGAAACGGCTCGATCGCCGCCGCCACGCTCGCCGGCTGATCGTGGTGCAGCATGTGGCCGGCGTCGGCGATCGTCGTCAGGCGGCCGTCGCGAAAGCGTCGCGACACGCCGCTCGAGCCCCGCCTCGTCCTCGCCCAGCCATCGCGGCGACGAACGAATCGCTCGCGCGCGACCCACAGCACCGGCGCGCTCGACGCGCTGCCAGGCCGCGCGCACCTCCTCGCATCCGGTAGACGGTCGGAAACGGCAGCTTGTGGCGCGGATCGGAGACGCAGTCGCGCGCTGCCGTCGGGCAGCACTTCCGCCCAGTGCTGCGGCGAGAAACTCCGCCTGGTCGCGCGCCATGCGCGGATTGTTCTTCTGCAGCCGGTCGGCGACGGCGGCGAGATTCGCGTACGGCGCGAACGACGGCGGATCGCGCAGCGCGTCGAGCCACTTCGCCATCTTGTCCGGCGCGAGCTCGGGCTTCTCGGCGGGAATGCCGAAGCCTTCGAGCGACACCAGCGCGCGCGACGCGCTGCGGCCGCACGCCGGCGTAGATGCACGCGACGTTGCCGCCGAGGCTGTGGCCGACGATGCGCGCCGGCGCGTCCGGCGTGAAATGCTCGAGCAGCGCGTCGAGGTCGGCGATGTAGTCGGCGAACCAGTAGCCGTCGGCGCACCACTCGCTTCGGCCGAAGCCGCGCCAGTCCGGCGCGAGCACATACCAGTCGCGCGCGAGCGCGTCGACCAGAAACTGGAACGACGCGCCGACGTCCATCCAGCCGTGCAGCATGAAGAGCTTCGGCGCGGCGGGATCGCCCCAGCTTCGCACGTGGTACGACAGGCCGCGCACCGCGACGAACTGCGATGCCGAGGCCTTCATAGCGGCAGCTGGCCGCGCGCGTCACCGCGATCTTCGCTCTGCCGTCACTTCTTCTTGCACAGGAAGCTGCCGTCCTGCCAGCCGGTGCGGTACTGGCCGTCGTGTCTTGAAACGCGCCGCGTCCTTGTGCTCGACGGCTGCCGACGCTCGCGCAGCCGTCGGCGTAGCCTTGCCGATAGGGCAAGCGGAAAGCCCTGCAGGTTGACGTTGGCGGGCGGATTCGGACTCTTCGTCGGCGGCGCCTGCGGCTTGGCGCGGCGCGGCGCGGCTCGGCGCCTGGCGCGACCGGCGGCGCAGGAGCTCGGCTGCCGGGACGGCGGCGACAGCGGCGGCGGCGACGCGACGCGCAGGCGGCGACGACGAGCGCGCGTCGCGAGCGCGACGATGGCGCGGCGCGCCGTTGTGTGCAAAGTGGCGATCATCGGAGTCGGCGGCGGAAGCGAGTAAAATTGTACCTCATGAGCGCGTCCGCAGCCGTCCCGCTGTTCGTCCATCTGCGCCTGCACAGCGAGTATTCGATCGTCGACGGCATGGTGCGCATCGACGACGCGGTCGCCGCCGCGGCGGCCGATCGCATGCCGGCGCTCGCGCTCACCGATCTCGCCAACGTCTTCGGCATGGTCAAGTTCTACAAGGCGGCGCGCGCGCGCGGCGTCAAGCCGATCATCGGCTGCGACGTCTGGATCACGCACGAGAGCGAGCGCGACGCGCCGCATCGCGCTGCTGCTGCTGTGCCAGTCGCGCGCCGGCTACCTGCGGCTGGCCGACTGGCTGACGCGCGCGCTATCGCGCCAACCAGCACCGCGGCCGCGCCGAGATCTGCGGCGCGAGTGGTTCGCGCGAAGGCACCGACGGCCTGATCGCGCTGTCGGGCTGCGCGCGGCGGCGACGTCGGCCAGGCGCTGGCGCAGGGCAACGCGGCCGCGGCGCCGAGCGCCGCGCGCCGCGTTGGCGCAGCGCGTTTCCCGGCCGCTTCTACCTCGAGGTGCAGCGCGCCGGCCACGCCGACGACGAGGCGCTGACCGCCGCGACGCGTGCGGCTCGCCGCGCGAGCTCGCGCTGCCGGTGGTCGCGACGCATCCGGTGCAGTTCGCGACGCGCGACGAATTCCGCGCGCACGAGGCGCGCGTGTGCATCGCCGAGGGCCACGTGCTCGCCGACCCGCGGCGGCCGAGGCGCTTCACGCCCGAGCAGTATTTCAAGACGCAGGCCGAGATGGCGCAGCTGTTCGCCGACCTGCCGGAGGCGCTCGCCAACAGCGTCGCGATCGCGCAGCGCTGCAACCTGACGATTCCGCTCGGCAAGAACTACCTGCCGGCGTTCCCGACGCCCGACGGCGTCACGCTCGAGCGAGCACCTGCGCGACCAGGCGGCCGCGGGACTCGAGCGGCGGCTCGCCGCGCTGTATCCCGACGCGGCGAGCGCGCGCGCAAGCAACCGCGAATACGCGGCGCGGCTCGAGTTCGAGACCAAGACCATCATGCAGATGGGCTTTCGCCGGCTACTTCCTGATCGTCGCCGACTTCATCAACTGGGCGCAAGGCGAACGGCGTGCCGGTCGGGCCCGGGCGCGGCTCGGGCGCCGGCTCGCTGGTCGCCTACGCGCTCGGCATCACCGACCTCGATCCGCTGCGCTACGCGCTGCTGTTCGAGCGCTTCCTCAATCCCGAGCGCGTGTCGATGCCCGACTTCGACATCGACTTCTGCCAGGACGGCCGCGACCGCGTCATCGACTACGTCAAGCAGAAGTACGGCGCCGAATCGGTGTCGCAGATCGCGACCTTCGGCACGATGGCGGCCAAGGCGGTCGTGCGCGACGTCGGCCGCGTGCTCGACCTGCCGTACAGCTTCTGCGACGGCATCGCCAAGCTGATTCCGTTCCAGCCCGGCAGCACGTCACGCTGAAGCGACGCGCTGCGACGCGCAGCCGAACGTCGTCTACGCGCGCGAGGTCGAGCCGCTGCTGAACGAGCGCGAAGCAGCCGAGGAGGAAGTGCGCGAGCTGCTGAGCCTCGCCGAGCAGCTCGAGGGCCTGCCGCGCAACGTCGGCATGCACGCCGGCGGCGTGCTGATCGCGCCGGGCAAGCTCACCGACTTCTGCCCGCTGTACACGCAGCCGGGCTCCGACGCGCTGGTCTCGCAGTTCGACAAGGACGACGTCGAGCCGGTCGGCCTGGTCAAGTTCGACTTCCTCGGCCTGACGACGCTGACGATCCTCGACTGGACGCTGCGTTACGTCCGCATGCTCGATCCCGCGTCGACGCTGACGCTCGACACGCTGCCGCTCGACGACACGCGCGCCTACGACATCTTCCGCAGCGGCAATACGACGGCGGTGTTCCAGTTCGAATCGCGCGGCATGCGCGACCTGCTGCAAGCAGGCGCCGCCGAACCGCTTCGACGACATGATCGCGCTGGTCGCGCTCTACCGGCCGGGGCCGATGGAGCTCATTCCCGACTACGTCGCGCGCAAGCAGGGCGCCGAGCGCTTCGAGTACCTCGACCCGCGGCTCGAGCCGATCCTGGCGCCGACCTACGGCGTGATGGTCTACCAGGAGCAGGTGATGCAGATCGCGCAGGTGATCGGCGGCTACACGCTGGGCGCCGCCGACCTGCTGCGCCGCGCGATGGGCAAGAAGCTGCCCGAGGAGATGGCCAAGCATCGCGACATCTTCGTCGCCGGCGCGAGCGACCGCGGCCTGACCGCGGCCAAGGCGACGCAGCTCTTCGACCTGATGGAGAAGTTCGCCGGCTACGGCTTCAACAAGTCGCACGCCGCCGCCTACGCGCTGATCGCCTACCAGACCGCGTATTTCAAGGCGCACCATCCGGCCGCGTTCATGGCCGCCAACCTGTCGGCGGTGATGGACGACACCGACAAGGTGCGCCAGTTCTACGACGACGCGATCGGCGCTCGGCCTCGTCGATGCTGCCGCCGGACGTCAACGCGTCGAACTACCGCTTCGAGCCGGTCGACGGCGAGCGCATCCGCTACGGCCTGGGCGGCATCAAGGGCACCGGCCGGGCGGCGATCGAGGCGATCGTCGCGGCGCGCGCCGGACGGCGCCGTTCACGCGACCTGTTCGATTTCTGCCGCCGCGTCGACAAGCGCAGCGTCAACCGCCGCGCGGTCGAGGCGCTGATCCGCGCCGGCGCCTTCGACGCCATCGACACGCGGCGCGCGAGCCTGCTCGCCTCGGTCGGCGCCGCGCTCGATCACGGCGAGCGGGCCGAGCGCGCGGCGTCGCAGGTATCGCTGTTCGGCGAAGAGAGCGGCGCGGGACCGGCAGCTCCGGCCCTGATCGCCGCGCGCGAATGGATCGGAAGCCGAGCGGCTGGCGCAGGAAAAGGCGAGCCTCGGCTTCTACCTGTCGGGCCATCCGTACCACGCGCACGCGGCCGAGCTCGCCCGGCTCGTGCAGCAGCCGCTTGGGCGCGCTGAAGCCCGACGCAGACGCCGGTCCGCATCGCCGGCATCGTCGCGCAGTTGCGCATGCAGACCTCGCGCCGCGGCAAGATGGCGTTCGTGACCCTCGACGACGGCCGCGACCAGCCGGAGATCGTCATCTTCAACGAAACCTTCGATGCCAATCGCCATCTGCTGCGCGAGGACGCTGTGCTGGTCGCCGAGGTGAAGGTGCAGCAGCGCGTCGGCGACGACGGCCAGGTCCAGGGTCTGCGCATCATCGCCGATGCCGTCTACGACCTCGCCGGCGCGCGCCGGAAATGGGCGCGCGCGCTGCGCCTTTCGTGCAACGGCGTCGAGCTCGGCGCAGCGCCTGTTCGACCTGATCGAGCCGTTTCGCCGCGGCATTGCCCGGTGACGATCAATTACCGCAACCAGGCGAGCGGCGGCGACATCGAGCTGCGGCAGCGAGTGGCGCGTCAATCTCGACGAGCATCTGCTCGCCGGCCTGCGCGAATGGCTCGCGCCGGAGAACGTGACCGTCGTCTACTAGACGGCCGAAGTCCGCGGCCGCGTGTACCGGTGCCGCACGGCTCGCGCTTCCCTACGACTTCGCGCGCGCCGGCGGCGTGCCGCGGGCTCATTGCCCCTCCATGCTCGACGACATCCTCGGTCGCTACCGGGCGTTCCTGCGCCTGCCGGACGTCGCGCGGCTGCTCGCGACCGCCTTGATCACGCGCCTGCCGATCGCCAGTCTGTACGCTGGCGATGCTGATGCACGTGCGGGCGCTGACCGGATCTTTCGCGCTGGCGGGTCTGACCGTCGGCGTCGATCTCGCCGCCTCGGCGATCGTCGCCCCGGTGCTGGGTCGCATCATCGACCGCCGCGGGCCGCGCGCCGTGATGCTCGTTACCGGCATCGTCTGTCCGTTGGCGCTGGTCTGCATACTGCTGGCGGACCGCCTGGCGCTGTCAGCCGCCGGCCTCGTCGCCGCCGCCGCGATCGCCGGCGCGTTCGCGCCGCCGATCACCGTGCTGACGCGCACGGTGTGGCGCTATCGCTTCGACGATCCGGACGAGCGCAGGACCGCTTTCGCCCTCGATGCGGTGCTGATCGAGCTCGCCTTCACGCTGGGCCCGATGCTCGTCGCCGCGCTGCTGGCCGTCGCCTCGCCGCGCGTCGCGTTCGCCGCCGCCTTGCATCCTGGTCGCGCTTGCCGTGCCGGTGTTCGCGCTCTCCCCGGCGCTCAAGTACTGGCGCCACCAACCCGGCGCCGAGCGGCGCCTGCTCGGGCCGCTGGCCGAGCCGCGCCTGCTCGCCGTTTATGCGGTGACGTTCCTGCTGATGTTTGCGCTCGGCTTGCTGGAGATCGGCTATGCCGGCTTCGCGACTGCGGCCGCGATGCCGGCGTTCGCCGGCGTCCTGATCGCGATCAATTCGCTCGGCAGCGGCGCGGGCGGCCTGCTCTACGGCGGCGCGCAGCTCGGCGATGCCGATCGAGCGGCAGCTGCCGCGATTGCTGCTGCTGGTGGTGCTGCCGCTGGCGGCGCATGCGGTGACGAGCTCGCCGTGGCTGCTCGCCGCGCTGGCGCTGTCGCCGGCATCGGCATCGCGCCGGCGCTGACGGTGGTGATGCTCCTGATCAGCGCCAACGCGCCGTCGCGCTACGCGACCGAGGCGTTCACCTGGTCGACGACATTCCTGGTCGGCGGACTCGGCGCCGGCCATGCGCTCGGCGGCAGGATCGTCGAAGGCTACGGCGCGCGCGCCGTTTTCGCCGTCGCGGCGCGGCGTCGCGGCGGCCGCGGCGATCAGCGCGCTGGGCGTGCGCCAGCGCAAGCGCGGGCCGGTCGCTCACCGATCGGTAGACCGGGCGATCTCGGTCGCGACCGGGAACGGCGCGATCACGCGGCTGCCCTGGTTCGCCGCGCTCGCTCAAGTGCGCCGCGGCCGTTCAAGCCCTTGCGCGAGCGCGTGCGCGCCGCCTTGCGGGCCGCGGCCGAGCGCGCCGCCGGGCCGCGTTTCCTGGCCACCGCCTTCGCATGCCGCGACAGCGCGGTCGGGCTGGCGGCGCTGCTGCCTTCGCGCTTCAGCGCGTTGGTCGTCGCCCGCGATCGCCGCGGCGAAACGGCGCGCGGTCTTGCGCGCTGCCGGCGGCGTTGGCCAGCTTCGCGCTGCGGCGCGTCTTCGCCGGACGCCTTGCCCTTCGGCAGGCGGCTTGAGCGCAACGCCGGCACGGCGCGCCTTCGACAAGCCGATGGCGATCGCCTGCTTCGCCGAGCGCGCGCCGTGCTTGCCTTCGCGCACGTGCTCCATTTCCTCGCGGACGAACTCGCCGGCCTGCGTGCTCGGCGCCTTGCCTTCGCGCTTGTCTTCGGCCGCGCGCTTCAGGGTTTTCCGGTCAGGCATCGATTTCTCCTTCGCATCGAATCGGGATCGAGTAAAGCTTACAAGCGGCAGCAATACGTTGCCGGGCGACGCCGGGCGCCGCCGCCGAAGCCGCGCGAGCGCGTTCAGCCGCGTTTGCATGCGGCGTGGCCGCAACCGCAGCCTGCCTGCGACGGCCGACGCGCTCCCGGCGTTTTGCTCGCAATACTCCGAGCAATACTTCTTGCCGGGAGCGACATCGCACTTGCATCCCGGGTGCGCGCACTTGCTGTAGCTCGTCGACCCCATTGAACCCTGCATTTGCGCCATCGCTCGTCTCCTGTAAAAAGCGCGCAATCAAGCCCGCCCGAGATAGTGGCAGCAAAAAACGTTCCGGGAATCGCGGCCCGCGTGCCTCGATGCAGACGCGCCGAGGGCTCGCGCGTCGCGACTGGACGCGCGGCGGGCCGCGGCCGCTCAGCCGACGCGCTCGAGCCTGTAGACGAAATGCTTGGTGTCGCCGAAAAAGGACCAGCGGAAATACTTCTCGTGGTAGAAAAGCTTGACCTTCGCGTTCGCCGCGATCGCGTCGTCGATATCCTTGCGCACCGCGTCATCGCCGTCGCGCACGCTGAAATCCCACAGCCGCGTCGCCATGCCCGACTTCGGATCCTGCTGCAGGAAGCCGAAGTCCAGCGTCCCTTCCCAGGTCTTGAACACGTAGCCCGAGCGCGACAGCTTGATCACCTGCCCGACGCGATAGCCGTCGCTGTAGTCGGCGGCGAAGGCGATCCAGGCCGCGCCGACGACGATGGCGAGGAAGACGAGCAGGGCGACGAGTTTTTCATCGGCAGGACGGTCGAGACGGCGCCCAAGTGTAGCCCGGATGCAGCGTGCAGAAGCGCGCGCGCGCCGACGGGCTACAATGTTCGCCTCATCCGACCAGCGACTTGCGCCACCGATGCCCGCCGCCATTCCCCCCGTCATGCACTACGTCGCCGCCCGCGAGCCGGGGCCGCCCGAGGTCCTGGCGCTCGCCGAGACGGCGACGCCTGCCCCGAAGCCGGGCGAGGTGCTGATCGAGGTCGCCTACGCCGGCGTCAATCGCCCCGACTGCATCCAGCGCGCGGGACAACTATCCGCCGCCGCCCGACGCGTCGCCGATCATCGGGCTCGAAGTCGCCGGCACCGTCGTCGCGCTGGGCGAGGGCGTCACCGACTGGCAGGTCGGCGATCAGGTCTGCGCGCTGACGCCCGGGCGGCGGCTACGCCGAGTATTGCGCGGCGCCGGCGGCGTGGTGCCTGCCCTATCCGGACGGGCTGTCCGCGCTCGAGGCGGCGAGCCTGCCGGAGAACTATTTCACCGTCTGGAACAACCTGTTCGACCGCGTCCATCTGCAGGCCGGGCGAAACGGTGCTGATCCACGGCGGCTCGGGTGGCATCGGGCTGGCGGCGATCCAGCTCGCGCACGCCATCGGCGCCCGCGCGATCACGACCGTCGGCAGCGACGACAAGGCGGCGTTCTGCAAGACGATCGGCGCCGACCACGCGATCAACTATCGCGAGCAGGATTTCGCCGTCGAGGTCGCCGCGATCACCGGCCAAGCGCGGCGTCGACGTCATCCTCGACATCGTCGGCGGCGACTACATCGAGAAGAACCTGAAATGCCTGGCGCTGGAAGGCCGGATGGCGATCATCGCGTTCCTGCAGGGCAGCCGCGTCACCGTCGACTGGCGCCACATCATGATGAAGCGGCTGACCGTCACCGGCTCGACCTTGCGCGCGAGCCCGGCGGCGAGGAAAGCCGCGCTGGCGCAGCTCGTTGCGCGACGAAGTCTGGCCGCTGTTCGCCGCGGGCAAGTTGAAGCCGGTCATCCATCGCGTCTTTCCGCTGGCCGAAGCGGCGGCCGCGCACCGGCTGATGGAATCGAGCGCCCACATCGGCAAGATCATGCTGGCGGTGCGGCCGTAACGGCGCGAGCGACTCCCGCGCCGGCCGGACCGGCGCGGCCTCCGCCGCCGCGTCAGTAGGTCGCGCGTCCGCCCGACAGGTCGAACACCGCGCCGGTCGAGAACGAACAGTCCTCGGTGCAAAGCCAGGCGACGAGCGCCGCGATTTCGTCGACGGTCCCGAAGCGCCCGCAGCGGAATCTTCGACAGCATGAAATCGATGTGCTGCTGCGTCATCTGATCGAAGATCGCCGTCTTGACCGCCGCCGGCGTCACGCAGTTGACGCGCACGCCGGATCTTCGCGAGCTCCTTGCCCAGCGACTTGGTCAGGCCGATGACCGCGGCCTTCGACGCGCTGTAGGCGCTCGCGTTGGGATTGCCTTCCTTGCCGGCCACCGACGCGATGTTGACGATGCGCCCGTAGTCCCGCGCGAGCATCAGCGGGCACGACCGCGCGGTTGCAGTGGAAGACGCCGTTCAGGTTGACGTCGATCACCTGGCGCCAGGCGTCGACCGGGTACTCCCAGGTCGTCGTGTTCGGGCCGGTGATGCCCGGCCGAGCAGACGAGCGCATCGATGCGTCCCAGCGCCGCGGCCGTCGCCTGCGCCGCGGCGGCGACGCCGTCGGCGTCGGCGACGTCGACGCTGCGGATATCGGTGCCCTGCCCCAGCGTCGCCGCCGCCCGGTCGAGCGCGCTCGGATCGCGGTCCCACAGGCTGACCCGTCCGCCGCTGGCCTTCAGCCGCTGCGCGACCGCGAGACCGATGCCGGTCGCGCCGCCGGTGACGACGGCGACGCGGCCTTCGAAGTCCAGTCGGTTCATTGCTGTCGCGCCCGTGCGTCTTCGGCTCGGGCGCCAATCCTAGCACGCGGCGTCGCCCGCCTGCAGCTTATCGCGCGTCGCCGCAGTTGTCACGACTCCTACACGCAGAATCGGACGATCGCTGATACCGCAAGCGCCGCGCGAGCACGATAGTGATCGCTGCTCGAACGAGCATCGCGGCGGTCGCGCTGTGCCGGTGAATCGGATTTCGCTTCAACGACCGACGAGGAGAAAATGCATGGAAGAAAGCCAAGTTCGTTCCACGCCGTACAACCCCAAGATCGAAAATGCCGCGCAGCAGGCGCACCAGACCGTCGACCGCGTCGCCGACAAGGCCGTGACCGGCGTCGGAGGCGAGCGACTCGATGCATCGCGCCGTCAAACCACCACGGCCGATAGCCGCGGCCACCGCCGCGGACTGGGCGAGCCAGGTCCCCGAGAAGGCGCGCCGCGCGCAGGGCGCGATGACCGAAGCGGCATGCAACACGATCCGCGCGCGGCCGCTGTCGACGGTATTCGGCGCGCTGGCCGCCGGCTACATCGCTCGGACGCATCGCCCGCTGGTAATCCCCCGCATCGCTCGCTCTCATCACCGTCTATCCACACAGGAGCCGACCATGTCCAGCTCCCAGGCCCCGCGCCGCGGGCGCCGGCGAATCGCGCCGCCGGCGATGTTACTTGCGCGTGACGCGAGGCGACACGCGTCCGAGCGTCCGCCATGCGAGGTACAGCAGCACGATCACAAGCAGCGCCAGCGCCCAAGGCGCATCGACGGGGATCGCGGCGGCTGGCACGCCGCTTAGCTTATCGCTGTCCGACGCCGCCGCGACCGACGGGCTGTCCGGGTCGGTGTCGGTCACCGTATTGACCAGCTGCGCCGGCCTCACAACCGACGAAAACTTTACCGGCAGCGTAATCGTCAGGCTGTCGCCGGCGCCCGCCGCGATGGTCGCGCCCGTCGCGCTGAATAACGTAGCCCCGGCTGCGCCGCTGATGGCGCCGCAGCCTGCGGTCCCGTGCGGGGTGCAGCTGGCATTGCCGTTCAGGACGACGCCCGCCGGCAGGCTGTCGGTCACGGTGACCGCTGTCGCGTTCGACGGCCCGGCATTAGTCACGGTGATCGTGTAAGTTGCGCTCCCCCCGGGGTGTACGTTGCCCGGCCATCGGTCTTAGTGAGCAGGAGCGTGACCCGACCTGCAGGCGCGTCCGAATCCGTTGCACTGTTGTTGGCCGGATTCGGATCGGTCACTCCTGCGGAGGCGGCGTTACCATCGCGGTATTGGTCAGGTTGCCGGTCGTCGTCGTGCGCAACGGTGCCATTCAGCACGAACGTTGCGCTGCCTCCCGCCGGAAGATCGACCGGGGCGTCGATGCTTCCCGTCCCCGAGCCGGACAGCTTGCGCCGCCAGCGCCGATGCAAGTCCACGTGGCGCCGATGATCGCCGGGGGCAGCGAGTCCACGACGGTCGCCCCGTCGCGCCGCCCGGACCCGCATTGCTGACGACGATCGTGTAGGTCACCGTGCTCCCGGCGTGTAGCTTGCGGCTCCATCGGTCTTGCTGATGGCCAGGTCGGCGGTGGGTATGGATACCGATGCTCTGTGTCGGTCGCACTGTTGTTGCCCGGATTGGAGATCGGTCGTGCCCGCCGGCGGGGTCACGGTCGCTGTGTTGGCCAGGTTTCCGACCGCCGCTCGACGGCGACCGTAGCCACGAGCGTGTAAGTCAGGCTCGCGCCGGACGGCAGGTTGACCGTATCGCCGATGTTCCCGGTGCCGGACGCGCTGCAGTTGCCGCCGCCGCTCGGGACGCAGGACCAGGTCGCGCTCGAAAGCGGCCGGCAGTGTGTCACTGACCGTCGCGCCGACGGCGTTGCTCGGCCCGGCATTCGAGACGACGATCGTATAGGCAACCGTCTGGCCAGGCACGACTGTCGTCATCCCGTCGGTCTTGGTGATGGCGAGATCGACGAGCGCGGACAGTGCGTCGCTGTCGACGGCGGTGCCGGGGGCCGCAAGCGCCGGATCGGTCGCGGTCACCGTGTTGACCAGCGGATTCGACAGTCAGGGACGGCGCGAACGCGACCTGCGCGGTGAACGTCAGCGTATTGCCGGCACCCGCCACGATCTTCGCGCCCGTCGTGCCGAAGCTCGTCTGTCCGGCAGTCCCGGTGACGGTGCCGCAGCTCGCGGCGCCGGCGGCAACGCAGAGACGTCCGCAGCAAGGGTCACGCCGGCCGGCAATGGATCGGAGATCGACGTGTCGAGCGCGTCCGACGGCCCGCCATTCGTGACCACGATCGTGTACGTCGCCGTGCCTCCTGGCGTATAGGTAGTGCTGCCGTCGGACTTGGTGACGCCCGAGGCCGGCCTTGCGCAGCGCGCGAGTCGCTGTCCGAGCCGCTGCCGCTCGCGCCGGACGCGACGTCGATGGCCGTCGCCGCATTGATCAGCGGATCGTCGGTCAGATCGGAAGCAAAGTCCACCGGCGCCGTGAATGTCAGCGTGTTGCCGGCGCCTGCCGCGATGCTCGCGCCGGTCGCGCTCGAAGCTGGACTGTCGCCGGCGCCCCCGGCGACGCGTGCCGCAATTCGCGCTGCCGCCGGCGCACGCAGGTCACGCTGCCGCTCAGCGTTACCCCGGCCGGCAGCGCGATCGGCTGACCGTCACGTCGAGCGCATCGGACACGCCGGTGTTCGAGACGGTGATCGTGTAGGTCGCGCTTCCGCCCGGCATGTACGTCGCATGCTGCCGTCGGTCTTGGTCACCGCGAGCGACACCTGCGCGCGCCAGCGCGTCGCTGTCGGTCGCCTTGCGCCGCTCGCGCCCGAGAGCAGATCGGTGGCCGTCGCGGTGTTGACGAGCGGATCGGCCGTCATGCCGGCCGCGAACGCGACCGGCGCCGTGAACACCAGCGAGTTGCCGCGCGCCAGCCGCGATGCTCGCGCCGGTCGCGCCGAAACTCGTCTGCCCGTGGCGCCGGTGACGCTCCGCAGCTCGCCTCCCGTTGGCGACGCAAGTCGCGTTCGCGCTCAGCGTCACGCCGGACGGCAGCGGATCCGCAACCGTCACGTTGGTCGCGTCCGACAGGCCCGCATCGGTGATCGTGAGCGTATAGTTCGCGGATCCCCCGGGCGTGTAAGTCGAGCTGCCATCGGTCTTGACGACAGCGAGGGTCACCTGCGGCGCCAGCGCGTCGCTGTCGCTGCCCGACGCCGTGGCGCCGGTGGCGACGTCGGTCGCCGTCGCGGTATTGACCAGCGGATTCGCGGCCATGCTCGCGGCAAACGCGACGGGAACGGTGAACACGAGCGAATTTCCGATGCCCGCACCGATGCGCGCGCCGGTCGTGCCGAAGCTCGTCTGGCCGATCGCTGCCGGTCACCGTGCCGCAGGCCGCGTCGCCGCTCGCCACACAGCCAACCGCTGCGGTAAGCGTCAAGCCCGGCGGCAACGTGTCGGTCACGGTGATGTCGTCGCGCGTCGCTCGGGCCGACGTCGGTGACCGTGACCATATACGTCGCCGTACCGCCGGGCGTGTAACTCGCGCTGCCGTCGGTCTTGACGACCGCAAGGTGACCGCCGGCACGAGCGTGTCGGTATCGGTAGCGCTGTTGTTGCCCGGATTCGCATCGATCACGCCAGAGGGCGCGGTGACCGTCGCGGTATTGACGAGCGTGCCCGTTGCGTCCGACGCGATATCGGCGATGAGCGTGTAGGTCACCGACGCGCCTGCCGGGAGATCGACGGAATCGCTGATGTTTCCGCTGCCGCTGGCGCTGAAACCGCTGGCGCCGCCGCTGCCCACGGCGGTGAACGTCGCACTGGTTACCTCGGCGGGTAAGGCGTCATTCACCGTCGCGCCGGTGACGGCGCTGGGCCCGTTATTGCGTACGACGATGGTGTAGGTCGTCGAGGCTCCCGGCGTGGCGCTGGAAGCGCCGTCGGTCTTTGTGATCGAGAGGTCGGCCGCCGGCGTGATCGTGTCGGTGTCCGTCGCCGCATTGTTGCCGGCAATCGGATCGGTCACGCCCAGCGGCGACCGCGATGGTCGCGGTGTTGGCGATGGTCCCCGTTGCTGCGCCGCTGACCGTCGCATTGACGATGAATGTCGCGCTGCCGCCGACCAGCAGATTGACGCGCAGCCGAGATGTTCCCGCTGCCGCTGGCGGGACAACTGGAGGCCGCGGTCGCGCTGCAGGTCCAGCTTCCGAGGGTGAGACCAGACGGCGCGTTGTCGGTCACGGTCGCACCGGTGACCGCGCTGGGCCCGTTGTTGCTGGCGACGATCGTGTAGGTCGTGCTGCCGCCCGCAGCGACGCTGGCGACGCCATCGGTCTTGGTGATGGCGAGGTCAGCCTGCGGCGTGAGCGTGTCAGTGTCGGTCGCGCTGTTGTTGCTGGGATCCGGTGTCGGTCTCGCCGGATGGCGCGGCGACGCTTGCCGTATTGGCCAAGCGTGCCGGTCGCCGTCGTGGCGATCGTCGCCGGACAGGATGATCGTCGCCGTCCCGCCGGCCAGCAGGTTGACCGGAACATTGATGTTGCCCGATCCCGAGGCCGGGCAACTGCTGCCCGCCGACGCCGCGCATGTCCACGTCGCGCCGGTGATCGCCGCCGGCAGCGTATCCGCTGACCGTCGCGCCGACGGCATCGCTCGGGCCGTTGTTGCTCGCGACGATCGTGTAAGTGGTCGAGCGTGCCGGGCACCGACGCTGGCGACGCCGTCGGTCTTGCTGATCGACAGGTCGGCCTGCGGCGTCAGCGTGTCGGTGTCGCTGGCCGACGTGACCGGATTGGTGTCGATCACCGCGCCCGGAACGGCCGAGGCTCGCCGTATTGGTGATGCTGCCAGTCACGCGCCGGCGGCGATCGCCGCGTCGACGGTGAACGTGACCGAGCCGCCGTGGAGCACCGTCACGCTGGCGGCGATCGGTCCGCTGCCGCTCGCCGGGCAAGCCGAGCCGGCGGTCGCCGTGCAGGTCCACGACGCGAAGCTCATGCCCGACGGGCGGGGTGTCGTTGACACCGAGCCCGGTGACGTCGTCCGGACCGGCGTTGGAGACGCTGATCGTATACGTCGTCGTGCCGCCGGGAATGACGGTCGTCACGCCGTCGGTCTTGGAAATCGTCAGATTGACCGTGCCCGTCGCGGCGAGGGTAGCCGTACCCTGCAGCGGATTCGTTACGCCCTGGGTGCTGACGACTACCGCCGCCGGCACCGTGTCGATCAGATTGCCGGCGATGTTTGCCACGACGCGCACCGACAGCGTACAGATCGAGTTGGCGTTGACGCTCGCTCCCGACATGCTGATCTGCGTCGCGCCCGCCGGCGCGGTGATCGTGGCGCCGCTGCAACCCGCGCCGGTGAAACTGGCGCTCGGCGTCGTGAAAATCGCCATGCCGGTCGGGAAGACGTCGGTGAGGCCGACGCCGGTCAGGGCGATGGCTCCGGTATTGTTGTTGCGGATCTGGATCGAAAGCGTCGAAAAATTCGGCGCGCCGACGGCGACCGTCGTCGGGCTGAATGACTTGTTCACCGTCACCGATGTCGAGGCCAGGACCAGGTTGGCGGTGACGTCGCTGGTGGTGACTCCTTGCGCGGTCGTGATGTTGGCGGCGACGATGCGGTTGGTGAACGTCCCGGTGGAGACCGGAGTGGCGACATTGACGGCGACCGTGCAGGCGACGCCCGCCGCCAGCGTTGCGCCGGCGAGCGAGAAGCTGGTCGCGCCCGGGGTTGCGGTGATCGTGCCGCCGCCGCAGTTGGTCGCCACCGGGTTGGGCCCGGCGCCGGTGGCCAGCAGCGCAAAGCCCGCGCCCATCGTCGTCAGGTCGTCGACGAATCCGGCGCCGGTGAGCGCCACGGTCGGTGTCAGCGTGACCGTCAAGCGCGATGGCGTTCCGCCCTGGACGGTCGCGGGGCTGAACGCCTTGGTCACCGTCAACGCCCGCTGCACGTTGACCACACCGGTGATGGTGATCGTGTTGTTGCCCGCGCTGGTATGCACGCCGTTCGTGGCGTTGTTCGCGACCGCGATCGTATCGGTCCGGTTGCCCGTCGCCGAAGTCGCCGCGATGTCGAGCGGCAGGACGATCGTGCAGCTGCCGTTGGCGGGAATCGTGCCTCCGGTCGCAGTGATCAAGCGTGCCCGGCGTCGGCGAGGTCAAGGTCACGCCGCAGGTGCCGCCCGGCGTCGCACCGCTTTGCACGGTGAAGCCCGCGCCCATCGTCGTGAGATCGTCCCGCAGCGACGTGATCGTCGCAGCCGGCGCGGTGAGATTGTTGAGCGTGATCGTCATCGTCGTCGATCCGGTCTGCAGCGCCGGGGTCGTGAACGCCTTGCTGCCGGTGATGGCGCTGATCGACAGCGTCCCGCTCGCGGCGGCGATGGCCACGCCGCCATAGTTGTTCGCCGGAATCGAAGTTGGCGCCGGTGGCCGCTCGCCGTCACCGGGACGGTGACCGTGCAGGTCGTCGATCCGGCTGCCGGGCCCGACGACGCCGCCCAGGCTGCCTGCGGTCAAGCGTAAACGCGGTATAGGGCGGGAGCGCGGGCTGCGCAGGCACGGTGGTGATCGTTCCGCCGCAGCTGCTTACCGGCAGCGCCGTCGCAGTAATCGTCGCCGGCAGCGTGTCGGTGAAAGTGATCGGCGAGAGCGCGGTCGAATCGAAGTTCGTGACGGTGATGGTCAGATTGGACGCGCCGTTCGGCGCGATCGGCGTCGGCGCGAATGCCTTGGTGACCTGTCGCGCCGGTCTGCACGTTGATGTTGGCCGAGATCGCCGGGTTGGTGGCGCCCTCGGCGTCGTCAAGGCGCCGGCGGCAATCGTATTGGCCTGATTGCCGTTGATCGGCGCGTTGGGATTTCGCGCCACGACGTCGACCGTCATCGTGCACGATCCGTTGGCCGGAATCGTGCCGGCGGACAGTGCGATCGTTGCCGGATTGCTCGCGCTCGGGCTCGGTGTCGCGGTCCCGGCACCGCAAGTCGTGCCCGCATTGGGCGTGCCGGCGATGGTGATGGCGGCAGGCAGCGAGTCGGTCAGCGCAGCGTTGGTCAGCGCAATGGGATTCGGATTGGTCAGCGTGATCGTCAGCGTCGACCCGGTTCCGCCGCCGTGCACGTTGGTCGGCGCGAACGCCTTGCCCCCGGTGATGTTCGCCGGCTTCGATACCACCAGCGTCGCCTGCGCGTCCTGCGCGTTGCTGCCCTGTGACGACGACACGGCATTCGCCGCGATGGTATTGAGATACGTGCTCGGCGCCGCCGAAACGACGTCGACCGTGACCTGGCATTGTCCGGGCGACGCCGCCGCTGATTGCCGGTATCGTGCCGCCGGACAGTGCGATCGGTCGCGTGCCCGCTGTGGCGCCGACCGTGAAGCCGCAGGTATTGGTGGCGACGGTGAGCGGATTGGCGACGACGACGCCGGCAGGCAGCGTATCGGTCAACGCCACGGCGGTGGCGGCCGATGCGTTCGGATTCAGCACGACGATGGTCAGCGTGGAGGACTGACCCGCCACCACGGAATTCGGCGAGAAGCTCTTATTGACGCCCACCGCCCCGAACACGGAAGCGCTGAACACGGCGGGAACGAGATACGCAAACTGCCGGATGCGCTGAAGGTTCAAGCGGGGCGGTGTCGAGGAGTTGCCGCAGTATATTCATCGCGCGGCGGCAACGCGCCCGCTATTCGACGGCCGAGGCGGCATCTTTGTCGGGAGATTGCACAGCGCTGCCGGCTGTAGCGCGCAGCAGGCAACAGCGCACTTGCGCCGGGGAACTCGGGACCCGTCGTCCTACTGCGGGGCGGGTCCGGCGCCGACCCGAATACCGGAATCAGGCCGCGCGACTGTGCATGACAAGCGGATGCCGGTCATTGTTGCGGCGGCGCCACAACCGCCGGCCCGCGCAACGCCCCGGCGGGATCGACCGCCAGGTAGCGCGAGGCCTTCGCGCGCAAGAAACGATTCCGCATCGGCTTCGAGCAGCATCGCGATCGTTGCACAGCTGCCGGCGACCACGCAGAGCGGAGCGATCACGCTGACCGACTGCCACGCGGCGACCGGGTCGCCCGGACGCTGCGTCGATGATGTGGCAATAACGACGCCCGTCGATGTCGAAAAACCGCTCGTAGTCTCCGCTGGTGGCGACCGCCCCGCCGGCGAGCTCCACCGTCGCCATCGACCGCATCGGCCTGCCGCGGGTGCGCGATGCCCACGCGCCACGGCGATCCGTCCCGCTGCGGCCCTGCGGCGCGGACGTCGCCGCCGAGATTGACGAGCGCGTTCGCGGCACCGCCCTCGTGGCACATCGTCGCCACCCTGTCCGCGGCGTACTCCTTGCCGATGCCGCCGAAATCGATTTCCATGCCGCTGCGCGGCAGGCGTACACGGTGCCGGTCCCATTCGACGCTCGCCCAGTCGATTAGCGCCGCGGCGGCCGCGATCTCCGCTCGGCCGGAAGCCGCGGCGGCGAGCGGCGAAAGTCCCAGGCGCGGCGAAGCACGCCCGACGTGATGTCGAACCGGCCGTCGCTCAGGCGATGGCATTGGTCGGCGTAGCCCAGCAGCGCGAAGGTTTCGGCGTCGATGCTCGACCGACTGCCTGCCCGGCGGCACGATTGATCCGCGTGGTAATGCTGTCGTCGCGATAGCGCGAATACTTCGTCTCGATGCGCCGCACGTCGGCGATCGCGGCATCGGCCAAGCTTGCGCGCCCGGCTTTCGTCGTCGTGCCAGATCTGCAACTCGTTCGGCGAGGCCATGGCATGAAAGCGGAAGCGGAACAGCGGCATCGCGCAACTATGCCCGACGCGCGGCGCCGCAGTCGCATGGCGATCAGAACGTCTTGCTGATGCCCGCCTGGATCCAGCGCGCCGACAGCGGCTCCAGTCCTGGGCTGCCGCCGCCTCCGGCCGCCAGGCCGATCGTTGCCGGTAGAACTCGACCTTGAGATCGACCGCCCAGCCTTCCGACAGCAGCTTGGCGACGGTGATGCCCGGCGTCAGCGCACCGAACGCCGACAGCCGCGTATCGGCCGTATACGGCCGCTCGATCGAAAATCCCTGCGGGAACGGCGGGTCGAAATAGAAATCCGCCGCGGCCTGCGTGTAATAGCGCAATGCCGGCTTCACCGACCAGCCATTGGCAAGCGGCTGGTACCACGCCGCCTCGACCGTGTGCGAATCGCTGCCGAACGAATCGCGCACGTAGCGATACGAACAGCGAAAGCGTCGCATCGGAGCGCGGCAGGTGCCGGTTGTACGCGCGTCAGCCAGGCGAGGATGCGCCGGCGATCGGGCGGACGTCGATCGTCTTGTACGGGTCGGAATAGTAGCCGTGGCCGTCCGAGCAGGTGAGGTTCGACTGCACGATCGCATCGGCGGACAGCGCTTGCGTGACACCGAGCAGCAGGTCGACGGTGCGCCGGTGCTTGTCCTCGGCCACCCCGTTGGTGCTGTCGATGCGGTCGCTCGCGCCGCCGATGCCGAACGCGTAAGGTGCGGTTGCGGTCGTCGCTGGAGATCCGGACGTCCAGCGACAGCGCGTGCGAAAGGTAATCGCGCTCGGACGAGATCGCGCCGCCGACCCCGACGGCCGCACCGTCGAAGTACTTGGTGATCTTGACGTCGCCTGCGGTGCGATAGTCGGTCACGCCGCCCTTGCCCGACGCGCCCGAGAGCGTGTTGTGGTAGAGCGGCGACGCGCCGGAGATGCTGTCGTAGACCAGCGAACCTTCCGCGGCGAGCGAGTCGGACAGCGGCTTCAGCAGTAGAGCGACGGGCTGTGCACGTGGATTCGGTCGCCGCCCGGCTGCCAGTCGCGATAGTCGACGTACTTCAGCGCAACGAGCCCCTGGTCCGGCGCGGTCTGCGCCAGCGCCGATGCCGGCACGACGCCGGGCAGCGCGAGCGCGGCCGCAAGCAGGGCGCCGGCGGGGCCCGGCCGCGCAGGCTTGCGCGAGCGCCGTCGCCGCTCAGTTGCAGCCACAGCCGCCGCCGCCGACGCCGTAGCCTCCGCTCGCCGCCTCCTTGCTGGTGTAGATGTGATCGGCGAGCCGCGCATCCATTCGGATCGGCGTCGAATTGCATCTCGGGCCGGGCGAGCTGGCCTTTTTCCCACGGCTTCGGCGGCTGCATCGTCGCGCAGCCGGACAGCAGCACGGCGATCGCCGACGGCGACGCAGCCCTGCAGCAGCGGCGCACGATCCGGCCGTGGCTGCGTCGGTCGCATCAGCGCGCCGCGAGCAACGCCTGGATGCGCTGCTCGAGCGCGGCCTTGCGCTCGTCGTGAAATCCCTCTTCGACGTCGACGACCTTGCCGCGCGCGTCGATCAGGTACGAGCTCGGCATGCCCTGCACCGCGTAGGCGAGCGGCGTCGCGCCGGCGTGGTCGTAGACCACGGCGAACTGCGCCGGCGTGCGCTCGAGGAAACGCGCGGCGTCGGCGCCGATCTTATCGACGTTGATCGCGACGATGGCGAGGCCACGGCCGCCGTAGCGGCGGTGCATGTTCGTTCATCCACGGAAACGAGCGCCGGCACGGTCCGCACCACGACGCCCAGAAATCGACGTACACGACCTGGCCGCGCAGCGCGGCGAGGGTGACGGTGCCGCCTTGCCCGTCACGCAGCGCGAACGGCGGCGCCGCATCGCCGACGTCGGTCGCGAATGCCGTTCCGATCATCGCGGCCAGCGCCCATGCGAGCGCCGCGCGTCGAATCGCCCGCCGTCCGTGCCTTAGCGGCGCGCCGTTGCCCGTCACGCGATCGCCCGCGGTCCGGCCTACTGGCAGACCGTGCCAGGATTGGTGAATACCTGGCGGGTGATGGCCTTGCTCTGCGTCACGCCGTCGACGGTGTAAGCGAACGTCGCTGTCGTTGCCGTCGGTGAACGTGAAGCTTGCGGAGCCGACGATCGCCACGACCGGCCCCATGGCGCTGCCGAGCGGCGGGAACGGCGTCGTGTTGAACGGCGGCCCCGTCAGACGGCCGAGCTGCGTCATCGTATAGACGCCCGGCGCCGTCTTGCTTGCGGTGCCGACCAGCCACATCGGCGTAGTGGTCGTGAGCAAAGGTGAACCAGGTGGCGAAGATCAGATCGCCCTGGTGCGTGAGATTGATGCCCCAGCCCGCCTCCGAGCCGGCGGGCGCGGCCCACCACAAGTCGGTGTAATTGGTCGCGAGCGCCAGGTTGGGTTGCGCGCCGAACGTGCACACCGGCGCCGTTCCCGGCCCCAGCAATTGCCGGGTGATCGCCTTGCTCTGCGCAATTCCGTTGACCGTGTAGGCGAACGACCCGTTGTTCGCGTCGGAAAAGGTGATCGTCCCGGTGCCGGTCAGGCCGGACACCGTGGCGCCCCCAGGACTGCCCAGCGGCGGAAACGGTACCGCGTCGAACGCCGGCCCGGTGCCCTGGAACAACGTGCCGGTGTAGGTGTTGGGCCGCGGTCTTCGAGGCGGTCATGACCAGCCACGTGCCCTTGCCGGTAAGGTCATAGGTAAACCATGAAGCGAAGATCAGGTCGCCCTGGTGCGCAAAGTTGATGCCCCAACCCGATTCGGCCGGGTTGAACCACAGGCCCTGGTAGTTGACCGCGGCGGCGGCGGCGATCGACGCCGACTGGCCGGCGAAATTCGTCGCCATGTTGGGAATCGTCATGTCGGCGCGGTTGAGCGCGCTGCCGCCGTCGGTCGGCAGCGCCGACCACGAGACCTGGTCGACCAGTGCATAGTTGAGCGTGCCGCCGCTGATAGGCAGGAACCCGTTGGGAATCACGTAGTCCGGCGTGACCAGGTTCAGCGCGGCGAATCCGGCGGTGGCGATCAGCACGCGCTTGCCCGCGGTCGGAGCCGGATCGACAGCCATATATAGCCGCAGCTGCCGCCCGGCAGGTTGTGCGAGAACGTGTAACAGCCGGTGGACTGCCCTGCTGCATGCTGGTGAGCGGATGCGCTGGCGAAGCAGATTCTCGCCGTCCATGCCTTGCGACTCGTGCAGCACGATGTATTGCACGCTGCCGTCGGCGTTCGAATAAAGCTCTTCGATCTGGAAGGTATGAAACTCGGCCCGCGCGGCCGTTGCCACGAACGCGAGCGCGAGAACCATGAGCCAACGTGGCGAGTTTGGCATCGTGATCTCCTGCGACGGTTGGAGCGAACGGGACGTCGAAGGCGACGGCTCGCGGCTCTTCGTGGCGGGCTAACAGCGCCGCTCTTCCCGATATTCCTGTGCGGCGACCTGGGAGGAATAGTCGGCGCCGACCGGCTGTTTGCCTGCCCTTGATGAAGCGCGCCTCGATATCCTGCCGTCAAGGCGGCGGCCGCGTCCTGGCGATCGGCTGGTGCCTCGCGCTTGCGCTGTCCACGGCCGATGCGCAGGGGCTTTTCGTTGTCAACCAGCCCTGGGTGCGCCCGGCCGCGGCGGGCCACGCCACCGAGGCCTACATGAATCTCACCAGCGCGGAGGGCGCGACCCTGGTCGCCGTGCGCGCAGCGACGGCGCCGCGGCGGTGTCTACTGCGCGGACCCGGCACGAATGCCACGCATCCGCGAGCTTGCGCTGCCTCCGCCGGACCATCGTCGAATTCGCACCGGGCAAGTACCGGTTCTGGTTGCGCCGGCTCGCCAAGACCGTGCGGCTCGGCGATAGCGTAGCGCTCACGCTTGACGATTCGAGGCGCCGACGGCGGGCGCCAGGACATACGCGGTCAGCGCCGTCGCGCGCCTGCGCTCACCGGTCGACGACGAGCGGCGCGCGCATCGCCACCGGCACTGACCGTCGCGCCCGCGATTCGCGCCGTCGGCCCCTGCGGCCAACGTCGGTCGCTCTCCTATAAGCGGGTGCCGCGCGCCTACAGGCGAAAGCGTGCCCGTCCGATAGCCGGCACCGCATCATCGCGGCAAGATGGAGTCGCGATCCAACAAACGCCAAGGAGTCTCTATCGTGAATACACGACACAAGCTGCTCGCCGTCGCCCTGACCGCGGCATCGCTCGCGCTGCCACTCGCCGCGCAAGCCAGAGTCGACGTCGACATCAACATCGCGCCGCCGCCGCCGAGACTACGAGGTCGTGCCGCCCCCGCGCGTGGGCTTTGTCTGGGCGCCCGGCTATTGGGCGTGGGACGGCGGCCATCACCGCCATACCTGGCGCAAGGGTCAATACATCCGCGAGCGGCATGGCGAGCGCTGGACGCCGAGCCAATGGGCGGAGCGCGACGGGCGCTATCACTTTGATCCTGGGCACTGGCAGCGCTGACCCATCCCCATCCGGATCACCCGGCGGCTCGCCGGATCGAGCGCCGTCGGGACCGGCCGCACCGGTGTCAGGCCTTACGGCTGCGAGGCGTTCTCGCGCTCAGACGGCGGAGGACTGGGCTGGCAGCCGCCGCCGCACCAGGTATTCGCGCCAGATGAACCACATGATGATCAAGTCGATGGCGATGAAGAACAGCAAGGCCAGCGAGTGCGTGTGCGTAAAGCGGTAGATCGAGTAGCACACCAGCGCGCCGATGAACCAAAGCGCGACCGGGAAGGCCCAGAGCCTCTCGCGCCAGAGCGAATAGACCAGAAAAATCTTTACGAAGGCATGACTCAGCAGGTAGAAGCTCGCGAAGAGCTTAGTTCCCATCGACAGCTTTTCGGCGGCGTGGACCAGGGTGTCGGCCAGCCAGTCGTGCGGGTCGTCCGCGATGTCCGAGGCGGTGAGCCAGAGCACCAGCTGATTGACTGTCTGCAGCGGAACGAACAGCGCCAGCAACCCGCCGACCAGCTCGACGGCGGCGTTGAGACCCTTCATCAGCAGCGCCAGCTCGAACAGGCGGTGCGTGCGTACGATCTTCGTTCGACGAATCCGGCGGCGCGATTTTCATTGTCATTGGCGCGGCGTCGGGCGCCGGAACGCAAACGGTGCGCCATCATACGTCACGCGCCGCGCTTGCGCCCGCGCGCCGTCGCTCGCCCTGCCTGAAAGTCACTCCACGCCGTGCGCGCGTGCCAGCGCCATGATCCGCTCGGCGCGGCGCACATGCGGGCACGTCGACCATCCTGTCCTGGAAACGAAACGCGCCGTCGTGCCCGGCCGCGGCCGCGAGAAGCGATTGCGCCTGCTCGATCTCGAGGGCGGTCGGCAGGAACGCCGCAGTTGACCGGCTCGACCTGCGCCGGATGGATCGAGCAGCTTTCCGGTAAAGCCCATCGCCGCGGCCTCGGCGCTTTCCCGTTGCAACACATCGGCCGCCGCAAGCTCGACGACCGGCGAATCGACGACGCCGATGCCCGCAGCGCTGCCGGCGAGCAGCGCGAGCGCGCGCACGATCGCGGAATACCTCGAGCATCGTCCCGGCGTCGTCCTTGACGCGGCGCGCGCCGATGGCCGCCGCGAGATCCTCGTTGCCGCACATGATCGCCATGACGCGCGGATCGGCGTCGCACAGCGATTCCAGCCGCGGGATCGCGCGCGGATGCTCGGTCACGATGGGCACGATCGCGGTCGAACCGACCGGCATTCCCGCCTGTGCCTCGAGGCCCGCCAGGAGGTCGGACACGCGGCGTATCTCCGCCGCGTCGATCACCTTGGGCAGCACATAGGCGTCGGGGCGGCAACGAAACGTCCGCGCCATATCGTCTTCGGCGAGACCGGTATCGATGGCATTGATGCGGATCGCGACGACGATCTTGCCGCGAAGCGCGGCGGCGATGGCGCCGGCGGCGATGTCGCGCGCGATCGCCTTGCGCTCGCCGGCAACGGCGTCCTCGAGATCGACGATCAGCGCATCGGCGCCGGCTGTCCAGGCCTTCGCCAGCTTGCGCTCCGCATCGCCGGGCACGAACAGCCACGAGCGAAGCAGGCGATAGTCGTGTGTCATCGGCATGCTCTGCGCTCGTAGTCCGCTGCGGTTTCGGGCGGCAGCTCCAGCTTCTTCCAGTCGCGCCATTCGGCCGGATAGCGCTGACGTATCGCTCCAGCAAGTTGCCGAAGGCTTGTGCCGCGCGCTGCAGCGCATCGTCCGCCTCGCCTTCGCCCGGCACGGGCAGCGCGTGTTCGATGACGACTCGTATGCTCCTGACCGGCGCCGCGCACGGTGAACACCGGGAGCAATGCCGCGCCGGTCAAGCGCGCGAGGCCGGGCGCGCCGACCGCCAGTTCGAGCCTGCCGCCGCAAAGATCGATTTCGGCAAGGCGCTGTCCTTCCCAGTCGCCGGCAGTGATCGAGACGATGCCGTTTTTCTTCAGGACCCGTTGTGCGGCGAGCATCGCCGCCCCCGGCCGATCGCGCTCGAAGACGATGCGCCCGGCCAGGTGCTCGCGCTCGGCGCCGACCCGAATGCCGTTGAACAAGGCGATGCCCAGCGCGGACTTGGAAAAGCCGTGTTCCGGCCGGCTCAGGTGCCACACCCGGTAACCGGCGCGCCGCAGCGCCATCTTGGACGCCAGGGCGTTGAAGCAGAAGTGCGCGACCCACAGCACCGCGCCCCTGCCCGCGGCGAGTGCGGCGTCGAGATGCTCGACGCCCTCCAGGTGCGGCGCCGCCTTCCAGCCGCCGGGACTGCGGCTGCGCAGAACCTGGAGGTGATGCTCGGTGCAGCCCGCCGCGGCTTCGAGCGCGAAAGCTGTCCGCTTGGCAAGGTCGCGATGCGCCCACGACGTTCGCCGCCGCGCTTTGCGACCCGTGCCAGCTCCGGGCGACGCAGCTGGCCCTCATCGATTCCAGGCGATAGCATAGGCGTCCGCCATCGCCGCTCCGGGATCGTCAGCGCGAACAGCCACAACAGCGGAAGTCCGACCGCCAGCTTCGCGTCCGCCAGCGTGAGCCACGGCCGGCCGCGGGCCGGTCGCTTGCGTCGTGTGATGGCCATGGTGTGGAATTCAGGGTGCGTCGTCGCCCCCTCATTATGGATGGTTACCGGCCGAAAGCGCCATGACCGCATCGACTGACATCACCTTCGTGCTGACCAGCTGCGGCCGCTTCGACCTGCTGGCAGAAACGATTTCGACCTTCCTTGCATGCAATACCGCGCCGATCGCGCGCTACGTGATCGTCGAGGACTCCGGGGACGAGCGAATCAGGGACGTCCTTGCGCTGTTCGACGGGAAATTCGAGCTGCTGTTCAACGATCCACGGCGCGGGCAGATGCAGAGCATCGATCTCGCGTATGCCGGCGTGCGCACGCCGTACATCTTCCATTGTGAGGACGACTGGCGCTTTTTCCGTGGCGGGTTTGTCGAGGAGTCGCTGCTGCTCCTCGAGCATATCGCCGGCATCTCCGTCGTGCTGTGCCGGCGCAAGGGACAGAACGGCGTGCACGACATGTTTACGTTCTCGGCCGGCGTCAGCCGCTTGCACGACGTCGAGTTCCGCCAGCCGGCGCCCGACGTGAATCCGATCTGGGGGGGCTATTCGTTCAATCCCGGACTGCGCCGTCTCGCCGACTATCGCCGCGTGGGCTCGTTCGCTCGCTGCGGGCACGAGTCCGAGGTCAGCCGGCAGTTCAAGCAGCGTGGCATGGGCATCGCGAGCCTCGAACGTCCGGCGTGCGAGACCACCGGCCGAAGCCGCCACCTGCACGACGCGTTCGCGCCCTCAAGCGCGCATGCCCCGGCGCGCAACGCGCCCTGCCCCTGCGGATCCGGCAGGCGCTACAAGCGCTGCCACGGCTCGGCCGGCTGAGCGTCGCCGGACAAATCGGAATCGTCCGCCCGCACGCGGCCGAGCATTCGCCGCGACGTCTCGTTGGCACGGCTCTTGCCCCATGTTTGGCATATTGCCGCAGAGCCGGCGCAACGAAGGGATCAGTGACGCGGCGGGGCCAACTTCGCCGCATTGCGATGACCATGACAACTTGTTCAGCCGAAGAATCCGCGCCATCGAGAGAGCGCCTGCTGCGCTGGGGCATGATCGCGGCCTGCGTCGTGCTCGCCATGGTCTGCGCGATCATGTTCTTCAACTTGCGCACGGCCGTCGCGGAGCGCGACTTCGCCTACTCTCGCGCCGACGCCGCGGAGACCAAGTCGACCCAGGAATCGATGCGCGCTGCCGCGCTGGACGTGAAGCTCAGCGCCAAGCAGGTGCAGCTGCAGCTGGCGACCGAGCAGGCGGCACAGATCAGGGCGGAAATGCTGGCGAAGGAAAAGACTTACCTGCAAGGGCCAATGCGCGCCGACAGCACGGCCGTCATCGCGGAACGCGAGCGCCCGCAGAGTGGTCCGGTGCCGATCGAAATCAGCTTCAATCGTGCTGCGGGCGGCAGCGAACGGGTCGGCGTGTTCACCAATGTCTCGGCAAAGGACCTGAGCGTGGTCGTCGAGCTATCCACGGCCACCAACGGCAAGCAGGCGCGCTTCACACTCGACATTCCGGCGCGCGGCCGCAAGGAAATCGGCCCTCGCGACGGCTGGCAGTTCGCACGCGGCGACAATATCATCACGATCAGCAGTGGATTCGAAACATCCCGAGTCTACGTGCAGTAGTCACGATGACATGAGCGCCTCGGTTCATCATCCGATCATCGCCCGACCCGGCGCGCATGACTTGGCGCAGGTGGCGCGCAGCGACCTGTATGCGCTGCTGGACAAGCTTACGACGATGCAGAGCGGACTGATGTCGGTGTGGGACCCCGATGCCACCGTTCATCCATTGACCGACGCGAGGCGCAGACAGGCGCGCGACGCGCTCCAGGCCGCGATCGCGGACCTGATGCTATGGATCGAGCGAGAGCGGCCGGCGGCAGAGCCGTGACAGTCTTCGCTTACCGCCGCGCCGCCAAGGAAACGGTGCAGCAATCCGCTTAAACCCGGCTGCGCCTTCGCCGGATCGATATTGAGAGTCGTGGGCACACCGGCGCTCAGAATGTCATCTCCAGTGCCGCGGCCACCGTTACATACGTGGGCGCTGTGGTCGTCAGACGAAGCGCGCCATTGTCGTCGAAATAACCGAGCCTGGCGACGTGGTTCTGGTGCAGCACATTGGCCAGTGAGACGCGCAGCTGTGTCCTGGGGTCGAATTTCCATAGCGCGTAGGCATCCAGCACTCGCTTCACCGGCGTATCCGATGTCTGGGTCAAGGACACGCGAACCGGGCCGCCGGTCTGAAATCCGAAGTTCACTCCCACGGTCAGTGGAATGCCATCGGCGAGATAGTCGAAGCCGAGGTTGCTGCTGAACGGCGTTTGCCGGTCGAGCCGATTGTCGGGTCCCGGGACGCCATCGACCCGGGACCAGTTGCGCGCGAGGTTGGCCCTGACGTTGAGATTGGGGCCTGTCTTGAACAGCGTGCGGATATTGAATTTTGCTTCGAGCTCGAAGCCCTGGACGCTGGCATTGCCCTCGTTGGCCGGCGTCGAGATCCAGATGCCATCGACGTTGACGAGCTGGTGCAGGATGACGCTGTCGATGCGGCGGACAAAGGCGCTGGCGCCCAGGATGCCTCCATCGCCCAAGGCATGCTCGTAGGCGACGTCGACGCCCCACGCGAGTTCCGGATGCAAGTCCGGGTTGCCCTGCAGGTCCGGCGTCGTGGCCGTGTTGTTGTTGGCCACGTAGCGGCGCGGCGTCAGTTGCGCCGTCGTCGGCGCCTTGTAGGTTCGAGCGACGCTGAAACGGACTTGGTCGCTGTCCGTGTCCGGCAGCTTCCAGAGCATTTGCAACACCGGGCTCACGATGTTCGACCGATTGTGGACCTCGCTGATCACATTGCCTGCAGTCCGCGTATCCAGGCCTTCCCACCGCAGCCCCGCGTAGGCCGACAGGCGCGGCGTGACGTCCCATTCGTCCTGCGCAAAGAGCGCCGCGCGCCACAGGCGAGTTTCGTAGTTCTCGTCGATGTTGTCGGGCGGCAGGCCGGTCGGCGTGATGTCGCGTTGAATGCGGCTCTCGTCGCGCTGGCTGTACTCGTCATCCCACCCGATAGCCAGGGCGTGACCGGTCGCAAACGGCGTCAGGTATTTGCCGGTGGTCGTGAAGCCCTTGGTGGTCGCGCCCGAGCGCACGCTGCGGTCGAGAATAAAGATGCCGCTGTCGTCGAAGCCGTGAAACCGGGCATCCCCATTGCGGTGGTTGTAGTTCACCCCGAACTTGGTCTCCAGCGAGGCGCCGTCCGACCACCGATGTACCCAGTCGAGCCGGGTGCGCGCAATAGTAGTGTCGTAGGTGATAGCCAGATCGTCCGACGCATACGTGGGCGGCGCGCCCAGAAGCGTGGTCGTCTTCTCGCTGAAAATGCTCTGGATTTGCTGATACCGAACGAAGGTATCGCTGGCTACCGTGTCGCCGTTCGACGCCTGCCAATTGATGCGCGGCGCAAGGCTGATCGTGTCGATCACCGGCGTGCTGGTCTGCTTGGTCAACCACACCAGATTGACATTGCCTTGTGCGTCGCTGCCGATTTGTTCCGCTTCCGCCGGGTCATCGTATTTTTCGCGACTCAGCACGGCGGCAACGGTGTAAGACCATGCATCCACCCGGTCCGAAAGCTGGACGTTTGCGCTCGATGAAGGGCGACCGTTTTCCTCGGCCAGCACGACCTTGAGGTTGCGTTGCCCTTTCTGCACGGTCCGTCGCAGGACAATGTTGATCGTCCCGGCGATCGCCTGAGCACTGATGTCCGCGGTCGGGGCTCGCAGGACCTCGATGCGCTCGATCAGGTCGGGTGCCAGCAAGTCCAGCGAAAAGCCCGGCGGAGTGGGCTCACCGTCAAGCAGAATCTGAACATAGCCGCTGCCCAGACCGCGCATGCGGATGTCGGCGACCTGGCCCCGGACGCCACCGATGGTTATGCCGGGCACGCGCTTCAGGACGTCGGCGAGCCTGGTGTCGCCGAAGCGCACGATGTCGTCGTGCGTGACGATGATTTTGGTGACCGTGGATTGTTGCCGATCATCAAGCTCCTTGGTGCGGGTCACCTCGATCTTGTCCAGCTTCTGCGGTGCTTGCGAATCGGTGTCGGCTGAAGTCCTTTGGTTTTGCCTTGGCGTCGCCGGCTGCCGGACCCTCAGGCGAAGCTCCACCGCCCGACGGCGCGGGGGCGATCTGCGCCAGCGCGGACAGGTCGAACGCGCCAAGCGCGACGACAAGAAAGAGCAGCAAGGCGCGCCGAGACACGAAGGGGCCAAATCGCCGGCAATCTAGTGTTTCAATGGTGCCCGCAGCAGGAATCGAACTCAACAGTTCTCCTGGCTACGAGGGCACAACACTGGCCCGCCCTCGCCCCTACCACCAGCGTTAACTAAAGGGGCATGCGGAGTCTTGACCGAATTACAGTAATTCCTTTTCCTGTGGAGCCGCGTTCCTGTTTCGGATAAGTCCGGTGAGACTGTCGACGCGCTCCGCCAAGTCGCGGACGCAGTAAAAATTTCAAACTCGCCGACGTTACGATTTCGTTGCGCGATGCGCGAGTTGCGTGGACGGGCGCGCAGCAATTGCACTCTCGCGCCGGCCTTGACAAGCCGGAAAAGTTCGCCCAATCTCACTGCGTCCGGAGGAGGACCGACATGGCCTGCCCGTTGCGCCCCCAGTGTAGGCACTCTCTTGTCCTTCTGGTTGTCCTTTCAGCGTTTCTCACCGCTCCGGCTGTCGCCGGCGAGATATTCAAGTGCGTCGCCAAGGACGGGGGCCCGCTGTATCAGAATTTTCCCTGCCACCTCGACTCGCTGGGTTGGTTGCCGTCGAGCCCGCCCGTCACGAACCCGCTTGTGACCGATCCGCCCGTCACGAAGGCGCCGTCGACGCCTGGCGCTGTCGGCCAGGAAAAACCAAATACCGAGCCCATCAATGCGGCTTCGACCGTCAAATCAATCTATGCGGGCGAGCTCCGCATCGGCATGACCGACGACGAAGTAATGGCACTCTTGGGCGAGCCGGAGGACGTAGAAGAGGAAGAGCCTCGCAGCGGTGGGCCCGTCTCGATCTGGCGCTATGCGGACGGCAGGTCCGTGCAATTCGACCACAAGCATCATGTGTTGGGAGTACAACGGTAACGGGTCAGTCCGTCGTTACGTCGTGTGTGCGTCCTGTAGGCGGTTGGGAGGTCACTGAAGGAGGAGAAAATGTACGCGTCATTCGTTCGAGGCAGCAAACTACAGTTCACGGCGCTGTCAGGCGCTATTGCGCTCGCATTGTTGGCCGGAAGCGCGCAGGCTGCAGTGACCCAGAGCGGCGAGAGGAAGAACATCAATCGGGTGGGGCACACCGACCTGCAGGGTCGACCTACCTATCAGCCGAACGTCATCCAGTATCCCGATGGGCGCACGATCTTGTTCGTGGGTCAGCACAGCGGCAACCCGCGGGGGCTGGTCGGGAGCTGCCCCAACAACACCCTGCCAAATCCGCTGGAGACCGGTTCGCCATGCCGGAACAACGGGACGATGCTCATTGACGTCACCGATACGGCGAACCCGGTCGAGAAGTCACTTATCCCATCGCCGCCCGGAGGGCAGTCGCAAATGGTGCGCATGTGCCTGGGTTCCGTGCTTCCAGGCGGCACGCCGGGCAAGGTCTACCTGCTGCGCAATGTCCAGGGTGGTGCCAGCGCCGGCTACGAGCAATGGGACGTGACCGATGTCGCGGCGCCCGTGCTTCTCAAGGCTCTCAACGGCATTCGCTCGACGCACAAGGACTGGTGGGAGTGCAACACCGGCATCGCGTACATGCCGGGCAGCAAGAGCACCGTCATCGTGTCCGGCACGCCGCTGTGGCGCCAGTCGCAGGCAATGCTCATTTACGATTGGAGTAATCCCCACAACGGTCAGCCACCGGTCTACATCCGCACTTTCGGTCTGCCGGGCGGAGAACCGAACGCAACGGGACCGGTGCCCAACTCGCTGCATGGCGCGATCTCCGCGCACGAGCATCCCAAGCGGCCGGCGGCTCAGCGCGCGCTCCGACGCCACCAGGCGACTTCATAATCGGCAATCGCATCTACGCGGCGTGGGGCGTCGGTGACGACGGCGTGATGACGATCATCGACCGCAAGAAGCTGCTCCCGGCAGCCTACGGCGGCACGTGGGTTCCGGCGACGTCCAACAGCGCGGACGCGCCGCTCGAGACGGAATTGATCGGCCCGACCTCGCCGACCGTCGGGTACTACCTGATGTCGCCCGATGAAGGCGGTCACACGTCGATGCCCATCTTCGGGTTGAAGCCACCGAGCTTCGCGCGATTCAACGAGTTCCAGACGCGTGACGTAGTGGTGCTCACCTCCGAAGCGACGGCCGATGGCGTCAATGGCCGCTGCAACGAGGCCGCCGCACCCGACCTTCCTCGTCGACGTCACGGTCGAGAACTCGATGACCGTGCCGACGGGCACCCGCGTGGAACACGACCAGTATCAAGGTCCGATGGGACTCGCGACGATGTGGGTCCAACCGCAATTCGGTGAAAGATACGCGCGCGGGAACTACTGCGGCCGGGGCGCTCGGTTCGGCACCCACTCCACCGAGGAGAACTTCTACAACCCGATGTACGGCAAGCTGACGGCGATCTCGTATTTCAACGGCGGCCTGCGCGTCTGGGACATCCGCGAGCCGTACACCCCGACCCAAGTTGCGTTCTACGTTCCGGAGGCCAACGCCAATACGGCCCCGGACGGCTACATGACCAACAACGTCGAGATCGACAATCGCGGCTACATCTACATCGTCGACCGCAATGGCGCGGGCATGGATATCCTGCAACTGTTCGGATGCGCGCAGCAGATCGTCAGCTCGAATGGCTCTTGTCCGCCCATCCAATAAATAGCACTATGGACCGGCTCGATGCGCAATGCGTCGAGCCGGACTTTGCCGGCAGCCCGCTCCCCAGGACATCCGTGAACGGGATACTGCTGACGATGACGAGGCGCGCTGTTGCGGCGCGCTTTTTTTCGATACGCTGCGTCCAACCAATTCCCGCTCGTTCCTGTCGATGCGGGGCCTAATCTGCGGAGCATCCCGTGAAACAACGTGCATTGGGGGTCATCGCATTTCTCGTCGCGGCATTCGTCGCGGCACCCGCGCTATCGCACGATTGCCGCGTCAGGGACGTTGCCGGCTATTTGCGAGGCTTCTACGAGGGCGACTGCGACGAGAAAACCGAAACGGCCAACGGACATGGCGAGGCGAAGGGCGCCGACACTTACGTGGGAACATTCGTCAACGGATGGCCCGAAGGCAAAGGCGTGTATACCTGGGAGAATGGCGCGCATCTCGAGGGAACGTTCAAGCGGGGCAAAGCGGACGGTCCGGGCGTTTACGTCTCTGCCAAGGGCGTTCGCTACGAAGGAGAGTTCGTCGACGGCAAATTGGAAGCGCGAAGCGGGAAGACTGCCCCGTCACGCAGGGTCCCCTGCAATGCTGATCGTCGCCGGCGGCGCCGTCATCCGGCGCCCGGCACTCCAATTGTGAACGCCCTGAGATTGCGATTCGCGTTGTCGGGAATTTTTACATCGCCGTTTCTTTCGTAACCGGTGTTGGTCACTTAGTCATTGTTTTCACTACAGATTGGTCGCTGTGCACGAATGTTGCTAAGGAATGTTGCTCAGTACGTGTAGGTTCTTGTTCCAAGGGGAAACAATGAAGATTATGCAAAACGCTAGCCCGCGGCTGTATCGTGCCGGCTCGATAATGCTTTCTGCGCGATTCATCGTTGGCTTGGTGGCGGCATTGACTTTGACGGTCGGCGTGTCCCTGCCGGCTCAGGCGGGTCCCAATCTCGTCGCCAACGGCGGCTTCGAGTCAGGCGACTTTACCGATTGGACCCCGACCGGTGATTCAACTTTCGATGGGGTCCAGTGTCCGGGCCCCGGTCCCGAAGTGTTCGAAGGACTCTGCAGCGCCTTCTTCGGGCCGATCGGTACGCTTGGGGGGATATCGCAAGACATCTCCCTTGGCCCGATAGGCACGCCTTTCATACTCACGTTCGCATTCGAGGCAGACGGTGGGACTGAGAGCAGCTTTTCGGCGTCCTTCGGTGGTGTGACTTTGCTCAGCTTGACGAATCCCGCGGCGAGCCCCTATCAGGTCTACACCTTCGGCGGCACGACCACGGCGGCTACCCAGACGCTGGCATTCTCGTTCCGCGACGATCCCGGCTTCTTGAGCTTGGACGCCGTGACGGTCGGCGTTCCGGAGCCGGCGACCGTCGGATTGCTTGGCGCAGGCTTGATGGGACTGTTCTTCGCGCGGCGTCGCAAAGCTCGATAGCCATCCGATAAAGCGTACACACCAACGCAAACGGCGGCCTCGGTCGCCGTTTGCGTTTGCGGGCTCGGCGTGACGCGTCCGTTCCCACGGCATCGACGTTTTGGTATACAGCCGCTAAGAAGCTGCGGCCGAGGCGCCGCACGTTGCTGAATCGTTGGTGCCGGCAGTAGGAGTCGAACCCACGACCTTCGGTTTACAAAACCGCTGCTCTACCAACTGAGCTATGCCGGCCCGGCGCTGCAGCAGCGCACTATTTTACAACCTGCAGGTGCTTCGGCCGGTTGCGCGGCTTGCCGTTGGGTCGATGCGTTGTCGGTCGACCGCGCCGGCGTGGGCGCCGTCGCGGCCTCGAGCGAGGCGACCGGATCGGCTGGCACGGTGAAGGCGAAGCCGTAGCCCGATTCCTTGGCGAAGATGCCGGAAACGGCGCCGACCGGAACGGCGACTTCCTGCGACGCGCCGTTGAAGCGCGCGGAGAACTGCACCCAGTCGTTGTCGATCGTCAGCCGCCGCGTCGCGCCGCGGCTGATGTTGAGCACGATCTCGCCGTTCTTGACGTGCGCGGCGGGCACGCGCGTCTGCGCGTTGACCTTCACCGCGAGATACGGCGTCAGGCCGTTGTCGGCGCACCATTCGCAGATCGCGCGGATCAGATAGGGCTTGGCGGATTGCTCGGACATGGGGCAAGCATATACAGATAGGGCGGGCCGGCTGTGAACCGACTAGCGCTTATTTCCGCATCCCGCGCTCGGCCGAGGTCAGCGCCTCGATGAACGCCGGCCGCGAGAACAGGCGCTCGGCGTACTTCATCAGCGGCGCCGCCTGCTTCGGCAGCTGGATGCCGTAGTAGTCGAGCCGCCAGAGCAGCGGCGTGATCGCGACGTCGAGCATCGAGAAATCCTCGCCCAGCATGTACTTGTGCTTGGCGAAGACCGGCGCGATCTGCATCAGGCTGTCGCGCACCAGTCCGCGCGCCTTTTCGAGCTGCTTCTGGTTGTTGCCTTCCAGCGTATCGATGTGCGAGAAGAGCTCCTTCTCGAAGCGATGCAGGAACAGCCGCGCCCGCGCGCGCATCACCGGATCGGCGGGCATCAGCTGCGGATGCGGAAAGCGCTCGTCGATATATTCGTTGATGATGTTCGATTCGTGCAGCACCAGGTCGCGCTCGACCAGCACCGGAACCTGGTTGTACGGATTCATCACCGCGAGGTCCTCGGGCTTGTGGTCCAGGTCGACGTCGATGATCTGGAAATCCATGCCCTTCTCGTGCAGGACGATGCGGCAGCGCTGGCTGAACGGGTCGGTAGTCCCGGAGTAGAGGGTCATCATGATTTTTTCTCCCAGTGGAGCAGGCGCGACGCGTCGCGTCCGATTTGCCGGCGGCAACCGGCGCTCCGGCCGCCGGATTGCCGCGGTCGCCGCGTCAGTGAATGTCTTTCCAGTAGTCGCGCTTCAGCGCGTAGGCGAAGGCGAACAGCACGCCGAGGAAGATCAGCACGCCGATGCCGATGTTGATGCGCTCGTTGCGCGCGGGCTCGGCCATGTAATCGAGGAAATTGACCAGGTCGGCGACGAAAGCCTTGTATTCGACCGGGCGACATCGACCCCGGCGTATCCTGCGCCAGCGTCTTGACGACGTATTTTCCGCCGTCCAGGCCGCTCGGCCAGCGCCAGGCCCTTGGCCGCGATCGCCGCAGCCTCCGCCTTTTCATGATCTTCGTACTCGGTCTCGACCAGCTTGTTCGCGCCCTGCAAGCTCCCACAGCACGTGCGGCATCGCCACGTTGGGGAAGACCAGGTTGTTCCACCCGCTCGGCGCTTTCTCGTCGCGGTAAAAGCGCGTTCAAATAGCTGTACAGCCAGTCCTTGCCGCGCACGCGCGCCTCGACCGACAGGTCGGGCGGCGGCGCGCCGAACCACGCGGTTGCATCGGCCTTGCTCATCGCCACCGTCATCGTCGAGCCGACCTTGTCGGTCGCGAACATCAGGTTGTCCTTGATCTGCTCCTCGGTGATGCCGAGATCGGTCAGCCGGTTGTAGCGCATGTATTGCGCGCTGTGGCAGGTCAGGCAGTAGTTGACGAAGTTGCGCGCGCCGCGCTGCAGCGATTCGACGTCGAGCCGTTGTCCCGGCGCCGGCTCGAGGCGCAGGCCCGCTTCGGCCGCCGAACGCTCGCGCCCAGCCGCAGCGAGCAGCACGATGCCGATCCAGCCTGGATGAGCGTGTTCATTTCCAGGTCACCCTTTCCGGCACCGGCTTGGTCTTGTCGCGCGCGGTGTACCACGGCATCAGCAGGAAGAACAGGAAGTAGACGAGCGTCAGGACGCGCGCGACGACGGTCGCGCGATCGGCGCCGCCCATCATGTTGTCGCCGAACTGGCCCCAGACGGTGACCGGCACCGTGCCCAGATAGCCGAGCACGAGAAAGCAGACGACGAACGCGGCGAGCCAGACCTTGTAGAGCGGCGCCGCGGTAGCGGATCGACTTCACCCGGCCGCGATCGAGCCACGGCATGAAGAACAGGATGACGACCGCCGCGCCCATCACCAGCACGCCCCAGAATTGCGACTGTCGAGGAACGAAGGCACCGCCCGCAGCATCGCGTAGTACGGCGTGAAATACCAGACCGGCGCGATATGCTCGGGCGTCTGCAGCGGATTGGCCGGAATGAAGTTGTTCGCCTCGAGGAAGTAGCCGCCGCCGTCGGGCCAGAAGAACACGACGACCGAAAACAGCGCGAGGAATACGACGACGCCGACCAGGTCCTTGACCGTGTAGTACGGATGGAACGGGATGCCGTCGAGCGGGTGGCCGGTCAACGGATCCTTCTTGTCCTTGATCTCGACGCCGTCGGGATTGTTCGATCCGACCTCGTGCAGCGCCATCAGGTGCACGACGACGAGCAGCAGCAGCACCAGCGGCACCGCGATGACGTGGAAGGCGAAAAAGCGGTTGAGCGTGACGTCGGAGATCGTGTAGTCGCCGCGGATCCAGATCCCGAGGTCGTCGCCGATGACCGGCACCGTCGAGAACAGGTTGACGATCACCTGCGCGCCCCAGTACGACATCTGGCCCCACGGCAGCAGGTAGCCGAAGAACGCCTCGGCCATCAGCGCCAGATAGATGAAGCAGCCGACGATCCAGAGCAGCTCGCGCGGCTTGCGGTAGCTGCCGTAGAGCAGCGCCCGGAACATGTGCAGGTAGACGACGATGAAGAATGCCGATGCGCCGGTCGAATGCAGGTAGCGGATGAACCAGCCGCCGGACACATCGCGCATGATGTACTCGACCGACTCGAACGCCTTGGTCGCATCGGGCTTGTAGCTCATCGTCAGGAAGATGCCGGTGACGATCTGCATCACCAGCACGACCAGCGCGAGCGAGCCGAAGAAGTACCAGAAGTTGAAATTCTTCGGCGCGTAGTACTCGGACACCTGCGACTTCCACAGCGCGGACAGCGGGAAACGGTCGTCGATCCAGTCGAGCATCTTCTGCATGTTGTTGGCTCCGCCTACGCCTTCTTCTTCAGCTCGTCTTCGCCGATCAGGATCTTCGTGTCCGACACGAACTTGTACGGCGGGATCACCAGGTTGGTCGGCGCAGGCACGCCCTTGAACACGCGGCCCGCCAGATCGAATTTCGACTGGTGGCAGGGGCAGAAAAAGCCGCCCAGCCATTCGGGCCCGAGGTCCGCCGGCGCGACGTCGGGCCGGAACGTCGGCGAGCAGCCGAGATGCGTGCAAATGCCGACGGCGACGAATATCTCGGGCTTGCGCGAGCGGTCCTCGTTCTTGGCATACGGCGGCTGGTGGTCGACTTTGGATTTGGGATCGGCGACCTTGTCATCGAGCTTCGGCAGGCGTCGCCAGCATCGCCGGCGTGCGGTTGATGATCCACACCACCTTGCCGCGCCATTCGACGTTGATCTTCTGCCCGGGCTCGAGCTTGCTGATGTCCGCTTCGACCGGCGCGCCGGCGGCCTTGGCGCGTTCGCTCGGCCACATGCTCATCGCGAAGGGCACGGCGACCGCGACCGTCCCGACGGCGCCGACCGCCGTCGTGGCACCGATCAGGAACCGGCGTTTTCCCTTGTCCACGCTCCCCGCATCGCTCATTGACCGGATCCTTCGCGCAAGCCCGATACCGCAAAGCCTGCGAATTATAGATGATTTCGCCCGTCCGCGCCGAAAGCCCTATGCCGAAAAGACCGAAGCAAAACAGGTGCTTGGCGCGTCTGCATGCTGCGCGACAAGGCCGCGCGCATGCTGCATCGCGGCACGGGGCGTCTATAATCGCTTTTTAGTCCCCTTTCCGGCTTCGGCCGCCCGCCATGCTCCGCCGGTTCTGGTTGCTGTTCGCGCAGATCGCCACCGTCTGCGTCGCGGCGCTGTTCGTCGTCGCGACGCTGCGCCCGGACCTGCTCGCGCGGTTCGCCGGCAAGAACAACGTCGTGCTGGTGCAGGAGACGCCGGTCACCGTGCCCGCGCCGAAGATCGCGAGCCTTGCCGACGCCGCGAAAAAGGCGATGCCCTCGGTGGTCAACATCTACACCAGCAAGGAAGTCCGGCACCGCCAGCCGCTGACCGACGACCCGATCCTGCGCCGCTTCTTTCCCGGCCTGGACGACAACGAGCCGCGCCGCGCGACCAGCCTCGGCTCGGGCGTCATCGTCAGCAGCGAAGGCTACGTGCTGACCAACAACCATGTCGTCGAGGAAGCCGACGACATCGAGCTCGTGCTCGCCGACGGCCGGCGCATGCATGCGGCCGTCCGCGGCAGCGATCCCGAGTCCGACCTGGCCGTGCTGAAGATCGACGGCAAGAACCTGCCGGTGATCACCTTCGGCCAGCTCGAGAACGTGCAGGTCGGCGACACCGTGCTCGCGATCGGCAGCCCGTTCGGCTTCGGCAGCACGCGTGACGCACGGCATCGTCAGCGCGCTCGGCCGCAGCCACCTGGGCATCAACCGGTTCGAGGACTTCATCCAGACCGATGCGGCGGTCAACCCCGGCAATTCCGGCGGCGCGCTGGTCGACAGCAGCGGCAACCTGGTCGGCATCAACAGCGCGATATTCTCGCAAAGCGGCGGCTCGCAAGGCATCGGCTTCGCGATTCCGGTGTCGCTCGCCAAGAGCGTGCTCGAGCAGATCATCAAGGACGGCGAAGTGACGCGCGGCTGGCTCGGCATCGAGCCGCAGGACATCACGCCCGAGCTGGCGACGGCATTCTCGCTGTCGAAGTCCGACGGCGTGCTGATCCGCGGCGTGCTCAAGAGCGGGCCGGCCGACCGGGCCGGCATGCAGGTGCGCGACGTCGTCGTCGACATCGACGGCAAGCCGACGCACGACGTCGTCTCGCTGCTCGCGCAGATCGCGGCGCTGACGCCGGGAAGTCAGGCGAAGCTCAAGGTGCTGCGCGAGCAGAAGCAGGTCGACATCGACGTCACCGTCGGCAAGCGGCCGAAGCCGCGGCGTCGTCCGTAGCCGAGCGACCGGAAGCCCTAGTCCGGCGCGACTTTTCCTCGCCGGCCGCACCTCGTCGTCGCGCTTCGGCAACGCCGACGAAGCGCGCCACCAGCAGGCCCAGCTCGAACAGCAGCCACAGCGGCACCGCCATCATCAGCTGCGACAGGATGTCGGGCGGCGTGAATACGGCGCCGACGACGAACGCGCCGACGATCACGTAGCCGCGAATCGCGCGGAGCTTCTCCAGGCTCACCACGCCGAGGCGGACCAGCACGATCACGACGACCGGCGTCTCGAACGTGATGCCGAAGGCGATGAACATCGTCAGCACGAACGACAGGTACTTGTCGATGTCGGTCATCATCTGCACGCCGGTCGGCGCGTAGCCGGCGAAAAATCCGAAGGCGATCGGAAACACGACGAAGTACGCGAAGCACATGCCCAGCGCGAAGAAGACGACGCTGGACATGATCACCGGCAGCGCGAGCCGCTTCTCGTGGCGGTACAGCCCCGGCGCGACGAACGCCCACATCTGGTAGAGCACGTACGGCAGCGCGATCAGGAACGCCGCCATCAGCGTGACCTTGAGCGGCACCAGGAACGTGCCGGTGACGTCGGTCGCGATCATCGTCGCGCCGCGCGGCAGCGCCTTGATCAGCGGCGCGGCGAGCAGCGCGTAGATGTCCTTCGCCCAGGGAAACAGGCAAAGCAGCACGACGAAGACCGCGATGATCGAGTGCAGCAGCCGCGTGCGCAGCTCGACCAGATGCGAGATGAACGTTTCCTGCGTGCTTTCCGGAGCCGGGGGATGTGTCGTTCATCGAGAGGCGAACCACGCGCGAAACGCGCGCCGGCCATTGTAGCGCGGCGGGCGGCGGCATGCCGGCCGCGCGATGTGACGCGAAAGATCAGATGCGGTCGAACCCCGGCAGCGCGGTTTGTCTCGGCGCGTCCTCGCCTGCAGCCGGAGGCGCGGCGGGCGTCGACGCGCCGGTCGCGACGGCTGTCCGGGCGCGCGCCGCCGGTCGACGCCTCGGATGCGGGCGCGTCGCTCCCGCCTCGTTCAGCTCGGTCTCGACCGAGCGCACGCCGGAGTCGACCTCCTGCGCGGCCTTGTTGATCGAGGATTCGAACTCGCTCGCGGCGGACTGCACTTCGCTCCTGAGCTTGCGCAGCTCGTCGAGCTCCATTTCGCGGTTGATGTCGGCCTTGACGTCGTTCACGTAGCGCTGCAGGCGGCCGAACATGTGGCCCAGCGTGCGCGCCACCTTCGGCAGCCGCTCCGGTCCGATCACGATCAGCGCGACGACGGCGATGACGACGATTTCGCTGAAAGCGATGTCAAACATCGAACCCTTGCGTGCGGCGTGCCGGCGGGTGCTGCGTCGCGCTCGCGGCGTGAGCCGAGACCGGCCTACGACGTCTTCTCCTTCTTGACTTCGCCTTCGATCGTCTGCCCGCCGATCTGCTGCGCCGGGGCGCCTCCGGGCGCCGGCTGCTCGGCCTCGGGAGCCTTCATCCCTTCCTTGAATCCCTTGACCGCGCCGCCCAGGTCCTGGCCGATGTTGCGCAGCTTCTTGGTGCCGAAAATCAGCACGACGACCAGAAGTACGATCATCCAGTGCCAGATGCTCAACGATCCCATGTTCTCTCCTTTACGCGCCCGACCTGGGCATCATCGGGCCAAGCGGGCTCGGGCCGCCGATGACGTGTATGTGCAGATGCATGACATCCTGCCGGCCGATGCGGCCGGTGTTGACGATCGTCGCGATAGCCGTCGGGCGATCCCTGCTCGCGGGCGAGCCGCCCCGACAGCGCGAGCATCCTGCCCGAGCACCGCGGCCTCGTTTTCGGCGTGCGCCAGCGAATCGATGTGTCTTTTCGGTATCAGCATGAAATGCACCGGCGCCTGCGGACGGATGTCGTGGAACGCCAGCACCTCGTCGTCCTCGTACACCTTGTTCGACGGAATCTCGCCGCGAACGATTTTGCAGAAGATGCAGTTGTCCATGTTCAGGCGGAGAAGCTGCCGCAAACCGCACCGGGCGCGGATCAGCCGCGCGCGGCCTTCTCGGCGATGCCGGAGGTCCCTTCCCGCCGCTCGAGCTCGGCCAGAAGCTCGTCGGGCCCCAGGCCCATGCATTCGAGCAGCACCAGGCAATGGAACCACAGGTCGGCCATCTCGGCGGTCAAGCGGATTTTATCACCGTCCTTGGCGGCCATAACCGCTTCGGTCGCCTCTTCGCCGATTTTCTTGATGATCGCGTCCTTGCCCTTGGCGAACAAGCGTCGCGACATAGGACTGCACCGGATCGACATTCCGGTGCGCCGCGATGGTCGAGGCAACACGTTGCAGCACGTCGTCAGTCGCCATAGATCGCCTTCGGATCCTTGAGCACGGGTTCGACGGCGCGCCAGGCGCCGCCCTCGAGCCGCTGAAAAAAGCAGCGGTGCCGGCCGGTATGACAGGCGATGCCGCCCTGCTGTTCCACGACCAGCAGGACCGCATCGTTGTCGCAGTCGAGCCGGATCTCGCGCACCCGCTGCACGTGGCCCGAGCGCTCGCCCTTGCGCCACAGCCTGCCGCGCGAGCGCGACCAGTAATGCGCGACGCCGGTCGCCTGCGTCGACGCCAGCGCTTCGCGGTTCATCCATGCCAGCGTCAGCACCGCGCCGGTTTCCGCTTCCTGCGCGATCGCCGGAACCAGATCCGTCCGCGTTCCATTTTACGTCGTCGAGCCAGCTCATGGCGTCGCGACGGATCTCGATGCCCGCGGCGGCCATCGCCGCCTTGGCCTCGCCCACCGTGTACTCGCCGTAGTGGAAGATGCTGGCCGCGAGCACCGCGTCGGCGCCGCCTTCCAGGATGCCGTCGACCAGATCGCGCAGCGAGCCGACGCCGCCGGACGCGATCACCGGCACGTCGACCGCATCGACGACCGCGCGCGTCAGGCCGAGATCGAAGCCGCTTCTCGCGCCGTCGCGATCCATGCTGGTCAGGAGGATTTCGCCGACGCCGAGCTCGACCAGCCGGCGCGCCCATTCGACCGCGTCGAGCCCGGTCGCGGTCCGGCCGCCGTGCGTGTAGACCTGCCATTGCCCGGGCGCCGACTGCTTCGCGTCGATCGCGCCGACGATGCACTGCGCGCCGTAGCGGCTCGCCGCTTCGCCGATCAGCGCGGGATTGTTGACGCCGGCGGTGTTGATGCTGACCTTGTCGGCGCCGGCCGTCAGCAGCGCGCGGATGTCGTCGACGTGGGTGACGCCGCCGCCGACGGTCAGCGGAATGAACACCTGGTCGGCGACCGCCTCGACCATGTCGTAGAGCAGCGCGCGCGACTCGACGCTCGCCTGGATGTCGAGAAACGCCAGCTCGTCGGCGCCCTGCTGGTCGTAGCGGCGCGCGACCTCGACCGGATCGCCGGCATCGCGCAGATTGACGAAGTTGACGCCCTTGACGACGCGGCCCTTGGCGACGTCGAGGCAGGGAATGATGCGCTTGGCGAGGCCCATGGATTCGGATTTGCTCGCGCGGCCCGGCGAAGCCGCAGGAAGCTGCGGAAGCTGCAGCGAACCGTGGCTCTACGCGCCCTTCGCCGCCTTCAGCGCCGCGATGAAATCGAGCGTGCCCTCGTAGAGCGCGCGGCCGGCGATCGCGCCGATGACGCCTTCGCTTTCGTACGCCGCCAGCGCCTCGATGTCCTCGATGCTGTTGATGCCGCCGCTGGCGATCACCGGTATCTTGAGCTCGCGCGCGAGCCGCACCGTGCCCTCGATGTTGACGCCGGTCAGCATGCCGTCGCGGCCGATGTCGGTGTAGATGACCGCCTCGACGCCGTAGTCCTCGAATTTCTTGGCCAGATCGACGACGTCGTGCCCGGTCATCTTCGACCAGCCGTCGGTCGCGACCTTGCCTTCGCGGGCGTCGAGGCCGACGATGATGTGGCCCGGAAACGCGGTGCAGGCGTCGTGCAGGAAGCCCGGGTTCTTGACCGCCGCGGTGCCGATGATGACGTAGCTGATGCCGTCGTCGAGATAGCGCTCGATCGTGTCGAGGTCGCGGATGCCGCCGCCGAGCTGCACCGGGATCTCCTCGCCGATGACGCTGACGATCTCGCGGATCGCCTGCTCGTTCTTCGGCTTGCCGGCAAACGCGCCGTTCAGGTCGACCAGGTGCAGCCGCTTGGCGCCCTGCTCGAGCCAGTGCTGCGCCATCGCCGCCGGATCCTCGGAGAATACGGTGGCCGACTGCATCTCGCCCTGCTTGAGGCGAACGCAGTTGCCGTCCTTGATATCGATCGCGGGAATGATCTGCATGGCGGCGGTTGTGCGACGGGGCGTCGCTACCGTGACGACGGTCGGCGAAGATGTCAGGCGCGTCCGTCCCAAGTAACGAAATTGGCGAGCAACTGAAGACCGGCGAGGTGACTTTTCTCGGGATGGAACTGCACGGCAAAGATATTAGCCCTTGCAATCGCGCAAGTAAACGCCGTCGGATAGTCGGCGGTCGCCGCGGTCAACTCGGGCAGCGCCGGCACCGGGTAGTAGCTGTGCGCAAAATAGAAGCGGGTTTCATCGGCAATGCCGTGCCACAGCGGGTGCGCGCGGCGCTGCCGCACCGGGCTCCAACCCATGTGCGGCACCTTGAGCCGGCCGCCGTCGCGATCGAACATCGCCTCGTCGCGGAAGCGCACGACCCGGCCCGGCAACGCGCCCAGGCACTGCGTCGGCCCCTCCTCGCTGTCGTCGAACAGCATCTGCAGCCCGAGGCAGATGCCGAGGAACGGGCGGTCGCGAACCGTCTCGAGCACGACATCGCGCAATCCGCTCTCGTTCAGGCAGCGCATGCAGTCGGGCATCGCGCTCTGCCCGGGCAGCACCACCCGCGGCGAGCGCCGGATGACCGCGGGATCGGCGGTGACCTCGATCGTGCGCCCGGGCGCGACATGCGCCAGCGCCTTGGCGACCGAGCGCAGGTTGCCCATTCCGTAGTCGACGACGGCGATGTCGGGCATCGGGCGGCTTGGATCGGCTAACGACAGGCCGGCAATCAGCCGCTGCCTGGCTACCGGCTAGAGCGTCCCCTTGGTCGACGGGACGACGCCGGCGGCGCGCGGGTCGCGGCTGATCGCCATGCGCAGCGCGCGGGCAAACGCCTTGAACACCGTCTCCGCCTGGTGGTGGGCGTTGTCGCCGCGCAGGTTGTCGACGTGCAGGCTGACCAGCGCGTGATTGACGAAGCCCTGGAAGAACTCGTGCGTCAGATCGACGTCGAAAGCGCCGATCATCGGCCGCGTGAACGCGACGTGGAATTCGAGGCCGGGCCGCCCCGACAGGTCGACGACGACGCGCGACAAGGCCTCGTCGAGCGGAACGTAGGCGTGCCCGTAGCGCACGAGCCCGGCCTTGTCGCCGAGCGCCTGCTTGACCGCCTGACCGAACGTGATGCCGATGTCCTCGACGGTGTGATGGGCGTCGATGTGCAGATCGCCCTTGGCATCGACCGTCAGGTCGATCATGCCGTGGCGCGCGACCTGGTCGAGCATGTGGTCGAGAAACGGGATGCCGGTCGCGAGCTCGGCGCGGCCGCTGCCGTCGAGGTCGACGCTGACGGCGATCCGCGTCTCCCGGGTCGCCCGCTCGACGCGCGCCTGGCGCGACGGGCTGCCGGTCGCGAGCGGCGGTCGCGGAGCGCTCATCGGTCGCGGCAGCAGTCCGGTCAATGCGGCAAGGAGCGCGTCGTTCTCGCCCGGCGTGCCGACGGTGATGCGCAGGCAATTCGCCAGCAGCGGGTGCCAGCCGTGGACATTTTTCACCAGGATGCGGCGTTGCTTGAGTCCGTCGAACAGCCGGTCGGCATCGGGCACGCGCGCCAGCAGGAAATTGGTCTGCGTCTCAAATACGGTGACGCCGGGCAATCGCGCCAGCGCCGCCGCGAGCCGCGCCGCGCTCGGCGCGTATCGTCGCCGCCTGCTCGGCCATCCAGCCGGCGTCCGCCAGCAGAGCCACCGGCGGCCGCCTGCGTCAATGCGTTCACATTATACGGCTGGCCGCAGCTTGTTCAACTGCGCGATCCACTCGGGCGCGGCGATCGCGTAGCCCAGGCGGATGCCCGGCCATGCCGACTTTCGACACGCGTGCGCAGGACCAGCAGGTTCGGGAATTCGGCGACTGCGCGGCAGGAAGCTCGCGTCGGCGAACGCGCAGTAGGCCTCGTCGACGACGACCAGGCCGGGCGAGGCGCGGATGATCGCCGCGATGTCGTCCGCGGCGAACAGATTGCCGGTCGGATTGTTCGGGTAGGCGAGAAAGGTCAGCGCCGGCCGCTCGCGCTCGATCGCGGCCAGCATCGCGTCGCGGTCGAGCCCGAAGTCGCTCGCCAGCGGCACGCCGACGAAGCGCATGCCGGCATGAAGCGCGTTCAGCCGATACATGACGAACGACGGATCGGGGGCGAGCATCGCGGCGCCCGGACGCGCCAGCGCCGAGGTGATGACCTGGATCAGCTCGTCCGAGCCGTTGCCGAGCATCAGCCGAGCGTGCGCGGGATGCCGAAGCGCGCGCGACAGCGCCTCCTTGACCCGCTCGGCGGCGATGTCGGGATAGCGGTTGACGGCGACCTGCGCGAGCGCCGCGTCGAGCCTGCGCCCGGACCGCGTCCGGCAGCGGGAACGGATTCTCCATCGCGTCGAGCTTGATCATCCCTTCCGACGGGGCGACCGCGTACGCCGACAGCGCGCAAATTTCCGGCCGCACGACCGCGGCGACGATCGCCGCCGCGTCGAGTCCGCGGGCGGTACGGTCGCTTCATGCAATCGATCCGGTACTCGGGCGCTCGCGGCGTGCGCCGGCAGCCCTTCGCCGCGCGCCAGCGTGGCCGCGATCGCGCCCAGCGTGCGCGCGCCCTCGCGCGACACGGCGATCACGCTGGTCCGCTTCTGAAAATCGTAGACGCCGAGCGGCGACGAATAGCGCGCGCTGCGGGCGGTCGGCAGCACGTGGTTCGGGCCGGCGCAATAGTCGCCCAGCGCTTCCGAGCTGTGGTGCCCGACGAATATCGCGCCTGCGTTGCGGATCTGCGGCAACAGATCGTCGGGCGCGGCGACCGCGAGCTCGAGGTGCTCGGGCGCGATGCGCATTGGCGAGCGAGCAGGCTTCGGCGAGATCGCGCACGCGGATCAGCGCGCCGCGATGGCGCGAGCGACGCCGCGATGATCTTCTCGCGCGGCATCGTCGGCAGGAGCTTCGCCATGCTCGCCGCGACCGCGTCGAGCAAGCGCGGCGTCCGGCGACAGCAGCAGCGCCTGCGCCGCCTCGTCGTGCTCGGCCTGCGCGAACAGATCCATCGCCACCCAGTCCGGATTGCGCGCTGCCATCGGCGATCACCAGCACTTCCGACGGCCCGGCGACCATGTCGATGCCGACCGCGCCGAACACGCGCCGCTTGGCCGCGGCGACATAGGCGTTGCCGGGTCCGACGATCTTGTCGACCTGCGCGATCGTCGCCGTGCCGAAGGCGAGCGCCGCGATCGCCTGCGCGCCGCCGATCGTGTAGGTGCGCGTGACGCCGGCCAGGTGCGCGGCGGCGAGCACCAGCGCGTTTTTCACGCCGTTCGGCGTCGGCACGACCATGACGATCTGGCCGACGCCGGCGACCTTGGCCGGCAGCACGTTCATCAGCACCGACGACGGATACGCGGCCTTGCCGCCGGGAACGTAGACGCCGACTCGCTCGAGCGGCGTGACGCGCAGGCCCAGGCGCGTGCCGTCCGGCTCGGTGAACGACCAGGATTCGGCGCCCTGCCGCGAGTGATAGGCGCGGATGCGCTCGGCGGCCTGCGCCAGCGCCTGCTTCTGGTCGGCGGGCAGCGTGTCGTGCGCCGCCTTCGATCTCGGCCGCGGGCAGCTCCAGCGCGGCGACCGTCGTCGCCCTGACCCGGTCGAACAGCGCCGTGTATTCGAGCACCGCGGCGTCGCCGCGGGCGCGCACGTCGGCGATGATGCTGGCGACCGAGGCGTCGATCGCGTCGTCCTGCGCCTGTATCGCGCGCGGTCAGCTTCGCCAGCGCCGGCGGCGAAGCCCGGATCGGACGTATCGAGGCGGCGAATCTCAAACATCGCGTCGCGACCGCCTTGGCGACGGCGTCGAGGATCGGCTGCACGGCATCGCGCTTGAGCTTGAGCGCGGCGGGATTGACGATCAGCCGCGCGCTGATCGGCCGGATGTCCTCGACGACGACCAGATCGTTGGCTTGCAGCGTGTTGCCGGTGCTGACCAGGTCGACGATCAGGTCGGCCAGGCCCACCAGCGGCGCGAGCTCCATCGACCCGTAGAGCTTGATCAGATCGACGTGAATTCCCTTGGCGCGCGAAATGCGCGCGCGCGGCGCCGACGTACTTGGTCGCGACCTTGAGCCGGGCGCCGCGCTGCACGGCGCTGGCGTAATCGAAGTCGCGCCGCGCCGCGACGACCAGCCGGCAGCGGCCGATCGCCAGGTCGACCGGCTGATACAGCCCTTCGCCGCCGTGCTCGAGCAGCACGTCCTTGCCGGCGACGCCCAGGTCCGCCGCGCCGTGCTGGACGTAGGTCGGAACGTCGGACGCGCGCACGATGACAAAGCGCAGGTCGGCGCGGTTGCTCGCCAGGATCAGCTTGCGCGAGGTCTCCGGATCCTCTTCCGGAGCGATGCCGGCCGCGGCCAGCAGCGGCAGCGTCTCATCGAAGATGCGCCCCCGGGAGAGCGCGATGGTGAGCGAGGACATGGCGGGCGGGAAAGGCGCATTCTAGCGCACTCGCCGCGCGCGCATCCGTCGCGCCGCGCGTCAGCTGACGCGACGGATGCGCGCGCCCAGCGCCGAAAGCTTGTCCTCGATGCGCTCGTAGCCGCGGTCGAGATGGTAGATGCGATCGATCACCGTTTCGCCTTCGGCGATCAGGCCGGCGATCACCAGGCCCGCCGACGCGCGCAGATCGGTCGCCATCACGTTCGCCGCGGTCAGCTTCTGCGCGCCGCGGACGATCGCGGTATTGCCTTCGACCTCGATCGCCGCGCCCAGGCGCTTCAATTCCTGCACGTGCATCATCCGGTTCTCGAATATCGTCTCGGTGATCATCGCCGCGTCGTCGGCGACGGTCATCAGCGCCATCAGCTGCGCCTGCATGTCGGTCGGGAAGCCCGGATAGGGCGCCGTGCGCATCGACACCGACTTGAGCCTGCCGTTGCGCCTGATCCGGATCGTGCTCGCCGTCGATCGTCGGCGACGACGCCCGCTTCGGCGAGCTTGTCGAGGACCGCGCCGAGCGTATCGGGGCGCGCGCCGGTCAGCGCGACCTCGCCGCCGGCCGCAGCCGCGGCGACCAGGAAGGTTCCGGTCTCGATGCGATCCGGCATGATCGCGTGCGTGGCGCCGGACAGGCGCGACACGCCCTCGATCACGATGCGGTCGGTGCCGGCGCCGGAGATCCTGGCGCCCATCGCGTTCAGGCAGTCGGCCAGATCGACCACCTCGGGCTCGCGCGCCGCGTTGTCCAGCACCGTCGTGCCCGCTGCGAGCGTCGCGGCCATCATCAGGTTTTCGGTGCCGGTGACCGTCACCACGTCGAAGACGAAATTGGCGCCGGACAGCCGCTTCGCCTTGGCATCGATGTAGCCGTGATCGAGATCGATTTCCGCGCCCATCGCCTGCAGCCCCTTGATGTGCTGGTCGACCGGGCGCAGCCCGATCGCGCAGCCGCCGGGCAGCGACACGCGCGCTTCGCCGCAGCGCGCGAGCAGCGGGCCGAGCGCGAGGATCGACGCGCGCATCGTCTTCACCATCTCGTAGGGCGCGAGCGGCCAGTCGATGTCGGCGGCCGACAGCGTCAGCGCGTCGTCGTCCCCTTCCGCGCGCACGCCCATCTGCGCGAGCAGCGAGCGCATCGTGCGCACGTCGTTGAGCTTCGGCACGTTGTGCAGCACCAGCGGCTCGGACGTCAGCAGCGCGGCGCACAGGATCGGCAGCGCCGCGTTCTTGGCGCCGGAAACCCGCACTTCGCCGTGCAGCGGCACGCCGCCGGTGATCGCCAGCTTGTCCATCGGCCGCCAGCCTACCCGGCAGGCGCGCGCCACTGCGCCGGCGTCAGCGTCTGCATCGACAGCGCGTGAATCTCCTCGCGCATGCGATCGCCCAGCACGCCGTAGACGAGTTGGTGCTGCCGCACCTTGCTCAAGCCGGCGAATGCCGCGCTGACGATCAGTGCCTGGAAGTGGCGCCCGTCGCCGTCGACCGCGACGTGCTCGCAGGCGAGCCCCGACTCGATCGTGCGCTTGATGTCTTCCGGAGTGATCGCCGCCATGTCAGGGCCGTCAGTGCCGAAGTTTGTAGCCGCGCTTGAGCAGGACGAGCGTTACCGCGCTCAATGCCGCGCAGAAGAAGACGACGATCGCGAGGCTCGTCGCGGGCGCGACGTCCGACAGCCCGAAAAAGCCGTAGCGGAAGCCGTCGATCATATAGAAGAACGGATTGAAATGCGACAGCGCCTGCCAGAACGGCGGCAGCGAATGGATCGAGTAGAACACGCCGGACAGAAACGTCAGCGGCATGATGACGAAGTTCTGGAATGCCGCCAGCTGATCGAACTTGTCGGACCAGATTCCCGCGATCAACCCGAGAATGCCCAGGATCGCGCTGCCGAGCAGCGCGAAGGCCGAGCGCCCACAGCGGATGCGCCGGCGCGATCGGCGCGAACGCCAGCGTGACGACGAACACGCCCAGGCCGACGACCAGGCCGCGCACCATCGCGCCCAGCACGTAGGCGGCGAACATGTCGAGCGGCGACAGCGGCGTCAGCAGGACGAAGATCAGGTTGCCGGTGATCTTCGACTGGATCATCGACGACGAGCTGTTGGCGAACGCATTCTGCAGCACCGACATCATCACCAGGCCCGGAATCAGGAACGCCGTGTAGGAAACGCGTCCGCCGAAGACCGACACGTGCGCCTCGAGCACGTGCGAAAAGATCAGCAGGTAGAGGAGCGCGGTCAGCACCGGCGCGAGTATCGTCTGGAAGCTCACCTTCCAGAAGCGCAGCAGCTCCTTGTACAGCAGCGTCAGCCAGCCCGCGCCGCGCGCAGGCAGCAGGCGCGCCGGCGCGAGCGCGCATCGTGCGTCGTCTCGCTCGATCGCCTTCACTCCTGCCGCGCCATGATGCGCAGGAACACCTGCTCGAGGTCGGCCTCCTGCAGCGACAGCTCGATGATCGTGATGCGCGCTTCGCGCAGCGCCGCCAGCATGCTCTCGAGCTCGGCGTAATCCGCCAGCGTCAGCAGATAGGTCTGCCCGTCCTGGCGCAGCACCCGGCCGGGCCACGCGCCCGGCAGCGGCTCGGCGACGGTCAGCCGGACGGTGAGCCCGGCGAACGTCGACAGCAGCTTCTGCTTGGTGTCGAGCGCGACGATCCTGCCCGCCTTGAGCATCGCGATGCGCCCGCACAGCGCTTCGGCTTCCTCCAGATAGTGCGTCGTGAGGATGATCGTGTGCCCGTCGCCGTTGAGTTTGCGGATGAACGACCACAGGCTCTGCCGCAACTCGACGTCGACGCCGGCCGTGGGCTCGTCGAGCACGATCACCGGCGGCTTGTGCACCAGCGCCTGGCCGACCAGCATGCGGCGCTTCATCCCGCCGGACAGCGCCCGCATGTTGGTGTTCGCGCGCGAGGCGAGGCCGAGGTGGTGCAGGATCTCGTCGATCCAGTCATCCTGATCGCGAATGCCGAAATAGCCGGCCTGGATGCGCAAGGTCTCGCGCACGGTGAAAAACGGATCGAACACCAGCTCCTGCGGCACCACGCCCAGCAGCCGCCGCGCGCGGGCGTAGTCGGTGACCACGTCGTGACCCGAGCACGCGCGCCGTGCCCCGGTCGGCGCGCGTGAGCCCGGCGAGGATCGAGATCAGCGTCGTCTTGCCGGCGCCGTTCGGGCCGAGCAGGCCGAAGAATTCGCCCTGCTCGACCGCGAGATCGACGCCGGCCAGCGCCTGCACCGGACCGAAGCGGCGCGCCACGTCGACGATGTCGACGGCAGCGCTCATGCGCTCCACCCGATGCCGGCCCCGGCGGCCGTACCCGGCGGCAACGCCGCGCCGTGCGCGCCGGAAGCGCGCACGCGCCCGGACGAGCACGATCGCGCAGTCATCCGGGCCAAGGCGTTCAGGCGGGAGAGGAGCACGTCGACGCCGTACAGCTCGGCGAGCGAGGCCATGCTCGGCGGCACGTTCTCGAACGCCAGCGACCTGCCTTCGGCGGCGGCCCGGCGCTTCCATTCGAGCAATATGGCCACGCCGGCCGAATCGACCGGATCGACGTCCTTGAGGTCGACCGTCCCGGTCTCCGGCAGCGGCAGGTCGACGCTTGCCGCCAGCACGCGGGCGACGTTGTTGATCGTCAGCGGACCGGCGACCACCCAGCGGCCGTCGTCGGCGCGCAGCACCTGCGCGACCGGTCCACCGGCGCCGCGGGCTGCGCGCGCGCGTCACTTCGGCGCCGGCCCCTTGTTCTTGTCGGCCAGCGTCTTGATCAGGCCGTCGACGCCGGAGCTCTTCACCGCATCGTTGAATTCGTCGCGATAGTTGGTCACCAGGCTCACGCCGGCGACGATGACGTCGTAGGCCTTCCAGCCGTCCGGGGTCTTGGCCATGCTGTAGTCGATCTGCACCGGCGCCTGGCCGGGCCGCCGCACCGACGTGCGCACGGTCACCTCGGTGTCGCCGGCGTTCATCCGCAGCGGCGCGTAGTCCATCGTGTTGTCGCGATAGTTGGACAACGCTCCCGAGTAGGTGCGCACCAGCAGCGTGCGGAATTCGTCGGTCAGGCGCTTTCTGCTGCTCCGGCGTCGCGCTGCGCCAGTTGCGCCCCATCGCCAGCGCCGTCATGCGGGTGAAGTCGAAATGCGGCGCGAGCTTGGTCTCGATCAATCTGCTTGACCTTGGCCTGGTTGCCGGCCTGCAGGTCCTTGTCGCCGCGTATCGTCTGCAGCACGTCTTCGGCGACGCGCTTGACCAGCGCGTCGGGCGCTTCCTGCGCCTGGGCGTGCACCGCGGTCAGCGCCAGCGACGCGGCGAAAAATACCGATATCCATCGGTCGATCATCGTGAACCTCATGAATATGGTCGTGCAGCGCGGCACCACGCGCGGCAACCGGTTCCGTAGCAATGTCAATGCCGTGCGCCTGCCCGCGTCATTCGTCCTCTTCTTCCGGCGGCGGCTTGCCGTCGTAGACCTGGTAGCGCCGCGCCCTCAGATACGCGTTGCGCAGGTAGCGATACTTGTCGAGCGCCGCGGTGTCGAGCACGCTTTCGGCGCCCAGCAACTGAGCCCTGGTGTCGAGATAGCCGAGCCCGTAGAGCGAATTGCGCAACGGAACGTTCGGCATGTAGCCGATCGGGCCGGTGTAGAGGCGCACCAGCCAGCCGGTGCCGTCGCGCACGGTCGTCGGCCCGAACAGCGGAATGAACAGATACGGGCCCTGCGGCGCGCCCCACTTGCCGAACGTGATGCCGAAGTCATTGCTTGTCCTTGGCGATGCCCATCATCGACGCCAGGTCGAAGATGCCGACGATACCGAACGTCGAATTGAGCAGCACGCGGCCGAAATCGTCGCCGGCGCGCTCTTTCTTGCCCTGCAAGCGTTGTTGATGCCGGTGAAAAAATCGTCGATGTTGCCGAAGAAGTTCGACACGCCGGTGCGCACCGGCTCCGGGGTCGTCTTGACGTAGGCCTCGGCGATCGGCTTGATCACGTTGCCGTCGACCACCTCGTGGACCGAGTACATCGCCCGGTTCCACGGTTCGAACGGGTCGACGCGCGACGGCGCCGCCGCGCAGCCCGCAAGCAGCGCACAAGCCAGCGCCAGCGTCGGTGCCATGCTTCGTACGGACAATCTCATTTGCTGGCTCCCCCGTCTGCCGCCTTGTCGAACAGGAACTGGCTGATCAGCTTTTCGATGACCACCGCCGACTGCGTCTTGGCGATCCTGTCGCCGTCCTTCAGCATCGCCGGGTCGCCGCCGGCATCGAGACCGATGTAGACCTCGCCGAGCAGCCCGGACGTGTTGATCGACGCGATCGTGTCCTTGCTGAATGCATAGTCGCGATCGATGCGCATCGTCACGACCGCCGCATAGGTCTTCGGGTCGAGCCGGATCGACTCGACGCGGCCGACGACCACGCCGGCGGCCTTCACCGGCGAGCGCAGCTTGAGCCCGCCGATGTTGTCGAAGTTCGCCTCGATGCGATAGCTGGGCGTCCGGTCCAGGGTCAGCAGATTGCCGACCTTCAGCGCGAGGAACAGGATCGCGCCCAGGCCGATCGCGACGAACACGCCGACCCAGAGGTCGATCGCGGCACGGTTCATAGACCGACTCCCCTGAACATGAACACAGTCAGCACGAAATCGAGCGCCAGGATCGCCAGCGACGACACCACGACCGTGCGGGTCGTCGCGCCGACACGCCTTCCGCAGTCGGCTTCGCGTCGTAGCCCTCGAGCACGGCGATCAACGACACCGCGGCGCCGAAGACGACGCTCTTGATGATGCCGTTGGTGATGTCCGGCCAGAAGTTGACGCCGGCCTGCATCTGCCCCCAGAAAGCGCCGGCGTCGATGCCGATCACGCGCACGCCGATCAGATAGCCGCCGAAGATGCCGAACGCCGAGAACAGCGCCGCGAGCAGCGGCATCGAGATCACGCCCGCCCAGAACCGCGGCGCGACGACGCGGGCGATCGGGTCGACCGCCATCATCTCCATCGCCGAGAGCTGCTCGGTCGCCTTCATCAGCCCGATCTCGGCGGTAATCGCCGAACCCGGCGCGGCTCGCGAACAACAGACCTCCGATCACCGGCCCGAGTTCCTTGACCAGCGACAGCGCGACCACGATGCCGAGCTGCTCCTGCGCGCTGTAGCGCCGCAGCACCTCGTAGCCTTGCAGCGCCAGCACCATGCCGACGAACAGCCCCGACATCAGGATGATCACCAGCGACAGCACGCCGGAGAAATAGATCTCGCGCACCGTCAGGTGCAGCCGGCGAAACGCCATCGGCGTGTACCAGAGGATGGCGCCGAGGAAGCGGGCCATGTAGCCCAGCCGCGCGACCCCGCCGGTCACCGTGCCGCCGAGGCGCCGCAGCGCCTGCGGCGACGCCGCCTATCGCGTCACTCGACATCGGCCAGCAGCTCCTTGTGGTACGGGCGGCGCCGGATAATGGAAGCGCACCGGCCCATCGGGCTGCGCCGTCGACGAACTGGCGGACGAACGGGTCGCTCGGACGCGCGCACTTCGTCGCGGCGTGCCGCTCGGCGACGATCTTTCCGTCGGAGACGAAATACAGGTAGTCGACGATCTTCAGCGACTCGTAGACGTCGTGCGTCACGACGATCGAGGTGATGCCGAGCGCATCGTTGAGCCGCCGGATCAGCTGTCCGACCACCGCCAGCGAAATCGGATCGAGGCCGGCGAACGGCTCGTCGTACATCACCAGCATCGGGTCGAGCGCGATCGCGCGCGCGAGCGCGACGCGGCGGCCCATGCCGCCGGACAACTCGGACGGCATCAGCTGCGCGGCGCCGCGCAGACCCGACGGCATCGAGCTTCATCAGCACCAGGTCGCGAATCATCGATTCCGGCAGATCGGTGTGCTCGCGCATCGGAAACGCGATGTTCTCGAACACCGTCATGTCGGTGAACAGCGCGCCGAACTGGAACAGCATGCCGAACTTGCGGCGCAGCGCGTAAAGCGCGTCGGGCTCGAGATCGGGAACCGACTGGCCGCCGACCAGCACCTTGCCCTTCTTCGGCCTCAGCTGGCCGCCGATCAGACGCAGGATCGTCGTCTTGCCGCAGCCGCTGCCGCCCATGATCGCGACGATCTTTCCCCGCGGCACCGTCATCGTGATGCCGCGCAGCACCTGCCGGCGGTCGTAGGCGAACCAGACGTCGGCGAGCTCGATCGCCGCCGCGGCGGGGTCGAGCCGTCGCGTCGGGCTCAGGCTGGCATGCGTATCCGCGGTAGCGGCGACCGGCATCGGAACGGTGGAAGATCCAGGGAAGGATCGTCGATTGTAGCCCGTTCGCCGCAACGCAACAACGACGGGCGGCGGGTCGCAGCGAGCGGCGTCAGCCGCGCAGCAAGCGCCGCTCGGCGAACGACGAGATCGCCGGGCTTGCCCAGCAGCACCAGGACGTCGCCCGCCTCGAAGCGGTAGTCGGGCGCCGGCGCGGCGGCACGCGCGCCGCGGCGCCGCACGCTGGTGACCTCCACGCGCCCTTCCAGATCGATCTCGGCCAGCGACTTGCCGACCGCGGTCGAGCGTTCGGTAAGCAGCACCGAATGCAGCCGCGGCTGCAGGTTGTCCGCCGCGTCGGCCGCATCGGTCGCGCCGTGGTAAAAGCCGCGGAAGATGCTGTAGCGCTCCTCGCGCACCGCGCGGATCCGCGCCAGCACGCGGTTGAGCGGCACGCCCAGCAGCAGCAGCGAGTGCGACGCGAGCATCAGGCTGCCTTCGAGCACCTCGGGCACCACCTCGGCCGCGCCCGCCTTCAGCAGGCGATCGAGCTCGGTATCGTCGAACGTGCGCACGATGACCGGCACCTCGGGCCGCGCATGCTGCACCTGGTGCAGGATTTTCATCGCGAGTGCGTTGTCCGCGAAGGTGATCACCACGGCGCGCGCCTTTTGCAGCCCGGCCGCGATCAGGGCTTCACGGCGGCCGGCGTCGGCGTAGACGACGTTGCCGCCGTCGACGGCCGCCTCGGCGACGCGCTGGGGATCCGAATCCAGCGCGAGGAACGGAATGCCCTCGGTCTCGAGCAGCCGCGCCAGATTCTGGCCGCTGCGGCCATAGCCGCAGATGATCACGTGATCCTGGCGGGAGATCGTCCGCGCCGCGATCTGCGTGACCTGCGCGGCGCGCGCGAGCCAGTCGTTGGCGGTCATGCCGGCGCACCAGCGGCTCGGCAAGCTGGATCATGAACGGCGCCGCCAGCATCGACAGCACCATCGCCGCGAGCACGAGCTGCGGAAACGTCGATTCGCAGGATCGTGAAGATCGGTGCTCAGCGCCAGCAGCACGATCGCGAACTCGCCGGCCTGCGCCAGATAGAAGCCGGTGCGCAGCGCCGTCGCGAGCGGCGAACGGAACGCCCTGGCCAGAATGACGATCAGCGACCAGCTTGGCCAGCACCGGCCCGATCAGCAGCAGCAGCACCCAGCCGAGGTTGGCGGCGACGACGGCGAGGTTCAGATACATGCCCACGCTGACGAAGAACAGGCCGAGCAGCACGTCGCGAAACGGCTTGATGTCTTCTTCGACCTGGTAGCGGTACTCGGTTTCGGCGATCAGCATGCCGGCGAGAAATGCGCCCAGCGCGAACGACAGTCCGGCAAGCTCGGTCAGCGCCGCCAGCCCGAGCGTGACCAGCAGCACGTTGAGCATGAACAGCTCCGACGAGCGCAGCCGGGCGACGATGAAGAACCACCCGTGCATCAGCTTCTGGCCGAAGAACAGGATCGCCGCGAGCGCGACGGCGGCCTTGCCGGCGGCGATGGCCAGCGGTTTCCACAGGTCCGCGCCGCCCTCGGCCAGCGTCGGAATCGCGATCAGGAACGCGACGACCGCGAGATCCTGGAACAGCAGGATGCCCATCACGTCGCGCCCGTGCGGCGAGTTGAGCTCCGAGCGTTCGGCGAGCAACTTCGACACGATCGCGGTCGAGCTCATCGCCAGCGCGCCGCCGAGCGCGAAACCCGGCAAGCCAGCTGAAGTGCAGGAAATGCAGGCCGACCATCGCCACCAGGGTCGTGATCGCGACCTGCGCGAGACCGAGCCCGAACACCGCCCGGCGCATCGTCTTGAGCTGCGGCAGGCTGAATTCGAGGCCGATCGAGAACATCAGGAAGACGACGCCGAATTCGGCCAGATCGCGCACGTTCGCGTCGTCCGGCACCCAGGCCAGCGCGTGCGGACCGACCGCGATGCCGACGGCCAGGTAGCCGAGAATCGGCGGCAGCCGCACCAGCCGGCAGAGCACGACCGCGACGACCGAGGCGGCGAGCAGCAGCAGGATCAGTTGCAGTGTATGGGTCATCGTTTTGCGTGCGCGCTGCGGACGCGCGGCGACGCCGCACTCCCCTGCGCCCGATCGCACGGCGCCGCGAGAGCGCCGTCGCGAATGTAGCACAGAGCAACCGCTTTCTAAGTGACGGTATACTGGCCGCATGCCGACACCGATCCGCGCACATGCCCCGGCCGCGCCGCACTGCCGCGCCGGGCGTCGATGCCGGCCGCGCGCTCGCGCTGGGCCGCAGCGTGCTGGCGACCGAGGCGATGGCGATCGATGCGCTGCAGCATCGCCTCGGGCGATGCATTCGTCGCCGCGGCGCGCGCGATCTTCGGCTGCCGCGGCCGCGTCGTCGTCACCGGCATCGGCAAGTCCGGCCACATCGCGCGCAAGCTCGCGGCAACGCTCGCCTCGACCGGCACGCCGGCGTTCTTCGTCCACGCCGCCGAGGCGGGCCACGGCGACCTCGGCATGATCACCCCCGACGACGTCGTGCTGCTGCTGTCGAACTCCGGCGAAACCGACGAGCTGGTGCTGCTGATCCCGCACCTGAAGCGCCAGGGCGCCAGGCTGATCGCGCTGACCGGCAACGAGCGGTCGTCGCTGGCGCAGGCCGCCGACGTGCATCTCGACGCCAGCGTCGACAGCGAAGCCTGTCCGCTGGGGCTCGCGCCGACGGCGAGCACGACGGCGGCGCTGGCGCTGGGCGACGCGCTGGCGCTGACGGTGCTCGACGCGCGCGGCTTCTCGGTCGAGGATTTCGCGCGCTCGCATCCGGGCGGCGCGCTGGGGCGCCGGCTGCTGACGCGCGTGCGCGACGTCATGCGCATCGGCGCCGACCTGCCGACGGTCGCGGCTGGACGCGTCGCTCGCCGACGCGGTCGTCGAGATGAGCGGCAAGGGCATGGGCATGACCGCGGTCGTCGACGACGAGCGGCGCGTCGCCGGCATTTTCACCGACGGCGACCTGCGGCGCAGCCTCGGCCGCGTGCGCGATTTCGGCGCCGCGCGAGTCGCCGAGCTGATGACGCGCAATCCGCGAACGATCGCCGCCGACCTGCTGGCGATCGACTGCGTCGAGCTGATGGAAACGCCGCCGAAGGTCAGCCAGCTGCTGGTCGTCGATGACGAGCGCAAGCTCGTCGGCGCGCTGCACATGCACGATCTTTTCCGCGCCAAGGTCGTATGACGCCGGCCGACCTCGACGGCCGGGCGCGCCGCGTGCGCCTCCTGTCCTGCGACGTCGACGGCGTGCTGACCGACGGCAAGATCTACTACGCGGCCGACGGCAGCCAGCTCAAGGCGTTCTCGACGCTCGACGGCTTCGGCCTGAAGATGCTGCAGCAATCGGGCGATCACCGTCGCCTGGATTTCCGGCAGCCGCGCGCCGGCGGTCACCCGGCGCGCCGAGGATCTCGCGGTCGCGCACGTCGTGCTGGGCGCCGAAGACAAGTTCGCCGCCTGGGAGCGGCTGCGCCAGCAGCTTGGCGTCGACGCCCGGGACTGCGCGCACATCGGCGACGACATGCCCGACCTGCCGGTGATCATGCGCTGCGGACTGGGCGCGACCGTGCCGCACGCGCCCGCGGCGGTGCGCGACGCAGCGCACTACGTCACCCGCGCCGACGGCGGCGCCGGCGCCGTGCGCGAGCTGTGCGAGCTCATCCTTGCCGCGCAGGGCGCGCTCGCGCCGTTGCTGAAGGCATTCGCGCAATGAAGCTTTCGCCAGACGCTGCTCGACCGTGTCGTCGCGTGGTCGCCGGCGCTGCTGCTCGGCGCGCTGGCCGCGATGACCTACTGGCTCGACGCGCAGGTGCGCGCGCCGGCTGCCGAAATTCGACGGCTCGGGCCGGCACGATCCCGACCTGTACATCGAGAACTTCAAGGCGGCCAGCCTCGACGACAAGGGCCGCATCCACCAGGCGCTGATGGCCAAGCGCCGCGCGGCACTATCCGGACGACGACTCGACCGATCTCGAAGGCCCGCGGATCACGTTCAACGACCCGGGCAAGCCGCGGCTGACCGTCACCGCCGACAGGGCCAGCGTCAGCGGCGATCGCGAGCACGTCGTCCTTCACCGGCCACGTCAAGGGCGTGCGCGACGCCGTCGTCGGACACGGCGCGCGACGGACCCACCACGATCACCAGCGAATACCTGCAGGTGCATGCCGAAGGAAGACAAGATCGTGACCGACAAGGCGGTGACGATCGCCGACCCGCGTGGGATAATCAATGCGACAGGGATGGAATTCGACAACAAGACCAAGACGATCAAGCTTCAGCTCCCGCGTCAGCGGGCAATTCGAGCCCCAGCAGAAGTAAGCCGATGATCGATCACACGATGCGCACGCTGCTCGCCGTCGGCGCTGCGCGCGCCTGCCGTGTGCGCTGCTCTGCCTGGGCCTCGCGGCAGCGCCGGCGTGGGCGGAGAAGGCCGACCGCGACAAGCCGATCAATTTCCAGGGCGACACCGGCGGCGGCAACGCCGAGACCAAGAACGGCGAGCTGGCCGGCAACGTCGTCGTCACGCAGGGCACGCTGTCGATTCACGCCGATCGCATCGTCTTCCACCAGAACCCCGACAACTCGCTGTCGGCGACCGCGTACGGCAATCCGGTGACGTTCCGCGAGAAGCGCGACGGCGTCGACGAATACTACGAGGGCTTCGCGCAGCGCATCGTCTACGACGGACAGAAGCGTTTCGTCGAGCTTTTCGACGACGCGCTGCTGAGAAAAGGCAGCGACGAGATCCGCAGCAACTACATTTCGTACGACGCGGCGACCGAGGTCTTCAAGGCCGAAGGCCGCCCGGACAGCGCGACCGCCGGCCGCCGGGGAAGTGCCGCTCGGCGCGCGGGTGCGCGGCGTGTTCCAGCCGGAAGCGAAGGACGCAAGGACGGCAAGAGCGCGCAAGGGCGCGGCCGCCGCGCCGCCGCGCCGCGCCAAGCCCAACCCGCCGCTGCCGCTCAAGCCCGACGACAGGATCGGCCCGCCAGCCGGCAAGTGACGCGCGGCGCGCACGCAATGAGCACGCTATCGGTCGCCGCGCTGAACAAGCGCTACAAGTCGCGCATCGTCGTGCACGATGTGTCGCTGGCGGTCGGCAGCGGCGAGGTCGTCGGATTGCTCGGGCCCGAACGGCGCCGGCAAGACGACGTGCTTCTACATGATCGTCGGACTGGTCGCCGCCGACGGCGGCACGATCGAGCTCGACGGCGACGACCTGACGCGAATGCCGATTCACTCGCGCGCGCGCCTGGGCCTGTCGTACCTGCCGCAGGAAGCGTCGATTTTCCGCAAGCTGTCGGTTGCCGACAACGTGCAGGCGATTCTCGAGCTGCAGGGCATCGACGCCGACGAGATCGCCAACCGGCTCGACGCGCTGCTCGAAGACCTGTCGATCTCGCACCTGCGCGATGCGTCGGCGGTCAGCCTTTCCGGCGGCGAGCGCAGGCGCGTCGAGATCGCGCGCGCGCTGGCGACGCGACCGCGCTTCATCCTGCTCGACGAGCCGTTTGCCGGCATCGATCCGATCGCGGTGCTCGACATCCAGAAGATCATCGGCTTCCTGAAGGAGCGCGAAATCGGCGTGATGATCACCGATCACAACGTGCGCGAAACGCTGGGCATCTGCGACCGCGCCTATATCATCAACGAGGGGCGGGTGCTGGCCTCGGGAACGCCGGACGAAATTGTTTATAATGAAAACGTCAGGAAGGTCTATCTCGGAGAGCATTTCCGGCTCTAGCCCATGACGATGATCCGCCCAGGCAGGTGCGGAAGTCCCTGCCGGCCATGCGGCCTGCCGCACCGCCGGCGGCCCCGGTGCCCGTTGCTCGCACCGCAGCACCGGCTCGCCGCGCCGCCGGCGCACGGCGGCAACGCGATGAAGCCGACGCTCCAGCTCAAGCTCAGTCAGCACCTCACGCTGACGCCGCAGCTGCAGCAGTCGATCCGCCTGCTGCAGCTCTCGACGCTCGAGCTCAACGCCGAAGTCGAGCGCCTGCTGCAGGAAAACCCGCTGCTCGAAAAGGCCGACGACGACGAGCACGTTGCGCCGCCGCCGGAATTCGCGCAGTCGGCGGCGAGCTCCGGCGACGCGTCGACGAGCCGCTGGAGCGATCCCGACGGCACGCTGCAGTCGGATTTCGATTCGATGACCAGCGCCGGCGGCGGCGAAGGCGACTGGGGCAGCTCGTCCGGCGGCGAGCGACGACGACGACGAGAACTTCTCGCCGCAGCAGGTCGCGACCAGCTCGCTGCGCGACCACCTCAATTCGCAGCTCGCCGAGCTCAATCTTCCGCTGCGCGACCGCCAGATCGTATCGGCGCTGATCGACGCGCTGAACGAGGACGGCTACCTGACGACGTCGCTGGAGGAGATTCTCGAGTTGTTTCCCGAGGAGCTGGGCATCGAGGCCGACGAGTTGTCGATCGCGCTCCGGCACCTGCAGAATTTCGAGCCCGCCGGCGTCGGCGCGCGCGACGCCGCCGAATGCCTGGCGCTGCAGCTCAAGGTGATGCCCGCGACGACGCCCTTTCTGTCCGAGGCGCTCAAGCTGGTCGAGCATCACCTGCCGCTGCTTGGCCGCACGCGACTTCGGCAAGCTGAAGCGGCTGCTGCACATCGACGACGCGGGCCTGCGCGGCGTGCGCACGCTGATCACCAGCCTGCATCCTCGTCCGGGCGGCGAATTTTCCAAGACCGAAGCGAACTATGTGATTCCGGACGTGGTCGTAAGAAAGATAAGGGGTCGCTGGGTCGCGGCGCTGAACGAGGCCGCGATGCCCAAGCTGCGGCTGAATCGCATCTATGCCGATATCCTCACGCGCAACCGCGGCTCGTCGAACCAGCAGCTCGCGGCGCAGCTACAGGAGGCGAAATGGCTGATCCGCAACGTGCAGCAGCGGTTCGAGACCATCCTGCGCGTGTCGCAGGCCATCGTCGACCGGCAGCGGCATTTCTTCGATCACGGCGAAGTCGCGATGCGCCCGATGGTGCTGCGCGAGATCGCCGAGATCCTGAACCTGCACGAGTCGACGATCTCGCGCGTCACCGCGCAGAAGTACATGCTGACGATGCGCGGCACCTACGAGCTCAAGTACTTCTTCGGCAGCCACGTCGCCACCGATACCGGCGGCGCGGCGTCGGCGACCGCCATCCGGGCGCTGATCAAGCAGCTGATCGGCGCCGAGGATCCGAATTCGCCGCTGACCGACAGCCGCATCGCCGACCTGCTCGGCGACCAGGGCATCGTCGTCGCACGCCGCACCGTCGCCAAGTACCGGGAAGCGCTGCAGATACCTCCGGTCAATCTGCGCAAGGCCATCTGATCGGCACGACGCTGCACCAATGCAAGGAGAGCCGGATGAACCTGAGCCTGAGCGGACATCACCTGCTGATCACTCCCGCGATCCGCGACTACGTGACCGCCAAGCTCGAACGCGTCACGCGGCATTTCGATCACGTGATCGACGTCAACGTGGTGTTGTCGGTCGACAAGCTCAGGCAACAGGTGACCGCCAATCTGCACATACGCGGCAAGGACATTCATGCCGAGTGCATCGATCCCGACATGTACGCGGCCATCGACGCGCTTGCGGACAAGCTCGACCGGCAGGTCCTTCGGCACAAGGAAAAGCAGAACGGCCACCGCCACGAGCCCGGCGCGATCAAGCGCACCGGCAGACGCCCCGGCGCCGGGCAAGGCGCGCGCTCAATAAGCCGTTATCGCGGCGTATAATCGCGTCCGGCGTGGAGCGGCGCTGCCGCGCGTCGCTCCGGATTCCGTCGACCACTCGATCCCAGACGATGAACCAGATCGCGCAGCTTCTGCCGGAAGCGAACATCGCGCTCAACCTCGAAGCGACCAGCAAGAAGCGCCTGTTCGAGCAGATCGGCCAGCTTTTCGAGACGCAGTCGCAGATCGCGCGCTCGGTCGTGTTCGACAGCCTGTTCGCGCGCGAGCGGCTCGGGTCGACCGGGCTGGGCCAGGGCATCGCCATTCCGCACGGCCGCATCAAGGGGCTCAAGGAGGCGATGGGCGCGTTCGTCCGGCCGCAGCAGCCGATTCCGTTCGACGCGCCGGACGGCAAGCCGGTCGAGCAGGTGTTCGTGCTGCTCGTGCCCGAACACGCGACCGAGGAGCACCTGCAAGCTCCTGTCCGAGCTCGCGCAGATGTTCGGCGAAAGGTCGTTTCGCGAGCAGGTCGCGCATGGCGGCCGATGCCGCCGAAGTGCACCAGGTGTTCGCCGACTGGCAGCCCGAGCCACAATGAACGACAGCGGCGCCGTGCGGCAGGTGAGCATCGAGCGCCTGATCGCCGACAACCAGGAGCGGCTGGGCATGACCTGGCTCGCGGGCCGCCAGGGCGGCAATCGCGTGCTTACCGGCGAAGCCGCGCTGAAGCCGACGATCGGCCAGGTCGGCCACATGAATTTCATCCATCCGTTCCGCGTGCAGATGATCGGCGCCGCCGAGGCGGCCTATCTGCGCAGCCTGCCCGAAGACGCGCTGCAGCAGTCGATCGCGCGCCTGTTCACCACCGACCTGGCCGCGATCATCGTCGCCAACGGCGAGGAAATCCCCAAGCACCTGCTCGATGCCTGCAACCGGCACCACATGGCGCTGCTGACCTCGCCGCAGCCGTCGCCGCACGTCGTCGACGTGATCCGCCTCTACCTGTCGCGCATGCTCGCCGAGTCGACGTCGCTGCACGGCGTGTTTCTCGACGTGCTCGAGATGGGCGTGCTGATCACCGGCGCGTCCGCGATCGGCAAGAGCGAGCTCGCGCTCGAGCTCATTTCGCGCGGCAACGGCCTGGTCGCCGACGACATCGTCGAGCTGTACCGCATTTCGCCGGACACGCTCGAGGGCCGCTGCCCTGCGGTGCTCAAGGATTTCCTCGAAGTGCGCGGCATCGGCGTGCTCAACATCCGCACGATCTTCGGCGAGACCGCGGTGCGGCCGCGCAAGCTCCTCAAGCTGATGGTCCACCTCGAGGACCACAGCAACGAGCAATTCTCCGAGCTCGATCGGCTGCAGGTCAGCGCGACCTACCAGGAGATCCTCGGCGTGCCGATCCGCAAGGTGACGATTCCCGTCGCAGCCGGCCGCAACCTCGCGGTGCTGGTCGAGGCCGCCGTGCGCAATTTCGTCCTCAACCAGCGCGGCATCGACAGCACCAAGGAGTTCATCGAGCGGCAGCAGAAGCTGATGGAAGACGGAGGCTGACGCAATGCGCCATCGTGCGCGGCAGTGGGTGCGTCGCCCGGATGGCGCAACATGGACCTGGTCCTGATCGGCGGCGTTTCGGGCTCAGGCAAGAGCGTCGCGCTCGCGGCGCTGGAGGATAGCGGCTACTACGCGGTATCCAACCTGCCGTCGACGCAGCTCGGCGGCCTGCTCGACCATCTGAAGCGGGCGCAGCAGGAGCGCGTGGCGATCGCGCTCGACGTCAAGACCGATCCGGCGCTCGAAGGCCTGCAGGCGGCGATCGATGCCGCGCGCGCCGACGGCTGGAAGGTGCGCTTCGTCTACCTCGACGCCAAGATCGAGACGCTGGTCAAGCGCTTTTCGGAAACGCGGCGACGGCACCCGTTTTCGAGCGACGACCGCACGCTGCGCGAGGCGATCGAATTCGAGCGCGCACGGCTCGCCGACATCCGCTCGCTGGGCTACAGCTTCGACACCAGCGACCTGCCCGCGGCGGCGCTGCGCCGCTGGGTCAAGGACTTCATCAGCGTCGACCCGTCGCGGATGACGCTGCTGTTCCAGTCGTTCGGGTACAAGCACGGCGTGCCGCTCGACGCCGACCTGGTGTTCGACGTGCGCTGCCTGCCGAACCCGCATTACGAGCCCGCGCTCGCGCCGCTCACCGGCAAGGACCAGGCGGTCATCGCCTACCTCGAGAGCCATCCCGAAGTCGAGCGCATGTACACCGACATCTACCATTTCGTCGCGAGCTGGCTGCCCGACTACGCGCGCGACAATCGCAACTACCTGACCGTGGGCGATCGGCTGCACCGGCGGCCGGCATCGCTCGGTCTATCTGGCCGAGCGGCTGGCGCAGGCGTTCGCCGGGCGCTACCAGGTGCACACGCGCCATCGCGAGATCGGCTGAGCATCGGCGAGCTCGGACTGCCTGGCGCGACGACGGCGCGTGCGATACGCTAGAATCCTCGAATGACCGCGCCGAAAACCATCACCCTCGCCTTCACCGGCGCCTCGGGACTGCCTTACGGCTTGCGCCTGCTCGAATGCCTGCTCGCGGCGCGCGCGCGCGTCTTCCTGCTGTACTCACCGGCGGCGCAGATCGTCGCCAGGCAGGAGCTCGAGCTCACGCTGCCCACGCAGCCCGCCGCCGCGGCAAGCTACTTCGCCGAGCGCTACCGCGCGGAGCCGGGCCAGCTGACGGTGTTCGGCCGCGAGGACTGGATGAGCCCGGTCGCGTCGGGCTCGAATCCGGCCGACGCGATGGCGATCTGCCCGTGCAGCATGGGAACGCTGGGCGCGATCGCGGCGGGACTCGCCGACAACCTGATCGAGCGCGCTGCCGACGTGATGCTGAAGGAGCGGCGACCGCTGGTGCTGGTGCCGCGCGAGACGCCGCTTTCGGCGATACATCTCGAGAACATGCTGAAGCTCTCGCGAGCCGGCGCGGTGATCCTGCCGCCGTCGCCTGGCTTCTACGGCCATCCGCGCACGATCGAGGACCTCGTCGATTTCGTCGTCGCGCGGGTCCTCGACCAGCTCGGCGTCGAGCATGCGCTCGGCCCGCGCTGGGGCGCGGCGCGCGGCGCGCGCCGCCGCTGGTCGAGCGCGCCTGAGGCTTGCCGATGCTGCCCTTCCGGCGCGGCGCGCCGTCGCGCGAGCCGCTGACGCTGCCGCTGTTTCCGCTGAAGACCGTGCTGTTTCCCGGCGGCATGCTGCCGCTGAAGGTCTTCGAGCAGCGCTACATCGACATGACCAAGCGCTGCCTCAAGGACGACCAGCCTTTCGGCGTGTGCCTGTTGACGCGCGGCGAGGAAGTCGCGCGGCGCGGCGCCGCCGGAGCCGCCGGAGTTCGCGCTGATCGGCACGCTGGCACGCATCACGTCGTGGGACATGCCCCAGCTCGGCATCCTGCAGCTCAAGACCGAGGGCGGCACGCGATTCCAGGTGCAATCGCATCGCACGGCCGACGACGGCCTCGTTCTGGCGCAGGCCGACGCTCGATCCTGCCGGAGCCGCAGGTTGCGCTGCCGGAGATCCATCAGCCGCTCGCGAACCTGCTCGAGCTGATGATCAATCGCGTCGGCCGCGAGCATTTCGCCGGCGAGCCGGCGCTGGACGACGCCTCGTGGGTCGGCTACCGGCTCGCCGAGCTCCTGCCGCTGCCGGCGACGATCAAGCAGAGCATGCTCGAGATCAACGACAGCGAAGTGCGGCTCAAGGCGATCGCGCAGTTTCTAAGCAGCAGGATCTGCTGTAGGCGCCGCCCGCGTCGCGCGCCGGTCGTTCGCAGCATGCCCGCTGCTATAATTTGCGATCGGGCGGCATCGGCGGGAATGCACCATGGCAGGCCACAGCAAGTGGGCGAACATCAAGCACAAGAAGGCCGCCACCGACGCCAAGCGCGGCAAGATCTTCACGCGCCTGATCCGCGAAATCACCGTCTCCTCGAAGCTCGGCGGCGTCGACGCCTCGACCAATCCGCGGCTGCGACTCGCGGTCGACAAGGCGATGGACAACAACATGCCGAAGGACACGATCGAGCGCGCGATCAAGCGCGGCTCGGGCGGCGCCGACGATGCGAGCTATGAGGAGATCCGCTACGAAGGCTACGGCATCAACGGCGCCGCGGTGATCGTCGACTGCCTGACCGACAATCGGACGCGCACCGTCGCCGACGTGCGCCATGCGTTCTCCAAATACGGCGGCAATCTCGGCACCGACGGCTCGGTGGCGTTCCTGTTCAGGCATTGCGGACAGATCCTGTTCGCGCCGGGCACCGACGAAAACAGGCTGATCGAGGCTCGCGCTCGACGCCGGCGCCGAGGACGTCGTCAGCCACGACGACGGCTCGTCGGAAGTGATCACCGCGCCGCACGACCTGGTCACGGTCAGGCAGGCGCTCGCCGACGCCGGCCTCAAGTCCGACTTCGCCGAAGTGACGATGAAGCCGGCGGTGGAAGTCGAGTGCAAGGGCGAGGACGCCGTCGCGGATGCAGAAGCTGCTCGACGCGCTCGAAGCGCTCGACGACGTGCAGGACGTCTACACGACCGCGGTCATCGAGGAGGCATGAGCGGCGGGCGGCGATCGCTGCGGTGGCCGGCGTAGCCCGCGCACGGCGCGTGACCCATGCTAGCCGCACCGGCCATGCAGGCGCGACGGATACTGGGCATCGACCCCGGGCTCCGAGTGACAGGCTTTGGCGTGATCATCTGCACCGGCAACCGCCTGCAGTACGTGACCAGCGGCTGCATACGCAACACGTCGGGCGAGCTGCCCGATCGGCTCAAGCTGATCCTGCGCGACCTTGCCAGCGTCATCGGCGTCGCACCTGCCGACCGAGGTCGCGGTCGAAAAAGTCTTTGTCAACGTCAATCCGCAGTCGACCTTGCTGCTCGGCCAGGCGCGCGGCGCGGCGATCTCGGCGGCCGTGCTCGCCGAGCTGCCGGTCAGCGAATACACGGCGCTGCAGATCAAGCAGGCGGTCGTCGGCCACGGCAAGGCGGCGAAGGAGCAGGTGCAGGAGATGGTCAGGCGCCTGCTCGCGCTGCCGGCCGCGCCTTCCGCCGATGCGGCCGACGCGCTCGCCTGCGCGATCTGCCACGCGCATGGCGGCGCCGGCATCGGCGGCCTGCGCCGCGGCGGCTACCGCGTCCGGCGAGGCCGCATCCTTTGATCGAGCGCTGGCCGGAAGCCGTCATCTTCGACATGGACGGCCTGATGCTCGACACCGAGGCGCCGGCGCTGCGCGCATGGGAGCGCGCCGCGCGCGGCCTCGGGCGCGAGTTCGATCTCGACCTGTGCCGGCAGATGATCGGACGCAACTTCGGCGACTGCGTCGCGCTGATCCGCGCGCGGCACGGACCCGACTATCCGGTCGATGCAGCTGACGCAGGCCTGGGCCGCCGATTACGACGCGATCGTCGCCGCCGAAGGCATCGCGCTCAAGCCCGGGCTTGACCGAGATCCTGGATCTGCTCGACGAGCGCGGCATCGCCCTCGCGGTCGCGACCTCGACGCGGCGCGAACGCGCCCGCGCCAAGCTCGATCGGGTCGGACCTGCTGCATCGCTTCGCCGCGCTGGTCGGCGGCGACGAAGTCGCGCGCGGCAAGCCCGCGCCGGACATTTTCATCGCCGCCGCCGCGCGGCTCGGCGTCGCAGCCCGGCGACTGCGTCGTGCTGGAAGACTCGGAGCCCGGCATCATCGCCGCCGCGGCCGCCGGCATGACGCCGGTGATGGTGCCCGATCTGCATCCACCGAGCGCCGAGCTGCTCGCGCGCAAGCCGCTGGTGCTGTGCGTCGCTTTCCGCCGTCGCCGCGCATCTTCGCGCGATCGGGACGATGAGCGCGCGGCCGCCGGGTCCGCCGACGAGCGCTCGGTGCATGCGATAATTCGCGCCATGCGCGGCATCCGCCCTGCCCGATGCGCCCGACGTCCGCACGGCCGGTCGCGCGCGAGAGCGCGCGCATCGCGGCGGCGGCGACGCGATGATCGGCCGCCTCGCCGGGACGCTGCTGGAGAAGAACCCGCCGCAGATCCTGCTCGACGTCCAGGGCGTCGCGTACGAAGTCGACGTGCCGATGAGCACGTTCTACAACCTGCCCAACATCGGCGACAAGCTCACGCTGTTCACGCATCTGGTCGTGCGCGAGGACGCGCATCTGCTGTTCGGTTTCGGCTCCGAGAACGAGCGCCGCGCGTTCCGCCAGCTGATCCGGATCAGCGGCGTCGGCGCGCGCATCGCGCTTTCGGTGCTGTCCGGCCTGTCGGTCGCCGAGCTCGCGCAGGCGGTCAGCATGCAGGACAGCGGCCGGCTGACCAAGATTCCCGGCATCGGCAAGAAGACCGCCGAGCGCCTGCTGCTCGAGCTCAAGGACAAGCTCGGCGCCGATCTGACGACCGCGGTTGGCGTGCATCGCCCGGCGCCCGTCGCCTCCGACGTGTTGAACGCGCTCCTTTCGCTGGGCTACAGCGACAAGGAAGCCGCGCACGCGGTCAAGGAACTGCCCGAAGGCATCGCCGTCGGCGACGGCATCAGGCAGGCCCTGAAGCTGCTGGCGAAGGCATGACGATGCGCTCGCCGATGCGCGCGAAGCGCCGCGACACTGCAGGCATAATAGACGCATGATCGAGACCGACCGCCTGATCGCCGCGGCGCCGGTGAGCCCGCAGGAAGAAGTGCTCGAGCGCACGCTGCGGCCGCGCGCGCTCGAAGAATACATCGGCCAGGAGAAAATCCGCGGACAGCTTTCGATCTTCATCGAGGCGGCGAAGAAGCGCAAGGAAGCGCTCGATCACGTGCTGCTGTTCGGCCCGCCGGGCCTGGGCAAGACGACGCTGTCGCACATCATCGCGCACGAGCTCGGCGTCAACCTGCGCCAGACCTCGGGACCGGTGCTCGAGCGCGCCGGCGACCTGGCCGCGCTGCTGACCAACCTCGAGCCGCACGACGTGCTGTTCATCGACGAGATTCACCGCCTGTCGCCGGTCGTCGAGGAAATCCTCTATCCGGCGCTCGAGGACTTCAAGATCGACATCATGATCGGCGAGGGTCCTGCCGCGCGCTCGGTCAAGCTCGATCTGCAGCCGTTCACGCTGGTCGGCGCGACGACGCGCGCCGGCATGCTGACCAATCCCCTGCGCGATCGCTTCGGCATCGTCGCGCGGCTCGAGTTCTACACGCCGGAAGAGCTGACCCGCATCGTCACGCGCTCGGCCCGGCTGCTCGAGATCCCGATCGAGGCCGAAGGCGCGACTCGAGATCGCGCGGCGCTCGCGCGGCACGCCGCGCATCGCCAATCGCCTGCTGCGCCGCGTCCGCGATTTCGCCGAGGTGCGCGCGGCCGGCAACATCACGCGTGCCGGTCGCCGACCAGGCGCTGCAGATGCTCGACGTCGACGCGATGGGACTCGACGTGATGGACCGGAAGCTGTTGCGCTGCGTGCTCGACAAGTTCGCCGGCGGCCCGGTCGGCATCGACAACCTCGCGGCGGCGATCGGCGAGGAGCGCGACACGATCGAGGACGTGCTCGAGCCGTTCCTGATCCAGCAGGGCTTCCTGCAGCGGACCAACCGCGGCCGGATCGCCACCGCGCTGTCGTATCGCCACTTCGGCCTGGCGCCGCCGGCGGCCGCCGGCGAGCTTTTCAGCGAATGACCCGGCGGCTCGACCCCGCCGACGACCGGTCGGCGCTTAACGTGAGGATACCGACGCTTGAACGTTGCATCCTGATCTCTCGTTCGTCGCGATGGTCGCGCACGCCAGCATCGTCGTGCAGGCGGTGATGGTGTTGTTGCTGCTGCTTTCGCTGTGGTCGTGGTGGCAAATCTTCCTGAAGATGTTCGCGCTGCGGCGGGCCGAGGCGAGCACCGACGCCTTCGAGGACGAATTCTGGAAAGGCGGCGACTTGAACGCGCTGTATCAGCGCGCGAGCCAGTCGCGCGATGGCGGCGCGCTGGAGCGGGTTTTTTCGGCCGGCTTCCGCGAATTCTCCAAGCACCGCAAGCAGGGATCGTCGTCGGCGGCGACGATGGACAGCGCGCGCCGCGCGATGCGCGCATCGTACCAGCGCGAAATCGACGCGCTGGAAGCGAATCTCGCGGGCCTCGCGACCGTCGGCTCGGTCAGCCCCTACATCGGCCTGTTCGGCACCGTGTGGGGAATCATGAACGCGTTTCGCGGCTTGCAGAGCGTCAGCCAGGCGACGCTGGCGCAGGTCGCGCCGGGGATCGCCGAAGCGCTGATCGCGACCGCGCTCGGGCTCTTCGCCGCGATTCCCGCGGTCGTCGCGTACAACCGGTATACGCACGACGTCGACCGGCTGGCGACGCGCTTCGAGACGTTCATCGAGGAATTCTCCAACATCCTGCAGCGGCAGGGGTGACGACATGCGCCGTCCGCGCAAAGCGATCAACCAGATCAACGTCGTTCCCTATATCGACGTGATGCTGGTGCTGCTGGTGATCTTCATGATCACCGCGCCGCTGATCACGCCGGGCGAGATCAAGCTGCCCAGCGTGGGAAGCGCGCTGACCACGCCGGTCGCGCCTATGGAGATACAGATCAAGCGCGACGCGACGCTGCTCCTCAAGGAAGGAACGGCGTCGCCGGTGCGCGTGTCGCGCGACGAGCTGATCGCGCGCATACAGGCGCGCCAGAAGCAGGCGCCCGAACAGGCGGTGGTGATCAGCGCCGACAAGGACGTTCGCTACGAATCCGTGGTCGAAGTGCTCGACATGCTGCAGCGGAACAAAGTGAGCAAGGTGGGCCTGCTCGCGCGCCGGCAGCCGGGCTGATCCGACGTGCCTCCGTCGCGCCCGGCGCCCGGCTGGTCGGTCGGCAAGTGGATCGCCGCGATCCTCGCCGTTGCCGTGCATCTTGCGTTCGTCGTCTTCCTGATCGTCAGCGTCGACTGGCAGAATCACGAGCCCGAGCCGGTGAGCGTCGAGCTCTATGCGCCGCAACCGCGCGCCAAGGCGCAGCGCCGGCGCCGCAGCCGCCCAAGCCGGAGCCCGAGCCGCCGAAGCCCGCAGCCCGAGCCGCCGAAGCCGCCGCCGGAGCCGCCGAAGCCGCCGCCCGAGCCGCCGAAACCCGCGCCAAAGCCGAGCCGCCGCCGCCGACCAAGGCAGAAATCGCGCTCAAGGAAAAGCAGGAGCAGCAGCGCAAGAAAGAGCAGGCCGATCGCGAGCGCAAGGAAAAGGAGCGCATCGACGCCGAAAAGAAGAAGGCTGGAGGAAAAACGGCTCGCCGAAGTGCGCGAGCGGCAGGCGCGCGAAGCCGACGCGCTGAAGGCGCAAGCCGCGCGCGAGCAGACGGCCGCCGCCGACTGCGGCGAAGGCGCCGCGCCAACGCCGACTACATCCGCCGGATCCAGGCCAAGGTCAAGGGCTACGTGGTGGTGCCGCCCGAGATCGCCGGCAATCCGGAAGCGATCTTCGACGTCGTGCAGTTGCCGACCGGCGAGATCATCGATGCGCAGCTCAGGAAGTCCAGCGGCAACCGCGCCTACGACGAAGCGGTGCAGCGCGCGATCATCAAGGCCTCGCCGCTGCCGCGCCCCGATTCACCGGATCTGTTCCAGCGCAACCTGACGCTCAAGTTCCGGCCGCTGGATTAGCCGACGGTACAGCTATCCGTCGCCGCGCTCTTCTTGTCGACCAGCTGGATCGTCGCCCAGCTCCAGTCGGGACGCTGCTCGACCAGGTGGCGCATCGACACCGTGTACACCGACCGCGCCGTGGTCAGCAGGACGTTGCGTCCTTCGGCATATTCGGAGGTCGGCACGATCACCGTTTTCATCGCCAGCGGCTTGTCGGGACGCGAAGGCGGCGGCAGGTACAGGCCCTCGAAGCGCTCGCCCATCGTCGACATGTCGAGCCCGTTGATGACGTAGCCCATGTCCTCGTTGGCGCGCCGTTTCGCCGCCAGCGTCACGGCGACGACGCGCTCGGCGATGATATTGACGCCGGCTTCGACTTCCTCGTTCGAAACCTTGTTCAGGCGCCGCACGACGCCGAGCAGCCATCCGCCGGCGTCGGATTGGCGCACCGCGACCAGGGCCCCCAGCGTCAGGCTCTGGCCGATGCCGCCGGTCGCCGCGATGCGCAGTCCGGCGACGCTGCGGTCCTTGATCTCCCAGGTCGGGTCGGTCCACGACGACAGGCTGACCGCGAGCGAATCGTCCTCGGACGGCAGCTTGCGCCTGATGCGCGGCGCGCCCGCGACGGCAAACACTTCGATCTGCTCGGTGCCGGCGCCGACCTCGCCGCTGGTTTCGCCCGCCGCCTGCGCGCCCAGGTCCTGGCAAATCCGCGACAGGCCGATGCGCACCCGCGCCGACACCGCGACTGCGACGCGCGGGTCGCGTCGCAGTTCGGTCTGCGACGTCGGCGAGACCGCGGGCTGGATCTTGCGCAATACCGACAGGCGCTGCTGATTGATCGCGGCGACGGGGCCCTGATCGGTGAGCTCGGCGTCGCGCAGCGCGGTGATCGCGCGCTCGAGGCCGTCGGACAGCGGCGTCGTGTCGAGATAGCGCAGCACCGAGCCGCGATCGTTGCCGGTTCGCCGCACCAGGCCTTCGCGTCCTGCCAGATCGACGAAAAATCCTTCCAGCGACCGTGGGAATCTGCTCGAGCGCCAGGCGCCGGCGTCCATGCGCGCAGCTGCGAGCTCGCCCAATCGATTTCGGTCGGGTTGAGGTTGCCGGTGTTGAGCTGATGCACGAGCAGCACGTACAGGTATTCCTGCTCGACCGACCACTGCTGCGCGCGCCGACCCTGCGGCGGGCAGCACCACCGCCTGCCGATCGCACTGCATCTCGCAGGCGCGGAGATACGCCTGATGCAGCTCGATCCATTTGCGCCGGAATCCAGCGCTCGTACTTGAATACGCGAAGCTTGGCGTCGGTGCCCTGGAAGTGCACGAAGCGCACGAACAGCAGCGGCAGCGCCGCGCGCCAGCGCGCATTGCCCGCCTGCGGCAGCGCGCTTTCGAGCGCCTGCTGATAGGCCAGCGTGAACGCCTGGCTCATTTCCCACAGCGCCTGCCAGATGCGATCGGCGAGCTTGGGCGAACTCTCGATGTTCTCGATGTACTGCTTGATCAGCTGACGGCGATCGGCGCCGAGCGCGGCGTCGACGAATTCGATCGCGGCGATGCGGTTCAAGTCGATCGGCGCGCTGCGTTCCGCGCAACGCGTCGAGGGCCCGAATCACGTGCTGCTGCCGCCCGATGACATCGAGCGCCGGCAGCTGGCGCAGCCATGCGGCCGCAGCCTTCGCGCTTTGCAGCGGATCGCCGGAGTCCTTGCCCAGCGGTGTCAAAAATCCAAACATTGCTTTCATCGAGCCGGCTTGGACGACGTTGGCCCTGCCCTGAGTTCTGCCTGCTGCCCGTGCCGGACATCGCGCTCATTGCGGCCCCGTCGACATGATTGCCGAGTTGCGGAGGAACCCTGATTTATAGCCGAAATCCGTCGGCCGCGCAAAAACCACATCGAGTTGGAGTAAAATTTCATGCCTCGTCGAAATCGTAGCGCGCATCTGTGCGCCGCGCTCATCCCGGAGGTCTACGTGCCCAGCGTCTCATTTCCGGCGCGGCGATGCGCGCGGCTGTTGCTTGCCGCTCGCCGCGCTGCTGTTCACGCCTGGCCTCGCGCTCGCGCAGACGGGCACGACAGACTCCTCAACCATTTCTAGCAAGATGGATGCCAAATTGAACGAATTGCAAAAGATCGACAACAAGATCGGCACCGGCGCGGAAGCGGTCAAAGGCGCGTCGGTAGTTGTTCACTACACGGGTTGGCTTTATGCGCCGCCGCACCCGATCACAAAGGAGACGAAGTTCGATTCGTCGCGCGATCGCAACGAGCCTTTCGTTTTTCCGCTCGGCGGGGGGCGCGTGATCCGTGGCTGGGATGAAGGCGTCGCCGGCATGAAGGTCGGCGGGCAGCGCACGCTGATCATCCCGCCGCGACATGGGATACGGCAGCCGCGGCGCCGGCGGCGTCATTCCGCCCGGGGCGACGCTGGTCTTCGACGTCGAACTGCTCGACGTCAAGCGCTGATGCTGCCGTCGCGACGCGGCGCCGCCGGTCGTACAACGGCTCGCCTATCGCCCGCCTTCGCACCTGATCGACGACGGTCGAGCTCCGCTTCGATCTCGACCCGCCGCCACGCGGGTGTCGGCGCGATTCGCCTACCGCAGAAATCCGGCGGCGGAGCCGGCGGCCCGCTGCTGCTCTACGGCGAGCAGCTGAAGCTGATCGAGGTCGAGCTCGACGGCCGGCCGCTGGCGGCAGGGCGAATACGCACTTTCGTCCGGCCGGCATCACTTTTCGCGCACTGCCCGACGCGGGTGTACTGCACATCGTCTCCGAATGCGACCCGGCCGCCAACGTCGCGCTCGAGGGCTCTATACCTCTCATCGGGCGTGTTCTGCACGCAGTGCGAGGCGGAAGGATTTCGCCGCATCGCTTTCTTTCCCGGACCGGCCCGACGTGCTGGCGCGGTACACGGTGACGATCGTCGCCGACAGTCAGCGCTACCCGGTGCTGCTGTCGAACGGCAACCTTGATCGAGCGGGGCGCCGTCCCCGGGGACGGCGGCAGGCACTACGCGCGTCTGGCACGATCCGTATCCGAAGCCCTCGTACCTGTTCGCGCTGGTCGCCGGCAACCTGGCTTCGCTCGACGACGAATTCGTCACCGCGTCGGGACGCAAGGTCGCGCTGCGGATTTTCTCGACACCGGCCAACCTCGACAAATGCCGCCACGCGATGGCGGCGCTGCAAGCGCGCGATGCGCTGGGACGAGGAGCGCTACGGCCGGGAATACGACCTCGACACGTTCATGATCTTCTGCGCCGACGACTTCAACATGGGCGCGATGGAGAACAAGGGCCTCAACATCTTCAACAGCAAGCTGCTGCTGGCCCATCCGGAAACCGCGACCGATGCCGATTATTCGAACATCGAGGGAGTGATCGCGCACGAATACTTCCACAACTGGACCGGCAACCGCGTCACCTGCCGCGACTGGTTCCAGCTGTCGCTGAAGGAAGGCCTGACCGTGTTCCGCGACCAGGAGTATTCGAGCGACGTCGGCTCGCGCGCGGTCGAGCGGATCGAAGCGGTCGATTTCCTGCGCGCGCAGCAATTCGCCGAGGACGCCGGGCCCGACGGCGCATCCGGTGCGCCCCGACAGCTACGCCGAGATCAACAATTTCTACACGGCGACCGTCTACGAAAAGGGCGCCGAGGTGATCCGGATGCAGCGCGCGCTGCTCGGGAGCGAAGGCGTTCCGCCGCGGCATGGATCTGTACTTCGAACGACACGACGGCCAGGCGGTCACCTGCGACGATTTCGTGCAGGCGATGCAGGACGCGTCCGGCATCGATCTCGCGCCAATTTCGCCTCTGGTACAGCCAGGCAGGCACGCCGACGCTCGCAGGTGCAGGGCAGCTACGACGCGCAGGCGCAGACCTTCACGCTCGAGGTCGCGCAATCGTGCCCGCCGACGCCCGGCCAGCCGGTGCAAGCGCCCGTTGCACATTCCGCTGGCGGTGGGACTCGTCGGCCGCGACGGCAGCGACCTGCCGCTTGCATCTCGACGGCGGCGGCGCGGCGCGATCGGCTTCCGCCACCACGGCGGTGCTGCACCTGCGGCAGGCGCGCGAGTCGTTTCGCTTCGTCGATGTCCGCGAGCGTCCGGTGCCTTCGCTGCTGCGCGGATTCTCCGCGCCGGTCAAGGTCGACTACGACTACAACGAAGCCGAGCTTGTCGCTGCTCGCCGCGCACGATTCCGATCCGGTCTGCCGCTGGGACGCCGCGCAGCGGATATTTTCGCGCGCGATCCTCGGCGTTGCCGAACGCGGCAACGCACGGCGCGGCGTTCGCGCTTGCCGCCGGCGCTGGTCGACGTGGTCCGGGCGCTGCTTGCCGACCGGTCGAGCGATCCGGCGCTGCTCGCGCTCGCACTGCGGCCGCCGCGGCTCAGCATTCTCGCCGACCGGCAGACGCCGATCGACATCGAAGCGCCTCGCATCGCGTGCGGACGGCGACGATGGCGGCGCTGGCGCGCGAGCTCGCCGCCGAGTTCGAGGACGCCTACGCCGCGCACCGCGCCGACGGCGCGTACTCGCCGAATCCGGCGCAGGTCGCGCAACGTTCGCTGAAGAACGTCTGCCTCGCGTACCTGGCCGCGCGCGACGATGCGGCCTCGCACGCCCTCGCGCTGGCGCAGTTCGACGCCGCCGACAACATGACCGACGTCGATCGCCGCGCTGGCCGCGCTGAACGACACGACTGGCCGACGCGCGCGACATCGCGATGGCGCGATTCGAGGCGCGATGGCGCGACAATCCGCTGGTGATGGACAAGTGGCTGGCGCTGCAGGCGACTTCGTGCCGGGCCGGCACGCTGGAGCGCGTGCGCGCGCTGCTGTCGCATCCGGCGTACGACGCGCGGAATCCGAACCGGATCCGGTCGCTGGTCGGGGCGTTCGCCCAGTCGAACCTGCCGGCATTCCACGCCGCGGACGGCAGCGGCTATGCGTTCGTCGCCGACCAGGTGCTGTGCGATCGACCGCAGCAACCCGCAGGTCGCCGCGCGACTCGTCGCCGCGTTCAACCGCTGGCGGCGATTCGACGGCGCGCGTGGCGCGCTGCAGCGCGCGGCGCTCGAGCGGATTGCCGCCGCGCCGGCGCTGTCGACCGACGTCGCGGAAATCGTCGCGCACAGTCTGGCCGACTAGACGATAACGCCCGCAGGCGCCGCTACCAATAGGTCTCGACCGTGTAGTGCCCGGGCTCGCGGCGGCGGTGGCGTCGCATGCCGCGCAATTCGAGCACGCCCTGCGTGTCGCGCACCATGTCGGGATTGCCGCACAGCATCGCGTGCGCGTTCTCCGCGGTCAGCGGCAGCCCGGTCCAGGCCTCGAGGCGGCCGTCGCGGATCGCGTCCGGAATCCGGCCGGAAAGCGCGCTGCGATCGGGTTCGCGGCTGACAAACGGCGCAAACGCGAATCGGCCCGGCCGCGCGCGTCGCGATCTCGGCGATCACTTCGCGGTAGGAGAGATCCTGCGCGTAGCGGACCGCGTGCACGAGCACGACGCGCTCGAATTTTTCCCACGGGTCGGCCGTGCGCAGAATCGACAGGAACGGGCCGATGCCGGTGCCGGTCGCAAGGCACCACAGCACGGCCGCCGAAGGCACCTCGGGCATGCTGAAGAATCCGTTCGCGCGCTCGAGCAGCCAAAGCGGCGCGCCCGGCTCGAGCGCGGCGAGCCGCGGCGACAGCGGGCCTTCGGGCAGCACGTTGAAATAGAATTCGTGCGGCGCGCGCTCGGGCGGATTGACGAACGAATACGGCCGGCCGAGCATCGGCTCCTTCGCCCCGGGCGGTGCCGGCAGCGCAAGCCGCGCGAACTGGCCCGCGACGAAAGTGAGCGCGGGCGCAGCGACCTGCAGCGAGAACAGCCTGTCGGTCCACTGCCGCTTGCCGGTCACCTTGCCTTCGATCCAATGGCTCATTGCCAGCGCACACCCTCGCGGTAAGATGCGCATTATGCCAGCCCCGAAGCATGCGCTTGCCGTCGGGCCGCGAGTGTACCTGCGTCGGCCGGTGCCGCGCGACGCCGCGGCATTCATCGCCGGCGCGCGGCTCTCCGAGCGCTTGCATCGGGGCTGGGTGCAGGCGCCGACGACCAAGGCGAGCTTCGCCGCGTACCTGCGCCGTTTCGCCGGGCCGAAGTCGCGCAATGCGCGCAGCGCCACGCACGTCGGCGTCGTCGTGTGCAAGCTCGACGACGATGCGCTGATCGGCGTTTTCAACTTCAGCGAGATCGTCCGCGGCGCATTCGAGAGCAGCTACCTGGGCTACTACGCATTCGCTCCGCATGCCGGGCAGGGCTACATGTCCGAAGGCCTGAACCTTGCTCTGGCGCTCGCGTTCGGCAAGCTCAGGCTGCATCGAGTCGAGGCCAACGTGCAGCCGACCAATCGGCCGCTCGGTGTCTCTGGTGCGGCGCGCGGGATTCACGCGCGAAGGCTTTTCGCGCCGCTACGTCAAGATCGCGGGCCGCTGGCGCGATCACGAGCGCTGGGCGATGCTGGCCGAGGACTGGCGCCGCCTGCGCCGGAGCGGTCGGTGATCGCTCGCGGACAGGGCTCGTTGCCGTTCGCGCTGGCCGCGGCGCTCGGCATCGCGGCCTGCGCGATCGGCGCCCGATCGCCTGGAGGCGCCGAAGGTCGTCGTCGGCCTCGAGATTTCGCCCTATGGCGTGTACGAGGAATGCGTCGCAGCTGCAGGCGGGCGCAGCGCATCGGCTACCTGTTCAGGGCGGCGGTGCCGGTGGCGTTCAACATCCATTTTCACGACGGCAATGCGGTGATCGAGCCGATCTCCGCCGCGCGCACGCAGGGCGAATCCGGCGAATTCGTCGCCGATCGCGATCAGACCTACTGCCTGATGTGGGAAGCCGGCGCCGGCGGCAGCGCGCTCGACTACCGCGTCGCAAGGCTTCGGCACTAAGCGTTCTGCGCGCGGGTTCGACCGCGACCGCGCGGCGCGCTACAGCTCCTTGTAGCTGTAGCAACGTCCGTTCTCGACTTCGCCGAGCACCAGTCTGTCGACGATCTTGGCCGCGACGACGTCCGGCGGGACCAGCTGTCCCGACGCATGAAATCCCTTGAACATGTCGACACTGGCGAATGCCTCGCGCGGCCGCGAGCGCATGAATGCCTGCATGCCGGTGTCGATGATGCCGGGCCGCACCGAGATAGCGCGGAAACCCGGCGCCTGCTGGTCGGCGACGAGCTGCCGGGTCAGCATTTCCAGGCCCGCCTTGGCGATCGAGTACGGCCCGCTGCCGGGAAGCGCCCGCTCGGCCAGGCCCGGACGAAACATTGATCAGCAGGCATTGCGCCGGCGCCGCCGGCAAAGACGCGGCAGAAACAGATTGGCGAGCGCGACGGGCGCGACGAGATTCACCGCCAGCGCTTCGGCAACGCCGGCATCGTCGAGCGTGCCCAGCATGCCTACCGGCCCCGCGGCCGCGGCATTGTTGATCAGGCAAACCGATTCGCGGACGCGCCGCGGCGATCGCGCGGAACACCGGCGCGAGCGCCGGCTCGATCGCCACCACGTCGGCGAGGTCGCATGGCGCGAAGCGTGTAATGCGCGCCGCGCAGGCGATCGGCGCTGGCGCGGCCGATGCCGGTCACCGCGAACCCGCGTGCGAGCAGCTCCGCGGCGAGCGATTCGCCCAGGCCGCGTGACACGCCGGTGACGATCGCCGCCTTCATGCGCGTCGTCCGCGGAAATGCCGTATCGATCATCGGCGCAGCGACCCCGGCATCGTCAGCGATGGCTGCCGAGCGACAGCACGATGATGCACCGCGATCAGGATCGCGATGCCCAGCAGCGTGAGCTTCACCCAGCTCTTCGGATACTCGCCGCTGGATCGCGCCGGTGACGCCGTTCATGACCGCCTGGAAGGTTCGCGATCCGAAATTGTAGGTCAGCAGCCAGATCGGCGCGAGGATGTGCTTGAAGGTCTGGCCCGAATAATCGGCGCGCACGTCGAGATTGCGATAAGTGTCGCCGGGAACCTGCGCGGCGCAGAGCTGCCGCAGCTCGGCGTCCATCGCGTCGCGCGCCGCCTTGGCGGCGCTGACCAGATCGATCTGGTAGCGCTCGACCACCCAGCCGGCGACGTACGCCGCGTCGTAGGGCTTGAGCTCGCCGGTCGGAAACGGCTCGACGCCGCGCAACAGCGCGGGATGGACGCCGACCGAGGCGCAGACCAGGTCGTCGTCGAAAACGTGCTGCAGGCGCCCGGCCGCCGGCTCCCAGCGAACCTGCCGCACCTGGCGCGTCTGCGTGCGCCCGCTGCCGTCGGCTGTAGGTTTCGGTCGTGTAGTAGTAATGGCCGGCCTCGGCGGTCCACGAGGCATCGGCCTTGGCGTCGAAGGTCCAGTACGGCAGATAGACGCCCTTGACGGTGTCGGTCAGCGCGCCGCGCTTGAGCGCGTTCGGCGCGAGCCACAGCCTGCCGTACCAGGCGCGGATGCCGTCGCGCGCCGTGTCTTCGCTGATCGTGAACGGCAGCAGGCTCTCGGGACGAAACGCGTCCTTGACCTGCTCGTAGGGAACGAGTTGCGCCGAGCCGCAGAATTCGCAGCGCTGCGCCTGCCGGCTCGCGTCCAGCACCGATATCGCCTGGCAGCTCGGCACTTGACGTAGCGCTTCTCGATTTGCCAGCCGCGCTTGTCGTCGCCGATCGCCGCGCAGCGCCGTGACCAGATCGTGCTCGACGATCGCCGCCGCTCGCATCGATCTTCGCCGGCGAGGTCGTCCCGCAGAACGGACAGACCAGCGCCTGCTTGCGCAGGATTCCAGACCGCCTCGGCGCCGCAGGCCGGGCAGGCGAATTTCTGCCGCGCAATCTCCTCCGGCGCATCGCGGCCGGGCGCCGGCGGCGCGCGTCAGCCATGGGCGAATGGCCGGCTCACCAGCCACATACGCCTTCGCCGATCCAGAACGGCAGCTTGAGCGCGAACTCGGCGTCGTTGAAGAACAGGAAGATCTCGCCGCCGTCGGCGAGCGCATCGCGCAGCACCGATGCCGCTGATCGGTCACGGGCAGCGATTCAGCGAATCGTATCCGATCACGCGCCACGCGCCGTCGGCTTCCCGCTGAAGCGTCACCGTCTCGCGCGCATCCAGGCCTTGTTCGCGAACGTGGTGCGAAAGACGACGAGCGCATATTCGCCGTCGGGTGCGCCGGGAATGCTCTTTCGGAATTGCGTCGACAGCATGCGCGCGCTGCGATCGTCGCGCCCAGCGGCGGGCGCACCTGCTTCAGCGACTCGCGCCCATCGCTCGGCGGTGATCGCATTGCGGAACTGCTTGCCGGCGCTCTTCCAGCTCTGCGCCGCATCGCCGCGGTCGGTCATCGCCAGCCACGCCCGCGCCGTCTCCTGCACGAGGCTCTGCCGCGGATCCTGCGCCGCCAGCATGGCCGGCGCAGAGCAAACCGACGCCGAGCGCCAACATCGCGCGCCAGAGCGCGCACCTCATCGCCGGGTCGCTGCCATCGGATCCTCGCCTCGTCTCGGTTGTGATCAGGAATGCAGGAACTGATCGACCGCGGCCCGCGTGACGCGCCATTGCGTGCCGATCTGCTTGCCCTTCAGATCGCCCTTTTCGAGGCTGGCCATGCACGTCGGATTCGGCGACGCCGAGGAGCTGCGCGACCTGCGCCGGCGTCAGCAATTGCGGCGCGTCGGCGGTGCCCGTGACGCGGCCGCGCCGGTCGGCGACGCCCGGCGTCGTCTGCGGACCCATGATGCCGCCCGACTGGTTCATCATCTGCTGCGCCATCGCCATGCCCACCGCCATTTCGGCCGCCATGCCGCCCGGGCCGCCATTGCCCTTCTCGAGCCCCTGCGCCATCTGGAACTTGACGTAGTCGTTCAGGTTGCCGACCGCGGCCATGCTCGAGCGCTTGTCGATCGCCTGCTCGACTTCCGGCGGCACCGAAACGTTTTCGACGACGAAGCTGGTGATCTCGAGACCGTACTTGGCCGTCGTCTGCGGATTGATCAGCGGCAGCAGCGCGTTGCCGAGCTCGCCATAGCGCGCCGCGACGTCGAGCGCGGGAATCTTCGACTGCGCGAGCGCCTCGGAGAAGACGCTGACGATGCGCGAGCGCATCGTGTCGTTGAATTCGTCGAGGCGGAAATGATCGTCGGTGCCGGCGACTTCCTTCAGGAACAGCTTCGGATCGATGATGTGGAAATCGTAGATGCCGAAGGCGCGCAGGCGGACGATGCCGAAATCCTGGTCGCGCATCATCACCGGATTGGCCGTGCCCCACTTGTTGCCGGTGAACAGGCGCGTGACGACATAGTAGACGTCGGCCTTGAACGGCGACTCGAAGCCGTACTTCCATCCCTTGAGATCGCTCAGAACCGGGATGTTGTCGGTGGTCAACGCATACTTGCCCGGGCCGAAGGTGTCGCCGAACTGGCCGAGATAGATGAACTGCGCGATCTGCGATTCGCGCACGATCAGCTGCGCGCCGCGCTTGATTTCCTTGTCCTCGTCGGGAAAGCGGTACGACAGCGTGTCGCGCGAATCGTCGGTCCATTCGATGATGTCGATGAACTGTTTCTTGATGAAATCCATCAGCGCCATGTCGTCTCCCGTTCGCTGCTCGCGGCCGCTATGGCTTCGTTGTCGCCTGTTTCTTCGCCGCCGCCTCGGCCTGCTTGAGCTCGGCCTCGAGCCGGTCCAGCGGCAGTGCGCCCGGCACCATCGTCCCGTCGGCGAACACCAGCGTCGGCGTCGCGCTGACGCGGTACTTCTGGCCGAGCTGCGCGGTCTTCGCGATCGGCGTCGCGCAGTCGCCCTTGTTGTTCGGCAGCTTGCCCGACGCGAACCACTCGTCCCAGGCCTTGACCCGGTCCGGCGCGCACCAGATCAGCGCCGACTTGCGCGCCGAATCGGGATGCAGCTGAGGGATCGGGAACAGGAACGTGTAGATCGTCACGTTGTCGAGCGTCTTCATCTCCGATTCGAGCCGCTTGCAGTACGGGCAATCGGCGTCGGAGAAGATCGCCAGCTTGCGCGCGCCGTTGCCCTTGACCTTCTTGATCGCGAGATCGAGCGGAAGCTGATCCCAGGCGACGCGGTTCAGCTGGCGCAGCCGCGCATCGGTCAGATTCTGCTTGGTATCGGCATCGAAGATCGAGCCGACCACGACGTAGCTGACCTTCGCGTCGGTGTAGATCATCCGATCGTCGAACTGCGCCTCGTACAGTCCGAAGTACGGCGAGCGTGCGACATTGGTGACCGCGGCGCCGGGAAACTTGGCCTCGATCAGCTGCTTGACGGCGGCGAGCTCGGGCGCGGTAGGCGTCGCCTGGCGCGGCGCGCATCCTGCGTCTGCGCGGACGCGGAAGAGCGCGCCCAGCAGCGCGCAGGCCGCGATCGTGCCAGGAGACTCTGAAAAATCGCATCGCTTGCTCCTTTGGCCGGTCGACAGTCTACCGCAGCGCAGGCTGCGCCAGCAGCCTCTTCAGCGGCGCCGACCGCATCGACCGCCCGCATGCCCGCGGTTGCGCAGCACGCGCAGCCACGGCGCGCGCACGTCGAACAGCCGGACCAGCCCGTCGGTGACTGCCTGCATCGCGAGCACCGGACCCGCGCGGCGGCGCGCGTAGCGCTCGAGCAGGATCGCGGCGCCGGCGTCGGTCAACGGCGCCGCGCGCAGCCGAGTACTGCCGCGAGCGCCGCCGCGTCGCCGAAGCCGAGATTGACGCCCTGGCCCGCGAGCGGATGCACGCCGTGGGCGGCATCGCCGACCAGCGCGAGCCTCTCGCCGATGACCGAAGGCAATTTGCAGGAACGAAAGCTCGAACGCCGCCGCCGGCGTGATCGCGTTCAGCGCGCCAAGTTCGTGGCCGCCGGCGTCGGCAACGCGCGCGGCGAGCTCCGCCGCGTCCAGCGCCATCAGCTCGGCGGCAAGGCCCGACGGCGCCGACCAGACGATCGAGATGCGCCTGCCCGGCAACGGCAGCCACGCCAGCACGCCGCCGTCGGCGAAGAAACCACTGCAACGCGCGGCCGCGATGCGCGCGCTCGGTGTCGAAGTTGGCGACGACGCCGGACTGGCCGTACGCGCGCGGGACACCATGGATGCCGGCCTGCTCCCGCGTCCACGAACGCACGCCGTCGGCGCCGACGATCAGCCGGCGCCGAGATCGCCCGCCCGTCGTCCAGCCGCAATTCGGCAGCGCCGGCGCGCCAGGCGATCGACCGCGGGCGCACAGGTGCGACGATGTCGAGTCCCGGCATGCCGCGCGCCGCCTGCACCAGCGCGGCATTGAGCGCGCGATTCTCGACGATCCATGCCAGCGCGCGCTCGCCCAGCTCATAGGCGGAGAATTCGATCCGCCCGCCGGCATCGCCGCGCACGTCCATCGCTTCGATCGGCGCGATGCGCTCGACGGGCAGCAGCTGCCACGCGCCGAGGCTGTGCAGGAACGAGGCGCTGCCGGGACTGATCGCATAGACCCGCTGATCCCAGTCGTCGCCGTCGATCTCGCGCGGCGCCCGACGCGGCGACGCTGCCGCGATCGGCGATCGCTGACGCTCAAGCCGGCGCGCGCCAGTGCCGCCGCGAGCGCGAGGCCGACCAGGCCCGCGCCGATGATGATCGACGTCGCGCGACGCCGGCGCTCCGCCGCTCACCCGAGCACCTCGATCACGTGATTCTGGTTGGTGTAGATGCAGATGTCGCCGGCGATCGTCAGCGCCTGCTTGACGATGTCGTCGGCAGGCCAGCTCGGTGTGCTCGAGCAGGGCGCGCGCCGCGGCTTGCGCGTACGCGCCGCCGGAGCCGATCGCGACGATGCCGTACTCGGGCTCGAGCACGTCGCCGGTGCCGGTGATCACCAGCGACGAGGTCGCGTCGGCCACCGCCAGCATCGCTTCGAGCCGGCGCAGGATGCGATCCGAGCGCCAGTCCTTCGCCAGCTCGACGGCCGCGCGCTGCAGCTGTCCCTGGTGCTTTTCGAGCTTGGCCTCGAAGCGCTCGAACAGCGTGAACGCGTCGGCCGTTGCGCCCGCAAAACCGGCGAGCACACGATCGTTGTAGATGCGACGAACCTTGCGCGCGGTCGCCTTGATGACCACGTTGCCCAGCGTGACCTGGCCGTCGCCGCCGAGCGCGACCTTTGCGCCGCGGCGAACGGAAAGAATCGTCGTGCCGTGAAAGATGATCCATCGTGGAACGCTGCGCGCTGGGAGCGGTCGCGGCCAGCGCGTGCGCGGCGGATCGCGCGCCGGCGCGGCACGCGCCGTCGAGAACCGGCGGCTTACGTTCGCCTTCTTGATGAAATGCCGCGGCGAGATGCCGATCAGCAGCAGCAGCGCCCGGATGATCGGCGATGCACCGACGATCTGAACCGACTTGCGCTGCGATTCGGCGCGGCTGATGGCGTTGAAAAGCGCGCCCGCGCAGACGAAATCGATGCGGTCGATTCCGCCCATGTCGATCGGTATCGCATGCCGCCCTTCGCCGAACGTCGCGAGCTTGGCGAGCTGCGGATCCGACGAGCCCAGTCAGCGTTCCCTGCCAGACGAGCATTTCCGGATTGTCCGGCAGCCGCGTCGGACGGCAGCGGCGCATCGCCGGCCGGCGTCCGCCGGCAGCGATCGAGGGCGGCGGCTCCCACGACGGCGGCGACACTTCGAACGCGACGGCGAATTCGACCGCGCGATCCTCGAACACCTTGTGATCGTTCTGCCATTGCAGCAATTCGAGCAGCAGTATCCAGTAGCCTTCTCCGGCGGCGCGGCCCTGCGCGACCGAATGCTCGAGCGCGTTGCGGATCTTCTCCGGATGCTGCAGCGCCAGCGGATAGCTGGCGCTTGCGCAATTGCGCCAGCGCATCGGCCAGCAGCTTCGCGCCGGCGTCGTCGGCGCCGGTGAGCGAGCCGAGATCGAGACGGAGCTGCGGCTGCTTTTGCGACGCCGCGAGCAGGTTGGCGATCTGCGGCGCGTGCCCGGCGTTGAGCTTGCCGGTCAGGCCGACGTAACCCGCCGCCACCGGACGCGCGCCCTGGCGCGACTGGGTCCCGAGCTCCTCGCGCGACGGCGCGGAACGCTCGAACGCGACCACATACTGCAGCGACAGCTGATCGTAGGCGGCGTGGTCGCCCGCGCGCTGCAGCAGATCGAACAATGCGAGCCAGGCGAGCGGCGAGACCTTCGCATCGGCGTCGTTGGCGATGCCGTCCTCGAGCACCAGCGCGCGCATGCGGCGCCTGACCGTTGGCGTACAACAGCGCGGCATTCTCGAGCACGGCGCACAGGCCCGGATTGGCTTCGGCGACCTGGATCTTCTGATTGAGCCCCGGCGTCCATTCGATCAGGCTCGGCGGCCCGGTGACGGTGATCTCGCGCTCGCTGTTCGGCCGCAGCGGCGTCGCGGCTCGCCGCGTCGCCGGCGCCGGCGGCCGCACCTTCATCGTCGCCGCGAGCTCGCGCGCCGACCCCGGCGGCGAGCGCGCATCGGAGCCGCGCGCTGCCGGCGTCGGGTCGCGGCTTGCGCGTCGGCGGCTTGCCCTTGACCGGGGATTTGGGAAACAGGTTGAACGCCATCGCAGTCCGGGTCGTGCGCCGGTGAGCCGAAAGGCTCCGATTATGGGCCGATCGCCACCCGCCAACAAGCGGGCGGCTCGGCGGCGACGGCGTGGCGCGCGCCACGGGATCAGCGGGCCATCGCGGGCTGTGCTCCCTTGATGGCGCCGACGTTGGCGAGATTGTCGGCGGCGAACTGCCAATTGAGCAGCTTGTCGATCACCGCGTTGACGTGATCGGCGCGCCGATTCTGGTAGTCGAGGTAGTAGGCGTGCTCCCAGACATCGATCGTCAGCAGCGGCGTCTGCCCCTTGGTGAACGGGACTTCGGCGTTGCCGGTCTTGACGACCTTGAGCGCGTCGTTCTCGACGACCAGCCATGCCCAGCCGCTGCCGAATTGCGTGACCGCCGGCTTCGGCGAAGGCCTTCTTGAAATCGTCGTAGCTGCCGAAGGCCGCGTCGATCCTGGCGGCCATGGCGCCCTGCGGCTTGCCGCCGCCTTTCGGCTTCATGCACTGCCAGTAGAACGTGTGGTTCCAGTTTTGCGCGGCGTTGTTGAATATCGCCGTCGAGCTCGGTCTTGCCGGCGGTCGCCGCGATGATCGCCTCGAGCGGCTGCCCCTCGAATTCGGTGCCGGCGATCGAGCTTGTTCAGCGTCTCGACGTAGGTCTTGTGATGCTTGCCGTGGTGAAAGCCGATCGTCTGCGACGAAATCACCGGCGACAGCGCGTCTTCGGCGTACGGCAATGGCGGAAGTGTGAAGGGTCGTGCCATGAGAGATCCCCTTTCGAAGAGAGTCGGAATTTGGACAGGAGGCCCACCGCGCACCACGGCGAGGGCCCTTCGGCCTCTCCCATCGCCGGCCGCCGGCCTGCCGGATCAAGATGGCCTGATCCGCTGCTGCTTGCTACAATCGTAGACGACAGCTTCGACGCGCTAAAGTTTCCGCACCGGCCGACCGCCGCTCCGGTTCACCGCCGGCGGGCCGGCCACATCCTGGGAGAAACACGATGAAAAATCCGCTCGATTCGCTGTGGGGCACGATCATTTGCGGGCTGGTCCTGACCGCAATCCTGTATTACGTCGTCAAAAGCATTCCACTCTGAGGCGGAGGCGATCATGGATATCGTTCCCGCACTCGCAAGATGGCTGCATTTCATGGCCGGCGTCATGTGGATCGGCCTGCTGTACTACTTCAACTTCGTCCAGGTCGCGGCGATGAAAGCCGCCACCGCCGACGGCACCAGCGCCGGCATCAGCCAAGCACGTCGCGCCGCGCGCGCTGTTGTTCTTCCGCTGGTCGGCGGTCGTGACCTGGCTTGCCGGCGCCGCGCTGCTCGGCAATCAGTTCGGCAACGCGTTCACGCTGCGCCACGGCATGGCCGGCATCGGCGTCGGCGCGTGGCTCGGCACCATCATGCTGTTCAACGTGTGGGCGCTGATCTGGCCGAATCAGCAGAAGATCCTCGGCACTGAAGCCTGCGACCGACGAGGAAAAGGCCAAGGCGCGCCGCGTGGCTTTCCTGGCGTCGCGCACCAACACGGCGCTATCGATCCCGCTGCTGTTCTTCATGGCGGGAGGATGGTCGCACCGCGCGATCTTCGGCTTGTAGAACTTACCGGCCGCGGTCGCCGGAACGCAGCGGCCGAGCGTCCGCCCCGTTGCGGCTGCGCGGCGCACTGCCCGCCGCCGCCGGCGCCGGCGCTGAACGCTCAATCGCCGTAGAGCTTCTGCACGCGCTCGCGGCGCTCCTGCGCCTCGAGCGACAGCGTCGCCGTCGGCCGCGCCAGAAGGCGCGGGATGCCGATCGGCTCGCCGGTCTCCTCGCAATAGCCGTAGGCTGCCGTCGTCGATCATCTTCAGCGACTTCTCGATCTTCTTGAGCAGCTTGCGCTCGCGGTCGCGCGTGCGCAGCTCGAGCGTGTATTCCTCTTCGAGCGTCGCGCGATCCGACGGGTCGGTCGTCACCTCGTTCTCGCGCAGATGCTGGCCGGTGTCGTCGGCGTTGTTCAGCAGTTGCGCGCGAAGCTCGAGCAGCCGCTGGCGGAAGAACGCCAGCTGCTCCTCGCTCATGTATTCCTTGTCGCTCGCCTTGAGCAGATCCGGCTCGGTCAGCACCCTGACCTTTTTCGCTACGCTTTTTGTTGCCACGTTTCCACCTTCCCTGCCTGCCTATGCTGCACCTCGGTCGCTTCGCGATCGCGGACCCGGAACGGCGTCGATCCGGCGCGCCACCGCCGGCCCTGCCACCGGCGCCCCGTGCAGCCGGGCATCGAGCGCCGATGGGCCGCCGCACTAAACCGCGCATTATATCGCGAACCGGCCGCTGCAAGCCATGGTCAACCGCCACGGCCTCGGCCGCCGCCGGCCGGCGCACGGGCGGCCCCCGTATAATGCATGCAAAAACAGTGCCTTCGACATGCTGACGATCACCCGCCCCGACGACTGGCACCTGCACCTGCGCGACGGCGACGCCGATGCGCTCGGTCGTCGGCGCGACGGCCCGCGTCTTCGGGCGCGCGGTCGTCATGCCGAATCTCGATCCGCCGGTCACCACCGTCGCGGCCGCCGCCGCCTATCGCGACCGCATCGTCGCGGCGCTGCCCGCGGAATCGCGCTTCACGCCGCTGATGACGCTGTACCTGACCGACGACACCGACGCCGGCCGAGATCGAGCGCGCGCGCGCCGCCGGGCTTCGTCATCGGCGTCAAGTACTACCCGGCCGGCGCGACGACCAATTCGGATTCCGGCGTCACCGATCTCGCGCGCGTCTATCCGGCGCTCGCGGCGATGGAAAAGCGCGGCCTGCCGCTGCTGGTGCATGGCGAAGTCACCGACCCGGACGTCGACGTGTTCGACCGCGAGCGCGTATTCGTCGAACGGGTGCTGACGCGCATCGTGCGCGACTTCCCCGCGCTGAGGCTCGTCGTCGAGCACATCACGACGCGCGAGGCGGCCGCAGTTCGTCGCCGCCGCGCCGGCGCATGTCGGCGCGACGATCACGCCGCAGCACCTGCTGTGGTCGCGCAACGCGCTGTTCGCCGGCGGTTTGCGCCCGCACGCCTACTGCCTGCCGGTGCTGAAGCGCGAAGCGCATCGCCAGGCGCTGGTCGACGCGGCGACCGGCGGCAACCCGAAATATTTTCTCGGCACCGATTCGGCGCCGCACGCGAGGCATGCCAAGGAGAGCGCCTGCGGCTGTGCCGGATGCTATTCGGCGCCGCTCGCGATCGAGCTCTACGCCGAGGCATTCGATGCCGCCGGCGCGCTCGACAAGCTCGAGGGCTTCGCCAGCTTCCACGGCGCGGATTTCTACGGCCTGCCGCGCAATGCCGACACGATCACGCTCGAGCGCGAGCCGTGGACGGTGCCGGCGAGCTATCCGTTCGGCGCCGACACCGTCGTGCCGCTCCTCGCCGGCGAGACGCTGTCGCTGGCGCGTCGCCGACTAAAGCGCTTGTCGACGTGCTAAACTGCGCGCCGAAGTCGGCCAGACCGTCGCTGTCCGCCGGGTGCAAGCCCGCGCTGGCAGAGGAAAGTCCGGGCTCCGCAGAGCAGGATGCTGGGTAACGCCCAGACGCTATAAGTCGTTCGCGAGAGCGGCGATGAAGGCGAGGAACAGGGCCACAGAGACGAGTCGCCCCCGGTTCGGGTCAAACCGTGCCGGGAGCGGGTGAAACGCGGCAACCTCCATCCGGAGCAACACCAAGTAAGCGGACGATGACGCTGCTCGCCGAGTCCGCGGGTAGGTGGCTCGAGCGCCGCGGTAACGCGGCGCCTAGACGAATGACGGCCATAGGGCGCGCCACGGCGCGTCCCGTAACAGAACCCGGCTTATCGGCTGACTTCGACTTTATTGCGCAGCACCTCTGACGCCCCGCGGCTTGCCGCGGGGCGTCGCCTTTTGCGCATCGCGCCGACCGCGGTCGATTCAGCCGTGCGCGCGCGCCGGCGCAAGTCGCGCAGAATTTCGCGCGCGCGTTGTGCCCGGGCACGCCGGTGACGCCGCCGCCGGGATGCGTGCCCGCGCCGCACATGTACAAGCCCTTGAGCGGCCCGCGATAGTGCCCGTGACCGAGCACCGGCCGCGCCGAAAACAGCTGGTCGAGCGACAGCGCGCCGTGGAAGATGTCGCCGCCGATCAGGCCGAACTCGCGCTCGAGATCGAGCGGCGACAGCACGCGGCGGCCGATCACGCTCGGCGGCGAAATTCGGCGCATGGCGATTGACGGTGGCGATCATCAGATCGGCGACCTCTTCCCTGACGGCGTCCCACGACGCGCCGTCCGGCAATGTCGGATTGGCGTGCTGGCAGAACAGGCTCGCGACGTGCTTGCCCGGCGGCGCGAGCGTCGCGATCGACCAGCGAAGGGATCAGCATCTCGACGATCGGCTCGCGCGACCAGCCGCGCTGGCGCGCATCGAAATAGGCGCGCTCCATGTACGCCAGCGACGGCGCGATGATGATGCCCGAGCGCAGGTGCGCGCCGTCGCCGGGCAGGCAGCTGAAGTCGGGCACGGCGTCGAGCGCGACGTTCATGCGAAACGTCGCCGAGGCGCAGCGGTAGTTCTCGATGCGCTGCCGGAAGTCGCCGTCGAGCGCCGCCGGCGTCGATCAGCTGCAGGTACAGCAGCTTCGGATTGACGTTGGCGACGACGCGTTGCGCGGCGATCTCGCTGCCATCGGCGAGCACGATGCCGACCGCGCTGCCGCCCTCGGTCAGCACGCGCGCGACCGGCTCGTCGGTGAAGATCTCGACGCCGCGCGCGACCGCTTCGCGCGCCATCGCCTGCGTGATCGCGCCCATGCCGCCGAGCGCGTGGCCCCACTGCCCGCGCTTGCCGTTGACCTCGCCGAAGACATGGTGCAGCAGCACGTACGCCGAGCCCGGCGTGTACGGGCTCGCGAAGTTGCCGACGACCGCGTCGAAGCCGAACGCCGCCTTGATCGGGTCGGACTCGAACCAGCGGTCGAGCATGTCGCCCGCGCTCTTGGTGAACAGGTCGAGCACGTCGCGGCGCTCCGCCATCGGCAGGCGCTTGAGCTTGCCCGCCGACCTTCCACGCCTGGAACAACTCGTGCACGCCGCCGCCGACGTTGGGCGGCGTCTCCAGCAGCAGCGCGCGCAGCACGTCGGCGACCCGCTCGAGCATCGCGTAGTACGCCGGCAGCGCCGTCGGCGTCCTTGCGCGAGAAGCGCGCGACTTCGGCCTGCGTTCCGCCGCGTCCGTCGATGGTCGCGCCGCCGACCTTCAGATACTCGCCGCCCGGCAGCGGCAGGAAATTCGCCATCGGCCGCTCGACGATCTTCAGGCCGTGCTCCTTCAGGCACAGCTCGTGGATCACCTTCGGATGCAGCAGGCTGACCGTGTAGCTCGCGGTCGAATTGCGGAAGCCCGGGATGGAATTCCTCGGTCACCGCGGCGCCGCCGACGATGCCGCGCCGCTCGAGCACGGCGACCTACAATCCGGCGCCGGCGAGATAGCAGGCGCAGACCAGGCCGTTGTGGCCGCCGCCGATGATGACCGCGTCGTAACGGTCCTTCAGACGCGGTGGCGCCAGCAGATTCGGGCGCAGCGTGCAGGTTCACCGCCATCGCGCGCCATCGCGCGGACAAGCGTCGCGAGCGGCTGGCGATCGCTCGCGAATCGCGCTCACTCCTCGCCCATGCCCGCGGCGACTGTCGAAAATCCGCAGTCGACGTAGGTGATCTCGCCGGTGACCGCGCTGGCGAGGTCGGACAGCAGAAATGCCGCGACGTTGCCGACTTCCTCGATCGTGACATTGCGCCGCAACGGCGCGGTCTTCGCGACGAAATGCAGGATCTTCGAGAAGCCGCCGATGCCGGCCGCGGCGAGCGTCTTGATCGGCCCGGCCGAAATGGCGTTGACGCGGATGCCCTCCGGGCCCAGGCATTGCGCGAGATAGCGCACGTTGGCCTCGAGGCTCGCCTTGGCCAGCCCCATCACGTTGTAGTTCGGCAGCGCGCGCACCGCGCCGAGATAGGTCAGCGTCAGCAAGCGCGCCCTGCCGTCCCTGCATCAGCGGCCGCGCGCCCTTGGCCAGCGCGGCGAAGCTGTACGAGCTCACGTCGTGCGCGATGGCGAATGCCTGGCGCGACATGCGCGTTGAGGAAGTCGCCGGCCAGCGCCTCGCGCGGCGCGAACGCGATCGAATGCAGCAAGCCGTCCAGCCCGCCCCATTCGCGCGCCGAGCCGCATCGAACAGCGCGGCGATCTGGTCGTCGTGCGTCACGTCGCAGGGCAGCACCGGCGCGCCGCCGAAATCCGCGGCCAGCTTGACGACGCGGTCCTTCAGCTCGTCGTTGACGTAGGTGAACGCGAGCACCGCGCCTTCGCGCTGGCAGGCATGCGCGATGCCGTAGGCGATCGAGCGGTTGGACAGCAAGCCCGTGATCAGGATTTTCTTGCCGGCGAGAAATCCCATGACCGTCCTTGTCGATTGATGGTGCGCGTCGCGGCGAGCCGCGCGCTGCAGTCACGCAGCGGTGGTCAGAATCGTTCGATGACGCCGCAGGCGAGCCAGTCGTTGGCGCACGCCGAATTCGGGCTTGGGATCGGGATCGACCTTGCCGTGCACGACGACCGAATGCCCGATGACGTCGTTCGCCGCTCCGGTGCCGACCGACAGACCCGGCGACCTGGACCTCGAGGCTCGCAGTTCTCCTCGTGCCGCACGACGATATTCGGCAATTGTCCCGAGCGGCGCGCGCCGGGCGGCGCGCCCTTGGCGTTCCACACCGGCCCTGCGCTGGCGGCGTTCGGCGAGCTGCAGTTGCCGGTCTCGTGGATGTAGAGGCTGTGCGGCCCCCCGGCGAGATTGAACACCTGCGCCAGAACCGCCACCTTGTCGCCGCGCTGGGTGAACATGACGGTGCCGTAGGTGCCGCTGCTGTTCTTGGCCACGAGCTGGGCCACCGCCTGGTTGCCGGTGGCGGGAACGATGTCGCTCATCTTGGGGAATTTGAGGGTGTCGCAGGCGGCCAGCGCGAGCATCGCAAGCGACAGGCCGATCGCATGCAGCGACGAGCGGAGCGCCGCGTTCGGCATGGTCGCGCCGCCAGCGAGTGTAAAAATCACCGCAAGCACACCGGACGTTGCATTGCATCTCCTCGCAGTGGGCGACTCCGCCGCGGCAGCGCCGCGCCAAGGTTCGCTCGACGAATGATAAGCGATGGGCCGGATGTTGCCAACGCGAGCCACCGCTCGCTCCACCGGCCACCGCGGCTCGCGCATCGGGGGCCGCAAGGCGCCCCGCGGTAGAATAGGACGACCGCTGCACACGCTGCGACCGCTTCCCGGCATTACCCCGAGATCGCCATGTCGTCGATGACCCCGCAGGAGATCGTACACGAGCTGAACAAGCACATCGTCGGCCAGGACGATGCCAAGCGCGCGGTCGCCATCGCCATGCGCAATCGCTGGCGGCGCCAGCAGGTCGCCGATCCGTTGCGGCAGGAGATCACGCCGAAAAACATCCTGATGATCGGACCGACCGGCGTGGGCAAGACCGAGATCGCGCGCCGGCTGGCCAAGCTCGCCGATGCGCCGTTCATCAAGGTCGAGGCGACCAAGTTCACCGAGGTCGGGTACGTCGGCCGCGACGTCGACACCATCATCCGCGATCTCGCCGAGACTGCGATCAAGCAGACCCGGGAGTCGGAGGCGCGCAAGGTGCGCGATCGCGCCGCCGACGCCGCCGAGGAGCGCGTGCTCGACGCGCTGCTGCCGCCGGCGCGCGAGGTGAATTTCCACGACATGCAGCCGACCGATTCGGCCGCGCGCCAGAAGTTCCGCAAGATGCTGCGCGAGGGCAAGCTCGATGACAAGGAAGTCGAGGTCGAAGTCGCGGCGCTGCCCGCGCAGATGGAAATTCTCGCGCCGCCCGGCATGGAGGACCTGACGAGCCAGATCCAGGGCATGTTCCAGCAGATGTCCGGCGGCAAGCGCAAGGTCAAGAAAATGAGCGTCGCCGACGCGCTCAAGGCGCTGATCGACGAGGAAGCCGGCAAGCTGATCAACGACGACGAGCTCAAGACCAAGGCGCTCAACAACGTCGAGCAGAACGGCATCGTGTTCCTCGACGAGATCGACAAGATCGCCAGCCGCCAGGAAATGCACGGCGCCGACGTCTCGCGCCAGGGCGTGCAGCGCGATCTCCTGCCGCTGGTCGAGGGCACGACGGTCGCGACCAAGTACGGCATGATCAAGACCGACCACATCCTGTTCATCGCCAGCGGTGCTTTTCACCTGTCCAAGCCGTCGGACCTGATCCCCGAGCTGCAGGGGCGGTTTCCGATCCGCGTCGAGCTCGCTTCGCTGTCGGTCGACGATTTCGAGCAGATCCTCACCGCCACCGACGCCTGCCTGACGCGGCAGTACCAGGCGCTGCTCGCCACCGAGCACGTCGAGGTCGATTTCCAGCCGGACGGGATCCGCCGGCTCGCCGAAATCGCCTACGCGGTGAACGAAAGGCAGGAGAACATCGGCGCGCGGCGCCTGTACACGGTGATGGAACGGCTGCTGGACGACGTATCGTTCAACGCCGCCAAGCTCGACGGCCGCACGATCACCATCGATGCCGCGTACGTCGACGAGCGGCTTGCCGGGATCGTCAAGGACGACAACCTGGCGCAATACATCCTGTGACGCCGCCCCTCTTGCTCGCCGCGGCCCGGAACCGTATGACTCGGCCGCCGGTAGTGTCGTGAGTCTGAAATTCGTGACATACCTGCACGTCGTCGTTCCCGCGAAGGCGGGAACCCAGTGTCTTTGAAAGTCACTGGAACGACGAAGAGTTACGCAACGAACTTGCGATTCATCACGCTAGTACGTCGCGCGGCCGCCGGAAAGATCGAAGATCGCGCCGGTGGCGAACGAGCAGTCCTCCGAGCATAGCCACGCGATCTGCGCGGCGATCTCCTCGACGGTGCCGAAGCGCCGCATCGGGATACGGGCGACGATCTCCTTCTCGCGCTCCGGCGTGATTCCGCGCGTCATCGGCGTCGCCACGATCGACGGCGTCACCGTGTTCACGGGGATGCCCGATTCGGCGAGCTCCTTGCCCAGCGTCTTGGTCAGCGACACGATGCCCGCCTTCGACGCGGCATAGGCGGCAGCGCGCGGCATGCCCTCCTTCGCCTGGATCGACGAGACGTTGACGATGTGCCCCCGCTGGCCGGTCTTCGGGTCGGGCGTATTGGCGAGCAGCAGCGGGACGACGACGCGGCAGCAGATGAAGGTTCCGGTCAGATTGATGTCCAGCACGCGGCGAAAATCGTCGGTGCTGTGCTCCCATGTATTGGATACCGGGCCGAGGATCCCGGCGTTGTTGATCAGGAAGTCGATGCGGCCGAAGCGCTCCAGCACCTCGCGGGCGGCGGTCGTGACGGCGCGCTTCGTCGGTGGTATCGACGGCGAGGCCGAGCGCGCGCTCGCCGAGCACCCGCGCGGCGGCGTCGACGCCGGCGGCGTCGACGTCCCACAGCGCGACCGCCGCGCCGGACGCATGCAGCCGCGCGGCGATGGCACGCCCAAAACCTCCGGCGCCACCGGTGATGATCGCCGTGCGACCGGTGAAATCGTAATTGACCATGGAAGCACCGCAAGCAAATTGAACAGGCGCGATCGGCCAAACGGCGGGACACCGGGTTGACACGCGCTGTGCGCCCAATTATACGATGGGAAGCGCCCGCCGACCGGGGCGCGCCACGACCCATCATTGCGAAAGATCCCGCCGATGGACCCATCATCGATCCAAGCCGCCGCGCTGCAGCTCGTCGCCGCCCGGACTGCGCGCCGCCCCGGCGAGCGGCTTCCCGCCTCGTGCCGGCCCATGGATGCCGACGCGGGCCTCGCCATCCAGCGCCGGGTCGGGGAAATGCTGGGGCTCCCCATCGGCGGCTGGAAATGCTCGGCGCCGACATCCGAACGCAAGATCGCCGCGGCGCCGATTTTTGCACCGACGATCGACAGCGTGGCGCCGTGTCCGATCGTTCCGATCGCCGGCAAGGCGCGCGTCGAGCCCGAAATCGCGTTCGTCCTGGCGCGCGACCTGCCGGCGCGCGCGGCGCCGTACGACGAGGCCGACGTGCGCGCTGCCATCGGCGAAACGAGACTGGTGCTGGAGCTCATGGGGCCGCGCTATGCCGACCCGTCGGCGATCACGTTTCCCGAGCTCCTGGCCGACAGCATCGCCAACCAGGGACTGTTCGTCGGTCCGTTGATCTCCAATCCGCATGGACTCCCTCTCGACGCGTTCCCCATCGTCATCGACGGCGCCGACGGGACGCTGCTCACGCGCGACGGCAAGCATCCGGACGGACATCCGCTGCGGCCGCTGTACTGGCTCGCCAATTTTCTTGCCGGCGGCGGTTACGGCGAGGGCGTATGGCTCAAGGCGGGACAGGTCGTCACGACCGGCTCGTATTGCGGCGTCGTCGATGTGCCGCTGGACACCGCGCTGGTCGTTCGCTATGGCGACCTCGGCGTCGCTGAACGCCCAGTTCTCTGCCGCGGCATGATGCGATGAGCCTGGCGGGACTCGGCGCGGTATGCATCTGGCACGATCTCACGCCTGACGCCACCGACGAGTTCTATCAGTGGCACAACCGCGAGCACATGCCCGAGCGCGTCGGCATTCCCGGCTTCCTGCGCGGCAGGCGCTACATCGCGGTGGCCGGCGCGCCCGCGTACTTCAACCTGTACGAAGCCGAGACTGCGGACGTGCTGGGCGGCAAGGACTATCTCGACCGGTTGAACGCTCCCGACCGCATGGACCCGGAGAGTCGTGCCATCGTTTCGCCGCATCTCGCGCTCGATCTGCCGCGTCGCCTACAGCGAAGGCGTCGGCCAGGGAGGCTTCATGCTGACGCAACGCTTCGACGTCGCTGCCGCCGATCGTGCCCTGACGAGCGAGAGCGCTGTGCAAGCGCCTGCTGCCGCCGCTCGAAGCGCGCAAGGGCATCGCCGGCGTGCATCTTTGCCTCGCCGACGAAGCGATCAGCCGGATCGAGACCGCGGAAAAAAGAGCTCGCACCGATGCGACCGCGATTCCCGGCTGGATCGGGCTGATCGAGGGCACGTCGGAAGCCGACGTGCGCGACGCCGGCGAATCGCTGGCCGAGCGATTTGCGCGCATTCCTGGGCGCATCGGCGCCGGCGATCGATACGTCGATCTACCAGCTGCAGCACCCGCGCTCGAAGGCGCCGTAGCGGCGCAGCGATCAGCGGCCGCGCCGGGCGGGCATTGCCGGCGCGCGCGGCGGGCGCTAAAGCTAAAGCGTTGCGCCGACCGGGCCCTCGCGGGCCAGCGCGGCCAGCATCGCGTCGATCCCGCCTCCAGGCGCGTCGCCGGCAGCAAACCCAGCGCCGCCTCGAGACCGTCGTTGCGCATGCCCCAGCCGCTGGCCGGCACGCTGACCGGCTGCGGCTCGACCTGCACGCCCGGATAACGTCGCTGCAGATGCGCCACCGCGTCGCGCATCGTGCGCCGGTCGCCGACGACGTTGAACGCCGCGTACCGCGGCAGCGGCGCCGCGATCGCGCGCAACAGTACTTCCGCGGCGTCATCGACGTAGGTCCAGTCGATCGGTTCGGCAAAGTCGGGGAAGGCGACGCGCGCATCGCCGCGGGCGAAGCGTTCGACCACTTCCTGCGCCACGCGCCAGCCGCGCTTTCGTCCCGGGCCGTACACCCAGCCGAAGCGCAGCGCGACGAACGCCGGGTATCCGGGCAAGGCGCTGAGCGCGCGTGCCAGATGCTCGCCGGCCGCCTTGGTCGCGCCGTATACGGTCTGCGGCCGCAGCGCGACGTCGTCGCCGCTGCCTTCGGCGCACGGGCCGACCGCGGCGACCGAGCTCGCGAAGACGACGCGCCGCGCCGCTGCCGCGCGCGCCGCCGCGAACACCGCGCCGTGCCGACGACGTTGACGCGGGCCGCGGCCAGCGGGTTCTCGGCCGCCGCATCGGTCAGCAAGGCCGCGAGATGCACGACGACTTCGGGCCTCGCCTTCGCCATCGCGGCCGCCAGCGCGGTCGACATCGGCGACATCGCACCGAATGTCGGCATCGCCGGCAAGATCGACGGTCGTGACCTCGTGCCCGGCGCCGCGCGCGCGCAAGGTCAACGCGTGACCGAGGAAGCCGGCGCCTCCGGTGACGAGCGTCCGCACGCGATCAGTACTTGATGACGCCCATGCGCAGAAACGCGCGGTGGATGCGCTCGGCGTAGGCGTTGAAGCTCGCATCCTCGCCCAGCACCGCCGGGCGCGGCCGCGGCAAGTCGATCGCGATCTCGTCGACGATGCGGCCGGGATTCGGCGACATCACCAGCACGCGGTCGGACAATCCGATCGCCTCTTCGATGCTGTGGGTGATGAACAGCACCGTCTTGCGCGTCTCCATCCAGAGGAGCTCGAGGTCGTGCCGGATCTGCGTCCGCGTGATCGCATCGAGCGCGCCGAACGGCTCGTCCATCAGCAGGATCGACGGCTGGTGGATCAGCGCGCGGGCGATCGACACCCGCTGCCGCATGCCACCCGACAATTGGCGCGGATAGCGGTCGCGCGCGAGCTCGGGAATGCCGAGCTTTCCCAGGATGCTGCGCCGCCTCGCGCGCGGGCCGCCGCGAGCGGCAACCGGCGAATCTGCGCCTGCAGCAGCACGTTGTCCAACGCGCTGCGAAACTCGAGCAGCAGGTGATCCTGGAAGACGATGCCGACGTCGGTCAGCGGCCGCTGCAGCACGCTCGCCGCCGACGATGAGCTCGCCGCTGCTGGCGGGAATCGAGTCCCGCCGTGATCAGCATCAGCGTGCTCTTGCCGCAACCCGATGGGCCGATGAGGCTCACGAATTCGCCGCCGCGTATGTCGAACGACACGTCCTCGAGTGCGGTGAACACGCCGCCCTTGGCCGGCGAACTGCTTGCCGACGCCGCGGCCGACGATCGAGGCGCCGCCCGCTGCCGCGGCCGGTGCGCGCTCTCGATCGCGACCGGCGCCTGGCCATCGTCAGCACTTCGGCGCGTTCGCCGGCAGGAAATCGTTGCTGTAATAGTCGCCTGATCGGCTTGTCCTTCGGCAGATTCAGATACATGGTCAGCAGGTCGAAGCGTCGATCTGCCAGTTCTTGTCGGGCACCCGTCCGAGCGAGTCGGCGCCGGGTGCGCAGACCAGCATCAGGTCGACATTGAGCTGCTTCAGGATCTGATCCTTGCTCGCGGACGGGAATTGCTCGATGACCGCCGCCGCCGCGGCGTCGGGATTCTTGCGCGCTTCGTCCCAGCCCTTGAGGCTCGCCGCGACGAACTTGCCGATACAGATCCGGGCTTTCCTTCAGCCGGTCGTCGCGGGCAATGATCGACAGGCCGACCGTCGGCACGCCGACGTCGCGATAGAGGATGTCGTTGACCTTGAATCCCCGGTCGCGCATCTGGACGCTCTGGAAATCCGCGCCGGCAAGGATCGCATCGACCTTCTTTTCCAGCAGCGCGCCGACCAGCGCCGCCGGGTCGATGTTGACGATGTCGAGCTTCGCCTTGTCGAGCTTGTTTTCCGCGAGGATCGCGTCGAGCAGCGTCGTCTGCGCGGTTCCCGGCTGCACGGCCAGCTTCTTGCCGACCAGGTCCTTCGGCGACTTGATGCCCGAGCCTTCGATCGAGATGATCGCGAAGCCGTTGGTCTGCAGCATCGGCGCGATGATCTTCAGCGGCGCGCCCTTGGAGCGGATCTGCATCGCCGCCGGCGCGTCGGCAAAACCGACGTCGGTCTGGCCGGTCGCGACCTGCTGCGCGGTCGTCGCCGATCCCTTGCCTTCCTCGATGGTCAAATCGATGCCCGCATCCTTGTAGTAACCCAGCTTCTTGGCCAGCATGAATCCGGCCTGCGGTCCGCCGGCGAGGAAGTTGAGCGTCAGCTTCATGGCTTGAGCTTGCTGCGCCGCCGCCGGGAGCGGCAAGCGCTGGCGCAGATCCGCGACGAGCCGCCGCAACGAATAGCTTTCTTCATCATCATCATCTCCTCCGCCCGATTTACATCAACAAGACTGGAACGACTCAGCTCCCGCGCAGCCAGGGCATGCACAGACGCTCGAGCAATTGTACGGCGTAGCTGAACACGATGCCGATCGCCGACAGCGCCACCAGGACCGCGAAAATCAGCGGCATGTCGAGATAGCTGGTGGCGCGCAGCAGCAGATAGCCCAGCCCCGAGTTCGACCCGACGAACTCGGCGACGATCGCGCCGGTGGCGGCGAAGACGATCGACACCTTGAAGCCGCCGAAAATGTGCGCCAGCGCCGACGGCAGGCGGATGTAGCGGAACGTCTGCCCGGCATTCGCGCCCATCGACCGCGTACAGGTACAGCACGCGTTCGTCCAGCGCCCGGAAACCGGTCATGCTGGCGACCAGCGTCGGGAAAAAGCAGAGCATGAAAGTCAGCAGCACCTTCGGAAACGGTCCGAACCCGAACCAGACGACGAACAGCGGCGCGACCGCGATCTTGGGAATCAGCTGGAAAAACACGATCAACGGATAGAGCGAGCGCTCCAGCCACTTGAACGAGACGATCATCAATCCCAGCGGGACGCCGATCGCCGCGGCAAAGAGGAAGCCGAGCACGACCTCGCTGGCGGTGACCAGCGTGTGCTGCCAGATCAGCGCGCGCGACTCGACCAGCTTGTGCAGGAACTCGGTCGGCACCGGGAGGATGTATTCCGGGCACGCCGAACAGCCGCACCAGGAACTGCCACGCCAGCAGCAGCACCGCAAAGGTGGCGATCGGAAACAGCACGGCGGAAATGCGATCGCGCGCCTTGGTCGGCGGCGGCGCCGCGACCGCCAGCTGCCTTCAGCGGTGGCGACCGACGCCGGGCCGCGTGCCGCCGGCGCGGGCGGCGCCATCGGATCGAGCACTCACCCTTGCGGTCCGCCGCGGACGCCCGGCTCGGCGGGCAAGGCCCAGGTCCCGTAGCCGGCAGGTACGTTGATCTCGATCAGCTCCAGGTCGTCCGAACGACCGACGACGTTGTGCGCGACGCCCGGCCGGCTGCGACAGCGACGCGCCGGCGCTCACCCTCACCGCTTCGTCGACGCCCGCGTAGCGAAACTCGATCCAGCCCTGGAGAACGTAGACGAAATGCGCGCTCATGTCGTGCCAGTGCCAGCCGGTCTCGGCCTCGAACGGGCGGATGGCGCGGATGTGCTTGGCGCCGATCATGCCGCCGCTCGCCGCCGCCCAGCCCAGATCGCGATATTCGACGTCGGCGCGCGGACCGTCGCGGGTGAACGCTGCGTCGCTGCGCGCGAGACCGGTCAGCGCCTGCGCGAGCATGACGCGGCCCGTCGTAGCGCGGCGGAAAGCGCGGTGCCGTCATCGCCGTGACGATAGGCGCCGCTGTCAGGCGCTTGCATCGGATCGGGAGGCGGTTCGGTCATTGCGGAAACTCCGGATCACAATAAGCTGCGACGCCGCGAGCGGTCAAGCTGCGGCGCACCGCCGCTTCAATCGAGCGTGCTGCGGAACGTCTTCAGCCCGATGGCGATGATGACGAGGCCGAACAGCGCGATCGGCCATGCCTCGGGCCAGATTTCCGCCCAGCCGTTCGCCTTGAGCAGCACGCCGCGCACGATGCGCAGGAAATGCGTCAGCGGCAGCGCCTCGCCGATCACCTGCGCCCAGCCGGGCATGCCGCGGAACGGGAACATGAATCCCGACAGCAGCATCGAGGGCAGGAAGAAGAAGAACGTCATCTGCATCGCCTGCAGCTGGTTGCCGCGCGACCGACGAAATCGTGAGCCCCAGCATCAGGTTCGCCGCGATGAACAGCAGCACGGCGAGATAGAGCACGTCGACGCTGCCCTGGATCGGCACGCCGAAGAGGAGCCGCGCGAGCACCAGCACGATCGTCACCTGGATGAGGCCGATCAGGATGTACGGCACGATCTTGCCGGTCATCACCTCGAGCACCGTCGCCGGCGTCGCCAGCAGGTTCTCCATCGTGCCGCGCTCGCGCTCGCGCGTGATCGCGAGCCCCGTCATCATCACCATCGTCATCGTCAGGATCACGCCCATCAGCCCGGGAACGATGTTGTACTGCGTGATCGCCTCGGGGTTGTAGCGCGGATGCACGACGACGCTCGAACGCGGCCGGCGTCGCGGCGAGCGGCGCGAGCGATCCGGTGAGATCGTGGCTCAGCACCGTCTGCGCGAGCTGGTTGACCGCGGCGATCGCGTTGCCGGTCGCCGTCGGATCGGTCGCATCGGCCTCGATCAGCATCGCCGGGCGCTCGCCGCGCACCAGCCGCGCGCGAGAAATCAGCCGGTATGCGTCACGACGAACTGCGCCTCGCCGATCGCCGAGCATCCGGTCGGCATCGTCCTCGTCGCTGCGCCTCGCCGACGAATTCGAAGTAGCTGGCTGTTCTGCAGGCCGGCGAGGATGCTGCGCGAGAATTCGCTGCGATCGGCAACCAGCAGCGCGGTCGGCAGGCGCTTGGGATCGGAGTTGATCGCGAAGCCGAACAGCACCAGCTGCACGACCGGGATGCCGACGATCATCGCGAACGTCAGCCGGTCGCGCTTCAGCTGGATGAACTCCTTGCCGACGATGCCCAGCCAGCGCGAAAACGAGAACAAGCCGCCGTTCATCGCGCCGCTTTCGGCGCGCGGTCGCCGGCGCTTCGGTCGCTGCCGGCGCGTCGTCCGCGTCGCGCATCAGGTGGATGAACACGTCCTCGAGACCCGGCTCGACTTCGCGCCAGTCGCGAGCGCGCGTCGTGCATCAGCGGCGCGAGCGCCGCCTTGAGCGCGTCGCGATCCGACCCGGTGACGTGCAGCGCGCTGCCGAACGCGGCGACCTGCTCGACCGCCGGAAGCCCGCGCAGGTCGCTCGGCGAGCGCCGGCAGATCGGGACCGGTCGACCGCCCAGGTCGACAGCGCCTGGCTGGCGATCACCTCCTCGGCCGTGCCCTGCACCAGCAGCTTGCCGTAGAGGATGTAGCCGAGCTTGTGGCAGCGCTCGGCCTCGTCCATGTAGTGCGTGCTGACCAGCACGGTGATGCCGCGCGCGGCGAGCGCGTGCAGCTCCTCCCAGAAATCGCGCCGCGCCTTCGGATCGACGCCCGCGGTCGGCTCGTCGAGCAGCAGCAGCTGCGGGTCGTGCAGCAGGCACGCGGCGAGCGCGAGCCGCTGCTTCCAGCCGCCGGACAGCGTGCCGGCGAGCTGGCTCGCCGCGCGTCGCGAGCCCGAGATGCTCGAGCGCCTGGTCGACGCGCGCCGCGCCGTCGGCCATGCCGTACATGCGCGCGATGAAGCGCAGGTTCTCGCGGATCGTCAGGTCTTCCCAGAACGAGAAGCGCTGCGTCATGTAGCCGACGTGGCGCTTGATCTCCCTGGTCTGCGCGCGGATGTCGTAGCCGAGGCAGGTGCCTTCGCCGCTGTCCGGCGTCAGCAGGCCGCACAGCATGCGGATCGACGTCGTCTTGCCGCTGCCGTTCGGGCCGAGGAAGCCGAAGATCTCGCCGCGCCGAACCGTGCAGCGTGAGGTCCTTGACCGCGTGATTGGCGCCGAAATGCTTGTTCAGGCCGCGCACGTCGATGACGACGTCGCTGCCGGTTGGCTGCGGCGCGTTGCATCGGACTGCTTCGCCTCGATCGAACGTATGAAGCAGGCTGCCGGGCAAACCGCTCGACGCACAACAAGCGAGCAGAACCAGTACGTTCGCTTGTCGAAATGCAGGTCGCCGGCGGCGTGCCGCTTGTCGACCTGCATCTTGCATACCGGATCGATCGCGTATTCGCGCGCGCAGCCGGACAGGACGACTTCGTACAGGTCGACCGGCTGCGGCAGGTTTCGCAGCGAGAAATGCGCCCTGATGCGCGATTTCGACATCCGGCGACCTGCGCCTCGATCAGCGCGTCGGCGACCTGCCTGGTGCACAGGATCTGGCCGCCCGTCGCCTGCGCGGCCACCCGCGCCGCGAGATTCACCGTCGAGCCGAAGTGTCGATTGCCCGCAGCAACGCGCCGCCGTGATGCATGCCGGCGCGAACCACCGGGAAGTGCCGGCGATCGGCGATCGCCTGGTAGAGGCCGGACAGCGCATTCTTGGCATCAAGCGGGCCGGGAAAAACGAGAAACGCGCAATCGCCGGTCAGCGACTGCAACCGCCCCAGAGGGTCGATCGACGCACGGACCAGCTCTCCGAACTCGTCCAGCAGATCGGCGGCGGCGTGTTCGCCATGCGTGTCGGTCAGCGCCGTGTAGCCGGCGATGTCGACGAAGCAGAACGTCGCTTGAATGTCGATGCCGGCGTTCATCGGCCTCAAAACCGGAAGCGGGAGAACGTATCGCATCGGTCGCCGCATCCGCGCAAGCGCGATGCAGGTTCCATCGGCTGCGGCCAAAGCGTCATCCTCACTTGAGCGACCCCGTCTGAGTGGAGTTCGGCAACATAACATCCACCGGCTGTCCCGCGTTGAGCTTCGCCGCCACGTCCGCCGCAGGTTTTGCCTCCACCAGGTACACGAGCTTCGCGCGGTTCTCCTTCGAATACAGCACCGGCGGGGTGAATTCGGCGCGGTCGGAGACAAAGTTGACCGTGGCGCTCATCGCTGCGCCGCAGGCGTCGCAGGTGAAGCTGACGGTTTGCCCGGGCTTGATGCGGCCCAGCTCGGTCTCGGGCACGAAAAAGCGGATCTTGACGTTGGCCGCAGGCAGCAGGCTCGCGACGACACCGCCGGAAGGGACCCAGTCGCCGACGACGTAATAGGTATCGCTGACGCGCGCCGTCGCGGGCGCGTCGACCGCGCGCTGCGACAATCGCCAGTCCGCCTGCGCCAGCGCATCGCGCGCGGCTGCCGGCATCGGCTTCGGCAGCGCGGATTTCGTCGGGCCGCGCCGGCAGCTTCGCGGTCGTGACCGACGCCTGGAGTTGTGCCACCGTCGCATCGTCGCGCTGCAGTTGCGTGCGCACGTCGTCCAGCGCGGCCTTGCTGATGAAGCCCGACTTGAACAGCGCTTCCTGGCGCCGCAGATTCGCCGCGGAAAGCTCGCGCGCCGCCTGCGCCTGGCGCAATTGCTCGGCCACCGTCGCGACTTCCGGCGGCGCGTTTGCCGGTCTTCAGATTCTCCAGCCTGGCTTCGGCCGCCTGCAGCTGCTGCTGGGCCTGGCGCCGCGCCGCGATCTCGTTTTCGTTTTCGAGCGCGAACAGCGGCGCGCCGGCCGCGACCTGCGCGCCGCGCTGCACGGCAAGCTTTGCAGCGTGCCGGCGAACGGCGCCGCGACGCGGACGTACTCGCCTTCGACGTAGCCTTGCAGCGGGCGGTCCGCCGGCGGTCCGCAGGCCGCGAGACACAGCGCGCCAGGGCGCGGCGAGCCAGCGCCGGCGGCCGCGCGATCCCGTCACGCGTTTAGCGCGCGCTGCGCAACGACGTACGGCAAAGACTGCGAACGGTCGGCATCGTGGTCTCCCTTGGGTCATTGGTGGCCTGGGGCAAGCATACCGCAGGCCCTGGAAAACGCCAGCGCGAGGCGGCGTGGGCCGCGCGCCGGCGGCCTGGGCGCTTCGGCCTCAGCCCGATCGCAGCGTGCCGATCGCGGCCAGCACTTTCCTGCTTGCTCAGCAGTTCCGACAGCAGCAGCGGCGCCTTGTCGGGCCGGTACAGCACGTAGACCGGCACGCCGTCGCGCCCGAGCGCGGCGAGCGCGGCGCCGATCACCGGATCGCGGCGCGTCCAGTCGGCGCGCACCAGGGCGACGTTGCCTTGCACGAACGCCTGCTGCACGGCGTCGGTGTTGAGCACCAGACGCTTGTTGACCTGGCAGGTGACGCACCACGCGGCGGTGAAATCGACGAACACCGGCCGGCCCGCGCCGACGAGCTGGGCGACGCGCTGCGGCGTGTAGTCCTGCCACGGTCCCGACTCGCCGGTGGCAGCGGCCTCGCGCTTTCGGTCGTCACGCCCGCGGCCACCGGCCAGCCGACGATCAACGCGCCGGCAAGGCTCGCGATCGCCGCGGCGCCCCAGGCGCGCGCGCCGCCCGATGCGCATCGTCTGCCACGCCCAGAGCGCGAGCGCGACCAGCAGCAGGCTCGCGGCGAGCCGCGCGACCGCATCGTTGCCGAGCTGCGCGCCGAGCACCCAGGCGAGCCAGATCACCGTGCGCGTACAGCGGGAACGCGAGCAATTGCTTCAGCCGCAGCATCCACGCGACCGGGCTTCGGCAGCCTGCGCGCGCCACGCGGGAAACCAGGCGAGCAGCAGATACGGCAGCGCCATGCCGATGCCCAGCGCCGAAAAGACGATCCACGTCGACGTCGATCGAGCCGGTCAGCGCATAGCCGAGTGCGGCGCCCATGAACGGCGCCGAGCACGGCGAGGCGACGACGACGGCGAGCACGCCCGACAGCGCATCGTTGACGACGGCTTCCTCGCGTTCCAGCCGGTCAGCGACGACGGCAGCAACTGGCCGAATCTCGAACAGTCCGGACAGATTCAGCGCTAGCACGAAGAACAGCAGCGCGAGTCCCGCGATCGACCGCCGGCGACTGCAGCTGGAAGCCCCAGCCGAGCTGCTGCTCCTGCCGCGCGCAGGCAACGAGCACGGCAGCGAGCAGCCAGAACGACACGACGACTCCGGCCGCGAATGCGAGCCCGTGCTTGCGCATCGTCGCACGATCGCCGCCTTGCGTCGCGAAGCCCAGCACCTTCAGCGACAGCACCGGGAACACGCAGGGCATCAGGTTCAGCAGCATGCCGCCGATCAGCGCGAACGCGATCGCGGCGCCCAGCGACAGCGCGTTCGCCGGCCGGCGCGAGCGGCAGCACTGCGCGAGGCGTTCCGCGGGCGCCGCTGCCGCCGACGACCGTTCCGGCCAGCGGGACGTCGACCGACCGCGGCGCGCCCGTTGCTGCCGAGGTACCCGTCGTCGACGCGAGCACGCCGGCAAGACGCGTGAATTCGCCGACGCGCTGCACGGCGACCGGCAACGCGAGCGTCCAGCGTCGCGCCGTCGCGCGTCAGCTGGCTGTGCGCCGCTCGGCTCGATCCTGCCGTCGTCGTACGCGAAAGAAGCGCAGCGTGCCGACGTCGGCCGGCGCCGGAGCGCCGGGCGAGGGCGTCAGCACCAGATCGACCGTCGTGCCGCGCGCGGTCGCGCTGGCATTCCATCCTCTGCAGCGGACGCGGGAACGACGCGCGCGTCCTGGCGATCGCCGCGGTCCAGCGCGAATCCGCGGACGGCGTCGCCGCGCCGCGCCGTGCGGCGCGACCGGCAAGCTCAGCGTCAGATCGGCGCCTTCCGGGAATGCAGATCTCCTTGCACACCAGCCAGTCGGCGCGCGCGTGCAGCGTGACCGACGGCGCGCGGGCGATGTCGCCGGTGGTCGCGATGCTCGGTCAGCAGCAGCACTTCGCCTTCGTAGCCGTAGTTGAGCAGCGGGCCCACCGGCAAGGCCTGCGGCGCCGGCCACTGCATCGGCCCGGCGCTCATGCCGGCCGGCAGCTTCCAGGCGAGCGTTGTCGGCAATCCGGAATCGCCGGGGTTTTGCCAGTAGGTGTGCCAGCCGCGGTCCATCGCCAGACGCAGCGCCACGGTCAGCGGCTCGCCGGGGACGAGCGCGCTGCGCTCGGGCACCAGTTCGGCCTCGACGTGCGCGGTGCGCACCGGAGCGGCATGCGCGACGGCGACCGCTGCAGCGATAAACGCTGCGGCGATCAGACACGATGAGGCGATTAGGCGCGGTTGGCATGGTGGCGAATGGGCCTGCATTGGGTCCGCGGCGGCGCGGACCGGTTCCCCGATACGGCTACAATTTTAGCCGTCGCGCCCTGCCCGAACGCTCGTGCTCTGCCCCGGAAAGGCGGCAAGCGGGCGCTCGCGACCGACCGATGGTCCCGCCGCCGCCGGTCGTTTCCCGAAAAACCCATCCCTCCCGTGGAAGCCCTGCTCGCATCGATCGTCGTCGTTGCCGTCGGCGAAATCGGCGACAAGACCCAGTTGCTGGCGCTGATGCTGGCCGCGCGGCTTCGCCGGCCGGTGCCGATCATCTTCGGCATCCTGGTCGCGACGCTGGCCAACCATACGCTGGCGGCGTTCGTCGGCGACTGGGTGCGGCACGCGCTGCCGGCGCAGTGGCTCCGCTGGCTGGTCGCGGCGTCGTTCTTCGCCGTCGCGCTGTGGGCGCTCAAGGCCGACCACGCCGAAGACTCGAGCCGCGTCGCCTGCGGGCAATCTCGGCGCGTTCGTGCTCACCGTGGGCGCGTTCTTCCTCGCCGAGATGGGCGACAAGACGCAGATCGCCACCGCTGTGCTGGCGGCGCAATTCGGCAACATCGCGGCGGTCGTCGCGGGCACGACGCTTGGGCATGCTGCTCGCCGACGTGCCCGTGGTGCTGCTCGGCAACGCCGGTGCGCGGCGCATTCCGTTCAGGCTCGTGCGCATGATCGCGGCCGCGCTGTTCGCGCTGATGGGTGTCGTCGCATTGGTCGGTGCCGTTACCGGCCTGACGTGATAACAGCCCGCTGCCGGTATAATTCCCGCGAACGATCCAAACCCGCAATGCAAGCCTACCGCCCCGCCGACGTCGAGAGCCGCGCCAAGTCGCACTGGCGCGATACCGACGCCTATCGCGTCGACGAGGATCCGACCAAGCCCAAGTTCTACTGCGTGTCGATGCTGCCCTATCCGTCGGGCATCCTGCACATGGGGCACGTGCGCAACTACACGATCAACGACATGATGTACCGGCATCTGCGCATGAACGGCTACAACGTGCTGATGCCGATGGGCTGGGACGCGTTCGGCCTGCCGGCCGAGAACGCGGCGATCAAGAGCGGCGTCCCGCCGGCGAAGTGGACCTACGACAACATCGCGACGATGAAGCGGCAGATGCAGGCGCGTCGGCCTGGCAATCGACTGGTCGCGCGAGGTCACGACCTGCAAGCCGGAGTACTACCGCTGGAACCAGTGGCTGTTCCTGAAGATGCTGGAAAAGGGCATCGCCTACAAGAAGACCGGCGTCGTCAACTGGGACCCGGTCGACCAGACCGTGCTCGCCAACGAGCAGGTGATCGACGGCCGCGGCTGGCGCTCCGACGCGCTGGTCGAAAAGCGCGAGATCCCGATGTACTACCTGCGGATCACCGACTACGCCGACGAGCTGCTCGACAATCTCGACCGGATGGACGGCTGGCCCGAGCGCGTGCGCACGATGCAGGCGAACTGGATCGGCAAGAGCGAGGGCGTGCGCTTCGCCTTCACGCACGACATCCGGGGCGAGGACGGCAAGCCGATCGGCGACGGCCGCATGTACGTCTTCACCACCCGCGCCGACACGATCATGGGCGTGACCTTCTGCGCGGTCGCGCCCGAGCACCCGCTGGCGGTACACGCGGCGAAGGCGAATCCCGGCGCTGGCCGCGTTCATCGCCGAGTGCAGGCGCGGCAGCGTGATCGAAGCCGAGCTCGCGACGATGGAAAAGAAGGGCATGCCGACCGGGCTCTTCGTCGTGCATCCGCTGACCGGCGACAGCGTCCCGGTCTGGGTCGGCAACTACGTGCTGATGGCCTACGGCGACGGCGCGGTCATGGGCGTGCCCGCGCACGACGAGCGCGATTTCGAGTTCGCGAAAAAGTACGCGCTGCCGATCAGGCAGGTGATCGCCGTACCCGGCGAGACGTTCTCGACCGATGCATGGCAACCGTGGTATGCCGACAAGACGCGCGGCCGCTGCATCAACTCGGGCAAGTACGACGGCCTCGACTATCGTGCATGCGGTCGACGCCATCGCCGCCGACCTCGCGGCCATGGGGCTGGGCGAAAAGAAGGTGACCTGGCGCCTGCGCGACTGGGGCATCTCGCGCCAGCGCTACTGGGGCACGCCGATCCCGATCGTGCACTGCGAGGCCTGCGGCGACGTGCCGGTGCCGGAAGCCGATCTGCCGGTCATCCTGCCGGAAGACTGCGTGCCCGACGGCACCGGCAATCCGCTGAAAAAGCGCGCCGACTTCGTCAACTGCACGTGCCCGCAGTGCGGCCGGCCCGCGCAGCGCGAAACCGACACGATGGACACGTTCGTCGATTCGTCCTGGTACTACATGCGCTACGCCTGCCCGGACGCAGCGACGATGGTCGACGCGCGCAACGACTACTGGATGCCGATGGACCAGTACATCGGCGGCATCGAGCATGCGATCCTGCACCTGCTGTACGCGCGCTTCTGGACCAAGGTGATGCGCGACATGGGGCTCGTCAGTTCGACGAGCCGTTCACGCGGCTGATGACGCAGGGCATGCTGCTCAACCACAGCTACTCGCGGCGCAGCGACAAGGGCGGCGTCGACTATTTTTCGCCGGACGAGGTCGACGTGCAGCACGACGCCGACGGCCGCATCGTCGGTGCGACGGCGAAGGCGGACGGCCTGCCGGTCGAGTACGGCGGCATCGGCACGATGTCGAAGAGCAAGAAGAACGGCGTCGACCCGGAGCAGATCATCGCCCGGTACGGCGCGGACACCGCACGGCTGTTCGTGATGTTCGCGGGGCCGCCCGAAGCCAGCGCGCTGTGGTCGAACGATGGCGTCGAAGGCGCGTACCGGTTTCTGAAGCGGCTGTGGGCCTACGCGCAGTCGCGCGCAGACGCGCTCGCCGCCAGCGCCGCAGACGATAGCCTGGTCCGACGCCGCCGCCGGCACTGCGCGCGGTGCGCCGCGAGCTCCATCTGCAGCTGAAGCAGGCCGACTACGACTACCAGCGCATCCAGTACAACACCGTCGTCTCCGCCGGCATGAAGATGCTCAACGCGCTCGAGGGCGCGCCGTTCGACGAGTCGCGCCGCCGCGATCGAGCTCGCCCGCGAAGGCCTGTCGCTGTTGCTGCGCGTGCTGAATCCGGTCGTGCCGCACATCACCCACGTGCTGTGGGAGGATCTGGGATTCGCCGCGATTCACGGCGACATCATCGATGCGCCGCTGGCCCAAGGTCGATGCGCTGGCGCTCGCGCAGGACGAAATCGAGCTGGTGCTGCAGGTCAACGGCAAGCTGCGCGGCAAGCTCACCGTGCCGTCGACCGCGGACCGTGCCGCGATCGAGCGCGCCGCGGCCGCGAGCCCCGAAGTGCAGAAGCACGGCAACGGCGCGACGCCGAAAAAAATCGTCGTCGTGCCGGGCCGCCTGGTCAATGTCGTGGTGTGATGACGCGATTCCCGGAAACCCGAACGACGCTGGGCCTTCGCTTGGGCAAGGACGGCGACCGCGCTTTCCGATCGGCCTTCGCCCGACTGATCGTCGGGCTCGCTCTCTCGGGCGCACTCGCCGCGTGCGGATTCCATCTGCGCGGTGAAGCGCACTATGCCGTTCGAGACGATGTTCCTGAGCGCGCCGCCGGCGCTGCCGATCACCATCGAGCTCAGGCGCTCGCTCGACGGCATCGGTTCGGCCAAGCTGGTCGAGACGGCGCCGGACGGCGCAGGTCGTGCTGGACATCGTCAGCGTCGAGGACAACAAGCAGATCCTGTCGCTGTCCGGCGGCGGCAAGGTCAGCGAATTCCTGCTGATCAAGCGCGTGCTGGTCCGCGTTCACGACAACGACGGCAACGACTGGCTGCCGACGTCCGAAGTGCTGGTGCGCCGCAGCTACACCTACAGCGACACCGAGGCGCTGGCCAAGGAAGCGCAGGAGCAGCGGCTCTGGCGCGAGATGCAGACCGACGCCGTGCAGCAGATCGTGCGCCGCCTGCAGGCGGCGAGGAAGCCGGCCGCGTAGCGTCGCCTCGGCGCCCTTCGCAGACCATTGCATCGATGCAGGTCCGTCCTGCCCAGCTCGCAGCCCATCTGGCCCAGGGCCTTAGCGCCGCTCTACGTCGTGCACGGCGACGAGCCGCTGCTGGCGATCGAAGCCGGCGACGAGATACGCGCCGCGGCGCGCGCGGCCGGCTACGACGAGCGCGAAATCCTGGTCGCCGAGGCCGGCTTCAAATGGGACGCGCTGGCTGCGGCCAATCGCAACCTGGGCCTGTTCGGCAGCCGCAAGCTGATCGACTTGCGGCATGCCCGGCGGCAAGCCCGGCGTCGAAGGCGCGCGTGTGCTCGAAGACTGCGCGAAGCATCCGGGCACCGATGCGCTCATGCTGATCACGCTGCCGCGACTCGATCGCGCCGCGACGAGCTCGGCGTGGTTCTCCGCGCTCGAGGCGGCCGGGCGTCACGATCGCCGTCTACCCGCTCGAGCGCGACGAGCTGCCGCCATGGATCGCGGCGCGGCTCGCGCGCCAGAAGCAGCGCGCATCCGCCGACACGCTGCAATTTCTCGCCGACACCACCGAGGGCAACCTGCTCGCGGCGCAGCAGGAAGTGCAGAAGCTCGCCCTGCTGCTGCCCGAGGGCGAGCTCGATCCGGCGGCGGTCGAGCAGGCGGTCGCCGACGTCGCGCGCTTCGACGTGTTCCAGCTTTCCGAAGCGTGGCTTGCCGGCGACGCCGCGCGCGCCTGCCGGATCCTCGCCTCGCTCGAAGCCGCGGGCGAAGGCCTGCCGCTGCTGCTGTGGCAGCTCGGCGAGGACATCCATGCGCTCGCCGCCGTGCTCGCCGCCGCGGCCGGCGGCACGCCGGTCGGCGCCGCGGTGCGAGTCGGCGCGCGTCTGGGGCAAGCGCCAGGCGGCGATGGAGCGCGCCGCGCAGCGCGTCGCACCGGCGGCGATTCCGCGGCCTGCTGACGCGCCTGGCGCGACTCGACGCGCTGGCCAAAGGCATCGGCCGCGGCAACGCGTGGGACGAATTGCGCGAGCTCGCGCTCGCGCTGGCGGGCAGGGCCCTGCCCGCCGCGGCCTCGAGCCGGCACGACCGCAGCGGCCGGCGGCGATGACGGCCTTTCAAGAATGCTTCTGGGTGGTTACGGTTGCGTTTGTGGCCGCGACAGCGGCCGCCTGGTCGATCCGCAGGCATCGGCCGGACAACAATTAACCCGCCCTGCGCGAGGAGGCCTCATGTACCGCAAGATTCTCGTCGCCTACAACGGCGCTCCGGAGTCGCGCCTGGCGCTCGACGAAGCGGTGCGGCATCGTCCCCGACGCGTCGGTCGAAGTGCATCTCGCCGCGGTCGTCCACTACCCTTCGGCGTATCTGCTTGCGGGCGAGTACGTGCCCGAGGTCGCGCTCGCCGACGAGCGCGAGCACATGGAGGCGGACCTCAAGGCGGCGCACGGGCTTCTTGCCGCCAAGGGCCTCAACGTCATCGATCACCTGGTCGTCGGCGAGCCGGTCGATGTGCTGACCAAGCTGGTCGCCGAGCTGGGCATCGACCTGCTGATCCTCGGCCATCCGCGCAGCAAGTCGTTCGCCCTGCGCTGGTGGCGCGGCTCGGTCGACGCGATCCTGATCGAGCGCGTGCGCTGCAGCATCCTGGTCGCGGCCGACCCGAAGCGCTGATCGCGGCGCGCGTTAGTGCGATCAGGCCCCGGCAAGACGCTCAAGTCGCCGTAGATAGGCCTCGGCGAGGCCGCCGGTATTGTCGGTGTCGGTCATCAGCTCGATCGCCGTCACGCGGCCGGGCTCCTCGCCGAATGACGCGCCGGTAATCCTCGGCGAGATTGCGGCGGTAGCTCTGCCAGCGCCCGACCCTTCTTCGTCGCTGGCGACCGCGATCATGCGTATGCGCGTGGTCAGCGCGCTGACCGTGGTCGACTCCGGCGCCACCTTGGCGCCCCAGATGTACATCAGCACCGCGTACGGCAGCGGGTGGCCCGAGATCGCCTCGGCCAGGGCGCGCGGCGGCGCGATCGCTGACGTCGAAGCGATGCCGGATTGCCGGAGAACGAAACCATCACGCGCGCCGGCGAGTCCTCGCTCCGGCGCTCGCGCGTATCGGCGCCCGGGATCGGCTGCGTACTTTCCAGCGCCACGACAGCAGCGGAAAGGCGCGCGGATCGAAATCGGTCCGCCAGGCCAGGATCGACGCCGAGCATTGTGCGTTCGCCCGCAACACGACGACGCCCTCGTCGACGACCAGCGTGTACTCGGTCGGCTGCTTGCTCGACGCAAGCAGCACCGTTTGCCAGCCGGCGGGCACCGCGCCGGGTCGCGCGGTCGAAAAGCGCGGCGGCTCGGGCGCCTGCGCGCAGGGCGTCGCAGGCCGCGATCAGAGCAGCACGAGACATCGCTAGCCGCTTCACTGCAGATCCTCCGGCACGCAGAGTCGTCCTGCGCTCGCGCAGCACGCAGCGGGTCAACAGCCGCCCGTCGCGGTCCCAGGCCTCGACCCGCCAGGCCGCGGCGCTGCCCGCGTCGCGCTGCAGGATGACAAAACCGAACGTCGCCGTCGAACGTGATCGTCGCGACGACGGCATCGCGCGCACGGCATCGCGCCCGGCGGCAACGGCCGCGGCAGCGGCTCGTCGAGCCAGGCGCCGCCGTTGCCGGAAATGAACTGCGGCGGATGCGCCGGTCGCGAAGCTGACCGCCTCGAACAGGTGATTGTGTCCGGCCAGCAGCGCATCGATGTCGGCCGGAAACAGTAGCGGCCCGTTGCTCGCCGCGAGCACCGACTGCAGCGCCGCGTTGCCCGGGTAGACGCCGGCGGGCCGCCGTGCTGCTATCGGTGGCGAAGCCGAGGATCGGATGGTGATCGACGAAAAAATTGTGTGCGGCGCCGCGAGCGAGCTCGCAGCGCGCGCCGCATCTGCCGCGAGTAGATCGCAGTACATCGGATCGTCGACGGCGCAGCGGCGCGACGCCCGACGCGCGAGGAATCGAACACGATCAGCTGCGTATCGGCGGACAGCGGCACCGTATAGGGGTCGCTGTAGTCGCCGCGGACGTCGTTGACCGCATCGTTGCAATCGCGCCCGCTGACCAGCGGACGCGGATCGAGAAAGCGCCACCAGCCCTGTCCGGCGCGGCGGCAGGATTCGTGGTTGCCGCGCACGAAGACCCAGGGCGCGGCGGCGAGCAGATCGCGCGCCGGTGCAAAAAAATCGGCGTTCCATGCGTCCCAGCCATATCCCCACGGACTGCCCCGCGCATTTCGGATTGTCGTCCGGGGCAGGCGTTCTCGCGATAGTGGTAGTCGCCGACATGGATGACCAGGTCCGGTTTCTTTGCCGCGGCCGCGGCGGCGACGCGGGCGAACGGCCACGCCGCGGCATCGTTGCATGCCTGGATCGCGTCATCGCCACTCTGCACGACGCAGCCGGTGTCGCCGATGACGACAATGCGCCGCGCGTCGTGCCGCAGCAAGGGCAACGTGTGCCCGCCGACGCTCGCGCGCGCCGCGCCCGCCGGCAGCACCCGCTCGCATACCAGCACCGGAAACGCCGAGGGCTTCGATTCCGCCGGCGCACTGCGCGTCGAGCGCAGCGGCATCGTCTCGGGCACGGCCCGGATCGTCGTCACGAGCCGTCTGCCGTCGACATCGACCGACGGACACGCAGGATCGGTCGTGATCACGCGAACGATCGACGAACCGCCAACGCCCAGGACGACGAAAGCCGCGCGTATCGGGTCGACCCCCGGCGCGAACGCCGCCGGGCCCGCGCAAGCGGCGAGCAGCAGCAAGCGTCGTGATCACGGCCGATCGCCGGCGGCTCGTCATTCGCATCCTAGCGCCAGTCGCCCCATAGCGCGTCGAGCGCCGCGAGCGCCGCCGGCCCGGCGGTCTCGGTGCGCAGAATCGCGCGGGCCCAGGCGCAGCGCGCGAAATCCGGCGCGCAGCGCCGCAGCGGTTTCGTCCGGCGTCAGGCCGCCTTCGGGACCGACCAGAATTTCTACCGGACCGGCCGGCGGCGCCAACCCAGCGAGGGACAGTTCGCCATCCGGTGCAAGCAACAGGCGCAACGGCCGCGCCCGACGTCTGCGCCGAGCCACGCATCGAACGCCAGCAGCGGATACAGGCGAGGCAGGCGGTTGCGCCCGCATTGCTCGCACGCGGCGATGGCGACCTGCCGCCAATGCTGACGCCCGCTTCGCGGCGCGCTGCCGCATCGAGGCGGGCGACGCTGCGCGCCATCGCGACTGGCTGAATCGCATGCACGCCGAGCTCGACCGATTTCTGGATCGCGTAGTCCATGCGATCGGCCGCGGCGAGGCCCTGCACCAGCGTCACCGCCAGCGGCGATTCGCGGTCGGCGGCGACGGCGGTGCCGACCCGCACGTGCACGCCGCGCGGCCTCGATGCGCAGAATGCGCGCGGCGAATTCCCCGTCGTCGCCGCCGAACAGCGTGACGCGCGTCGCCGGCGACGAGGCGCAGCACGCGCGCCGCATGATGCGCGGCGGCATCGGGGAGCGCGATCTCGGCGCCCTCGGCCAGCGGCAGTGGGCAATGGAAGCGCGGCGTCATGTCACTACCGTGGCCCGGCGTGGTCGCGGTCGTGCTAGCATTTTGCCACAGCATTGGACAGGAGAACCGCCATGGCCGCTGCGCCGCCGGTATGCAACTTCGGCTGGCCCGCGCCCGATTTCGACCTCGTCGGCACCGACGGCAGGCGCTACCGGCGCGACTCGGTGCGCGGCGACAACGGGACTGCTGGTCATGTTCATCTGCAATCACTGCCCCTATGTCAAGGCGGTGCTGGACAAGCTGGTACGCGACGCCGGCGAGCTTCGCGACGCACGGCATCGGCAGCGTGGCGATCTGCAGCAACGACGCGGCCGATTATCCCGAGGACTCGTTCGACAACATGAAGGCGCTGGCCGCGCGCATGCGCTTCCCGTTTCCCTATCTGTGGGACGAGACGCAGGAGGTGGCCAAGGCGTACGGCGCGATCTGCACGCCCGATTTCTTCGGCTTCAACGCCGCGCTCGAATTGCAGTACCGCGGCCGGCTGGACGACGCCGGGCGCGGCGCAGAAGCCCGATGCGCCGCGCGAGCTCTACGAGGCGATGCTGCAGGTCGCGCGCACCGGCCGCGGGCCGGCGCAGCAGACGCGCGAGCATCGGCTGCTCGATCAAGTGGCGCGATGCAGCGTAAGCGTCACGCACAGGCTTGCAGATAAATTCGCGCAGCGTATCGAGCACGACGTCGGGCGCTTCGGCCATCATGCTGTGGCCGCATTCGGGAATCGTCACGACCCGCTTGTCCGGCAGCGCATCGAGCAGCGGGCCGGCGTTCTTCGGCGGGACCATCAGGTCGCGCTGGCCGAAGACCAGCAGGACCGGACAACGCGACAGCGCGCGGCCGCGGCAAGCCCGTCGGCATAGCGATGGCAGGCGGCGAGGTCGGCATGCAGCACGCCAGGCCGTGAGCGCTCCATCAGCCGCAGCGCATTGTCGGTCATCCAGATGCCGGGCTGGCGGTTGCCGCCGAGATGGCTGGCCGGCGGAGAAGGTCCAGCCGGTCATCAGCTCGTAGGCCAGATGATCGCCGGCTCGCGCCGCGTCGAGCAGAACGTCGCTGACCAGCATCGGCGCCGCCGGGCCGAGCAGCGCGAGCGCGCGCACGCGCTCGGATGGCGCGCCGCCGCGTCGAGCGCCGCCAGCGAGCCCATGCTGTGGCCGACGAGCGCGGCGCGTTCGACGCCCAGCGCATCGAGCAACGCGGCCAGCCAGTCGGCGATCGCCTCGATCGACGCCAGCGCCTCGCCGCCGCTCCTGCCGTGCCCGGGCAGATCGACCGCGAGCACATTGTAGCCGTGGTGCGCGAAATAGCGCGACTGCAGGGCCCAGACGCTGTGGTCGTTCGCGGCGCCGTGGACGAACACGATCGTCGGCCGCGCGCGGTCGAAGGCGCGCGGCCGGTGTAGGCGATAGACGGCGATCGCCGTCGACGTGAACTCCACGATGGACGCTCTCGCGTGACCGCGCCGGGCCCGGCTGGATTCAGGCCTTGCCCGCGGCGTGCAGCGCGCGCGACAGGTCCTCGATCAGGTCGTCGGGATGCTCGAGCCCGACCGAAAGCCGGATCGTGCCTTCGGTGATGCCGGCCGCACGAAGCTCGGCGGCCGCCATGCGGAAATGCGTCGTGCTCGCCGGATGGATCACCAGCGACTTGGCGTCGCCGACGTTGGCGAGATGCGAGAACAGGCTGCAGCGACTCGATGAATTTGCGCCCCTGCTCGCGCGTGCCGCGAATCGAAAGCTGAACACCGCGCCGCAGCCGCGCGGCAGCAGCCGCTGCGCGAGCGCGTGGTCCGGATGGCCCGGCAGCTCCGGATAGGCGACCGACTCGACCAGCGGATGCGCCGCCAGGAACGCGACGACCCGGCGCGTGTTCTCGACGTGGCGCTGCATGCGCAGCGGCAGCGTCTCGATGCCCTGCAGGATCTGGAACGCGGTCATCGGCGCCATGCACGCGCCGAAATCGCGCATGCCCTCGCGCCGCGCGCGCAGCAGGAACGCGGCGGTCGTCGATTCCTCGGCGAACACCATGTCGTGGAAGCCCGCGTAGGGCTCGGTCAGCGTCGGAAACTTGCCGGCGCTGGCGCCCGGCCTGTCCCAGTCGAACTTGCCGCTGTCGACCAGCAGGCCGCCGATCACGACGCCGTGGCCGGACAGAAACTTGGTCGCCGAGTGGTAGACCAGGTCGGCGCCGTGATCGAACGGCCGCATCAGATAAGGCGTCGTGAACGTCGAGTCGACCAGCAGCGGCAGGCCGTGCTCGTGCGCGAGCGCGGCGACCGCGGCATGTCGAGCACGTCGAGCCCGGGGTTGCCGAGCGTCTCGCCGAACAGCAGCCGCGTCTCGGGCCGGATCGCCGCGCGCCACGCGTCGAGGTCGCGCGGATCGACGAACGTCGTCTCGATGCCGAAGCGCGGCAGCGTGTAGTCGAGCAGGTTGTGCGAGCCGCCGTAGAGCGCGCGCGAGGCGACGATGTGCGAGCCCGCGCCCAGCAGCGTCGCGATCGCGAGATGCAGCGCCGCCTGGCCGCTCGCCATCGCGATCGCGCCGACGCCGCCTTCGAGCGCGGCGATGCGCTCCTCGAGCACGGCGCAGGTCGGATTGGAGATGCGCGAGTAGACGTGCCCGGCGCGCTCCATGTTGAACAGCGCCGCGGCGTGGTCGGTGTCGGGAAAGACGAACGAAGTGGTCTGATAGATCGGCGTCGCGCGCGCGCCGGTCACCGGGTCGGGACGCGAGCCCGCGTGCAGGCTGAGCGTGTCGAAATGGGTCGTCTTGGGCTTGGTCATCGCCAGCGCGTGGCGCTAGGAGCGGGTCCGGCACGTATGGTAGCGCATCGACCGGGCGAGCGACGCGACGACGCACTTGGCCGATCGCGCCGAGCGGCATACACTGCAAACTCAAAACGAGCTCCATACAAGCCAGTTGTCATCAAGGCGCATCATCCGGAGGAAACCATGCAACGCAAGGCATCAGCCCGCTGGCAGGGCACCGTCAAGGAAGGTCAGGGCACGATCTCGACGCAGTCCGGCGCTCTGAAAGACGCGCCATACGGTTTCAACGCGCGCTTCGGCGACGGCAAGGGAACCAATCCGGAAGAGCTGCTCGGCGCGGCGCACGCCGGCTGCTTCACGATGGCGCTGTCGTTCGCGCTGAACAACGCGGGCTTCACCGCCGAGGCGATCGACACCGAGGCCGCCGTGACGCTGGACAAGGTCGGCGACGCCTGGACGATCACCGCCGTCCACCTGACGACGCGCGCGCGCGTGCCGAAGATCGACGCCGCGAAATTCGCCGAGATCGCCGCCGGCGCGAAGGCCAATTGCCCGCTGTCGCGCGTGCTCAACGCGACGATCACGATGGACGCGAAGCTGGTCGGGATGAGACGGCGTTGAGCGGGGAACCCGACGGCGCCGCTCAAAGGACGCGGCGCGACATTCAATCCGGGCAATCGCTTCCGCCGCGAAGCGCGCGAGGCGGTCGACGACGGCTGGGCGCCGCCGGCACCGGCTGACGCTGACGAGGAAGACGCGCCGCCGCCGCTGAAGACGACGGTGACCTTGCAGCGCGCGCGCACGATCATCGCGCGCAACGATTCGCCCGACATTCCGTTCACGCAGTCGATCAATCCGTATCAGGGCTGCGAGCACGGCTGCGTCTACTGCTATGCGCGGCCGACGCACGCCTACCTCGATCTGTCGCCGGGGCTCGACTTCGAGACGCAAGCTCTTCGCCAAGCCCGATGCTGCGAGCGATGCTCGAAGTCGAGCTGGCGAAGCCCGGCTACGTCTGCGATGCCATCGCGATGGGCACCAACACCGATCCGTACCAGCCGATCGAGCGCGAGTGGAAGATCACGCGGCAGATCCTCGAGGTGCTGGCTGCGTGCGAGCATCCGGTGTCCATCGTCACCAAGTCGGCGCTGGTCGAGCGCGACATCGACATCCTCGCGCCGATGGCGGCGAAGAATCTGGCCCGCGTCTACGTCTCGGTCACCACGCTCGACCGCGAGCTGGCGCGCAAGCTCGAGCCGCGCGCCGCGGCGCCGCAGCGGCGGCTCGCCGCGATCAAGGCGCTGGCCGACGCCGGCATTCCGGTCGGCGTGATGACGGCGCCGATCATTCCGCAGCTCACCGACAAGGACATGGAGGCGATCCTCGAGGCCGCCGCGGCCAACGGCGCGACGTACGCCGGCTGGACGATGCTGCGCCTGCCGCTCGAGGTCAAGACGCTGTTTCGCGACTGGCTGGCGCAGCATTACCCGCTGCGCGCCGAACACGTGATGAGCATCGTGCAGCAGATGCGCGGCGGCCGCGACAACGATCCGCATTTCGGCTCGCGCATGCGCGGACAGGGGCAGTTCGCCGACCTGATCGCGCGCCGCTTCGACATCGCCGACGCGCCGGCTCGGCCTGAACCGCGAGCGCGCGCCGATGGATACGTCGCGTTTCAGGCCGCCGCAGACCGCGGCGCAGCGCGCGCAACTGACCCTCTTCTGAAAAAAAACGGGAAGCCGCTCGGCTCCCCGCATGCGCGCCGGGCGTTACCTCTTACTTAAACTCGTACCGGATGCTGGTGTAGACGAAACGCGCGCGCGCGTCGTAGTAGGACGGATCGAAGCCCACCTGGAATGTCGTCGGCTGGTTGGTCAGCGGTGGATTGGTGTCGAACAGGTTCTTGACTCCCAGCGTCAGCGTCCACCTCTTGAAGCCGGTGTACGAGCCCTGCAGATCCCACAGGCTCATCGAGCCGACGCGGCGCAGGCAGCAGATCGGGTTGCCGTCGTCGTCGGTCTGCTCGCCGGTCAGCGCCACGTCGGTGTAGGCCGACTGGTAGGTGTTGGCGAGCGTCGCCGTCCACGGACCGCGGTCCCAGGTGATCGTCGCGTAATGCTTCCAGCGTGGAATCACGCCCTGTGTGACCGCGCCGTTCTGGTTCGAGATCTGTCCCGACCAGGTGCCGTCCGTGTTCTGGTTGTCGTAGCGCAGATAATAGGTGCCGTTGATGTCGAAGCGGAAGCGGCCCCACGGCGTGACCGCCGGCTTGTAGTGCGCCTCGAGGTCGAGGCCCTGAACGTGCACGCCGCCGATGTTGATGTAGGTCTGCAGGATCGATGTGATGTGGCCCGGCAGGTCCGGGAACGCCGGGTCGGGCGCGGCGCGATTGACCAGATTGCCGTACCTGGCGAGGTCCGCCAGGATCGTCGTATACGGAATGCCGTTGGTGATCGCGTTCTTCAGGTTGATCTTGAAGTAGTCGGCTCCCAGCGACAGGCCGTCGAACGGCTCGTACACCACGCCTGCGGTCACCTGCTCGGATTCTTCCGGCTTCAAGGCCCTGTTACCGCCGAAAAAGACGCCGAACTGCGTCGCGCAGTCCAGGCCGGTGTCGTGCGTGGTCGGACAGCGCAGCGGATCGGTCTGCCCCGTCGCGGTAACGCTGCTGGTCAGCGGCGTGATCAACTGGTAGAGAGACGGCGCCAGGAAACCGGTCCCATACGAGCCGCGGAAAAGCAGCTTGTCGCTCGGCTGCCAGCGCAGGCTGAACTTGGGGTTGGTCGTGCTGCCGAAATCGCTGTAGTGGTCGTAGCGGAGCGCAGCGGTACCTTCCAGCGTCTTGACGATCGGCACGTTGAGCTCGCCGAAGGCGGCGTAGATGTTGCGCGAGCCGGCGACGTCGAGCACGTTGCCGCCGTAGCCTGCGATGGTCCCTGTCGCGAGGATCGGCGCCGCGTTCTGCGTCAGTTGTTCCCGGCGCACTTCCGCACCCACGGCCAGCGCCAGCGGCCCGGCGGGCAACTGCCAGATATCGCCGGAGGTCTTGCCCTGCACACCGTAGTTCTTCGACGTGCCGCTGAACGTCTGGCCGTTGAAATTGGTCGCGACGAGTTGCGAAGTGATGTCCGGAGTGTTCGGGCCGAAGAAATTGACCGTCCCGCTATTGAGCAGCGGGTAGAGCTGCGTCAGATCGGGGAAGCCGCCGTTGAGCTTCTGCTTGGTCTGGCCCTCGCTGTAGAAGAACGAGCCATCCCAGTCCCAGTCCTTCCATGCCCCCTTGACGCCGGCGACCATCTGCCAGTTTTCGTTGGTGTCGGTCGTGTCGCGCAGGCCGTTTTCGATCGCGCGATAGCGAATGTCGAGCGGCTGGCCGTCGACGCCGGCCTGCTGCGCGAGATCGTGAGGATAGAACGGGCTGCTGGGCATCAGTGTGATGTTGCCCGGGATGTTCAAAGTCGGGCCGTACGGAAAAATGCTCGACAGCGGCACCGGCTGGATGCGGTAGCGCGTCTCGTCGTGCGCGTACAGCGCCGTTGCATAGCCTTGCCAATCGCGGTTGAACTGGTATTTTCCCGAGGCGAAGATGTTCAACAGCTTGTCGTCCGGAATCATCTCTACGCCTTTTTGCGACGAAGGGTCGTAGTAGCAGCCTCCGAGGTCCGCGAAGAACGTCGACGGCGCGCAATGGTCGGGCGTGCCCGGAACGCCGATGCCGCCGGTGGTGATTCTGGCCGGGAAGGAATTGCTCGACAGCGCGTTGAGGCCGATGTCGGGCCGGTACGATGTGTTCGAGAAATTCCGGTCGCGCTGATCGAGGTTCTTCTGGTCGTTGTACGACGCCGAGATGACGAAGTTGTAACGATCCTTGGCCAGATCGCCGAATCCGACAGCGCCGGTCAAAGTCGTCTGCGCGCCGCCGCCGCTGCGTGTCGGAGCCCCGTAAAAGACGCTTGCCTCGGCGCCCTTGTAGTCCTGGCGCAGGATGAAGTTGATCACGCCGCCTATCGCGTCGGAGCCGTAGATCGCCGACGCGCCGTCCTTCAGAACCTCGACGCGCTCGATTGCCGACAGCGGGATGACCGCGAGATTGACGCCTTGCACCCCCTGGATTTCCCCGGCGAAGCCGTCGACGCGCTTGCCGTTGATCAACACCAGCGTGCGGCCGCCACCGAGGCCGCGCAGCGATGCGGTCTGCGCCGAGAAACTGAGCGTGCCGAAAATGTTGCCCAGCGAGACGTTGCCGAAGCTGTTGGCCGCGCTAACGGTCTGCAGCAGCTCCATCGCGCTCGTCGCGCCGGTCTTCTCGATTTCCTCCCTGGTGATCACCGTCACCGGCAGCGAGCCTTCGCCTTCCACCCGCCTGATGTTCGAGCCGGTGACTTCGATCTTGATCGGCGCCGCCGTTTGCGCGTAGGCAGGCGCGTCGATGAGCGCCGCCGTCCCGCCGCAGCTCGCGATGCAGGCAAGGACGATAGCGATTCTGTTTCGCTGAAAATTCATTGCAGAACCCCCAAGGTAGGACCATCGTTGACCGCCCGAAGCCTGGCGTTCTGCCCGGGCTGTGACAGTCGCAGCCTATGTGAGCGAAAACGGGCGTCGCAAGGACATGTTGGCCGACCGATTGGGAACGATGGCCAACGGCATCGGCACGGCGGCGAACGGGCAATGCGACACGCCCGCAGCGACTAACGCTTGCGCGCCGACCCGTTCGGGGCTATCGTTTCAGCCAAGCATATGTGTATACATAGGTAGGCACGACCATGACGGCGAGACAGGCCATTCAGGCGCGGCGGCGGTCCCGCATCCCCGCCACGGACCCCGCCGAGGCTTACGTAGGCCGCGGGTCGGAGTGCGCCTATGCGAACATGAAGCTCTTGTCCCGCGTCCTCGGCACCGTCTACGACGACGCGCTGCGGCCGGTCGACCTGAGGGCGAGCCAGCTCGCGTTGATGTGGGCGATTGCCGCGATGGAACCGGTCGAGCTCGGCCGCCTCGGCCGGGTGACGCTGACCGATCAGACCACGCTCAGCCGGACCGTCGAGAAGTTGCGCGCGGCCAGGCTGGTCAGCGTCCGCCGCGGAGACGATCGCCGCGTGCGTGTCCTGCGTTTGACCGCGCTGGGACGGCAGCGTTTTGCCGACGCGATGCCGCTGTGGGAAGTGGCGCAGCAGCGCGCGCGCGAGCTGCTGCCTCTGGACCAGGTCCGCAGCCTGGCGCGCCGCGTCCGGCGCGCCGCCCGCGCGCTGGAGCCGGTGGAAGCCTAGAGCGGAACCGCGCCGAAGTCGGCGCGCTCGGCCAGCGAACGTTCCCGCGGCAGGAGCCGCCGCCGCACCGACCGCGCCGCGCGCGGATCCTGCGCATCGAGCACGCCTTCGTGATGCAGCAGCCAGCGCTTGCGCGGAATGCCGCCCGGGTGGCTGCCGAGTCCGCCCGACGCGGCGACCACGCGATGACAGGGGACGAACAGCGGCACCGGGTTCGACGCGAGGCACACGCCGACCGCACGCTGCGCCCGCGGCATGCCCAGCCGCTCGGCCAGCGCCGCGTAGGTAGTCAACCCGCCCGGTCCGAGGGAGCGCAGCATGTCCCAGACGCGGCTTTGCATCGGCGTCCCGGCGAGAGCCAGGGGAATGCCCTCGAGCGCGCGCAACTGGCCGCCGAAATACAGGCGCAGGCGGCGCCCGACCGCGAAGGGGTCACCGGCTTCCAGGTGAAAGAAATGACCGAACCGCCGCCGCAGCCGCGGCTCGAGCGACTCGACGCGGTCGTCGAACGTGACCATGCAGACGCCGCTTTCGGCGGCGGCGATCAAGAGCTCGCCGAGCGGCGACGCCACCGTCGTGATCGCGATCGCCGCCGAGGCGTTGTGCACGAACATCGAAGCAGGACTGTCCATCGGCCTCCCGGCGTCAACGCCGAACGCTGCGCATGCGGTTCCGGTGCATCACGCCATCCCGGCGGCGATCGGGCCGGAGCGGACGGCATTCGGACCAGAATCAGTCTAGCGCCGCGTCCGCGCTCGCAAGACGCAAGTTGGCAAGCAGGCCGTGGCAGCGGGCGAACCGTGGATGCAACCCTGCGAGCGGGTTGCGCGCCGCCGCGATGAGCGCATTCCATCGCGGTCCGGCGCGCCCTGTCGCCTTCCGGTGCCGGCTGGCGCATCGGCGTCGCGCCGCGGCGGAACCGGCGTACGATCGAATGGCGAACGGGTGAAGGCCGCACGATGCGGACCCGGTGCGCGGGCAAATCTCCTGTTGCAGCGCCGGCGAATCCGGAATATCGTCGACCATTGAATGTATATACATGCAATGACTGCAAAATCGATATCCTGCCGCTGTCTTCGCGCCGGGGATCTTGCCGGGCATGCCCGTGATGCCGCGTGACGACCCGGACGGCAACTGGCTGCCGGCGTCGGGCCAGGCTGCGCCGAAGGACACAGACCAGGCGATGGACGACGGCCCAGACCTGACGGCGACCAACCGGCACGGCAGCCTGCCGCGGCCGGGATTACAGCACACGCCGCGCTGGCTCGACCGCATCGCCGTGCGCTCGGTGAACCGGATCGTCATAGTCCAGGTCGACTCCATCGCCCGGCTCGAAGCCGAGGACAACTATGTCCGGATCTGGGCGGACAGGCTCTACCTGCACAAGGACACGCTGAGCGGGCTCGTCGCCAGGCTCGATCCGGCGCGCTTCCTGCGCGTGCATCGTTCGCATGCGATCAACATCGGCCTGGTCCGCGAACTGCGCCCGCAGCTGCACGGCGAATATTCGATCGTGCTGACCGACGGCACCGAGATCACGTCGGGGCGCAGCTTCAAGAGCCAGGTCCAGCAGGCTTTCGGCCTCGGCTAAAGCGGCAGCATGATTTGCCGCGCCAACGCCGGCGCAGCGCTTCGCTTGCTTGCCTCGCCTGCGGGCTTGGCGCAACATGCCCGCTCGGTCGCCACGGCAATGGAGCGGCGCGCCGGCAAAGCCGCGTCCGGGAGGAGCAAGCATGGGGGCAGTCAATCATCTGGCGGTGATCGGGGCGGCGATCGCGCATTTCGCGCTGGGCGCCGGCTGGTATACGCTGTTCTCGCAGGCGTGGATGAACGCGATCGGCAAGACCGAAGCGCAATTGCGCGGCGCCGGCGGCGAGTCGCCGCTGCCCTACGTGATCAGCATCGTCGCTTCGCTGATCGTCGCCTACACGATCGCGTGGCTCTTGCCGCGGCTGAACGCGCAGACCGTAGGCGGCGGGGTCCGCGTCGGCGTCATTCTGGGGCTGACCCTGGTTGCGACCACGCTCGCGCTCAACTACGGATTCGAGCAACGGCCTGTTTCGCTTTGGCTGATCAACGCCGGCTACATGACGGTGGGCATGGGCCTGATCGGCGCGATCATCGGCGGGTGGCGGAAAACGGCGGCGTGAGCCGCGGCGGCGCCTGACGACCCGGGGTCTGGCGCAGCGCGCGCCGATCGACCGACCGGCCGTTGCGCCTTGGCTTCAGGTGGACGGCGTCTCGCCCTCGACCGGTGGCGCGGCGGGGTCAGTGGCCACGTCGGATTCGTTCTTTTCGAGCTTGCGCTTGCGCTTTTCTTCCTGTTTTTTCTTCTTCTCGAGCTCTTTCTGCCGCTTCTGGTATTGATAGTTCGGTTTTGCCAAGGGTCAACCTCCGGTAAGGTGCGATTGCTGCGAATTGCGCAGGCCGCAGCCCCGGCCGGTGCTCCGGCGCGGCGCCGCTGCGGCGTCTGGCGACATTGTAGGGGCAATCCGGCGTTTAGCGTGAACAATACCCGACCCGTTAGCCCGGTCGGTTGCCGGCCATACCGCCGCCGTGGCGCAGGCGATGACCTGTGTGCGGCGCTTCAGCGACCGCCGTCCGCAATGACCCGTGCAAGGCGGGCAATCCCGCCCGCGATCCGCCGTTCGCTCAGCGCCGTATAGCCGAGCAGCAGGCCGTTGCGCCGACGCGGGCCCGACCGGTAGCGCGACAGCGGCAGGACGCGCAGGCCCGCTGCGTCGGCGCCGGCCGCGACATTCTCGTCGGACCAGCGCGCCGGGAGGTGCAGGGCCGCGTTCATGCCGCCGGTCATCGGACCGAGCTCGGCCTGCGGCAGCTCGCGCACGCAGGCCGCGGTCAGCGCATCGCGCCGTGCGTGATAGACGGCGCGCATCCTGCGCAGATGCGCGGCAAAGTGGCCGCCGTCGATGAAATCGGCGAGCACCGCCTGCATGAAGCCGTGCGTGTGGTCGTCGAGCTGGCGGCGCACCGCGCGGAACACCGGCACCAGCGAGCGCGGCAGCACCAGATAGGCGATGCGCAGCGACGGGAACACCGAATTGGTGAAGGTGCCGACATACAGCGTGCGTCCGCCGCGGTCGAGACTGTGAATCGCCGCCAGCGGGCGGCCGGCGTAGCTGAATTCGCTTTGATAGTCATCCTCGACGATCCAGGCGCCGCTGTTCCCGGCGAACCGCAGCAGCGCCAGGCGGCGTTCCAGCGACAGCGTCACGCCCAGCGGATACTGGCACGAGGGAGTGACGTAGACGAGGCCGGCGTCCGGCGCGATGCGCCGGCCGCAATCGACGTCGATGCCGTCGGCGTCGACCGGGACGCCGGCGACGCGCGCGCCCGACATCGCCAGCGCGGCGCGCAGGTTGGGAAAGCACGGATCCTCGACCCAGACGCTGTCGGCCGGATCGAGCAGCACGCGGGCGATCAGGTCGATCGCCTGCACCGAGCTGTTGACGATCATCACCTGATCGGCTCCGCAGTCGACTCCGCGTGTCGCGGCGAGCAGCCGCGCGGTCGCCTCGCGCAGCGGTCCGTGGCCCAGCGACGGGAAATAGCCGAGCAGCGATCGGCCGCTGACGCGCCAGCGGCGCGCGGCGAGTCGGCGCCAAAGCGCCAGCGGAAACGCGTCGAGCGCGGGCAGCGCGGCCAGGAACGGCTCGGGGCGCGGCGCGCTGGCCGCCGCGTAGCTTGCGCTGGCGCCGCGACCGCGAACCGAGACGCTGCCGAGCGCCTTGCGGCCGAGCGCGCTGGGCTGCCGGCGCTTCGGTGGCGCATCGCCATGTGCGCGCCCCGGAATCTGCGCGGCGACGAAGGTCCCGGCGCCGACGCGGCGCGTGAGGAAGCCTTCGCTCTGGAGTTGCGCGATCGCGTCGTCGACGGTGTTGCGGGCGATCCGCCAGTCGGCGGCAAGCGCTCGCGCCGACGGCAGCCGCGCGCCCGGCGCGAGACGCCCGTCGACGATCGCGGCCAGGCAGGTCTTGTAGACCTGGCCGCGCAACCCCAGCCCTTCCGCGGCCGTGCCCGCGAGCGGCGGCATGATCGCACCGCGCATCGGTTTCTTCATCCCTACCGCCTTTCCCGATCAGTAAATGGCTCACTATGGTACGCATAATTGGCCCTTGTGATAAGGCCATTAACGCCGCAACATCGATGCCGTCGCCGCGTGATGCGGCCCTTGGCCAAGGGATTGCCGATGCCGATCCGGTCGGGAGCTTCATGGCTTGCGCCGGTTGTGCTGACGGCGCTGTCGTTCCTTGGCGGCGCCGGATTCGCAGCAGCGCATGCCGGCGGCGCGATGGCGCCGGCTGCACGCTGCGCCGCGCCCGAGTACCGGCAATTCGATTTCTGGCTCGGCAGCTGGGACGTGCAAAACGGGGGCAGGACCATCGCGTCGAGCCACATCGGACGCGGCCCCGGCGGCTGCACGATCGAGGAGCGCTACAGCCAGGAAGACGGCTACAGCGGCGAGAGCGCGAGCTTTTACGATGCGGTGTTGCGGCAATGGCGGCAGACATGGGTCGATGCCGAAGGCAGTGTCGGCGAGTTTGCCGGCCAGTTCCGCGACGGGGCGATGCGCTTCGACGGCGAAACCCATACGCGCGACGGCCAACGGATTCTGCGCCGCCTGACGCTGTCGGCCGAGACGCCCGATCGCGTCCGCCAGCGCTCGGAGGCTTCGAGCGACGGCGGCATCACCTGGCGGCCACACTATGATTTTGTCTATGTCCGCCAGGCCGGCGAAAGGGAAGGACGACGATGATGCGATTCGCTTTGATCCTCGGCGTGGGCGCGGCTTGCGGCCTGCTCGGCCCGATACGCGTGCTCGCAGCCGACCAGGCGGGTGCGTCGCCCGTCCCCGCCAAGCCCGTCCTCTGCTCCGCCCCCGAGTATCGCCAGTTCGACTTCTGGATCGGCGATTGGGAGGTGCGCGATCCGGCGGGCAAGATCGTCGGCCGCAACCGCATCGCCTCGATCCACAATGGCTGCGCCTTGCAGGAGAGCTGGACCGGCAACGGCAACTTCACCGGCACCAGCCTCAACAGCTACGATGCGGATCGCCGGCAGTGGCATCAGACCTGGGTCGACAGCGGCGGCAGCCTGCTCAAGCTCGACGGCGGCATCGTCGCCGGCGGCATGGTGCTGCGCGGTGAAGCGCCGGCGCCGAACGCCACGGCGGCATCGCGCTGCAAAAGATAAGCTGGACGCCGCAGCCCGACGGGCGTGTCCGCCAGCACTGGGAGACATCGACCGACGGCGGCAAGACCTGGTCCACCGCGTTCGACGGCATGTACTCCAGGCGGCCATGATGGCCAACCACCAGCGCGCGGGCAAGGGCCTGACGCCATGATGCCGCTCGATTTTCCTGCCCAGGCGCTGGCGCAGCCGCCGCGCAGCGCCAACGCGATCGCGCCCGCTGCATCCGGTGCTGGCCGCTGGCTCGAGCGCATTGCCGTGCGCTCGGTCGGCAGGATAGCCATCGTTCCGGTCGCGGCGATCGTGCGCTTCGAGGCCGAGGACAACTACGTCCGCCTGTACGCGGACCGGATGTACCTGCACAAGGAAGCGCTGACCCGGCTGGTCGGCAGGCTCGACCCAGCGTGCTTCCTGCGCGTGCACCGTTCGCACGCGGTCAACCTGCAATGCGTGCGCGAGTTGCATCGGCTGCTGCACGGCGAATACCGGATCGTGCTCGCCGACGGCGGATCGATCGCTTCCGGCCGCAGCTACACCGACGCGGTGCGCGGCGCCTTCGGCCTTCTTTAGGGCGGCTCGCCGCGACGCACGCCGAGCCTTGCGGCGCGCCGAGCGCACCACGCATGGCGCGCCGTCAGTGGCTCGGCCGGCCCACCTTGGCGCCGGACTTGCCGACCAGGAACTCGAGGTCGACGCCCTTGTCGGCCTGCTGCACGGTCTCGCAGTAGAGCTTGACCCAGCCGCGCTCGGCGTGCGGCGTGCGGCGGCTTCCATTTCGCCTTGCGCCGCGCGAGCTCGGCGTCGGAGACGTGCAGGTGGATGCGTGCGCTTCGCGACGTCGAGCTCGATCATGTCGCCGTTCTCGACCAGCGCCAGCGGGCCGCCGGCAGCGGCTTCGGGCGCGGTGTGCAGCACGACCGTCCCGTACGCGGTGCCCGACATGCGCGCGTCCGAGATGCGGACCATGTCGGTCACGCCCTTTTTCAGCAGCTTCGCCGGCAGCGCGAAATTGCCGACCTCCGGGAAATCCCGGATAGCCCTTCGGCCCGCAGTTCTTGAGCACCAGCACGTCGGATTCGCGTCGACGTCGAGCTTCGGGATCGTCGATGCGCCGGTGCAGGTCGTCGATGTCCTCGAACACGACGGCGCGGCCCTTGTGCTTCAGCAGCTTGGGGCGTCGCCGCCGACGGCTTCAGCACCGCGCCGCTCGGGCGCGAGATTGCCGCGCAGCACCGCGATGCCGCCCTGCGGCTTGAACGGCTTCGCCAGCGGCGTGATCACGGCCTCGTTGTAGTTGACCGCGTCCTTGACGTTGTCCCAGATCGTCCGGCCGTTCGACGGTCAGCGCCTTCTTGTGCAGGAACTTGCCGATCGCCTTGATCACGACCGGCAGGCCGCCGGCGTAGTAGAAATCCTCCATCAGGTACTTGCCCGACGGCATCAGGTTGACGAGGCACGGCATGTCGCGGCCGAGCCGGTCCCAGTCGTCGAGCGAGAGCTTGACGCCGATGCGCCCGGCGATCGCCAGCAGATGCACGACCGCGTTGGTCGAGCCGCCGATCGCGCCGTTGACCATGATCGCGTTCTCGAACGCATCCCTGGTCAGGATCTTCGACATCCGCAGGTCCTCGTGCACCATCTCGACGATGCGCCGGCCGGCCATCCGCGCCAGCACCTTGCGCCGCGAGTCGACGGCCGGAATCGCCGCGTTGGTCGGCAAGCCCGATGCCCAGCGCCTCGACCATCGACGCCATCGTCGACGCCGTGCCCATCGTCATGCAGTGGCCGGCCGAGCGCGACATGCACGATTCGACCTCGACCATGTCGCGATTCCTTCATCTCACCGGTCTTGAGCATCTCGGTGAACTTCCACACGTGCGTGCCGGAGCCGATGTCCTCGCCGCGAAACTTGCCGTTCAGCATCGGGCCGCCGGAGACGCCGATCGTCGGCAGATCGCACGACGCCGCGCCCATCAGCAGCGCCGGCGTCGTCTTGTCGCAGCCCATCATCAGCACGACGCCGTCGAACGGATTGGCGCGGATCGACTCCTCGACGTCCATCGCCACCTGGTTGCGGAACAGCATCGTCGTCGGCCGCATCAGCGTCTCGCCGAGGCTCATCACCGGGAACTCGATCGGAAAGCCGCCGGCGTCGAGCACGCCCGACGCGGACGTGCTCGGCCAGCTCGCGGAAGTGCGCGTTGCAGGGCGTGGCCTGCGACCAGGTATTGCAGATGCCGATCACCGGCCGGCCGTCGAACTGGTCGTGCGGTATGCCCTGGTTCTTCATCCACGAGCGGTGGACCAGCGCGTCGCGGTCGTGGCGGCCGAACCAGGCGGTGGAACGAAGCGGCGCTGCTGCTTTCGAGTCTTTTTTGCCATGCCTCGTCGGTCGTCGTCTCGGTTCATGCGGCAATCAGCGCGCTGTCCCGGTCGCCTGGTCGAACACGTGCACCATCGCCGGGATCGACGCTGAGGCCGATCCTGTCGCCCGGATTGACCTGCGGCCGCCCGTGCGTCACCAGCACGATCTGCGACTCGCCCGCCTGGACCAGCAGCTCGGTTTCGGCGCCGGTCGGCTCGACGACGATGATCTCGCGCCGGCACCGCGTCGGCCGCGCCGCCGTCGGCGAGCGACAGATGCTCGGGCCGGATGCCGTAGGCGACCGCCTGGCCGTCGGCGCCCGCGCGCCGAGCGCAGCGGCCAGCGCAGGCCGCCGCCGGCCTCGACGAACGCGCGGCGCCGTTGCGCGCGCAGCGTGCCGTTGACGACGTTCATCGCCGGCGAGCCGATGAACTGCGCGACGAACAGGTTGTCGGGCCGGTCGTAGAGCTCGAGCGGCGTGCCGATCTGCTCGATGCGGCCGTCGTGCATCACCACGATGCGGTCGGCCATCGTCATCGCCTCGACCTGGTCGTGCGTGACGTAGACGGTCGTCGTCTTCAGCCGCTGGTGCAGCGCCTTGATCTCGGCGCGCATCGCGACGCGCAGCTTGGCGTCGAGGTTCGACAGCGGCTCGTCGAACAGGAACACCTTGGGATCGCGCACGATCGCGCGGCCCATCGCGACGCGCTGCCGCTGGCCGCCCGACAGCTCGCGCGGATAGCGCTGCAGGTACGGATCGAGGTTCAGGATCTTCGCCGCCTGCGCGACGCGCTCCTCGATCGTCTTCGCGGTCGGCCTTGCGCAGCTTCAGGCTGAACGCCATGTTGTCGGCCACCGTCATGTGCGGATAGAGCGCGTAGCTCTGGAACACCATCGCGATGTCGCGATCCTTCGACTCGACGTCGTTGACCACCTTGCCGTCGATCGCGATCGTGCCGCCGGTGATCTCCTCGAGCCCCGCCAGCATCCGCAGCAGCGTCGACTTGCCGCAGCCCGAAGGGCCGACCAGCACCATGAACTCGCCGTCCTTGATGTCGAAGCCGATGCCGTGGATGACCTTGGTGCTGCCGAAGCTCTTTTCGATGTCGCGAAACGATACCGATGCCATGACTGTTGTCTCCAGGAACAGCCGTCGTCAGCTCTTCACCGCGCCGGCGGTCAGGCCGCCGACCATGTAGCGCTTGAACGCGTAGTAGATCGCCGCCGGCGGCAGCGCGTAGATCAGGCCGGTCGGTCATCAGCAGCTCCCACGGCGAATCGTCGGCGGCCAGGAAGTTGCCCAGCGCGACGCCCAGCGTGATCTGCTTCTCGTTCGACAGCAGCAGGAACGCGTACAGGTATTCGTTCCAGGCCAGCAGCAGCGCATAGGTGCCGATCGCGACCAGCGACGGCATCATCAGCGGCAGGTAGACCAGCCGGAAGAGCTGCAGCGGCGACGCGCCGTCGATCCTCGCCGCCTCGTCGAGCTCGTAAGGCAGCTTGTCGGATGCCTGCTTGAGCACCCAGATCGAGTACGGCGAGGCGATCGTCATCATCGCCAGGATCAGCGCCCACTGGTTGTTGAGCAGGCCGTAGTTGCCCATCGTCTTGTACATCGGCACCGCGAGGAACGCCGCCGGGATGAAGTAGGTGAGCAGCGCGAGGTTCATCACCGTGCCGGCCGCCCCTGACCTTGCAGCCGGCTGATCGCGAACGCGGCGCCGGTCGCGACCAGCAGCGTCAGCGCGCCGACGGCGACGGCGATCAGCAGCGAGTTCCACAGCTGCAGCCAGAAGTGGTTCAGGTAGTAGTGCTGCTCGCGGAACACGACCTCGAAGTTGTGCAGCGTCGGATGATCGGGCCACAGCTTGCCGGCGAACGCCGACTCCTTCGGCGAGATCGAGAACAGGAACATGTGGTAGATCGGCAGCATCGTCCACAGCAACACGGGGATGCCGATCAGCAGCAGCTTGGCTTCGGTCGTGACGTGCCTTGCAGCTTCATTTGCGACAGCCGCTTCATCATGAAATAGACCAGCGGCAGCACCAGCGGCATCGCGCAGACGATCGCCGCCATCGCCAGGTCGACCTGGTCGAGGCGCAGGTAGCGGATGCCGAGCGTCGCCAGCACGTGCGTCAGATCGGCCGGACCGCCGCCGGTCAGCAGGTAGACGCTGTTGAAGTCGCCCAGCGTCCAGATCATCGACAGGATCGTCGACGTCAGGTAGAGCGTCCGCATCGACGGCCAGGTGATGAACCGGAATTTCTGCCAGGTCGTGGCGCCGTCGACCGACGCGGCTTCGTAGATGCTCGGCCGGGATCGCCAGCCGTCCGGCGATCAGGATCAGCGTCCAGAACGGCAGCGACTTCCAGATGTGCACGAGCGATCGCCATCGCCAGCGCGAGCGTCGGGTCGTTCAGCCAGTTCGGGCCGTCGGCGCCGGTGAACCGGAAGATCAGGTGATTGATGATGCCCCACTCGGGATTCAGCATGAAGCGAATCGACAGGATCGTCGGGATCGACGGCACCGCCCAGGGCAGGATGAACAGCAGCGACAGCCACTTGATCCACGTGCGCGCCTGCACGAAGAAGCCGGACAGGAACAGCGCGACCGCCATCTTGAGGTTGATGCCGACGATCAGGAAGACCAGCGTGTTGACGACCGACCGCGTGAAGATCGGATCGTCGACCAGCTTGACGTAGCTCGCCGGGATGGCGCGCCAGCCAGAGGCCGTAGCCGACCGGATAGAGCACGAACACCAGGAACACCAGCACGTAGGGCGTGAGCAGGATCAGGCCCCAGGTCTGCCAGGGCGACAGGCCCTTCTTTGCCGGGCCGGCGGGCAGCGCCGGCTCGGCGCGTGGAAGTGCGATCGTCGACATGTTTAACTGATCCGTCACCGCGATCGGAAAGGGCTGGCGTCGAGCAGGCCGCGACCCAGTCGCGCCAACGCCTCTCCCGGTTTGCGGAGATGGCGGGAAGCCTCAGCCGGCGACCGCCTTGATGCGCGCGATCATCTCGTCCACCGCCTTGTCGACCGGAACCTTTTCGTTGACGACGCGGTTCATCGCCTTGGCCCAGACGTTCTCGTTGTTGAGGATCGTGAACTTGTAGTTCTTGGTGAATTCGAACGTCACCGTGCCGGCGTGAAACTGGTTGTACACCGACTGGCGATGGCGGTCGGCCTTCCAGAACGCGCTTTCCGACGCCGTCTTGGTCACCGGGTACCAGCGGCCGAGCGAGCCCTCGACGTACGGCGTCAGGTTTTCCTCCTGCAGCAGGAACGCGACGAACTCCTTCGCGCGCTTCTTGTTCTTCGCGTTCTTGAAGATCACGCCGGTCTTGACCGCGGCGCGGTAGACCATCTTCGAGCCGTCGGGCTTGTTCGGGAAAGCCCGCGGTGCGGATCAGCTCGTAGTAGTTCTTCTTCGCCTGCGCGCGCTGCTCCGGCTGTCAGCGTCGCGTTGTTGGCGTCGTCGAGCCACTTGGCGGCGATCGAGATCGTCGCGTTGTGCGTCATCATGATCGTCTTGTTGTGGAAGGCGACGTTGTTGTCCGGGTCCTTCCACGATCGTCGACGACGGCGGCGTGCAGCCCTTGACGTACGGCTCGGTGTAGTCGCGCAGCGCGGCGACCAGGCCCTGCTTTGACCTTCGGGTCGTCGACCAGCAGCTTGCCGTTGTCGTCGACCAGCTTGACGTTGTAGGCGTCCATGAAGGTCAGGAACGAGTAGAACGAGTCGCTCGAATCCACGCCCATCGGGAAGCCGGTCGCGTAGTTGCGCGTGCCGGTCTTCTGCGCGATAGGCCGGCTGCACCTTGTCGCACCAGAACGACCAGTAGTCCTTCCAGTCGGTCGGAATGTCCGATTCCTTGAAGCCCGCTCGCTCGAGCATGTCGATCCAGTACTCGATGTGCATCGTCTGCTGCTTCAGCGGGAACGCGTAGTACGCCCGCTTCTTGGTCTTGTCGTCGTACAGATACGTCGTCTCGATCGTGTTGGGCAGGAAATTCGCCTTCATCGGCGTGAGGACGTCGGAGATGTCCTCGAGCTTGCCGTCGAAGGCCCACTTGCCGGTGACCTGGAAGTCGTAGACGTCGGCATACGCGACGTCGGGCGGCGTGCCGGCGTCGAGCGCCGCAACGGTCTTCGGAATCATGTCCTGCACCGGGTACTGCGAGAGCTCGACCTTGACCTTGGTCTTGTCCTCGAATTTCTTGATCGCCGCGAACAGCGCGTCGTCCTCGGATTTGTAGAAGCCCTTGACCCACCAGACGGTGAGCTTTTCCTGCGCCAGCGCCTGTCCGGCGAAGGCCAGTGCACAGCCGGCGACAACGCCGGCGACGATATTCCTCATTGCATTCCTCCTATCGATTCCCTGGATTATGAATCTGCCGCGTTCCGCAAGTGGCCGTGGCAGCGTAAGGTCAAGCCATTGCGCTGTCAATCCAAGCCGGCGTCACATGACGGCCCCCAGATACCACGGCACGAATTCGTTCTGCCCGTAGCCGTGCAGTTCGCTCTTGCTCTTCTGGCCCGACGCGGTGTCGAGGATCATGCGGAAGAACCGCTCGCCCATCTCGTCGACCGATGCGGTGCCGTCGACGATCTCGCCGCAGTTGATGTCGATGTCCTCTTCCTGCCTGTTCCACAGCGCGGTGTTGGTCGACGAGCTTCAGCGACGGCGACGGCGCGCAGCCGTAGGCCGAGCCGCGCCCGGTCGTGAAGCAGATCATGTTGGCGCCGCCGGCGACCTGGCCGGTCGCCGACACCGGGTCGTAGCCCGGCGTGTCCATGTAGACGAAGCCCTTGGCGGTCACCGGCTCCGCGTATTCGTAGACGGCGACCAGGTTGGTCGTGCCGCCCTTCGCCACCGCGCCCAGCGATTTCTCGAGGATCGTCGTCAGGCCGCCCGCCTTGTTGCCCGGCGACGGATTGTTGTTCATCTCGCCCTTGTTGCGCGCGGTGTACTCCTCCCACCACTTGATCCGCGCGATCAGCTTTTCCGCCGACCTCTTTCGATACCGCGCGGCGCGTCAGCAGGTGCTCGGCGCCGTAGATCTCCGGCGTCTCCGACAGGATCGCGGTGCCGCCGTGGCGCACCAGCCGGTCGACCGCCGCGCCGAGCGCGGGATTGGCCGTGATGCCCGAGTAGCCGTCCGAGCCGCCGCACTGCAGGCCGAGCACGAGGTGGCTGGCCGGAACGCGCTCGCGCGTCACGCGGTTCGCGTGCGGCAGCATCTCGCTGATCATCGCGACGCCGCTGCGCGATCGACTTGCCGGTGCCGCCGGTGTCCTGGATGCTGAACGTGCGCAGCAGCGGGCCCTCCTGCAGGCGCTCCGCGCCGAGCAGCGCGTTGATCTGGTTGGCTTCGCAGCCCAGGCCGACGATCAGCACGCCGGCGAAGTTGGCGTGGCGCGCGTAGCCGCCGAGCGTGCGCCGCAGCACCTGCATGCTCTCGCCCTGCACGTCCATGCCGCAGCCGCTGCCGTGCGTCAGCGCGACGACACCGTCGACGTTGGCAGAACTCGCGTCAGCGCCCCGCCCTTGAATGCGTCGGCGATGCCGTGCGCGACGGTCGCCGAGCAATTCACCGTCGACAGGATGCCGATGTAGTTGCGCGTCGCGACGCGGCCGTCGGGCCGGACGATGCCCATGAACGTCGCCGGCGGGTCGACGTAGCTGCGTCGGTTTCGCGTCCGCGCCGATCGCGTAGTCGCGGGCGAAGTCGCCCATCGCCAGATTGTGCAGATGCACGTGCTCGCCGGCGCGCGATCGGTCGCTTGGCGAAGCCGATGATCTGGTTGTAGCGCTTGACCGGCTCGCCCGGCCGAATCGCGCGCGTCGCGACCTTGTGCCCGGGCGGGATCAGTCCCGAGATCGTCACGTTCTCGTCGAGCAGCACGGTGCCGGACACCAGCTGCTGCCGGGCGATGACGACGTCGTCGTCGGCGATGCAGGCGGATGGTGAATGATGTCTTGGTCAGCATCTGTCGACTCCGTCAACTTCAGGCGGCGATGACCTGGACCTTGGTGCTCTTCGGGTCTTGTCCTTCGCCAATTCGAATGCCTTGACCGCGTCCTGCAGCGGGAACTGCCCCGACAGCAGCGGCTTCACGTCGACGCGGCGCGAGGAAATGTAATCGACCGCCCAGTCGAACTCGATGCCCCAGCGGAACGCGCCCTTGAGGTCGAGCTCCTTGGCCATGATCTCGTTGACGACGAACGGCAACGGCTCGTGCGGGATGGTTCCGACCTGCACGATGGTGCCGCCGCGCTTGGCGGCGGCGACGCAGGCCTTCAGCGCGGCGAAGCTGCCGGAAACCTCGAACGCCACGTCGTACTGCGGCGTCGCCAGCGCATCCTGCTCGCGGTCGGCGCGGATCGTCCGGTCGGCGCCGACTTGCCGCGCGGTCGCCAGCGGCCGGTCGAGAATGTCCGAGACCGCGATGTGCTGCGCGCCGGCCAGGCGCGCCGCGATCACCGTCAGGCAGCCGATCGTCCCGGCGCCGGTGATCGAGCACCGACTTGCCGAGAAGCTCCGGGCCGCGGTTGACCGCGTGCAGCGCGACCGCGAGCGGCTCGGCGAACGCGATCTCGCCCAGCGAGACGTCGGCGGCCACCGGATAGCATTGCCGCTCGCCCATGACGAAATATTCGCAGAACATGCCCTGCACATGCGGGTAAAGGCTCGCGCTGCCCAGGAAGCGCATGTTGCGGCAGAGCTGCTCGCGCCCCTCGCGGCAATAATCGCATTGCCCGCAGGCATGCGAGGGGCTGACGGCGATGTTGTCGCCCGGCTTGACGCGCGTGACGCCGGGGCCGACCTTGGCGACGACCCCCGATGCCTCGTGCCCGGGGATCAGCGGCTCGCGAATCACGAAGCTGCCGTTGCGTCCCTCGTAGTAGTAGTGGAGGTCCGAACCGCAGATGCCGCCTGCGCCGAGCCGGATCAGCACCTGGCCCGGTCCGACCTGCGGCTGGTCGGCGGATTCGATGCGCAGGTCTTCCTTGGCGTGAATGCGGCAGGTCAGCATCGTCGTTCTCCGTTGGGTCGGGCGCGCGGCTACTGCCGCGCGTCCCAGCCGGTGTTGAAGCGCTTGTACGCCTTGTTCAGATGCCTCTGCATCGCGCTGCGCGCCTCGTCGGCGTCGCGCGCGATGATCGCCTTCAGCACGTTGCGATGCTCGGCGATCGCGGCAAACCAGAGCTCCGGCGTGTCGTAATGGTGCTCGAGCTGCGCGAACAGCGGCCCCATGCGCTCCTCCCAGAGCATTTTCAGCACCGCCACCAGCGCACCGTTGCCGGTCGCCTCGGCGACGCGCAGGTGAAACAGCCGGTCGGCGGCAAGCGGCTGCCGCTTCTCGGTCTCCATGGTCCGCTGCATCTGCGCCAGCGCATCCTCCATCGCGGCGATATGCTCTTTCTTGGCCGACTTGGCGGCCAGCGCCGCGCATTCGCCCTCGATGATCCAGCGCGCGCGCAGGAGCTCGAACGGTCCCGACGCCGCCTGCACCTCGCCGCCGTGGCCGTTGCCGCCGCCGACGACGTAAATGCCCGAGCCGATCCTCACTTCGACCAGGCCCTCGACTTCGAGTGCGATCAGCGCCTCGCGCACCGACGGCCGCGAGACGCCGAGCTGCCGGGCGAGATCGCGCTCGGGCGGCAGCCGTCTGCCCGGCCGTGTATTCGCCCGAGCGGACCAGCGAGCGGATCTGATCGGCGATCTGCCGATACAGCCGGCGGGGCTCGATACTCTGGATGGGCATGGTCTTGGCCTCGCCGGCGGCGTCGCGCGCGAGGACGCGGCGCTTCGCAGCAGGCGTTCTAGCTAAGCAAAATACACCGATTTGGTCAAGTGGTCTTACCAATTTTCAGGCCCATTTTGCTAAACTGGGGCGCCACGCGATAGAGGGGCGTGGCGCTTGGGCGGGCGATTGTCGGGCAAAACGGCACTGATCACCGCGGCCGGACAGGGCATCGGACGTGCCGCGGCGCTGGCGATGGCGCAGGAAGGCGCCAGCGTCTGGGCGACCGACGTCAACGCCGGATTGCTCGAGCAGTATCGCGGCGTCGCCAACGTCAGCACCCGCATGCTGGACGTGCTCGACGACGAGGCCGTCCGCGCAGGCGGTCGACGCGCTGCCACCGCTCGACGTGCTGTTCAATTGCGCCGGCTACGTGCACCACGGCACCGTGCTCGACTGCACGCCGAGAGACTGGGCGTTCAGTTTCGACCTGAACGTGCGCGCGATGTACGTCACGATCCGCTGCGCGCTGCCGAAGATGCTCGCGCATTGCGCGCAGACCGGCAGGAGCGCCAGCATCGTCAACATGGCCTCGGTCGCGGGCTCGCTCAAGGGCATTCCGAACCGCTTTGCCTACGGCGCGAGCAAGGCCGCCGTCGTCGGACTGACCAAGGCGGTTGCCGCCGATTTCGTCGCCAGGGGAATACGCTGCAACGCGATCGCGCCCGGCACCGTCGACACGCCGTCGCTGCACGAGCGCATCAACGCCTTTCCCGATCCGGTCGAAGCGCGCCGGAACTTCATCGCGCGCCAGCCGATGGGCCGGCTGGCCAAGCCCGAGGAGATCGCACCGGTCGTGGTGTTTCTCGCATCGGACGAATCGGCATTCGCGACCGGCACCGTCTATTCGGTCGACGGCGGCATGACCATATGACCCCATGACGCAACCACTGAATCGCCTTCCGTGCTTCGACAGGCTCGGCGCGGCCGGCGCATCGTCCAATCGTTCGTCCTGAGCCGACCGAAGGGCGAATCCCCATGAAAGCTAGACAATGAAACTCGTACGCTATGGCCCCGCGGGCAAGGAAAAGCCCGGCCTGATCGACGCCGACGGCAAGCTGCGCGACCTGTCGAAGAAGATTCGCGACATCGACGGCACGACGCTCGCGCCGGCAAAGCTGAAGGAGCTCGCGAAGCTCGACACCGGCCGGCTGCCGCTGGTCAAGGGCAAGCCGCGACTCGGCCCGTGCGTCGCCACGCCCCCGAAATTCGTCGCCATCGGGCTCAACTACATCGATCACGCCAGGGAAACCGGCGCGCCGATTCCCGAGCATCCGATCGTCTTCTTCAAGTCGCAGACCTGCATCGTCGGGCCGAACGACAACGTGATGCTGCCGCAGGGCTCGACCAGCACCGACTGGGAGGTCGAGCTCGGCGTCGTCATCGCGCGCACCGCGCGGCAAGTCGCTGAAAAGGACGCCCTGAAGTACGTCGCCGGCTATTGCATCGTCAACGACGTCTCCGAGCGCGAGTTCCAGATGAAGCGCAGCGGGTCGCAGTGGAGCAAGGGCAAGGGCTGCGACACCTTCGGCCCGATCGGCCCGTACCTGGTGACGACCGACGAGATCAAGGATCCGCAGAATCTCGACATGTGGCTCGACGTCAACGGCGTGCGCCGGCAGACGGGCAACACCAGGACGATGATCTTCGGCGTCGCCGCGCTGGTCGCCGACGTGTCGCGCTACATGACGCTGCTGCCCGGCGACGTCATCACCACCGGCACGCCGCCCGGCGTCGGGCTCGGGCATGAAGCCGACGCCGCAATACCTGAAGGCGGGCGACGTCGTCACCCTGGGCATCCAGGGCCTGGGCGAGCAGCGGCAGAAAATCGTCGCGTTCAAGAAAGGACGCTAGTTCCGGCGCGATCGTGACCGGCAACGACGCCACGCGCGCGCTGTCGCGCGACGCTTTCCTGTATCCGCGCTGGCCGCGAGCCGCACCGGGCGACTCGCACTGGATGCCGTGCACGCGATGTACTGGGAGGAGTCGGGCAACCCGCGCGGCGTGCCCGTCGTCTTCCTGCACGGCGGGCCCGGCGGCGGCAGCTCGCCCGACCACCGCCGCTTCTACGATCCGGCCTTTTACCGGATCATCCTCTACGACCAGCGCGGCGCCGGCCAGTCGACGCCGCTGGGCGAGCTCTCGCGACAACACCACGCCGCATCTCGTCGCGCGACATCGAGCGGCTGCGCGAGCATCTCGGCATCGAGCGCTGGCTGGTGTTCGGCGGCTCGTGGGGCTCGACCCTGGCGCTCGCCTACGCCGAAGCGCACCCGGAGCGCGTGCTCGGCCTGGTGCTGCGCGGCATTTTCCTGTGCCGGCCGCAGGAGATTCACTGGTTTCTCTACCAGATGCGCTTCGTGCAGCCGGAGGCGTGGCGCAGCTTCGCCGACTACCTGCCGGCCGCCGAGCGCGCCGACCTGCTCGCGGGCTACCATCGCCGCCTGACCGATCCCGATCCGGCCGTGCACATGCCCGCCGCGCATCGCTGGAGCCGCTACGAAGGCTCGTGCTCGACCTTGCTTGCCGGACCCCGACCTGGTTTCGCATTTCGACGAAGATGCGGTGGCGCTGGCGATCGCGCGCATCGAGGCCCACTACTTCGTCAACGGGATCTTCCTGCCGGACAACGCGCTGCTCGCCGGCATCGGTCGCATCCGGCACCTGCCCTGCACCGATCGTCCAGGGCCGCTACGACCTGGTGTGCCCGATCTTTTCCGCCGACGACCTGCACCGCGCCTGGCCGGAAGCCGAATACATCGTCGTCCGGATGCCGGCCACTCGGCGCGCGAGCCCGGCATCGCGCGCGAGCTGGTCGCGGCAACCGATCGCTTTCGCCGCCGCCTGGACGGCGCGGGGGCGCGCCAGCGCGCCAGCGCTGGCCCTTATCGAGGCGGCCGGGTCCTGCGCCGCCCGACGGCACGGTCGTCGTCGCTACGGCTTTTCCGCCTCGCCGTCGGGCGGAACGCGAAACGCGGTCACCTGGAACGACAGGTCGATGTCGTCGCCGACCATGCCCAGCGCATAGCTCATGCCGAAATCGGAGCGCTTGATGACGGTGTCGACTTCGGCGCCGCAGCCGTCGCGGCCGCTGTCCGGATCCCTGCCGCAATCGAGCCTGGCGACGCGCAGCTCGACCGGTCGCGTGACGTTGTGCATCGTCAGCTCGCCGGCGACGCCGACCAGCCGCGCGTCGTCGAACGTGAGCTGCGTCGAGCGGAAGCGCACGACCGGATAGTGCGCGGTATCGAACATGTCCTCGCCGCGCAGAAACGCGTCGCGCGCGGTCCATCCGGTGTCCACCGACGACGCATCGACGACGAAATCGATCCGGCCGGCATGCGCCTCCGGATCGAGCACGATGGTGCCGCGCGTGCGGCCGAAATGGCCGCGCTGCATCGACAGGCCCATGTGGCTGACGGCGAACTGCGCGCTGGTCAGTTCGGGGTCGACCCGGTAGACCTCCGGCGCGGCGCCCGCGGCGGCTGCCGGCGAACGACGTCGCCGCCGCGAGGGTCGCGAACGCCAGCAGCACCGATCCGGGCCCTGCGGCCGAGTCAGTGTGAATGACTGCATCGCGGCGCGCGGTCTCTCGCACCCGTCGACCCGCGGGCTACTCCCGGTACGCCTCGATCGGGAATGGTGATATGCACCTCGTCGCCGGACGATCGGCCGATGCCGGTCTTCATCCCCCATTCCGACCGCTTGATCGTCATGGTCGACGCTTCCGCGCCGCACATCGGCCGTCTTGTTGAACGGATTCTCGCCGCACGGCGAAGTTGGTGACCTTCAGCGTGACCGGCCGAGTGACGCCGAGCATCGTCAGCTCGCCCTCGACGCCGGTCAGGCCTTGATCGCCGTCGAAGTCGCATGCCGGTCCGACTTGAACGTCATCGTCGGATATTTGGCGACGTTGAAATAGTCCTCGCCCTTCAGGATGTTGTCGAGCCGCGGCGTCGTGCGACCTGATCGAGGTCGTGTCGATCGTGACGTCGATGCTGCCGGTCTTCGCTGCGCGATCGAGCGTCACCTTCCCGCTCGACTTGGTGAACGTCACCGCGCTGCGTCGAGAAAATCGTGTGCCGCATCTCGAATCGACGGCTGCGAGTGCGCCGGGTCGGTAACGTAGCTTTCCTCGGCGGCGGTCAGCGGCGCCCGAGTCGACCGCGAGCAGCAGCGCGAGGGCAATCGCGCCGGACTGTCTGGGCATGGAATGACTCCTCGGGTCGGAAAGGCGATCGGAAACTCGCGGCCGATCGGGACAACAGCCGCCGCGCCGCGATTATTCCATGCGCGGCGAGCCGCGGCGCTATTTGACCGGCGGCAGCACCATGCGCACCCGCACGATGACCTCGTTGGCCACGGTATCGGGGTCGGCCCAGTCGGCGTCGCCGATCCGGTAATCGAGCCGCTTGATCGTGAAATTGCCCTCGGCGACGCTGTTGCCCGCGGCGTCCTTGGCCGAGCGCGATCGGCACGACGGCGTCACGCGCGATGCCCTTGAGCGTCAGCTTGCCCGCGACCTCGTACTTGCCGCCGCCGAGGTCCTTGATCGAGCTCGAGACGAACCTGGCCACCGGAAACTTCGCGGTGTCGAACCAGGAGGGCCGCTTGACCTCGGTTTCGGCTTCGTCGCTGGCCAGGTCGATGCTGCCGAGCTCGATGTCGAAATCGGCCTTCGAGCGCGCCAGATCGCCCGGCACGAACACGATATTGGCCCTCCAGCGGCGGAAGCGCCCTTCGACATTGACGCCCATCTGCTTGGATACGAAGCGGATCTCGCTCTTGTCGATGAGCACGCCGTCGGCGCCGGCCTGGCCGGCGGCGAGCAGCATCATGCCGAGCGACGGAATAAACGAACGTAAGCGCATTAGCGTGAGCCTTTCCCCTGGATTGCCGACCGCGACAGCGGCAGCATACGCGTCAGCACGGTGTCGCGGTCGACGAAATGGTGCTTGAGCGCTGCCGCGGTATGGACACAGACCAGCCCAAACAAGGTGAAGTTCAACGTCAGGTGCACCGCCTGGAGCATCGCGCCAGTGCGCGGTCCTTGGGCACCAGGTCGGGCAGCGGAAAAAGGCCCAGATAGACGACCTGGACACCGGTCGACGAGCTGTAGATCCACCCCGACAGCGGGATGCAGCAGCAAAAGCGACGTACAGCGCGCCGTGGGCCAGCACCGAAGCCCGCGTCTGCCATGGCGGCATCGCCGCCAGCGGGCGCGGTGCGGCGTGGGTCGCAGCGCCACGCCAGACGCAGGCAGGTCACCAGGAATACCGTGATGCCGATCCATTTGTGCCAGGCGTACCACTGCAGCTTCTGCCGGCCGATGCGGCAAGCCGACCATCGACAGGCCCAGGGTGAAACTGCCGATGATCAGCAGCGCGGTCAGCCAATGCAGCGTGATCGCCGCGCGGCCGTATCGTGCGTCCCCGGTATCCGCCGCCGTTGCCGATCCGCCGCCGTTGCCTGTCGATCGTTCATGCCGGACCTTGTAATGCGGTCGACGAGTACCCTGTCAACGCGAGCGGTGGCCCGCGCAATGCGCCGCTATAATGAGACCATCTACCATGAGCGGTCAAGTTGCAGCCGACGCAACCAGCCGCGGCCCCGGGGAACGCGGCATGGCTCGCGCGGAGCCGCGCCGCAGTCTGGCATCCGTGCACGCAGATGAAGCGGCACGAGACGCTGCCGCTGGTGCCGATTGCGCGCGGCCGCGGCGCGTGGCTCTACGATTTCGACGGCAGGCGCTATCTCGACGCCGATGAGCTCGTGGTGGGTCAACCTGTTCGGCCACGCGCACCCGAAGATCAACGCGGCGATCGCATCGCAGCTCGACGAGCTCGAGCACGTGATGCTCGCCGGCTTCACGCAAGGTCCGGTCGTCGAGCTTTCCGAGCGCCTGGCGGCGCTCGCGCCGGGCCATCTCGGGCATTGCTTCTACGGCTCCGACGGCGCTTCAGCGGTCGAGATCGCGCTGAAGATGAGCTTTCATTACTGGCGCAATCGCGGCGAGCGCGGCAAGAACGCGTTCATCGCGCTCGCCAACGGCTACCACGGCGAGACGCTGGGTGCGCTTGTCGGTCACCGACGTGCGCTTTGTTTCGCGACGCCTACGCGCCGCTGCTGCGACGGCACGCGACGCTGCCCTCGCCCGATGCGCGGCTCGCGCGGCACGGCCGGACGGCGCACGAGCATGCGCTCGTTGCGGCGGCGGCGCTCGAAGCGCACCTGGCGAGGCATCATGCGAAGCATCGCCGCGCTGATCGTCGAGCCGCTGGTGCAGGGCGCGGCCGGCATGGCGATCCACGACGCCGCCTATCGTCGAGCGGGCGCGCGAACTGTGCACTCGCTACGGCGTGCATCTGATCGCCGACGAGATCATGACCGGCTTCGGACGCACCGGCACGATGTTCGCCTGCGAGCAGGCCGGCATCGCGCCCGACTTCCTCTGCCTGTCGAAGGGCCTGACCGGCGGCTATCTGCCGCTGTCGGTGGTGCTGACGACCGACGAAGTCTACGCGGCGTTCTACGACGACGATCTCGCGCGCGGCTTCCTGCATTCGCATTCGTACACCGGCAACGCGCTCGCTTGCCGCGCCGCGCTCGCGGTGCTCGACCTCTTTCGCGACGAGCGACGTGATCGCCGCCAACCGCGGGCGGGCAGCGACGCTGACGGCGCTGGCGCAGCCGCTCGCCGCGCATCCGAAGGTCAGCGGCTTCCGGCATCTCGGCATGATCTGGGCATTCGAAGTCGACAGCGGGCGCGAGGACTTCGCGTCGTGGTGCTTCGCCGCCGCGCTGCAGCGCGAAATGCTGCTGCGCCCGATCGGGCGCACCGTCTACTGGATGCCGCCGTATTGCCTGGCCGACGACGAGATGGCGCTGCTGGCGGACGCGCACGCTGGACATCGTCGCATGCGCCTGATGCGCGGCGCCGCGTCTGCGCCTTGCGCTCGCCGTGCTCGTGTTCCCGCTTGCCGGCACGCGCCGCCGCCGGCCTGCCGCCGCCGGTCGCGCGCGCATTTGCTCGAGCAGCACATCCCGCTCGCCGGCCGTCAGCGCCTATGTGCAGGAGCTGGGCGACGTCGCAGCCGGTGTTCTCGCACCAGCCCCAGCGGCCGATGAGCCCCGCGTCGACGATGAAGCTGGTGACGACGTTCGCCGGACTCGAGCTGCTCGCGGCCCGACTACCGCTGGAAGACCGAAGCGTATGCCGACGGAACGATCGCCGGCGGCGTGCTGCAGGGCAATCTGGTGCTCAAGGGCTACGGCGATCCGAAGATCACGCATCGAGCAATTCCAGGAGTTGATCGCGCGGCTGCGGGCGACCGGGCTCACGACGATCACGCGGCGATCTCGATCGTCGATCGCAGCTACTTCGCGCCTGCGCCGTACGACCCCGGCCGCATTCGACGCCGAGCCGCTGCGTCCCTACAACGTCGGGCCCGACGCGCTGCTGGTCAATTTCAAGAGCGTGCGCTTCGTCTTCGCGCCGAACGCCGCCGGCGATGCGCGTCGAGGTTCGCACCGAGCCGGCGCTGGCCAACGTCGCGGTGCACGGCGCGCCGCGCCTGGTCGACGGCGAGTGCGGCGACTGGAAAGCCGGCCTGCAGTCGCAGCTTTCGACGCCCGCGACGACAGCGCCGACGTGACGCTTCGGCGGCGACTATCCGTCCGCATGCGGCGAGCGCGAATGGTTCGTCGCGCTGCTCGACGCGTCCGCATTACGTGCTCGGCGCGTTCGCGCGGATGTGGGCCGATGCCGGCGGCAGCTTCGCGGGACGGTGCGCGAAGGCAGCGCGCCGCCGGGGGCGAAGCCGATCGCCGATCCTGCAATCGCCGCCGCTGTACGACGCCGTGCGCGACATCAACAAGCTGTCGAACAACGTGATGGCGCGACAGCTTTTCCTGACGCTGGCGACGACCTCGCGTCCGCCGCCGGCGACCGCCGCCAACGCGATGCGCGCCATCGACGCGCTGGCTCGCGCGGCACAAGCCTCCGCTTCCCCGAGCTGGTGCTCGACAACGGCTCGGGCCTGTCGCGACGGGCGCGCATTTCCGCGCGCAGCATGGCGCGGCTGCTGATCGCGGCCGACGCCAGCGACGTGCGCGACGAATACGTGAGCTCGCTCGCGGTCGCCGCGACCGACGGCACCGTCAGGAAGCGCTTCCTGACCGACGAAGTCGCCGACCAGGCGTTTCTCAAGACGGGGACGCTCGACGGCGTACGCGCGATCGCCGGTTACGTGTTCGATCCGGCCGGGCGGCGCTTCGTCGTCGTCTGCTTCGTCAATCACCGCAACGCGGCGCGCGCGCAGGCTCCGCTCGACCTGCTGGTGCAGTGGGTTTACGACCACGGCCACGACGACCGCGGCCGCGCTCCGCGCTGACGCCGCATCGTCACATGCCGGGTACGGGCTTGCTGTCCTTGAACAGCGACGTAGCCGCGAATCAGCCGGTACAGCACCCAGATCGTCGTCGCGATCCAGATGCGATCGCGATCGGTATGCCGATCAGGGTCACCAGCGGCCAGCCAGCCCACGACGTTCCACAGGACCGAGAACCAGAACGTGCGAATCAGCCAGCGGTAATGCGACTGCAGCCACGTTCCGGCCGCCTCGCCGCGCTTCACGTAGGCGAGGATCAGCCCGATGATGCCGATCAGTCCCAACAGCGGCGTGCTCAACACGCCCGCCGAGACGAGCGCGGCGACGGCCGCGACGCGCGAACAGCGCGTAGACGATCAGCGTCGTCGAGATCAGCGACTGCGATGGGACGCCGGGTCGGCCGCCGGCGCTTGCGGTGCGGAAAAATCGCTCATGACTGCTTCCTCCTCGTTGAAGCGGCGACACGAGCTGGCGCCTCGGGAACCGGCGCGGCCTGCGCCGGCGGCGCTCATTCGGTGTAGCGGCGGCCGTCCTTGTGCGCGCCGTACTCGCCGGTAGCCGGCGTCGCACCACATCAAGTCGTCGTCCGGGTAGAACGCATTGTCGCCGTCGATGCGATTGCCGATCTCGAGATAAGTCGCCGGCGCGCTGCCGCGATTGATGAAATGGTGCGCATCGCGCTTGCCCGCCGGGTAACCGGCGCACATGCCGGGCCCGAGCGTCTGCTCGCCGGCGTCGGTGACCAGCGACCACCTCGCCGGAAAGGATGTAGACGAACTCGTCTTCCAGCGTGTGCCAGTGGCGCAGCGCCGATTGTCCGCCGGGACCCAGCGTCACCAGGTTGACGCCGAACTTGGTCAGTCCGCAGGCATCGCCCAGACGGCGCTTGACGCGATCGCCCATGCGGCTCTTGAACGGCTCCGGATATCCGGTCCCGGAACCGCGCTTTACCGGGACGGTCGCTCGGGTCGATGGCTGGCAAGCTCGAGTCGGCTCATCTTGACGGTGCTCCCGACAGCGGTTCGGCGCGACGGGCGCAGCGCTATAATACCCGCCGAGCGGCATATCCGGACGCTCCGCGGACCAACGCCGACGCCGCCATTGCCTGGAGATGACCATGACTGCAGCAAAATTCGAACGCAGCCGCGAAGCGCTCGTCAAGGATTTCACCGACGTGCTGGCCGAAGCGGAATCCCTGTTGAAGCAGGCGGCCAAGGAGTCGGGTGAAAAGGCCAATGACCTGCGGGCGCAGGTCGAGGCCAAAGCTGCGATCGGCCAAGATAAGGTTGCATGACCTGTCACGACGACGCCAGCGAAAGCGCCAAGGCGGCCGCGCGGGTGACCGACGATTACGTGCGCGACAATCCGTGGCAGGCGATCGGCATCGCGGCGGCAGTCGGCTTCCTGGCCGGGCTCGCGCTGAGCCGCCGCTAGCGAACGCCGCCTCGTGGCCGATCCGCACGCCAGACCTGCCGCAGGCCTGGGCAGCGCGCTGTCGCAGCTGGGCGCGAGCGCGCTCGCGATGCTGCGCACGCGGCTCGAGCTCGCCACCGTGGAGTTCACCGAAGAGCGCGAGCGCGCCAAGGAGATGCTGCTGCTGGTGCTCTCGACGGTCCTGGTCGCGCTGTTCGCGCTGCTGTTCGCGTCGGTTTTCATCATCGCCTACTTCTGGGACAGCTATCGCCTGACCGCGGTCGGCGCGGTCACCGGGTTCTACCTGGTGCTCGCGGTCATCTTCCTGATCCGGCTGCGGCAGCGCATGCAGGAGAAGCACATTCGCCGTTCGCGGCAACGCTGTCGCAGCTCGAAGAGGACGCCGAGGCGTTGCGGCGCAAGCCATGAGCGCACGCCTCGATGAGCTGGCGGCGCGAAAATCGCTGCTGGTCGCGCAGCTGCGGCTGCAGCGGATGGAGTTCGCATTGCACGCCGGCGACGTGCGCAGCGCGTTGCGTCCGGCCGGCCTGATCGGCGGCGCCGTCGCTCAGCCGGCCGCGGTCATCGCGCTGGTCGAGGCGATCGCGCCGGTGTTCGGGCTGCAGCGCTACGCCCGCTGGGTGCGCCTGGCGTCGATCGCGTTCGCGGTGACTCGCATCGCGCGCAAGTGGCGCGACTCGAACGACTGACCATCCGCAGTGAAGTTCTGGGGCGTCGCGATGGTGCGCGACGAGGCCGACATCATCGAGGCCTTCGTGCGCCATAACCTGACGGTGCTCGACGGACTCGCGATCGTCGACCACGGCTCAAGCGACGGCACCGGCGAGATCCTCGCCGCGCTCGCCGCCGAGGGCCTGCCGGTGCAGCACGATGGTCGATGCGAGCACGGACTTTCGCCAGTCCGCGGTCATCTCGCGGCTGGCGCGCCAGGTGTTCGCCACGCACGATCCAGACTTCATATTCCTGCTCGACGCCGACGAGTTCCTGAAGGTTCCGTCACGGGCCCAGCTCGAAGCGCGTCTTGCCACGCTGCCGCGCCGGGTCCACGCCATCTGCACGTGGCAAAACTACGTTCCCGACTTCGCGCTCGAAGCGGACACGCTGGCGCTGCTGCGAAGCGCGCGCCGGGCGCCGACGGCGCGGCCACCGGTGACCAAGGCGGTGGTATCGCGTTATTTTCTGCACGGCCCGATGCTGATTGCCGAGGGCAACCACATGGTCCTGCACGCCGTCGGCGCCGAGCCCCATTCGGAAGCACGGCACAGGCCGCTGTCGCCCGACGCGTGTGCGATCGCACACGTGCCGATCCGTTCGGCGATGCAATTCAGCGCCAAGATCGCGGTCGGCTGGCTTGCCTGCCTGGTGCAGCCCGACCGCGCCGGAGCGGCTTTGCTACCACTGGGGCGAGGTGTTCGCCCTGCTGCGCTCGGGACGGCCGCTCACGCCGGCACTGCTGACCGCGATCGCGGCGAACTATGGCAAAGCCGATCCGGCGGAACATCGGATCGGCCGCGGTCGAGCTGACCGACGATCCGTTTCTGGCCGACTTCCGCAACCGGCATGACGGGGTCGGACGAACCGACAGCCTGGCGCTGGTGCTGCGCTTTGCCGAGCGCCTGGCGCGGCAGATCGGCGGCAAGGTCGCGCCGGGCCAAGTGCCGCCAGACTAGGGCGCAAACCATGAGCACCCGCACCGATGAGCTCACCGCGCCGAAATCGCTGCTCGTGGCGCAGTTGCGACTGCCGCCGCAGCGCAGGGAATCGCCTTGCCTGGCGGCGCGCTCACGCGGCGCGACCCAAGCGACCGAGCGACCGCGTTGAAGCTCTGGGGCGTCGCGATGGTGCGCGACGAAGCCGACATCATCGAGGCCTTCGTGCGCCACAACCTTACGGTGCTCGACGGGCTCGCGATCGTCGATCACGGCTCCAGCGACGGCACCTCGGAGATCCTTGCCGCGCTCGCGACCGAAGGCTCTGCCGGTCCGGACGAGCGTCGATTCGAGCGCCGACTTTCGCCAGTCGGCGATCGTCACCCGACTCGTGCGCGCAGGTGCTTCGAGGCAGACGATCCGGACTATGTCTTCCTGCTCGACGCCGACGAATTCCTGAAGGTTCCGTCGCGGGCGCGGCTCGAAGCGCGCCTGGCGCCGCTGCCGCCGGACGTGCATGCGATCCAGTCCTGGCAAACGTACGTCCCCGATTTTGCCCGCGACTGCCGACATTCTCTCGCTGCTGCGCAGTGCGCGTCGCGCGCCGCCGCCGCAGCCCGCGGTCAACAAGGCCATCGTGTCGCGGCATTTTCTGCACAGCCCGACCTTGATCGCCGAAGGCAACCATCTGGTCCTGCGCGCGGTCGGCGCCGAATCCTATCCGGTCGTGCGGCACGCGCCGTCTGCCGCCCGACGAATGCGCGATCGCGCACGTCCCGGTTCGCTCGGCGGCGCAATTCAGCGCCAAGATCGCCGTCGGCTGGCTCGCCTGCCTGGTGCAGCCGGGTCGCGTCCGAGCACCTGTCCTACCATTGGCGCGACGCGTTCGCGCTGCTGCGCTCAGGGCGGCAGTTGACGCCGGAACTGCTGACCGCGATCGCGGCCAATTACGGCGCGGTCGATCTGCGCGGCAGCCGAGTCGGCCCCGGTCGAGTTGTTCGACGATCCGTTTCTGGCCGATTTCCACAACCGGCACGGCGGCGTCGGACGCGCCGACCCGCTGGCGCTGGTGCTGCGCTATGCCGAGCGGCTCGCCCGGCAGATCGGCGGCAAGGTCGCGCCGCAGGCCAAGGCGCCGCCGGGCTAAAGCCCCAGCGTCCTCCAGAGCGCGTCGACCCGGCGCTTGACCGCGTCGTCCATCGCGATCGGCCGGCCCCACTGGCGCGACGTTTCTCCCGGCCACTTGGCCGTCGCGTCGATGCCCATCTTGGCGCCGAGACCGGCGACCGGAGAGGCGAAATCCAGGTAGTCGATCGGCGTGTTCTCGACGATCAACGTATCGCGCGCCGGATCGACGCGCGTCGAAATCGCCCAGACGACCTCTTTCCACTCGCGGATGTCGATGTCGTCGTCGGTGACGATGACGAACTTGGTGTACATGAACTGCCGAGGAAGCTCCACACGCCGAACATCACGCGCTTGGCGTGTCCCGGATACTGCTTCTTCATGCTGACGACCGCCATCCGGTACGAGCAGCCTTCCGGCGGCAGGTAGAAGTCGGCGATCTCCGGAAACTGCTTTTGCAAAAGCGGCACGAAGACTTCGTTCAGCGCGACGCCGAGGACCGCCGGCTCGTCCGGCGGCTTGCCGGTGTAGGTGCTGTGGTAGATCGGCTGGCGGCGCATGGTGATGCGCTCGATCGTCAGCACCGGAAAACGCTCGACCTCGTTGTAGTAGCCGGTGTGATCGCCGAACGGGCCTTCGCGCGCGCTTTCAAAGCCGCTGGCGTCGGACGCATCCGGGCGGATGTGGCCTTCGAGCACGATCTCGGCCGACGCAGGCACATGCAGATCGTGGGTCAAGCATTTGACGATCTCGGTCCGGGCCCCGCGCAGCAATCCGGCGAACTGATATTCGGACAGCGTGTCGGGCACCGGCGTCACCGCGCCGAGCATCGTCGCCGGGTCGGCGCCGAGCGCGACGGCAACCGGGAACGGCGTGCCCGGATGCTGCTGCGCATGGTCGCGAAAATCGAGCGCACCGCCCCGATGCTGAGCCAGCGCATGATCACGCGATTGCGCGAGAGCACCTGCTGCCGGTAGATGCCGAGGTTCTGCCTCGCCTTCAGCGGGCCCGCGCGTCACCGTCAGGCCCCAGGTGATCAGCGGCGAGACGTCGTCCGGGCCAGCAGGTCTGCACCGGCAGCCGCGCGAGGTCGACCTCGTCGCCTTCCCACACGATTTCCTGGCATGGCGCCGACGAACGCTCCTTCGGCGCCATGTGCATCACCTGCATGAACACCGGGCGCGTGTTCTGCCAGACGTCCTTCAGGCTTCGCGGCGGCTCGGGCTCCTTGAGGAACGCGAGCAGCCTGCCGACTTCGCGCAGCGCCGCGACCGGATCCTCGCCGGCATCGGCGCCCATCGCCAGCGCGACGCGGCGTGGCGTGCCGAACAGATTGCACAGCACCGGGATCGAATGCCCTTTCGGCGCCTCGAACAGCAGCGCCGGACCGCGCGGCCTTGAGGACGCGATCGCAGATCTCGGTCATCTCGAGGCGCGGATCGACTTCGACGGCGATGCGCTTGAGCTTCGCCGTCGCGTTCGAGCTGGGCGAGAAAGTCGCGAAGATCGTTGTATTTCATGATTGCCTGGTCCGGCGCCGTTGCCCGATCTTAGCAAACCCGCTCAGCGGCGCGACTGCGCGGTGCATGCCGCCCGTCCCGACGACGGTGGCGTCCTGCGGCGGGCGCGAATCGGGATTTTTTGTGCGCGACAAGGCGTAAAATCGTCCGATTTGTCGGGATGCGGCGACAGTCGGCGTCGCGCGGATACCACACTGCCGTTCGAATGGCGATACTATCGGTCCCCGTTGCTGGACCTGAGCGAAGACCGGCGACTATGCTGGCTCGACTGGCGCGCATCCGATTCAGCGCGGCGCCGGTCCCGCGGGAGATTTCCGTTTGCGAAATGCGATAACGACGCTTATGGCGATGTTGGGAGCGTTTGCCCTGTTGTCGGCAAGCGCGGGCATCTGCCGCGCCCGCCGGCCGGCACCGACGGCGCGCAGCCGCTGACCAATGCGGTGGTCCAGGCCGAGGTGCTTCCGTCGATCGAGATCCTTCCCAAGCAACTCAATCTCGCCGGCCGCTGCAACGGTTCGGCGTTCGACTTGAACACCTTCATCAATACCACGGCACAGACCTCGGCCAGCGTCCGGGTTTCGTCGCCGGCACTCAATCCGAGCCTGCTCGAGCAATTCACCGACAATACCGGCGCCAACGTCGGCGTGTTCAACGACGATCTATCCCACTTTCCATATCCTGGGCTTCGGCGGCGGCCTCGCGCCGAACACGCCGATCACCATCAGCATCGCGACGTATACCGGGCCCGAACCTGACCGGCACGGTTACGTTCACCAGCACGATCACGTTCAACTGCACGACCGGCCAGGTCGCCGCGGCTGGCGCGCGACGCCGCCGCTCCTGGACGGCTATCCCGGCGCTCGACTCGCACCGGCCTCGCGCTGCTGGCGATCATGCTAGCCCTTCTCGGCGCCTCTGCGGCGCGGGCGCGGCTCCTCCGCGCCCACCCGCGCCGCTAGCGCGGGCGGTGCGGCAAGACTTCGCCGTTCATCGGCTTGCTCCGCAGCCTCAACGGCGCGCGGTCGCCGTTGCTTTCGGGCGCGCTCCGCGATCGGTGGTTGCGCAGGCCTGCGCCGAGCGCCTCGCGCCATGCGGCGAGCTTGTCGGCGAACGGCAGCGTGTACGCCGGGCTGGACGAAGGCAGCACGCGCGATCGCGTAGCCAGCGTCGCGCCAGAGCGGCGCGACCCGCGCGGCCGTCTTGCCCGTTGAAGCAGACCAGCTCGAGCCTCGGGGCACGGCGCCGTGCCAGCGCGATTTCGGCGAGCTCCGCACGGCGGATCGCCGCGTCGGCGCTGCCCGGGCGCGCGCAGCGCACGATGCTGTCCCACAGGCCGATCCGATGCTGCGCGCAACGCGGCCAGCCGCCGCGCGTAGGCCAGATCGGCGAGCGGCGACGTCGAGCAACGCGCCGAGCAGCGGCCAGAAATGATTGCGCGGATGCGCGTAGTACTGGCGCGCGGCCAGCGAGGCGCGCCGGGAAAACTGCCGAGTATCAACACCCGCGTCGCCGCATCGAGCACCGGCGGCAATCCGCGCTGCAGCGGCGCGCGACCTGTCGCGCGCTCACCGCGGCCACCATGGCGTCGCGGTGCAGTCGCACGACATAGTCGGCAACGATGCCGGCGAACACGGCAAAGCCCGAGCCAGTGATTGCCGAGAAACGCGCGAAAGCAGCCCGCGCGGTCGCGCTTGCGTATCAGCCGGTAGTGCCACAGCGCGATCAGTGACGCCGCCAGCACGCCGACATAGTACAGCGGGCCCATCTGCCGCTCGCGGCCGATCCAGGTCAGCCCGGCCAGGTAGACCGCGTAGCAGAGCATGACCACCAGCACGTCGAACCTGCCGAACGTGATCGCCGAGGTCTTCAGCCCGAGCTTCAGGTCGTCGTCGCGATCGACCATCGCGTACTCGGTGTCGTAGGCCATCACCCAGAACAGGTTGATCGCGAACAGCGTCCAGCCCAGCGGCGGTCACCTCGCGGAACACCGAGGCGAATGCCATCGGAATGCCGAACGAGAACGCGATGCCGAGAAACGCCTGCGGCAGCGCGAAAAATCGCTTGCAGTACGGATACGCGATCGGTGATCAGCAGGGCAGGCACCGACAGCAGGATCGTCTGCCGGTTGAGCGGCAGGACCAGCAGGAACGCGCAGCAGGCGAGCGCGGCCGCGACGGCGAGCGCCTCCCACGGCGCGATCTCGCCGCGCGCCAGGGGACGATTGGCGGTGCGCTCGACGTGCGCGTCGAAATCGCGGTCGGCGTAGTCGTTGATCGCGCAGCCGGCCGAGCGCATCAGCAGCGTGCCCAGCGACGAAGATGCCGACGACGACCCACGACGGCGACCCGAACGCCGCGAGCCACAGCGCGGACAGCGTCGGCCACAGCAGCAGCAGCGTGCCGATCGGCTTGTCGAGCCGGATCAGGCGCTCGTAGGCGTCGATCCGCGCGGCGATCGCCTGCCAGCGCGTCGGCGTCGCTGCGCTCGAGCCGGGCTCGCCGGCCGTCATCGGCAACCCCAGCGGCAGCGCGAGCTGCTTCTTCAGCGCGCGCGGCGCAATGTCCGCCAGCAGCGTGTGCGGGGTCGGATAACTCGAGCCGGATCGCGCAGCTCGCGCTTCATCCGCACGTTGCAGAGCCGCCTCGATTCGCTCATGAACGACAGCAGCATCGGCGCGATGCGCGCTTCGGCCTCGTCCCACGACACGCGCGGCGGGCGCGGCAGGCGAAACGCATCGGCGACCGCGTCGAGCCAGCCGCCCAGCTTGAGCTCGGCATCGTCGCTGATGTTGTACGCGCGGTTCGGCTTGCCGCGAAAAGCCGCGGCGACGGCGGCGCGCGCCAGGTCGTCGGCGTGGATGTGGTTGGTGAACACGTCGTCTTCGGGGCGAAGCACCGGCGTTCCCTGCCGTGATCCGGTCGAGCGGCAGCCGCGTTTCGCGCATAGATGCCGGGCGCGCGCAGCAGCGAAAGACTGACGCCGTAGCGACGCGCCCAGCTGCGCAGCCGGTCCTCGGCCGCGACGCGCCGACTGCGCGCGCGGCGTCTGCGGCTTGCGCGGACGCGTTTCGCTGACTCGCGCGCCGGCGCAATCGCCATAGACGCCGGTCGTGCTGATGTAGACGAAGCGCTGCGGTATAATCCGCGCTTTTGTCAGCGCCGCGACGAGCCTTGCCGTTCGCGGATCGTCGCGGCCCTCGGCGCGGCGGCGGCGCGAAATGCAGCACCGCAAACGGCGCCGTCCGCAGGCGCTCGAGGCTGTGATAGCGATCGAGGTCGCCGATGATCGGCACGATGCCGCGACCGCGCAGCTTCGGTATCTCGTCGCGCCGGCGCGTGAGCCCGTACAGCCGCACCTTGCCGCGCAGCAGATCGGCGGTGCGCAGCGCGATGTCGCCGCAGCCAATTAACAATACCCTGATCACCGCCGTCTCTACGCCGCGCGCTTAAAGCCTACCGATGCCGCACCAGATTACCATAAAACCCAGCGAGCATTCGTTCGCCTGCGACGACGACGAGACCGTGCTCGCGGCGGCGATGCGCGCCGACCTGATGATTCCTTACGGCTGCCGCAACGGCGCCTGCGGAACCTGCAAGAGCCACCTCCTCGAAGGTGTCGTCGACTACGGGCACTACCAGCCGGGCACGCTGACCGAGAGCGAGAAGAAGCAGGGCTTCGCGCTGCTCTGCGTCGCCCGCCCGCAGACCGACCTCGTCATCGAAGTACGCGAAGTGCGCAAGCGCCGGCGACATCCGGATCCGCAAGCTGCCCTGCCGCATCGAAAAGATCGACAAGGTCGCCGCACGACGTCGCGATCGTCTCGTTGAAGCTTCCGGCGAACGATCGGCTGCAATACCTGGCCGGACAATACGTCGATTTCCTGCTCAAGGACGGCCGCCGGCGCAGCTTTTCGATCGCCACCGCGCCCGAGGACGACGCGCTGCTCGACCTGCACATCCGGCACGTGCCCGGCGGCTTCTTCAGCGGCGCAGCTGTTCAACGAGTTCAAGGGCCGCGAGATCCTGCGCATCGAAGGCCCGCTGGGCAATTTCTTTTTGCGCGAAGACTCGGACAAGCCGATCATCTTCGTCGCCGGCGGCACCGGCTTCGCGCCGATCAAGGCGGTGATCGAGCACGCGTTCCATCATGCAGTCGACCGGCAGATCGTGCTCTACTGGGGCGTGCGATCGCGCGCCGATCTCTACCTGCCGGATCTGCCGGGCGAATGGCAGCGACGGCACGCGAACTTCACCTTCATCCCGGTGCTGTCCGATCCGCTGCCCGACGACCGCTGGCCGGGCCGCACCGGACTTCGTGCACAAGGCGGTGATGACGGACTTCGCCGATCTGTCCGGCTATCAGGTCTATGCCTGCGGCGGTCCGGCGATGATCGACGTCGCGCGCCGCGAATTCACCGAGCTGCGAAAGCTGCCGCCCGAGGCGTTCTACGCCGATTCGTTCACCTATGCCGCGCAGACCGACGCGCCGGCGTAGGCAGACGGCACTGCGCGCGCTGACGGGCCGGCGACCGCCATGACGTTCGATTCGCTGACCTTCGTCGTCTTTCTCGCCGCCATTTTCGGCGGCTACTGGGCGGTGCGCTCGTGGACCGCGCGCAAGATCTTCCTGCTGGCGCGCCAGCTACCTGTTCTACGCGGCGTGGAACCCGTTCTTCGTGCTGCTGATCATCGCGACGACCGGATTCGACTGGCTGGCGTCGCACTGGATGGACCGGGTCCAGCGCCCGGCCGTACCGCCGCGCGATTCTCGCCTCGTCGATCGCGATCAACCTGGGCTCGCTCGGCTTCTTCAAGTACGCGCAGTTCTTTTCCGACACCGCGATCGATCTGCTGCACGTGTTCGGCATCAACTTCGAGCCGGTGTCGCTCGGCATCCTGCTGCCGGTCGGCATTTCGTTTTACACCTTCGAGAGCCTGTCGTACGTGATCGACGTCTACCGCAGGCGCATCGCCGTATCGAAGAGCCTGCTCGACTACGGCCTGTACGTGACCTTCTTTCCGCACCTGGTCGCCGGACCGATCCTGCGCTACGGCGACTTTTCGCCGCAATGCGCGGAAGCCAAGTCCTGGCGCTCGGTCGAGGTCGGCAAGGGCCTCGCGCTTTTCGTCTACGGCCTGGCGCTCAAGGTCTGCCTGGCCGACCTGGTGTTCGCGCCGGTCGTCGATCGCGTGTTCGCCGCCGGCGCCCATGCCGGATTCGGCGAAAGCTGGCTCGGCGCGGCGTCGTTCTCGCTGCAGGCCTATTGCGACTTCGCCGGGTATTCGCTGTGCGCGATCGGCGTCGCGCTGATGTTCGGTTTCCGCTTTCCGATGAATTTCGAGAGCCCGTTCGGTTCGGTCGGCATGGCCGAGCTGTGGACGCGCTGGCACATGTCGCTGGCGAGCTGGATTCGCGACTATGTGTTCCTCCCGCTCGGCGGCTATCGGCGCGGCCGGTTGCGCGGCGAAGTCAACCTGCTCGCTCGCCTTCCTGCTGGTCGGCCTCTGGCACGGCGCGGCGTGGACGTTCGTCGTCTGGGGCGGGCTGCAGGGCGTATTCATCCTGGTCGAGCATCTGGTCAAGCGATACGTCTGGGACTTCGGCAAGGTCAAGAATCGCTTCGGCCGCGCCGCGCTCGCGCTGGCGACATTCGGCATGTTCAGCATCGCGGCCGTGTTCTTCCGCGCGCACTCGATCGGGCAGGGATCGTCGATCCTTGCGGTCGATGTTCGTCCCGGGCGCGCACTCGGCGCTGGTGCCGTTCAACGAGGCCATCGTCGCGATCGTACTCGGCGCGAGCGTCGTCGGCTCGCACATCCTGTTCGGCCACCTGCGCCGCTGGGACTGGCTCGATCGCTGGCCGGTCGCGCCGCGCGCGGTTTCGATCGCGCTGGCGCTGGCCGCCGTCGTGTTCTCGCCGGGATTCAATCCGGCGTTCATCTACTTCCAGTTCTGATCGATGAATCGCGGCTGGCTCATGCCTGGATCGCCGCGCTGCTCGCGTGCGCGCTGCTCGCCGGCGGGTACGAATGGCTATTGCGCGACCGCGGCTACATCGTCACCGTGCAGGACGATGCCGACCTGTGGTCGATGCAGCTCGATCGGGTCCGCCACTCCGACCGTGCGGTGGCGCTGCTCGGCGCCTCGCGCATCGAATTCGGCGTCGATCCTGCGCTGCTTTCGCAGGAGCTCGGCGGGCGCCCGGTCGCAATGCTCGCGATCAATGGCAGATACCCGATGGCGGCGCTGCGCGCGCTGGCGAACGATGATTCGTTCACCGGGTTGGCGATCGTCGGCATCGACTCGCGCGGCCTGCAGCGCAGGCACTGGGAGATGCAGCAGAGTTATTTCGACCACTATCGCCATCGCTGGACGCCGGCGCGCTGGGTCCACCGCAAGCTGCTGACCGTGCTGCAGGAACATCTGGTGTTCGTTCGATCGGCCTTCGCCGTCACCAACATCGTCGAGCGCTGGATTGCCGGCGAAGGTCCGCCGCTTAACGATCACGTCGTCGTCCGGGCCGACCGCGCCGGATTCATCGACTATCATCGCCCCGACCTTCCCGGCATCCGGGCGTCGCGCATCGCCGATCTGGTCCGCTACTATCGCGAGGAGCCGCCGACCGACGCGACGACATGGTTGAGCGATCTGGCCACGGTATCGGCATGGGTCGAGAAGATCCGGAAGCGCGGCGGCCGCGTCGTCTTTCTCCGCGAGCCTGCCGCGGGCGAAAGCCTGGCACTGGACGAGGCCAACTTCCCGCGCGACCGCTACTGGGATGTCTACGCCCGGCAGTCGCCGGCGACGATGATCGATTTTCGCGACGTGCCCGAGATGACGACGTTCGTGTTGCCGGACACCTCGCACATCGACGGCACCGAGGTGCCGCGCTTTACGACTGCGCTGGCCCATCTGCTGAAGAGCCGGAAGCTGGTCGATTGAACCCGCGCGGCGCTAGTGTCCTGTCCCGTAAGTTCCGAAGATAAAGGAGCGGATGAAATCGGGCGTCAGGCAAGGCGCGCGGCCGAAAGCGTACCCCGTGGTACGGTCAGGTCGCGCAACGCCGCATGGCAGCCGCGCATTGGCCAATGAGCACCGCGAACTATCGAGCGAATTTACGGGACAGGACATTAGGTGCGCCGCAGTTCGCCGGTCGCCAGCCTGAGCGCCGCGACAAAATGCGCATTCGCCTCGTCGTCGCGGTTGAGCCGGCCGAGCATCTCGCCCAGCGCCAGGTGCGCGCGCCAGCCGTCGTCGAGCGCGAGGCTCGCCTCGAAATAGGTTTGCGCCTTGCCCCAGAGTTGCTGCCGCTGGCAAAGCGTGCCCAGCACGCGCAGGAGCGCCGGATCCTGGTTGTGCCGCGTAAGCCAGCGCTCCGCCTGCTCGAGCTGGCGAGTGGCGTCGGCGGGACGGCACTCGCCATAGATTTCGATTAGCTCGGAATTCCATTCGCGCTCGAGACTCTCGGCAAGGATGTCGACCGCCTCGCGATCACCGCCCAGCAGCAGGAGGCTCTGCGCCGCTGCGCGCGCGATCTTCGGATGCCGCTTCGTCGCCTCGGGCAACCGGTTCCAGTATTCGTGGAAGCCCGCGGCGTCATGGGCCAGCACCTTGAGCTGCTCGCTTTGCGCCGTCACACGCACGTGCTCGGCTTGCGTGCTGTCGAACACCTTGCGCTTGACCAGCTGGTCGAGCAGCGGCGCGACCTCGGCCCAGCGCCGCGCCGCCTGCAGCGAGCGCAGCTCCAGACGCAGCGCGGCGGTATGCATGCCCGCTTCGTGGCGCAGATCGCGCAGAATATCGAGCGAGCGCTGCGGCTGCCCGTGCTCGAGCGCGATTTCGGCGCGCAGCATCAGTCGCGGCACCGCCAGGCTCGCGACCTGCGCATCCGGCCGATTGAGCAAGGCCTCGGCAGCATCGAAATTGCGCACGTCGATCGCGGCGCGCGCTCCGACGATCGCATTGAGCCCGCTCGAGCCCGGTATCGCCAGCGCTTCCAGCGCCCGCTGCTGCGCCTTGCCGTAGCGCCCTTCGAGCAGGGCGACGACCGCGGCATCCTGCATCGATCGGGCGCGCTCCACCTTCTGCCGCCGGCGCCACGCGCGCACGGTCTGCGGCAGGCGCACCGTCCGCACGATCAGGCGAATCGCGCCGTACAGCGCGGCAAATCCGCAAACGACGACCAGCAGCAGCAAATTGAGCGAGAGCTCGATCCGGTACGGCGGCGCGACCAGCAGCGCGTAGCCCGAGTTCAGCTTGACCGCCAGCGCGGCGGCAACCGCCGCCGCGGCAAGCAGCAAGAACCAGAAGAGGAAGCGCATTGGCGACGCGCCCGGAGCTAGCGCTGCGGCTTATCGCGGGCGATTTGCAGCACGCGCACCGCGTCGAGGCTGGCAGCGAGTCCCGGCAGCTCGGTCGCCATGTCGGTCACCTTGAGCTGCTTGAGCAGCGTCTGCAGCGCCTGCACCGGCTTGCTCCGCGTGTCGAAGTACTTCGCGATCCATGCCTCGGCTGCGGCGAGGTCGGCTCGGAAGTTCGCCTGGTCGCGAAACAGCAGGGCGAAGCGCGCCGACAGAAGCCTGAGCTTCAGGTTCTCGCGCAGGAAGAATTGCTGCTGCGGCAGCAACAGCGGTACTTCCGGCCGCTCCATGTTCTCGATGCGGACCAGCTGCCGGACCTGCTGCCAGGCGCTGCGCAGCACGCCGCGCCATCCGGGCTGCTCCTGCGGCGGCGCCGGCGGCGGCGCGGATTCGAGCCGTTCCTCGAGCGCCAGCGGCAGCGCGTCGATGCCCGCGATCGCCTGATCGAGTCGCAGCGACAGGCCCGCGACATCGACGTACGGCACGGCCTTGAGCCGATCCATGTCGCGCGCGAGCGCGCGCCGCAGGGGCACGAATTGCGGGCGGTCGAGGCGCTGCAATTTGCCGTCGGCGACCTGAAGCGCGGCGAGCGCGCCGCGAACGTTGCCCGGCGAGCTGCAGCTGCTGGCTCGCGAGCATCAGCACCTGCTCGACCTCGGTCAGCGCCCATTCGTCGCGCGACGGCGACAGCTCGCGATACAGCGCCTCCAGCGCCGCCTGCTGCGCCTGCGATTCCCCGAGTCGATTTTCCAGCAGCGCGATCTTGGCCTGCGCGTCGCGCAGATTCTCCTGCGCATCCTTGACCGCCGCGCGCGTCGCCTGCTGGGCGGCGTCGATTTCGGACAGCCGCTTCGCGAGTTCCGTGCGCAACTCGCGCTGCACGTTGCGCGCGTCCAGCCAGACCGCCGCGATTGCCGCCGCGATCACCAGCGCGGCGATCCAAGACCAAAGCTTCAGGTGCGTCGCTGCGGGGCCAGCGGCGGGGGTTCGGGGCGGCGGAGGCGGGGAGGAAACCGGGCGGTCGGCCACCGGTTCGGGCATGGCAGTCCAGGCGAGCGCAGACGCACCGATTGTAGCAGGATCGCGGGTCGGATCCGGCGCCGACTGGCCGGGATGGCCACGCTCAACTAGAATGCGGTGCACGCCCGCCGGCGCTTTGCCCGCGCCGCGGCCTTTCATCGATCCGATGCTCACGCTCGCCATCATTGTCGCCATCGCCGTCGTTGCCGCGCTGGCAGGCTATGCACACGGATTGCGCCGGCGTTCGGGGCCGCCGGTCGAAGATCGCGCGATGTCGCCCGTTGCGGCAGGCCTGTCCGCCCCGCCGGCCGGCGAGCCCACGACGGAGGCGACGCCGATCGCATCGGCGCGGAAAAGGCGCGCATCGTCCGCAGCGGCGAAGGCGAGGCGACCCGGCTGCGGCGGCAGCTTGCCGACGGCGACGCGGCTCGCCATGATGCGGGCGAATTCCGCGACGAGCGGGCGCGGCTGTTCCGCGAGCTCGCCGACGCGCGCGGCGACAACGCGCGCTATCGCCAGCTCGTGGTCGATATCGAGAACAACGCACCGCCGCCGATCCTCTCCGGCGCGGCCGGCCCGGACGATCTCAAGCTGATCGTCGGCATCGGCCCGGTGCTCGAGCGCATGCTGCACAACCTCGGCATCATGAGCTTCCAGCAGATCGCGCGCTGGACCGACCGCGACATTGCGGATTTCGATTCGAGGCTGCCCGAGTTTCCGGGCCGGATTAGACGCGATCAATGGGTCACCCAGGCGAAGGCGCTGCATCAGGCGACCTACGGCGAAACCACAGCCGGACACCAGCCGGATGGCCGGCGCCCGTGATCGCGCCCGCCCGATGACGTCGGCTCCCGGCGTCGCCGCGCGCCGCGTTCCAGCCTCGGGGCTGGCGCTGGTCGCGGTGCTGACGCTGGTCTGGGGTTGCAACTGGCCGGTGCTGAAGCTCGGCGTCACCGAGCTCGCGCCGCTCACGTTTCGCAGCGCCACGCTTCCTTTCGCCGCGATCGGCCTGTTGCTGGTGTCGAAGCTGTCGGGCGATTCGATCCGCATCCCGCGCCAGCTCTGGGGCAAGGTGCTGGCGCTCGCGCTGTTCAACATCGCGGCGTGGAACGGGTTGATCCTGTTCGGCGTCCAGCAGATGCCCGCGGGGCGCTCGGCGATACTGGCGTACACGATGCCATCTGCTGGGCTTTCGGCACCGTGCTGTTGCGGCGCTGGAAGCCGCCGTTGCCGCAGAACACGCTGACCGGCTGGATGATGCTGATCGGCTGGTTGCCGATCGCGGTCTGCGTGCCGCTGTTCGATCCGCACCCGCTGGACTCGCTCGGCCACATGTCGGGCACGGCATGGTTCGCCGTGCTCTACAACGTCTTTCTCGCCGGCACCGTCGCGCACTGGGCGTGGTTCAACATGGCGCGCACGCTCCCGGTTGCGGTGAGCTCGCTGTCGTCGAAATCGTCTATTGCAGCTCGGGAATCAAGGTCAGCACCTTTTTGTCGGCGAACCAGACGTCCAGGTTCGCCTTGCACAAATCGCCCATCGCCTGCCGCGTTTCGCGCGTTGCGCTGCCGACGTGGGGCAACAGGACGACGTTGTCCATCGCCATAAGCTGCGACGGGATGCGCGGCTCGTCGGCGAAGACGTCTAGCCCGGCGGCCTTGATCGTTCCGGCTTGCAGCGCCGCGACCAGCGCCGCCTCGTCGACGATCGAGCCGCGCGCGATATTGATCAGCATGCCCTTCTTGCCGAGCGCCGCCAGGACGTCGGCATCGACGATGTTCCTGGTCTTCTCGCCGCCCGGGACAGGCGACGACCAGGAAGTCGACGGCAGCGGCCAGCGCCTTCAGGTCGCCGACGTACTCGTAGGGCACGTTCTGCCGGTTGCGCCCGGTGTAGGCGACTTTCATGCCCATCGCCGCGACGCGCTGCGCGATCGCCTTGCCGATCCGGCCCAGGCCCAGAATGCCGACCTTCCTGCCGCTGAGCCTGGTCGTCAGCTCGGGGGGGCCCTTCGGCCACTCGCCGGCCTGCACGAAGCGATTGAGGCGCACAAAGCCGCGCCCGGTCATCAGCACCAGGCCGAGGGCGACATCGGCGACGTCGTCGGTCAGCACGTCCGGCGTGTTGCTGACCCTGATGCCGCGTGCCTGCAGTACGCGATCGGCACGCCATCGTAGCCGACGCCGAACACCGAGATGATCTCCAGCTTCGGCAGGGCGTCGAGCAGCGTCGTCGGCGTCACGGTATGGCCGCCCTGGACCAGGCCGCGGATACCGGGCCCGTCGGCGGCGAGCAGCGCCGTCTTGTCGCCGGCGTGGTAGTAATCGTGGCAGCGATACCCGGCCTTGAGCGGATCGTAGATGAATGGCGGCAGCGGTGCAGTGACGAGTATGTCGGCTGGCATGATTCAGGCGATGCTCCCTTGGGAATCGACGGCGAAGTATTGTAGCAACGACGCGAGAAGCCCGGCGTCGGTAGGCTCGGCGACGATAACGCGCGCGAGCGTCAGCGCGCGAGCGCGTCCGGCGATGCGCGGATGGGTGACGAAGGCCGGCGTCGCAGCGAGCTCCTTGCGCCCGTAAGAGTCGAGGATGTCCCAGAGGTTGTCGAGCCCTTCGCTGCTGGTCAGGGTCACCGCATCGATGCGGCGCTCGCGCCAGGCGGCGAGGAGCCCTGCGGCGCCGCTCTGCGGCTTGCCACGGCGGTAGCAGTCGACGCACGCGACGTCCGCGCCACGCGCGCGCAGCGTGTCACCGAGGAGCTCGCGCCCGTTCCCACCGCGAAATATCACGACCCGCTTGCCGGCGGCAGCGGCGAACTCGGGCAGCGCGAGCAGGCCTTCGCTGTCCATCGACGTTGCGCGGCAGGCGCACGTCGCCCAAGCCGGCGGCCGCGAGCGCCGCCGCGGTGCCCGGGCCCGGCGCGAACGCCGGCAGCGCTGCCGGCCATGCCGTGGGATCGCCGACGCCGAATTCGGCCGCATTGGCGCTGACAAATACCGCGTAGTCGAACTGCGCCAGCCGGCGATGCGCGTCGTCGAGCGCCGCGCTGGTCGGCCGGCGGCAGAATGACGATCGTCGGAAAGATCAGCGGCTTGCCGCCGAACGCGGCGATCTGCTGCGCCAGCAGCGCGGCCTGTCGCGCGGGACGCGTGACGACGATGCCCGCGCCGCGCAGCGACCCGCTCACGTATCGGCCTCCGCACCACGCCGTGACCACCATCGATCTCGTATCGGCCGATTCGCAATCGCTCGGCGACGGCCCTTCGGGTCCCCTCATCGCTTGCCCGGCTGACATCCACTGCGCTTCGGGCACCGCCAGCGGGGGCGCGCTCCGCGCCTTGGAGCGGTCCGGCGGCGCTCATGCGATCTCTCGGCAAGCATCGCGGCGGCGCCACGCTGCAGGAATTCGGCGCCCAGCGCCGCACCGAGCGCCGTCGCCGCGTCGAGGGTGTGCGCCGACGCGATGCGCTCGCCGCGCAGCACCTTGCTGCCATCCCGGCTGGCCACCAGCCCGCGCAGCCACCATTGCGGTCCGCGCTCCATCGCGTACGCTGCGAGCGGCGTGCGGCAGTTGCCGCCGAGCGCGCGACCGAACGCGCGCTCGGCGGCCGTCGCCATCGTCGCCGCCGCATCGCCCAGCGGCGCCAGCGCGGCAACGATATCCGCACGATCGGTGCGGCACTCGAGCACGAGTGCGCCCTGGCCGATCGCGGGCAGGCTGTCAGCCGGGTCGAGCAGCGCCGCGATGCGCTGGGCGAGGCCCAGACGCCGCAAACCCGCGGCGGCGAGAATGATCGCCGCATACTGTCCGGCATCGAGCTTGTCGAGCCGCGTATTGACGTTGCCGCGCAGCGGTGCGACGGCGAGCTGCGGGTAGCGCTCGCGCAGCTGCGCTTCGCGCCGCAGGCTCGACGTGCCGATGACGCTCGCCGGCGGCAGCTCGGCCAGCGTTCGGCAGCGCACGGACACCAGCGCATCGCGGGGATCTTCGCGCGCCATGATCGCCGCTAGCTCGAACCCTTCCGGCATGTCCATCGGCACGTCCTTCAGCGAATGCACCGCGAGGTCGGCGCGGCCATCGTGCATCGCTTGCTCGAGCTCCTTGATGAACAGTCCCTTGCCACCGATGTCGGCGAGCGGCTGGTCGGAAATCCTGTCGCCTTGCGTCGTCAGCCCGAGCAACTCGATCGCGCATGACGGATACAGCGCGGACAGACGCGAGCGCACGTGTTCGGCCTGCCACAGCGCGAGCGCCGATCGGCGCGTCGCGATCACCAATCGTGCCGGCGGAGCAGGCGCTGCAGACATCTCAGGAAAACAAAGGGCGGCAGGGAAGCGCGGAAGTGAAAGCCGATGACCGAAGCGATGCGGCGCTTCGATCGAACCGATTCTAGCACGCGGGCGGCGTCCGGAATTCCGCCTAGCCCCTGCGGTGGAACCAGCCGGTCACAGCCAGGCGCTCCCGCCTTGCCGGCAGGACCTCGTGCTCGAAACGCTCGGCCAGAAAGCAGACCAGCGTGCCCCCCAGGGGCACGATGTCCCTGGCACCATCGTCGAGATGCATGCGCAGCGTTCCGCCGTCGCGCGCCGTCCAATCCTCGTTCAGATAAAGCACGCACGACACGATCCGGGCGTCGTCGTCGCGGAACCGGTCGCGATGGCGGCGGTACTGCGCCCCGGCCGGATACAGCGCATAGTGGCCTTCGAACGAGAACAGTCCAAGGAACAGCGTCTGGTTCAGCGCACTGCGCAACGCCGCCAGTGCCTGCCAGAGCGGCAGCTCCGCAGCCGCCGGAGAATGCTCGTCGAGCCAGAGGATGCGATCGCCACGGATGTCGCCTCGCTCGGCGCGCGCGCCCGTGCGGCCGATGCCTGCGGCGCGAAACTCGCCGGCGGCGTCGCGCCTCCGCGCCCCGGCGCGCAGCGCTGCGATGGTCGCATTGGAGAGGAACGCCGCCTCGACCGCACATCCATGCTCGCCGATCGCCGCGCAGACCCGCGCGATTGCGCCTTCGGGGTGCGCCGGCGCCCCCGCGGTCACTTCGCCGCTTCGTCCATCTGCATGACGCCGAAAATATTGCCCTCGGTGTCCTTGCTGAAGCCCCAGCCGAACAAAGCCGCGTAGAACGCGATCGCGCGCTGCGGATCGGCAGCGTTAATCTCGAAATGGATCGGACGCGGCATCGCTGGCTCTCCGGCGGAAAGGCGCCATCTTATAATGCGGCGCACGCCCGCGCCATTGCCGGCGCGGCGCGTTCCCGTCGCTCGACGCAAGGAGTCTGCAATGCGTATCGTGATCACCGGCGGCGCCGGCTTCCTGGGCGCCCGCCTCGCCCGCAAGCTGCTCGAGCGGGGGAGCCTGCTCGATGCAGCGGGCAGGGCGTGCGAGTTGCGGGAGCTGGTCCTGCTCGACGTCGTCCCGGCAGCCGTGGCCGATCCTCGCGTCACCGTCGTCACCGGCGATCTCGCCGATCCCGCGGTCATCGCGCGCGTCGTGACGACCGACACCGCTTCGATATTTCATCTCGCCGCCGTCGTCAGCGGCCAGGCGGAAGCCGAATTCGACATCGGCATGCGGGTCAATCTGGATGCGACGCGCACGCTGCTCGAGCGCTGTCGCAACTTGCGCAGCCCGCCCAGATTCGTCTTCGCCAGCTCGCTCGCGGTATTCGGCGGCAAGCTTCCGGACCCGGTTCCCGACGAAGCGCCGGTCACGCCGCAGACATCGTACGGCGCGCAAAAGGCGATCGGCGAACTGCTGGTCTACGACATGACGCGCAAGGGATTCGTCGATGGACGGAGCCTGCGCCTGCCTACGGTGACGGTGCGACCCGGCAAGCCGAACAAAGCAGCGTCCTCGTTCGCCAGCGGAGTCATTCGCGAGCCGCTGGCCGGCGTCGACGCGGTGTGTCCGGTCGCGCCGGCGACGCAGATGTGGGTGACCTCGCCGGGGAAGGTCATCGATAACCTGATCGTTGGCCACGACGCGCCCGCGGCGAAGTTCCATCAGACGCGATCGGTCAACGTGCCTGGCCTACGCGTTTCGGTGGCGGCGATGGTCGACGCGTTGCGCCACGTCGCCGGCGATGTCGTGGCCGGGCGGGTCCAGTGGCGGATCGACCCGGTGATCGACAGGATCGTGCAGACCTGGCCGGCGAACTTTGCGCCGCGTCTCGGGCCGTCGCTCGGCATGGAGGCCGATACGGATTTCGCCGACATCATCCGCGCCTACATCGCGGACGACATGCACCCGGCGTAGCGTCTCGCGCCGGCGCGGATTGGCCGCCTCGCCGATCGGCAAGGCGCGCCGGCACCGCGGCCGAGGCTTCACTCTTCCACGCGGCCTCACCGCACGGTAACTCTTGCCTGCGGGCTTTGTAACTTGTTTAATCATCGGCCCCGCGTGCGTGGCGGCAAAGCCGGTCTCGGCAGGCGTTGCGAAACCGGACACGCAAGACTACGCTGTGAGGTGTCGGGCATCGCGGCCTCCGGGTGAGCGCACTCGCCGACGGGCGTAGTCCGTGCTTGCCGTCCGCCAGCCGAGGTATCGAGCACCGCTGCCTTTGCTACCTTGCCGCCCGGACCCGCAGCGCCGCAAAAAAACGACATACAGGCAAAGGAGGATCCAATGCGCACCCCTGCAAGCGTCGCCGGGCATCCGCTGCACGCGATGCTGATCGTGTTTCCTGTCGGACTGCTGATTTTTTCGCTCATCTGCGACCTTATTTCCCTTGGCAGCGCCAATCCCGCCACGTGGGCGACCGTCGCGCAGTACACGATGGTGGGAGGATTCATCGGCGCCCTGGTCGCGGCGGTCCCGGGACTCATCGACCTCCTGTCGCTGAGCGACCCCCGCATCAAGAAGATCGCCATCACGCACATGTCGATCAATCTCGTCGTCGTCGCGCTCTTCGCCATCAACATCTGGCTTCGGCTCAACGGCGCAGGCAATACGGGCACACCGCTGATCCTGTCGATCGTCGCGATCCTGATCCTCGCGGTGTCGGGTTGGCTCGGCGGAGAAATGGTGCATCGCTACGGCGTAGGTGTCGACACGACTCCTCGACCGTAGTAATGACGGGCGAGGGCCTGCCGCCGCCCTCGCCTTTCAGGCCGCAGCGGCGGCGGATTCCGGCTCGACCGCGCGCAATGCCGCGATCAGAAGCTCCGGCCCAGCGCTTTCCAGCAATGCGGCGTCGGACAGCATCCGGCGCCAGGTCCGCGCGCCAGGCGCGCCGTGGTACAGGCCGAGGATGTGTCGCGTGATCGCGCGCAAATGCACGCCGCGCGTGAGCTGCGTCTCGACATACGGCATGAGTGCGACGACAACCTCCGCGCGCGAGCGGCGCCGTGAGGTGGCGTCGAAGCAACGCGCGTCGGCATCGGCCAGCGCATAGGGCTGGTGGTACGCCGCGCGGCCGAGCATCACTCCGTCGACGTGGGGCAGTTCGCGCACGATGTCCGCGGGCGTCGCAATTCCGCCGTTGAGGACGACGGCGACTGCCGGAAACTCGCGCTTGAGCCGGTACACGAATTCATACTTGAGCGGCGGAACCTCGCGGTTTTGCTTCGGCGACAGGCCTTTCAGGATCGCGTTCCTGGCGTGGACGATAAACGCGCTCGCGCCCGCCGCGGCGACGGCCCCGACAAAGTCGCGCACGAAGGCGTACTCCTCGACCGCGTCGATGCCCGTGCGGTGCTTGACCGTCACTGGCAGATCGACGGCATCGCGCATCGCCGCCACGCACTCGGCAACGAGCGCCGGTTCGGCCATCAGGCACGCGCCGAAACTGCCGGTCTGAACGCGTTCGCTCGGGCAGCCGACGTTGAGATTGATTTCGTCGTAGCCCCAGGCTTCGCCCAGGCGCGCGCAGTGCGCCAGTGCGTGCGGATCGCTGCCGCCGAGTTGCAGCGCCACCGGATGCTCGGCGGAATCGAAATCGAGATGGCGCGGCACGTTGCCGAACTTCAGCGCACCGGTCGTCACCATCTCGGTGTAGACCCGCGCGTGCGGACTGATCAGGCGAAAAAAATAGCGGCAGTGACGGTCGGACCAGTCCATCATCGGCGCCGTGCACAAGCGGTGCGACAAGTTATTCATTCGTTGTACGTTTTTGAGGTTCTGTCGATCCAATAGATTATTGAGGCGACTGGTCATTTTATCGCTATGTGAGCACGACTGCCTTCGCTCTTATGCGGCGTGGTACTCGCAGATTGGGGAGCAAGTCGCCTGGGATCGTTGTCAGTGCACACGTAGCGCACACGCGGCCATCCCGTGCTGACTGACTACAACGCCCGAAAATCGCCAGCGGCTGGTGTCGACTGTGGATTCAACCGATCGACGCAACAGTTTGGTGGAATCGTTCAGCGGGTGTTTCGAAGTTTAATGTCTTTCTTGGGCGCTCGTTCAATCTTCTGGCCACGGCGTTGAGCTTTGCTTGCGAGTAGCCTGAGAGGTCTGTTCCCTTGGGGAAGTACTGCCTCAATAGTCCGTTCGTGTTCTCATTGCTGCCGCGCTGCCAGGGATTCTGAGGATCGCAGAAGTAAACCTTGATGTCGGTCGCCAGGTGAAGCGCTTGTGATCGGCCATCTCTTTGCCGCGATCCCAGGTCAGCGACTGGTAGAGCTCGTCCGGTAACTTGCGCGCGTTCTTGATCAACGCGTTGATGACCGTCTCGGTATCTTTGCCGGCAACCTTCACCAGCATCACATAGCGTGTCTGACGCTCGACCAGCGTCGCAATCTGGCTGTTCTTGCTGCCGAACAACAGGTCGCCTTCCCAGTGACCGGGTACCGCCCGGTCTTCCACGCTGGCCGGACGCTCGCTGATCGAGACGGTGTCGGTGATGCGGCCGTGATCGTCCGTCTTCTGGGTGTGATGGCGCGAACGGCGCATCACTCGGCTGCGCCGCAAATGCTCCACCAGTTCCTTCTTCAGGGCGCCGCGGGCCTGGATGAACAGGCTGCGATAGATGGTCTCGGGTGACACCTGACGGCTCGTATCGTCTGGATAGGTGCGCTTGAGCCAACCGGCAACCTGCTCCGGTGACCACTGCAGTTGGAGCTTGCCTGCCACGAGGCGCGCCAGCGCTCGGTTCGCCGCCAGTTTACCGGTCTTGGGGCGACGGCCTCGATCCCAGGCGGACTGGTCGGCCTGACTCGCTCGGTAGCATTCTTGGCCACCGTTGCGCTTGATCTCCCGACTGATCGTGGAGGGCGCTCGGCCGAGTTGCGCTGCTATCGAACGGATGGAATGACCCGCAACCACCGCACGCGAGATCTCTTCCCGTTCGGCCAGGGTCAGCGCCCATCGGGAGCGGCAGCGTGGGGCCGGACGGATCCCGCCTGTGGCTGCCAGAATCCCCTGTATCGACGAGTGGTTCCGATCAAACAACTGGGCGATCTGCTGGAGAGACTCACCCTTCTGCCAGCGCTCCCACATCAGCGCCTTCTGGCTCTCCGTGTAATGGATCCGAGGTCTCATTTGCAACACTCCTCTGATTGCTCAGGTCATAGTGTGTTGCATCCACCGGTTGAATCCACAACCCTAAGCAGCCGGTGCCACTTTCTTCAATCGGACCTTTAGCAACGAAGCCCGGAGACTGTGTGGTGGTGGAGGGGCGAGACTTGCCCATTCACTTGGTCAACTCCAAGATGCTGTTGTCGACCTTGGTCGGCAACACCCGCACGAGGCGGAAGCCTGCACGGGCGAATAGATCCCGGAACTCCGGCTCGGTGCGCTCCCTGCCCCCATCCGTCAAGACCAGCATCACCAAATCCATGATCTTCGTGTAGCTGGGCTCGTTACCGGGCGGAATGACCTTTTCGCAGACCAGCAGCTTAGCGTGGTCGGGCATCGCTGCCTTGCAATTGCGCAGAATGCGGAGGCAGTCTTCGTCGTCCCAGTCGTGAATGATGTGCTTCAGGAAATATGCATCTGCACCGCTAGGAATCGCGTCGAAAAAGCTTCCGGCTTCCATCCGACACCGTGTTGCCACACCCTGCTGCGCCAAGTGATCTCGGCCGCGCTCGATTACGTGAGGCACATCGAAAAGCACGCCTTGGATGCGTGGATTCGTCCGGAGAATTGCCGCCAGCGTGCTTCCCACCCCGCCCGCAACGTCGACCAGTGTGCCAAACTGGTCCCATTCATAGGCGTTAACGATGGCCTCATTCATCAAGCGCGACGACGCGACCATTGCTTCGTCGAAGCGACGCGCAGACTCCGGATGCGCTGCGAGATACTCGAAGATCGGTGATTCATGAATGTGGGCGAAGCCGGGTTCCCCGGAACGAACGCTATGTTCTAGACCCGCCCAGGCTTGCCACAGCGGCGAGCCCCCATACATGCGAGCGAGTGCGCACATGGACCCTGGTGTGTCGCTTCGAAGGTACTCGGAGAGTCGCGTGTTCGCGTAGCGTCCGTCAGGAAGCCGATCGAAAACACCAAAGCCTGCCAACGTGCGCATTAGGCGATCCATCGTGTCTGCGTGTGCGTCAACCTCTCGGGCCAATGCGTCACGATCCTTGGGTCCCTTTGCAAGCGCGTCCGCCAAACCCAATTCTGCGGCAACCTGCAGAGCTCTTGAAACGATGAATCCCATGAGCAAATTGCGCATTTGCAGTTGCGGGTCGAGGTGATTTGCGTCGCTCATTTTTCACAATCTTCCATAACACCAGAATCCTCGTTGTCGTTGCCTCGAGCCATCTTTGGCCGATCTCGGGACCAACAGATGAATTCGACCCTTTCCGCTCATTCGCGTGGCCCAAGACCAGACGAAATATTTTACATGATCGACCGACTGCTTCTGGCCGATTGCTGCCAGTATGAAGACCATCGAGGGAAGCCAAGAAATCCTAAGATTGCTCGCTCGAAGCAGCCAGCGGTAGGTGCAGAGAAGCATCGACCACTTCGCAAGTCATATTTCGCATTCGCGTACTGGCGAATATCGCGCGGACCCAATCGCGTTACCGCATTCCAGAGCACTCGAGAGTAGTACAGCTAAGCGGGTGCGTGCACACGATTTGCACATGGCGCTTTGCAAGCAATTGATCCTGAGTGTGAATCCTACTGATCCATCATCGGCGCCGTGTACAAGCGGTGCGACAAGTCGTTCATTCGCTTTGAGGTTCTCGACGTTCGGTCGGTCCAATAAACCATTGGAGTGATTGGTCATTTTATCTGAAGGCAGGCACCATCAGCCTCGCTTTCCCCTGCTGCAGTGGCCGGAGCCGCGAACCGGAGCGCCGGATAAGAACGATGAGCACATTTGGTCTCTTGTTCAGAGCGAGGCGAAGGTGCTGGTGGCAGGCGACCATGCGTTGGTGGCAAACCCGACGTCCAAATTGCATGTTTTTCAACCGCGGCGATTCGTGGATTTGCTTCCCAAGTGATATTGGGCTCGGCGGTAGTGCTTCTGGAAAGTCGCCTGACATCGATAGCTTTGGCTGAGGGGTGCCGTGCTGCCACATCGCCGACTTGAACCAAGCCAGCCACACCGCTATGATGCAAGTGCACGTGCTGGCCGGGGACGTTGGCAGACTCCCCGCTTCAAGACTCCCACCGGCGTCCAAGTTCTGCTCCTGGTCCGGGCTTGCAGCCCGATGGGAGGCTATCTTGGATACGCGCTCGCAGATAACCCCGCTCCGTCGCTTTGATTTCGACGCCGACGTCGTCGGCGCACTGCCGTCGGGCTGGATCGCCGGCGTTACCGGACGAGGTGCCTCGCGCTGGACTGTCGAGTCCGACGCGACCGCGCCTTCCCCGCCCAACGTTCTGAGGCAGGGCGGACGCGGCGATTTTCCCTGGTGCATCCGGTCCGATGCGATCCTGACCGACGGCGCTGTCGAAGTTAAGTTCAAGCCGCTGACGGGCGACGACGACCGGGCCGGAGGCGTGGTCTGGCGATGGAAGGACGGCGACAACTACTATGTCGCCCGCGCCAACGCCTTGGAAAACAACGTATCGCTGTATTACACCCGGCACGGGCAGCGCATCACGATCCGCTATGTCGATGCAGCGGTACCCGGCAACCGCTGGCACACGCTGCGCGTCGACTTCGCCGCCAGCCGGATTCGCGTTGCGCTCGACGGCAAGCAGTATATCGATCTCGACGACGAGCACATCGCCGGACCCGGCGCCGTCGGCGTCTGGACCAAGGCCGACAGCGTGACCTTGTTCGACGACTTCGGCTGCGGCGCGGAGACGGTGTGATGAACTCGCCCGATGTTCGCCGCCTGTTGTGGGTTCGGGGCTCTGCGCGCCTTCGGCGATGGCTACGTCAGCCTGCTGCTTCCGATTTACCTGCTGCGGCTCGGCCTCGTCGCCGTTCGAAGTCGGCGTGATCACGACCGGGACCTTGCTGGGCTCGGGCGCGCTGACGTTGCTCGTGGGCCTGCACGCCTATCGCTTCCGTTACCGCACGATGCTGCTCGTGGCCACCGCGCTGATGGCGGCCACCGGCCTGGGCTTTGCGGCGGTCACGCAATTCTGGCCGCTGCTCGTGGTCGCCTTCGTCGGCACGCTCAATCCATCGAGCGGTGACGTCAGCGTCTTTCTGCCGCTCGAGCAGGCGGTGTTGGCGCGCATCGTGCCGGACGGACAGCGCACGGCAGTGTTCGCGCGCTACAGCCTTGCCGGCGCGCTGGTCGGTGCGGCCGGCGCGCTGTCGGCTGGATTGCCCGAGCTGCTGGCTGCCACCTTCGGCTGGTCGCTGCAATCGGCGACGCAAGCGATGTTCGTGCTCTACGCGCTGATCGGTGTCGCGTCCGCTGCGATTTATCGAAAGCTGCCGCGCGGACTTGCCGGCGAAACCGAAACGCCCGCGGCGCCGCTGCGCCAATCCCGACGAATCGTCTACGTGCTCGCCGCGCTGTTCAGCCTCGATGCCTTCGGCGGCGGCTTTATCGTGCAGTCGATGCTGGCGCTTTGGCTGTTCGAGAAGTTCCAGCTCTCGACCCCGGTCGCCGGCACGATCTTTTTCTGGACCGGCGTGCTGTCCGCGTTCTCCTACCTGGTCGCGGTGCGCATTTCCAACCGCATCGGTCTGGTCAATACGATGGTGTTCACCCACCTTCCATCGAACCTGCTGTTGCTGCTGATGCCATTCGTGCCGAACCTCACGTGGGTGATCGCCCTGCTGCTCGCGCGAAGCGCACTGTCGCAGATGGATGTGCCGACCCGCAGCTCGTACGTGATGGCGGTCGTGTCACCCGGCGAGCGCGCCGCGGCCGCCAGCATCACCTCGGTGCCGCGGAGCCTCGCCGCGGCGACGAGCCCCTTGCTCGCCGGTTGGCTGCTCGGCATGTCCAGCTTCGGCTGGCCGCTGGCCGTCGCCGGCGCGCTGAAGATCGTCTACGACCTCTTGCTGCTCGCGACCTGCCGCACCGTGCGCCCGCCCGAGGAGGCCGCGCGCAGGCGATAGGCCGGCTCGAACGACGGCCGTCGCCGGCGGCCGCGGCGCCGGTGCTATCGCGGATTCTCGGCGATCCGCACCGCCCCGCGGCGCGCTTGACGATCGCCTTGCTGCGCGCATCGGTCATCGACGCCGCCAGCATCTGCGCCTGGCTCGCCGTCAGGCGCGCACCTTTGTCCACCAGGACTTCGGCGGCGTCCGGGTGCTGCATCAGCAGGGGCCAACTGGTCGGCGGAAACGCCGAGCTTGCGCGCCTTGAGCGCCGCGATCGCTTGTTTTTCTCGCTCGCCGCCGCCCTCTTTGACGCTGGCTGCGGCGCCGCCGGCAGGCATCGCCGTGACGCAATTGCGCAGGATCTCGCCGCGGCTGCGCACGTAATCGTCGCGTTCGGCGATGGCCGCCGCCTGCTCGAGCGCGGCGCGCGAGGCGCCCATGTCGACCCGACCCGCGCAGGCGACGATGCAAAAACCCCGTTAAGGCGATTGCTCGACCATGCCGGTGAACACCAGATGATCACCGCAAAGATCGAAATAGTAGTCGTTGAAGAACTTCTTGCCGTTGGCCTTCACACCTTCGCCCCTCACCTGGCCGGAGCCGGGTTTGTTCCAGGGGTCGCCTGGAGTACCCGGCGTGAGGAAGCGGTCCGCGAACACCATGAAATCGGCATCGATGCCCTCCATTCCGCGGATTGCCGCGATCTGCTTCGCATCGAACCCGAGCGCTGTAAGCGTAGCCTTCAAGTTCTTCTTTAGGGCGGCGTCGCGCAGCGCCTCGTACGCAGTGATTATTGCCTGTTCGGTCGGCTTGGGCGTGGTCGCGGCCAGCCGCCGCTTCTGCTCCTGGTCGCCGTAACTGATTTCGTCGATCTTCGGACTCGACAATGGCAGGTCGAACTCGTATCTGCCGTACTCCCGGTGCACGACGCTGCCGGCCGCGCGGCCCGCATCCGCCTTCAGCGTGCTCGACCAGCCGCGAGGAGTCAGATCGGTGAGGCTACCGCCGAACGGCGTGCCGGCCCCGAAGTATCTCGATCGGCCGGCGGTATCGAGCGTCACCTCGCTGAAACTCGCGTTGCGAAACTTCGAAGAGCGCCCGTGCCTGCGTCAGCGGACATGCCGATTCGGCGAGGATCGGTGACGCGATGGGCTTGCTGACGACATAGACGACGGTCCCGCCGCCGTTGACTGCCGCGTAGGCGATGCCGTCGACCAGGTCGAATTCGCCGATATTGATGTCCTTGATATGTCCCTTAACCGGCGCCGGATAGCTGTAGGGAGGCACTTTCTCCTCCACGGCTTTCCGCATGCTGCTCGCGGGCGCCTTGTCCGACGCGGCGGTAGGCGACTGCTCTTTGCCGCAACCCCACGCGGCAAGTGCTGCAATACATACCGTGAGCGCCTTAAGGCGAAGATTTCTCATGGTTCGCTCCCTTCTAGTGTCCTGAGCCGGGCCCCGCCCCTGCGGGCCTCACGCGCCCGCAGCTGCTCGGCAAGTCAATGGACGTTAAACCTCGGGCGAACGCCCTCGCCGCGAACGTCGCGGGTCCGCAAGCCGCGGTTCATCTCCCTGCGTGGAACCTATCGGCTGACCATGCACTGGCCTCCGTCGAGCTTGAAGTTCTGCTCCGTCGTCGACGTACTCGTGCCGTTCTTGTCCTTGGTCGTCTTCTGCACCGTCAATGTGGCGGACGAGCCATCGACGACGAGGAGACCGTTGGTCTTGATGTCGGCGGAATATTGCGCCTCGGTTTGCGACATCTCTTTCATCATGCCCGACATCATCATGCGATCCTTTTCGGGCATGGCCTTCCACTGGCCCTGCATTTCCTTGGTCGACAGCTTGTTGGCGTCGTCCATCTTGCCGGCGTGGACCAGCCCCATCTGCTTGACGGCGACCTTGCCGCACGGGTGATCGAGGATCGCGGCGCCTTTGACCTCGGTCTTACCCGACGCCGTCCCGGCGGCGCCGAACAACATGAGCGGCAGAACAGTGCCGGCAAAAAGTACTGAGAATCGACGGTGCTTCATTTTTGTCTCCCTGTTATTGAAGCGAATCGGCGACAGACCCCGAAATCGCACGAGCGGTAGAAGGGGTCTGTCCCCCGTGGATTCAAGCCGCGAGTCTCTGCAGGCGCGGTGCGCGAACCACCACGCCCTTTTGTTATTGCGCGCAAGTAGATCACGTACCTTCGACCGGACGCAAGCCGGGTATCCGCAACACCGGCGCCAGTCGGCGGCCGCGCCCGGTATCGTGCCCGCGGCAAGTCCATTAAGATAACGCGTAACCGCCGACACGGCTGGAGGACCATG
>CAVQKL010000011.1:0-36267 GCA_963713125.1 uncultured beta proteobacterium | reverse complement strand
AGCGCGATCCAACGCGGCAAATATCTTTGAGTTGCGCGAGCATGGTGTCTCGACCTCCCGGTTCGAGAAACGTTAATCCGTGCTTGAGATTAGAATCGGTGAATAAGGTGTTACGGATCTCCAGCGCGCCGGCAAATTGTGATTCGATGTCTTCATTCAGGGCCAGACGCTCGCGAATGCGTCGCATAGAGCGGCCGAGCGTCTGACCGTCGATCTCGGTTCGGAGTCGTAGGTAAGCATCCGCGCTTGGTTTCAGGTACTCCTTGTCTCCAACGCATCCAACGCGAGTAGAGCCGTACCAATATCGGTTTCCAAAAGTTGCGCGGTCTGGGCCGCGCCGGCGAAATTGCTCGTAAACGGCTTCGCGGCTAGCCACAGAAGGCCTAACGAAACAAGGTAACCGGCGCGCCAGCGTAGCGCGCAACGAAGCGATGGTGCGCGCATTCCCGAACAAAGAAGCCACGCCGATGGCGCGTCCGTGTTGACCGCAGGGTTAGGCGTCATCACTCGCGTTACCATAAACCCGCTCGACTCTTAAGTTCGATGACAACTGGATGAGGTGTCCACCATGGCACCAAGGCTTCCACTCGCGGCACGAACTTGATCTCGTCACCGAATGCGGTAGCGGTACGAAAACGCACTGAGATCCAACAAGGATAACCCCATATATGTTGCGTAACGGCGGCAATCATATTCAATGGAATTACGATTTCACGAAGATAGTTCGAAACATGCAGAGCGTCTCTGTCAACACTGACTCGCTTCAATCCATTCCATTGCCACACAATGACGATGAGGCCAGCAAGGAAAATGAACAGTTGGAATAGAAATGCGCTGCTTGTTACATCAAAGGCTTTCTCAAGCCCCGGTGCGGAGTAGTAGTGAGAGGTTGAGGATCGTCCATAAAATCGGAAGGATTACCTTGAGCGTGAACGTTAGCCACGAAGACAGCGTTCTCACTTGGGTAAGCGGCATATAAGACGCCTAACGAACCAAGGTAACCGGCGACCACCAAGGCGCGAAGCGCCGCCGGTGGGCGTCCGTGTTGACCGCGTGGTTAGGCTGCACTGCGGCGTGCAACGAAGTTGTATAACCAGGCGAATAGGGCGCCACCGACTGCGCCATCCACTAGCCCGTAGAGCGTGACTGTGATAACGGAAGCCAGGCCAGAGCCGGGGTGGTACCCAGGATAGAGGGAGGCGGCCAAATCGAGGAAAGCGCGACCGTAGTTTGGCCAGATCAGATTTGCCACAGCAACGATAAGGATCGCCGCGCCCCAAAACACTCCAAGCGTCAAAGCCAGTGGGATGACACTAAATCTCATGGTACCTCCTTTGAGAACAGACAAAGAGATCCGTGCATGTCAATGGCACTCAAGGCGCTGTACGGAGCCAACATCTACCGTGCAGCCTAACGAACCAAGGTAACCGGCGACCACCAAGGCGCGAAGCGCCGCCGGTGGGCGTCCGTGTTGACCGCGTGGTTAGGCCGCACTTCGTGCCTCATGTTGTTTGAAGTTGCCGGACTTGCTGCTGTGGCGCACTGCGTCGCGCAACCACCTGCCAAGAACCGGACAGGCGCGACCAGACGTCGGCCATGAAGCCAGCGTCCGTGAATGGCTGCCCATCCATCGTGCCCTTCCACCAAAACGCGCTGTACACGATGCCGATGTCGCCGAACACTCGGGCGCTTAATGAGGTGTACTTGAGCTCGACGGCGGCTAGTCGCTGCAACAGCGTATGCATCCAAGTGTCCAGATCCTGGGCTGTTAGCGAGGCATCCCAGATTTGCAGGGTAAATTCAGGTGCCATAAGGCTCCTGAGTCGCCGCTCGTCCTTTTCGACCAAGGCGACGTGCATCCATTCCTGCGCAAGGCGGATCAGCTCCTCCTCATCGGGTGTGGGCTGATAGGTCGAAGACGGCTGCGCCGCGGCGGGGGTCCGCGGCGGAACGGGCGAAGGATGTTCTGACATGCGACGCTCCTCGGTATCCGTGCGGCCTAACGTAACCAAGGTAACCGGCGACCACCAAGGCGCGAAGCGCCGCCGGTGGGCGTCCGTGTTGACCGCGAGGTTAGGCGCAGCGCGATCGACGCCAGCGGAGGTGTAGCGCAAGCGCACTTTAGCCATGCTTACCCGCGCGACGCCGCGCGCACCAAGGTCGAAGCCACGCTCCCGCGAGCCAAGTCGATCGAGTGACCAGAGAGCGCTGCGCCTGGCATGCGCGACGCTGCGATGCATAACTCGAGTGATCCGGAGCCGAGTGCGCTCGCGATCGCGTGCTGCAGTGCGCTTGGCGTGCATCGATGCCCAGCGCAGAGGCGAGACGATGCGCCTAGCACGAGCGATGACCGGCAAGCGCCACCGCTGATCGTAGAACTGAAAGCCGACCTCGGTGTGTATTCGCCATGAGCGCCTAACGTACCAAGGTAACCGGCGCCCACGGCGAGGCGCGAAGCGCCGCCGGTGGGCGTCCGTGTTGACCGCGAGGTTAGGGCGCAGGGCGCGACGACGCCAGCGGAGGATGGGCAAGCGCACCTTAGCCATGCTTACCTCTGCGACGCCGCGCGCATAAGGGCGAAGCACGCTCCCGCGAGCCAAAACGATCGAGTGACCTGAGGCGCGCTGCGCTGGCAAGGCGCGACGCTGCGATGCGTAACTCGGGCGACCCCGCGAGCCAGAAGTGCTGGCGAACACGTGATGCAGTGCGCTCGCCATACCCGACGCCCGGCGCAAAGGCGAGGACGATGCGCCACGCGTGAGCGATGACCTTGGAAGCGCCACCGCTGCTCGCAGAACTGAATACCGACCTCGGTGCGCATTCGCCATGAGCCCTAACGAAACAAGGTAACCGGCGCGCCTGCGCGACGCGGCACTGAGCCGGGACGCTCGCACTCGCGAACGGATAGAAGCCACGCCGCCGGCGCGTCCGGGTTGACCGACGGGTTAGGCGTCATTTAGCCTCAAGGACTGCTGTCAGCTTGGCTTTGTCCAGGTAGCGTTCGAATCCGCCCACTGCAGCAGCAACCTCCGCATTTGAGGTCAGTTCCAACATGGCGAGCCGACCAAGGGATTCAAAGGCTTTCTTCATGGCTTGGGTGCCTTCGCCTCGCGCAACCGCCTGCGCCTCTTTCGCGCAACTTTCGGTCAGTAATCGAGTGACGAGTGCTCCCATTTCACGCGATGACTTGTCACTGACTTCCGGAGAAATGCTTGCGAGATCGCGAATCTCCGGGTGCGCTGCCATAGCGACGAATATCCATCTAGCGAGGTCTTTTCGGTCCTTTCCGGTTGTGCTGTCAGCTAGGCACTTGGCGAACAAATCACCTTGGGACTGTGCTACAGCAGGGAGCGAGCATAGAAGAGCAAAGGCCAATGCAATGCATTTGATCATGTGGTATCTCGCTAGTGTCGACGAGGTGAGTGGATGGAATGTGCGCCGGCTTTGACGCCTAACGCAACAAGGTAACCGGCGCGACGAAGGACGGGCCGCAGGCCCGCCGAGGAGCGTCCGTGTTGACCGCGTGGTTAGGCGCCAGGTGGTAGGAGTGCGCCGACATGTGGTTAGGATGTTGCGGAATTGTTCGCATCCACGCAGCAACTGCTTTGCTGGATGCGAGGTGCAGCTCACTGAACCGTAGGAACAGAAGACGCAGCAGTCGCCTGCCTTCGGCCGAAGCAAAGTGTGACACTGCGTGCATTGCGTAGAAGTCGAGGCATGCGTCGGTCGGCATCGATTCGACCGCAGCGAACGCGCAATGCGGACAGGTGAGCACTGACTCGAGGACTGGCTGCGGATTCGATTGGTGGGCGCCTAACGAACCAAGCTAACCGGCGACCCGAAGGACGGCGCGCAAGCGCCGCCGAGGGGCGTCCGGTTGAGCGAGAGGTTAGGCGTCGCCATTGCTCAACTTAACACTCGGTATCCAGTTGCGCTTGCGTCTGGCAAGGCGAGACTGCTCGTCTTCCGCATCAAATGTAGCCGAGACATGCTTGAGCAGAGAGCGGTCAACGTCTTGGAACGCGTTGACGCTAACGACGGCATAGACTTTCCCATCGATCTCGCTCGTGACGAGGGGACTACACCACATCTCGCGCAAATGTGGAACTGGGCCGTCTTGGTGCCGAAGGCATAGCGCGAAACGCTGGATGGATCGGCCACCACCACGCTAAGCGTACCGGTGGGGCAGGAAGTCCACACGCCTCCGTGCTTGGTGCAGAAGGAGCACGTGCAGGCGCGCGCCGGAATCTCGGCTGGCTCGGGTTCCCACAGTAACTCGAAGGCGATATTTCCGCAGTGGCAGCTTCCGGAGATGAGCAAGACCGCCTCCTGTGCGCGTGTTGCAGACGCCTAACTAAAAATCTCCCGCCTAACCGACGGGAGACAAAAGCGTAGCGACGTCAAACAAACCGTCAATCGGCCAATAGTCTTAGCTGGGCGCTTCAAAGCTGGCCCTAGAATCAACACTGTGTGCTCCATTAGCGGTGCCTAAACGTGCCGCTCATTCGATGGACCCCGTTCCGCACGCCGCCCGTCTGCTCGACCAGGTCCGCAACCGGATACGTCTCAAGCACTACAGCATCCGCACCGAGCAGGCTTATGTCGACTGGATTAGACGCTACATCCATTTTCACGGCAAGCGTCATCCTGTCGCTATGGGCGCGCCTGAAGTCGAGGCGTTTCTCACCGATCTGGCGGTCGCGCGCAATGTCGCCTCGGCGACGCAGAATCAGGCGCGCAGCGCGCTACTCTTCCTCTACAAGGAAATCCTCGCCATCGAGCTGCCCTGGCTGGAAGGCGTCCAGCTCGCGAAGCCGTCGACGCACCTTCCGGTCGTCCTCACGCGCGACGAAGTCGCCAGCGTGCTCGATCGCCTTGCCGGCACGCACCGCCTGATCGGCGGGCTGCTGTACGGCTCGGGCATGCGCATCATGGAAGGCGTTCGCCTGCGAGTGAAGGACGTTGAATTCGCACGCGGCGAGATCGTCGTGCGCGACGGCAAGGGCGCGAAGGACCGCATGACCATGTTGCCGCGCAGTGTCGTGGCGGGCCTGCGAGCGCATCTCGAAGCGGTCCGCGCGCTGCATCGGCGTGACCTCGCGCGACGGCCTGGGCGCGACCTGGCTTCCCGCGGCGCTGCAGCGCAAGTATCCGACCGCGGCGCGCGACTGGGGTTGGCAGTACGTGTTTCCGTCGCGCAACATTTCGCGCGACCCGCGCAGCGGCGTCGTGCGCCGGCATCATGTCGCGGATCAGGCGTTCCAGCGCGCGATGCGCCAGGCGGTGCGCGACGCGGGCATCGTCAAGCCGGCGACGCCGCACACGCTGCGCCACTCTTTCGCGACGCACCTGCTGGAATCGGGCTACGACATTCGCACGGTCCAGGAGCTGCTGGGCCATTCCGACGTGAGCACGACGATGATCTACACGCACGTGCTCAACCGCGGCGGGCGCGGCGTCGTCAGCCCGCTCGACACCGTTTGACGCGGGCGCTTCCGCGCGCTGGCGTCGGTCAGGCTGTGCGCCGTTCAGGTCGCCGACACCGCGCGGTTCACCGCCTGCTGCATGAGCTCGTCATGGATGGCCGGGACCACGATCCCCTCGCGCATCGCCTCGAGCTGGCCGAGCAGCGCGCCGTCGTCATTGGACCAGGTGCGGTTGTCGTAGGCGTCCAGGAAATCGAACGAGGGATCGTGCGACCTCCGGGACTCTGCCGGGGACTTGCGTTGGACGGGCATGATGGCCTCCGAATCAGGCCGGACGGAGAGTCAGGCTAGGCTCACTGCGTCGGCGCGTCAACGCGAAACGCATGCTGCACGTGCAGCAAAATCGCCGGCGTCGACTTGTCCGGCAAGGCTCGCACAGGTATGTTGCAGCGGCATGAGCAAGGCCCCCAATCCGCGCAATCCCGCCGGCAAGAAGCACCGCTTCAACAAGCCGTGGATGAACGAGCACGTCAACGACCACTGGGTGCAGGAGGCGCAGCGCCTGGGGTACCGCTCGCGCGCGGCGTTCAAGCTCGCGGAATTGGCGGACAAGGACAAGCTGCTGCGGCCGGGGATGACGGTGGTCGACCTGGGCGCCGCGCCCGGGAGCTGGTGCCAGGTGCTGCGCCAGCGGCTGGGCTGCGCGGGCCCGAATCGTCGCGGTCGACCTGCTGCCGATGGATCCGGTCGCCGGCGTGCACGTCGTCCAGGGCGATTTCGGCGACGACGCGGTGATGCGGGCGGTCGAGGCGAGCTTGAGCGGCGCGCAAGGCCGAGCTTGTGTTGTCGGACCTGGCGCCCAACATTAGCGGTATCGAATCCGCCGACCAGGCAAAGAGCGTCTATCTGGGCGAGCTGGCGCTGGATTTCGCGGTCCGATGCCTGCAACCCGGAGGCGATCTGGTCGTCAAAGCGTTCCAGGGCGAGGGTTTTGCCGAGTTTCATCGCCTGATGCAAGGTCATTTCGACAAGGTTTACGTGCGCAAACCCAAGGCGTCGCGGGATCGCAGCCGCGAGGTGTATCTGGTGGGCAAGCGCCGGGTCGAATTGTTGCCGGACGGCGACAATCGCGATCGGCTGGCGCAGGAGGGCCCCAGGGGCTAAAATTCATGCTTTCTCCCGCGCCCGAAGACCAAAGAGCGCGGGATCGGGATTGGTGATCGGGCCCGGGTAAGCCGGACCTTGGATGGGTGCCGGGCGATGCCGCCGGCGCGGCACGCTGCAGACTGGCTCGTGTAGCCGGAAGGATTGTCTTGAACAACATGCTGAAGAATGTCGGGATCTGGCTGGTCATCGGCCTGGTCGTCCTCGTCGTCGTCAAGCAGTTCGACGCCCGCACGACCACCCGCGACGCGGTGTCGTACACCGAGTTCATGGACCAGGCCAAGGCCGGCAAGGTCGATTCGGCGAGCATCGAAGGCCGCACGATCCGCTGGATCGGCACCGACAAGAAGAACAACGTCACCTACAGCCCGGGCGATATCTGGATGGTCGGCGACCTGGTCAAGGACGGCGTCAAGGTTCAGGCCAAGCCCGAGGAGGAGCAGAGCTTCCTCGCGCAGGTGTTCATCTCCTGGTTCCCGATGCTGCTCTTGATCGGCGTGTGGATCTTTTTCATGCGCCAGATGCAGGGCGGCGGGCGCGGCGGCGCGTTCTCGTTCGGCAAGAGCAAGGCGCGCATGCTCGACGAGTCGAACAACACGGTCACCTTTGCCGACGTCGCCGGCTGCGACGAGGCCAAGGAGGAAGTCTCCGAGCTGGTCGAGTTCCTGCGCGACCCGTCCAAGTTCCAGAAGCTGGGCGGTCGCATCCCGCGCGGCGTGCTGATGGTCGGCAACCCCGGCACCGGCAAGACCCTGCTCGCCAAGGCGATCGCGGGCGAGGCCAAGGTGCCGTTCTTCTCGATCTCGGGGTCGGACTTCGTCGAGATGTTCGTCGGCGTCGGCGCGGCCCGCGTGCGCGACATGTTCGAGCAGGCGAAAAAGAGCGCGCCGTGCATCGTGTTCATCGATGAAATCGACGCCGTCGGCCGCCAGCGCGGTGCGGGCCTGGGCGGCGGCAACGACGAGCGCGAGCAGACCTTGAATCAGTTGCTGGTCGAGATGGACGGCTTCGAGGGCAACTCGGGCGTCATCGTCATCGCCGCGACCAACCGGCCCGACGTGCTCGACCCGGCGCTGATGCGCCCGGGCCGCTTCGACCGCCAGGTCGTCGTGCCGCTGCCCGACATCCGCGGCCGCGAGCAGATCCTGCTGGTCCACATGCGCAAGGTGCCGGTCGCCGGCGACGTCAAGGCCGAGGTGATCGCGCGCGGCACGCCGGGCTTTTCCGGGGCGGACCTCGCCAACCTGGTGAACGAGGCGGCGCTCTTCGCCGCCCGCAAGAGCAAGCGCCTGGTCGACATGGACGACTTCGAGATGGCCAAGGACAAGATCATGATGGGCGCCGAGCGCAAGTCGATGGTCATGTCCGAGGAAGAGAAGCGCAACACCGCGTACCACGAGTCGGGTCACACCGTGGTGGCGAAGCTGCTGCCCAAGACCGACCCGGTGCACAAGGTGACGATCATTCCGCGCGGCCGTGCGCTGGGCGTGACCATGCAGTTGCCCGAGCAGGACCGCTATTCGTTCGACCGCGACTACCTGCTGCAGCGGATCGCGGTGCTCTTCGGCGGCCGCATCGCCGAGGAAATCTTCATGCACCAGATGACCACCGGCGCCGGCAACGACTTCGAGCGCGCGACGACGATGGCGCGCGACATGGTCACCCGCTACGGCATGTCGGACGCGCTGGGCCCGATGGTCTACGCCGAGAACGAGGGCGAGGTGTTCCTCGGCCGCTCGATCGCGACGCAGAAGAACGTGTCCGAGGCGACGATGCAGAAGGTCGATCTCGAGATCCGCCGCATCATCGACGAGCAGTACGCGCTGGCGCGGAAGTTGATCGAGGCCAATCGCGACAAGGTCGAAGCGATGGCCAAGGCGCTGCTGGAGATCGAGACGCTCGACAGCGACCAGGTCGAGGACATCATGCAGGGCCGGCCGCCGCGTCCGCCCAAGCCGGTGAGCGCGTCCGCCGGCACGACCTACGGTCCGGATACCGGCCCCGACGCCGCCGCACCTTCGGCCAATCCTGCCTAGCTCTGTCATTCCCGGCCTTTAGTCCCCGCGAAAGCGGGGAGGGAACCCAGCGTCGTTCGAGCAAAGCCGCTGGGTCCCCGCAACCCTGCCCCCGCGAAAGCGGGGGGCGGGGACGACGGGCCTGGTTGCTCGCGGACATGACCGACCCGACCGCAAAAGGCACCGGCCCGGAGACGCTGACCTGCGGCCGTCACCGCGTGTCGCTCGAGCGGCCGCGGGTGATGGGCGTCCTCAACGTCACGCCCGATTCCTTTTTCGACGGCGGCCGCTACGCCGACCGCCACCGCGCGCTCGACCACGCGCGGCAGATGCTCGACGACGGCGCCGCGATCATCGACATCGGCGGCGAATCGACCCGTCCCGGCGCCGCGCCGACACCTGAGCGGCAGGAAGAGGACCGCGTGCTGCCGCTGTTCGAGGCGCTCTTAGCCGATTGCGACGGACGCGACGTGCCGCTGTCGATCGACACGCGCAAGCCCGCGGTGATGCGCGCGGCCATCGCCGCCGGCGCCTCCATGGTCAACGACATCAATGCGCTGCGCGCCGAGGGTGCGCTCGAGGCGGTCGCGCGGAGCGGCGTCGCCGTCTGCCTGATGCACATGCAGGGCGAGCCGCTGACGATGCAGCATAGCGCCGTGTACGAAGACGATGTCGTCGCCGTGGTAAAGGCCTTCCTCGCGGCGCGCACCGAGGCCTGCGAGCGCGCCGGCATCGTGCGCGGACGCATCGCCATCGATCCCGGATTCGGTTTCGGGAAGACTGTCGCGCACAACCTCGAATTGCTGCGGCGCCTCGGCGAGATTGTGGCGCTCGGCTATCCGGTCGTCGCCGGGATGTCGCGCAAATCGACCATCGGCGCGCTGACCGGGCGCCCGGTCGACGAGCGCGGCGCGGGCAGCCTGGCGGCGGCGCTCGCGGCCGTCGCCCGCGGCGCGTTGCTGGTTCGCGTGCACGACGTGCGCGAGACGGTCGATGCACTCAAGGTCTGGGACGCGGTCGAAGCTGGCTCCCGCGCTGACGCGGGGCGGGGAAACGCGTAGAGTTTCGGCATGACCAAGACTTATTTCGGCACCGATGGCGTCCGCGGCCGCGTCGGCGAGTCGCCGATCACGCCGGAGCTGGTGCTGCGACTGGGCTACGCCGCCGGACGCGTGTTCGCTGCAGCGTCGGCGGCGCGGCCCGGCACGACGCCCGCGGTGCTGATCGGCAAGGACACGCGCATTTCCGGTTACCTGCTCGAGGCGGCGCTGGAGGCGGGACTTTCGGCCGCCGGCGTCGACGTCTACCTGTCCGGCCCGTTGCCGACGCCTGCCGTCGCCTACCTGACGCGCGCGCTGCGGCTGTCGGCGGGCATCGTCATCAGCGCGTCGCACAATCCGTTCGAGGATAACGGCATCAAGTTCTTTTCCGCTGGCGGCACCAAGCTGCCCGACGCGGTCGAGCATGCGATCGAGCAGGGCATCGACGGCGCGATCACTTGCGTCAAGTCGGCCGAGCTCGGCAAAGCGTTTCGCGTCGGCGACGCGGGCGGACGCTACATCGAGTTCTGCAAGAGCACGTTCCCGAACGACCTCGATCTCAAGGGACTCAAGATCGTCGTCGATTGCGCGCACGGCGCCGGCTACCACGTCGCGCCGCCGGTGTTCCACGAGCTGGGAGCCGAGGTGGTGGCGATCGGCAACGAGCCCGACGGCCTCAACATCAACGCCGGCGTCGGCGCGACGCACCCGAAGCACCTGCAGGCTGCGGTGCTCGAGCATCATGCCGACCTGGGGATAGCGCTCGACGGCGATGGCGACCGGCTGGTGATGGTCGATGCCGAAGGGCGCATCTACGACGGCGATCAGCTGCTCTACGTGATCGCGCTCGACTACTGGCGGCGCGGCGCGACCGCCGGCGGCGTCGTCGGCACCTTGATGAGCAACCTCGGCTTCGAGCAGGCGCTGGGCAAGCGCGGGATTCCGCTGCAGCGCACCGCTGTCGGCGACCGCTACGTGCTGGAGATGATGCAGGACAAGGGATGGCTCCTCGGCGGCGAGAACTCCGGGCACATCATCTGCCTCGACAAGCACACCACCGGCGACGCGATCGTCGCGGCGCTGGCCGTCCTGCGCGCCCTGCGCGAGCAGCAGACGACGCTCGCCGTCGCCACCGCCGACGCGCCGCTGTTCCCGCAGCGGCTGATCAACGTGCCGATCCGCCGCGGTTTCGACTGGCGCGCCAGCGACGCCATCCGCCGCGCCGAAAGCGAAGCGATGGCGACGCTCGACGGCTCGGGCCGCGTGCTGCTCCGCCCGTCCGGCACCGAGCCGGTCCTCCGGGTGATGGTCGAGGCCCGCGAAGCCCACGCCGCCGACTCGCTCGCCCGTGGCATCGCCGATGCGGTGGCCAAAGCAGCCGCGTGAGCCGGAAGCGGGGGCCCGCGCGTAGCGTGGGGATGCGAGCTGGCTGAATCCGGCTGAACGCCGACACACGTCGCTCTCGTCGGCCACGGTCCACGGAAGCCGAGCGCGCGACCCGGAAGCAGCGGCCCCGCGCATGGCGCGGGATATGACGCCGGAGGGAGGAGACGCCTATTGCCGGCGTCGCTGCCGCCCCCCGACGAGCAGCAGGCCCGAGGCCAGGATCAGGATCGCGGCTCCAGCCAGGCCCGCTGTCGACAGGGCCGGTATTTCCGTGCTCGCGACCGGAGGCGGGGGGGCCGGGGGCGTGAAGCCCTGCACTTCGATCACCTGGTTGGAGCCGCCGTAAGTCGAAAAGAAAAAGTCCCCGGTGAGCGGATCGATCGCCGCGCCTTCGGCGCCGGTCAGGCCCGCGATGAACGTTTGCCGCGATGCCAGGATCGGATTGCCGTTGGCATCGATGGTGTAGCTCGCGACGGTGCCGTTCGAGTACTCCGAGACCAGCATGCTCTGGCTGGGAAATAGCGTCGAGCCCAGCGGAACGTAGACAAAGCCTTCGGGCCCGCCGGAAAGCGTCACCTCCAGCGCGGCGCCGGTGAGATCGAAAGTGCCATTGACGTCCGGCGAGAGCGTGACGGTATAGAACTCTCCGCCCGACCAGCTCGAAATCTTGAATTGGCCCGCGCCGTTGTACCCGGCGGGCACGAAATTGAGCGCTCCGGTGGAAACCGCAATGCCGAGCGGCCCCAGCGCAACCGTCTTGTCGTCGCTGTTGGAGCCCGATTTCACCTGCCCCACGTTGTTGATGCTGTATTCGGAGTAGAACAGCACGCCGCCGGGGCCGTAGGCGACGCCGCCATCGTTGTTGGTGCCGAATCCGAGCGCGGTGGCCGGTCCCAGCGCGACGATGTGGTTGCCTGCGCCGCGCGTGACGGACACCTCATAGAACAGGCCCGCGCCGCCGTTGGCGGCCCCTCCGAGCAGGATCGTATTGGGATCGCCGGCCTTGAAGACCAAGCCGCCGTAGTTGGTCGGTACGCCGGCGACCGATCCCAGGTTGGTGATCGAATAGGTTCCGGCGTAGAACGGATCGACAGTCTGCGCCGCGGCCAGCGGCGCTGCCAGCGCGCACAGCAGCGCACCGGCCCAACATTTTGTTTTCATGGCCCCCCCCTGCGAACGCCTGCATGCTACACCGTTCCCGGTCCGGTGCAACGTCACGTGGCGCTGCCGGTCGACTGCCGACTACGCAAGCGCGAGGCGAATCCCTGCCGCGGGCCGCGTTGCCCTGCGGGCAGCTGACCGACGGACCGGCAGCATGAATTTGCGGATGCGTCGAACCACGTATTTGCTTAGCAGCCAGCACGATATCGGCGTCGGGGCGCGCCGGTATAATCGCCGCATGACCGCGCTGATTCATACAGCGCCGGAAACCGCGGCGCCCGATGCATTCGCCGCCCGTGTGGCGCAGGCGGCGAGCGGCTATGCGCCGGCGGAACGCGCGGCGATCGCCGCTGCGTTCGATCTCGCGCGCAAGCGCTATGGCGATGCCGTCACGTCGGAAGGCGAGCGCTGGCTCTCGCGCGCGACCGGCACCGCGACGATCGTCGCCGAGCTCAAGCTCGATGCCGCGTCGGTGCGCGCCGCGCTGCTGCTCGGCGTGCCGGACGAAGAAGGCTTCGACGAGCAGGCGTTCGCCGCCGAAGCCGGCGACGAGGTGGCGCGGCTCGCGATCGGCGTCGCGCGCATGAGCGCGATCCGCGCCGCGCCCGCGGGCGAGGGCGGCGTGCGCAAAGAGGCGCGCGACGCGCAGGCCGAGAACCTGCGCAAGATGCTGCTGGCGATGGTGGAGGACATCCGCGTGGTGCTGGTGAAGCTCGCCGAGCGCACGCAGGCGATGCGCTTCCACGTGGCCGCATCCGGCGATTCGGCGGACGCTTCCGGCTTGGCGGCGGCACGACCGTCGTTGCGCACCTCGCAGGCGCGCGAGACGCAGGACCTGTTCGCTCCGCTCGCCAACCGGCTCGGCGTCTGGCAGCTCAAGTGGGAGCTCGAGGACCTCGCGCTGCGCGCGCTCGAGCCCGAGACCTATCGCCAGATCGCCGCCGCCATCGACGAGCGCCGCGTCGATCGCCAGCGCTACGTCGACCAGGCGGCCGCGGCGATCCGGCGCGAGCTGGCCGCCGCCGGCGTCGAGGCCGACGTCACCGGTCGTCCGAAGCACATCTACAGCATCTGGAACAAGATGCGCCGCAAGCACGTCGGCATCGACGCGCTGTACGACATCCGCGCGGTGCGCATCCTGGTCGACGACGTCAAGGATTGCTACAGCGCGCTCGGCGTCGTGCACAACCTGTGGACGCCGATGCCGCAGGAATTCGACGACTACATCGCCAAGCCCAAGTCGAACCGCTACCGCTCGCTGCACACCGCCGTGATCGGCGCCGACGGCAAGCCGCTGGAAGTGCAGATCCGCACGCACGAGATGCACCGGCATTCGGAGTACGGCGTCGCCGCGCACTGGCGCTACAAGGAAGGCGGCGGCACGCAACGCGACCCCGGCTACGACGACAAGATCGCGTGGCTGCGCCAGGTGCTCGACTGGAAGGACGCCGTCGCCGACGCCGGCGAATGGCTGCAGCAGTTCAAGTCGACGCTGTTCACCGACACGATCTACGTGCTGACGCCGCAAGGGAGGGTCGTCGACCTGCCGCGCGGCGCGACCCCGGTCGACTTCGCCTACGCGGTGCACACGAGCCTCGGCCACCGCTGCCGCGGCGCTAGAGTCGACGGCGCGATGGTGCCGCTCAATTACGCGCTGCAGAACGGGCAGCGGATCGAGATCGTCGCGGCGAAGCAGGGCGGGCCTTCGCTCGACTGGCTGAACGCCGACCTGGGCTACGTGCAGAGCCATCGCGCGCGCGCCAAGGTGCGGCAATGGTTCAAGGCACAGCAGCTCGAGGCGACGATCGCCCAGGGCCGCGAGGCGGTCGATCGCGAATTGCATCGCGCCGGCAAGACCGCGCTCAAGCTCGAAGCCGTCGCCGCGCAGGCGGGGTTCGCCAAGCTCGAGGATTTCTTCGCCGCCGTCGCGCGCGCCGAGCTCAACACCCGCGCGCTGCAGCAGGCGATCCACGCGGTCGCGAAACCCGGCGAGGCGACGGCTCCCGCCGCCGCTGACGAACCGGTCGTCGCGCGCGCGAGCAAATCGGCCGGCGCCGGCAGCGGCATCCTGATCGTCGGCGTCGACCGCCTGCTGACCGGGCTCGCGCGCTGCTGCAAGCCGGCGCCGCCCGACCCCATCGTCGGCTTTGTCACCCGCGGCAAGGGCATCTCGATCCACCGCCGCAACTGCAGCAATATCGCGCGCATGGAGGAAAAGCAGCCGGAGCGGCTGATCACCGCGGAATGGGGCACGCCGCGCGACGAGGTGTTTCCGGTCGACGTCGTCGTCGAGGCGATGGACCGCCAGGCGCTTGCTGCGCGACGTGAGCGAAGTGTTTTCCCGCGAGAAGATCAACGTCACCGCCGTCAAGACGCTGTCGCGGAACCTCCAGGCCAAAATGTCATTCACCCTCGAAGTCAAGAGCCTCGCCCAGTTGAAGCACGCGCTGGGGCTGGTGCACGACGTGCCCGGCGTGCTGTCGGCCGGACGCCGGTAGGCGTCAAGCGCCAGCAGGTGTCTCGGGCAGACACGCACTCTGCTTGCCGTCGTCCCCGCATACGCGGGGACCCAGCGACTTTGGGCGACCAACGATGCGGGTAGGAACGACACTGCCGTTCCCCGCGGAGCGACCTGCGCCCGCGAAAGCGGAGGGCGGGGCCCTGTGTTTCTTGCCGTCGTCCCCGCATACGCGGGGACCCAGCGACTTTGGGTGGCCAATGGGGAGATAAGAGAACCAGAGCGATAGCGCAGCGCTATCACGGTCATTCGAAGGTCATTCGAACGCGCGGTTTGAAACTTTGACCTTCCCGCCGCATACTAACGATTGTGCAGCGCACAATCTGTGCCTGACCCCCGTAGCCGTCATGAGGAGCGAAGGAGCAATAGCAATGGAATCAAAAGGATATGAAACGCGAGATCGCAGCCTGATCAGTACGCTCGCCGGGCTGAGCTACGGCATCCTGAATCACGGTGCTGCAGCGCAAGACGACGGGGTGGCCGCCGGAGAAGCCCAGGGCATTCCGCATCGCGGCCTGCTCGACTGGCTGGATACGTGGTTCTGGGAGCAGGAGCTCAAGAGCCGCGAAGCATTCCTTGCACAGTCGGCCGACGTCATCGAGCTCGAGCAGCGCATGCGCTGGCTCGAGCGCGGGCGCAATTAGGGACCCCTAGATCAGGCCTTCGAGCAGTTGCACGTCGACCGGCTCGCCGGCGGCGACGTTGCCCGTGTCACTGTCCAGCACGATGAAGCAGTTGGCCCGCGACATCGACGAAAGTATGCCCGAGCCCTGGTCGCCGGTCGTGCGCACGGTCCAGCCGCCGGCGCCGTCGGGCGACAGGATCGCCGCGCTGGAATTCGGTGCGGCCCGGCGCCTTCCTGATCGGCGCCGACAGCGGCACGCGGAACGTCGGCAGCGGCGCGACGTCGCGCTCGCCCTGCAGGATGCGCAGCGCGTCGCGCACGAACTGGTAGAAGGTCACCATCACCGACACCGGATTGCCCGGCAGCCCGAAGAAATGCGCGCGCGCCGATCCTGCCGTAGGCGAGCGGCCGTCCCGGCTTCATCGCGATCTTCCAGAACAGCACCTCGCCCAGCTTGTCCGATGCAGCTGCTTGACGTAGTCGGCTTCGCCGACCGACACCCCGCCCGAGGTGATGACCACGTCGGCGGCTTGCGCCGCGGCGGCGAACGCGCCTCCAGCCTTCGGGCGCATCCGTCGACGACGCCCATGTCGATGACCTCGCAGCCGAGCCGCGCCAGCATGCCGTGCAAGCGTGTAGCGGTTGCTGTCGTAGATTTCGCCGGCGGCGAGCGGCGTGCCGATCGACTTCAGCTCGTCGCCGGTCGAGAAGAACGCGACGCGCAGCTTGCGGTACACGCCGACTTCGCCGAAGCCCAGCGAGGCGATCATGCCGAGCTCCGCCGGATTGCACCCGCTGCCCGGCGCGAAACACGAGCTGCCCCGCTTTCAGGTCCTCGCCGGCGAAGCGTCGGTTCGTGCCCGCCTTGGCGAGCGCACCCGGTGCGATGTGCACGCCGCGCGCCGTCTTCGCTCGCGCGTTCCTGCATGACCACGCGTGTCCGCGCCCTGCGGCATCACGCCGCCGGTGAAGATGCGCACGCATTCGCCGGGCCGGATCGCGCCGGACCACGGCTTGCCGGCGAACGATTCGCCGACGCGCTTGAGCACCGTCTCGCCGTCGGTCTTCGAGATCGGCGAAGCGCACCGCGTAGCCGTCCATCGCCGAATTGTCGTGGCCGGGCACGGCGATCGGCGAGATCGACGTCGGCCGGCGAGCACGCGGCCCAGCGCGCTGCGCACGTGCACGCGCTCGACTGCGGTCATCGGCGTCAGGAAAGTGCGGATCAGCTCGCGCGCCTTGGCCACCGGCATCGAGTTCGGATCGTAGTCGTCGGCGCAGGAGGCTTCGCGCAGGGTCTTCGGTGTATGTCGGTCGTCGTGCTCAGCCATGCGGCTTGCCGCAGCTCGTCGGCGGTGTTGATGTTGCGAAAGGCGTCGGCCTCGTCGTCGAAGGCGACCTCGACGACGTCGAGCGTCGCGTACCAGGCGTCGATCTTGCGCCCGCCGCCCTCGAGAAAGCGCGGTGAGGTGCGGCAGCACGTCGCGGCGCACCAGCGCGAACACCGGGTGCGGCTGGTCGAACGTCTGCGCGACGGCGAGCTCCGCGTCGTTCGCTTGCATCGCGGCCGCGAGGCGCGCCACCAGGTCGCGCCGGCAGGAACGGCGAATCGCAGGGCACGGTCGCGACCAGCGGCTTGCGTCGCGTGCGTGAGCCCGACGTGCAGGCCGGCGAGCGGGCCCGCGAAGCCGCCGATGGCGTCGGCGAACGACCGGATGGCCGAACGCCGCGTATTCGGCCGCGATGCTGGTTGGCGTTGATCAGGATGTCGTCGACCTGCGGCGCGAAGCGCTCGAGCACGTGCGCGACCATCGGCCGGCCGGCGAGCGGCACCAGGCCCTTGTCGACGGTGCCCATGCGCCGGCCCTGGCCGCCGGCCAGCACGAGCCCGGTGATTCCGAGCGGAGGCATCAGACGCGTGTCGATCCTTTCCGGCAGCGGCATCCACGGCACGTGCTCGTCGAAGAACGCGTGGCCGGCGGGCTCGCGGTCGACCGCGGTGGTGAACGCGGCGCGCGCGATGTGCGTCTCGCCGGCCCAGCGGTCCGACTCGAAAAAAAGCTTGGTGCCGCAGACGCGGCAGAAGCTCCGTCGCGTGCCGGGCGAGGATTCGTACGCGGCCAGATCGTCGCCGCCGTCGATGCGTCACCTGCGGCGTCTTGTAGCCGACCCAGGTGACGTAGCCGGCGCCGTGCGAGCGGCGGCAGCTCTCGCAATGGCAGTGGCAGCAGAAGCGCGACGGCGAGCGCGCGACGAAGCGCACGCGGCCGCACATGCAGCTGTCCGCGCGCTTCGGTGACCGTCGCCGGTATCGGCCATTCAGCCCTCCGCGCGAAAGCGCTCGCCGCCGGTGAACAGCAGGAAGTGCTTGTTGGTCGCGCGGCCGATCATCGTGATGCCGACCTTCTGCGCGATCTCGTAGCCCATCTGCGTCAGGCCCGAGCGCGACACCAGGAACGGAATGCCCATCTGCGCGGCCTTGATCACCATTTCGGAGGTGAGCCGGCCCGGTCGTGTAGAAGATCTTGTCGCCGCCGTCGACCCGGTCCAGCCACATCATGCCCGGCGATCGCGTCGACGGCGTTGTGGCGGCCGACGTCCTCGACGAAATACAGGATCTCGCTCGCGCCGTCGCCCTCGTTCGGCTCGTTGGTCGCGAGCGCGCAGCCGTGCACGGCGCCGGCCTGCTTGTAGATCGTCTCGTGCACGCGGACGCGGTCGAGCAGCGCGTAGAGCGTCGCGCGCGAGAGCACCGCGTCGGCGGGCAGCCGGACCGAGTCGATCTCCTCCATCAGGTCGCCGAACACCGTGCCCTGGCCGCAGCCGCTGGTCGTCGTGCGTTTGCCGAGCTTGGCCTCGAGATCCGCGAGGCCGTTCTTGGTGTTGATGACCACGCGCGTTGACGTCCCAGTCGACCTGCACCGAAACGATGTCCTCGATCCGGTCGAGCAGGCGCTGGTTGCGCAGGTATCCGATCGCCAGCGCCTCGGGCGCCGCGCCCAGCGTCATCAGGGTCAGGATCTCGCGCTTGTCGACGTAGAGCGTCAGCGGATGCTCGCCGGCGATCGGCGTATCGCGCGTCGCGCCGTTCTCGTCGACCGCCGGCACGTTGAACGTCGACGGCCGCGCGGCGTCGGACAGCAGCGGGCGGTAGGGCTCGTTGGGCGCGTTCACGCGTTCTCCGGCTTGACGGCGCTGCGCAGCCACGTCATCAGCGGCAGCAGGTCGCGGAAATAGCCGGCGAGATCGCGCGGCGAGGTCCTTCGGCGGACGCCGCTTGATGTTGACCTCGATCATGCCGAAATAGTGCCTCAGCTTGATCGCTTCGATGTGCGGGCGTGTCGGCGGCGAAGCCCTTCGGCGGGCGCTTGAGCGCGTCTTCGCGCGCAGAGCCGCCGTAGGTCTCCTGGCGAAGCGCGGCTCGCGCAACAGCCGCGTCAGGCTCGCCGGCCGGGACGCGATATGGCGGCGGATGCGGATGAGCATCGCCGGCTGCGGGCCGGTAGATGCCGCCGCCCGCGAGCAGGACGCCCTGCATGGTCGATGTGAAAGTAATAGCCGGGCGCGAGGCCGCGCTTGGCGCGGTCGTTCAGCGCCGCGCTGAAATGGGTCTTGTACGGCGTGCGGTCCTTGCGAGAATCGCGTGTCACGATAGATGCGGAACATCGCCTTTCTTCGGTTCGACCGGCCCCAGCGCGCGGTCGAATTTGGCGACCCGCACCGCGACGTCGGCGACCAGCGCCTGGAACTCCTCGCGCAGCACGTCGTACGCCGGCTTGTTCCAGGCGAACCACGGCCGGTTGTTGTTCTGCTCGAGGCCCTGCAGGAATTCGATCAGCGCCTTGATGTGCATGCGTGTCGCCGCCCGGGTATCCGCTCGGCTTCGCTCAGCCGCCGATGTAGCTCATCTCGACCTTCGGCAGCGCGCGCGTGTTCTCCGAGCGGATTTCCGAGTAGCGGTCGGCCCGCCGCGACCAGATCGCGGCGACATAGTTGCCGATCTCGTCGTCGCCGGCGCCGCCGCGCAGCAGCGCGCGAAGGTCGACGCCGTCGGTCGCGAACAGGCAGGTGTAGAGCTTGCCGTCGGTCGCGAGCCGCGCCCGCGTGCAATCGCTGCAGAACGCCTGCGTCACCGACGAGATGACGCCGATCTCGCCGCCGCCGTCGCGATAGCGCCAGCGCGCGGCGACCTCGCCGGCGTAGTTGGGATCGATCGGCTCGAGCGGAAGCTCGCGCGCCGATGATGCCGATCACTTCCGCGGACGGCACGACGTCGTCCATGCGCCAGCCGTTGGTGTGGCCGACGTCCATGTACTCGATGAAGCGCAGGATGTGGCCGCTGCCGCGGAAATGCCGCGCCATCGGCAGGATTTCGCTGCTCGTTCACGCCGCGCTTGACGACCATGTTGACCTTGACCGGCGCGAGGCCCGCGGCTGCCGCGGCGTCGATGCCCTCGAGCACTCGCGCGACCGGAAAGTCGACGTCGTTCATCGCGCGGAACACGCGCGTCGTCGAGCGCGTCCAGGCTGACGGTGACGCGGTTGAGGCCGGCGGCGTGGAGATCGCGCGCCTTTTTCGCGAGCAGCGCGCCGTTGGTCGTCAACGTCAGGTCGAGGCCGCCGATGTCGGCCAGCATCGCGACCAGCCGCTCGATGATGCTTGCGCAACAGCGGCTCGCCGCCGGTCAGGCGGATCTTCTCGACGCCGTGCGCCCTGAAGATCCGCGCCAGCCGCGCGATTTCCTCGAACGTCAGCAGCTCGGCGTGCGGCAGGAACGGGTAATCGTGGCCGAAGACGTCCTTGCGGCATGCAGTAGACGCAGCGGAAATTGCAGCGGTCGGTCACCGAAATCCGCAGGTCGCGCAAGCTGCGCCCGCGCGGTATCGGCGAGCACCCCCGTCGGCGCGACCGCGGCTGCGCCGCGCGCCGCGGCGAGCGTCGCCGGCAAGCGAACGCGCGTCGGTGAGAGGAATGATCCTGGCCATGACAATGCGTGTTTCGATACCGCGATCGATGATGTTAGCAGACGCCGCGCGCCGCTGCACCGCTATAGTATGATGGCAGCTCGCGCGACTATCGTGCTGCGATCGACAAAAAAGGCCATGCCAGCGTTGCGGTTTCCCGTTGCCGTCGTCATCGAGCGAATCCCGCTTGCCAACCGCTGGGCGAGCGAGCAATGGCGCGTCGGCGCGGTCGAGCGCGACGACAGCCCGCTGCTCGTCGCAGGTCAAGCTTTCCGACGACGCGAGCGGCACGCGCTGGCGCTTCACCGGATTTCGCTCGAGCTGCATCCGTCCGAAAGCGAAGGCTATTTTTTGAACATCACCGCGCCGGACCCGAAAATATTCGTCATGTGGCGCATGCTCGAATCCGAGCGCGTCACCGCCGACGGGCTGCGGGCGCGGCCCGAGCTGGTGACCGTGAGCTACAACGAGGCGGCACGGCTGATGGACGGCGGCGAAATGGTCGACGCGTTGCCGCTGCTCGCCGGATGTGCTCGCATGGATGCAGCCGTTTGTCGAGGCGAACTACAAGCCCGAGCCGAAGCGCAAGGTTCGCCGCAACGAGCTCTACGAGCGCGATGCCAAGCTGCGCGACGGTGCCGAGGGCCACGCCTCCGACGCACCGGGCAAGGCAATCGATGAGCGACAAGCCGGGAGGCGTCGACCAAGGTCCGGGGCGCCTGTCGCTCAAGCGCTGGTCGCGGCGCAAGCTCGAGGCGGCGCGGACGCAGGCACCGGCGCAAGCGCAAACCGTCGCCCGGCCCGATCGCGCCGGGCCGACGCCGCCGACGCCTTCGGGCCCACCGCCGCCGACGCGCTCGCCGGACGGTGCGACGCAGCCCGCTGCGGCGCCGCTGCCGCCGATCGAATCGCTGACCATCGATTCCGAGTTCGCGCCGTTTTTCAAGCCGCATGTCCCCGAGGCGACCAAGCGCGCCGCGCTGAAGCAGCTCTTTCGCGATCCGCGCTTCAACATCATGGACGGACTGGACGTCTACATCGGCGACTACACCCAGCCCGATCCGATCCCGCCGGAAATGATGAAGCAGCTCGCGCACGTGCGGCATATTTTTGATCCGCCCAGGACCGAAGTTAACGCCCAAGGCCACGTGGTCGACGTGGTCGACGCGGTCGGGCCGGAGAAGGTGGCGGACGCGGCCGGCGCCATCGCGACGACCGCCGCGGCATCCGGAAGCTCCCGGCGCGCGCGCCGGACGCGACGGCCGGGTCAAAGCCGGCAACGCCGACAGGACCGGCGGCGAAACGAAATCATGAGTGCCCGCGACAAGACGATTCACCTCTGCACGTGCAACGGCACGATGCCGCTCGACGGCGAGGCGCTCGCGCGCGCGCTCGAGCTCGCCGGCCCGCTGCCGCTGCACACCGAGCTCTGCCAGAAGGAACTGGCGCGGTTCGCCGACCACGCCGGCGGCGACGTGCTCGTCGCCTGCACGCAGGAAGCGCGGCTGTTCGGCGACGTCGCCGAGGACTCGGGCAAGACGCAGACGATCCGCTTCGTCAACATCCGCGAGACCGCGGGCTGGTCGGCCGAAGCGCGCGCGGCGACGCCCAAGATCGCGGCGCTTGCTGGCCATGGCGACGCTGCCCGAGCCGCAGCCGGTGCCGCGCGTCGCGTTCAAGTCCGAAGGGCGGCTGCTGATCGTCGGCCCGGCCGCGGCCGCGCTGGCCTGGGCCGCCAGGCTGCACGGCCCAGCTCGACGTCACCGTGCTGATCACCGGCGCAGCGCCGGGAACCGAGCTGCCGCCGCAGCACGACTACCCGGTCTATTCGGGCAAGCTCGAGCGCATCTCGGGCTGGCTCGGCGCGTTCGAGGCGAGCTGGACGCAGGACAATCCGATCGACCTCGAGGTCTGCACGCGCTGCAACGCCTGCATCAAGGTCTGTCCCGAGCAGGCGATCGACTGGAGCTACCAGATCGATCTCGACCGCTGCCGCGACCATCGCCGATGCGTGATCGCCTGCGGGGCGATCGGCGCGATCGATTTCGAGCGCGCCGAATCGCGCGCGCAGCGAGTCGTTCGATCTCGTGCTCGACCTGCACCCCGAGCCCGCGTTCGCGATGCACCAGCCGCCGCAAGGTTACTGGCACCCGGGGCCGGATGCCGCGGCGCAGGCGCAGGCGATCGTCGACGTGCTGGGCGCCGTCGGCGACGTTCGAAAAGCCGAAGTATTTCAATTACAAGGCGTCGATCTGCGCGCACAGCCGCTCGCAGCAGCCGGGTTGCAATCAATGCATCGACGTCTGCTCGACGGTGGCGATCCGCGCCGACGGCGACCACATCGCGGTCGAGCCGCACCTGTGCATGGGCTGCGGCGCGTGCACGACGGTCTGCCCGTCCGGGGCGCTTGAGCTTCGCGTATCCCGGCGTGCCCGATCTGGGCGCGCGCGTGCGGACGGTGCTCGCGACCTACGCCGCGGCCGGCGGGCGCGACGCCTGCCTGCTGTTCCACGATGCCGCCGGCGCCGAAGTGATCAATCGCCTCGGCCGCGCGCGGCAAGGGCCTGCCGGCGCGCGTGATCCCGGTCGAGCTGCACCACATGGCCGCCGCCGGCATCGACGTCTGGCTGGGCGCGCTCGCCTACGGTGCGAGCGAGGTCGCCGTGCTCGCGACCGGCGCCGAGGCGCCGCAGTATCCGGAGGCGATCGAGCGGCAGATGGGCTACGCCGACACGATCGCGCAGGCGCTCGGCTACCAGGGCCGGCATTTGCACCTGCTGCGCGCCGCCGATCGCGCTGCGCTCGAAGCGGCCGTCTGGGCGCTGCAGCCGGCGCTGACGGTGCGCGCGCCGGCGACATTTCACTTCTCGGCGGACAAGCGCACGACCGCCGCGCTCGCGATCGAGCATCTGCAGGCGCACGCGCCGACACCGCAATCGGTCGATCACGCTGGCGGCCGGCGCGCCGTTCGGCACCATCGCCGTCAACCGTGACGCCTGCACGCTGTGCCTGGCCTGCGTCGGCGCCTGCCCCGAAGGCGCGATTCTCGATCATCCGCAGGCGGAGGTCCCGCAGCTTCGCTTCATCGAGTCCAAGTGCGTGCAGTGCGGCCTGTGCGAGGCGACCTGTCCGGAAGATGCGATCACGCTCGCGCCGCGGCTGTCGCTCGCCGCCGAGGCCAAGCAACCGCGTGTGCTGAACGAAGCGACGATATTCAAGTGCATACGCTGCGGCAAGGCGCTCGGCACGGACAAGATGGTCGGCAACATGCTGGCCAAGCTCGCCGGGCATTCGATGTTTGCCGCGCCCGGCGCGCTCGACCGGCTGAAGATGTGCGCCGATTGCCGCGTCATCGACATGATGCAGAAGGAGCTCCATCCGACGGCAGGGGCAGGCGTCGCCACGCCGGGACCGGGATCGCAATGACGCGGTCATATTTGGGCCTGTGAACAGGCCCTAGTTGCAGCACTGAAAATGCCGGGAATGGAACCCGCTGCCGTCGTGTTTACTCCAACCCTCGAACCCGAGGATCAGGCGCGCGCCGATTTCTACGCGCTGCTTGCGCGCTTGTATGCCGCCGCGCCTGACGCGGCGCTGCTGAAGACGATCGCCGCCGCGGACGCCTTGCACGTCGACGAGGGCCATGTCGAGGGCGAGGCATTGGCGCAGGCATGGCGGACGCTGATCGCGGCCAGCGCGGTGATGGATGCCGAAGCGGCGGCGGCGGAATACGTCGATCTTTTCGTCGGCGTCGGCAAGAGCGAAGTCAGTCCGCACGCTTCGGCGTACGAAAAGCTGCCGGGCCGCCAGCCGCTGGTGGAAGTGCGTGCGGCGCTTGCCCGACTCGGATTGGCGCGGCGAGCGGGAGAGACGATCTACGAGGACCACCTGGCCGCGGTTTTCGCCACCATGCGCGTGCTGATCACCGGCGTCGGCGCGCCGGGCCCGGTCACGGTCGACCAGCAGCGGGAGTTCTTTGCCGCGCACATCGAGCCCTGGGTCGTATCATGTTGCGATGCAATAAACTCGAATGCTATTGCCAATTACTACAAACGAGTTGCACAATGCACCAAAGCGTTCATGGCGATCGAACGTGACTCGTTCGCCATAGGCTAGCTCATTGCGCCAACTCAACGTCACGAGTCTTTTTTGCGGAGGCAGGCATGCGTAAAGCGCATCGTAGCGATCGTCTCAATCCGGCCGCGCCCGCGACCGACTCTGCCCCCGGTGCCAATCTGAAACGACGCGGTTTTCTGCTGACGCTCGGCGTTGGCGGCGTCGGTGCGGCTGCCGTGGCCGCCCGCTCGATGTCCCGCGGAGTGATCGACGCCGAGAGCACCGCGGCGGCGCCTGCCGACGGCAAGGGCTACGCGATGACGGAACACGTGCGGCGCTATTACCGGACGGCCAAGGTCTAGTAGGAGGAGGACGGATCATGCTGCTGACCAGAACTCACGATGGTGCTTCCGACGGCGCCAGCGCAGCTCGTCCACGTTTCCGCCGCATCGCCGGAGTCAGACTCCCGACGATGGACAGGCGGGCGTTTTTGAAGCGCTCGGGTCTCGCCGCGGGGGCCGGAGCGTTCGCCAGCCAGATCCCGTTCAACCTGATCGGCAAGGCCGAGGCAGACGGCGCCTTCGAAGCGAAGAAGGTCGAAGTCAAGCGCACCGTTTGCACGCACTGCTCGGTCGGCTGCTCGGTCGACGCCACCGTCGAGAACGGCGTCTGGACACGGCAGGAGCCGGTGTTCGATTCGCCGCTCAACCTGGGCGCGCATTGCGCCAAGGGCGCATCGATCCGCGAGCACGGCATGCACGAGAATTCGCACCGGCTGAAGTCGCCGATGAAGCTCGTCAACGGCAAGTGGGAAAAGCTGTCGTGGGACCAGGCGATCAACGAAGTCGGCGACCGGCTGCTGGCGATCCGCAAGGAATCGGGCCCCGACGCGGTGTTCTGGGTCGGCTCGTCCAAGCACAGCAACGAGCAGAGCTACCTGATGCGGAAGTTCGTGTCGTTCTTCGGCACCAACAACATGGACCATCAGGCGCGGATCTGCCATTCGACGACCGTCTCCGGCGTGGCGAACACCTGGGGCTACGGCGCGATGACCAACTCGTACAACGACATGCAGAACACCAAGTGCGCGCTCTACATCGGCTCGAACGCGGCCGAGGCGCACCCGGTTTCGATGCTGCACATGCTGCACGCCAAGGAAACCGGCGCACGGATGATCGTCGTCGACCCACGCTTCACGCGGACCGCGGCCAAGGCCGATGTCTTTGTCCGCATCCGTTCCGGCACCGACATCCCGTTCCTGTTCGGCTTGCTCCACCACGTCTTCAAGAACGGCTGGGAAGACAAGCAATACATCCATGACCGCGTCTACGGGATGGACAAGGTCAGGGAAGAAATTCTGGCGAAATGGACCCCGGACAAGGTGGAGGAAGTCAGCGGCGTGCCCGAGGCGCTGATGTACAAGGTCGCCGAGATGATGGCGAAGAACCGGCCGTCGACCCTGGTCTGGTGCATGGGCCAGACGCAGCACTCGATCGGCAACGCGATGGTGCGGGCGTCGTGCATCGTCCAGCTCGCGCTGGGCAACGTCGGCGTCTCCGGCGGCGGGGCGAACATCTTCCGCGGCCACGACAACGTGCAGGGCGCGACCGACATTGGCCCGAATCCCGACTCGCTGCCCGGCTACTACGGGCTGGCGGCAGGCTCGTGGAAGCACTTCGCCGCGGTCTGGGGCGTTGACTACGAGTGGATCAAGAAGCAGTTCGTCTCGCAAGAGATGATGGAGAAGCCCGGCATGACGGTGTCGCGCTGGATCGACGGCGTGCTGGAGAAGAACGAGCTGATCGACCAGGACAGCAACCTGCGGGCGATCGTGTTCTGGGGCCACGCGCCCAACAGCCAGACGCGCGGCAAGGAAATGATCGAGGCGATGAAGAAGCTCGACACCCTCGTCGTCGTCGACCCGTATCCGTCGGCGACCGCGGCGATGGCGGCGATGGTGCGCAAGGACGGCGTCTACCTGCTGCCCGCGTGCACGCAGCTCGAGACCTCCGGCTCGGTCACCGCATCGAACCGGTCGCTGCAGTGGCGCGAACGAGTGATCGAGCCGATGTTCGAGTCCAAGCCCGATCAGACGATCATGATGGCATTCGCCAAGAAATTCGGCTACGGCGACCAGCTCGTCGGCAAGCAGGCGGACGGCACCACCAAGATCAAGGTGATCAAGGACAAGGACGGCTGGGACGAGCCCGAGCCCGAGTCGATGCTGCGCGAAGTCAACCGCGGCATGTGGACCATCGGCTACACCGGCCAGTCGCCGGAGCGTCTCAAGCTCCACATGAAGAACCAGGCGACGTTCGACGTAAAGACCTTGCGCGCCAAGGGCGGACCCTGCGACGGCGACTACTACGGCCTGCCGTGGCCATGCTACGGCACGCCGGAGATCAAGCATCCCGGCTCGCCGAACCTGTACGACGAGTCGAAGTCGATGATGGACGGCGGCGGCTGCTTCCGCGCCAACTTCGGCGTCGAGCGCGACGGCGTGAACCTGCTCGCCGAGGACGGCTCGTACCCGAAGGATTGCGAGATCACCACCGGCTATCCCGAGTTCGACCACCTGCTGATGAAGAAGATCGGATTCTGGGACGAGCTGACCGACGACGAGAAAAAGGCGGCCGAGGGCAAGAACTGGAAGACCGACCTGTCCGGCGGCATCCAGCGCGTCACCATGAAGCACGGCGTGCACTTCTGGGGTAACGCCAAGGCGCGCGCGATCGTCTGGAACTTCCCTGACGGCATCCCGCAGCATCGCGAGCCGCTTTACTCGCCGCGGCCAGACATGGTCGAGAAGTATCCGACCCACGACGACAAGAAGGTGTTCTGGCGGCTGCCGACCTTGTTCAAGTCGGTGCAGCAGGACAACGTCAAGAAGGAGGTCGCCAAGAATTACCCGCTGGTGCTGACCTCGGGCCGGCTGGTCGAGTACGAAGGCGGCGGCGAGGAAACGCGGTCGAACCGGTTCCTGGCCGAGCTGCAGCAGGAGAACTTCGTCGAGATCAACCCGAAGGACGCCAACGATCGCGGCGTGCGGGACGGCGAATACGTCTGGGTCAAGACGCCGACCGGTGCGCAGCTCAAGGTCAAGGCACAGGTGACCGAAAGAGTCGGCCCGGGAACCACGTTCATTCCGTTCCACTTCTCCGGCTGGTGGATGGGCAAGGACATGCTGGAGTACTACCCCGAGGGCGCGCATCCGATCGTGCGCGGCGAGGCGGTGAACACCGCAACGACGTACGGCTACGATTCGGTGACGATGATGCAGGAAACCAAGACGACGCTCTGCCAGGTCGCCAGGGTTTGACGACCCGCGATCCAGACCTGCAAGCGAGAGGAACCAGACTATGGCCCGGATGAAATTTCTCTGCGATGCCGAACGCTGCATCGAATGCAACGGCTGCGTGACCGCGTGCAAGCAGGAGCACGACATTCCGTGGGGCGTCAATCGCCGCCGCGTGGTCACGATCAACGACGGCGTTCCCGGCGAGCGCTCGATGTCGGTGGCGTGCATGCACTGCTCGGACGCGCCGTGCATGGCGGTGTGCCCGGTCGACTGCTTCTACAAGACGACCGAGGGCGTCGTGCTGCACGACAAGGACCTGTGCATCGGCTGCGGCTACTGCTTCTACGCCTGCCCGTTCGGCGCGCCGCAGTTCCCGCAGATGGGGGCATTCGGCGTGCGCGGCAAGATGGACAAGTGCACGTTCTGCGCCGGCGGCCCGGAAAAGGACGGCTCGCCCGAGGAGTACGCCAAGTACGGGCGGAACCGCCTGTCCGAGGGCAAGCTGCCCGCCTGCGCCGAGATGTGCTCGACCAAGGCGCTGATCGCCGGCGACGCCGACGTGCTGTCCGGCATCTATCGCGACCGCGTCACCATCCGCGCCGCGCGCGGCACCGTCGGCGGACCGCCGTGGGGCTGGGACGCAGCGTACGGCCCCGGCGACAAGACCGCGGCGCCGCAGCCCGCACCGCCCGCGAGCAAGTCATGACCCGCGTCGCGCTGGCAGGCGTTGCCGTGGCGTTCGCGTTCGCGCTCAGCGCTTGCGGCGAGCGCCCGCAGGTGGTGCATTACAAGCAGGGCAAGTACGCAGGCAAGCCCGACACGCCTGCGTACCAGGCCGCCCCGTACAACGGCGACCGGGCGGAGTGGGAACGAGCGCTCGCGACGCGTGCCCAGGCGCAGAACGAGTACCAGCGAATCAAATAGGAGCTGTCATGCGGCACGCCATCGGAGCGCGCGTTGCCGGCGCGCTGTTGTTTGCATTCTGTGCGGCCCTGGCCGGCGGTGCCCTGGCGCAGCAGATTCCGACACCGGCGCCGACCCCTGACAACACGGGCGCCACGGCGCAGGCGCAGCGCCAGGTCGAGCAGCCGCTGAACAGCTCGCCGGTGTGGCGCGAGGTTCGCTCCGGCGGACCGCAAGTCACGACGGTGCGCGGCCGCGAGACAAACGTGCTGATCCAGTCCGGCGGCCAGACCTGGCGGAGCCTGCGCAACAGCGACATTTCCGTCTACGGCGGCTGGGCGCTGGTGGTGCTGTTCCTGGCGATCACGGCGTTCTACCTGATCAAGGGCACGATGCGGCTGCACCAGGCGCCGACGGGACGCAAGATATTGCGCTTTACCTGGCTCGATCGGCTGATCCACTGGTCGACCGCGATCACGTTCTCGATACTCGCGATCTCGGGGTTGATCATACTGTTCGGCAAGGCCGTTCTGCTGCCGGTGCTGGGCTACACCCTGTTCTCGTGGCTGGCGATCCTGGCCAAGTACCTGCACAATTTCGTCGGCCCGCTGTTCTCGATCTGCATCATCTTCCTGTTCGTCAATTTCGTCCGTGACAACTTCCCGCAGACCGGCGACTGGCTATGGATCAAGCGCTTCGGCGGATTGTTCTCCGGCCGCGACACGCCGTCTTACAAGTTCAACGCCGGCGAGAAGCTCTGGTTCTGGGGCGGCGCCATCGTGCTCGGGATCCTGGTGAGCCTTACCGGCTTCATTCTCGACTTCGCGAACTTCGACCAGACGCGCCGCACCATGCAGATCGCGCACGTGCTGCACTCGAGCGGCGCGATACTGTTCATGCTCGGCAGCCTCGGCCACATCTACATGGGCACGATCGGGATGGCCGGCGCGTACGACGCGATGAAGACCGGCTACGTCGACGAGGAGTGGGCGCGCGAGCACCACGAATACTGGTACAACGACATCAAGTCGGGCAAGGTTCGCACCCAGGCCGCCGCCGGCGGCCCGACGGCGCGCCCGAAAGCGGCCTGAGGCCGAAAGCACAGAAGGAGAGACAGCGATGACGACTACATTGCGCGCACTGATCGCCGCCGGCGTGGTGATCGCCAGCTTCGGCCTCGCGCTGGCCAAGCTGCCGCCGATGGACGATGCGGCGAAGGCCGCGGCCGCGGCGAAAAAGGAAAAGGACGCAGCGGCCGCCGTAGTGACCAAGGCGCAACTCGCCAAGGCAGAAGATCGCGCCGTCGCGAATTACATGTCCGCCCACAAGGGCAATGGCAAGGCGCCGCAGATGGGCGCCGGCGCCGGACAAGGCAAGACCGGCGCGAATGGGAAGATGAAGAAATAAGCACAGCGACTTTGCTGCGCACAGGACGGGGGCCGCGGCCTCCGTTTTTCATTGGTGCGCGGGTCTGAGGCGGGCGCGGGCGCTCCGGTATAATCGCGGGTTCCGGAGAGATGGCCGAGTGGTCGAAGGCGCTTGACTCGAAATCAAGTATACGTTGACGCGTATCTAGGGTTCGAATCCCTATCTCTCCGCCACTTTCCCGCAACAAAGCGCAGCACGAATCCATAAGCAGGCTCCGAAACCGAGCTCCCTTCCGTCGCTCCGATCTATCGCACCGGCGCTCCCGGCCCCGCCTCGCACACGACACGCGTCGGCCATTCGGCGAGCGGAATGCGGCATCAACGCCTAACGAACCAAGCTAACCGGCGCGACGGCAGACGTGGCGGCGGCTGGGCGTTCGTCAGATGGCTTTCAGTCTGGATGTCAGCGAACTGCAAGGTACGGAACGTACGATGCAAAGGATGTTTGAGACCGGCGAATTGCCGCAAGCGCGCCTCTTTGAGGCGACACAACTCGCGGAGAGCTGGCGCCAGCCGCTGAACGACCCGGTCTGGACCGACGTCTACGACCACCTTCGCGACGACGACCCTGTCCTCGGGCTCTATCTGGGTCGCCGGGCATGGGCGCTCCCGTGGTGGATCATGAAGGGCCCTCACGTCGCGAACCTCGCTTTCGACGATCGGCCCGTGCTCGTGACTCTCTGCGCCATTTGCAGCGGCGCATCGGCCTTTCGGGCGGAGGTCGAAGGGCAGCCCCTGGTCTTTCGTTTGCGGGGGATGTACAACGGATCGATGCTTTTGGGCGACACATCGACCGAAAGCCTTTGGTCGCCGTTCACCGGCGTCGCGCTGGCCGGCGCGATGCGAGGGGCGGTACTGGAGCGCCTCCCGCTCTCGCAGTGTCACTGGCGCGAGTGGCTCGCAATGCATCCGACGACCATGGTCCTGTACGCCGAACAGGCGTCGCGCGAGGGGCGCGGGAGCCAGCTCTCACCCGGCTCGCCCGGCGTGCCGCCGAAGATGCGCGCTACGCTGGTCAGGCCCCTCGACGAGCGACTCCCGCACAACACGCTCGTCCTCGGCGTCGAGCACGGAGCGAACGCGCGGGCCTATCCGCTGGACGCATTAGCGCGGATCGGTCCGGTCCTGAACGACTCGCTGGGCGGTGCGGAGACGGTCGTGAGGTGCCGACCCGGGACGTTGCAGGCGCTCGCCTTCCACCGCCGGGTCGGGGACCGCGTCCTGGTCTTCGGCCACTCCGAAACGGGCGGCGTATACGACGAACAGACGGGGTCGGTGTGGAACGAGATGGGCGAGGCGGTCTCCGGCCCGCTCGCCGGAACGCAGCTCGTGTACCTCGAATCCGGCGTGGGAGAGTGGTATGAGTTCGCGGCCTACCACCCCGACACGGAGATTTTCGAAGCGATGTGAGCTAGGGCCTTCGAACAGGCCCTAGACTGACCGGTAAATCTTCGACGCGCTTGCGCGGTTCTTCGCGCAGGAAGGGATGGACCGGGAGACGGCCATCGCTATCGCGCCCGATACCGACATCATCGGCGAAGGCTTGGTCGATTCGTTGGGTATTTCAATCTCATCGCGTTCGTGGAAGAGGCGTTCACGGGACGCTTCTGCTCCTCGAGAGTCCCAAGCCGGCCAGACCAAGGCCGAGCAGGGCGAGCGTGCCCGGTTCCGGGACGGTGCCAAAGCCGGGATCGGTCACGGTCACCAGTGCGGTGATTGACACGCCGTCGGGAGCGCCGGTGGCGAGACTGAAGTTCCAGCCCAGTTGCAATGACTCGGTCCCGAAATCCACGTCGATTTCGCCCACGTCGATATCCGACGCCAGCGCGAGCATCAGCGTACAGCTCGCGAGATTGGCAAGCGACACGTCGCAAGTCGCGCCACCGAACTCGCCCCAGACTATTGAGGTAAGGGTGTCGGTGGCGTCGCCCGAAAGAGGCGTGTCCACAAGCGTAGCGCCAAAATTGTCGATCGGCGCCCCCGAGTTGTTCGCCAGCGTGTAAGTGAACAGATTGATAGATCCGTCTTGGGCAATGGTGATCGTCGTGGGACCGGTGAGGGTCACATCGACAGCGTCCGCCAGTGCGTAGGGCGCAAGACCTATCGCCGCAATCGCCAGCAAGTATCTGATCATTGTTCCTCCCCACATTCGCAGGCAAGGCCGCTTTCGGGTTCCGGGACCGAGCGGATCGACGATTCCGACCTTACAATGCTGATGCGAAGCAATGTGCGTGCTAACGCTAGAAGCATCCGTGTAATCAGCATGTTGAATTGCCCGTCACCGCGCTTTGTGGGCGCGACTGTAAAGCGCGCCGACGTTCGCGGGGCACGCGTGCAGTCCGTGATGGCGCTCTGGTCGTATATCGAGCTCTACCGTGCGCTCGACACGCACCCCCCTTCGGAATTGAGGCTCAAGCAGCGCTTCGGCCTCATCCTGATGCGCTGGGTGGTGGTGTTGCCGGCCTGCTATGCCGGCCTCGGCTTGCTGGGAAGCGCCGCCGTATTTGTGCTCGTCGCCACGTATATCGGCGCCTCGATCTTCGCGGAGATCGCACCCGATCGATTCCTGCGGGGGACTCCCGGGGACTTCGCCGAGGATGCTGCAGCGGAAGATCGGGCAACGCGCCCAGCGGGATTCTCCGCGCCGAACGGCGTGGCGAGATCCAGGGGCCGGAAGAAACGGCTCTAGCGGGTATGTTTGCGGTAACATAACCGGTCGCGCCGGCAAACGCCGACTGGCTGGGGACGGGGATGGGCTCTATCGGCTGCTTTCCCTCCGATCACGCATTCGCGAGCACAAAAGGGGAGTACATCATGCAAGCTCGATGCCGTCTGTTCACCCTGCTCTTTTCAAGCGTCATGATCCTGGTCTTTTCGACCGTGGCGATCGGCGCCGACCCGAAGGCCGAGCCGGTGCTGGTCAACGCGAAGAACTTCCAGTGGGCTGCCGCGCCGCCGGCGCTGCCAAAAGGCGCCAAGGTCGCCGTGCTCTACGGTGACCCGAGCTCGAACGGCCCGTATGTCCTGCTGTTGTCGATGCCGTCGAAATACAAGCTCCCGTTCCACTGGCATTCGCAGGCCCAGTACATGACCGTGATTTCCGGGACGCTGTATGTCGCCAGCACCGAAACCTACGACAAGAAGATCGCCCATGCCGTCAAGGCGGGCGGCTTCGTCTATGTGCCGCCGCAAGGGCAGCAATTCGCGTTCACCAAGGGTAAGACAGTGGTCGAGGTTCAGGGCGTCGGGCCGTACGACATCAAGTACACCAATCCGAAAGACGACCCGCTGAACGGAACGCACGGCGAGGCCTATTATTTTCCGAAGGAATACGAGAAGAATGAGTTGAACGCGCCGGCCGGCGGCGAACCGATCCCGACGTTCTGAATCGACGTTTCCCGGGCCGGAGCCCGGCCCGATGGTCGGCAAGCGCTCGCGCAGCGGTCGCAGGACTCGGCATGCCAACCGCGGCGGGAGCCAAACCGCCCGCGCAGCGCAAGGCGCGCGGCAGGCCGGCTTTGGCGGCAGGTTGATCGCGCAAGCAGCCGTCCCTCGAGGCCGCACGGTAACGCTGGCGGGAATTACGCGGTGGGTGGCATGCTCCGAGCGACCCTGTAACAAGCTTGAAATACCATCGCCTGCACTGAACGCGGCCGCGGGCCCGATTGTCAGACGGCAGCACTTTGCACGGCCGTGCAAAGACCTCCGCCGCCGCCGAACCGAGAGACTTGACATGCACCGGCCCCTGTTGACGATGGTCGCGCTGTGCGCACTTCTGCTGGCGCCGCCACCGGTGCAAGCGCAATCGCAGGCGCCGATCGCCGATGGGCGCGTGATCGTCAAGTACAAGGCCGAGTCGCCGCTGCTGCGCGACCAGGCGCTTTCGGCCGCCGCACAAGAGGTCGGCCGCGCCCGGACGCTCGGCACCCGCGTGGGCCTGGAGCTTCGCGCGGGTCCGGGGTAAGCGAGCGCACGCAGGTCGTTGTTCGCCCGGGGCATGACGTCGGAAGCAGCTGGCGCAGCGCCTTGCCCGCGAGAGCGACGTCGAATACGCCGTGCCGGACCGGCGCCGCCGGCTCATCGGCTGCGCCAAACGATCCCTTGTATCTCGCCGGACCGCCGGTGTCGGGCAGTTCGCCGGCGGCCCCGCGGTCGGGCAGTGGTATCTGCGCGCCCCGGCGGGCGAGGTGCAGTCGTCGATCAATGTCGAACCGGCGTGGGACCTCGCCCCGGCCAGCACGGACATCGTCGTCGCCGACATCGACACCGGCGTGCGCTTCGATCACCCCGACCTGCAGCGCGTCGGCGCCGGCGGCAACCTGTTGCCGGGTTACGACATGATCAGCGACATCCGGACGTCGCCAACGACGGCGATGGCCGCGATGCCGATGCGTCCGACCCCGGCGACTGGCTGACGCTCGCGGAAGTGCAGGACCGCAACGGCCCGTTCTACCAATGCGATACCGTGGCCGAAGACAGCTCGTGGCACGGCACGCAGACCAGCGGCCTGATCGGCGCGCTGACCAACAACGGCATCGGCATGGCGAGCGTCGGACGCATCGTCCGCATCCTGCCGGTGCGCGTGCTGGGCAAGTGCGGCGGCTTCGATTCGGACATCATCGCCGGGATGCGCTGGGCGGCCGGGCTCGACGTGCCGGGCGCGCCGGTCAATCCGACGCCGGCGCGCGTGCTCAATCTCAGCCTGGGCGGCGACGGCGCATGCACGGCGGCGTATACCGATGCTGTCGCCGAGATCAACGCCGCCGGCGCCGTCGTGGTCGCGTCGGCCGGCAACGAGCACCGGGCACGCTGCGGGCTACGCCGGCCAATTGCACCGGCGTCATTGCCGTGGCGGGACTGCGGCACGCCGGCAGCAAAGTCGGTTTTTCCGACCTCGGCTCGACGATTGCATCAGCGCACCGGGCGGCAACTGCGTCAATATCAACCCGGGCGAACCGTGCCTGTATCCGATGCTGACCGACCGCGAATTCCGGGCTGACAACGCCGATTTCCGATGCCGCGGGCGGCTCGATCTACACCGACAGCTTCAATGCTTCCGTCGGAACCAGCTTTTCGGCGCCCATGGTCACCGGCACCGCGCGCTGATGCTGGCCGCCAATCCGACGCTTACGCCCGCGCGCGGTGCGTTCGCTGCTGCAGGCGAGCGCGCGACCCTTTCCGAGCTCGGGTCTCATCCAACAGCGACGGCACGCCGCTTGCAGCAATGCGTCGCGCCGCAACCGATCGGACGTCTCGCAAATCGATCAGCTCGAATGCTATTGCACGACCAGCACTTGCGGCGCGGGCATGCTCGATGCAGGCGCCGCGCTGGCAGCGGTGGTGGCGACCGTCGCAACTACGGCGGATTGTGGTGGAATGCTCCCGGCGGATCGGAAGCGGGCTGGGGCATCAATTTCGCGCACGAGGGCGGCACGATCTTCGCGTCGTGGTTCACCTACGACCTCGACAGGCAAGGCGTGGTGGCTGGTGATGAGCGCGAACCAGACCGCGCCGAACAGCTACAGCGGCACGCTGTACCAGGCGACCGGCCCGGCGTTCGACGCCGATGCCGTTTCCGCCGATAGGAAGCTCCGGCGGCGCAACCGGCGCCGCGGTCGGCACCGGCACGTTGACGTTCAGCGACGCGAACGACGGGACGTTCGCCTACACGGTCAACGGCATTTCGCAAACCAAGGCGATCACACGACAGACGTTCGGCCCGGTGCCGCTGTGCACGTTCGGCGCGCAGGCGAATCTGGCGCTGACGCAACAACTACCAGGACCTGTGGTGGGCCGCGCCGGCAGGGTCGCAAGCGGGCTGGGGCGATCAATCTCACGCACGAGGGCGACATCATCTTCGTCGACCTGGTTCACCTACGACGTCGATCACACGCCGATGTGGCTGGTGGCGACAGCTGGCCAAGAGCGGGTCGGAGCTCGTATACCGGCGACCTGACGCGGCTGACGTCGGGGACCGCCGTTCAACGCGCATACCGTTTCCGCCGATCGGCAGCCCGGGCGGCGCGACCGGAACGTCGTGGGCAGCGCGCAGCTCGCCTTCTTCGACGGCAATTCGGGGACGTTCACCTACACGGTCAACGGCGAAACGCAATCCAAAGACATCACGCGCGAAATCCTCACCGCGCCGGGAACGGTGTGCCACTAGCCACCAGCCTGATCGACCATCGGCCTGCACCAAGCCCGCGCGGCTCCGGATTGCCGGCGATGCTAAAATTCGCCCGCCGCATAGCGGGGGCTGGAACAGACGCCTGCGCGAACCCGG
>CAVQKL010000010.1:0-116304 GCA_963713125.1 uncultured beta proteobacterium | reverse complement strand
GCGATATGAGCGAGGCGGCGCGGCGGCGCCGGCGCGCCGGCAGCATACGCTGGAATCATACCCGACGTCGGGGCGACTAGTGGATCGCATCGAGTTGAGAGAACACATCGATCAAGCGCTCCGCAGTGCAGTCGGGCCCGCGCGCCACGTCGAGAATGCGCGCCTCGCGTCGCGTGATTTCGTGCGCGGCTGCGGGCAATCCGGCAACCGCCGCCGCGGGCACGACGACGGCGCCGTGACGATCGGCGTGGACGATGTCCCCGGATCGAACGCGCATGCCGAGCACTTCGATCTCTGCGCCGAACTCGACCACGTGGACATAGGCGTGCGATGGAGCGACCCGCCCCGCCAGGAATTGAAACCCCGGAGCCCACTGATCGATGTCGCGCACCGAGCCGTTGGTCACGACTCCCAGCGCGCCGAGCCCGCGATGGATGGCAGACTGGACTTCGCCCCAGAACGCGCCGTAGCCCGCGTCGGCGCTGTCGAGGTCCTCGATGAGGACGACCGAGGGCTTCGGGCCCGCGTCGATGTAGCGGTAGTACTCGTGGCGCATCGATCGAACCTTGCCGGCGGGCTCCGCAGGTGCCTGTTTCGACCGGATACGAGCGGTGCGCGCGAAGCCGACGATCGGGCGCAGCGCCGGAAAGCCGCACAGCGCCGGCCGGGTCGTGTAGCCGTGCCCGCGCGTCGCCGGCAGCACCAGCTCGAGCGCATTGCACACGGTCGGCGTATCGAAGGCGGCCAGCGCGGCAATGGCGTCGGCCTCGGGATTGGCGATAGTCACGATCAGTCCTCCTTCAGGTGATCACGGCGCCGTCGCGTTCGGCAACGATTCCGGCGGCATCGACGGCATCATGCAGCGCACGGGCGTCGGCGGTGGACAGTGCCAACAACGGGGCGCGCAGCGCCCGCCATGCCGCGTCGCCGGTCAGTTCGGCCTGCAATGCCTTCAGCGCGGCGAAAATGGGGAATGGCCCGATCGCGGCGAGGAAGCGTTCGATCAGCGCCAACTCATCGGCCGGCGCCGGGTCGAGCGAGCGATCGTACAGGCGTCGCAGCAGGCGCGGATACAGGTTGGCGATGCCGCAGATCGTGCCCGCGCCGCCAAGCTTGCGCAGCGCTGGCAGGTGCGGCTCGTGGCCGACGAAAATCGACAGTCCCGGCAACGCTGCGACCAGCGCGCGCGAGTTGTCGAAGTTGCCCGAGCTGTCCTTGACGCCGGCAACGATGGCCGGATAGGCGGCGGCAAGCCGCGACACGACGCGCAGCGATACCGCTACGCCGCTGATCTGCGGGATATGGTAAAGGTACAGGCGCAGGCGGTCATCGCCGACAGCATCGATCAGCCCGGCGTATGCGGCATACACGCCGTCGTCGGTCACGTCCCTGAAGAAGAACGGCGGTAACGCCAGCGCGCCTGCACAGCCGGCAGCAATGGCATGGCGCGTGAGCGCGATCGCGTCCGGCAATGCGGCGCAGCCGGTGGCGGCAAGGAGGCGCTGCGGCGCCACGCCCGCCCCGATCAGCGCATCGATGCCCGACTGCCTCTCGGCAACCGAAAACGATTGCCCTTCGCCCGTCGTGCCGAAGGGCGCGATGCCGTCGACGCCGGCGGCGAACAGACGCCGCGCATGGGCCGCCAGCCGCGCGGCATCGAGCGCGCCGCGCGAATCGAGCGGGCTCAGCGTAGCGCACCAGAGGCCTTGCAGCGACGGGCTCGGATTCATGCGATCGGCCATCTCTCGGATTTGCTGCGCGTCGCGGTTGCAATCGGCAACATGTCAGCACCTCATTCACATGCTTGTTGCCGCACCGGCGCAACCGCAGGCGGCGACGCACCGTCCCAACGGGCGCCAGCACACCGCCTTGGTCGGGGCGCCTGCGGGCACCGGTCAGACCGAAACGCGCATTGACAACAGCCACTAACATGTTAGTGTAGCACGCATGTCATGCCCTACAAGGCGACGCCGCCGCCGCGCCGCATGATGGCTGTCGCCAAGCCGCTCAAGCTGCGCGAGCAGGCCTATACCAGCTTTACCGAACGCCTTCTGGCACGCGAGATCGAGCCCGGCCAGTTCGTCACGCAACGCGAGCTGGTCGGCATCACCGGCATGCCCCTCGGCGCGATCCGGGAATTGATCCCGCGCCTGGAAGCCGAAGGCCTGATCAGCACCGTTCCGCAGCGCGGGATCCGGATCGCCGAAGTCGACCTGAACCTGATCCGCGACGCCTTTCAGCTGCGCATGCTGCTGGAGCGGGAGGCCGCGGCCTATTTCGTCCTGCACGCGCCCGACAGCGAAATGCAGCGGCTGCGCGCCGCGCACGAGGCGGTCCTGCAGGAAGCGGGCAAGCGGATCACCCGGAAGCTGGTGGTACGCGCACAGGCGACCGACTGGGATCTCCACGACACGATCATCGATTTCATGGACAACGCGATCATTTCCGGCACCTACCGGGTGAATTCGCTCAAGATCCGCCTGATCCGGCAGAAGCAGACGCGGATCCACGAATCGCTGGTCATTCCGGTGATGCGCGAGCATCTCGCGGTCATCACGGCGTTTGAATCGCGCGATCCGGTGCGTGCGGCGGCAGCACTGGCCGAGCACATTGCCAGCGCCCGCCAGCGCGCGATGCGGCTTTGACGATGGCGCCGGGCGGGCCATAATCACCGTCCGAGGAGGGGACAGCAATGATTTCAAGACGCAGATTCACCGCGGCCGCCGCGGCGACGCTGGCGACCGGGCCGTTCATCGGTCGCGCCGGCGCCCAGGGCAAGACGATCATCCGCTATGGCGACGTGCTGCCGGCAAGCTATCCCAGCGTGGTCGCGCTGGAGGCGGCGGGCAAGGAGATCGCGGAGAAGACCGGCGGCCGGCTGGAGCTGCAGACGTTCCCCGCCTCGCAGCTCGGCACGCAGCGCGACATGATCGAGGCGCTCGGGTCCAACGCACTGCAGCTCTATACCGACGGTGCGGCGACGTTCGGGTCGTGGGTGCCGGCGATTTCGGTGCTCGAGGCGCCGTACGTGTGGCGCGACGCGGCGCACATGGCCAAAGGCATGGCGAGCCCCGACGCGCGCGGGCTGGTCGACACGCTGGTCAAGAATCGCGGCATGCGCATCGTCGACACGATCTACTACGGCACGCGGCAGCTGACGACCGCGAGCAAGGCGGTCAGCCATCCGCGCGACATGGTGGGATTCAAGCTGCGCGTTCCGCCGGTCGACGTGTTCAACGCGATGGCCGAGGCCTGGGGTGCGCGCCCGACGCCGATCAATTTCGGCGAGTTGTACCTGGCGCTGAAGCAGGAGCTGGTCGACGGCGAAGAAAATCCGCTGCCGACGATCCAGTCGGCGAAGTTGTTCGAGGTGCAGAAATACCTGGTGCTGACCGCGCACATCATCACGCCGCGCTTTGTCGTGGTCAACGAGCAATTCTGGCGCGGCCTGTCGGACGCGGATCGCGGGGTGATGCAAACCGCGATCGGCAAGGCCGTGGCAACGGCCAATGCCGAGATTCTCAAGCAGGAGGGCGAGCTGGTCGCGACCTTCACCAAGGGCGGCATGAACGTGATCAAGCCCGACGTCGTAGCATTCCGCGACGCCGTCATCAAGGTCGTCCCGGCAAAGTTCGAATCGCGCTGGGGCAAGGGCACGTTCGAGCGCCTGCAGTCGCTGACCTGAGCGCAGCCGCGGGCGCGCGCGGCCGCGGGCCAATAGCGGAGGAATAGCTTGCTCGCCTTGTTCAAGCGCGCCGAACGCGCGCTCGACGTCCTCGCGGTCGCGCTGTTTCTGCTGATGTTCGGCGTCATCATCCTGCAGATCGCTCTGCGCTACCTCTTCAATCATCCGCTGGTCTGGACCGACGAGTTCGCGCAATACCTGTTCGTCTGGGTAGCGTTCCTGGGCTGGACCATGGCCACGCGCAAGCGCATCCACATCGGCATCAACGTCGTCGCCGACCGCTTGCCGGCGCCGGCGCGGCGCGCGCTGCACGCGTTCTGGTGCGTGGCGACGATCGTCTTCGCGCTGATCCTGTTCGTCGTCGGCATCACGATCACGCACCGCAATGCCGACGTTCAGATGGTGTCGCTGGATTTCGCCTTCTGGCCGGTCTACCTGGCCGTGCCGTTCGCGGCGCTCTTTCTCGTTGTCTACGGCGTGCGCGACCTGCTGGAGATCGTGCGCAAGGGCGACGTCAAGGCCGCCGAGGCGCAACTGTGACCTCGTCGATGCTGGCGATACTCGCGGTCTGGGTGGTCGCGCTGTTTCTCGGGCCGCCGATCTGGCTGACGATGGCGCTGGCCGGCACCGCCTTCGTGCTGACGCAGCACGTCGACTCGATCATCATCGCCCAGCAGCAGGTCTCCGCCGCCAACTCGTTCACCTTCGTCGCCGCGCCCTTGTTCATCCTGATGGGGCACGTGATGAACAACGCCGGCGTGACCAACCGCATCTTCGACTTCGCGATCGTGCTCGTCGGCTGGATGCGCGGCGGCCTATGCCACGCCAACGTCATGGCGTCGATGATATTCGCCGGCATGTCGGGCTCGGCCGTCGCCGAGGCGGGCGGGCTGGGCGTGGTCGAGATCCGCGCCATGCGCGACGCCAAGTATCCGATCGACATGGCGGCGGGCCTGACCGCGGCTGCGGCGACGATCGGGCCGATCATTCCGCCCTCGCTGCCGATGGTCGTCTATGGCGCGGCGGCCGAAGTATCGGTGGGCAAGCTGTTCATCGCCGGCGTGGTTCCGGGCGTGCTGATGGGACTCTCCTTGATGGTGCTGTGCTCGTTCATGGCGCGTCGGCTCGGTCTGCCGAAGGGCGACTTCCCGACCTTGCCGCTCCTCTGGCGCAAGTTCCGCGAAGCGTTCTGGGCGTTGATGACGCCGGTAGTGCTGCTGGCCGGCATGCTTACCGGGGTATTCACGCCCACCGAGGCGGCCGCGGTCGCGACCTTGTACGCGCTGATCCTGGGCCTGTTCGTTTATCGCAGCTTCAGCATCGCCCGGCTGCCGAGGTTGATTCTCGACACGGTGGAAACGACGGGCGTCGTGATGACGCTGGTCATGGTCGCCAAGCTTCTCGGCTGGTGCCTGGCCATTTCGCGCATTCCGCAGCTCACCGGGCAGGCGCTCACGGCGTGGACGACCAACCCGATCGTCTATCTGCTGATCGTCAATCTTCTGTTGCTGTTCGTCGGCTGCTTCATGGAAGGGATCGCGGCGATGCTCATACTGATCCCCATCCTCGTCCCCGTGGCGATGAAGCTCGGCATCGATCCGGTGCACTTCGGGCTGATCTTCGTGCTGAACCTGATGATCGGCACCGTGACGCCGCCGGTTGGCGTCGTGCTCTATGTCGTCTCGAACATCGCCAAAATATCGTTCGAGCGCATATCGCGTGCCATCGTGCCGTTCCTGATCCCGTTGCTGGTGGTGCTCGCCGGGGTGACGCTGTGGCCGCCGCTGACGACATGGCTGCCGGGCCTGCTGATGAGCAGGTGAGGGCGCGCGCATGCCAATGGCCGCGCAACTGACGGCGCGCCTGCGCCGCAACGCACTGGGCTTCGGCGGCGCGCCGCTCGGTAACCTGTTTCGGGCGATCCCCGACGACGACGCGGTAGCCCTGGTGCGGCATGCGCATGCGGCGGACGTCCGCTATTTCGACACTGCCCCGCACTATGGCAACGGGCTGTCGGAAGGCAGGATCGGCAGGGCGCTGAACGGCGTCGCGCGCGACACCTACCTGCTCTCTTCGAAGGTCGGCAGGATCCTTGTGCCCGACCGCGCGGCGCGGCGCGGCCAGAACGGCTACGTCGACGTGCTGCCGTTCAAGCAACGCTGGGACTATTCGAGCGACGGCACGCTGCGCTCGATCGAGGACAGCCTGCAGCGCATCGGCGCGTCGCGACTCGACATCGTTTACATCCATGATATCGATCGCGACACGCACGGCGCTGCCTACGCGCAGCGATTCGAGCAGGTCCTGGCGGGTGCGATTCCGGCGCTGGCACGCCTGCGCGACGGCGGTCTCATCGGGGGCTTCGGGCTCGGCGTCAACGACTGGCGCGTCTGCGTCGACGTGCTCGCGCGAGCCGATGTCGATGCTCTGCTGCTGGCAGGGCGCTATACGCTGCTCGACCAGACCGCGCTGCGCGAACTGTTGCCGCTGTGCGAGCGGCGCGGCGTCGCGATCGTCATCGGCGGTCCGTACAACTCGGGCATCCTCGCGACCGGTGCGCACCCGGCCGATGGCTCGCTGCCGTATTTCAACTATGCTCCGGCGCCGCCCGCGCTCGTGGCGCGCGTTGCGGCGATCGAAGCCGTTGGCGCCGAATTCGACGTACCGCTGCGTGCCGCGGCGCTGCAGTTTCCGCGGGGGCATCCGGCCGTCGTCAGCGTCATCCCCGGTGCGCGCACGATTGCCGAATTCGACCAGAATCTCGCCTTCGCCACATGGCCCGTGCCGGCGGCGTTCTGGCAGGCGCTGCGCGATCGCGGGCTGATAGCGCCGGACGCGCCGCTTCCGGGGCCGCCCTCGTGATGCGAGTCGACGCGCACCACCATGTGTGGCAGCTCGATCGAGGGGACTACGGGTGGTTGCAGCCTACGCCGGCGCTGCGAGCGATCTGCCGCGACTTCGCCCTCGACGAGCTGCGCCCCTGGCTCGCGGCCGCGAAGGTTGGCGCAACGGTCCTGGTGCAGGCCGCGCCGACGCTCGCCGAAACGCGCTATCTGCTCGACGTCGCCCGGTCGAGCGGTGGTCTGGTGCGCGGCGTCGTCGGTTGGGCCGACCTGGCGGCCGCCGACGCGATTCCCGAGCTGACCCGACTCGCCGCCGATCCGCTGCTCAAGAGCGTGCGGCCGATGCTGCAGGATCTGCCCGATCCGGACTGGATCACCCGGCCCGAGGTGCAGCCCGCGCTGGCCGCGTTGCCCGCACTGGGCTTGCGCTTCGAGGCCCTGGTCACGCCGCGCGAGCTCAAGCCGCTCGCTGAGGGCGCTGCAGCGCCAGCCCGACCTGGCCGTCGTCGTCGATCACTGCGCCAAGCCGGATATCGCGGGGCGTGGGTGGCAGCCCTGGGCCGACGACCTCGCGGCGCTCGCGCGGCACACCGGTGCGTACTGCAAACTCTCCGGCCTGGTCACGGAAGCCGGGCTGCGCGTGGACCATAGACATGCTGCGGCGCTACGTGGCGCACGTGCTCGACTGCTTCGGCAGCGGGCGGGTGATCTGGGGTAGCGACTGGCCGGTGCTGACGCTCGCGGCTAGCTATGCCGAATGGGTCGCGGCCAGCGATGCGCTGCTCGCCGGTTTGACGCAAGCCGAGCGCGACGCGATCTACGGCGGCAATGCGTATGACTTCTACGGGCTCGAATAATGCCTCACGTCGCCGCGGCGACATAGGCCCCCAGTCATCCCGGCCTTCGCCGGGGCGACGGTCTGTTTTGGTCGCTACGCGAAGCCCGAATTCAGAAGATGTGGCGCTGCAGCCCCGCCCGGTGCAGGATCGTCGTCGCAATCTCCTCGATCGAGCGGCTGGTCGTGTCGAGCATCGGTTACCCGCTCGCGCTGCATCAGCAATTCCGCCTGGTGCACTTCGTAGCGGCAATTGTCGAGCGACGCATATTTGCTCGCCGGGCGGCGTGCCTCGCGGATCTGCTGCAGCCGCTCGGCGTCGATCGTCAGCCCGAACAGCTTGTCGCGGTACCCCTGAATCGACGCCGGCAGCTTCTTGTCGACGAAATCGTCGGGGGTCAGCGGGAAATTCGCCGTCAGGATGCCGAACTGCAGCGCGAGATAGAGCGCGGTGGGCGTCTTGCCGCAGCGCGAGACGCCGATCAGGATCAGCTGCGCCTTGGCGAGATCGCGCGTCGTCGCGCCGTCGTCGTGCGCCTGCGTGAAATTGATCGCCTCCATGCGCGCGAAATATTCGAGGCTGTTGGCGATGCCGTGCGTGCGGCCGGCCGCGTGCGAAGACTTGGCGCCGAGCTCGGACTCCAGCGGCGCGATGAAGACCTGGAACAGGTCGAGCGACCAGCGCGTTGGCCCGGCCGAGCTGCGCGCTCATCGCGTCGTCGACGATCGAGCTGAAAACCAGCGGGCGGCGACCCTCCGTCGCGGCGTTCTCGTCGATCCGCCGCAGTATCTCGTCGATCTTTTCCGGCGTGTCGACGAATGGAATCGTCTGCCGGTCGAAGCTGAGACCTTCGAATTGCGACAACAGGCTGTTGCCGAGCATTTCGGCGGTGATGCCGGTCCGGTCGGAGACGAAAAATACCGTGCGCCGGTCGGGCATCCCTACCAGTCTTTCCATACCGGCACGAGGCCGGCGGGCAGCGGCGGCATGTCGCCCAGATCGGCCCAGCCTTCGCCCGGCCCGTGATAGTCGGAGCCGCTCGACGCCAGCAGGCCGAATTTCCGCGCATGGCGCGCATATTCGGCGGTTTGCTCGTGCGTGTGGCTCGGCGACACGCACCTCGATCGCATCGCCGCCGGTGTCGCGGAACTCGCCCAGCAACTCGCGCATCGCGCGCGCATCGACCTTGTAGCGCGCCGGATGCGCCAGCACTGCTTGCCCGCCGGCCTCGTGGATCCAGCCGAGCGCATCGGTCAGCGTGGCCCACTCGTGCTCGACGTGGCCGGGCGTGCCGCTCACCAGGAAGCGCTTGAATACCTCCTTGGTTTCGCGCGCATGACCGGTCTCGACCAGGAAGCGCGCGAAATGCGTACGGCTGATCAGGCGCTCGCTGGTGACGTATTTCATCGCGCCGTCGTACGCGCCGGGAATGCCGGCGGCTTCCAGCGAATCGGCGATGCGGCGCGCGCCGGTGCGAGCGCCCGTCGCGGATCGAGGCAGACCGGCGACGAGCGGCGCGCATCGCGGGGTCGATGCCCAGCGCGACCACGTGCAAGGTGACATCGCGCCAGCTGACCGACAGCTCGGCGCCGGCGACGAAGCGCATCCCGGCCGCCTCCGCGGCGGCGCGGCGCCTCGGGCAGCCCGCTGACCTCGTCGTGATCGGTCAGGGCCCAGACGTCGACGCCGCGCAGCGCCGCCCGCTGCGCGACTTCGGCGGGCGTCAGCAGCCCGTCCGAGTGCGTCGAATGGCAATGCAGATCGTAGCGGAGCATCGTCGTAGGCCGGATCGTGGTGGAGTCGATGTGCGCCGCGCAGCGGCAAAGCCACGTGCGACTTGAGTGCGAGCGCGCATTCTAGCAAAATAGAGGGCTTTGCTTACGCGGCGCGCAGCTTTGCCGCCGCGCCCCCACCCGCTCACGGAAATCTCCTTGCTCACCGCGTCCAACATCACGATGCAGTTCGGCGCCAAGCCGCTGTTCGAGAACGTCTCGATCAAGTTCGGCGACGGCAACCGCTACGGCCTGATCGGCGCCAACGGCTGCGGCAAGTCGACGTTCATGAAAATCCTCGGCGGCGACCTCGAGCCGACCGCCGGCAACGTCGCGCTCGACACCGGCGAGCGCCTGGGCAAGCTGCGCCAGGACCAGTTCGCGTTCGAGGAGCTGCGCGTGCTCGACGTGGTGCTGATGGGGCACGAGCTCCTGTGGAACGACGATGCGGGAGCGCGACGCGATCTACGCCGATCCCGGAAGCGACCGAGGCCGACTACCTGCACGCCGCCGAGCTGGAGGCGAAATTCGCCGAGCTCGACGGCTACACGGCCGAGGCGCGCGCCGGCGAACTGCTGCTCGGGCATCGAGATCGCCGAGCACCTGCACCAGGGTCCGATGGGCGCCGTCGCGCCCGGGCTAGAAGCTGCGCGTGCTGCTGGCGCAGGCGCTGTTCGCCGATCCCGACATCCTGCTGCTGGACGAGCCGACCAACCACCTCGACATCAACACCATCCGCTGGCTCGAAGGCGTGCTGAACGCGCGCTCGTCGACGATGGTCATCATTTCGCACGACCGGCACTTCCTGAACAGCGTCTGCACGCACATGGCGGACCTGGACTACGGCACGATCCAGGTCTACCCGGGCAGCTACGACGACTACATGATCGCCTCGACGCAGGCGCGCGAGCGGCTGCTGTCGCAGAACGCCAAGGCGAAAGACCGGATCGCCGAGCTGGAGGAATTCGTCCGCCGCTTTCGCGCCAACAAGTCCAAGGCCCGCCAGGCGACTTCGCGCGCCCGGGCCATCGAAAAGATCAAGGTCGAGGACATCAAGCCGTCGAGCCGGCAGAATCCGTACATCCGCTTCGACCTCGACGGCAAGGCCCGACTGCATCGCCAAGCGGTCGAATTGAGCGGCGTGGCCAAGGGTTTCGACAAGCCGCTGTTCGAGGACGTGAGCCTGCTGCTCGAGGCGGGCCAGCGCCTGGCGATCATCGGGCCCAATGGCTCGGCAAGACTTCACTGCTGCGCACGCTGGCAGGGGATCTCGCGCCAGACGCCGGCGCCGTCAAATGGGCGGAAAAAGCCACCCTCGGCTACTACCCGCAGGACCAGACCGAAGAATTCGACTCCGCCATGACGGTGCTCGAGTGGATGCAGCAATGGGCCCGGCAGGACGACGACGACCAGGCCGTCCGCAGCGTCCTGGGCAAGCTCCTGTTTTCCGGCGACGACGCGGGCAAGCCGGTGCGCGTCCTGTCGGGCGGCGAGCGCGGCAGGATGATCTTCGGCAAGCTGATGCTGCAGCAGCCCAACGTGCTCCTGATGGACGAGCCGACCAACCACATGGACATGGAGTCGATCGAGTCGCTGAACCTGGGACTGGAGCGCTATGCCGGCACGCTCGATCTTCGTCAGCCACGACCGGCAATTCGTGTCGTCGCTGGCCACCCAGATTATCGAGTTCGCCGCCGGTGGCATGACCCACTACCCGGGCAATTACGACGACTACCTGGCCTCGAAGGGCATCGTCTAGGAAAGGCGCCTTCCGCCCGGGCGGTCAAGCCCGCCCGCCGATTGCGCTTGCATTGGCGGGCGCTTTGGTCAACAATTCATAAAAATATGCCAATGGTATTGGCGCCGCCGGATTTGGGAGCCGCGCCTGGCGATTCCTTTGCGACTACCTGAACGGGGTCTTTGTGAAGCTGTTCGACCGAGTGCTGAACCCGCGTGAAATCCGGCGCCGCCTTGGCCTTAATCAAGAGCAGTTCTGGACACAGATCGGCGTCACGCAGAGCGGCGGTTCCCGCTACGAAAGCGGCCGCGACATGCCGAAGCCGGTGCGCGAGTTGCTGCGCCTCGTCCATGTCGAGCAAATCGACCTGTCGCAGGTCAAGCGCGTCGATTTCGAAATCATCAGCTATTTGAAGGAGTCGCACGCCGACCTCTACCGGAGCCTCCGGCGCGCCGTGCGCAGCAAGCACAGGCATCCGGAAGTCGATCCGGCCATGGTCGACGGCGACAGCGTGCTGCGCGACTATCCGGCGACCGCGGACGAACCCACCGGCACGAACTAGCACGTCGCGACGCCCTTGGCGGCGTCCCTGGCGCCGACCCTCCGCGCGGGTCCTGAATTCGCCGCGTTCCCTGGCGGCGCGTTCCTCGTTTACCCGTGATTTTTCGTCGATCGGACGCCGCAGGCTAGAATCGGGCGGTCCTTAAGCGCCGGCATCTGCTTGCGCGAACGATCACGGAGACCGCAGGTATGGCAGAGGCAAAACGGGTGATCTGGTTTGATCGCCTGCGCATGAGCGACATCGAACAGGTCGGCGGCAAGAACGCGTCACTGGGCGAGATGATCGCGCAACTTGGCGCGCAAGGCGTGCGCGTCCCCGCGGGATTCGCGACCACGGCGTCGGCTTTCCGCGAGTTCCTGACGCAGGGGAAACTCACCGAGCGCATCGCGCAGGCCCTGGCCAAGCTCGACGTCGACGATGTGGCCAAGCTCGCCCGCGTCGGCGCCGAAATCCGCGGCTGGATCGTGGAGGCGTCACTGCCGGCCGCTCTTGGCGCCGAAATCGGGGCGGCGTATCGACGCCTGGCCGCGGACAATCCCGGCGGCTCGGTGGCCGTGCGATCGTCTGCCACCGCCGAGGACATGCCCGATGCCTCGTTTGCCGGCCAGCAGGAAACATTTCTTAATATCAGTGGCTTGGACAATCTTATTCATGCGATAAGAGAAGTATTCGCCTCGCTGTACACCGATCGGGCGATCGCCTATCGGGCGCACCAGGGATACGCCGATGCCGACGTTGCGCTGTCGGTCGGCGTGCAGCGCATGGTCCGCAGCGACCAGGGCGCCGCGGGGGTGATGTTCACCCTGGACACCGAGTCGGGCTTCGACCAGGTCGTGTTCATCACTGCGTCGTACGGCTTGGGCGAAACGGTCGTCCAGGGCGCCGTGAACCCCGACGAGTTCTACGCCTACAAGCCCAACATCACGGCAGGCAGGCCGGCCATCCTGCGCAAAAGTGTCGGCGAGAAAACGGTCAAGATGGTATTCGCGGACAAATCCGGCGCCGGCGAATCGGTTGCAACCGTCGACGTCCCGGCCGCGGAGCGGCGGCGCTTCTCGATCACCGATGCGGAAGTCGAGGAGCTCGCGCGCCATGCGCTGGTGATCGAGCGCCACTACGGCCGGCCGATGGACATCGAATGGGGGCGCGACGGCGTCGACGGCAAGCTCTACATTCTGCAGGCGCGACCGGAGACGGTGAAGTCGCAGCAGCCGGCCGGTGAAAATCTGCGGCGCTACCGGCTCGACGCCCGATCCGAAGGTGCTGGCGAGCGGGCGGGCGATCGGCCAGAAGATCGGGCAGGGCGCGGTGCGATTGGTCAAGTCGGCGGCGGAAATGGATCGCGTCGCCGCGGGTGACGTGCTGGTCACCGACATGACCGACCCGGACTGGGAGCCGGTGATGAAGCGGGCCGCGGCCATCATCACCAACCGCGGCGGACGCACCTGCCACGCGGCGATCATCGCGCGCGAGCTCGGCATTCCCGCCGTCGTCGGCTGCGGCGACGCGACGCAGGTTCTCACCGAGGCTCAGGAGGTCACCGTTTCCTGCGCCGAGGGCGATACGGGGCACATCTACGACGGGCTCCTGAAGATCGACGTCGTCGATGTTGCGTTCGACCACATGCCGACCGCACCGACCAAGATCATGATGAACGTCGGCAATCCCGAGCTCGCGTTCGAGTTCAGCCGGCTGCCGAACGAGGGTGTGGGGCTCGCGCGCCTCGAGTTCATCATCAACAAGAACGTCGGCATCCATCCGAAGGCGCTGCTCGAATTCGAGAAGCAGCCACCGGAGCTCAAGGCGCAGATCGCCGAGCGGACGGCGGCTTACGCGAGCCCCACCGAGTTCTATGTCGCCAAGATCGTCGAGGGCGTGGCGACGATCGCCGCGGCGTTCGCACCCAAGAAGGTCATCGTCCGCCTGTCCGACTTCAAGTCCAACGAGTATTCCAACCTGCTCGGCGGGACCGCCTACGAGCCGCACGAGGAAAACCCGATGCTCGGCTTCCGCGGCGCGTCGCGCTACGTCGCGCCGGAGTTCTACGATTGCTTCGAGCTCGAATGCCGCGCCATCCGGCGTGTGCGCGACGACATGGGGCTGACCAATGTCGAGGTGATGATTCCGTTCGTGCGCACCGTCGGCGAGGCGGAGCAGGTGATCGCGCTGCTGGCGAAGAACGGCCTCGCGCGCGGCAGTAACGGGCTGCGGGTCATCATGATGTGCGAGATCCCGTCGAACGCGGTGCTCGCGGACCGCTTTCTCGAGCACTTCGACGGTTTTTCGATCGGGTCCAACGACATGACGCAACTCACGCTGGCGGTCGACCGCGACGCCGGCGGCGCGCTCGCGGCGACGTTCGACGAGCGCGACGATGCGGTCAAGGCGATGCTGGCGATGGCGATCGGCGCGTGCCGCAAGGCCGGCAAGTACGCCGGCATCTGCGGGCAGGGCCCGTCCGACCATCCCGATCTCGCGCAGTGGCTGGTCGAGCAGAAGATCGAAAGCATGTCGCTCAATCCGGACACGGTGGTCGAGACCTGGCTCGCGCTGGCCAAGCACGCGAAGTGAGGAGCGCGGCCGCATAGCGGCGGCGGCGATCGCTGCTGACGATTCGATCCGCCACCGCCCGATTCGTCACCAGCAGTGCCATCCGGCGCAGTCAATCGACCAAACGGCCGATTGACGATCTCGCGGTTCGCGGGCGCCGCCGGCGTCGGCGCTACGCCGTGCGCCGTCAATCGACCAGGCGGTGGATTGACGGTCTCTGGCTTCGCGAGCTCAATCGGGACCGTGAAATCCATACCTGTCCTGCACGTAACCCTCGCGCCGTCGCGGATCGCGGCCGCCGCGATCGGCGTAGCGACTGTCGCCACCGCGGTGCTGATCGCGCTCTTGCCCGTCGGGCCTTGGGGGCGCGGTATCGCAATCGTCGCCGTTGGCACCTGCGGCATCCATGCGTTGCGGCATGCGGCGGCGTTGAGCATGCGAGGATCGATCGCGGCGATCGAGCTCGCGGCGGACCGGCGCGCCGCAATGATCGATCAATCCGGTCGGCGCATCGACGGCGCCGTGCGGCCCGAAAGCTATGTCGGCGCGCGGTTGACGACGCTGGTGCTGCGCCCGGACGGCGCGCGGCGCTCGCGCGCAGTCGTGATCGGCCCGGACATGATGTCGGCCGAGGATTTCAGGCGGCTGCGCGTGCTGCTGCGGCACGGCGAGGCGGCGAGCCACGGCTCCAAACCATGATCCCTGTGTCGTCCCGACGCAGGTCGGGACCCAAGTCGCGATGAGCACTTTACGCCGGCTCGCCGCGCAGCCACGCCTGCCCGTCGGCGCCAGCCCCTGTGTCGTCCCGACGCAGGTCGGGACCCAAGTCGCGATGAGCGCTTTACGCCGGCTCGCCGCGCAGCCACGCTAGCCTGGGCGCCAACCCCCTGTGTCGTCCCGACGCAGGTCGGGACCCAAGTTGCGATGAACGCTTTACGCCGGCTCGCCGCGCAGCCACGCCAGCCCGGGCGCCAACCCCCTGTGTCGTCCCGACGCAGGTCGGGACCCAAGTTGCGATGAACGCTTTACGCCGGCTCGCCGCGCAGCCACGCCTGCCCGTCGATGACCTTGCCGCTTTCGGATTTCGGTTGGCCAGCGAGCAGATAGAGATAAAGCGGCACGAACACATCGGGCGGGGGCAGACGCATGATGTCGTCGCCGGGGTGCGTCTGCGCCCGCAGCGGCGAGCGCATCGGTCCGGGCACGACGCCATTCACGCGCAGCTTGGGCTCGTTTTCCCATTCGTCGGCGATGATCGTCAGCAGCGCCGACAAACCGGCCTTGGCAACCGCATAGGCGCCCCAGAACGCTTTGGGATCTTCACCGCGCGTGTCCAGGGTGAACACGACGCTGCCGTGCGATCCGGCGCGCAGCAGCGGCAGCAGCGCGCGGGTCAGGCCGAACGGCGCGAGCAGATCGACGCGCAGCGTGGCGAGCCAGGCATCGAAGGCCTGGTGCTCGATCGGCCCGAGCGAGCCGAGCTGCACGGCGGTATGCACGATCGCGTCGATCCGCCCGTGCTGCGCCTGCAGCGCGCTCGCCACGTTGGCGAAGTCCTCGGCGCGTGCGGTGGCGAGATCGAGTGGCAGGATCGTCGGCTCGGGGTGACCGGCAGCGACGATGTCGTCGTAGAGCGCTTCCAGTTTGCGGACGATGCGGCCATGCAGGACGACGGTCGCGCCCTGCGCCGCGCATGCCAGTGTGAGAACGCGCCCCAGTCCGCCGCTCGCCCCGGTGATGAGCACGACACGGCCGGCGAGCAGACCGCTGGGCGCGTAGTCGTGGGCAGGTAGCGGCATCGACGCGATGATCGGAAGGCGCGCCGATAATAGCGGAAAATGCCGCGCCCGCCGTCGAATGGTGATGTCCGCGGCACGCGACAATGGCTGGCCCGCGTTTGCAAAAGGTACTATCGGCCCTTATAATTCGCGGTTCGCTGTGGGGCTATAGCTCAGCTGGGAGAGCGCTTGCATGGCATGCAAGAGGTCAGCGGTTCGATCCCGCTTAGCTCCACCAAAAGCCCTGCGCACCATCCGCCTCGTCCCCATCGTCTAGAGGCCTAGGACATCGCCCTTTCACGGCGGTAACGGGGGTTCGAATCCCCCTGGGGACGCCAGTAAATAGCGGGCCGAAAGTGCAACAATCAGTGCAACAAGCGCGCGACTTTCTGCACGAGCTCGTCACTGCGGCAGCGCAAGCAGCGCTTGACGGTCCGCCCGCGGTGTGGCGCTTCGAAGTTGCGATTCGTCAGCAGTTCGGGCGAACGCGCCAGTACATACGCTCTACGCTCGACGTTGCGCACGAGCGGCGCCAGTTGCCAGCAGACGCGCCAGAATCGCCGCCACGCCACGCGAGCGGATCGGCTCGGGCACAAGATTTGCGATGTTATGAATGCTGCATAGCGTAGCTTGACCTTGCGTCTTAACAACGTGACGCCCCACGTCATATTGTGTCGGGGCTGGGAGGCGACAATGAGATCGATTCTTGCCGTTGCGGTGCTCTTGCTTGGCGGTTGCGCAGCGCAGAACGCATACTGGCTTCGGCCAAACGGTGTGAGCGAAGCACAGTTCTACCAAGACCGACTCCAGTGCGAGCAGACCGCCGTGAACATGTATCCAAACATGTCCCCATCGAATGCCGGAAACGTTGCGTCCCAAACCAATTGCTATGCATATGGCGGCCAGATTAACTGCACCACAACGCCTGCGCAGGGAAACGCGGGCGGGCAAGATACGCTTCAAAGATGGAAGAACGAACAGAACCGCCAGAACGTGATAAGCAACTGTCTTAGCTCCAGAGGCTACATATGGACGACTGGAGGCCAAGATGTAGCTCCGGCTCAACGAGCCGTAGCTCTAATTCAACCGGCTAACCACAGCGGTGCAAAATGCTCAGGCAGTGACTGCCACATTGTTGAGCGGGGTGGGTACTGCAATGCGACTGACGATTGCGTTCAGGGGTTCTTGTGCGTTTATAACGTATGCGTATGGTAAAGGTACTGCCGCGTCGATTCGGGGCGCGCGAAGTGACGAAGGGCAAAATGAAAGGAAGTATCCGTGTCCCGCCCGCTGGCTTCCTTGTTCTCCTCACCACGGCAACTCCTAGCCAAGGCGCACCGTGACCAAGCTCGCCTTGAGGCAGCAATTGATGAGCGGAACGAGACGGCCGTTGCGGAGGCGATGATCGACGCTTTCGCCTCCGTGTACCACGTCAAGGACTGGATCGCAGCGATCCACCCGGAACAAAAGACCGCGGCACAGGACCATGAGCACGCGTCCGAATGGATCCGGCTGTGCCGCGACATTTGCCTCGCGGGCAAGCATTTTGAGGTTGATCGGGCTAAGCCAACCGTCACTGGCACTGACAATAGCTCGGCTTTGGAGGCGTTCGGCGACTTGCCGCTGCTGTCAATTTGCACAAGTACGGGCACTCGTCACTACGCGCCAAAGGTGATCAGCAACGCTATCGACGATTGGGAGTGCTTTCTTTCTAGCGCGGCGATTCCCTAGGCTCGAATCCCGGCTCGCGGCTGCGCCGTCTGCGTGCGCGTCCAAACGTCGCCGCGGTCGTCTACCCTCCGTGGTCACATGCGGTCAATCTCGGCTTTAGCCTGACTAATGGCCTCGTGGAGCATTAGCTGCTCACTTTTTAAGGGCCGATCTTGACCCTCCCGAAGCGTCACGCCGTCGATTAGGTAGCCCCATGTGTATCCGTTGCCTCGCTTGATGGTATCGACAACGATCTGATGCCCCTTGTAGTTCTCTTCATGCTGCATCGCTTTTTTCCTTTTACGCGCTGATACACCGCGTTGCCCCGCTCTTGCTCGCGTGCCTACGTCGCCATCATCCTATTCAGCTTTACGTAACCTTGTGACATCAGAACAGCTCAGCTTGCATAGCCGGGCCCCACACGGGGGCGGCCGTAGTGTGCTGGCTTGACGCCACTGATATATCGATGAGATAGTATTGATATGGCCAAGGTTCACCGTATATTTCGTGCACCCGACATGCCGCTGCGGGCCCAGGTGGTGGCGATCCTGCGCGATGCGATTCTCACCTGTCGTCTCGAGCCCGGCGCGGTGCTCAACGAGCGCGAGCTGGCGGAAACGCTGGGCGTCAGCAAGACCCCCGTTCGCGAGGCCCTCTCGCTGCTCAACCAGGAGGGACTGGTCCAGATCCTGCCGCGGCAGGCATACCTGATCAGTCCGATCACGGTCCGCGATGTGCACGAATCCTTCGACCTTCGGGTGATTCTCGAAAGCGCGGCGGCGGAGCTCGCCGCCGCACGCATCACCGACACCGAGCTGGCCGAGCTCGAAGCGATCGTCGCCGGCGAATCGGGCACCGCGCCGATGGCCGAGACGGTGCAGCGCAACGCGAGCTTCCATTCGCTGATTGCGCGTGCTACCGGCAATGACCGCCTGGTCGTGTTGATCGAGAAACTGCTGTCCGAAATGCCCCGGCTCATAACGGTCGGCTACGTCAAAGGGGAGCACGAAGAGCTGATGCGCGCATTGCGGCAGCGGAACCCGCAACGAGCGAGAGATGCGATGCGTACCCACATTCTCGCGGTCAAGGAAAAAGCGCTCGGAGCCGCGGCGCCCGGCTCGCTCCGGGCCTCTGCGCCGGCCGATGGCCCGGCTGCGCGGCTACGGGCCAAAGCGACGCTCGGCCGGAAATGACGCGCGTCGTGCGAACGCTGCCGCTACCCGCCGTCCTGTTGCGTGCCAACCCGCCGCGAAGCGAGGGTCGGCCATGAAGATCGTGGGGATCGACCTGTTCCCGATTCGGCTGACGCCGATCAAGCGCGATTATCAGGCGCTCCTTGGAGGCGGCTTCCCGTCGCTCGCCACGGTGATCGTCCGCGTGAACACCGACCAGGGCGTTTGCGGCCTCGGCGAGGCCACCGCCGGCACGGCATACTTCAATCAAACGCTGGGCGGACTCGTCGACTGGTTGCGCGGCTACGCGGCGGCGCTCGATGGCGCGAACCCGTTCGACCTGATCGGCGCCCATCGCATCATGGACCGCGTCTCCGGCGAATTCCCACCGGGTTGCCAGCCCGCCCGCGCCGGCATCGACATGGCGCTCCACGACCTCGCCGGCAAGGCGAGAGGTTGCCCGGTCTACGAGCTACTCGGCGGCGCGCAGCGAACGAGCTTCGATCTGCTGACCAGCATCTACGAGCCGACGGTGGAAGGCGCCGTCGCCGCCAGCCGCGATTTCGTCGCGGCGGGGTACTGCGGGCTCAAGATCAAGGTCGGCGCGATCACGCGGGCCAATGGCATCGGCGTCGAGGCCTTCCGCCTGGAGGTCGACAAGCTCGTCGCCGTGCTGCAAGCCGTCCCCGACGCCGTCTACGTCGATGCCGATGCCAACCAGTCGTGGAAGAGCGCCAAGATCGCGGTCCGGGTCGTCGAACAGATCTTCGCCGCGGGATTCCACGCCAATCTCTCGCTGGAGCAACCGATCCACCACCTCGATCTCGACGGCCATCGCTACATCCGCCAAGCGCTGAAGATTCCGCTGGTTCTCGACGAGTCGGTTCTGTCGCCCGAAGCGATGCTCCAGATCGTCAGGCACGACGCCGCCGACCGCATCGTGCTCAAGCCCAACCGCGTCGGCGGCCTGCTGCCGGCGCGCAGGATCGCGCATATCTGCGAGGCCGCTTCGATCGGCATCAGCATCGACACGACGCCGCTGACCCGGCTCGGCGACACGATGAACTGCCACCTGGCCGCGACGTTGAGGGATCCGTATCCGATCGATGTAGAGGGCCACCTGTGGCTGGAGGAATCGCCGTTCATCGGCGGCCTCGAGATACGGGACGGCAAGGCGCGGATCGGCAATGCGCCGGGCCTCGGGATCGAGCTCGACGAGGTCGCGCTCAGGAAAGTGCTGATATCGTAGTGAGTGGCGCTCGACACGCCATGATTATCCGTGTCTGCGGCAAACGAGGAGGATCGGCAATGAGCACGTTCAAGAGCTTCATCTACGCAGCAGTTCTGTTCGGGGCATTGGCATGCGGCGTCCAGGACGCGGTCGCGCAGGCGACCGATTCCGGGTCGGCGGTGGCCGCGGCCAAGAAGCGCGGGCACCTGATCGTCGGCGTCAAGTACGACTTCCCGCCGTTCGGCTTCGTCGACGAAAAGCGGCAGGTCGTGGGATTCGAGGTCGACCTCGCGCGGGAGCTCGCGGCCAGCCTGCTGGGAAGCCGCGACGCGATCGAGCTGGTCGAAGTGAGTGGCCCCAACCGGATACCTTTCCTGGTGACCGGCAAGGTCGATCTCGTGATCGCCACGCTGTCGATCACCCCGGAGCGCGCGAAGACCATCTCGTTCAGTGAGCCGTTCTACACCGGCGGCTACACGATCATGGTCGGCAAGGACCGCTCCGACATCAAGGGCCTCGCGGATCTTTCCGGCAAACGCGTGGTGATGACGCGCGGCGCGACCGCCGAGGTGCTGCTGACCAAGCTCGATCCGCCGCCGCAGCAGTTGCTGAAGATGGAACAGATCAGCGAGCTGTTCTCGGTGATGCAGGCCGGCCGGGCGGATGCGGCGGTCCAGGACGTGGCCCTGCTGCAGCCGTTCGTCAGCAAGCACCCGGAGTACAAGCTGGTGGGCGGCCTCCTGAACGAGGAACCTTGGGGTGTGGGCATACGCAAGGATGATCGCGAGACGGTCACGTGGGTCAACGATTCGCTCGCCCGGTTTCGCCAGTCGGGGAAGATCGACGAGTGGATGAAGAAGTGGGGCCTGCACTGACGTGGCAGGCTGCGGCAGTGGGGGCTGCGCTGGAGCCGGATCTGCCGCGCGCGTGTCTATGCCTCACGCCATTTCTCGAGTCGGTGAAGAGCTTGCCGACCCGGCAGCGCGCGCATGACGTACCAGTTCTCGTGGGAAGTGATCGTTTCGTCGCTTCCCCAGATCGCCGCCGGCATCCTGGGCACGATCGAGCTGGCGGCGATCTCGATCAGCGCCGGGATCGCCATCGGGGTCGTCGGCGCAGCGATCCGCTTCGGCCCGAGTGCCGCGTTGCGCCGGCTGATGCGCGCCTACGTCGAAGTGATGCGCAATACGCCGATGCTGGTGCAGCTCTACTTCATCTTCTACGGCTTGCCGATCCTCGGCATCCGTCTCGACTCGTTCGCCACGGCGCTCGTCGCACTATCGATCTACTGCGGCGCCTATGTGCTCGAGATCCTGCGCGCCGGCATCGAAGGCGTCGGCCGCGGTCAGATCGACGCAGCGCGCGCGCTGGGCCTCTCCGAGATCGTCGTGTTCAGCCGTGTCGTGCTCCCCCAGGCACTGCGCGCGTCGCTGCCGGCACTCGTCGGACAGGTGATCGTGATGCTCAAGCTCTCGTCGCTGGCATCGGTCATTGGCGCTGTCGAGCTGACTTACGTCGTCGTCGATATCGTCGCCGCAACCTACCGGTCGTTCGAGCTCTACGCCACGGCGGGGCTCGCCTACCTGGCGATGACGCTGACGGTTTCCGCGGCCTTCCGCGGCTTCGAATCGCGGGTGCGGAAAAGCTGACGCGAAGGGGATGCCGTGAACGTCATCATCGCCAATCTGCCCTACCTCCTCGAAGGCGCGCTGGCGACCGTCACGCTCTCGCTGACGGCTGCGCCGCTGGCGATCGCGCTGGGCGCTGCCGCCGGGACCCTGCGGCTGTACGGCCCGCCGCCGGTGCGCGCGCTCAGCACGGCGTACATCGAGCTGTTCCGCGGTACGCCCGCGCTGGTGCAGATGTTCTTTGCGTTCTTCGGATTGCCGCTGATCACCGGCTGGCAGGTCTCGGCGTTCAACGCCGCCATTCTCGCGCTGGTGCTGAACAGCGGCGCCTACTTCGCCGAAATCGTCCGCGGTGGCCTGCAGGCGATCCCGTCGAGCCAGTGGAACGCTGGCTTGTCGCTGGGTCTGACCTTTCCGCAGGCGCTGCGCATGATCATCGTTCCGCAGGCGATTCGCCGCATCGTCGCCCCGGGCGTCGGTCAGCTCACCGTGCTGGTGAAGGACACCTCGATCGCTTCGGTGATCGCGGTGTTCGAGTTGACGAGGGCGGGCCAGCACGTCGTCGAGCGCACGCTCTCCCCGTTCGAGATCTTCACGGTGGTGGGCCTTTTGTATTTCGTCGTCTGCTACGGTGCGTCGTCGGCAAGCCGGCGGCTGGAGCGGCGATTGGATCCGCTCGGACGCAAGGGTGCGATCGAATGGCAGTACGTCATCGGCGAAAGGTGATCGCCTGCATCGGGCGGTGGCGCCAGGCGGCCACCATCGGCGAGGCGCGCGAAGCATCGCCGTGAGGCTGCCCACCTTCTGGGTCTGCAGCAAGCCATTGCAGAGTTCCTGGCGGCATGGAACGAGAACCCGAAACCTTTCGTCTGGACGGCCACGGTGGAAGCCATCGTTACCAAGCTCTCGGGTTGTCGACAAACACTGGAGAGCAGTCAGCCAGGATGCACGCTGCCGCGTCGGAGAAAAGCAAAGCAATGAGTTGTCCATTTATTTCTTGGACGCGACACTAGCTTGTTGCCCATCGTGCCAGCAAGGCCTCGGGCATACTCGCCGCCGGCGTCCCCTAGCGCCGCCAGTTCCTTGGCGATCAGCTGATACAGTTCGCGCGTGCTGCACCAACTCAGCCAAGCCAGCACCGAAGTCGCCCGCGTCCGCCATCGCGCGCGCCTCGGTGACCGCGAACAGCAGCACACCAGAAATGTGCGCCAGCTCGTTAGTGTCTGGGATCATGGCCCGGCTCGCCCGCTTCGCCGGTTCGCACCGGATTGACGGCTATGCGCCTGCTCGCGTGCGATTGCTCTTGGATTGGCGTTTCGCCGCTTCTACCGGGGCGATCGTGAGCCGCAGGCCGCTCGCGTTCAAGATTGCCCGCAAGCTCGTCAATCGTGGATTGCCACCCTTGCTCAACGTGCGGTAGAGCGCCTCGCGTGCCAACCCCGTCTCGCGCGCAAGCTTTGCCATCCCGCCGCGCGCTTCGGCGATTCGACGTAGGGCGATCAATAAGACCGCGGTGTCGCCATCTTCGATTGCCGCTTGCAGGTATTGAGCTGCGAACCCGGCATTCGCTAGACGCGTCCGCAGGTAATCGTCGTGATTGACCGTCGATTTCATAAATGCTTTCCTTGATAATCCCGCCAGTAGTCAACGGCGCGTGCGATGTCGCGTGCCTGAGTCCGCTTGTCGCCGCCACATAGCAGCAAAAGCACGGCGCGACCCGAGTGAGCGAAGTACACGCGGTATTCGGGACCGTGGTCGATGCGCAGCTCGCGCACCCCGTCGCGCAAAGCCCTGGTGTCGCCCGCGAGTCCTACCGCGAGGCGGTCAATCCGAGCGGCAATGCGCGCCTGCGTCTGCAAATCACGCAATCGGTCGAACCAATCCCCGAATACGTCTGCGCCACCAGGGGTGCAGTAGTGCTCGATTCGGTACATTGCCATTGTAACTTATAGATTACACGCTGGCAAGCACCTTGCATTACCGAATGGTTGCGACATTGGAAACCTCGACGGCCCCGAATTGCGCGCCGAGTTCCGGAAGTGGGCCGGATTGATCCGGACCGCAAACATCAAGGTGAGTTGGACCCCGACCCGATTCGCGTCAGGCGGCGATGCGATGCCTGGTGAGTCCTTCGCGGCACGCGGCGTGCGCCGACGCAGCCTGGCGGACAACGTCGCCCGGGACAGGGATCGCCGCGTAGTGCCGATGCCTCTCGTCGGCGTTTCTGACGACCGTGCCGGCGAGGATGTTCGGCGAAGGGTCGCCGTAACCGGGCGCGCCGGTGAGCGGGAAGGTACGGTAGTCTGGTTTGAGTCCATCACTCAGCTCGAGCCAGCGCGACAGTTCCAGCAGCACCTGGTCGGTGTCGGTGAGCAGCCTCTCGGACTCGATGAACAAGGCGTTGCCGTCGAGCTGCCTGCCGTATCCCTCGAGCTGCCGCAGGCGCTTGGAGTAGTAGTCGAGCACCCGCATCGGGTCGCTGAACTTGCCCTTATGGCCGCGGGAACGGCTCAAGCTGAGGATGCTGCTGATGGTGTCTTCGGCATTGCGCAACAGGAACAGCACCTTGATCTCCGGCCTGTCCAGGATGCCCGGGGCGATTTCCCGATGGTTATGCAGGATCTTGTCCAGCACGTATTTGCCCAACACCGGGTTGCCGGTGAATTGCTGGACCTTTCTTGCGAGCCGCTGCAGGTCCAGCCGGCCGAAGTAGGACAGGTGCGCTTCGGCATAGCCGGAAATCTCGGGATGGCTGCCGAGTATGTGGCAGAGCAGGCTGGAAAAGCTCCGCATGTGGCTGACCACGAAAAGATAGCTTCCCGTGTGCCGGCTCGGTGCCGGAGCGCCGTACTCGTACTGGACATTGCACTGCATGTCGTTCCCCCCCGATCGCGACATGGATGCAGCCCGGCGGTTGCCCCGCCGTTTTTGGTGCCTGCCAATTGTTACAGATTTCGCCGCGCAAGATAAGCGCGCAGGCGGTCGGAAGGCGCGAAATTCGAGTCGGGTGTTGCGGCAATGGTCCCAAAGGCTCCGGTGGAGCAGGGATCACCGGCGAAACGCGTAAGCCCGGCCGCGGTCCAAGCGACTGATGCGCACTACCCTGGGAGCCGGCGCCCCGATGCGGGCATAATCCCTCGGGCGACCGGCGGCGACGCCGGCAAGGGTCCTCAAATGGAGGTTGGCATGTTCTCGGTCCTGCAAAAGAGCTTCGCTGTGGCGGCGATCGCCGTGGTCTGCATGAGCGGCTGCGGCGGCAGTTCTGCCGCCACGACTTTACCCAATCCGCTGGTCGACGCCGCCAAGGCGACCGACAAGCGGACCGCGACCGCGGTATTCGCCGGCGGATGCTTCTGGGGCGTCGACGCCGTGTTCAAGCATGTCAAGGGCGTGTCCTCGGTCCTGTCGGGCTACGCCGGCGGAGCCGCCAATACCGCGCACTACGAGATGGTCGGCAGCGGCATGACCGGCCACGCCGAATCGGTCCAGGTCAAGTACGACCCGTCGCAGATTACCTACGGCCAGTTGCTGCGCGTGTTTTTTTCGGTGGCGCACGACCCGACGGAGCTCAATCGGCAGGGACCGGATGTCGGTACGCAGTATCGCTCGGCGATCTTCTACGCCGATCCCGAGCAGCAGCGCATCGCGCAGGCCTATATCGAGCAGCTGCAGAGCGCGAAAGCGTATGCGAGGCCGATCGTGACCCAGGTCACGGCGCTCAATGCGTTCTATCCGGCGGAAGACTATCACCAGGACTACCTGGCCAGGCACCCGGAGAACATGTACATCGTCATCAACGACCTGCCGAAGCTCAATCACCTCAAGCAGGAGCTTCCGCAGCTCTACGTCAGCCGCTAAGGGGCCTAAGGCGGCACGGCCTCCGGGTCAGAGCAGGCTGCCGATGATGTTGATGCTCATCGCCAGGATGGTGATGTTGAAGACGAATGACAGAATGCCGTGGATCAGCGTGAGCCGGCGCATGTGGCGCGCCATGACGGCGACGTCCGAAACCTGCGACGTCATGCCGACGACGAAGGCGTAGTAGGCGAAGTCGAGATAGTCCGGCTCGCCCTCGTCGGGAAATTTCAGGCCGCGCTGGTGAACCTTGGCGTCCGCCGGCCGCGCGTAGTAGAGCCGCGCGTAGTGGAACGCGAACAGCGTCTGTATCAGCAGCCAGGACAGCAGGAGTGCGGCGACCGTCAGCGTCAGATACCCGGCACGCGGCCAGAACGGCAGCGCCTTGATCCCGCCGGCAAGGAAGCCGATGGCCACGAAGCTCGCGCTGGCTGCCGTCATGACCAGCAGGAAGATCACGTATCCGTTCTGATCGTGCATCTGCGCCCGGACGCGCGTCATATCGTCGTCGGCGCGCGCGACGACCATCGCGGCGAGGCAGAGATAGGCCAGCGCGCCCACGTCCCACGCCAGCAGCAGCCGGGTTCCCGTGCCCAGCCAGTCGCGCAGCAGCAGGTAGGTCGCCAGTGCGCAAGCGACCACGATGGCCAGGCGCCTGGGAGCCGTCAGGCGCAGGATCCACGGCAGCTTGATCTTGGTCGGCAAGGCCTGTTTTCGCATCGTGTCGCTATCGCGCCGGGCCGCAGCCCGGCGCCGGCAATCGGGACGCCAGCTTAGCCGATTTCGGCCGCACGCGGCCGGCGACGGTTGGCCGCAGCGCCGACGGGCGCCGACTCACTCGAACGTGTCGACGACCTCGCCTGGCGCAGCGGCGCGCGCCAGCGTCGTCACCGTCGATCGCGGCAGGCGCTTGACCAGCACGCGATAGACGTCGAGATCGAATGCGATGCGCGGCGGATGCTGCGCCATCTCATCGAGCGCGGCGTCGTCGTGTGCGGTGCCCAGCCAGCACCAGTCGCGGAACAGGTGAATGTCGGTGCGCTCGCGCGTGATGTTGGCTTCGCGGATCGCGATCGTCCCCGGATACGGCCAGGGTTTGAGCGCGTAGGGCGCCAAGGCCGCGCGCAGGCGCAGATGGTGCTCGGCCGGCGACTCGGCGCCGATGCAGGCGCCGGCGCATTTCCTCACCTGCCTGGCGAAGCACGGCCCGCTGCGGCGGTCGAGGCCGAGCGCGCTCCAGCACAATGCGGCGCCGGCGGCGAGCTCGCGCAGCGTCTCGCGCGCGGCGCGCCTGGTCGCGAACGGACCGTACAGATCGTCGAGTGCGGCCGGATCGATGGCGTCGGCAGGCACGTAATCCGGCGGCGCCGGCTCTGCCGTGACGCATAGCGCGAGCATGTCGGCGCGCCGTCGCAGCCGCTGGTTGTAGACGGGAAGGAGCGACTTGATCAGTTGCGACTCGCGCAGTAATGCGCCGAGCTCGCCGGCGGTCTCTTCGATCTCGATCCGGGTGATCTCGGCCGACAGCCGCATGTCGTTGGCGCTGCGATAGTCGGACGAAAAATGCGAGCCGATGCGCTGGCGCAGGTTGACGCTCTTGCCGACATACAACGGCAGCGGGTTCAAGCCGTAGAATCGATAGACGCCCGGCGCCTCGGGGATCGCGTCCAGCGCGTCGGCGGGGAGCTGCGGCGGAAGGCTTGGCGCCTTGAGCATACGCGCGACGGCGGCGTCGACCACGTCGGCAGCGTGCTCGCGGTAGAGGGCCTGGACGAACGCCAGGAGCACGCGCGCGTCGCCCAGCGCGCGGTGGCGATCGGCGCTGTCCAGACCATGGCGCACGATCACCGCGTCCAGGTTGTGTCGGTCGGCGTCGGGAAAGAGCCGGCGCGACAGCTTGACCGTGCACACGACCTTGGCGCTGAACGAGCGGCCGAGCCGGCCGAATTCGTGCTTGAGGAAGCCGTAGTCGAAGCGCGCGTTGTGCGCGACGAAGATGCATCCGGCAAGCCGTCCCGCGACCTCGTCGACGATCTGCCCGAACGTGGGTGCCCCCGCCACCATCGAATTGGTGATTCCCGTCAGCGCCTGGACGCCGGGCGGAATGCTGCATTCGGGGTCGACCAGGGTCGACCATTCGCGGATCCGCGTCCCGTCGTCGACGCGTACGATCCCGACCTCGGTCACGCGGTCGCCGGCGGCGGACGTGCCGGTGGTTTCGAGGTCGACAAAGGCGATGGAGGGCGCGAACACGTGCTTGGTTGTCCGTAGGGGTTGACGAACGAACGTTCGTTCGCTAGTCTACACCGAATGTCGAACGATCGTTCCTACCTGGCGACGCTGCAGGACTACTACACGCGGCACCATGCGTTCCCGTCGTATTCGTCGATCGGGAGTCTCCTGGGCCTGCGCTCCAAGTCCTCGGTCGCGGCGCTGGTCGCGAGGCTCAAGCTCGGCGGCTTTGTCGAATCGACGCCGGATCGCCGACTCGCGCCGACGCGCCGCTTTTTCGAGCGGCCGCTGGCGGAAGCACCGGTTCATGCCGGATTGCCGAATCCGATCGACGACGCGCCGGCCGACGCGCTGACCATCGACGATTACCTGATCGATCGACCGTCGCAGACGGTGCTGGTCCGCGTCAAGGGCGACTCGATGCTCGAGGCCGGTATTTTCGACGGCGATCTGGTCGTCGTCGAAAAGCGCGGCAGTGCGCGGCGCGGCGACATCGTCATCGCCATCGTCGACAATCAGTTCACGCTGAAGCGCCTCGATCTCGAGCGCGGACAGTTCATCCTGCGTCCGGAAAACAAGGCTTATCCGGTCATCCGGCCCGAAGGGACGCTGGAGATTTTCGGCGTGATGGTGGGGCTGGTCCGCAAGTACAACTGACCGTCGCGCCGCCGGCCCGGCCGGCTGCCCGTCGCGGATCAAGCGCCGATGCGCGCGACCTCGACCAGCACGTCGTAGAACGTCGCCGCGCGCCCCATGTCGGTCAGCGCCTGGCCGGTCACCATGTTCGCGTTGGTGCCGTCGGGCGACAGCTTGCGCCACCAGATCGACGGCGCGACGACCACGCCCTGCCTGGCGCGATCGGTGACGCGCGCGGTGACGACGAACGCGCCGCGGTCGTTGAATACGCGTAGCTTGTCGCCGCTCGCGATGCCGCGGGCCGCCGCATCGTCAGCGTGGATATCGAGCCAGGGCGTTTTTTCCGTCTCGAGAAACACCGGCAACCCGCCGAAGGTCGAATTCAGGGCGTTGCGCGCGGGCGGCGACAGCATCGTCAGCGGAAAGCGGCGCGCCAGCGCCGGATCGCTGGCCGCGGATTCGCGCGGCGGCGTATACGTCGGCAGCGGGTCGAGGCCTTGGCGGCGCAGCGATTCCGAATAGAGCTCGCACTTGCCGGACGGCGTCGGAAAGTCGCCCTGCGCGAACGGCGCGAACGGCGAGGGCACGTTGAGGCGCTGCCAGCCCTGCGCCTTGAGCGTCGGCCAATCGATGCCGGCCGCGCGCGGGTGGCCGGCGATGAACGCGTTGGCCGCCATGCTCTCGTCGGTCTCGCCGAAGCACGGGTCGTCGAATCCCATGCGTGCGGCAAGCAGGCGGAATACCTCGGTGTTCGGCTTCGCCTCGCCCACCGGCGCGATCGCCGGGTTGTTGGCCAGCGCATAGAGGTGGCCATACGACGAGTGCACGTCGAGGTGCTCGAGCTGCGTCGTCGCCGGCAATACGATGTCCGCATAGTCGGCGGTGTCGGTGAGGAACACGTCGTGCACGACGCAAAACAGGTCCTCGCGCGAGAAGCCAGCGACGACCTTGCCCGATTGCGGCGCCACGGCGACCGGATTCGAGTTGTACACGAACAGGGCGCGGATCGGCGGGTCGTCGGCTTCGAGCAGCGCATCGCCGATCGTCGACATGTTGATCGTGCGCGGTCGGTTCCAGATGAGATCCGGCCGCTCGAGCGCCGCCGTGTTCACGGGATAAGTGCCGCTGGATGATAGCAGTGCGCCTCCGGCCGGGTGGCGCCATGCGCCGACCAGCGCCGGCAGGCAGGCCACGGTGCGAATCGCCATCCCACCGCCGGCATGTCGTTGCATGCCGTAGTTGAGACGGATGACGGCCGGCTCGATGGTGCCGTAGTCGCGCGCCAGCGCGACGATCTCGGATTCGGGCAGTCCGGTGATCGCTGCGACGCGCGCCGGCGGATAGTCGCGCACGCGTTCTTCCAGCTCATCGAAGCCCAGCGTGTAGCGAGCGATGTAGTCGCGATCGAGCAGATCGTCGGCGACAAGCACGTGCATCATCCCCAGCGCCAGCGCCGCGTCGGTCCCAGGCAGCAGCGCCAGGTGCCGGTGGCATTTTTCTGCGGTCTGGCTGCGGTACGGGTCGATCGCGATCAACTTGGCCCCGCGCCGCTTGGCTTCCTGCACGCGGCTCCACAGATGCAGATTCGAGACGATCGGGTTCGAGCCCCAGATCAGGATCAGCTTCGCGTTCTCGAATTGCTCGAGGTCGGTGCCGATCGACGCGCCGATCGTCGCGGCGTAACCCGCCTTGCCGGCAGTCGCGCAAATCGTGCGATCGAGAAGCGAGGCGCCGAGCTTGTGAAAAAATCGCCGGTCCATCGAGCCGTATTGCAGCAGGCCCATCGTCCCGGCGTAGCTGTAGGGGACGATCGCCTGCGGCCCGTCCGCCGACGCGGCGATCGCCCGGAATCGCTCTGCGATCGTGGTTAGCGCCTCGTCCCATCCGATCCGCTCGAAGCGGCCCTCGCCCTTGGGTCCGACGCGGCGCAGCGGATGCAGCACGCGCTGGTCGGAATACGTGCGCTCGAGATAGCGCGCGACCTTGGTGCACAGCACGCCGCGCGTCGTCGGATGATCGGGGTCGCCTTCGACCTTGATCGCGCGCCCGTCGGCCACGGTCACGCGCAAGGCGCAGGTGTCGGGGCAGTCGTGCGGACACGCGCCCCGAACGACGGTGTGTCGGACGGAGGTCTGCGTTGATCGATCGAGTGGCATCGCGGAACCGGGTGATTGGCCGTATTGTAATACCGCGTGCGTCGGGCTCGCCTGCCGGCGCCCAGTTGCGCTATCGTCCCCGGTCGGCGGATCCAACAGCGAGGCGCGTGGTGACGGGGCCCGGACGGACGATCGAGTTGCATTCAGGGGCGGCAATGCCTGCGCTCGGCCTGGGCACGTGGCGCATGGGCGAGCGGCGCGACCGACGCGGGCGCGAGATCGCGGCGCTGAAGCTCGGCGTCTCGCTCGGCATGACCCTGATCGACACGGCCGAGATGTACGGCGAGGGCGAGGCGGAAGCCATCGTCGGCGAAGCGATCGCGGGCCAGCGCGATCGGGTGTTCCTGGTCAGCAAGGTGTATCCGCACAATGCGAGCAAACGTGGCGCGATCGCCGCGTGCAGCCGCAGCCTGCAACGTCTCGGCACCGACCACCTCGACCTGTACCTGCTGCATTGGCGCGGCGACGTGCCGCTGTCCGAAACCGTCGCGGGCTTCCGGGCCCTGCAGGCCGAAGGCAGGATCCGTGCGTGGGGCGTGTCGAATTTCGACCGCGGCGACATCGAGGAGCTGCTGGCTGTCCCTGGAGGCGACGAGTGCGCGGCGAATCAGGTGCTCTATAACCTCGGTGCGCGCGGCGTCGAATGGGATCTGCTGCCGCTATGTCGCCGCAGGGGCATCGCGGTGATGGCGTATTCGCCGCTGGACCAGGGACGATTGCTGCGGCATCGTTCACTGCAGGCGATCGCGACGCGGCTCGGCGCAACGTCGGCGCAAGTTGCTCTTGCATGGCTGCTGACGCAAGCCGGCGTCGCCGTCATCCCGAAGGCGGCAGACGGCGCGCATGTTCACGACAATTTGTCGGCGTCGAATCTGCGCCTCGATGAATCCGTGCGCGGTGAACTCGAGCGCGCATTTCCGCCGCCGCGCCGCGCCACTTCCCTGCGCATGCTGTAGGCCCGGGTTTGCCGCGGGGCGGCAGGCCGGACGGCGCAGCGTCAGCCGGCACCGCGCCTTGCAGCGCCCCGTCGCCGTGACGCTGGGCGCAGCGGCTTCGCCCAATCAATCAGGCGCTTGTCCGTCCGACCGCGGCTATCTCAAGGCCCGATGGCATGGATGTTGCGTAGCCATGGCCATCAGGCCCTCGGGCCAACGGAACCCAACGTCTTTGAGGAGCATGCAGTGCTGTACACCTACTACGACTACCTCGATTTGCCGCCGGGTGCATCGACGGCGCGAATCGAAGCGGCATACCGGACGATCAGGCAACGCCTCGACGAGCACGCCGCCGACGAAACGCTGGTGCGCCTGATTCACGAGGCGCACGCGCTCCTGTCCGATCCCGATCAGCGGCATGTCTACGACGAAGAGCTCGAGCGCACGGCGGCGGAGGCCGACGCGGAGCTCAAGGCCCTGCTCGACGAAGAAGCGAAAAAGCCCCAGCCGCGCCGCGTGCAGGACGTTCCGACGCCGTTGGTAGCCGCCATAAGGGCCTGGGCCGCCTAGGCGCATCGGCCGCGCAGACGATACGTTGGGCTGAACCGCCCTGGCATTGCAGTGGCAGGCTTGCCTTGCCCCAATGCGCGATCAATCGGCGCTTCGCGGCTCGATTACCGGACACGACCGAACAACAACAAGGGAGGCAACACCGTGGACAAATGCCTAAACTGCCAATTCTATGACCGCCGGAACGGGAAACCCACCGACGGACGCTCGACCATGTGGGGCCAGTGCCGGCGGCACTCGCCATTGCTCAATCCGCAGAACGTCAAGACCTACGTGGTCGAAGGCGTCTGGCCGGTGGTGCGGGACGACGATTGGTGCGGCGAATGGTGCTCGCTGGCCGAAACGACGATGCCGCATACACGCGTGATCAACGGCAAGGAGCTCATGGCAGTTGCAGGCGGCGCAACCGAGCCGGGCGGGCCATCGCGTCCGATGGCGGAGCCGCGTCCGAGAGCCCTCTCGGCGGGCGACGACTGACGAGCCGGCGTATCGGCGTGCGGCGGGAGCGGGCAGGAAGGTCCGCGTGCCGCAAGGCCCGCGCTCAGGCACCCCCAACCACGATCATGTTCATTTGCGCGGCGCCCTCGCGCAGCGCACGCGCAGCAACGTAGTCGGCAGAATGATGGAACGCCCGCGCCTGCTCGAGCGTGGGAAATTCCAGCACGACCACCCGGTTCGGCGTCCAGCTTCCCTCGAGCACTTCCGCCTTGGCGCCGCGCACCAGGTACTTGCCGCCGTGACTCTGCACGCACGCCTGCGCCAATCGCTTGTAGTCCTCGTACTTCACCGGATCGGTAACCTTGCAGTCGACCAGTATGTAGGCAGCCATGGAGTGCGGGTCCTCGCATCATGCGCGCCGCGACGGCGGCGCCGGGGCCCAAAGTGTGCCGGGCCGATGCTCGCGTGACAAGCGTGTGCCGGCGCCTCGGATACCATGGCGGGCGTGAACTCCATTCTGGATGCCCTTGCCGGCGGCGCAATCGCCGTCACACCCAATCGCCGCCTGGCCCGCCGGTTGCACGCCGAGTTCGATGCCGCGTCAGCAGCGACCGGTCGCCGGGCCTGGCCGACGCCGACGATCCTGCCGTATGCGGCGTGGCTCGCCACCGCTCTGGGACGACGTCGTCACGCGCCGCGACGGCGCAGTTGAACCCCGGGCGCTCCTCAGCGCGGCCCAGGCGACGGCGCTCTGGCAGCGCGTCATCGAGGACTCGGGCGCGACGCTGGCGGACACGCGCGGTGCGGCTGCGCTCGCCTCCGAAGCCTGGTCGTTGGTGCACGCTTGGGGCGCCGGCGGAGAAAGCTGGCGGAGCTGGCGACATCAGGGCGACGAACAGGATCCTTCGCTGTTTGCCGCCTGGGCCGATACCTATCTGGCACGGACGCGGCGACTCGGCGTGCTGGACAGCGCGCAGGCGGCCGATGCGATCGCGGCGCAGGCGGCGGTCATCGGGGTGAAATCCGCGACGATCCTGATCGTGGGATTCATCGAACTGACGCCGCAGCAGACGCGCCTTCTTGCGGCGCTCGAAGGCGCCGGCTCGACGCTGCGTCAGGTCGATAGTTTGCCGGCCCGGGTCGGCCAGGTCGCGCGTGTGACCGCGTCGTCACCGCGTGACGAGGTCGCCGCGGCGCTTTCTGGGCGCGCGCGATGGTGACGGCGCATCCCGGGGTGCGCGTAGGCATCGTCGTCGAGGATCTCGCGGAGCGGCGTGATACCGTGCTGGCGCTGGCGCAGGACGTGCTCGATCCGGCGTCGATCCTGCCCGGCCACGCGCGGAGCGACGCACCATTCGAGATGTCGCTCGGCGTCCGCCTGGCTCAAGTGCCGCTGGTCGGCGCGGCGCTGGACCTGATCGCCTTGTCCGTCGCGCCGCTGCCCGTCGGTGCGGCCGCGGCGCTCTTGCGCTCGCCCTATCTTCCCGCCGCCGACGCGTCGTGGCCCCACCTCGCGGCGCTCGAGCGGAAGTGGCTGGAGGATGGCGTGCGGACCGTCACGCTGGGTGAGGCGATGACGGCGATGGCGCCGGTCGCGGCGGACCTGTCGGCACGCTGGCAGCGGGGTCACGATGGGGCACGCGCGCCGCGCTCGGTTACGCCGCGCGAATGGGTCGACCGCTGGCGAGGCTGGCTTGCAGCGGCCGGCTGGCCCGGGACGCGCGCGCTCGACAGCGCTGAATACCAGGCGCGCGAAGCCTGGGAGGCGCTGCTCATGCAGTTTGCAGCGCTCGGCGCAGTGGCGCCGCGGCTCGACGGCGCCGAAGCGATCCGTTCGCTCCGCGCAATGGCGGCGGAATCCATACACCAGCCTCAAGGCAACGACGCGCCGATCCAGATCCTCGGCGTGCTCGAAGCGGCGGGGCTGAGCTTCGATGCATTGTGGGTTGCCGGCCTGTCGGCGGATCGCTGGCCCGCTGGGCCGCGGCCGAATCCGCTGCTGCCCATCGCCTGGCAACGCGAACGAGGCCTGCCTCGTGCGACCGCACAGCGCGAGCTCGACTATGCCCGCATGCTGACCGAGCGATTCGCGCGGGCTGCGGACGGGGTGGTGTTCAGCTCGGCGACCGGCGTCGACGATCCCCCGCTGTCGCCGTCGCCGTCGGCGCTGGTGCTTCCGTATCCGCAATCCGCGCAGCCGGCCCCGCCCGATACCTGGTCCGCCTCGATGGGGCGGGGTGTCGACGCTCGAGAGCCTCGCTGACGAGCGCGCGCCGCCGATGCCGCGGGGCGCGACCATCCGCGGCGGTGCGCGCGTCATCCAGACGCAAAGCGATTGCCCGTTCCAGGCCGTCGCGCGCCATCGGCTCGGTGCCGAGCGGTGGCCGACGGCCAAGCCGGGCCTGGCGGCGGCGGAACGCGGACAGCTCGTGCATGCGAACGCTCGCCGCATTCTGGAGCGCGGTCACGGATCGCGCGAGGCTGCTGGCGCTCGATCCCAACACGCTCGACATCGAGATTGCGGCGGCCGTCGGAAAGGGCATGGCGTGTCTGCCTGCGGTGCGATGGCGCAACGTGCCGGATGCCGTGCGCGCGGCCGAATCGCGGCGCCTCAAACGGCTGCTGCGAGCATGGCTCGACATCGAGCGCGCAAGGCCGCCGTTCGCCGTCGCCGCAGTCGAAGCCCGGCGTGACTTGGTCTTAAGCGGGATCGGCCTTCGGATGCGCGTCGACCGGATCGATGCGCTCGGAGACGGCGGCGTCGCCATCATCGACTACAAGACCGGCGTGCTCAAGCAACCCAAACCAAAGCAATGGTTCGACGATCGATCGCGTTCATCGCAACTCGGTACGTATACGCTGGCGCAGCGCGCGGCCGAGCCGGGGCTCGCGGTGCGCGCCGTGGCGCATGGCGAGCTTCGCACCGCGAGCATCGCCGCATCGGGCATTGCCGCCGATCGCGCGGCGTGGCCCGGGCTGGCCGACGTCGCCACCATCGGCGCTTTTGCCGACTGGCGCTCCCTCGAGGCCTGGTGGGAACGGCATCTGGGCGCGCTCGCGGCCGAGCTCGCCGCCGGCGTGGCCACCGTAACGCCGCGTCCGAAGCCGTCGCCGTGCCGCGTCTGCGGATTGCAGGCGCTCTGCCGTATCGATTCGGTGCGCTTCGAGGAGCCGGAAGACGATGGCGACGCCTGAGCCGAGCGGTCGGCCCGACGGCGCCGCGCGCGAGGCGGCGCTCGATGTCACGCGCTCGTTCATCGTCCAGGCACCGGCGGGTTCGGGCAAGACCGAGCTCCTGATCCAGCGTTGCCTGGCGCTCCTGGCGCAGGTCGAGCGGCCCGAGGCGATCGTCGCGATGACGTTCACGCGCAAGGCCGCCGGCGAGATTCGCGAGCGGATCATCAAGGCGCTGCGCGAAGCGGCCGGATGCGCGATGCCGGGCGAGCCGCATCGTGCGCTCACCTGGCGCCTCGCCCGCGCCGTGCTCGACCGCGACGCGGCGTTCGGATGGGAACTGGTCGCCCATCCGGCGCGCCTGCAGGTCCACACGATCGACGCCTTGTGCGCGGCATGGATGCGGCAAGCGCCGATGGCGGTGAAGCTGGGCGCAATGCCCCGGCTGATCGAGCGCGCCGAAGCGCTGCATGCGCAGGCGGCGCGGGCCGAGCTCGACGCCGCAGGGGATGGCAGCCCCGCCTGGAAGCGCCTGCTCGACTACCTGGACAACGACGGCGATCGGCTGACCGTGCTCATCGCCGAGATGCTGGCTCGGCGCGATCAGTGGCTGCGCCACGTGATGGGCGGCGACGCGACTGCGCTCCGCGCCCGGCTCGAGCATGCGCTCGGCGTCGAGATCGCGAACAAGCTCGAAGCTGTCGCGGCGCTGCTGCCGGCGGCCGAAACGCGACAGATGCTGGACCTCGCGCGCTACGCCGCGGCCCACTTTGCGCGATCCGATCCCGCCCATCCGCTCGCCGCCTGGGCGCAGCGCGGCGCGCTGCCGGACGCGCGTGCGGAGTCGCTCGACCACTGGCGCTCGATCGCGGACTGGCTGCTCAAGAAGAACGGCGATTTCTACGCCGACATCACCATTGCCCAGGGCTTTCCGCCCAGAGGAAGCGTACGCGATGCCGGCGCGGCCCGCCGCGATGCGCAAAAGCAGGCGATGATCGGATTGCTGCGGAGCCTTGCGGCGGTGCCGGGCCTGGCCGATGCGCTGCACGGCATCCGCCGATTGCCGCCTCCGCGCTACGACGAGACGGCCTGGGCCTTTATCGAAGCCCTGCTCGAAGTGCTGCCGCGCGCCGCGGCGCGCCTGCAGCTCGTCTTCGCGGAGGCCCGCGCCATCGACTTCGTCGAGGCCAGCCAGATCGCGTTGCGCGCCCTGGGCGAGCCCGACGCGCCGTCCGACCTGCTGCTGCGGCTTGACATGCGCATCGAACACCTCCTGGTCGACGAATTCCAGGACACCTCGCTTGCGCAATACGAGCTGATCGAGCGCCTGGTCGCGGGCTGGACCCCTGGTGATGGCCGGAGCCTCTTCGTCGTCGGCGATCCGATGCAGTCGATCTACGGCTTTCGCGAGGCGGAAGTCGGCCTGTATCTGGATGCGCGGCGGCAGCGGCGGCTGGGCGAAGTCGCGCTCGAACCGCTGGTGCTGCAATGCAATTTCCGCACGCAATGCGAGCTCGTCTGGTGGGTCAATCGCGTGTTCGCGCAGGCGCTCGACGCATCGCCGCGCGCAATCGATGATCCCGTCGCGTTCGGCGCCGCCACTCCCGTTCTGCCGGGAGAGCCCCCTCCTGCCGTGACCGTGGAAGCGTGCACCGGCAAGGTCGACGAAGCGGCGAAGGTCGTCGCGCATGTTCGCGCCGCGCTGGCCGACGGCGCCGGGGAGATCGCAGTGCTCGTCCGCAAGCGCAGCGACCTCGCAGAAATTCTTCCAGCCATGCGTCGAGCCGGTATTCGCTTTCGCCGCAGTCGATCTCGATCGAATGTCCGATCGCCAGACAATTCTCGACCTCGCCTCGCTGACGCATGCGCTCATCCAGCCCGACGACCGACTGGCGTGGCTTGCGCTGCTGCGCGCGCCATGGTGCGGGCTGACTTTGCCCGACGTCTTCGCGTTGGATATGGAGGCAGGGGCTCGCAGCTTGTGCGAAGCGGTCGTCGCGCACGGGGCGCGACAGGCGGCGCCTGCCGGCATGTCGGCCGACGGGGCGCGTCGATTGCAACGGCTGGCAGCCGCCATCGCGCCGGCCGTCGCCGACCGTGGCCGCCGGCCCCTGGCTGCAGCCGTGCGCGGTACCTGGCTGGCGCTCGGAGGTCCGGCGTGCATCGCAGAGGCGAGCGATCTCGATGCGGCCGAGCGCTTTTTCGCGCTGCTGGCCGAGCACGCGCCGGGCGCCGATCTGTCGGACTGGAATGCCTTTCTCGATGCTCTGGCCGCGACGTTCATCGAGACCGGCGCCGGCGCCGATGCGAAGGTGCGCTTCATGACCTTGCATCGTGCGAAGGGTCTGGAATTCGACGTCGTCGTCATGCCCGGTCTGGCAGCGCCACCGGGGAGCGGACCGCCGCAGCTTTTGCGCTGGCGCCGCCGGGCGACCGGGCTGCTGCTCGCGCCGATCGCGGCAAGGCACGTCGACCTCGCCGACCGGGATCCGGTGTACGTGTACCTGAGCAAGCTCGCGACTGCCGAGGAAGCCGCCGAGCTCGTCCGTCTCCTCTACGTCGGTTGCACGCGCGCCAGGAAGCGATTGCACCTCACCGCGGTGCTCGGCACCGAGCCGGGCGAGGATGCGCGCCTGCGCTGGCGCAAGCCGTCGCGGGGCACCGCGCTGGCCGTCCTTTGGCGCGCGGTCGCGAGACCGAGCTTCCTCCGCCGGCGTCCGTTACTCAGGGCGCGGCGCCGCCACGCGCTGCGCCCGGCGTGCCGCTGCTGCGCCTGCCGCTCGACTGGCAGCCGCCGCCCTTGCCACTCGCGCTGCCGATCGCCACGCGCGAGGCGGCCGCCGATCGGCAAGTCGTCGAATTCGACTGGGTGCGCGAGACCGCGCGCCAGATCGGTATCGCCGCGCATCGCCTGTTGCGCCAATGCGCGGAGGAGGGGCTCGATCGCTGGTCATCCGAACGCGTAGGCGCACAACGCACCCGTGTCGAGCGCCAGCTCGCAGGCCTGGGATTTACCGGCGCAGAAGCCCAAGGCGCCGCCGACCAGGTGCTCGGTGCAGTCACCTCGACGCTGGGCGATGCGCGCGGGCGCTGGCTATTCGATCCCCGGCACACCGATGCCCGCAGCGAATTCGCCTTGACCGGCATTCGCGACGGCGCACCGGTGCATGTCGTGCTCGATCGAAGCTTCGTCGACGCCGAAGGCGCGCGCTGGATCGTCGATTTCAAGCTGTCGCGACACCAAGGCGCGGGACGCGACGCCTTTCTCGACAGCGAGCACGCGCGCTACCGCCCTCAGCTCGAAGCGTATGCCGAAGTCGCGCGCGGCTTGGGCGCGCAACCGATTCGTCTCGGACTGTATTTTCCGTTGCTGGCCGGCTGGCGGGAGTGGGAAGCTCCACGCTGACCCTGGAGGCCGCAGTCGCCGGTCGCTGGACCGCAGGGGCCCGGACAGGCTAAAATCAAGGTTTTTCAAGGTCTTCCGGCCTTGGACAGGAAATGCAGTGCAGGTATTTCGTGGACTCCCCGACCGCGCCCATAGCCATCGCCCCATCGCGCTGACCATCGGCAACTTCGACGGCGTCCACCGCGGTCACCAGGCGATGCTCGCCCGGCTGACCGAGGCGGCGGAGGACCTCACCCTGCCGTCGGCCGTCCTCACCTTCGATCCGCATCCGCGCGAATTTTTCGCGCCCGGCTCGGCGCCGCCGCGCCTGTCGACCTTGCGCGGCAAGCTCGAGCAGTTCGCGGCGCATGGCGTCGGAGAGGTTCACGTCGCGCGTTTCGACGCCGCGCTGGCGGCGTTGCCCGCGGCCGGCTTCATCGAGGACATCCTGGTGCGTCGGCTCGGCACGCGCTGGGTGCTGGTCGGCGACGATTTCCGCTTCGGTCGCGGTCGCAGCGGCGACCTCGCCTTGCTGCGCAGCGCGGCTTCGACGTTCAGCGTCGAAGCGATGCCTACGGTCGTCGTCGACGGCGAGCGCGCGTCGAGCACTGCGGTGCGCCGCGCGCTGGCGGCCGGCGAGCTCGACCACGCGGCGGCCCTGCTGGGGCGCCCGTACGCGATCGGCGGCAGGGTCGCGCACGGCGACAAGCTGGGCCGCAGTCTGGGCTTTCCCACGGCGAACATCGTGCTGCGGCACGCCCCGCCGCTGGCGGGGATATTCGCGGTCCGCGTCCATGGCCTCGGCACCGCGCCGCGCGCCGGCGTCGCGAGCCTCGGCGTGCGGCCGACGGTCAAGGAAGGCGCGAAACCGTTGCTCGAAGTCTTCATTTTCGATTTCGACGAGGCCGTGTACGGCCGCCGCGTCAAGGTCGAATTTCTCTGCAAGCTGCGCGACGAGGAGCGCTATGCGGACCTCGACACGATGACGCGGCAGATCCGCGCCGACGTCGCGCAGGCGCGGGAGTATTTCGCGGCGGGGTCGGGCGCGATCCGATAGAAAGCAGTACGATGGCCGACAAGCCCAAGACCGATTACAAGGCGACGCTCAACCTTCCCGACACGCCGTTCCCGATGCGCGGCGACCTGGCGCGGCGCGAGGTCGGCTGGGTCCGCGAATGGCAGGAACGCAAGGTGTACGAAGCGATCCGCGCCGCCAGCCGCGGGCGGCCGCGCTTCGTGCTGCACGACGGGCCGCCCTACGCGAACGCCGACATCCATATCGGACACGCGGTCAACAAGATACTCAAGGACGTCGTCGTCAAGAGCAAGCAGCTCGCCGGCTTCGACGCGCCGTACGTCCCCGGCTGGGACTGCCATGGCATGCCGATCGAAGTGCAGATCGAAAAGACGCACGGCAAGAACATCCCGGTCGAGGAGACGCAGCGTCTGGCCCGGGCTTATGCGACCGAGCAGATCGCGCGGCAGAAGGCGCAGTTCCAGCGCCTGGGCGTGCTTGGCGACTGGGAGCATCCGTACACGACGATGGCGTTTCGCAACGAAGCCGATGAAATGCGCATGCTCGGCGCGCTGCTCGCCAAGGGCTACATCTATCGCGGTCTGAAGCCGGTGAACTGGTGCTTCGACTGCCAGTCGGCGCTGGCCGAAGCGGAAGTCGAGTACGAGGATCGCGAGGACATCGCCATCGACGTCGGCTTCGCGGTCGACGAGCGCGACCGGGACAAGCTCGCACGCGCCTTCGCGCTCGAGCGGCTTCCCGACGGCCCGGTGCGCGCCGTCATCTGGACGACGACGCCGTGGACGATTCCGGCGAACCAGGCGCTGGCGGTGCACCCCGACCTTGCCTACTCGCTGGTCGAGACCGATCGCGGCAGCTTGCTACTGGCGACCGACCTGGTCGACGCCTGCCTCGCGCGCTTCGGCGCGGCAAGGAAGGCGCCCGCTAACCGTCACGAGCATCGCACCCAGGGACGCGCGCTGGAGCACATCCGCTTCCGTCACCCGTTCTACGATCGCGCCTCGCCCGTCCAGCTCGGTGAGTTCGTCACGCTGGAGCAGGGGACCGGCATCGTGCACAGTTCGCCAGCGTACGGCATCGACGACTTCCAGTCGTGCCGCCGCTACGGCCTTACGGACGACCAGATCCTGAACCCGGTCCAGGGCGACGGCCGCTATGCGGACACGCTGCCGTTCTTCGGCGTCCTCAACATCTGGAAGGCCAATCCGCTGATCGTCGACAAACTGCGCGAGGTCGGCGCGTTGCTGCACGCGGAGAAGATCACGCACAGCTACATGCATTGCTGGCGGCACAAGACGCCGATCATTTACCGCGCGACCACGCAATGGTTCGCCGGCATGGACGACGTGCCGGGCTTTCGCGGCGCCAGGCCGAAAGAAACGCTGCGCAAGACCGCGCTGGCCGGCATCGAGGCGACCGAGTTCTTTCCGGCCTGGGGCAAGGCGCGGCTCTCCGGCATGATCGCCAACCGGCCCGACTGGACCCTGTCGCGGCAGCGGCAATGGGGCGTGCCGCTGCCGTTTTTCGTCGATCGCGAGAGCGACGAGCTGCACCCGGATACGCTGGACCTGCTCGAGCTCGCGGCGGCGAAGGTCGAGCGCGGCGGCATCGAGGAATGGCAGAAGGCGAGCTACGAGGACTTCGGCGTCGATCCGGTCAGGTACCGCAAGCTCTCCGACACGCTCGACGTGTGGTTCGATTCCGGCGCCACGCACCAGACGGTGATGGGCGGCCCCGAAGGCCGCAAGCGGCATCTGGGCTCGCATCCCGATCAGACCGGATTTCCCGCCGACCTGTATCTGGAAGGCTCGGACCAGCACCGCGGCTGGTTCCATTCGTCGCTCTTGTCATCGTGCATGCTGAACGGCGTGCCGCCGTACAAGGCGCTTGCTGACGCATGGCTTCGCCGTCGACGGCCAGGGCAAGAAGATGTCGAAGTCGAAGGGCAACGTGGTCGCGCCGCAGACGGTCTCCGACACGCTGGGCGCCGAAATCCTGCGCCTGTGGGTCGGCGCGACCGACTATTCGGGCGAGCTGTCGATATCCAACGAGATTCTGAAGCGCGTTGTCGAAGCCTACCGCCGCATCCGCAACACGCTGCGCTTCCTGCTGGCCAATACCTCGGATTTCGATCCGGCGCGGCACGCCGTGCCGGAGCCGGAGCTGCTCGAGCTGGACCGTCACGCACTGGACGTGGCCAACAGTTATTTCGAGGACATGCGAACGAACTACGCCCGGTACGATTTCCATCTGATCGTCCAGGCGCTGCAGCTGTATTGCTCGGAAGAGCTTGGCGGGCGCTACCTCGATATCCTGAAGGACCGCCTGTACACGACGGCGGCGGACTCGAAGGGGCGGCGCTCGGCACAGACGGCGCTGACATACATCCGCGACGAGCTCCTCAAGCTGATGGCGCCGATTCTCTCGTTCACCGCAGAAGAAGCCTGGCGGACCGTGCACGCGGAAGACGCGACGATCTTCGCCGCGACCTGGGGCGCCACGCCGCTGGGCGGGCGCTCGCGCGGCGAGGATTTCGCCAGGCGGTGGGCGGCGATCATGGCCGTCAGGGACGCCGTGCTGAAGCGCCTGGAGGCGTCGCGCGAACGCGGCGAAATCGGTTCGTCGCTGCAGGCGGAGATCGCGATCGCGGCGCCGACACCGGTGTACGAAGCGCTGGCTTCGATCGGCGACGACCTTCGCTTTGTCATGATCACTTCGGCGGCTACGGTAACGCGCGGCGACAGCCTGGATATCCAGGTGAAGCCGAGCGCCAATCCGAAGTGCGAGCGCTGCTGGCACTACCGCGCCGATGTCGGCGCCGAGCCGCAGCATCCGACCTTGTGCGGGCGCTGCGTGGCCAATCTTTACGGCAGCGGCGAGCCGCGCCCATTCGCATGAGCGAGCCCCGGATCGCCGGCAGGAGCACGCGGCGCTGGTGGCCCTGGCTGCTCATCAGCGCGGCGGTGATTGCCGCCGACCAGCTCAGCAAGACGATGGTCGAATCCATGCTGCACGTCGGCGAGCAGCATGCGCTCACCGGTTTCTTCAGCATCGTGCTCACGTACAACGCAGGCGCCGCGTTCAGCTTCCTCGCCGACGCCTCCGGGTGGCAGCGCTACCTGTTCACCGCCCTTGCGCTGGCTGCGTCGGCGCTGATCGTCTGGCTGCTGAGGCGCGGCGGCGACCGCGTCTACTGCGCGGCGTTGAGCCTGATCCTCGGCGGAGCGCTGGGCAATCTCTGGGACCGCGTGACCTTGGGCAAGGTCGTCGATTTTCTGCTGCTGCATGATTACCTGCCTTTCGGCGGCCGCGTGGCCGCGATGGTCGATCCCGTTTCCCGCTTTCAATCTCGCCGACAGCGCGCTGAGCGTCGGCGTCGTGCTGCTGCTCCTGGACAGTTTTCGCCAGCGACGCGTCGATCTTCCGCCGGGGATGGGGAAGCGATGAGCGAAGTCGTGCTCGCCAATCCGCGCGGCTTTTGCGCCGGTGTCGACCGGGCGATCGCGATCGTCGAGCAGGCGCTGGCGCAATTCGGTGCGCCGATCTACGTTCGGCACGAGGTCGTCCACAACAAGTTCGTCGTCGACGACCTGAAAGGCAAGGGCGCCATATTCGTCGACGAGCTGGCCGAAGTCCCGGCGGGGAGCACGGTGGTGTTCAGCGCGCACGGGGTCTCGCGCGCGGTTCGCGCGGAAGCCGTTGCCCGCGGGCTCACGGTCTTCGACGCGACCTGTCCGCTGGTGACCAAGGTCCATGTCGAAGTCACCAAGATGCACGCCCAGGGGCGCGAGATCGTGATGATCGGGCACGCCGGGCATCCCGAGGTCGAGGGCACGATGGGGCAGGCCGACCGGGGCATCCATCTGGTCGAATCGGTCGCCGACGTCGAGCGGCTGGTTGTCCGCGACGCGTCGCATCTCGCCTACGTCACGCAGACGACGCTTTCGGTCGACGACGCCGCGGCGGTCGTCACCGCGCTCAAGCGGCGGTTTCCGGAAATTGCCGGCCCGAGAAAAGACGACATCTGCTACGCGACGCAAAATCGCCAGGATGCCGTCAAGTTCATGACCCCGCAGTGCGACGTGGTCATCGTCGTCGGCAGCCCGAACAGCTCGAATTCCAACCGCTTGCGCGAAGTCGCCGCCAACCGCGGCATCCCCGCCTACATGATCGACCGCGCGGAGGAGCTGCAGCCGGAATGGCTGCACGCCAAGCAGCGGATCGGCGTCACCGCCGGCGCATCGGCGCCCGAAGTCCTGGTGCAGCAGGTGATCGAGCGGCTGCGGCAGCTCGGCGCGCGCCAGGTGCGCGAGCTCGACGGCGCCGTCGAATCAGTGATGTTCCCGCTGCCGCGGGGCCTTGCCGGCCGGGGCGAACGCGGTCCACGCTGAGACCGCGTTCAACCGGGAGCACGCCGGAGGCGGCCTTGGGCGCGAAACCAACCCAGTCCGGCGGCGAGCGCGGCCAGCGCCAGCGCCACCGCGGCACCCGCACACAGCGCCTGCCGGCCGGTCTCGCTGAAGGCGCGCACCACGCCTTCGGCCAGGTACCAGGGGAGCAGCAGGAGCGCCCACTGCCGCGCGCGCAAGCGACCCTGCGCGACACCGGGCGTCAGAGCAAGCAGCGGTAAAGCCTTCAGCGCAAGCCAGGATCCCCCCGGCTTCAGCGGCGCGAGCCATAACTCCCACAGGATCTCCAGCAACGCCAGCGCGACGAGTGCCGCAGTGGTGGCGCGCCTCCAGCGCGGATCGCTGCCGCCCTCAGGCGACCGCGACATACTCGAACAGCTCGAAGCCCGGCCCTTGCTCGACCAGCTTGGTCAACACCGCTGTACCGACGGAATGGTCGCGGTGCAGGGATATCGCCTGCTCGACCTGAAATGCGCCGGCGGGGACCAGCGCCATCGGCGGTGACACGTCCTGGCCGTCGTCCGGAACGAGCACCATGGGTATCAGCGGCGCGCCATCCGCACCTTCGGCGCGACCTGCCGCCGCCTCCGGGCTGTCGGTCAAGAGCTCGCAGCCGAATTCGAGCCCGGCGCCGCGCATCGTATTGCGGAACCATCGGACCATCGCCACCTGCAATGAAGTGCGTCCCTCGACGCGCAGCGCGATCAGGTCGCCAACGCGCAGTGGCGCGTGCACGCTGTCGATCTGGCGCAAGGCGTAGCCTGCCGGTGTGTGGTTGATGACCTGGCAGGCGTTCATCGTCGGCAGACCGGGCGGCGGATTGAAGACATCCAGGTGAACGCCCGGGCTGTACTGCCAGACCGCGTGCAGGCCGGCGCACATGACGACCCGTGCGCGCGAGGGCAGGCGATTGAACTGGCGCGCCGGCGGAATCGCCCATTGCCGCAACAGGCGCCGCAGCAAGATCGTATATTGCGCGACCGCCGCCGTATCGGCGGGGAAACCCGCGGGGGCCTTGCCGCTGGTGTCGAGGGTGCGCAGCTGTTCCTGTAGCTGGAAGGCGAGATCGAAGGTGAGCAGGAACAGCTTGTTGCCCTCGATGTTGCCGCCCTTGTTCGACGAGAACGGCGGGAAATCGTGACCCACGGGAACGATGGCCACGGCCTTCGCCAGCCGGTGCACCGGCGCCACGTCGGTGATCTTCGCCCAGTGCGAGTGCTCCTGCAGGTACTGGAGCACATGGCCGAGCTGCGTCGGCAGGAAGCCGTAGGGATTCGCCAGCGCCAGCAGCAGCGCCTGCATGTACAGGCGCTCCGGCGTGGCATCCGGATTGTCGCTGGCGATCGGAGTCTGATGCAGGCCGCGCTCGCGCGCATGGGCGTAGATCGCGTGCGCATCGTGCCAGGTTCGCGCCGGCACCGGCGCGTACGACATGTAGCTGTTGGTGAGCACGCGGGTCGTGCACTGGAGGCATCGATGTATCAGCGCGACCAGCAGCCGGTTGCCGCCCAGCAGGATGCGCTTGTCGGCTTCGTGCGCCAGCAGGCGCTTGTACGCGGTCGCGAGCTCGGCGGAAAGCGTCAGCGCCACCTTGGCGGCTTCCAGCGCGCTGCCGGTCAACGGATGCGCGGCGCGGGCGAAGTTGCGCTCGAGAATCGGCCACAGCACGACTGCGGCGGCATAGAACTTTTCGGTGAGCTCGAGTGCGGCGCGAATCCGATATCGCGACCCGGTTGGTCGCGGCGAGGGCGTCGCCGATCAGCCCGGCCGCTTCGATCGAGTCCCGCCTCATCGCCTCGTCGATCCACGCCTGGACCTGCGCCGGCCGCGTCTCCGGCGGATGCGCGGGACGTTCGTTGATCGGCGGAAGGCTGAGGGTGAGGGCCAAGAGTCTTGATGTGGCGTGGGAGGCAGGTCGATTGTAGACGATGCGATCGGTTTGGACGATGCGAGTCCGGCAGAGCCGTCTACATGGCGTCGAGAAAGTCGGCAACCGGCGCGATCTGCTCGGCATCGAGCAACATCGGAGCGTGTCCGATGCCGGCGAACTCGACCAGGCGCGCTTTCGGGCCGCGCGTCTGCATGGCCGCCGCCGTGGCCGGCGAGAGCAGATCCGATGCGGCGCCGCGCAGCAGCAAGGTTGGGCAGGCGATGGCATCCCACAGCGGCCACACGTCGCCGCCCTGCGCGGCCTGAGCACGGAAAGGCAGCGCAATTCCCGGATCGTATTTGAGGCGCCAGCTCCCGTCCGGAAGCGCACGCGCCGTCGTCTGCGCCAGCGTTTGCCATTGCGCGTCGGACAGCGGGCCGAATGGCGCCGACACGGCGCGGATATGCGCTTCCAGCGCCGCGAACGAGTCGAAGCGCGGGTCGGCGCCTACGTAGGTGGCGATGCGGGCCAGTGCCGCCGGCTCGATGACCGGGCCCACGTCGTTGACGACCAGCCTTGCGAGCGGCGTGTTGCGTTGCGCGGCCAGGGCGATGCCGAGCAGGCCGCCCATCGACGTGCCGACCCACGCGCAGCGTTCGACGGCGGCGTGCGCAAGCAGCGCGGTCAGCGTCGTCAGGTAGGTGGGAAAGGTGTAGTCGTTCGGATCAGGCAGCCATTCGCTGTCGCCGCGGCCCGGCATGTCGGGGCAAAGCACGCGGAAACGATCGCAGACAGCAGCCGCCAGCGCGTCGAAGTCGCGGCCGTTGCGCGTCAGGCCATGGACACAGACGACGACTGCGCGGATTGTCCGGCTCGCCCCATTGTCGATAGACGACGCGATGGAAACCATGCGGACTGAGGCTGTGGAAATGGCGTTCTTGCGGGGGCGGCATGCGTTGCTGCGCGCACAGCCGATGCGCTGCGCCGCAACGCATCGTCGTGGAAAACGCCGACCGCGTCAAATACGCTGGTGGCCCGGCGGAATGGAAGGGTCGGGAAAGCCGGTACGAAACCCCGGGCTGTCACCGCCGAGAAACGCGGCGATCTCTTCGCGCCGCGCCATGGCGTCGGCGTGTCCCATCGCCATCAGTGCGCGGCAATAGTGGTGGTCGAACAGGAGATAGGAAAGCAGATTGGCGCCGGTGCCCGCGGTGCCGCCCAGTCCTCGCAGCAGGTAGCGAACGCCGGCCGGCAAATGGTGGCCGTACGCGATCGCGAGTTTCGCCAGATCGCGGCTGGGACCGAGAACCAGCGCGTCCACGTGCGTGACGTCGACGCCGTGCTCGACCAGGCTTGCGCGCGGGATCAGGTCGGCGAGCTGGTTCATTTGCTCCATCCGTTCGAGGTCGGCGCCGAGATTGTCCAGAAAGATGCTGGACAGCGCGTGTCCGGCCACCTGCGCGAACGAAGGGTACCTGCGCGCGGCGGCGGCGGGTGTCGGTGAAGCGCTCTGACCGGTGAACTGGCCGACCGCCACGACCAGTAGTCTGCGCGCGCCCAGATGCAGCGCGGGGGACAACGGAGCGATCTGGCGCACCGAGCCATCGGCGAAGTAGTCTCTGCCGATGCGCGTCGCGGGAAAGATGAATGGAATCGCGGTCGATGCGAGCAAATGATCGGCGCCGATGGTTGCCGGCTCGCCGCGCCGGCGCATCCGTTGCCACGGCTGGATCGTGGCGTCGCCCTGGTAGAAGGTCACCGCTTGGCCGGTGGCATAGCTGGTGGCGTTGATCGCCAGAGCGCGCAGGCGGCCATCGGCGATGTGTGCCGCGATGCGCTCGGTGTTCATTTCTCGAAGCAGCAAGGTTCGCAACGGGTGATTGTCGAACATCGACGCCGCGTTTGCCGGGCCGGGGCGACCGGTCAGGACGGAGGCCAGCCAGCGCATGCCATGGGCGGACACCGTCGCCAAATCGGCCTTGTACACGTCGCCGACATCGATGTTGCGCCACAGGCGGACGAGCCGCGCGACCCCGTTGCGGAAGTGGTCGGCATGGACCGCCAGCGCCGCCGCGTTGATCGCCCCGGCCGAGGTTCCGCAGATGACGTGGAACGGTGCCGGCGCCGGTTTGAGAATGCGCGCAATGGCGCGCAGCGCGCCGACCTGATAAGCGGCACGCGCACCGCCACCGGACAGAATGATGCCGGTCGCGGTCGGCGCAGGTGCGATCGACGCCAGGGCTACTCCGAGCGCAAGGTGCGGTCGAGGATCAGGAGCATCGCCGCGGTGGCGCCCCAGATGTAGCGCTCGCGATACGGAATCGCATAATAGTCGCGACGGATCTCGCCGAGCATCCGGAAATGACGCTGCTGGTTGCCCGGCTCGAGCAGGAATGCCAGAGGGACCTCGAATACGTCCGCAACCTCGACCGGGTCGGGCTTCAGCACGATCGGAGGCTCGATCCAGCCGACGATGGGCGTCACGCGGAAGCCGGTGACCGTCTCGTATTCGGCGAGGCGGCCGAGCGGCTGCACGCGATCGCGCGGCAAGGCGATTTCTTCCTCCGCTTCGCGTAGCGCCGCGGCGACGGCATCGGCGTCGTCGGGTTCGATGCGGCCGCCGGGAAAGCTGATCTGGCCCGGGTGGTCGGGCAGATCCGCGCTGCGCTCGGTGAACAGCACCGTCAAGCCGTCCGGCCGATTGACCAGCGGCACCAGCACCGCGGCGGGCGTCGTCGCGCCCTCGCGTCCCGGCAGCCGGAATCCGTCGGAAAGGTTCGTCGCCGAGCTCGGCGCGGGCCGCTGGAAGCGGCCGCGCAGCCACGCCTGCTGCGCGGCTGGAGATAGCTCGAAAAGGGGTAACTGCATCGGACGCTAGCCCGTCGGAAGCGGGGCGCGGCGGCCATTGTAGCGCGATGCCTGCCGTGTCCAGCGAGCCTGCGCGGTGAGGCGTCAGAAAAGGATCTCGAATGCTGCCCGTGTCACCAGATGCCGGCAAGGCTCGCAGAACCCCCGTCGGCACGCTGCGCGTTGCCGCGCTGCCGGCGAGGGTGGTGATAGCGCCGGCCCTGCGCTCGTCGAGATGTCGTCGGTGCCTGCTTACCGGCGTGCGGTGCCGACGCCGGCGCGCCTGAAGTCGTCGGCTTGGGCGGCGCCATCCGTAACGGCGCGGTCGCTCGCCATCACACGAGCGCGGTATTGCGGCCCGATCATGATCAAGGCAGGTCCGATCAGGCCGGCATCGACGATGTTCGGCAGCGCGGCAAGGGTCGAATAGATGACGCGCGCCTCGGGCAAGGACGCGTTCTCGACGACGGCCACCGGCGTCGAGGCCGCCTTGCCGGCGGCGATCAGCGCGCCGGCTATCTCTTCGGCCTGACCGACGCCCATGTAGATGGCGCCGGCGTCGGACGCCGCGAGGCTCCGCGCCCAATCGTTGGCGGCTTCACCATCGCCGGCTCGCGGCGTCACCAAGCTGACCGTGCGCACGGCGCCGCGCTGGGTCAGCGAAATGCCGAGTTGGGCGCTGGCCGCGAGCGCAGCCGTTACGCCGGGCACGACCTCATAGGGGACACGGGCCGCCTCGAGCGCCGCGATCTCTTCCTGCGCGCGGCCGAACAGCATAGGGTCGCCGCCCTTGAGACGGACGACGACTTCATGCGCGAGCGCCGCATCGACCAGGCGCTTGTTGATGAAGTGCTGCGCAGTCGAGTGCCTGCCGCAGCGCTTGCCGACCGCGATCTTGCGGGCGCGCACGGCAAGGGCGACTGTATCCGGGTGCACCAATGCGTCGTAAAAGACGATGCCGGCGCGCTCGAGCAGGCGCGCGGCGCGAAGGGTAAGAAGATCGGGCGCGCCGGGGCCGGCGCCGACCAGGTAGACAATGCCGCTAGCCGCGCTCATTGGACCTGTCGACCGCCGCGGCCCGCAGGCGACGGCGGAACAGCGGCAGCGGTTGCGCGACCGTGGCCTGGTAGTTGTCGCTGAAATCACCGAAGGCGGCGAGGGCATCGGCGACATTGCGGCCCGGCTGCAGCGCGAACGTGTCGAAGCCGCATTGCCGCAGATAATAGAGCTGATCGCGCAGGATGTCGCCGATCGCCCGCAGCTCGCCGGTAAAGCGACATTTTTCCCGCAGCAGGCGCGCGGTCGAGTAGCCGCGCCCGTCGCCGGACTGCGGAAACTCGACGGCGATCAGCGGCAGGCCACCGATGTCGGCGGCAAGCGCATCCGGATCGTCGCCGGGCTTGAGCCATACGCCGATGTCGCGCCTTGCCCCGAACGTATCGCGCTGTGCGAGCCACAGCTCGAGCGGGACGATCGCCGGCGTCAGGGGCACGTCTGCCAGATCGGCCGCGTCCGGGAGAAGCGTCCAGCGATCTTCCGCGACGGCCCGGTCCTTAGTGAGCAGCGGCATAGACGTGCTCCTTGAATGGTTCGATGCCGATGCGACGGACCGTGTCGATGAACGGCTCGTCGGCGTGGCGCCGCTCGATATAGATGTCGATCAGGCGCGCGACGACGTCGGGCATCTCGCGCGCCGCGAACGAGGGACCGATGACCTTGCCCAGCGACGCGCGGTCGCCCTGGTCGCCGCCGATCGAGACCTGGTACCACTCGGCGCCATTCTTGTCGACGCCGAGGATGCCGATGTTGCCGACATGATGATGGCCGCAGGCGTTCATGCAGCCGGAGATGTTGAGGTCGATCTCGCCGATGTCGTGCAGGTAGTCGAGATCGTCGAACCGGCGCTGGATGGCCTCGGCGATCGGGATCGACTTGGCGTTGGCCAGCGAGCAGAAATCGCCGCCCGGGCAGCAGATGATGTCGGTCAGCAGCCCGATGTTCGGCGTCGCGAAGCCCAAGCCCTTGAGCTCGTCCCACAGCGCCAGCAGCGCGGCCTGCTTCACGTGCGCGAAAATCAGGTTCTGCTCGTGCGACACGCGGATCTCGCCGAAGCTGTAGGCGTCGGCCAGGTCCGCGACCGCGTCCATCTGGTCCGACGTCGCATCGCCCGGCGGCACCCCGGTTTTCTTCAGCGACAGCGTGACGGCGGCGTAGCCGGGGACCTTGTGCGGAAAGACATTGCGCCTGGCCCAGTTGGCGAACGCGCGATTGTCGGCGACCGCCGCGCGAAAACCGGCGTCGTCGCCGGGCAGGCGTTCGTACGGCGGCGCTGCGAAGAATGCGGCGATACGCTCGATTTCCTCGTTCGGCACCGTCGCCGGGCCGCCGCGCACGCGCTGCCACTCGGACTCGACATGGTGCGTGAACACCTCGAGCGTCATCTCCTTGACCAGGATCTTGATCCGAGCCTTGAACTTGTTGTCGCGGCGCCCGAAGCGGTTGTACACGCGCAGGATCGCGTCGAGATAATTGAGGATCTCCCCGCGCGGCAGGAATTCGCGGATGACATGGCCGATGACCGGCGTGCGGCCGAGGCCGCCGCCGACGAGTATCCGGAAGCCTATCTCGCCGGCGTCGTTGAAGAGCGCGTGCGCGCCGATGTCGTGCACCAGGGTCGCGGCGCGATCGATCGCCGAACCGGAGATCGCAATCTTGAACTTGCGGGGCAGGTAGGCAAACTCCGGGTGGAACGCCGCCCATTGCCGCACCAGCTCGCTGTAGGGCAGGGGGTCGACGATCTCGTCGGCGGCGATACCGGCAAAGTGATCGCTGGTGATGTTGCGCACGCAGTTGCCGCTGGTCTGGATCGCGTGCATCTGCACAGTCGCCAGCTCGGCGAGGATTTCGGGCACATCCTCCAGGCGCGGCCAGTTGAACTGGACGTTCTGGCGCGTGGTGAAGTGCCCGTAAGCTCTGTCATACTTGCGCCCGATATGCGCGAGCTTGCGCAACTGCGTCGATGACAGGACACCGTACGGAATCGAGATCCGCAGCATCGGCGCGTATTTCTGGATGTACAAGCCGTTCTGCAACCGCAAGGGCCGGAACTCGTCCTCGGAGAGATCGCCCGCAAGGAAGCGTCGCGTCTGGTCGCGGAATTGGGCGACACGTTCGTCGACCAGGCGCTGGTCGTGGTGGTCGTATTGGTACATGGCCTGCGGTCCAAGGGTTGCCGTCAGCGTACCGACCGGGCGTTATGCAGAGAAGGAATGAGTGGCGATTAGTTGATAGCCACGCGGCATATGTGAACGGCGATGGATACAGCCGGGGTTCCAGGTCGCCATGAGGCCGGGCCTTGTGATCTTCGCTCACGGCGCGCGCGATCCGCGGTGGGCGGAGCCGTTCGAAAGGCTGCAGCAACGGGTACGGGCGCTCGCGCCTCAGGCGGAAGTCCGGCTGTGCTATCTCGAGCTGATGCAACCTGACCTCGAGGGCGCGATTGCGGAGTTGGTCGCGCTGGGCGTCGATTCGATTCGCATCATCCCGGTGTTCCTCGGCCAAGGCGGCCACGTCCGACGCGATCTGCCCGGCCTGATCGCCGCTAGTCAGGTCCGTTTTGCCGGAACGGCGATCAGCTGCGCGGCCCCGGCGGGCGAGGACGATGCGGTCCTCGACGCGCTGGCGCACTATTGCGTCGGCGACGCTGGCTGAGCCAGCTCGCTTGCCGCGGTGGGCACTTGGCCGCCCAAATCGCAGTCGAAACACCAGCAGGCCTACCAACTCATTAAGGCTCCGGCGATGAGTGACCCGCTATCCGCGGACCTTCTACAGCGAATTAACGCCTACTGGCGCGCCGCCAACTATTTGTCGGTCGGCCAGATCTACCTGTTGGCCAACCCGTTGCTGAAGGAGCCGCTGCAGCTGGCGCACGTCAAGCCGCGGTTGCTCGGCCACTGGGGTACGACGCCCGGGTTGAACTTCATCTATGCTCATCTCAACCGGATCATCAAGCAGTACGACCTGAACATGATCTACGTCACAGGGCCGGGACACGGCGGTCCGGGCATCGTGGCGAACACCTACCTGGAGGGAACGTACAGCGAGTTCTACACCGCCGTGACCCGGGACGAGCAGGGGCTGAAGCGGCTGTTCAAGCAGTTCTCCTTCCCGGGCGGCATTCCCAGCCACGTCGCTGCGGAAACGCCCGGATCGATCAACGAGGGCGGCGAGCTCGGCTATTCGCTGATGCACGCCTACGGCGCGGCTTTCGACAATCCCGGGTTGATCGTCGCGTGCGTCGTCGGCGATGGAGAAGCGGAGACCGGTCCGCTCGCCACCAGCTGGCACTCCAACAAGTTCCTCAATCCCGCGCACGACGGCGCGGTGCTGCCGATACTGCATTTGAACGGCTACAAAATCGCGAGCCCCGCGGTCCTGGCGCGGATCCCGCCGGAGGAGCTGGAAGCGCTCTTTCGCGGCTATGGCTACACGCCGTATTTCGTCGAGGGCAGCGATCCCCATCAGGTGCATCAGGCGATGGCCGGGACACTCGACCGGGTCGTCGTCGACATCCGCCGCATCCAGGCGCGCGCGCGAAACGAGGGATCTACCGAGCGACCGGCCTGGCCGTTGATCGTGCTGAAGACGCCCAAAGGCTGGACCGGTCCGAAAACGGTCGACGGCTTGATGACCGAAGGTTCCTGGCGTTCGCACCAGGTGCCGCTGGCGAATCTCGCCGAAAACCCCGAGCACCTGGCGGCACTCGAGCAATGGATGAAAAGCTACCGCGCCGAAGAATTGTTCGACGGGGAGGGCACGCTGATCCCCGAGCTCGCCGACCTGGCGCCGAAGGGCGATCGTCGCATGGGAGCGAATCCGCATGCCAACGGCGGGCTGCTATTGCACGACCTGAAGCTGCCGGACTTCCGCGATTACGCGGTCGACGTCGACGATCCCGGCGCGGCGACGGCGGAGTCGACGCGCGTGACGGGCATGCTGCTGCGAGATGTTTTCAAGCTCAATGCGACGACACGCAATTTCCGCATGTTCGGACCGGACGAAACGGCGTCCAATCGCCTGACGGCGCCGTTCGAAGTCACCGACCGCACGTTCATGGGCGAGATCCTGGCGAGTGACTCGCAGCTCGGGCCGGATGGGCGGGTGATGGAGGTGTTGAGCGAACACCTGTGCCAGGGCTGGCTCGAAGGCTACTTGCTGACGGGCCGTCATGGCTTTTTCTCGTGCTACGAAGCTTTCGTCCACATCGTGGATTCGATGTTCAATCAGCACGCCAAGTGGCTCAAGGTATCGCGTCAAATTCCCTGGCGTCGGCCGATCGCCTCGCTCACTTATCTCCTCACTTCGCACGTATGGCGGCAGGATCACAACGGCTTCAGCCACCAGGACCCGGGGTTCATCGACCACGTCGCCAACAAGAAGGCCGAGGTCATTCGCATCTACCTGCCGCCGGATGCCAACACGCTGCTATCGGTCGTCGATCATTGCCTGCGAAGCCGCCACTACGTCAATGTGATCGTTGCGGGCAAGCAGCCGCAGCCGCAATGGCTGGACATGGATGCGGCGATCAAGCATTGCGCCGCGGGATTGGGCATCTGGGCATGGGCGAGCAACGACGAGGGCAGCGAACCGGATGTCGTCATGGCCTGCGCCGGCGACGTGCCGACGCTGGAGACGCTGGCCGCGGTGGACATCCTCCGCGAACACCTGCCCGAGCTCAAGGTCCGCGTCATCAACGTGGTGAATCTGATGTCGCTGCAGCCCCGCAGCGAGCATCCGCACGGCCTGGAGGACAGCGAGTTCGACGCGCTGTTCACCACGAACAAGCCCATCATCTTTGCCTACCACGGCTATCCATGGTTGATCCACCGGCTGACCTACCGGCGCACCAACCACGACAGCCTGCATGTCCGCGGTTACAAGGAAGAGGGAACGACCACGACGCCGTTCGACATGACCGTGCTCAACGACATCGACCGATTCCACCTGGTCAATGACGTCATCAATCGGGTGCCCACGCTCGCCGCGCGCGCTGCGCATCTCAGCCAATTCGTTCGCGACAAACTGATCGAGCACAAACGCTATATCCGGCAGCGCGGCGAAGACATGCCCGAAATCCGCAACTGGAAATGGGGCTCGCGCACCACGGCAACAGGTTCGACAGGCGAAAGAGGGTCCTGACGGGTGGCGGGGGGCGCCGGTCAGAATTACCTTGCCAGCCGTTTTCCTTGTGGAACATCGAAGTTGACATAATATACATTATACGCAAGTAAAACCACAGCGAGCGGCAAGGCCAGGCCGGTCTTGCTTGATACAGTTTCCATTTGCAGACGCGCCCTGCGACTGAAAAGGAGATCGTGATGCGATCGAACGGCGTGTTTCCGGCGGTTACCCCGAAGATGCGCCAGGACGGAGCGATCGGCGGAGCTATAGCCAATGCTGGCGAACGCGCGCGGCCAGGTCGATCCTGCCCGGCATGTCTGCGCGCCCGGCGTCGTCCACCGCTGGCGGCGACCCAAGCGGCCACGCGCAGCAGTCGAAAAGTCCGATGAGCCCGTTCGGGATGAAGCGGCTGCGCGACGCGTAGACGTGGCGGTCGCCGTACTGCGTCTGCTGATGCACATAAAAACGTTGCGGCACCATCAGGTGCAGCTCGTCCTTGGCGCGGGTCATCGCGACATACAACAGCCGCCGTTCCTCCTCGATCTCTTCTGCCGAGCCGGTGCTCAAGTCCGACGGGATGCAGCCGTCGACGACGTTGAGGACGTGGACCGTCCGCCATTCCTGGCCCTTGGCCGAATGGATCGTCGACAGGATCAGATAGTCGTCGTCGAGGCCCGGCGTACCGGCTTCATCGCTGGTGGCCGCGGGCGGGTCGAGCGTGACCTCGGTCAGGAAGCGCTCGCGCGAAGCATAGGTTGACGCGATCCTGCCCAGCTGAAGCAAGTCCGCCTGCCGCACGTGCGCGTCGTCGTAGATGCGGTGCAGATGCGGCTCGTACCAGCGCATGGCGACGTCGATGTCGGCGGGCCAGCCGGCCTTGCCCGCGCGCAGCACGCGGAGCGCGCCGCGCAAGGCATCCCAGTCCGAAGCTGCCGACGCCGGCATGCGGAACGCGTCCATGGCGATCACCGGATCGGGTGCGCCGTCCATCGCGTCGAGCAGCCTGGCCGCGGTTGCCGGACCGACGCCGGGCAGCAGGTGCGCGATGCGGAAGCCGGACATCCTGCTGCGCGGATTGTCGGCCCAGCGCAGCACGCACAGCACGTCCTTGACATGCGCCGCGTCGAGAAACTTGAGCCCGCCGAACTTGACGAAGGGAATGCCGCGCCGGGACAGTTCCAGTTCGAGTTGCGCGCTATGGCTCGAGCTGCGGAACAGCACGGCCTGTGATTTGAGGGCAATGCCGGATTCGCGATGCTCGAGCACGCGGTCGGCCACGCATCGCGCCTGGTCGGTTTCGTCGCGGATGCTGATGAGCTGCGGCTTTTGCGATGATCTGCGCTCGGTCCAGAGGTTCTTGGTGTAGCGCTCGCCGGCCAGCCCGATCACGGCGTTCGACGCGTCGAGGATCGGCTGCGTGGAACGGTAGTTGCGATCCAGCGTCACGATCCGCGCCGGGGGATCGAAAGCGTCCGGGAAATCGAGAATGTTGCGTACCGTGGCGGCGCGGAACGAGTAGATCGACTGGGCGTCGTCGCCGACGACGGTCAGGCCTGCTCCATCCGGCTTGATGGCGAGCAGGATCGCCGCCTGCAGGCGGTTGGTGTCCTGATACTCGTCGACCAGCACGTGGTCGAAACGCGCACCGATTTCCCGCCCCAGCGCCGGCTCCGCAACCATGTGCGACCAGTAGAGCAGCAGGTCGTCGTAGTCGAGCGCGTTTTGCGCCTGCTTCTCGGCCGCGTACGCGGCGAAAAGCTTCTTGAGATCCACTTCCCAAAGGGCGCACCAGGGAAACGCGCCGGCGAGCACCTCGGTGAGGCTGGCGCCGCTGTTGACGACGCGCGAGTAGATCGCGAGGCAGGTCGCCTTGCCGGGAAAACGGTTCCTGGTGGCAGACAGTCCGAGGTCGTGCCGGACGATCGCGAGCAAGTCTTCCGAATCGCCGCGGTCGTGGACGGTGAACGATGCATCGAGCCCGATGCGCTCGGCGTATTCCCGCAGCAGCCGCGCGCCGATGCTATGGAACGTCCCGGACCAGGGCAGCGCAGGCGGCCGCAGCGAGGCGCCGCCGCCGATGCCGCGGCTCAAGGCCTGGCCGGCGCGGCGCTCCATTTCGGCCGCGGCCCGGCGCGAAAACGTGAGCAGCAGGATGCGCTGCGGGTCGATGCCGCTGAACACCAGGTGGGCGACGCGATGCGCGAGCGTGTTGGTCTTGCCGGAGCCCGCGCCGGCAATCACCAGCAATGGGCCCTCCCCTCCGGGTTCGGCTGCGACGAAACCGTGCTCGACGGCAAGGCGCTGCTGCGGGTTAAGCGACGCCAGGTAGCGGTCGGCGCCGGCTGTGGCAGGGGGATCGGATTCGGTCAGGGCGTGAAAGGGCTGGCGATAGAACGTTCGTTCGAGAGCTAGCATAGCATCTGCTTACGACAGGCGCGGAACATTCTGACGATATCACTCGAAGTCTCACGGCTAAGCTACCGTTACTTTGGGCAATTTCATTCGGGCCGCGGCCGCAGCCCGAATCCAAGGAGCGCGATTGCCGTGAATGCTGCGCCGGCGTAGAACGTCAGGCTCGGTCCGTGCGCCGCCCATAGCCAACCCGCCAGCGCGCTGGCGACGAGCAAGGCCACCCCACTGACCAGGTTGAACAGGCCGAATGCCGTGCCGCGCAGATCGGCCGGCGCCGTCTTCGCGACCAATGCCGCGAGGACGCCTTGCGTCAATCCCATGTGAATGCCCCAGACGGCCGCACCGATGAGCACGGTTGCCGCCGACGCCGCAGCGGCGAGGATGATGTCGGCGATGATCAGCGCAACAAGGCCTCCGGACAGCAACGCGCCCTGCCTGCCGCGGTCTGCCAGGACGCCGGCCGGATACGACACCAGCGCGTAGACGGCGCTCATCAGCACCATCACCAGCGGCACCCAGGCCAGTGCCATCCCGACGCTCTGCGCGCGCAGCACCAGAAACGCCTCCGAAAAGCGCGCCAGCGTCATTACCGCCGCGATGGCGACGATCCACCAATAGCGCGACGATAGCCGGGCGATGTCCGACATCGCAACCGGCACGCCCGCGGGCTTGCCGTCGGCGACCTGCGCGGGTTCACGCACGCCGGCGATCAACAGCACGACGGCGGCGAACGCGGGTACCACCGCGATCCAGAACACGGCGCGGAAGTTATCGGCGAACCAGAGCATCGCGCCGATCGCCAGCAGCGGCCCGGCGAAGCCGCCGACCGTGTCCAGCGCCTGGCGCAGTCCGTAGGCGGTGCCGCGCAACTCGGGCGGCGTGATGTCGGCGATCAACGCGTCGCGCGGCGCGCCGCGTATGCCTTTGCCGATCCGGTCGACGAAGCGCGCGGTGACGATCCATCCGAGCGAAGTCGCCAGCGGAAAAAGCGGCTTGGTGATCGCCGCAAGTCCGTAGCCGAGAACAACCAGCGCCTTGCGCTTGCGAAACCGATCGGAGACGTAGCCGGAAAAGACCTTGGTGATCATCGCCGTGGCTTCGGCGATCCCTTCGATGATGCCGACGGCGAACGTCGAAGCGCCGAGCACGCTGACCATGAACAGCGGCAGCAGGCTGTGGATCAGCTCGGACGATGCGTCCATCAGCATGGACACGAGTCCCAGCGTCCATACGCTGCCCGGGACCGCAGCCTTCGTCGACCTGGTCATTGCGCGCCCCGCGACGGCCGACGCGGGCAGCGCCACTGCGGCGATCGCGCCGCGGATGCAGCCCGTCACTGCGCCAGATCGAGCGCTGCGGTGAGATCACCCATGTTCGTGCGGATGCCCGGCAGCGGGGTCAGCCCGAACCGCCGCGTGATCAGCTTGAGGATCGAGGTCGTATCGTATTGCGTGTGGTCGACGTACCCCGGCCTGGCGAACGGCGATACGACGATCGCCGGGATGCGCGTGCCCGGACCCCAGCGATCGCCGGCCGGCGGCGCGACGTGGTCCCAGAACCCGCCGTTCTCGTCGTAGGTCACGATCACCACCGACGAGCGCCACAGCGAGCTTGCCTTGATGCGATCGAGCAGCGCCGCGATGTGCTCGTCACCCGACAGCACGTCGGCGTAGCCGGGATGCTCGTTGAGGCTGCCTTGCGGCTTGTAGAACACGACCTGCGGCAGCTCGCCCTTGTCGATGCCGGCGACGAAGTCTCGATAGTCCTTGAGATGCTCGGCCCGGTCCGGCGTCCCCGGCGCGAAGCGCTCGAAATAGTTGAACGGCTGGTGATGCGTGACGAAATACGGCGCGCCGTTGGCGCGCGTGGCGATGACCTTGCGCGGTGCGTCGGGCGGCTGCATGCCGTCCTGCAGCGCTGCGTCCCAGGCGCCCGAGTACCACGCCCACGACACGCCCTTTGCCGACAGCGTGTCGCCGATGGTTGTAAGCGTCTGCGGCGGCAGCGTGTGCTTCGCCGGATCGGCATACCGCGCATCGCCGTCCTTCGCCGGCGGCACGCGCGACGGCTGGTACCGCGGCTGGGTCGTGTTGACCGAATAGCCGTCGGGCGTCACTTCGCCGCCGAGGAACTCGGGCGCGCCGGCGAGGACCGAGGTCGGCGACGCTGCCTTCGTCTTGAGCCGGCCGCGCTCGTCGACCTGCGCGCGGACGTTCGCGGGCGCGTCACGGTCCACCGGCGTGCAGGCGCAGATCAGCCAGACGTGGTTCAGATACGAGCCGCCGAAGGCTCCCATGAAGAAATTGTCGGCCAGCGTGTATGCTCTCGCCCATTTCCACATCGGCAGCCTGGACCCGTCGTAGTAGCCCATCGTCAGCGCGCCGGCGTCGCTGGCGGCGACGAAGCGATCGTTGCGGCCGCCATCGATCTGCTCCTGGTTGCGGTAGAACTCGTGGATGAGATCGCGCGTGGCGATCGACAGCGGCAGGTCGACTGGGGGCGCGTCGATGCGAAACGGCCGATTTGGCAAATCGCGCGGAAAGGCGGGATCGGCGTCCTTGCCCTTCCATACCGGCGGCAGCGCCGCGAGGGGCCGCCCGTCCCTGTCCACCTGCGTGTACTGCGCGGGCGTGGCGTTGCCGATGCCATTCGCGCCGGGAAACAGCCCGTACAGGTTGTCGAAGCTCCGATTCTCCGCATAGATGACGATGATGTGCTCGATGCGATCGAGCCCGGTTTTCGTCGGCGCAGCGGGCGGCAACGCGCATCCCGCCAGCGCCAGTGCCGCCAGCGCCGACCAGCCTGTGCTTACGAGTCGTCTGTGCATCGAACACCTGTCGGAGAGTTGAAAAGTTGGCTGGAGTCGACTGCGGGCTCAGGTCGATTTCGCCGGCTCCCACAATTCGACCTTGTTGCCGTCCGGGTCGATGAACCAGCCGAAGCGGCCGTATTCGTGCTCCTCGATCTCGCCGACGACCTGCGCACCGCCGGTGTGGACCTGCCCCAGCGCGCCGTCGAGATCGTCGACGATCAGGTTGAACATGAACGCGCGTCCGGAGGGCGCGAAATAATCGGTGTTCGCGGGGAACGGGCTCCAGACGGTGAAGCTGTTGGCGGGCATCGCGGCGGTCTGGAATTCGATCGACGCCTTGCCGTCGCCCACGCCCAGCCATTGCGCGTACCAGGCCAGCAATTTTTCCGGGTCGTGCGACTTGAAGAAAAGCCCTCCCAGGCCGAGCACTTTTGCCATCGGTCGCCTTCAGTCGAGTGTGACGTCGGTGCGCACGGTTCCCGCGCGCTCGTGTCGCGCCGTCAGCGCGATGCGGTCGCCCGCCCTCCCCTGCACCACCCATTCGATCTTCGCACGGTCGTCGGTCAGATGGTAGTCCGGCCAGAACGACACCCCCGTGTGCTTGTACGCCTTGCCCTCGAGCTGGCCGATCTCCTGGCGCCGCTTGCCGCTCTGCAGCCTGCTACCTTCGGGCAATGCGATCTCGCCGATCAGGCCGCGGACGACCTTGCGTTCCAGCGCCCGCTTGCTCACATAGCTGGGCAGCCAGCCGGTGTTCTGCACGACCAGTCGCACCCGCCAGTGGTCGGACCCGATCCGCTCCGCGCTGGCATCGACGAGCTCGAGCTTCGGCGACAGCAACGCCTGCCACACCATCCACGATGGAAACCGCGCGACTTCCTTTTCCAGGAATTGCGGCGGCGGATTGCTGAACGCGTGCAGCCGGTTCCATCCGCCGATTTCGATCGGACCCAGTTGCGGGTGGTCGAACGGCTTCCAGTCTACGTGCGCCGCACCACCCAGTTTTTGCTCGTTCCATCGGAACAGTGTCAGGTCGTCGGCGATCGGGTGATCGCGGAACCAGTCGATGTACGGGTATTTCTCGATTCCGGCCTCCCGCATCGGGCTCCAGATCTCCACGACCCAGGAAAACGCACCCAGGTGGTCGAATAGCCAGTCCGAGGTGCCGCCGATGACCTGCTTCGGATAGTAACGAAACTCATGGTAGACCGAGATGGCAGGATATCCCGTTAATTCAGTACCTTTAATTCCGATTTTCTTGTAGGTCCACAAGTCTTCGGGAACCATGTCCTCGTCGGGCGAGTGGTCGAATGGGCGCAGCAGCACGCCGCTCCAGGTGTGGAAACTGACGCCGCCGCCGACATTCGGATGCGAGGTCAGGAACTGGACCTGCGCCCTCACCTCGGGCTTCGGAGGTCGGGTACGGCCCGGCCCCAAGCTGTTCGTACTCCTGGCGCCAATGCGCCGGGTAATTGCGATTTAGATCAATTCCTTCCTTTCGTTTTTTGATCTTTAACATGAAACCGTCGTAGTCTTCCAGCGTGCCCTCGGGAAGAATGCGGTAGTACGCGCCGCCGACTTCGGTCGGCTCGCGGCGCACCATCAGGCGAGCTTCGTCCGGGTGGGGCTTCCACAGACCATTGCTGTCGCGCACGCGCATCTGCAGAATGCGGCCGTCGCCGTCGACGTCCTCGACGGTCAGGCCTTCGATCTCCTCCTCGTCGTGCGGATAGGGGCGCGTGCTCGAGCGGATGAACCTGGGCTTGTCGGCAAGCGCCCATTCCGGGCCGTCCGGGTTGACCCGCGGACAGATGTAGAACGCGCGCGTGTCGAGTGCCCGCGTCACGTCGGCATCCTTGCCATAGCGGTTCAGCAGGTGATCCAGGAAATAGACGCAGGCAACCGAGGCCGCGACTTCGGTTGCATGCACATTGCCTTCGACCCAGAACGCGGGCTTGTCCGCCGCGGGGCCGCTGGCTCGGCTGGTCACCGTCAACACCCAGATGTCCCGGCCCTCGTGGCTCTTGCCGATCGACTCGATGCTCGCGAGCTGCGGAAATTCGGCGGCGTATTGCTTGAGGATCGCCGTCAGCTCCTCGTAGCGGTAAAAGCGATCGAAGCGAACGGAAGGCATGGGTGGGCGGGCCGCGGGCAAAGCGCGAAGTGTGGCGGGCGCCGCCCCGCCGCGTCAACCGATACGAAATATCAGCCGGAAGCGGCGCCTAGATTCCCGCATACCACTGGTAGCCCTGGTCCTCCCAGTAGCCACCCTTGCCGCCGGCGATGCTGGCGAAGCTTTCGACCAGTTCGATGCGTATCACGTACTTGGCGTGCTTGTAGCCAAGCTGGCGTTCGACGCGCAGACGGATCGGCGCGCCGTTCGGAACGGGCAAGGTCTTGTCGTTCAATTCGTAGGCGAGGATGGTCTGCGGATGGTACGCGTCCTCGAAATCGATGCTCTCGTAGTATGGGCTGGTCCCGTTGCTTTCCATCGGATCGGCGCAATGGAACACGACGTAGCGCGCGTTCGGCTTCGGCTGCACGGCGTCCAGCAGCGCCGAGAGCTTGGCGCCTTTCCACTTGCCGATCGCGCTCCAGCCTTCGACGCAATCGTGGCGGGTAATCTGGGTCCGGCTCGGCAGCGCGCGCAGGTCGGCCAGCGACAGGCTTGCCGGCCGCTCGACCAACCCGCCGACTTCGAGCCGGTAACCGGCGAATCCACCCATGGCCAGCGACTGGTATTGCGCGCTGCGCGGGACCGCCGTGCCGTTGCTGCGGAATTGCGGCGACAGATCGGCTTCGGTGAATTCCTGCGCCAGTGCCTTGCGCGGAATCACCGCGCGCTGCGCGATCCGCGTCAGGGCCTCGCCCGCGCCCAGCGTTTTCTGGAACCAGACGGTGCCGGCGAGCTTGTCGCACCCTGCCAGCACCAGCGCGCCCGCGCCGGTGAACGCTCCGAGCAGGAAGCGTCGCCGTGGCGGCATTTCAACGGGATTCATTGCCAGCCTCGCCCTCGACACGATAGCGTCCTGTGATCATCGAACGAACATTGTTCCATACCCCGGTGATGACGACCTCGAATACGTGGATCAGCACGAATGCGACCAGCAGCCACGCCACGACGAAATGGATGGTCCGCGCCGACTGCCGTCCGCCGACCAGGCCCACCCAGCCGGGAAGCAGCGTGTTCAATCCCGGCGACATCGCGAAACCCATCAGGACCACCAGCGGCAGCAGCACGAAGATCACCGTCAGGTAAGCAAGCTTCTGCAGGATGTTGTAACGCTTCGATGCTTCGCCGATTGGATGGTGGAAGCGCAGATGATCGATGATGGACCGCCCGATCGAGCGCCAGTCGGCGCCGGTAGGCGCCAGGTCGCGCGCGAGATGGCGGCTCCCGATCGTGTACGCGACATAGCAGATGCCGTTGATCAGGAATATCCAGGCGAACAGGAAATGCCATTGTCGCGCCAGTGCCAGCCAGCGGTTGCCGGGGATCGTCAGCCAGGACGGGAAAGTCGCGGCAACGACGTCGCCACTGGCATCGCGCGAGGCGCCCAGGATGCCGGTGGTGTCGAAATCGTGCCCGAGGATCCGCGTCACGCCGGTCACGTTGTCGGCGTCCTCCATCGCGCCGATCTCGAACACCGGCGGGCGCCCCGAGTACGACGACTGGCCCCAGTACAGCGCCGGATGGGCGCTGAAGATATTGAGTCCGCTCATGAAGAGCACCGTCAGCGCGATGACGTTGATCCAGTGCATGATGCGTACCGCCGTCGAGTGCCGGTAGTACAGATGCGAGGCGGGCGCGGTGCGGACGGTATCGACTGTCGACATGACGGGCTCCCGCACTGCGCTGCGTTGCCGCGGCGCGGTGCAACTACGGTGCTGACCGAGCGGAATCCGCTCGCGGGGATCGGTAGCAGGCCGCCGCAGGACGAATTCTAATGCAGCCGCTCAGAGTGGTCGCACCGTCGTCCAAAACCTTACGCGAGGCGCGTAACGGCGTCCAGCCATAGACGCTGGACATCAGCATCGCATCAGTGTCATTTTGCCTTCGTTCTCTCATCGCGATGGCTGCGCACCCGTCACGCTGGTGGGCGGCGCACCCTGCAGCGTTGCCGCCGCATCGTGCGCGGTCGCGGCCGCAGCCCGCTTGTCCGGAAGCTTGAGCCGAAGGCCCTTCGGCGGCGCCGGTGGCTCCGGGCGGAACAGTCGGTAGAACTGCTCCACCAGCCTGACGAATTCCTGCGTCTCGGCGAACGGCGGAATCCGCATGCCGTACTGCAGCACCGCCTCCTCCCCCGCGTTGTACGCTGCCAGGGCGAGCGAGACGTTGTCGGCGAACTGGACGATCAGGTCGTGCAGGTAGCGCGTCCCTGCGCGCAGGTTGATCGCCGGGTCCAGCAGCTTCTGCGCCGCACTTCGCTTCGGATCATCGACGACGCCATAGCGCGCGGCCGTCTCCGGCAGAAGCTGCATCAGCCCGAGCGCGCCCTTCGGCGATACCGCCGCCGGATCGAAGCCCGACTCGACGGCGATCACCGCCCGGACCAGCGCCGGGTCGATTCCCTGCGAGCGGGCATAGCGCTCGATCAACGGCAATAATCGCTTCAGGTTCGGGTGATTGAGGGCGCGCTGGTAGATCGCACCGCGCCGGAACGCTTCGTTGCTTGCCGTCTCGGCGCGCTGTCCGGCATCCGGCGGATCGAGCGTGCTTCCACCCTTGAAAAAGAGCTGGTATCGATGATCGAGTTGTTCGGGGGCGAAATGGGCGACACCGTCGCTGTCGACGTAGCCCCAGAGATTTGCGCGCACGGCGAGGCTGCCGGCGAGGGCGCAGGCAGCGGCCACGCCGCAGGCAATAATACGACGCGCGGAGCGCGAGGGGAGCAAGGTCACGGCGAGGGGTTCGAGCGGCGCCAATGGGATTGGATCGCGCCGCGGCCCGAAGTTCCTGGCGCCATGGACTTCCCGCGGGCCGTTGATAATCGTCGCCCGACTCCGGCCCGGCAGGACGTTATCGCACTGGAGTCTCTTGCCATCGAATTCCTCGGGTGTCTCGTCCGGCGGCAGGTCGACCTTCTGCCTGGCCGGCACGGTGATTGCTTGGAAGAAGTCACCCAGACGGGGCGGCGTTCTCCGTGACTACCTCTTCTCGCCGGCGCCGTCCCGTTCTGGCACCCTCTTCCGCTCCGTTCCCCTTAGGTATTCTCCCGGCAGTGCAACCTGCAATGGTGCTGCGACAACGTCGCGGCATCGTCGCTGCCAGACGCGCACGACCGCGCACGATGTGACGGGGATGGGCACTGTTGGCCGGGCGCCGGCGGTTCGTCCGCCGACGGCTAGCCCCGGTGCCGGGTCGGCTTGCTGTTGCCGTCGCCGTCGCCTTTGGGCGCGCTCTCGCGCTTCCGGATTTTGTCGACCACGGTGACCGGCGCGTCGGTGGATCGCATGTCCGATCGCGACGAGGCGGATTGCGGTCCGTCGCGATATCTGCTGCGGGATCGCTGCTTCTGCCTGCGTAGCAACTCGCGTTGCCGCTTCGCCTTGTTCGCGACGTGGCGCGCCGCCAGCCACGCCAGCACCAGCGCTGCGATCAGGGGTAGGCCGTAGACGAGATCCATGGTGCGCCCGGAGCTGCCAGATCGGCGGGCCCGCGGCAATCGGATGATCCAGAGACGACAAGATACAGCACTCCGGCCCGAGGGCGCGAATCCCCCTGCGGGAACGCTCCAGCGAGTTGATCGGCACCAGGACCTGCACACCCTGCTTCGCCAACGCGGCCGCAGTTCGCGTCTCGAACACAACGAAGCGTGCAGCTGATCCGAGATGCGTGCACCGGCGCCGAAGCGCATCATCGTCCTGCAAGCGTGTCAGCCCCCGGTCGCATGCAATCGATAGTCAACCTATAATGCATCATCAGCTCGTGCCTGGCCTGACGGTGTGACAGGCCCCATTTGCAGAAGCCACCCTCAACAAGGATGAGAGCGATGAAGATATCGGATTCGAAAAAGATGCAAGACCTCAAGGCTCGACGGAATGCTCCGCTGGTCACTCCGACCGACCTGAAAAAAGCCGCGACCAAGGACATCACCGGGGCGATGAATGGCATCCTGGCGGACGTGTTCGCGCTTTATCTGAAGACCAAGAACTTCCATTGGCACATGAGCGGGCCGCACTTCCGCGACTACCATCTGCTGCTGGACGAGCAGGCCGAGCAGATCTACGCCATGGCCGATCCGATTGCCGAGCGCGTGCGGAAGCTGGGCGGGTCGACACTCAGGTCGATAGGCCACATTTCGCGCACGCAACGCGTGCAAGACAACGATGCCGACTACGTCGAGCCCTCGGACATGCTGGCCGAGCTGTGCGAGGACAACAAGACGCTTGCGGCGCGTCTGCGCGAGGTCCATGACGTATGCGACGAGCACCGTGACATCGCCTCTGCCAGTCTGATCGAGGTCTGGATCGACGAAACCGAGCGCCGCACGTGGTTCCTGTTCGAGGCGAGCCGCCGGGGCGATGCCACCGGGCACTGAGGCGGTATACGCTGCGCTTCCGGCGAGCGCAGCGACCTCTTTCTCGCATTTGGCCGCAAGCTGGAACGCCATGCACGCCATTGGTGATTTGGAATTCGCCATGATCCACTCGCCTGGCGCAGCACATGCGGACGTCTGCCATGCGTGACGCTCCGATGCCGGCGGTTTTTTTCGGTCACGGCAACCCGATGAACGCACTCGCCCGCAACGCCTTCACCGAGCGCTGGTCGCAGCTTGGCCGGTCGCTGCCGCGGCCGAAGGCGATCCTCAGTGTTTCGGCACACTGGTACGTGCCGGGCACGGCAGTCACGGCGGTCAGCCAACCCAGGACCATTCACGATTTTGGCGGCTTCCCCAGGCCGCTTTTCGAGGTCCGGTACCCGGCACCCGGCTCGTCCGCCCTGGCGCAGCACGTCCACGACCTGCTTGCGCCGGTGGCCGTGCAAATGGACCGCGGCTGGGGACTCGATCACGGCACCTGGTCGGTGCTCCTGCATGTCTTTCCGAAGGCCGACATACCGGTCGTGCAACTGAGCATCGACGAGACACGCGAAGCATCCTGGCACTTTGAAATCGCCAAGCAGCTGCAAGTGCTGCGCGACGAAGGCGTGCTCATCATGGGCAGCGGCAACATCGTGCACAACCTGCACGCCTACTCGTGGGGCAATCGCGCGACCGGCGCGTATGACTGGGCGCAGCGATTCGAGAACCGTGCGCGCGAGTTGCTCGCCGCCGGCGAGTTTGCGCCCCTGGTCGCTTACGAAGCTCTGGGAAGCGACGCGCATTTGTCCGCACCGACGCCCGAGCACTATCTGCCCCTCGTCTACGTGCTCGCGCAACGGCGGGATGGCGACGCGGTAAGCTTTCCGGTCGAGGGGTTCGACGGGGGCTCGATTTCGATGCTCGCAGTACAGATCGGCTGAACGCAGCGCTGCAAGCTCCTCGCTTCGACGTTCGAGCCCGCTTTGACGAGGGCGCCATTCCGGGTAGATGATCGGCGATCGGGTGGCGGAAGGATCGGGTCGCGAAGGACGCCACCTTTCCAGCAGGAGGAATTGTCATGGCAAATACGAACAACGTGACGGCGTCTGGTGCGCACGCCGTTGCTGCGCCGGGAAATGGCTGGCAACTGGCGTGGGGCGTGCTGCTGATTGTTGCGGGCATCCTGGCCGTGGCGATGCCGGCGCTCGCCGCCCTGGCAACCGCGCTGGTCTTCGCCTGGCTGCTGATCTTCGGCGGCGGCTGCGAAATCGCCTACGCGATCCAGACACGCGGCAAGGACGGCTTCGGCTGGAGACTCGCGTCCGGCATTCTGACCCTGGTGCTGGGATTGGCGATCCTGGTGATCCCCATCGCTGGCGTCGCGTCCCTGGCCTTGCTGGTCGGCGGGTTTCTCTTCGCCAGCGGTGTTGTTCGAACGATGCTGGCCTTCCGGCTGAAACCGCGGCACGGCTGGGCCTGGGTGCTGTTCGACGGACTGCTGTCGATCGCCGTTGCCATTCTCATCGCCATCGGCTGGCCGCAGAGCTCGCTGGCCTTCATCGGTCTGCTGACCGGCTTTTCGCTGATCGCGACGGGCATTTGGCGGATCTTGCTGCGGCGGCACGCGATGGCGTGATCCTTCGCTTCGGCACGGAGCGGGCAGTGGCGCCGCGGCGTCACTTCCCCAGCATGTAGAGCTGCCACAGGTCCTTGTGGCTCATGTGCAGCACCGGATGCAACGCGAGCAACCCGGTTTTGCCGATGCTTTGCTCCAGGTATCGCATCTCGTCGAACTTGGCGCGGGTCTCGTCGTCGATGGCGACGTCGAACCCGCTTTCGCGCATCATCAGAATCCCTTTCGCGCGCAGCGCGAGCTCGGTATAGATCCGCAGGTAGCATAGTATGTCCGCGACCACCGGGCCCTTGAACTTGTCCTTCAGCGTGCGCAGATATTCCCCCACCCGCGAATGGGAGAGCGCGCCGGAGTTGATCAACTCCAGCATCTCGGTGTCGGCGTCGAACCCGTGGCCGAGCCAGTCGCCGACCGTCTTCTCGCTACGCTGGAACACGAAATGAAACAATGGCGGCAGCACCACGAGGATCGTGAGCGTGGACATTTCCGGTGACAGGAAAAGATGGTTGTACCCGGCGTGCAGTGCCACGGCGAGCGCGAAACCAGGAAGGAACGCCAGCGGGCTCGCCCGTTGCGTACGTTCCACCGCCGCGAGACCCATCACGGCGAAGATGGCGGTGGCACCGCCATGCATGATCGCGGTGCCGAACCCGCGCACGATCCACGTTCCCATGCCCGCATCCGGCACCTGGTTCAGGTAGTAGAGGTTTTCGATGACGGCAAATCCGGACCCGACTGCAAAGCCGGCTATCGCCGCGTCGACGAGGAAGCCGACGCGGTGGAAGCGGATCAGCGCGACGATGACCATGCCTTTCAGCAACTCCTCGGTGACTGGTCCTACGTAGCGCGTAAAGCTGGTGAGGTCGATCGCGAGAAGACCGAGCAGCCACGCATTGAGGACGAAACCGATGCCCGCGACCACCGCACCGCACACGACGACCGCAATGACGGCGCGCAGATTCACCAGCTTGTAGCTGTCGAGATATAGGAGTGCAGCGAGGAAACTCAGCACGGGCAGCAACGCCACCAGCGCGGGGACGAGAAGCTTGGGCGACATCGCGTGCGCCGGTGGCGCCTACATGATCTTCAGCGAGGCCATCCACTCGGAGTTGGCGTGCTTGCCGCCCTGAAGACCGACAGCGTAACCCACCGAGAGCGTCATGTCGGCCCAGTTCAGGATCGTGAAACGCAAATCCGCCTGTGTGCCGAGGCTGGTGTACTCCTTGCGCAGTGAGGAATGCCCAGGGTCCGACCAGAGGCCCGCTACGAAAACCGCAGGCCGGACCCAGGTTAAGTAAAACCCCGGAGTACCGACCGATTCGAAGACGATCGGCGGCAGGTTCCATTCCACCATTTCGCGCACGAAGCTGAGCGCGCTGACCTGGTTGATGCCGAATCCCGGCAACGAGGTGTACTCGCGATAACGCTTTATGTTGCCGTCATCGACATAGTTGTTGCCGAAGGCGCCGAAGTAGAAATTCGCGACCGGGTTGTCGCGATCTCCGCTGGCGACGCCCGCCGCGCTTCGCAGCCAGATCGACGAGTGCGCAAGAGGCAGCGCGAAACCAAGGTCCAGGTTGCCGTACAGTTGCGGGATGGTCTGACCGCCGGCACGGTTCGCATCGAGCTCGAGGCCCCAGGCCAGACCCTTCTCGTCGTCGACGGCGCCCAGCGAGCGCCGCACGTCGGTGTAGTGCAACGCCGCCTTGGCGATCGTCAACTGGCTGAACGGGGTTTGGACATTCTGCGCATTGGGCAGCGTGTCGAGCTTGTTGTACCACTCGATATCGGTGCTCAGAACCAGCTTGCGCGGCTCGTCGTAGATCAGCTGCCAGTCGTACCCGAGCTTGGCGGCATAGCCCCTGCGGCTGCGCTTGGTGGGACCGAACAGGTCGTAAAAATCCGGCCTGTTCCATGACAGCTCGCCATGCAAGAACTTGTAGCGACCGGTTATGTCCAGGTGGCCGCGCTCGTCGGTAGGCAGTTCGGTGCCCGGCGTAAAAGCCGCCGTTATGCCAATGCTCGTGAACTGCAGTGGATCTTCGATGTTGGCGTGGTAGCCGATCCCGGCCGTGTTCTTGTATCCCTGCACAACCGGATAAGCGCTCGACAGCGCGAGGCGGCGCCACGGCACGTAGGGGCCCTTCGGCGTGACCAATTTTTCCTCATCGACGGCGCTTGGAGGCGCCACCTGCCATGCCTTGACCACCGGATACTTTGCCACGAGCTCGGTGCCGAGAAACTTGATCGCGCTGGCGTCCTTGATCGGGTGGGGCTCGATGATCGCCGGAACGAAGCCCTGCCCCGTGTAGTTCAGCACGACCAGCCGCCCATCGGCGAGTGGGACCGGGCGGAAGAATCCGGTTTCCGCGTTCGAAACCGCTTCGATCGCGCCGGTGGCGACCTCGTAACGGAAGATGTTGGATACGCCCGTGTAGTAGCTGCTGCCGTACAGGTAGCGTCCGTCCGCGGAGAATACGAAACTCTCGGGGACGGATTGTCCGAAACGGAATTCCGAGAGTGGCTTCACGTCCCCGTTCAGAAGCTCCCGGATGTTCCACACGCGCAGAAACTGGTCGCCATTGACCTCCGCTACGGAGCCGGAGAGCAGGCTCCCGTCGGGTGAAACATCGAGGTCGTAGGGGACCACCCCATAGGGAAACGTGTACACCCTGTGCCAGGTGTCGTATGGCTTGGGAATACGGACCAGCGTCGCGAGCCCGTTCTCGTGGCGTACACCCAGCAATGCCTTGTCGACCGGGTCGACGACAATCTCGCCGACCCGGCCGTTCTCGATCAGCATCCGCTCTTCGCCCGTGCGCACATTCACCGCCATGAGGTCCCGGAATGAAAGATAGCCTCGGTTATCGTTGGTGAAAAAGGCAGTCTCGCTGGTCGGGTCGTACGCAAACGAGGTCACCTTGTACAGCATCGCGCGCTTGATGTCGGCGAGCCGTCGGACGCTGCCGTCCCGGGTGTTCAATGCGCCGATGTATTCCACGACCCCGGGGTAACGGAAGCCCCCATAGAGCGTGCCGGTCTTTTCGTCGTAGTATGTGCGAGATACCGAGCCCACCGGACTCCCGGCCAGATCGCGGTGCGGCGTGATCGGAAACTTGCGCACTTCGGCGAGGTTCTTTCGCTGGAACTCCTGTTCGAACGCGGTCCAATCCCGCCAGGCCTGTTCGAGCGGTAGGCCAAAAACCTGCTGAAACTGGTCGGCGTAGTACCGTGCGCTGCCTTCATCGCGCCTGATCCAGGCGATGACCTTCTCCGGCGAATACGCGTACGCGAGCCACGTGAAGAAACGCGTGCCGTAGAGGTAGTTAAGCGTGTCAACCTGGAAATCGACTTTGGTGCCGCGCGATACCAGTCCGAGCGGGTCGTAGAAGTGGGCGTTGTCCCGCACCATCGCCCGAAACACCATCTCGTCATAGCCGCCCTGTGCGCGGCCGAGTCCCCCGCCCATCCAGGTCTCAAGGAATACCGCGCCACCCTCCAGCCACCAACGCGGGACATTGAAGCGCGGAACCGTCAGATAATTGTAGAGCAGCGTTTCGGGATTCTGCGGCTGCGGCGTCACCTTGCCGAAAAAAAAGCGGCGCCAGCGGCGATCCTCATCGGTCGCGATGTCGCCTTGCACCACGTGAACCAGCTCGTGGTTCATCAACGAGTACATGCGCTCGCTGGCAGGGTAGGTCTCGAACGCGTGAGACAGCGGGGCAACGTCGAAGAAAAGCATGCCGCGCGGTGCGGCGTAGGTGGCAGCGTTGCCGTAGTCCGAGAAGTCCTGCAGCTGGACGGTAATGGGTTCGGATGGGGTCCAGCCGAACATCCGGCGCTGCCATGCGAGCGAATTGGTGAAAGTCCGTACCGCGTGTGGAACGAGATAGCTCAGGGAATCGTAGTAGTAGAGCCGGAGGTCTTTCGTATCGACCTCCGAGAGTCCAACCGGGCTCTCGTCAGCGGCGGCCGCAGCCGACAATAACATCAGCAGCAGGCAGCAGATGCGGCCATGCATGTTCCCTCCCGGGGTCCGTTTTGTGTGGGTCGAAGCATAGCGGGTCGGCCGCCAAAAACAAAGCCGCCGGCACTTGGCCGGCGGCTTGATGTGGCTCGGACAACGAGCGGTTAATTTATGCGGGCGTTCGCGCCTTGACCGTTGACGCCTTGACCATTGACGCCTCGACCGTTGGCGTCTTGACCATTGACGCCTCGACCGTTGGCGTCTTGACCATTGACGCCTCGACCGTTGACGCCTTGACCATTGCACGCCTCGACCGTTGGCGTCTTGACCATTGACGCCTCGACCGTTGGCGTCTTGACCATTGACGCCTCGACCGTTGGCGTCTTGACCATTGACGCCTCGACCGTTGGCGTCTTGACCATTGACGCCTCGACCGTTGGCGTCTTGACCATTGACGCCTCGACCGTTGGCCTCTTGACCATTGACGCCTCGACCGTTGCGCCTCGACCGTTGGCCTCGACCGTTGGCCTTGACCATTGACGCCTTGACCGTTGGCATCTTGACCATTGACGCCTCGACCGTTGGCGTCTTGACCATTGACGCCTCGACCGTTGACGCCTCGACCGTTGGCGTCTTGACCATTGACGCCTCGACCGTTGGCGTCTTGACCATTGACGCCTCGACCGTTGGCGTCTTGACCGTTCACGCCTCGACCGTCGGTAGCTTGGCCATTCACGCTTTGGCCGTTCGGGATAGCTGCCGAATCAGTCTGCGTGGATTGCGTGCCCGACGGACTACCAAGTTTTACATCGCTGCCCGTGATCTGCGGCGCCCTGTAGCGTTGCGCCGGCACGATCGTGCCCACGGTGTTGTCTCCGCGGGGCGGAAAATCGATTCCGTAGGACACCGCGAGAATGGCGACTACAGCGGCAATGCCTCCGCCGATCCATGCCGTACGTTTGGAGAAGAAACCGCTTTGCTGATCGCTCATGCTCTCGCCCCTTGGTTGTGGCCCTGGTTGGGAGACCCGATGGACCCTTGTAGATTGCCCCGGGCTCGTGCCCCGGGTTCCCATGGAAACTTGCCTAAGTACACGCGACTGCGAAAATAGTTGGCGCAGACCTTGCCGCCGCGGCCGACCCGGCGGGACCTTGGCCATCACCGCGGCCACCAGCCCCTCCGGCGGAAACGCCTGGGGCACGTGGCCCAAGCCATTGAAAAGCCATTCGAAGTCCGCCAGTTGCGCGCGGACAGTTGGATCGGAGGCCGCGAGACGGTCGAGCTCGCGGACTTCCGCCGGAGTCGCCTCGCCGTCGAGGACCGCATGTATCAAACGGATGGGCTCGGAGTGGTTCATGTCGGTGCGCGCAAGTCCTTGAGCAGTTCGCGAAGGCGTTGTCTCGCTTCGAACAGGCGGGATTTCACCGTCTTTTGGTCGATGTCCAGGATCTCACCGATCTCCTGGTAGCTGCATTCGGAAAAGTGCCGCAGTGTAAGCACCATCCGGTCGTTGGTCGGCATGCTCATCAATGCGCTCTGGATCCGCCTGCCGAGCTGGGCCTCGCTGGCACTCCACTCCGGATTGGCGCTCTCGGCGCCAGGGAGGTCGATCTCATCATCGAGCGCTTCCTCGTGTCCGTTGCGGCGCAGCAGATTGAGCGACTCGTTGACCGCGATGCGGTAGATCCAGCTGAAGAATTTGTACCTTGGGTCATATTCGTCGAGCCGTTCCGCAACCTTGAGGAACACGATCTGGGTGATGTCGCTCGCATCCTCGGCCTTGCGCAACAATCCAGAACGCCGCATTGTAGATGGGCCGCTGATAGCGAATCACCAACTCGGTGAAGGCCGCCCGGTCACCGGTCCGGTACCGTTCCACCAGCACCTGGTCGGTGTCACTGCTCACAATTACACGCGGCGGCGGCAAAAGTTGGTGGCGTGTGACGATTATCGGGCGGGTTCGATCTCGAAAATCTGGTCGAACCCGGAGTACTCCAGTATGTCCTGCAGATGGCGGTTGACCCCGGAAAGCCGGAGCTTGCCGGCCGACACCAGCAGCCGCTTCTGGGTCTTCAGGAGCACGCCGAGCCCGGCGCTGGAGATGTATTCCAGCCGGCTGCAATCCAGCGTCACCGTTCCCTCGACCCGGTCGAGAAAGGCCTGCGCGGCCGCCGATTGTGCGGCATCCAGCCGGCCCGCAATGACGACCACGTCATCATCCGCGCCAAAATCAATCGCGAGCATGCTCTCCCCCGTAGTCAGTCGCGCCCCCGGACGCAGGCCGTCCGCCCAGGGTCTTGCGAAACGTGATCCGGCTCTGCCGGCTCTCCGCCGAATACTCGTACGCGATGCAATCCACCAGCCGCCGGATCAGGTACAGCCCGAGCCCTCCCGGCGTACGCTGCTCGATCGGCAAGCTCATGTCGACGTCGGGTGATCGGGTGACGTCGAACGCCTCGACATCATAATCGGTCAACGTCACTTCCACGCCGCCCTGGACCGTCGCCATATCGATGCGGACCGCGGCATCGCTGGTGGTGCTGTATTTGACCATGTTCGTGAACAACTCTTCCACTGCCAGGTCGACCACCGGCAGGATCTGCGGATCGATCCGTTGCCGGGCAAACGCGTCCGCCGTGAATTCGAAGATTTCCTGGCAGCGAGTCGAAGTCCCGCTTGAACGTCTTGCGCGCGGTGATCGCGGCCACCGCGCGCTTCACCAGGACCACGGTAATGTCGTCGTCCTGCGGAGCGCCGCGGGCAAACGCCTGCACCGAATCGAGCAGGATAGCCGAGAGATCGGCCATCGACTTTCGTCACCGTGGGCCCGCGACGATGTCCTGGACGCGCTGCTCCCCGAATTGCTCGCCGACAGGCATTGTGATACTCGTATATGCCGTCCGACACAAGGACCAGGATGTCGCCCGGCCTGCATTTCCAGGGTTACCGCCGGCCGGAGCTGACGACAAGCGCATCGCGCCCAGGGGAAAGCTGGTCGGCTTGTAGCGCGCGCAGGCCCGGCCGCTGCGCTGGAATGCAGTATCGGCCCCTGGCCGCCGCTGAGGAAAGCGCATGCGGTGCGTGGCCGGGTCCAGAAGCCCGATGAACGCCGTGATGAACCGGTCGCTTGCCAGCGTGTCGGCGAGTTGATTGTTGACCTCCATGAACGCCGTTTCCAGGTCGGCGCCAAGGCGGAAGGCCATGCGGAGCATCGCCTGCATCTGCGTCACCGAAAGCGCCGGCGCGATGCCGTGGCCGGTCGCATCGCCCAGCACCGCCAGCAGCCCCTGCTCGAGCACGGCAAGGTCGAAGGTGTCTCCGCCGGTGAGCGCCGCCGGCTTGAACGTGCCGTAAACGTCGTAACCGGGAATCGAAGGCATCGTGGCGGGCAGCGTGCCCATCTGGACCACGCGCGCCATCTCCAGCTCCTGGCGCATCTTCTCGCCTTCGATCACGGCCTCGGTCATGCGCACCCGCTGCAAGGCGACCGCGCATTGCGCCGCCAGTGCCGTCGGCAAGCACTTCGTCGTGCGCGTCGAAAACGCCGCCGCCCGCCTTGTTCAGGACCTGCATCACGCCGACCAGGACGTCCTTGTGGTCGACCAGCGGCAAGGTCAGCATGCAGCGCGTGCGGTAACCGGAGCTCTTGTCCACGCCCGGGTCGAAGCGCGGATCGGCATAGCAGTCGGGACGTTGATGATCTGGCGATCGCGCGCGCAGGCGCCGACCAGGCCGGCGCCCGCCGGGACGCGCACCGGCTTGATGCCGGTCGCCACCTCGAGCACCAGCTCGTCGGCCGCCGGGTCGTACAGCCACACCGAGCCGCGATCGGCGTTGAGCACCTGCTTCGCCGCACTCACGACCTCGCCAGCATCGTCATCAGGTCGAACGGCGCGGCGAGCGCGCTGGTGACGCCGAGGATCGTCTCCAGGTCGCGTGCCGAATGCCGGCGCTGTTCGGGGCCGTGCGCTCATGGCCGTGGAATGTAACAGAGCGCAGGCGGGCGGGCTCACCGGCGGTAAAATGCCGTCGGCACAAATCGCCCAGCCGCAAAAGATGCCAGGCGACATGCCCGCGTTTGCCGCCGCTTCAGTCCGGCATCGAGGGCCCCGCGATGGAGAACGCGATATGGCCCGCATCTTCCTCACCCACAGCCCTGACATGCTGGCGAACTACTACGGTCCCCGCGCCGTCGCGGCACTGGAGGAAGCTGGGCGAGCTGCGCATCAACCCGACCGGCCAGGTGCTGACCACGCAGGCGCTGGTGGGCGGCCGCGCGCGGCTGCGAGATCATCGTCTCCGACCGCCAGACGCCGGGCGAGGCGGCGTTTTTCGACCGGTCGCCCGACCTCGTCGCCTTCCTGCGCTGCGCCGTCGACATCCGCAACATCGACGTCGCCGCGGCGAGCGCGCACGGCGTCCTGGTGACGCGCGCGACGCCCGGGTTCATTGCGTCGGTCGCCGAGATGGCGCTCGGATTCATCGTCGACCTGGCGCGCCATGTCACCGACCGCCGCGCTCGACTATCGCGCCGGCCGGCGAGGCCGCTGCGCGGATGGGGCGCCAGCTCAAAGGCTCGACGCTGGGCATCATCGGCTACGGCGCGATCGGCGCGTATCTGGCGCCGCTCGGCACGCGCTCGGCATGACGGTCCTCGTCTGCGATCCCTACAAGAAGGTCGATGAGCCGGGTCTGCGCCAGGTCGCGCTCGACGCGTTGCTCGCGAATCCGATTTCGTCGTCTGCCTGGCCGTGGCGACCCGGAGACCGAGAACCTGATGAACGCCGCGGCCTTCGCGCGGATGAAGCCGCAGCGCCTATTTCATCAATCTCTCGCGCGGCAATCTGGTCGACGAGACGGCGCTCGAGCGCGCGCTCGACGAGCAGCAGCATCGCCGGCGCCGCCCTGGACGTCGGGCGCGCGCCCGACGAGAAGCCGTCGCTGTTCCTGGCGCGCCGGCCGGACGTGATCGCCACGCCGCACGTCGCCGGCCTCACGCCGCAGGCGATCGAGCATCAGGCCTTCGACACCGTCGGCCAGGTGCGGAGCTTGTCGGCGGCCGCGATTCCGCCGGGCGCCGTCAACGCCGACCAGGCGACACGGCTTCGGCCCGTACGTGCAATCCTGGGCGCGCCGACGTTGCAGTCTCGGCCGGCCAAGCTCGGAGCGCACCACGTCGGCGGTCCGCGAGCCCGCCGCAGTAGCCGCGCACGCGCCGCCGCGGCGATTACGCCGTCCTTTGCGCTAGGCCGCTTCACCCCGTACATGTCGAGCTTCCAGCCCGCCGCCGTCAGCGGCAGCTTGGCGATCGTCTTGCGCACGGCGATCTGATAGACCGGCTGGAACAGGATGAAATGGTTGGCCTGGTCGACCAGCGCGCTTCTGCCACTCGACCCAAAGCTCGGCCTGCTTCTTGGGGTCGGCTTCCTCGGTCGCTTCTGTCGTCACTTGAGCGACGTCGTCGGGCGGCGTCCAGTGGACGCGTTTGGCGACGCGCTGCACGACGGCGGCCGCCCACAGCCCGTTGTCGACCGCCGGCGGATTCCAGAACGTCAGGACGCCGCCCTGCGCCTTGCCGGTGGTGTAGGTCGTGCGCAGGTTGACCTGGTCCATCGGGCTCGAGCTTGGCCTTGATGCCGACCCGCGCGAGATCCGACTGGATCTTCTGGCCGAGCAGCTGGTAGGTGACGCCGGCGACGGCGGCGTTGCCGTAGGCGATCTCGAATTCGAAGCCGTCGGGATATCCCGCCTTCGCCAGCAGCTCCTTGGCGCGCTTCAGGTCCTGTGAAACCCGATCTGCCGCGCGACCGCCTCGGTCGAGCCGCTGACGCCGATCGGCAGGAAATGCGCGGGCCGCACCGCGGCGCCGCCGAGCAGCGAGTTGATGATGCCGTCGTAGTCGATCGCATAGCCGATCGCCTGGCGCGCTTCCTTGACCGCAAGCGCCTTGTTGAATTCCGGCTCCTGCGTCAGCGCCATGTAGACGAAGTCGAGGCTGGTGAGCGAATCGACGCCGGACGTCCTTGTCGCCTTTCAGGGTGGCGATCTGCTCGGGGATCAGGTTGAACGCGATGTCGGCGTCGCCGCGGCGCACCGCCAGCAGCTGCGCCGCGCTGTCGCTCATGTGGCGGATCACGACGCGCTCGAACGGCATCCTGCCCCGCCAGTAGTGCGGGTTGCGCGCCAGCTGTATCTGCGCGTTGCGCTCCCATTGCGTCATGACGTAAGCGCCGGTTCCGGCCGAATTGCCGTTGAGCCAGGTCGTCGCCTTGTCGTCTTCCTTGGCGTTGGCGCCGGCCGTGCCGCCATGCTGCTCGACCAGCTTGCGGTCCATGACGACGAATTCCGGTGCCGCGATGATCGAAAGAAGCGGCTGCGCCGGCTTCTTCAGGATGATGTCGATCGTCTGCTTGTCGACGATCTCCACCCGGTCGATGTGAGCCACGTATTGCGACGGCTGATCCTTCAGGTTGATGCACGCGGTCGAACGACCATTTGACGTCTTCGACGGTCATCGGCGTGCCGCTGGCGAACTTGACGCCATCGCGGATGGTGAACCGCCAGCCGCTGCCGTCGGCTGTGCGCGCCCATTTGGTCGCGAGCGCCGGTTCGACGTTGACGTACTCGCCCGGCGTCATCGTGACCAGCGTGTCGTACGCCGCTTCGACCGACATCGGAGAGGTGTATTGCGCGAGACGCGCCGGATCGAGGGTGATCGTATCGCTGATGTCGATGGCGATGACCAGCGTGCCCTTGCGGGTTTGCGCCAGCACGTGCGCAGGCAAGCCGGCCGCCACCATCGCGCCGCTTACGCCCATCAGCTTGAGTACGTCCCGCCGGCTGAGCCGGCTCCAGCGTTGCGATGACATCGTTTGCTCCTCCTCGTCTTCCTGATGGCCGCCGTTGTCGCGACGGTCCCGACGGTGTCCGCGCGATTCTAGGCGTCAATCGGCGGCTTGTAAACGGATTCATGCCGGGGCGACGTCATTGCGTCGCTTCAGAACTTGTCCCGCGAAATGACACGCGACGCTGTGAGCGTCGTGATGTTCGACCAGCGGCGGCGTTTGCTCCGCGCAAATCTTCTGGGCGATCGGGCAGCGGGTGCGGAACCGGCACCCCGAAGGCGGATCGACCGCGCTCGGCGGTTCGCCGACGAGCTGCAAATGCTGCCTTCGTCGCTCGATCGCCGCATCGGGAATCGGCACCGCCGAGATAAGATGGCGCGTATACGGGTGGAGCGGCGCCGGAACAATTCCTCGGCCGGTGCGATCTCCATCACCTTGCCCAGATACAGCACCACGATGCGGTCGGAGATGTGGCGCACGACCGCCAGATCATGGGCGATGAACAGATAGGTGAGGCCGAACCGCTCCTGCAAGTCGACCAGCAGGTTGATGATCTGCGCCTGGATGTTGACGTCGAGCGCCGAGATCGGCTCGTCGGCGATGATGAAGTCGGGACGCACCGCGAGCGCGCGCGCAATCGAGATCCGCTGGCGCTGACCGCCGGAAAACTCGTGCGGATAGCGCGCGGCCGCCTTCGGGCTCAAGCCGACCACGTCGAGGATCTCGGCGATGCGCGAGGCCGTGTCCGCCGATCCGCTCGCGATGCCATGGAAACGCATCGGTTCGCCCAGGATCTCGCCACCGTCATCCGCGGGTTGAGCGAGGAATAAGGATCCTGGAACACCATCTGCATGCGGCGCCGCAACGGCCGGATCGCCGCGGACGACGCACTGCCTATGTCCTGGCCCGCGAAAACGATCGAGCCCGACGTCGGCTCGAAGATGCGCACGATGACGCGCGCAAGCGTCGACTTGCCGCAGCCGGATTCGCCGACCAGTCCGACGGTCTCACCCTGAGCCACGTCGAGATCGACGCCGTCGACCGCATGGACCACCTTGTGCGCGCCGAAGAAGCCGTCACGCGGCAGCGGAAAGTGCTTGGTCAGGCCGCGCACTTCGAGCAGCCGTGCCCCTCGCGCCAGCGCCGCGGCCTGGTCCTGCTCGAAACGGCGCGCCGTCGCTCGAGGGGTTGCGACCGCTCTCTCAGCCGGCCGCGTCAAGCTGCCGCCCGCCTGCGTCACCCAGCAGCGCGACTTGCGCCCGGGTGCGACGGTTTCGAGCGGCGGATGGAGCGCGCACTTTTCAATCCGGAAAGGGCATCGTTCGGCGAAGCGGCATCCCTGCAGGTGATTGAGGGGATCGGGAGGCGCGCCTTCGATCGTGGTCAGACGCTTGGTTCCCGGCGCATGGCGATCGAGGCGCGGCACGGCGTTGATCAGCGCCCAGGTATACGGATGCTTGGGGTCGGCGAGGAGCTCCTCGGTGGGCCCCTCCTCCACGACTTCGCCCGCGTACATGACGATGACGCGCGCGCATACCCTGTGCGATGACCCCGAGATCGTGACTGATCAGGACGATTGCCGTTCCGAAGTCCCGGTTGAGTTCACGCAGAAGCTCGAGTATCTGCGCCTGGATCGTCACGTCGAGTGCAGTCGTCGGCTCGTCGGCGATCAGGAGTGCGGGCTCGTTGCTCATGCCCATCGCGATCACGACGCGCTGCCGCATACCGCCGGAAAACTGATGCGGATAGCCGCGTATCGCGCGCTCGGGCGCCGTGATCCCCATCCGTCCAAGCAGCCCGACCGAGCGCGCCGTGGCCTCGTCCAGGTCGTAGCCGCCATGCACCACCATAGTTTCGACCAGCTGGCGCGCAATGCGGAGCACCGGGTTGAGCGATGTCATCGGGTTCTGGAACACCATGGCGACGCCGCCGCCGCGGAATGCGCGCAACTCCTCCGCGCTCATGGCGAGAACGTCGCGTCCTTCGAAGCGGATCTCGCCCGCGACGATGCGGCAAGGCTCCTCGAGCAGACGCATCAGCGACAGCGCTGCGACGGTCTTCCCCGAGCCAGACTCGCCGACGATGCCCAGAGTCTCGCCGCCGGCGACGGAAAAACTCACGCCGTCGACCGCGCGCACGATGCCCTCGTCGGTGAAGAACTGGGTCTTGAGGCCGTGCACCTGCAGCACGGGCGCGGCGCTATCGACCGGGGTCTCGGGTTTCGGCGCCGTCGCGGCCACCTTTACCGTCGCCTCGACTTGGGATCGAGCCAATCGCGTACGCCGTCACCGAGGAAATTGAAGCCGAGGACTATGGTCAGGATGGCCAGCCCCGGAAAAGAGGCAACCCACCACTGCTCGACCAGCTCGCGGCCTTCGGCCACCATCGAGCCCCATTCCGGAGTCGGCGGCACGACACCAAGGCCGAGAAAGGACAGTCCGGCGAAGGTGATGATCGCGTTCCCGACATCGAGCGTCACCAGCACGATCAGCGGGCCGACCGCGTTGGGAATGATGTGCCGGACCAGAATTCGCGACGGGCTCAATCCGGCGACCAGAGCCGCCTCGACGTACTCCTGCGAGCGCTGCACGATGACGAGCCCGCGAGCGAGGCGCGAGAATTTGGGCCACCACACCACCAGCATCGCGATGATCGTATTGGTCGTGCCGATGCCGAGCGCGGCGGCGATCGCGAGCGCGAGGATGATCGGAGGAAAGCACAACACCAGATCGGTGACGCGCATGATCAGCTCTTCGACCCTGCCTCGCGCGAATGCGGCGATACCGCCGACCAGAGTCCCGAACACGGCGCTGACGATGACGACGATGAATCCGGTCAGGAGCGAGATGCGTGATCCGTAGAGCAGCCGCGTCAGCACATCGCGGCCGAGCGCGTCGGTGCCCAGCCAGTGCGCCAGCGACGGCGGGTTGCAGCCGGTTGGCGACATCGACCGTGTCCGGAAGATAGGGCGAGATCCAGGGCGCGGTCAGCGCGATCAGCAGCCAGACCAGGATGATGGCCGCGCCCAGGGCGGCCAGTCCGTAGCGGCGCGTCCAGCGCCGCGCCTTCGACGCCGGCGGCGGCATCGCTCGCTCGAGCGCGGTATCGAGCGCGATCATCGCAAGACCCGCGGATCGAGCAGCGCGTAGCTGATGTCGATCAGAAGATTGATCACCAGATAGGTGACGGCGACGACGATCGTGATTCCCATGATCGCGGGAAAATCGAGCGCCGCAGCGCTTCGAAACGTATAGAGGCCGAGCCCGGGCCACGAAAAGACCGTCTCCGTCATGACGGCCCCGGTCAGCAGATTGGCATAAGCGAGCCCGCCCAGCGTAACGACGGGGATCAGCGCGTTGGGCAGCACGTGGAAGATGACGACGGCGCGCTCCTTCAGTCCCTTGGCGCGCGCCATTCGAACATAGTCCTGCTGCATGCTTTCAAGCATGCTGGCGCGCGTCGTTCGAGTGATCAGGCCGAGCGTGGTCGCCGCGAGCACGATCGATGGAAGAACCAGATGAGCGAGCGCGTCGCGAAACGCATTCCAGTCGCCGGCGACCAGCGTATCGACCAGAAACAGCCCGGTGACCGAGGGCGGCGGCAGCGCGACGGAGTCGAGCCGCCCCGGGCCGGGAGCGATCTGCAGTCCGCCGTAGAACACCGCCAGCATGATGAAGGCAAGCCAGAAGGTGGGTGACGAGACGCCGATCAGCGAAACAAATCGCGCCGTGTGATCGATCCAGCTATCGCGCCGCACTGCCGCCAGAATGCCGAGTGGAATGCCGACGACGACGGAGAGGATGAATCCCGCGGTCGCGAGCTCGATGGTGGCAGGAGCATACGCGGCGATGTCGTCGAGCACCGGACGTTGCGTTGCGATCGAAATGCCCAGATCGCCGTGAAGCAGCCCCTTGAGGAAGATGAAATAGCGCTCCCACAGCGGCAGGTCGAGGCCCCATTTGGCGCGATAGCTGGTGAGGAATTCCTTGTTGGAGGCCGCGACGTCGCCTAGCTGGGCGAGTACTGGATCGCCCGGAACGGTATTGGCAATCAGGAAGATGACCAGGGTCGCGAGCAACGCCATGACGACGGCGAGGCCCAGCCTCGATACTACGTAACGGATCATCGGGCGGCTCGCGCGGCTGCGCCGCTGGGTTGTCGCCGGGCGGCGGATCGCCCCGTCGGACAATGGGTCGGCGTTCTTCGCCCACGGTCCGCGCGGCCTCTCAGTTCATTGCCCATTTGGTCGCCCTCGAGGCCGTGCAGCGGCGTCGCGGCAGAATCTTACCGTCGTAAGCAAATGGAGGGAAGAACAAGTTCCTGCAGGACAACCGCTCAGGACGAGCGCGCCGCGTCTACGGCCGCGCGCGGAACTGCAGGGCGATCGCTTGCAGCCTCGCTGCCGCGTCGCGACCGATCCGCAGCGAGTCGGAGACGGAAAACTCTCGCGGCACTTCGCCAAAAAGGCTGACGTGGAACACGCAGGCGGCGAGGTAGGAGCCAACCGCGGTGGGATGACTTCCATCGTCGGTGTAGAGTCGAAGATCGCGGCATTCCGCCAGCGCCGCATGCCACGCCGGTCCGACCGGAACGACCCGAGCGTGAAGCTCGGTGGCGATATCTCCTACGGCGCGATCGATGTCGGTCTGGGTATCGGGCGATTGCTCCCTGGACCACGTCAGGTACAGCGCCGTCTTCGCGCCATGTCGAGCGATCTCGGCGTCGAACAGCCTCACATTGTCGTGATAGCGCGCCGCGTTCTTCAGCGGCAGCGTCGACTGTTCCTGCAGCACGACATAGTTCCACCGCGAAGCGGCAATCTTGAGCGCGGCGCCAGCGTTCCAGTGCCGGCGCAGGCTCGCGCCGCCGGCGACGATCATCCCGGTCTCGACGCGGGTCGGAGTGTCGGCGGCGGCAGCGAGCCGGGTCAATAACTGCGGCAGGTGGTTGCGCGACGTGTAGCTGTTGCCGATGAACAGGACGCGGATGCCGAACAAGTCTGGGGTCGTAGGCATCGTATCGGAGCGCCCGCCGCGTGTGCGCAGCCGCGGCTACCGCTTCCCGGTGAGCTTGCGAAAGGCGCTGAAGTGCCGTACCGCCTCCTGCTGCAAGCCCATGGCGTGGCACAGTCGGCCCAGGTTGAAATGCGCGTCCGCCAGGTCGGGAGCGGCGGATACGGCCGCTCGATACGATTCGGCTGCGTGCTCGGGACGATGCATGTCTTCGAGCAGGATGCCCAGGTTGAACAGCAGGGTTCCATCGGCCCCGCAGGCGGCGAGCCCTTGGCGGTAGACGGCTTCCGCTTCCTGCATCCGTTCACGCTCGTGCAGCAAGCGACCGAGATTGACATAGGCGTCGCCATTCGCAGCGTCCTCGTTGATCGCCTGTCGGTATGCTTCACACGCCCGCTCGGGATCGGTCCGCTCGAGCGCGACGCCCTGCTCGAACCACGGCTCGCGCGGCGTTCGGGAAGGCGTCTCCGCGGGATCGAAGAATGCGAGCTGTCCATCGGGCGACGCGACCTGGAACTGCATCACGTATTGACCGTCGTCGGGACGCCATTGCGCCGACCCTTCGCTCACCACGACCGCGTCGCCGACGGCCGCGATGCGCAGGCCTGCCATCGGGACTTCGTCGGGCAACTGGGATCGAAGGCGGCGCAGCGAACGCAGGATCCGGGCCGACGGAATCCTGGCCTCGGTCAATCCCTGCGCGGCTCGCAAGAGGACGAGGTCTCGAAACGTGAAACGATATTCGCGCCGCTCCCCGCGTGTGGGCGATACGAACCCGGCGTCGATCAGCCGGCCTATCATGGAACGGGAGAGTCCGAGCAGCTTGCCGACTTCGCGGAGCGAATAGCCTTCGGTCACGACGTCACGAGCACACTTCCTAGCGCTTGGCGGCTTTGCGGCGCGTCTCGGGCTCGCTGGCGATCTTTTTCGGTGGCTTGCGCTGCGCCGCCTTGATTTCGGTCGGTGCGGCGGCGCTCGTCTTCGGCTGCGCTCGCTTGCCGGCGGTCTTCTCGAGACTGGCCCGCAGCGCTTCCATCAAGTCGATGACCTGGGCTCCGGCCTCCGGCGCGCTGGGCGAGATGGCGATTTCCTCGCCATCGACCTTCTTCTGGACGGCGGTCTCGATCCGCTTCCTGACGTCGTCCTCGTAAGCGGTCGGGTCGAACTGCTCGGACGAGATCTGCCCGATCAGCTGCTTCGCCAGGGCGAGCTCGGTGTCGCGCACCGGCGCTTCCTCGATCCCGATCTCGGCGAGGGCGCGGACTTCCGGCGCATAGAGCAGCTGCTGCATCACCAGGCCGCCGGGAACGGCCCGCAGCTGGACGATGTACTGCTTGCCGCGCGCGGCGTACCGCCCCACCGCGGTCTGGCCGGTCTGGCGCATGCTCTCCGCCAGCAGCGCATACGGTTTCGCACCTCCCTTGTCCGGCCCGAGGAAATACGCCTTGTCGTAGTAGATCGGATCGATGCTCTCCGCCGGCACGAATTCGCTGATTTCGATCGTCTGCGTGCCCTTTTCCTCCAGCTCCTTCAGTTCCTCGGGCGTAAACGTCACGTACTGGTCCTTGGCGAATTCGTAGCCTTTGACCATATCCGCCCGCTCGACCACGACGCCTTCGCGAGCGCAAAGGTATTGCTGCTTCAACCGCGAGCCGCAGCCGGCGTGAAGGAGGTTGAACGAAACACCCGCCTGAGCCTGGGTCGCCGTATAGAGCTTGACCGGGATCGAAACCATGCCAAAGCTGACAGTGACCGAAGCCAATGCGCGAGCGGCCATGGGGCCTCCGTGATGGGAATACGGTATTGGAACCGGTCATCGTGCCAAAATATCCGGCAATCTTCAACAAAATCCGATGCTTTTCCGATACGGCGCCTGTGGGCCGTTGCGAATAAGGCATCCAAATGCGACCGGTTTGCCCGTTTCATGGCCCTCGAACGCTATCGGCAAAAACGTGATTTCCGGATGACGCCCGAGCCCGCGGGCAAGGTCGGGCAACGCCGTGCGCGCGGGCTCAAATTCGTCATCCAGAAGCATGCCGCAAGCCGACTCCACTACGACTTCCGCCTCGAGCTCGACGGCGTGTTGCTCAGCTGGGCGGTACCCAAGGGGCCCAGCCTCGATCCGAACGACAAGCGGCTCGCCATGCACGTCGAGGACCACCCGCTCGAATACGGCGATTTCGAAGGAGTGATTCCGCCGAAGCAATACGGGGCCGGAACGGTGATGGTCTGGGATCGCGGAACGTGGCTGCCGAAGACCGATCCCGCGGAAGCCTATGCGAAAGGCCGGCTCAAGTTCGACCTCGACGGAGAGAAACTCCAAGGAGGCTGGAACCTCGTGCGCAGCCGCAGCGGCAAGTACGGCGGTGAAAACAGTTGGCTGTTGTTCAAGGAGGCCGATGAATTCGCGCGGCTCGGTCCCCAGGCGCTGATCGGCGAGGATCGGCCCGACAGCGTGGTCACCGGGCGAACACTGCAGCAGATCGCCGCCGATGCCGATCGCGTTTGGCATTCGAACAAGTCGGTCGCCGATAACGTCAAGGGCGGCGCGATACGCAAGTCCCGCGCGAGCGCCGCAGCGCTGGCCAAGATCCACGGCGCGCGCAAGGCGCCGCTTCCGGATCTGCTCGAAGCCCAGCTGGCTACGTCGGCCAAGGCGCCGCCAACCGGTCCTGCCTGGGTTCATGAAATCAAGTACGACGGCTACCGCATGTTGTGCCGGATCGCGAGGCAGCAGGTACGTATGGTGTCGCGCAACGACAAGGACTGGACCGGCGACTTTCCCGCCCTCGCCCGTGCGCTCGCGCTTCTCCCGGTCGATGACGCGTGGCTCGACGGCGAAGTTGTCGCCCTGGACGCGCACGGACGCACCAGTTTTCAGGCGCTGCAAAAAGCCCTTTCGGCGAAGGACTCGCACGATCTCAAGTATCTCGCGTTCGATCTGCTCTACCTGAACGGCTTCGATTTGCGCGGTGTCGTGCTGACCGAGCGCAAGCGCCTGTTGCGGGACCTCTTGTCGAGCGCCCCCGAGCGATCCAGTACAGCGAGCATTTCGCCGCGCCGGGAGCCGCGTTCTTCAGAACGTCGGCAACCTCGGGCTCGAAGGCATGGTGTCCAAGCGCGCCGACCTGCCGTATCGCGCCGGCCGAGGTTCGGCCTGGCAAAAAATCAAGTGCATGCAGCGGCAGGAAATGGTGGTCGGCGGCTTCACCGATCCGGAAGGGTCTCGCGAGGGATTCGGCGCATTGCTGCTCGGCGTCTACGAACCCGACGGCAGGCTCGCCTATTCAGGCAAGGTCGGAACCGGATTCAGCGACGCCACGCTGGCGTCATTGAGCGCCACGCTATCCCGGTTGCAGCAGAAGGCGAGTCCGTTCAGCAACCCGCCGCGTCGGCGCGGAAGGACGCCGGGCGCACTGGGTGAAGCCGGTTCTGGTCGCCGAGGTCTCGTTTACCGAGTGGACCGACGACGGAACCCTGCGCCATCCCTCGTTTATTGGGCTTCGGGCCGACAAGGCGGCCCGGGAGGTCGTCAGAGAACCGTCGATGGCGCCGGCGCCCAGTGGGCCGGCCGTCAACCCGCCGCAGCGCAACGCAGTGCGCTCGGTGACGCGACCGGTCACCGACAAGAATGCGGTCGCGGGCATTGCGCTGACCAACCCGGACAAGACACTGTATCCGGAAGCAGCGGTCAGCAAGCGCGATCTCGCCTTGTACTACGCGGCTGTAGGCGAATCGATGCTGCCGCATCTGTCGCGATCGACCGCTGACCTTGCTTCGCTGCCCCAACGGCTGGAACGAGGAATGCTTCTATCAAAAGAAGGCGGAGGACGGTATCAACGCGGCGATCTCGCGCATCGAAATCGAGAATAGCGATGGAAGCACCGCGCTTTACATGATGGCCGATTCGGTGCCGGCGATCGTCGCCCTGCTGCAGATGGGTGTGCTCGAAATGCACCCGTGGGGTTCTTGCGCGCCCCGCTGGCCTTCCCCGACCGCATCATCTTCGACCTCGACCCCGACGATGCGGTTGCCTGGGAGGACTTGCGCCAGGCGGCGCTGATCGTCAAGACACTGCTGGAAAATATCGGGCTGGACCGACGATGGAACCCTGCGCCATGCTACCTTCCAGGGCTTGCGCGCGGACAAGCCGGCAAGCGAGGTCGCTCGCGAGCGGCTGCCCGCGTCGATTGGCGGCAAGGCGTCGGACGCGGCGCCGCCACGTGCTGCGGCGCGCGGCAAGACGCGGCGCGCTGACGACAAGAATGCGATCGCCGGCATTGTGCTCACCCATCCGGAGAAGAAACTCTACCCCGAATCCGGCATCACGAAGCGCGATCTCGCCCTGTACTACGCGGCGGTCGGCGAGTGGATGCTGCCGCATCTTCGCGATCGGCCCGCTGACGCTGCTGCCCCAACGGCTGGAGCCAGGAATGCTTCTACCAGAAGAAGGCCGAGGATGGCGTCAACGACGGCGATCTAGCGCGTCGAGATCGCGGGCAGCGACAGGAGCACCGTCGCAATACATGATGGCGGATTCGGTGCCGGCGATCGTCGCCCTCCTGCAGATGGGTGTGCTCGAGCTGCATCCCTGGGGATCGCGCGCGCGGCGCCTCGGCTTTCCCGACCGGATCATCTTCGACCTCGACCCCGACGACGCGGTCGGCTGGGACGAGCTAAAGCAAGCGGCGTTGATTGTCAAGACCCTGCTCGAGAATATCGGGCTCGCGCCCTTCCTCAAAACGACGGGCGGCAAGGGCTTGCACGTGGTAGTGCCGATCGAGCCTGCCGTCGACTGGGAACGCGTCAAAGGATTCACCAAGGCGGTGGCGGAATTCCTCGAGCGGACCTTTCCGGACCGCTTCACGTCCAAGCTGCTGAAAATTTCGCGCCGCGGCAAGATCTTCATCGACTATCTGAGAAACAGCGAAGGGGCGACGGCGGTCGCGGCTTACTCGACCCGGGCCAGGGCGAACGCGCCCGTATCGACACCCGTGGCCTGGGACGAACTGTCGCGGGATCTGCGCGGCGATTATTTCAACGCCGGAAACGTGCCCAGGCGCGCTGCCGGATGAAGGTCGATCCGTGGCGGGATATTGCCGACGCGGCGGCCCGCGCTGACCCCGGCGGCGATGGCAAGAGTCGGGTTCAAGGCGCGCTAGAATGGAGCGAAGGCGATGGAGCTGCTGGCGGGAACGAGCGGGTACTCGTACAAGGAGTGGCTGGGGCCCTTTTATCCCGACAAGCTCCCGCCGACGAAATGCTTCGCTATTACGCCGAACGTTTCTCGACCGTCGAGATCAACAACACGTTCTACCGAATGCCGGCCGAGGCCATGCTCGCGCAATGGTCGGACCAAGTGCCCGATCATTTCACCTTTACCTGAAGGCGCCGAGAGCGCATCACTCACGATCTGCGCCTGCGGGAGGCCGAATCGCACGTGGCCGAGTTCGTGCGGCGCGCCGGCGCCCTCGGGAGCAAGCTTGGTGTGCTGCTGTTCCAGTTGCCGCCCTACCTCAAGAAGGATCTTCCGCGATTGCGGGAGTTTCTCGCGCTGCTGCCGTCCGCCACCCGCGCCGCGTTCGAGTTTTGCTACGCCTCATGGCAGGACGACGAGGTCTACGAGACGCTGCGCGGCCGGGCGCGCCCTATGCGTCACCGACACCGACGAAGGCGATACGCCGTTCGTCGCGACGTCGGACTGGGGCTACCTGCGCCTGCGACGGACCCACTACGATGACCAGGAGCTGCGCGCTTGGGCGGAGCGCATCGCGCAAGCCGCTCTGCCGCAGACCTACGTCTATTTCATGCACGAGGACGAGGCGCTGGGCACGCGGTTTGCGCAACGCCTCAACGAGCTGTGGGTGGAAGGCGCGCAGACCGATGGAGCCCTGACGCTTACACTCAGGCACGCGACTTCCTGCTCCGCCACCGCGACGACTACGCCACGCGCGTAGCCGCGACTTCCGCTGGCCGCAGCTCGACCGTTCAACTGGGCGCTCGACTACTTCGACGCCATGGCCGCGGGCAACGACGCGCCCGCGCTGTGGATCGTCGACGAGGACGGCGGCGAGGACAAGGCTCTCGCTTCGCGAGATGGCCGACGCGCTCGAACCAGGTCGCCAACTGGCTGCGCGCGCTGGGCGTGCGGCGCGGCGACCGCGTGCTGCTGATGCTCGGCAACGTGGTCGCGCTGTGGGAGGTCGATGCTCGCGGCGATGAAGCTCGGCGCCGTCGTGATCCCGGCCACGACGCTGCTCACGCACCGACGACCTGCGCGACCGCCTCGAGCGCGGCGGCGTCGCCACGTCGATCGCCGCAGCGCGGCCGACGCCGCAAGTTCGCGGCGCTGCACGGGCGACTACACGCGCATCGCGCGTCGGCGCCGCGCGCGCCGGGCTGGCACTGCGCTTCGACGACGCCGAGGCGCAGTCGCCGCGACGTTCACGCCCGACGGCCCGACCCGCGCCGACCGATCCGCTGCTGCTGTACTTCACCTCGGGCACGACGGCGCAAGCCCAAGCTCGTGCTGCACACGCACCAGAGCTATCCGGTCGGCCACCTCTCGACGATGTACTGGATCGGCCTGCAGCCCGGCGACGTGCACTCAACATCAGCTCGCCGGGCTGGGCCAAGCACGCCTGGAGCTGCTTCTTCGCGCCGTGGAACGCCGGCGCCACGTCTTCATCTACAACTACGCGCGCTTCAACGCGCAGGCCGCTGCTGGACGCGCTCGTGCGCTACCGCGTCACCACGCTGTGCGCGCCGCCGACCGTGTGGCGCATGCTGATCCAGGAGGACCTCGCGGCGTACGCGGTCGCCGCTGCGCGAGCTGGTCGGCGCCGGCGAGCCGCTCAACCCCGAGGTCATCGAGCAGGTGCGGCAGCGCCTGGGGCATCACCATCCGCGACGGCTACGGCCAGACCGAGACGACCGCGCAGATCGGCAACTCCGCCGGGCCAGCCGGTGAAGCCGGGCTCGATGGGCCGGCCGCTGCCGGGCTACGACGTCGTCGCTGCTCGACGCCGACGGCCACGCCGGCGACGAGGGCGAGATCTGCCTCGCCGCTCGATCGCCGCGCCCGCTCGGCCTGATGCCGGGCTACCAGGACGACGCCGAGCAGACCGCCGAGGTCGATGCGCGACGGCTACTACCGCACCGGCGACGTCGCGCCGCGCGACGCCGACGGCTACATCACCTACGTCGGCCGCGCCGACGACGTGTTCAAGGCCTCCGACTACCGCATCAGCCCGTTCGAGCTCGAGAGCGTGCTGATCGAGCACGAGGCGGTCGCCGAGGCCGCGGTCGTGCCGAGCCCCGACCCGCTCCGGCTCGCCGTGCCCAAGGCCTTCGTGACTCTGCGCGCCGGCTTCGCGCCGAGCCGCGAGCTGGCGCGCGTCGATCCTCGCATTCGCGCGCGACCGGCTGGCGCCGTACAAGCGCATCCGCCGCCTCGAGTTCGCGCGAGCTGCCGAAGACGATCTCCGGCAAGATCCGCCGCGTCGAGCTGCGCCAGCGCGAGAGCAGCGCGCAGCCGGGCGAGCGCGGCGCGCTGGAGTTCTGGGAAGAGGATTTCCGGAACTGCGATGATCCTTGCCGCCGACGAGGCGCCTCGGCTCGCCGCCTATCGGCCGTCGACTGGCAGCAGGACAACCCGATCTGACCCTAACGCTCAAGGACAGGCATGGGCAAGTCCGTCACCTGGGCCGTCTCGAAGGCGAAAACCGCCGACTTTCATGTCCTGAAGGCGTCGGACCATCCCCGGCCAAGTCGGGCGCGTGTTGCGCAGGCGCGCGCTCCGCACCCGGGCTGTCAAGCGCCGTCGGCCGCCTTCAACGGAAACGGGTGCCGGTCTCGGTCCCGCACGCGCTGCTAAGCGTAGCACCGGTGGGTCGTCCACGTCAACGGCGATCGTGCTGGTGAAGCTATTGCCGTCCGTGGCGAGTGTGATGATACGCGTTACCCTGTTCGCGCCGGCGAAGCTGCCGTCCGGATTGTAGCGGAAGAGCTGGAACACGCTGCTGTATTGTGCAGCGCCGGAAGTCTGCCATGTCCCGAAAGCGGGACCGTGCGCGCTCGGTGCCTGCACGTCGGTGTCGGCCAGCGTGCCGCCCCGCATGAAGAGGTTCATCGCCTGGAACTGCCGCATGACCGCGCCGCTTTGGCAGTTGGCGATCGTCACCTGCGAGCTCCACAAGCCCTCGATCGGATCCGCCGTGTCGTTCGACTGCGCCGAGGTCGACGAGGTGCACGCCTGGGCCAACAGCGCGCCTAGCGCCGCGGGCAGGATCATCGTACCCACCGTGTTTAGAAATCCCTTGCTCATGAAATCCTCCTGTCCGCTCCGGTTGAACCGCGCATTGCGGGAATGTGTCGCACCGCATGCAGGACAGCTTGTGCCCGGTCGGGCGTGAAAGTATTTAGAATGGAGGTGAAATGTTCTGAAAAATCGTGAATCGCCCCATGCAGGAAACGCCTCGCTTCTACGAGTTCGGAGACTTCCGCGTCGACGCGTTGGCGCGTCGGCTGTCGAGGCGCGATGGCGCGCTCGTTGCGTTGACCCCGCGCGTGTTCGACACGTTGCTGTATTTGATCGAACATCGCGGCGCGGTCCTCGGAAAGGACGAGATGATCGCCGCGATCTGGCCTGGGCGCGTGGTGGAGGAGAACAATCTCAGCCAGAGCATCTCGTCGCTGCGCCGCGCCCTCGGGGAGGGTCGCGACGGAGCCCATTACATCCTCACCATACCGGGGCGCGGCTTTCGGTTCGTCGCCGAGGCACGCGTGCCGATGGAACAAGACGGCGCGCGGGTGGCCGGCGGCGTGGTGGTGCCGCTGCCGCGCCGTTCCGCCCACGGCGTCGCGCCGCGGGTGGCCCTGGTGGCCCAGACGCCGGCGCCGTCGGCCAGCACCGCGCCGCCTCGGGCCAAGGTGCTGGCCGTGCTGCCCTTCAGGTCGCTGCTAACGGAGCAGCGCGACGAAGCGTTGGTCATGGGCATGGCAGAGATGCTCATTGCGAGGCTCAGCAACAGCCAGGAGCTCGCCGTACGGCCCCTGAGCCTGGCGCGCCGCTACGACACGCTGGAGCGGGATCCGCTGGCCGCCGGCAGGGAACTGGGTGCCGACATCGTTCTCGACGGCGGGCTGCAGCGCGACGGGGGCCGCCTGCGCGTTACCGCGCGCTTGTTGCGCGTCCGCGACGGGGTGGCGTTGTGGTCCGACCGCTTCGACGTCGAGTTCACCGGCGTGTTCGATGTGCAGGACGCGATCGCCGGACGCGTCGCCGACGCGCTGGCGCTGCAACATGGCGGCGACGAAAAGCAAATGCTGACGCGACGCGATACCGGAAATGTCGACGCGTATCAATGCTATCTCACGGGCCGGCATCACATCGCTAAACTGACGCCGCCGGAAATCCGCAAGGGCATTGCGATGTTCGAACAGGCAATCGCTCTGGACCCCCGCTACGCGCGGGCCTACGCCGGCGCGGCGGACGCCTATCGCCGGCTGCCGATCGCATGCGATTGGCGGCCCACGGAAGCATTTCCCCAGGCGCAGGCTGCGGCGCTCAAGGCGCTGGCGCTGGACGCCACGGTTGCTGAAGCGCATTTCGCGCTGGGCTTCGTGCGCTTCTGGTACGACTGGCGCTGGGCCGAGGCTGAGAGGGAATTCAGGCGCGCCATCGACCTTGGCCCCGACAGCGCGGAGCCTTATCTGGGCCTGGGTCACCTGCTTTCGAATCTCGGCCGCCAGAGCGAGGCGCTCGCCGAAATCCGCCGCGCGCGTGAGCTGGATCCGCTGTCACTTATCGTCAATACGCTGGAAGCCTCGTTCCTGTCACTGGCGCAACGCGATGAAGACGCGCTCGCTTGTCTGAGAAAGACCTTCGATATCGATCCGGATTTCTGGGTCGCGCACCTGCATCTCGGCGGCATCTATTTCAAGACGGGGAGAACCGGGGATGCGATAGCCGCGCTACAACGAGCACGCATCCTTTCGGACAACGCCCCGCAGACCATCGCGGCGCTTGGCTACGTCTTCGCACGTGGCTCCGACTCCAAGAGTGCCCGCGCCTGCCTCCAGGAATTGCACGATCTGGCGGCGCATCGTTACGTGCCGCCCGCCAATTTCGCCGTCGTCTGCTGCGGCCTGGCCGAGACGGATCAGGCGCTGAAGTGGCTGGAACGGGCCTATTCCGAGCGCGACGTACGGCTGACCTTTCTCAAGATCGATCGCCGCTGGGATGCACTGCGCGGCAATCCGCGGTTCGCGGACTTGGCGCAGCGGATGGAACTCGAGTAGCGCTGCCGCGGATCCAAAACATCGACCGCTCCGCGCTGGCGAGCTCAGGGCAGCGGTCCGGGTTTGCTGCTCGGCAACGTGCCGGCAGGAAGCCGGCCGCAAATCACAACGTGGGAATGCCGCGCGCCGCGATCGGTGTCAGCAACATGCCCGAAAAGGTATGCCAGCGCTCATCGCGCAGGCGTTCCAGCCCGAAGCTCGGGACTGGCGCTGCATCGGGAGGGCGATAGGTGCCGAAAAGTCGATCCCAGAACGAGAACATGATGCCGTAGTTCGTGTTCGTGTCCCGCGGGTCGGGCGAATGGTGGACGTGATGCATCGCCGGCGTCACCAGCAGCCAGCGGAAGGCGTGCTCGATCCATCGCGGGTAGGCGATGTTCGCGTGCTGAGCCATAGCCTGCGGATTGAGGACAGCCGCCCGCAGCCCCTCGACCCACAGCGGGATCCCGAGGGCCATCAGGGTGCCCGCGAGGATAGTAACGTCGCAGATCATCTCGACCGGATGCTCGCGTATCGCGGTGGATGCGTCCAGCTTGCGGTCGGAGTGATGGACGGAATGCATCAGCCAGAGCCAGCGCCAGCGATGGCTGAGCCGATGGAACGCATATCCGGCAAGGTCCGTGGCGAGCAGACCGGCGATCACCAGTGCCCATACGGGCAAGCCCAGCGGCGTCAGCAGCCCGTTCGGCTGGACGTTCAGGCGCTCTCCAACGCGGAACAAGCCGATGCCGACGATCCCGTCGGCGACGATGACTGCCAGCAGAAAGAGCGCGACGTTTCGTCCGATGTGCCGCCAGCGGTGGGCCGGTGGCTCCCAGTTCGGATTGCCGCCCTCCCATGTGACCAGGAACGCCCACGCACCGATGAACGCCCCGAAGTAGGCGAGGCGAACGAGGTAAAGCGAATGCGGATCAATCAAGGCGAGCAGACGCCGGCCGGCGAGCGGCCGGCGGGAGAAAGAACGCGGCGGGGAGCGCTGCTTCTACTTCTTCTTGCGGCGAACAAGCCAGCCGCCCAGCACGCCGACCAGGCCGACGAGCGCGAACAGCCCGACGTCGTCGAGCGTCGGAACCGACACGAAGGAAAGGCTGTTCACCATCCCTGCCTCGGCCGCTGCCGAGACAATCATCAGCAATACGCCTACCAGGCCGAATTTCATCTCGAATCCCCCTGACCGATTTATCTGACTGCAGTATCGGGATCTGCCGCTTGGCTGTCAAGGCGTGCGGGGAGCGGGCTGCCGCGCTGCCGCGCCGCCCCGGCCGCAACGCGGCGTCCAGGTCGGGCGGCTCGCCTATCTCGCGTCGAGCTCTGCCAGGGTTTTGGCTATCGCCGATCGTACCGGAGGCAAGCGACCTGCGAAAGCACTCGCGCTCGTCAATCTCACCTCGATCTCGCAACTCATTAGCCAATGCGGCAAGAATTTCGCGCAAGATCTCCCGTTCACACCACTGCTGAAAGCGGCGATGCACCGTCTTGTAGTTCGGATAGCACTGCGGCAGCATGTGCCACTGCGCGCCTGTGTTGAGAATCCACAGCACCGCATCCAGCACTCGCCGCGCAGGCACTGGCTTTCGCCCCGGACGACCGTCCGGAATGTTCTCCTCCGGAAAATGCTCTCGGATTCGTTCCCATTGCGCATCGCTCAATCGCTGCATACCTACAATTGTAGGCAATGAAAATCATTTTTCAATCAATTTGAGATAGGTTCTAGTCGTCGACGATCCGGCAGCTACCGTTCATCGCGCCGCCAGGGCCGAGGATGCCAACTTGCTGCCGTCCTTGGACATGGACCAGAAGACTTCCGGCGGCCCGTCGAACGAGATGCCGTCGGGCGTGAATTTCGCGGCCTTGTCGCGGTTGTTCACGACGACCCGCGCATCCTTCTCATTCACCTTGACGAGCTGCACCTGCTCGCTAGCGGCGTCTTTCCCGTAGCGGAAAAGGTACGACTTCCAGTCGGCCGGAGCGGCCACGGCGATGGCGGGAAGGACTGTGAGTATCAGGAGGACCAGTTTTCGCATCGTGCTCTCCTATTTCCTGCGTCGCTTGCCGGGGACCGGCACGACTTCGATCTTCGGTAGATCGCGCTGCTCGCGCTCTAGCTGGGTGAGCGTTTTGGCTCCGCTCTTTACTCGCTCGAACTCGTCGTCGGCCAGTCGCGCTGTGCTCGCATGGACGTTTCCTTGTCGAGTCCAAAATCGGATAAAGTGGGGTTCGCTGGTGGAACTCCGCTCAGTCTCAATACCTCTGGCTCCGGCGTTTCCATGACGCCCGATTAGGTTCGTAAAAATCACAGCTAGTGCTGAATTGTGGTCAGCACACCATCGTCGAAGTACAAGTAGTTGTGCATCCCGGGGTAGACCCACTGCTCGTGAGTGCCGTAGGCATTGGTGGTGCGGTTGATGCTTTGCGGCCGGCCCCAACCGTGCTGAAGCACATCCTCGGCCGTCATACCAATCGTGACACCGCCCTTTTCGGACTTAGCGAGCTTGCCGGCCCATTTTCGCATTGATTCGGCGGTGAGCTTGTCCCTGGCGACCTCGGCATACTTGTCGAGTTCTGGGTCCGCGGCCCACGCGTAGTCGTCGCCGAGGTCCTTTCCTCTGGTATTGCTTGGCGGTGACGTACCCTTTGATCTTACTGATAATTGCCTTGCGTTCCTTGGTGAACCTCGCCCGGCGTCCATCGTTACCGCTCCGAGTCGATTACCGCGCCCAAGGATGGTCCCGCAATCGGCGTCGCAGTGGCAGCAACCTGCGTTGGCGCGGCAAGCGATTTCGGCGAGGCCGAGCTCTGTTCGTTGGCAGCTTTCAGTGCCTGGTCACTCCGCGCGGGCTTATCGGCGCGCATCAGTGAATCGGCAACTGCAAGCAAGACGACGATACCGATAACGACAAGGATCAGTCTGCCTCGCGCAGCATTGGTCTTGTACGGCATCGGCTCCTTCATGCCACAATGCGGGCAGGCCTCCGCCTGCGAACTGACATCCTTGCCGCACTCCCGGCACTTCACGATCGCCATAGTCGGCGGTCCCTAGAGCCGTTCTTTCTAGTTTCCTTCAGCAGCTCGCCGCAGCGTCGCTCGGCCCGACAAAGCCGCCTTGCAGACCGCGTAGATCGACGCAGGCGTCACGCAAACGTCGCGGGTGCTACGTGGACTCGTCGCCGCTGATGCGCGACAGCGCGCGCCCGGATTCGCACCCGTGTTCTTGCTGCTAGCCCGGTGCTAGCCTGCTAAAAAAGGGCCCGCATTTCTGCAAGCCCTTGATTAGTTGGCGCGCCCGGCAGGATTCGAACCCACGACCCCCTGGTTCGTAGCCAGGTACTCTAATCCAACTGAGCTACGGGCGCGTCGGCGAAATTATATCAGATCGCCCCGCTCCACTCAGCCCGGCGGCGCAGGGCCACCGCGGTGTGCGCATTCGTGGGCGCGAGGGCAACGGCAGCGCGCAACGCTTTGCGTGCACGTGAGCGCGTAGCACTTGGCTCGCCACCCGGCAATCCCCTAAGATGTGCCGATGACACCTGCAATCTGGCGCCGGGCGCTCTGCGCCTGCGCCCTCGTCGCGGCAGCCGCATCGGCTGCGGCAGCACAGCCACCCGCCAGCTTGTTCCTCGACGACCTGACCTGGACCGAGCTTCGCGACCAGATCGCCGCCGGCAAGACCACGATCATCGTTCCCATCGGTGCCACCGAGCAGAACGGGCCGTTGATGGCGCTGGGCAAGCACAACGCGCGAGTCAAGGCGCTTTCGGAACGGATCGCTCGAGAGCTCGGCAACGCGCTGGTTGCGCCGGTGATCGCCTACGTGCCCGAAGGCGGCGTCTATCCGCCGACGCAGCACATGCGATTTCCCGGAACCATCACCATTCCCGATGCCGTCTTCGAAAAAACGCTCGAATACGCAGCACGCAGTTTCGGGCATGCGGGCTTCCGCGACATCGTCTTTCTCGGCGATCACGGCGGCTACCAGAAAAGCGAGGCCGCCATTGCGGCGCGGCTGAATCATGAATGGCGGACGCAAGCCACCCGTGCCCATGCGATCCCGGAGTACTACCGCGCAGCGCAGACAGCGTATGTGCAGGCGCTCAAGAGCCGCGGCTACACCGACGAGGAAATCGGGCTGCATGCGGGTCTCGCCGACACCTCGCTTACGCTTGCGCTCGCTCCCGATCTCGTGCGTTCGGACCGCCTCAAGTCGGGCCCCAAGCTGACCGCAGCCGACGGCGTCTACGGCGATCCGCGCCTGGCCAGCGCGGAACTCGGACAGATCGGCGTTGAAGTCATCGTGGCGCAAACCGTAGCGGCGATAAAGAAATCCGTTGCACGCCGCTAGTGCATTTCCGCAGGCCGTGACTTGCTCGATCGTTCGCTGCGCAAATCGCCGCGATGCTGCGCCGCTCGACCTCAGCGTCCCACGCGCCGCGCTTCGGCCCATGCCTTGCCTGCCCGCCAAATCCAGCTAGAATCCCGCGGCGACGCCGTCGCTGCGCGGGTCGGATGCGCCTTCGATCAATCCCGAAGCGTGGCGCGCGAGCGCGCCCGCATGCCCTACCCGCTCGTCGAACGGCGCAATAACTCTCGATGTCGTGCCCGCGCTTGCGCAGCGCCTCGATCAGCGCCGGATCGAAGCGGCTTTCGAGCTTGAGCGTATCCGACGTCTGTCCCCAGGTGCGGCCCAACAGCCAGCGCGGCGCGCTGACTGCCTCTTGCAGCGAGCGGCCGAATACGGCATAGCGGGCAAAGACGCTGGCCTGGGTCTGCGGCTGGCCGTCACCCCCCATCGTGCCGTACACCATTGCGCGTCCGTCGTTCAGGAGCGCCAAGCGCCGGATTGAGCGTGTGAAACGGCAACCGGCCGGGCTCGAGCGCATTGATATGCGCGGGATCGAGCGAGAAACTGGAGCCCCGGTTCTGCCACAGGATGCCCGTCTCGCGCAATGCCACGCCGCTACCGAATTCGTGGTACAGACTTTGGATGAAGCTCACCGCGCGGCCCTCTTCGTCGATCACGCCCAGCCATACCGTGTCGGCGGGTGCTTTGCCTGAGCCCCATGGCAACGCGTCGCTGCATCGAGATCTGCGCGGCGCGCGGGGCAAGGAACGTATCGCTCAGCAGTTCCTGTGCACCGAGCCTTCATGTACGCGGGGTCGGTGACGTAGCGATCCCTGACCAGGAACGCCTGCTTTGTCGCTTCCACGATAAGGTGGACGAAGTCCGCGCCGTCCGCGTCGAGCTTCCAGAGGCCGCGCTTGTCGGCCAGGGCAAGGATGATGAGTGAGACGACGCCCTGACTAGGCGGCCCGGTGTTGTAGAGCGTGCCTGTACCTGTGATCTAGCCGCAGCGGGCTTCCGCGTCTCGCATGGTAAGCAGACCAGGTCTTCACGCTTCAGCGGGCTACCCAGCGCGTGTAGTTCATCGGCAATCGCTGTCGCCAATTCGCCACGGTAGAAATCGTCCAGGCCCTGGCGCGCGAGGTGAGCCAGCGTGTTCGCAAGGTTCCTCTGCTTGAACAGCGAACCGGCGACGGGCAGTCGCCATCGACCAGATGAAGATCGCCAAATCCTGGTGCACCTTCTCCAGCTCGACGCGCTTGTCCTGCGTGATCCGCGACTGGCTTACGCTGACAGGGATGCCGTCTTCGGCATAGTGGATCGCGTCCGCCAGCAGCCGCGACAGCGGCAGCCGGCCTCCCATCGCTTCGCGGCTGATGTCCAGCGCCAGTGCCCATCCGCCGACCGTGCCGGCGACGGTATTGGCCGCCAGCGGCCCGCGCGTTGGAATGGCGGCGCATTGGTGCGCCCGGTAGAACGCGCGATCCGCGCGGCGTACGGCCGGCCCGCACGCCTCGATTGCCAAGACTTCATGGCCCGGCGCGTAGATCGTCCAGAACGCATCGCCGCCGATGCTGTTCATATGCGGATAGACGACGGCGATGGTCGCAGCCGCGGCGACCATCGCCTCGATGGCGTTGCCGCCGTCGCGAAGAACCGCCAGCGCGCTTTGCGCGGCCAGGGCATGCGGCGCGACTGCCATGCCGCGCCGCGCCTGGACCGTGTTCAGCATCCGTCGGGGATCGTCGCGCAGCGTCTTGCGGCTGACCCCGATCACTCAGGTTGCGACGGCCGCGGACCGTGCTACCCAGCGCTGCCGCATGCCCTTGAGAATGAATAAGGCGAGCAACGCCGTAATGACGTCGAGCACGATCACGATCGCAAATACCGTGGTCCAATTGCCGGTCGCTTCCCGGATGTACGCAGCCACCGGGCCGCCCAGCACCGAGCCCACACCCTGTGCGATATAGAGAAAGCCGTAATTGGTCGTCGCGTATTTGGTGCCGAACAGATCGGTAAGCGTCGAAGGGAACAGCGAGAAAATCTCGCCCCAACCGAAAAATACCAGTCCGGTCAGCACCACGAACACGGCCGCGTTGCGCGCGAACACGAGCAGCAGAAAGATAGCCACCGCTTCCAGCGTAAAGGCGATGAACATCGTGTTCTCGCGGCCGATATGGTCGGATACCCAGCCGAAGAACGGTCGCGTGATTCCGTTGGTGGCACGCGACAGCGTCAACGACAGCGGAAGTGCCGCAAGGCCAAGCACCAGCGTGTCTTTGACGCCGAAGTCGGCCGCAAAAGGGCCTACCTGCGACACCACCATAAGACCGCTTGTGGCCATCATCGACATCATGATGAACATCAACCAGAAGACCGGTGTCTTCAGCATTTCACCGGCCCGATAGCTTTGCTGCGACTGGCGCTCGAATTGCTTGGCCGCCAACGCGGCTCGCGCTACCGGCTTCCACCCGGACGGCGGCACGCGAAAGGCCTGGCTGACCACCAGGCCGACAACAAGTTGTATCCAACCCCAGACGAACAGCGTGTGCGCATAGCCGGCCGTCGGGATCATGTTGGCGATCGGAAACGATGTAAGAATCGCACCGGCGCCGTAGCCCGCGGCCGCAATTCCCGCGGCGAATCCCCGGCGATCGGGAAACCAGCGAACCATGTGTCCGATGATGCCGACGTAGACGATCCCCGTGCCAAAGCCACCGATGATGCCGTAAGTGAAGTACAGCGCCCAGAGACTGGTGACATAGGAAGAAAGGACCCAGCTCAGACCGGAAAGCACGCAGCCAACGGAGATGAGCAACCTTGGCCCGAAGCGATCGACCAGCCACGCCTGGATCGGCGAGCAAAATGTCTGCAGGACGATAAGCAGTGAAAATGTGACCTGTAGCTGCGCCAGCGAGGCGCTGAGCTGGCCTTCCAGCGAATGAATGAACAGCGTCCAGGTGTACTGTGGACTCGAAATCGACATCATGGCGACAAAACCCAGTGCCATTTGCCACCAGCGATTCATGTACCAGGCGGACGGGTGTCCGTCGTCCTGCAGGACTTGCGCGGCCATTGTCTCCTCCTCTTGGAAACGCTACCCCATTACCCCGCCGATGCGACACGGTTGCCGCCGCATGCGACCGACAGTCCGTCTACCGGTTCTTCCGACCTCAGCGTCCGTTATCTCGGCGCCGGCCAGTGGCGTTTTTCATCGTAGTGCGATACAGTATGGATGGGTCGACCGAACATGTAAACTCGCCGTTCGGCCCGTCGCCGGGTTCCGCGCCGGTCGTTGGACGGGCATGCGAAGCCCGCCGCCAAGAGCGACGGCCCCGACGCGCCGCGCGCCGCGACCTCGGGCGGAGGCGCTCGACGTCATTGTCCGCTGCGAGGCTATGCCTGAGGCAGAGGCACGTCGATGAGGCTCACCGGCGCGACGCCGTCGTTTCCGGCGATAATTCGTCCTGTACCAGACTATGGCAATGCTGATGCCGCACAGACCGCGTCCTTACCTTCTCGTTGCCGCCCTTTGCCTGGGCGCGGCAGCACTGTCATTTCACCGTTGCTGGCGATGTCGCGCCCTCGTCCACCGCCGATGCGGTCGTCACGGTGCCCGGCATGCCGCCGGTACCCGATGCGCATAACCTGTACAGCGAAGCCGGCGCCGGAGGCTCAGCGCGGCCGTCGCCGGACGCGCTGCCGCGCATCTACGTTCCCAACGTGCAGTCGAACGATGTCTATGTGATCGATCCGGCGACGATGAAAGTCGTCGATCGCTTCAAGGTCGGGGTCAATCCGCAGCACGTTGTGCCGTCGTGGGACCTGAAGACGCTCTGGGTCGCCAACAACGCGGAAGGCCGCACCGACGGCAGCTGACCCCGATCGATCCCGCGACCGGCAAGCCGGGCGTCCCGGTCGTCGTCGACGATCCGTACAACATGTATTTCACGCCGGACGGCCGCTCCGCCATCGTCGTCGCCGAAGCGCGCAAGAGGCTCGACTTCCGCGACCCGCATTCGATGCAGATGCAGGGCTCGCTCGCGACGCCGCAATGCGACGGCATCAACCACGCCGATTTCTCGATCGACGGCCGCTTCGCGATCTTCACCTGCGAATTCCAGGGCGGGCTGGTGAAGATCGATCTGGTCGAGCGCAAGGTCTCGGCTATCTGAAGCTCGCCAGGCCGGCGCCGCGAAAAATTGCTTTCAATGCTCGGACCGGAACCGATCCGAACCTCTGTGCGACGCTCGAAAGCATGCCGCAGGATATCCGCGTCTCGCCCGATGGCAAGCTCTTTTTCGTCGCCGACATGGAAGCTGACGGCGTGTTCGTCATCGATGGCGCGACATTCCGGCAGATCGACTTCATCGCGACCGGCGTCGGCACGCATGGCCTCTACCCGAGCCGGGACGGCAGCAAGCTCTATGTCGCCAATCGCGGATCGAACAAGATACACGGGCCGCCGCACGGCAAGGGGAGCGTCTCGGTGATCGATTTCGCCAGCCGCAAGATCGAGGCGACCTGGGCGATTCCCGGCGGTGGCAGTCCCGATATGGGCAACGTCAGCGCCGACGGCAGGAGGCTGTGGCTTGCCGGACGCTACGACAACGTCGTCTACTCGATCGACACCGCCACCGGCGAAGTGGTCACCATCCCGGTCGGTCGCGAGCCGCACGGCCTGACCGTATGGCCTCAGCCGGGGCGCTACTCGCTCGGTCATACTGGCAACATGCGCTAGCAACGGCCGGCAGGCTTGCTGCCCGAGAAACCGTCGTCCCATTCACCCGAAAATCTGATCCGATGTTGACGATTCCGGTCGGCTCCGCGGCGGGCGGAGGCTCGGTCGCGCGTTTCTTCATCTGGCTGGCCGTCGCGCTCGCCGCCGCGAGACCCTGGCTCGCTCCGCGACGCGCTCCAGAACGCCGACTATCCGTCGCGGACGATCCATTTCATCATTCCCAATACGGTCGGTGGCACCGAGCGACTCCTGGCGCGATTGATCGGAGCGAGGTTGACCGACGCGCTGGGCCAGCCTGTCGTCGTCGAAAGCAAGCCCGGCGCCGCCGGGCGAATCGCGCTCGAACACATGGCCAAGGCGGCGCCCGACGGTTACACGATGCTCCTGGGCAATAACGGCACCAACGCCATCGTACCCAGCGCGCAAGGCAGCGAAGTCCCCGAGGACGCGCCGCTCGTGCCGGTGATCAAGCTCGCGAGCCTCGCGATCGTCGTCGCCGCCTCACCCAAGCTCGGGGTGAAATCGCTGCCGGCGAGGCCATCAAGCGCGCGCGGCCGCTCCTGACAGGCTTGCCTACGCGAGCAGCGGCATCGGATCGACGTCGCACATGGCGGCCGCTCTGCTCAGCCAGCGCGCCGGGATCAAGCTGCTGCAGATTCCGTACGCCGGCACTGCCGCCGCGGTCAAGGACGTCCTGGGCGGCGAGATCCCTCTGTTGTTCACGCATCTGGCGACCGTGGCGACGCTGATTCGCGACGGGCAGCTGCGTGCGCTGGCCGTAACGGGCCCGCATCGCGCAGCGGCATTTCCCGACGTCCCGACGGTGGCCGAATCGGGATTTCCCGGTTTCGACGTGGTGACCTGGCACGGTGTGCTGGCCCCGCCGGGCACGCCGCGCGAAATCGTGATGCGGCTGCATCGCGAGCTGGCGAGAATCCTTGCCATGGACGACTTCCGCGCACAGCTCGCGAACCTCGGCATGGAACCGCTCGGCGGCACGCCGGAAGAATTCGCCGCCGACATCAAGGCCGACCGCCAGCGTTGGGCCACCGTAATTCGCGAGCGTTGCCCACGCATGATGCGCCGGGCTGCCGACGCGATGAGGCGCAAAAGGGCCGGCGCTTGCCGACCAGGGCAGTTCCAGGCGATGAGCGAACCGCTGCTGATGGTGTCGACCGCCTCGCAATGGCTCGGCCCTGCGCGCATGGCCCGCGCGCTGGCCAAGGCGGACTTCGACGTAGCGCTGCTGGCCCCTGCGGATTCGCTGGCGGCAAAATCGAAATACATCGCGAAACGGCGAGTGCTCCCCGGCAACGCCATCCCGATGGAATGGCTGCAGTCGCTGACCGCCGCCATCGACGATCTCGGACCGCGTTTGCTGGTGCCTTGCGACGAAATGGCGATCCGATTGCTTTTCGCGCTGGTACTCGAGCCGCCCCGCGATCTTCCGTCGGCATCCGCCTGCGCCTCGAAGCGCTGATCCGGACTTCGCTTGGCGATCCGGCGCACTACCAGACGAGCATCGACAAGATCCTTCTGCCGCCGGCGGCGGAGGCGCTCGGTGTTCGCATACCGCCGTATGCGCTTGCCGATGGCATCGACGAAGCGGTCGCCTGCGCGGCGATCATCGGCTATCCGGCGGTGCTCAAACGTCGCTTCGGCTTCGCCGGCGAAGGCGTCGCCATTGTCACCGACGCTGACGACCTGCTGCGCCACGGGCAGTCGCTGCTGGGTCCCGACCAGCTCGACCTCGGCCAGCGACACGCCGCAACGCAGTTACTGGTGCAGTCCTTCATCCGCGGGCCCTATCACTCGCAGGCTATCGCGGCCTGGCGAGGCACGCCGCTGGCGCGATTCGCGTGGGAGCGCCACGTAGCGACGCTGCCGTGCAAAGGCCAGACGTCGGTGCTGCGCTTCGTTCACTCGCCGGAGACCGTTACTTGCACGCCGAAACGCTGTGCAATGCCTTCGGCATCAGCGGATTTTTCAACGTCCAGTTCGTCCTCGACGGCGGCGGGACTCCCTTACCTGCTCGAAATCAATCGCAGGATCGTTACGCACATGCACATGGGTGAGCGCGTTGGCGCCGACCTCGCCGTCGCGCATGGCCAGGCAGCTGCGCGGCCTGCCGGCCTCGCCGTGGGTCGAGCCGCTCTGCCGCCGTCCGGGACCGAGCGTGGCTATCTTCCCGCGCGAATGGCTGCGCGATCCCCGCAGCCCTTACCTTCGCGATTGCGCGGCTGATGTGCCGTGGGACGACGTCCCGTGCTCAAAGCGATGCTGGCAATGCGGCATTGAGCGACGCGAAGACCCCGACACGCCGGCGCCTGGATCGCGCTGTCTTCGACCGGCCGACGCTGCAGGTCGCGCGCGACCTGCTCGGCAAGTTCATCGTCCGCCGTCATCGGCGGTCGCGAGATGGCCGTGATGATCACCGAAACCGAAGCGTACAAGGGACCGCGAGACCGTGCTTCGCATGCCTTCGGCGGGCGCCGCACCGCGCGCGTCGAGCCGCTGTACGCCGACGGCGGGACAACCTACGTGTACCTGGTGTACGGGATGCACTGGCTGCTCAATTTCAGCACCGCCGGCGCCGGCAATCCGGAGGGCGTGCTGATCCGCGGCATTCTGGCTTCCCGCGCGCAGGAAAGCGCCGATTGCGGGTCCTGGCCGGGTTGCTGCCTATCTGCGGATCGACCAGCGTCTGGATCACATCGATGCGACGCAATCGATGCGCATGTGGATCGAGGACCGCCGTCAGCGTCCCTGCCGGCGCATCATCGTCGGTCCGCGTGTCGGCATCGATTACGCCGGCGCATACTGGGCAGCGCGACACTGGCGCTTCCGGATCGACATGCACAAGGGGCTGCCGGAATTTCCTTCGAGGCGTTCGGCAGCAATCAAATGACTCGCGGCGAGCGCCTGCCGCTCGCGCCAGGGATCGAGCCGCGCCGGCGTTGCATTGCGCGCGTCCGCCGCCGAGGGCATCCATGCCGCGTCGCCCGCGTCCCGGCGCGGGACGGCGTGATGCCGGACATCACGCCGTGCGACGGGCCTCGCCTGGAGCGGCTTGCCGCCCCGCCTGGCGGCGCTGGAAATTCGATACCGCCCCGTCGGCAAGATTCACCTGTGTGCCCGGCGCGAGAGCGACGACCTTGGCGTGCGGCGCGGCCGCCTGGGCTGCCGCGATGAACTCGGACCACGGGCGCGAGGTGACGCCCATCATGCCGTGGAATTTTTCATGAGGCGGATAAAGCAGGACCAGCCGCGGTTGCAGGGCTGCCACCCCGCGGCGAACGTCGTCGACGAAATCGAGCTGCATGCCGCCCAGAAGCACGTCGACGCGGAAACGTTGTCCGAGGTCAGCGATTTCCCGGTCGGTCATCTTGCTGTTGAAGCCCTCGTTGTAATTCATGATGGTCATTCCGTCGGGAAGGGTCAGCACATAGCCCGTGTAGGGAGCATAGAAGGGCGCCCTGGTTGCGCTGCTCCAGGCCCACGCGAGCTGCGTGGTGTTGCCGCGAAGCAGCGCCTTGGTGACGGCCCGGTAAAGATTGATGTCGCGATGCTTCCAGGCGAACGAGTCGATCCTGAATCCGGGCACGTCGACGCTTTGCTGCGGATCTGCGGGAACGAGCTGCGTGGCAGGCAGCCGGTGGCGCCATCGCAGGAAGCGCGTGGCGGCGACGGGACCGATAACCGTCGCGCCGTGCGCTTGGCGACTACAGGCACGTCGAGAAAGTGCTCCTCGTGGCCGTGCGTGACGACAATGTAATCCGCATCCGAGAAGTCTTCAGCGGAGAACCAGTCCGCACCGCAGTAGTTGCGGAAGAACGGATCGAAGAACAACGTATGTCCCGGGGTGCTCACCGACACGGCCGACCAGCCGAAGTAACGAACAAGCGCCTCTGAATTCATGTGCATGTCTCCCGGAACGCGCGAACTGACCGCTCGAGCCGCGATCGGGCTACGGCGATGCGCGAACGTATTTATTTGACACGGCAATTCTGGCGGAGACGCAGGGATTCGAACCCTGGATACAGGTTTTTGGCCGTATGCTCCCTTAGCAGGGGAGTGCCTTCGACCACTCGGCCACGTCTCCGGGTAACGCGGCATTGTACGGCCGCGCGCCTCGCGCGCGTCAAACGAATGCGCTGCGAATAATCCGTGAAAACCGCGCAGTTACGCCGCGCTCGCGGCGGCCTTGTCCAGCTCGAACGCGCGATGCAGCACGCGCACGGCGAGCTCGAGGTATTTCTCGTCGATCACGACCGAGATCTTGATCTCCGACGTCGAGATCATCTGGATGTTGATCGCCTCGTCGGCCAGCGCCTTGAACATCTTGGCTCGCGATGCCCGACGTGCGAGCGCATGCCGATGCCGACCACCGAAACCTTGCAGATCCGGTTGTCGCCGATGATCTCGCGCGCCTTGAAGCGCCTTGCCGCGCTCGCGCGTCGAGCACGTCGAGCGCCTTCTGGTACTCGCCGCGATTGACGGTGAACGAGAAGTCGGTGTGGCCGGACGCGCCGATGTTCTGCACGATCATGTCGACGTCGATGTTGGCGGCGGCGATCGGGCCGAGGATCGCGTAGGCGATGCCGGGCCTGTCCTCCACGCCCATCACCGAGATCTTGGCTTCGTCGCGGGTGAACGCGATGCCGGAAATGATCGCCTGTTCCATGGTTTCGTCTTCCTCGAACGTGATCAGCGTGCCGCTGCGGCGTGCTCTCGGGATCCTCGAACGACGACAGCACGCGCAGCTTGACCTTGTACTTGCCGGCGAACTCGACCGAGCGGATCTGCAGCACCTTCGAGCCGAGGCTCGCCATCTCGAGCATTTCCTCGAACGTGACCCGGTCGAGGCGCCGCGCCTCGGGCACGATGCGCGGATCGGTCGTGTAGACGCCGTCGACGTCGGTGTAGATCTGGCATTCGTCGGCGCTCGAGCGCCGCCGCCAGCGCGACGCCGGACGTGTCCGAGCCGCCGCGGCCCAGCGTCGTGATGTTGCCGTCGGCGTCGACGCCCTGGAAGCCGGCGACGATGACGATCGTGCCGGCGTCGAGGTCGGCGCGCATGCGCTCCTCGTCGATCTTCAGGATGCGCGCCTTGGTGAACGCGCTGTCGGTCAGCACGCGCACCTGGCCGCCGGTGTAGCTCTTGGCCTTGAGCCCAGCTCCTGCAAGCGCGATCGCGAGCAGGCCGATCGTCACCTGCTCGCCGGTCGCCGCGACGACGTCGAGCTCGCGCGGATCCGGGTTCGGCGACGAGCTCGCTGCGCCAGCGCCGAGCAGGCGGTTGGTCTCGCCGCTCATCGCCGACGGCGACGACGACGAGCTGGTGCCCGTCGCGATGGAAGCGCGCGACGCGCCGGGCGACGTTGCGGATCCGCTCGATGCTGCCGACCGAGGTGCCGCCGTATTTCTGGACGATCAGTGCCATGAGCGTCGGTGTCAGTGGCGCTGCGCCGCGCATCGGTGCAGCGCGCGCCGCTCACAGCGAGCGGAACGCGAGCGTGGCGTTGGTGCCGCCGAAGCCGAACGAATTCGACAGCGCCGCCGCGGATCTTCATCGTTGCGCGCGGCGAGCGGAACGAAATCGAGGTCGCACTGCGGATCGCGGTTGAACAGATTCGCCGTCGGCGGCGCGACCTGGTCGCGCATCGCCAGCACCGTGAACACCGCTTCGATGCCGCCGGCGGCGCCGAGCAGATGTCCGGTCATCGACTTGGTCGACGATACCGCGAGCTTGCGCCGCATGCTCGCCGAAGCAGCGCTTGACCGCGACGCATTCGGCGATGTCGCCGAGCGGCGTCGACGTGCCGTGGGCGTTGATGTAGTCGATGTCGTCGGACGTTCGAGCCGCGCGTTCCGCAGCGCGTTGGCCATGCTGCGCGCGGCGCCGCGGCCGTCCTCGGGCGGCGCCGTGATGTGGTGCGCGTCGGCGCTCATGCCGTAGCCGGCGAGCTCGCAATAGATGCGCGCGCCGCGCGCCTTGGCGTGCTCGAACTCCTCGAGCACCAGCACGCCGGCGCCCTCGCCCAGCACGAAGCCGTCGCGATCGACGTCCCAGGGCCGGCTCGCCGTCGCCGGATCGTCGTTGCGATGCGACAGCGCGCGCGCGGCGCAGAAGCCGCCGATGCCGAGCGGGCTGACCGTCGCTTCGGCGCCGCCGGCGACCATGATGTCGGCATCGCCGTATTCGATCAGCCGCGCGGCCTCGCCGAGGCTGTGGTTGGCCGACGAGCAGGCGCTGACCGTCGCCAGGTTCGGGCCCTGGTAGCCGTAGTGAATCGACACCAGGCCCGGCGATCATGTTGATGATCGAGCCGGGCACGAAGAACGGCGAGATCTTGCGCACGCCGCCCTGCAGATACGCGCTGTGCGTGTCCTCGATCATCGGCAGGCCGCCGATGCCCGAGCCGATGCACACGCCGACGCGTTCCTTGTCGCCGCGCGTAGCCGTCGAGGCCCGCGTCCGTGACCGCCTCCATCGTCGCGACCAGGCCGTAGTGGACGAACGTGTCGTAGCGGCGCGCTTCCTTGCCGGACAGGTACTCGCCGACGTCGAAGTCCTTGACCTCGCCCGCGATGCGCGACGGAAACGCCGAGGCGTCGAAGCGCGTGATCGGGCCGATGCCGGAGCGGCAGGCAAGGATGTTCTCCCAGGCGGTCGGCGACGCCGATGCCGACCGGCGACACGATCCCCATTCCGGTGACGACGACGCGGCGTCTGGACATAGGCTGGTCGTGGATGAGGCGGACGGCGGCATCGCGGTCGCGTGCGCGCTCGCGCGGACGGCTACGCGGGCGGCCTGAGCGCGACCGGACGCCGCTGCGGCCGCCCGGCGCTGGGCGATGCTATTTCTTCAGGTGCGACGCCGATGTAGTCGATCGCCTGCTGCACGGTGGTGATCTTCTCGGCTTCTTCGTCGGGAATCTCGGTTTCGAACTCCTCTTCCAGCGCCATCACGAGCTCGACCGTGTCCAGCGAGTCCGCGCCGAGGTCGTCGACGAACGACGACTCGTTCTTGATCTCGGCTTCGTTGACACCGAGCTGCTCGGCGACGATCTTCTTGACTCGTGCTCTACGTTTTCCATGCCTCTCCTCCCCTCGCGGGATCTGAACTTCACAAACCGGGCGATTTTACCAGATCGAGCCGATTTGCCCAAAGGCCGCATCGCGGGCCGCGCGGCGCCGTGTCGGCACCTGCAATTTCTACTGCATGTACATGCCGCCGTTGACGTGCAGCGTCGCGCCGGTGATGTAGCCGGCCTCGCGGCGAGGCGAGAAACGCCACGGCGTGCGCGATGTCGTCGGGCGTGCCCAGCCGGCCCAGCGGAATCCGCTCGAGCAGCTTGTCGCGCTGCGCCTCGGCGCAGCGCGCGCGTCATGTCGGTGTCGATGAAGCCGGGCGCGACGCAATTGACGGTGATGTTGCGGCTGCCGACTTCCTGCGCCAGCGACTTGGTGAAGCCGATCAGCGCGGCCTTCGCCGCCGCGTAGTTGGCCTGGCCCGGCATTGCCGCTGACGCCGACGACCGAGCCGATGCTGATGATGCGCCCGTGGCGCGCCTTCATCATGCCGCGCAGCACCGCCTTGGACAGCCGATAGGCCGGCTTGAGATTGGTGTCGATGATCGCGTCCCAGTCGTCGTCCTTCATGCGCAGCAGCAGGTTGTCGCGGGTGATGCCGGCGTTGTTGACGAGGATCGTGACGTCGCCGAAGCGTTGCTCGATGTCGCGCGATCGCCGCGTCGACCGCCGGCGCCGTCGGTGACGTCGAGGCGCATGCCGTCGCCGGCATTGCCCGCCTCGCTGAGTAGCGCGCCGATCGCCGCCGCGCCGTCGTCGGTCGTCGCGGTGCCGACGACGATCGCGCCGTCGCGCGGCCAGCGCCTGCGCGATCGCCTTGCCGATGCCGCGCGTCGCGCCGGTGACCAGCGCGACCTGCCGTCGAGCGTCATTCGCCTGACTCTCCGCCGTCGATCGGCAGCAAGCGCCGCGGCGAGCGTCGATCGCCGTCGTTGGTCGCGTGCACCGCGACATCGGGCATCGATGCGCCTGGCCAGGCCGCGTCAGCACCGTGCCCGGCCCGCACTCGACGATGTGCGTGACGCCGCGCGCGGCGAACGCCTGCATCGTCTCGACCCAGCGCACCGGGCTCGCCGCCTGCCGCGCCAGCGCGTCGCGGATCGCCGTCGGCGTCGCGGCGCTCTCGCACGTCGACGTTGTGCAGCGACCGGAATCGCCGGCAGGCGCGACGGCGACCGCGCGCGAGCCCGCCGCGAGCCGCTCGCGCCGCGGGCTTCAGCAGCGAGCTGTGAAACGGCGCGCTGACCGGCAGCAGCACGCCGCGCTTCGCGCCCCTGCGCCTTGGCGCAGCGCGATCGCGCGCTCGACGGCTTCGCGGTGCCCGGCGATCACGATCTGCTCCGGCGCGTTGAAATTCACCGGCTCGACCACCTGCCCCTGCGCCGCCTCGGCGCACGCGGCGGCGACGCGCCGCGTCGTCGAGGCCGAGGATCGCCGCCATCGCGCCGACGCCCGCCGGCACCGCTTCCTGCATCGCCTGGGCGCGGAAGCGCACCAGCGGCAGCGCGTCGGCGAAGCGCAGCGCGCCGGCGGCGACCAGCGCCGTGTATTCGCCGAGGCTGTGGCCCGCGACGACCGCCGGCGTCGGCGCCGCCCGCCGCCTGCCACGCGCGCCACAGGCGACGCCGGCGGTCAGCATCACCGGCTGCGTGTTGACCGTCCGGTTGAGCGCTTCCGCCGGGCCCGTCGGTCGACCAGCGCCCACAGGTCCTGCCCGAGGACGTCGCACGCCTCGGCGAACGTCTGCCGCACGACCGGATGCGCGTCGTAGCCGGCCATCATCCCGACCGACTGCGAGCCCTGCCCGGGAAACACGAATCGCGAAGTTGTCATCGTGTCGGCTCACCTAGATCCATCGAGCAGCACCGAGCCCCAGGTGAATCCGCCGCCGACGCCGAGCAGCATCACGTGCTGGCCGGCGCGGATGCGCCCGTCGCGCACCGCCTCGTCGAGCGCCAGCGGAATCGACGCCGCCGACGTGTTGGCGTGCCGGTCGACCGTGCGATCACCATGGCTCGAGCGGCAGCGCCAGCTTTTTCGCCGTCGCGTCCATGATCCGGATGTTGGCCTGGTGCGGGATCAGCCAGTCGATGGCGGCGGCGGTCATGCCGTTCGCGGCGAGCGCTTCCTGCGCCGACGTCGGCCAGCACCTTCACCGCGAACTTGAACACGCGTGCCGCCGTCCATCTTCAGGAACGGCGTGCCGATGACCGCGCCGTTCGGCGACCGTGCCCGGAACGCAGAGGATGTCGCGATAGCGGCCGTCGGCGTGCAGATGCGACGACAGGATGCCCGGCACGTCGCGACGGCACCAGCACGACCGCGCCGGCGCCGTCGCCGAACAGCACGCAGGTGCCGCGGTCGTTCCAGTCGAGGATGCGCGAATAGATCTCGGCGCCGACCACCAGCGCGTTGCTCGCCGTGCCCGACGCGACCATCCGGTCGGCGACGGCGAGCGCGTAGACGAAGCCGCTGCACACCGCCTGCACGTCGAACGCGGCGCCGCCTTGCGCGCCGAGCTTGGCCTGCAGGATGCACGCCGTCGACGGGAATACCATGTCGGGCGTGGTCGTCGCGACGATGATGAGGTCGACGTCGGCCGGCGCGATGCCCGCGGCGGCGAGCGCCGCGCGCGACGCGGCGAGCGCGAGGTCGCTCGTCTGCTCGTCCGGCGCGGCGATGTGCCGCTGCGCGAATGCCGGTGCGCGTGCGCGATCCACTCGTCGCTGGTGTCGATGCGCTGCGCGAGATCGGCGTTGGTGAGGACCTGCGCCGGCAGATAGCTGCCGGTGCCGGCGATGCGGCTATGCATCGGCGATGCGGTGCCGCCGCGATCGCGGCCGTGACCGCCGCGGCGTCGCGGCACCGGCATCGCCGCGATCCGCTGCGCGATCCGGTCGAGCACGCCGTGCGCCGCCTCGGCATAGCGCCTTCTGCAGCGCGTGCTTGAACGCCAGCGCGTCGGCCGAGCCGTGGCTCTTGACGACGATGCCCTTGAGGCCGATCAGCGTCGCGCCGTTGTAGCGGCGCGGATCGACCCGGCGCTTGAACGCCTTCAGCACCGGCTAGGCGAGCACCGCCGGCAGCTTGCGCAGCGGATTGCGCGTGAATTCCTCGCTTGCAGGAAGTCGTAGAGCATCGTCGCCAGGCCCTCGGAGGTCTTCAGCGCGACGTTGCCGACGAAGCCGTCGCAGACGACGACGTCGGTCGTCCCCTTGTAGATGTCGTTGCCCTCGACGTTGCCGTAGAAATTGAGATCCGGAGGCCTTGAGCAGCTCCGCCGTCGCCTTGACGACGTCGTTGCCCTTGATGTCCTCCTCGCCGATGTTGAGCAGGCCGACGGTCGGGCGCTCGATGCCGTCGACCGCGGCCACCAGCGCGCTGCCCATGACCGCGAACTGCACCAGTTGCTCGGGCGTGCAGTTGACGTTGGCGCCGAGGTCGAGCACCGTCGTGACGCCGGTGCGCGTCGGCAACTGCGACGGCGATCGCCGGCCGGTCGATGCCGGGCAGCGTCTTCAGCACGAAGCGCGAGATCGCCATCAGCGCGCCGGTGTTGCCGGCGGAGACGCAGGCCTGCGCGCGCGCCGTCCTTGACCAGATTGATCGCGACGCGCATCGACGAGTCCTTCTTGCGGCGCAACGCGTCGGCGGGCGGCTCGTGCATCTCGACGACCTCGCTCGCCGCATGGATCGGTGACCCGGTCGCCGGCCGCGCTGCGGGTCGCGTCCAGCGCCTTGCGCACGTCGTCCTCGCGGCCGACCAGAATCACCCGCGCGTCGGGCGTTTCCGCGAGAAAGGCGCAGCGCGGCGGCGACCGTGACCGACGGTCCGTGTCGCCGCCCATGGTGTCGACGGCGACGGTGATCACGCCGTGCGACACCGGCGAGGTGCCCGACGCCCGGCGGTGAGCGCCGCGCTTCAACGCCGGCCGCCGCTCGGCCGCGTGCAGCGCCGGTCCCGCCGGGTCGCGTTGCCGCTCATCTTGGTTACGACCCGCGGACGCGTTGCCTGCTTACTCGTCGGCTTTGGTCTTGACGACCTTCTTGCCGCGATAGTAGCCGCTGGGGCTGATGTGATGGCGCAGGTGCACCTCGCCGCTGACCGGTTCGACCGCGAGCGGCGGATTGGCCAGAAAATCGTGCGCGCGGTGCATGCCGCGCTTCGACGGCGACTTCTTGTTCTGCTGGACAGCCATTGCGCATGACTCCTCAAAGATCCGATCGGTGCGGGAATCCGTGGTCCGGAGTCCCGCAAAATCCTGCAAGTTTGCTGCCCGGCGACGCTCAACCCGGATCGCGTGCCTTCAACGCCGCCAGGGCGGCGAATGGCGACTGCCGAGCGCGGTCCGGCGCAAGACCGCGCGCCGCGAAGCATTCTTCCTCGGCGTGGCGCGGCGACAACGGCAGCGACAGCAGCAACTCGTCCTCGACCAGGCTTCGCGGATCGAGCGTCGTGTTCGCCAGCACGACTTCGGGCTCCTCCGCGTCCAGCCGCGCCAGCTCGGCATCGTCGCGCGCCAGCAGCAACTCGGTCTGCTGCGACACCGCTGCCGCATACGGCTGCAGGCAGCGCTGACAGACCAGCGGCACGGCGCCGTCGAGCCGCACCGTCAACGAGGGCCGCCCAAGTGCGTCGTGTCCGCCGGCGATCCGCCAGGCAATCGGCGCCGGATCGGCGCCTGCGGCAAGCAGCCCGGCTGCGCGCGGCAGCTTGCGCGCGTCGAATTCGCCGGCGAGCTCACCGCCCTCGGCGGACAATTCGAATGCATCGAAGCGGGCTTGCGTGCCGGCGTCTGTCGTCCGATTCGCCATCTGGGTCGGCCTCCGGATCCGGCGCCGCCTCGTCCCGGCGACGGTTCGCCAAGAGCAACGCGCGGCGCGGGCGCTAAGGGCGGGACAAACGTTGCATAATAGCCGCCTTGCCGCCGAGTGTCAAAGAAAACCGTGAAAACAACAACTTCGCCGCGAATGACGCGCCCGCTGGTGCTCGCGTCGGCGTCGCCGTATCGCAAGGATTTGCTGGCCCGCCTCGGCCTGCCATTCAGCACCGTGGCGCCGGCCATCGACGAGGCGCCGCTCCCGGGCGAAGCGCCTGCCGATACCGCCGTCCGGCTGGCGGAAGCCAAGGCGCGAGCGGCCGCGACGTCCAATCCGGATGCGCTGATCGTCGGCTCCGACCAGGTCGCCGCTGTCGAAGGCGTGGCAATCGGCAAGCCGCGCGATCCCGCGCACGCGCTCGAGCAACTCAAGGCCATGCAGGGGCGGACGATCGTCTTTCACACCGGCCTCGCGCTCCTCGATGCGAAGAGTGGCCGCTGCGGGCGAGCGCTGGTCGACGTCGCGAGCACGTTCCGGCACCTTGGCGATGCTGCCCTCGAAGCGTACCTCGC
>CAVQKL010000009.1:0-326208 GCA_963713125.1 uncultured beta proteobacterium | reverse complement strand
AACCAAGAAGCATCCTAGCAATCGGGTGGGAAGTGGTCCGGCAGCCCATGTTCCTGCTGCTGGTCGGGTGCGGGCTCGTTTACCTGCTCTTTGGCAAGTTAGAGGAAGCATTGGTCCTCCTTGCGTTCGTCGTGGTCGTGATGGGAATCACCGTGTATCAGGAGCGCAAGACCGAGCGCGCTCTGGATGCGTTGCGAGACCTGTCGAGTCCGCGCGCACTCGTGATTCGCGATGGCGAACGAACGCGCATTCCCGGTCGTGACGTGGTTGTTGAGGACCTCATCGAGTTGGGAGAAGGCGATCGCGTACCGGCAGACGCTGTCGTTCTCGAAGCAACGAACCTTTGCGCCGACGAGTCATTGCTCACGGGCGAGTCGGTTCCGGTCGGCAAGGCAGCGGCCCAACAACCTCACCTGCTTTCGTGGGCGGGGAGCGATGACAACCACTGCGTCTATTCCGGCTCACTGATCGTCCAGGGACAAGGCATCGCGCGGGTGGCGGCTACAGGTGCGAACACCGAGATCGGGCGCATCGGAAAGGCGCTGCAGACGATCCAAACCAGTCCATCGCCGCTTCAGCTAGACACTGAACGCCTGGTCAAGGGGGTCGCGATCGGCGCGCTCGGCCTGGCCGCGCTCGTGGCGGTCGTATACGGGCTCGGCCGCGGCAATTGGCTTGATGGCGTGCTCGCCGGAATCGCACTGGCGATGGCACTCCTGCCCGAGGAGTTTCCGGTGGTGCTCACCGTCTTCCTCGCACTGGGTGCGTGGCGTATCTCGCGGCGCAATGTGCTGACCCGCCGGATGCCCGCGCTCGAGACCCTCGGTGCAGCCACGGTGCTGTGCGTCGACAAGACGGGCACCCTCACCGAAAACCGGATGACGGTTCATATGCTGGTTACGGCAACAGGACAGACGCGGCTGGTTGGGCCACATGATGGTGTATTGCCCGAGATGTTTCATCGTCTGGTCGAGTTTGTCGTCCTGGCGAGCCACCGCGATCCCTTCGATCCGATGGAAAGGGCGATCAATGCGCTCGGATCGGCGAGTCTTGCGGGTACTGAGCACTTGCACAAGGAGTGGGTGCTGGCACGCGAATACCCCTTGTCGCCGTCGCTTCTGGCCATGTCACAGGTGTGGCAGTCGCGACATGAACAGGGGTTTGCAGTGGCCGCCAAGGGAGCGTCCGAAGCCATCGCTGACTTGTGTCATTTCGACGCCGCACAGCGCGACGAGATGAGGCGCGACGTCGACGCGTTGGCCGAAGAGGGGCTGAGGGTGCTCGGGGTGGCATGTGCGCGCTTTCAGCCGGGGCAGCTGCCTGGCGGCCAGCACGACTTCGCCTTCGAGTACCTCGGTCTGGTCGGCCTGCTTGATCCCGTACGCGATGGCGTCCCGGCGGCGGTCCGTCAGTGCTATGCCGCAGGCATCCGGGTTCTGATGATCACCGGAGACTACCCGCGAACCGCTGTCAGCATTGCACGGCTGGCCGGTTTTAGCCCGCAAGACCGATACATCACGGGTGCCGACCTTGACGCCATGAGCGACGAGGTTCTCCGCGAGCGGATCCACACCGTCAACATCGTAGCGCGCGCCGTACCTGAGCAGAAGCTGCGCATCGTCAATGCGCTCAAGGCCAATAAGGAAGTTGTCGCGATGACGGGTGACGGCGTGAATGACGCGCCCGCGCTGCGGGCAGCGGACATTGGCATCGCAATGGGTGGTCGCGGCACCGACGTGGCGCGTGAGGCGGCCGATTTGATCGTGACGGACGACAATTTCACGTCGATCGTCCAGGCAGTGCGCCTCGGCCGTCGTATTTTCAATAATCTCAAGAAGGCCACGGGCTACATCGTTGCGGTCCATGTTCCGATCGCAGGCATAGCGTTGCTACCGGCTATCTTCGGATGGCCCCTGGTCCTGTTCCCCGCTCATATCGCGTTCCTCGAGCTCATCATCGATCCCGCGTGCTCGGTCGTCTTTGAAGCCGAGCCAGAAGGTCCCGACGTGATGCGCCGCCCACCGCGGAGCCGTCACGAGTCGCTCTATAGTCGGGCAGCTCTGCAGCAAAGTCTGGTTGGCGGGCTGATCGTGCTTGCGTGCGTACTGTTGGTGTACCTCGCTGCGCGCACCTTTGGCTACGCTGACGACCAGGTGAGGACGCTTACCTTCATCATGCTGGTGCTCGGAAACCTGGCGTTGATTCTCTCGAACCGTTCGCATTCGCGCGGTCTTGCGGCGACCATGAGGACGCGCAATCCGGCATTATGGTGGGTGGTCGGAGGAACATTGATCGGCTTGGTTGGTGTGCTTGCCGTGCCGTTTCTGAGATCTGCATTCAAGTTCTCGCTACCTGGCGCAGGCGCGGTGGCGCTGTGCGTTGCAATCGGAGGCGTGCTGCTCTTTTGGCTGGAAATGCAAAAGCGATCGGATTCGCCGAGCCAGTGCCACGTCGTGACCCCCGGGGCCCCATTATCGGAGCGGCAGCGGGCACGTACGCAGCGCCGGCCGGAGAAAAATGGATTCGTGGTTGCATCTTCGTCGGGTAAGCTCTTGGGCGAAACATTCCTCTTGGTCACACACAAATTCGCCGTCACCCTAGCGATTCGAGGGCTAATTGTTGCCGGTCTTGCCGCTGATGGCGTAATTCGTAGACAGGTCGCTGGTCGACAGGTCGGGCGGTGACGCTCATCCCGGTGCTGATGGGATACCTCATTCGCGGGCGGATCCGGGAGGAGAAGAGAAATCCGCTCAATCGTCTTCTGATCGCGATCTATCGCCCGGCGCTCAAGACCATACTCCGCGTCCCCATGCTGACCCTGGCGGTCGCAGTGATCATTGCCGTCGCAACGCTGTGGCCGGCGAGTCGGATCGGTGGCGAATTCATGCCGCCGCTCGATGAAGGCGACTTACTCTACATGCCTTCCGCGTTGCCGGGCATTTCGGCGGGCAAGGTAAGTGAGCTCTTGCAGCAGACGGACCGGCTGATCAAGACAGTTCCCGAAGTGGCAAGCGTGTTCGCCAAAGCGGGACGCGCCGAGACCGCCGCCGATCCGGCGCCGCTGGAGATGTTCGAAACCACGATCCAGTTCAAGCCGCGCGACCAGTGGCGTCTTGGCATGACGCCGGACAAGCTGGTCGAGGAGCTCGATCGCACCGTCAGAGTACCGGGGCTTTCCAACATCTGGGTGCCTCGGATTCGCAACCGCATCGACATGCTCGCCACCGGCATCAAGAGCCCTGTGGGAGTGAAGGTGGCCGGCACCAAGCTGGAGGAGGTCGATCGCATCGCAGGCGAGATCGAGCGCGTCGTGAAGCAGGTACCGGGCGTCACCTCTGCCTTTGCGGAGCGCCTCACCGGCGGCCGCTACATCGATGTACAGATCGACCGTCGCACTGCGGGGCGGTATGGCCTCAACGTGTCCGACGTGCAGAACGTCGTCTCGGCGGCTATCGGCGGCGATAATATCGGCGAAACCATCGAGGGCCTGCAGCGCTTCCCGATCAACGTGCGCTATCCCCGCGAGATCAGGGATTCAGTCGAAATGATTCGCGATCTGCCGGTCCTGACCGAGCGCGGCGCCCAGATCCGCTTGCGTGATGTGGCGGACATTCGCATCAGCGATGGGCCTCCGATGCTCAAGAGCGAGAATGCTCGCCTGTCGGGGTGGGTCTACGTCGATCTCCACGGGCGCGACTTGAGCTCCGCGGTCCGCGAGATGCAGCGCGCGGTTACCAGGGAGGTCGAAGCTGCCGTCCGGCTATTCGATCTCGTGGTCGGGGCAGTTTGAGTTCCTCGAGCGCGCAACGCAAAAGTTGAAGATCGTCGTCCCGGCGACGCTGGTAATAATTTTCGTGATGCTCTATCTGATTTTCCGTCGTTTTTCCGACGCCTTGCTGATCATGGCGACGCTACCTTTCGCCCTGGTCGGCGGCTATTGGTTGATGTACTTGCTAGGCTACAACATGTCGATCGCATCCGCCGTCGGCTTCATCGCATTGGGAGGGGTGGCGTCGGAGATCGGCGTCGTAATGCTGGTGTACATAAACCAGGCGGTAACGACACGGGCAGCGGAAGGAAACCTCGACAATCGGCGCGACTTGATCGAGGGGATCGTCGAAGGCGCCGCGCTGCGCGTGCGTCCGGTTGCAATGACCGTAGCGGTGATCATTGCCGGCCTGTTGCCGATCATGTTTGGCAGCGGTACAGGGTCTGAGGTGATGCGACGCATCGCGGCACCAATGGTTGGCGGGATGCTCACCGCACCGCTACTATCGATGTTTGTCGTGCCGGCAGCCTACTTGCTGATCCGTGCGCGCCTGCGACAACGTGAAGGTATCGCACGGCCTGCGCTTGAGCCAACTGCCACCTAGGCGATGGATCGGAACATTCGCTGGCTTGCCGGGAAGGTTCCCTGCTATCCGCGCTTGCGTCTGACAGAGATCGCGAATGTCGATTCCGTCTCAGGGCATTAGGCAGCTTCGGGTCGAAAGCCGCTCGTTGCTCCGCAAATTTGGTAACCACCGCGCCCGTATTGGGTTTGCAGCTCCCGAATTTGACTAAATTGCGGAGCAGAATTCAGACTAAGTGCATGATCCGATGTATCTCTACGACAGACTGTTAATCCGCCGCTTGACCGTTAGCGGACCCTCAGCCGAAAGCGAACTGGTCCAGCTTCTAATTCAGGAAGCGGGTCCCCGCAACCGACCATTCAACGGCTTGCAGCGATGCGAGCCGTTTTTTTTTCGCCCGACGACGCGTTGCTGCGACGGTAGCATCGGCGTTCACGGAACCCGGTTCCCACGGCTTAAGCGTCAGCGGCGGGATTCGGCTGTGGATTCAACTGGTGGATGCAACACAGTCGTGAGCGGACAAGCTTGGTCAGTCTTGCCTAGCGAAGTCGCACGCGTCTCTTACGTAGGATGCGGGTCCCCGCAACCAACAAATGACAGGAGGGAGTCGCATCCACGATGTTTTTTCTTGCACGCGCGCGCGACACCGGTTACAGTCATTGCACACGTGTGCAACACACCACGGAACCCAGGCGATGAGTCAGGAGCGTGTTCGCAGTTCGTTCGTCACCGCCGCCGACGTTGCGAGGCGAGCGGGAGTCTCGCGTTCGGCTGTATCGCGCACTTTTACTCCAGGTGCGAGCGTATCGAGAGAGGTCCGCGCGCGAATTCTTGACGCCGCGGGGCGGCTAGGCTATCGCATCAACCGGCTCGCGCAGAGCCTGACCATTGCGCACTCCAATATCGTCGGCCTGGTCTGCGCCGACCTGCAACAGCCGTTCCACGCCGAATGCCTGGCCATGCTCTCCGCAGCGCTGCTCGCGGACGGGTTTCAATGCATGTTGCTCAATGCCGCGAATGCCGAGCGCGACTTGGGCGCTCTCATCGAACGCGTGCTCGAGTATCGCGTTTGCGCGATCGTAGTGATGAATGGCACGCCGCCCAGCCGCATCGTCAAGGAATGCCTCGGTAACGGCGTGCCGGTGATCCTCGTCAACAAACCGATGCCGGGTTGCGCCGTCGACACCGTGGTCACCGATCACAGGGCTGGCGGCCGCGCGGCCGCCGAGCTGCTAGTCGCTGCGGGATGCCGCAGCCTGGCCGTAGTCTCGAGCGGCGCGCGGACCGCGAGCCTTTTGGGGCGTCTCGATGCGTTCTGCGATCGGGCCGCCGAGGAGGGCGTGCCCGTTCGCGTCTGGCGCGAAGGGCCCACCGACTATTCGACGGGGCGCGAGGCGGCGCTGGCGATGCTCACCAAGGGAGCGATCGATGGTGCATTTTGCGTCACGGACCTCGTCGCCCTCGGCTTCGTAGATGCTGCGCGTCTCGATCGCGGACGCCACGTTCCGGACGATCTATCGGTCATCGGCTTCGATGACATTCCGCAAGCCGCCTGGAATGCGTATCAGCTCACGACTTTTCGGCAGCCGGTCCGGATGCTGGTCGATCAAGTGATGGAGGTCATCCGGCTGCGCGCTGTGACGCCGGAATCACCGCGTTCCGTGTTCAAGTTGCCCGGCACGCTGATCGTCCGCAGGACCGTGCGGGGCCTCGCCGCGCCGGAGAGTGCGACGTGACCAGACCGCAAGTTGTCGCGCATCGGGGCAGCAGTGCGGCGCACGCGGAGAACAGCTGGGCGGCCTTCGAGGCAGCGGTCGCCGAAGGGGCCGACGTGATCGAATGCGATGTGCAGGGTACGCGAGACGGCGTATTGGTAATCCGGCACGATCTCGCCCTCGGGGATCAACGAGTCGCCGAGGGCACGTTCGCCGATATCCAGGCGATACAGCCGGGCCTGGTCCGTCTCGATGAGCTCCTTGTCTGGGCGGCGCGGAAAAAGATCGGCCTGTTGGTCGAGGTCAAGGACCCCGACTGCGCAATACCGGTCGGCGAAATGGTCGCCGCGAACTCTTGGCGCGAGCGCATCGTTATAGGCGGTTTCCACTGGCCGGCGCTAGCTACTGTAAAGGCGCGATTTCCTGCGCTCAGGACATCGCTGATGATGGGCAGCGTGATCGCGGCGGAGGACTTGGCGCGACTCGCCACGGCCTATCACGCCGACGGCGTGCACCCATGCTGGGAAGCGCGGTCACCGCACCCGCATCGGCTGCTGGATGCGGCCGCAATCAAATTGCTACGCAACGCTGGTCTTGAGGTCATACTTTGGCACGAAGAACGCGAGAGCGAATTGCGCGCGTTGGTTGCGCTACGTCCCGACGCAATTTGTACGAACCTGCCCGCGATGTTGCGACGAATCGTCGATGGCACGTCCATCGGAACCCTGACAAGAGAATTGGCGGCGAACGACCGCGTTTAATAGGAGGCAGCATCATGAATTGCAAGCATGCATTATCGGCAACCCTGGCCGGCATCCTGTTCGGGGCCGTCACTGCCCACGCGCTGGCTGAGGACGTGGTCATCAAGGCGTGGTCACGCGCGGACCGTTCCGGGCCTCTTCGCGCAGGCAATATCGTCGCCGCCGGTGATACGCTCAACAAGATGCTCGCCGCGATCGGTAGCGACAAACGCGTCAAGATCGAGCTCAACGAGACCAACGCCAAGGGCTATGACGAGGACGCTCTCGATCTCTTGAAGGCTTTCGCCGTCGACAAGGGTCCGGACATCTTCGTCATGGCGCACGAGTGGACCGGTGCGTTTGCGGAAGCAGGCTACGCTTGGAATCTGGAAGACCAGATCGCAAAGAACCCGGAGCTCTATGGCGACATCATCGTGCCCCTCTGGCAGGCGGTGAGCTACAAGGGCGCTCGCTACGGCGTTCCGCAGGATTCCGAAGTCCGCATGTATTTCTTGAATAACGACAAGCTTCGCAAACTCGGCAAGACCGACAAGGAGATCGCGGCGCTTCCGGGCAGGGTGGATGCCGGCGAGTTCACGGCGTACGACTTGTGCGATCTCGCCGGCCAGGCGGTGCAGAAAGGCGTCGTCAAGTACGGCATCCTTCATCGCCCGAACGCGGGTCCCGATTTCCAGATGCTGATGGAAGGCTTCGGCCTCGTGCCCTACGACAAGCAGGCCGCGAAGCTGCAGGCGTCGAAGACGGCGCTGAAGGATTTCTATACGTGGATTAAGTACTGCGTCGACAAGAAGGCACTGTCGGCCGCCAATACGTCGATGTCGTGGGATGCCATCGAGCAGGCGTCCTTCGGTGGCGAACAGGCACTGGTGTTCTTCCACGGCGTGTGGCGCGTGACGGACCAAATGAAGGCTTTCAACCTCAAGGGTAAGGACGACTACTTCCACAAAATCACATGGTTGAACGCGCCTCCCGGCAAAAAGGGCGGCAAGCCATCCAATCTGTCGCATCCGATCGCATATGCGGTGTCCGCCAAGTCCAAGAACAAGGAGCTCGCGGCATACATCGTCGCGCTTGCGAGCCAACCGTATCCGAACATGCGACATGCCGTGTCGACCAACCATACGCCGATCAACTACGGCGAACAGGCGATGCCCGAAGTGATCGACAAGGGCTGGGCACTTGTGGCTGCGACGCCGATGCTGAAGTACGCGAGCTTCATGCCCAACCACCCGAAGATCGGTCAATACAACGCGATCGTGTTCAAGGGCATCCAGGGCATCGAGACAGGACGCCTCACTGCGCAGGCGGCTACGGACTTTGTGGTCGACGAGCTGACGAATGAGCTCGGCAAGGACTTCGTCATTCGCGACTGAAGGCTCCGTCAAGTTTGTTCCAGCGGAGAGGGGGCGCATGCCTCCTTTCCAATCCGGCAAGGAAATGGCCATGCCCGACTTCGCCAGAGCCCAGACCCGTCGACAGCGCGCGAACTTTGCCCTGTTTCTGGGGCCGGCGCTGGTTTTGCTGCTGTTGTTTTTCGTTGCACCCATCGTCATCGACATCGTTCTGGCATTCACCGACATGGGTCGCACGCTGGCGGTCACGAAATTCACGCTGGAGAATTTCGAGCGCATGGCAACGCGCGATACGCGCCTTCTGGCGTCGCTCGGAATCACCGCAATCTTCGTGGTAACCACGCTGGGCGTATTCAACGTCACCTTTGCGTTGCTTCTGGCATTGGTCACCACTGCCGTGCCGCAGCGCCTCGGCGCGTTCTTTCGCGCGGTTTGGCTGCTGCCGCGGATGAGCCCTTCCGTCGTGTACGCGCTGCTGTGGCTTTGGGTGATCGATCCCAACGAGCGCGGATTGCTCAACCAGATCGTGGTGCATGTGTTCGGAGCGCCGCCCGTCGATCTTCGCAACAATCATCCACTCATGGTGATCATCCTGGCGAACGGGTTCATCGGCGCGTCCCTCGGCATGCTCATCTTTACGTCGGCGATCCGCTCGATTCCCGAGCATCTCTTCCACGCCGCCAGGGTCGACGGTGCGGGCCCGCTCGCCATCGTGCGCCACATCACGCTTCCGGCATTGCGCTGGCCCATTTCCTACATGACGATCCATCAGACGCTCTCGCTACTCGTGAGCTTCGAGTACGTACTGCTGATCACGGGGGGAGGCCCGTTCTACGACACGACGGTCTTCTCGCTCTATGCTTATCGGCGCGCGTTCGAGAGCGGTGAATACGCCTACGGCGCGGCGCTCTCACTCATCCTGGTCGTGATCGGCGTGGCGGTTGCGCTCGCGCTGTGGCGGCTCATGGACATGAAGAAACTCCTGCAGCCACCGCGGATCGAGGTGCATTGATGGCCGCAAACCACGCAGTCGCAGGGCCCGCGCTCGAGGCGCGCGCCGATTGGCCGGCGCTTGCGCGGCGGGCATGGCGCCGAAGGGTCTCCGCCCAGTCAGCGGTGCTCGCTTTCCTCGTCGTGGTCTCCGTGCCCATCATCCTGCCGTACTTCTGGATGGTGGTGATCGCCTTCACCGCACGGACCGGAGGCATCTCGAGCGACGTGCTGTGGACCGCGTGCGCGGTGATCGTGCCCGCCGTCATTCTCTACAGCATCGTGCACATGGCGACAGCGTCGCGACGGCTGCGACTCGGCGCGGGAGTGGCGGTCGCAGTGGTTGCGGGCGCGCTACTTGCCGCGTTGGTCGGCACCCGGCTGCATCTCGACAACTTCCGCTTTCTGACGCACTCCGACTTCGTCGAGGAGTTGCGCTCGAAGGCGACTTCAGGAGCGCAGTTTCCGTCGGTCTGGACCGCTTTCTTCAACTCCCTCGCGCTCGCTCTTTCGCAAACAGCGATCATCCTCACTGTGGCATCGCTTGCCGGGTACTACATCTCGCGTTTCACGTTTCGCGGGCGCAACGCCTTTCTGCAGGGCTTGCTGGTCCTCCATGCCTTCCCGGCGATGACCCTGATCATTCCCATCTTCCTGATGCTGTACTGGATCGGGCTGCTCGACACGATCGTCGGCGTCATGCTCGTTCTCGCCGCAATCGAGCTTCCATTCTATGTGTTCGTGATGAAGGGTTTTTTCGACGGCGTGCCCTGGGATATCGAGATGAGCGCCATGACCGACGGCGCCACGCGAAGGCAGGCGTTTCGTTTGGTGGTCCTGCCGCAGGTGCGTGTCGGCTTGATCGCCGTCGGGGTCTTTGCCTTCATCCGCGCCTGGGAGGAATACATTTTCGTGCGGACGTTTCTGATCGAAAACAAGAACTGGGTAATGAGCCTGTATCTGTTCTGGGTTTCCGACGATGTGATGGGGGTCGACTACGGGATCGTTGCCGCGGTCGCCGTTTTCTACGTTCTGCCGAGCCTGCTCCTTTACGTCTTTTGCCAGAAGTATCTGACGCAGATGACGATCGGCGGCATCAAGGGATAAACCATGGCGCGTATCGAGCTCAAGAACCTGCGCAAGGAGTGGGTCGGCGCACACGCAGTCTCCGGCATTGACCTCACGATCGAGGACGGCGCCTTTGTGGCGGTCCTGGGGCCGTCCGGCTGCGGCAAGACGACAACCTTGATGATGCTCGCCGGCATCTACCAGCCCACGAGCGGCGACATCACATTCGACGGCGCGCGGGTCAATGACGTCGAAGCGCGGGGCCGCAATGTCGGCATCGTGTTCCAGTCCTATGCGCTCTATCCCAACATGTCCGTGCTCGAGAACATCAAGTTCCCGTTGCGCTTCAAGAACGTCGAGCCAGCGGAGGCCGAGGCTCGCGCGCGGGAGATCGCCGCCCTCGTGCGCGTCGACGGATTTCTCGACCGGCGACCGAGCCAGCTCTCGGGTGGCCAGCAACAGCGCGTCGCGCTTGCCCGGGCCCTGGTCAAGCGACCGCACCTTCTTCTGCTCGACGAGCCGCTGTCGAACCTCGACGCCGGGCTGCGGCTGACGATGCGTACCGAAATACGTCGCATCCAGCGCGAGCTCGGCGTAACCACGATCCTCGTCACGCACGATCAGATCGAAGCCACAACGATGGCCGATCGGGTGGTGGTGATGCACTCAGGGCGCGTCGAACAGGAGGGCGCCGCCGAGGATCTCTACGAACGTCCGGACACTTTGTTCGTCGCCAGCTTCGTCGGCTCACCGCCGATTAACCTGTTCGATGGGGAAGCCGACGGCGCGGTGGTGAAGGTTCACCAAGCGAGCATCCGACTGTCGGATTCGACGCGCGGCGGGGTGGTCCTGGGCATTCGCCCGGAGAGCGTGCAGGTGGCGGAGCGAGGAACGTCGGCGCGCATCACCGCCGCCGAGCCGATGGGCCGGGAGGTGCTTTACACGGCGGACAGCGACTACGGAGTCATTCGTTTTCTCGAGGCCGGAGCGGAGCCCCGCCATCGCGAAGGCGACAGCGTGCACCTACATATCTCTCCCGCGAGCGCACTCCTTTTCGACAAGGCAAGCGGCCGGCGCATCGACGCGCGCATTGCAGCTTGATCCGCATGGATACTCTGCCGAGGCCGTTTTGACGGAGTCGATCGGCTGTCGTAACCCACGGTCCTGCGACTGACGATCTCATCGTGAAGTCCCAAACCAAGGTCCTGACAGCCATTGTGGGAAGCTATCCCAAGCCGCGTTACGTCTACCGTCAAAACGGCCGATCATTGCTCGACAGCTTTGGCTTTTCTTTTGAGCGCCGCGAAAAGGAACTCGGGCAACCCGAGTTTGCCAAGTTGCTGGACAAGGCCGCTCTTCAGGCGATCAAAGACCAGGATAGCGCGGGCATCGACATCATCACCGACGGTGAAGAACGTCGCGGCCACTACGTGCTGCATATCATCAACAAGCTGGGCGGAGTCGACGCCGTCAACCTCAAACCTATCTCGATGCGCGCAGGAACCGCCAAACAGGACGCTCCACGGGTAATCGGAAAAATAACGTACACGAAGTCACTGGTTGTGGATGAGTTCCTATTCACCAAGAGGCACGCCAAGGGCATCCCCAAAATTGGCCTTCCCGGACCCAGTACTGTCGCCGACTGCGTGGCCGATGAGTATTACCAAGGCGATCGCAAGCGGCTTGCCCTCGACTATGCCGACGCGATCCATCATGAAGTTGCAGCGCTCATCGCGACGGGATGCAAGATTGTTCAGTTCGACGATCCGGTATTGCTGCGCTATCCGTCAGCAGCGCAAGCCTGGGGCTTGCAAGCCCTCGAACGTTGCTTCGCTGGGCTGGAAGACCGAGCGACTTTTGTCGTGCATATTTGCTGCGGATATCCCAACAAACCGCTGGAGCGAAAAGGCATCAGCTACAAGGCGAATCAAGGCTACTACGGAGAGATCCTCGCCTGGCTGTCCGAGTCCAAGCTGGACGTCGTTTCCATAGAGGGAGCGGCCAGCAAGCTTGATGTGTCCATATTGAGCGCTCTCGGGCAGAAAACGATCATGCTGGGAGTCGTTGATGTCGGTGAGAACGAAGTAGAAAGTGTCGAGTCGTTGGTGCTGCGCGCTAATCAAGCGCTCCACTACATCCCGAAAGATCAACTGATTCTCGCGCCGGACTGCGGCATGCTGGAGCTGACCCAGGCGAGCGCCAGAAAAAAACTCAGGAACCTGTCTCTGGCGGCTCGCGCAGTCAATGAAATTCGTCACCCATAACATCCAGTACGGTCTGGGTAAGGACAACCGGTACGATCTCGCGCGCATCGCCCGCGAGGTGCAGGACGCCGACGTTATCGCCCTACAGGAAGTGGAGCGCCATTGGCAACGCTCCGGCTGCGTCGACGCGCCCGCAGTGATCGCTTCGCATCTGCCCGAACACCACTGGGTTTACGGAGCCAACCTCGACATGGACGCCAGCTACCGCGACTCCGCAGGCAGGCTCGTCAATCGCCGGCGCCAGTTCGGCACGATGATTCTGTCGCGACCGCCGATCGTGTCCTCGCGCAATCACCTATTGCCGAAATACGCCACGCTCACTCAGCACAGCATTCAGCAGGGAGCCCTCGAGGCGGTGATCGTGACACCGCGCGCGGGGCCGGTGCGAATCTATTCGGTTCATCTTAGTCATTTGAGCCCGGCTACGCGGATGCCACAGATCGAGGCGCTCCTCGCCATCCACGCGCGGGCGCCGGCCGAGGGCATGGTGCGGAGGCCATCCGGACCCCGACGCCGGCTGGACCGAGGGTGAGATGCCACCGATGCCCGCCGACGCCCTGATAATGGGCGACTTCAATATCGAATGGTCCGCGCCCGAGTACGACCGCATTGTCGGTCCGCTCACGGCGCAGTTCGGTCGCCTCAATCGGGTTACCGGCTTTGTCGACGCGTGGGTCGCCGCGGGCCATCGGGAGGACGCCGGTGCGACTATCTGCTCTGGCCGGAGGATCGATTTCTGCTTCGTCTCCTCTTCACTGCGTCAAGAACCGGATACGACGACTGGGCTCCTGCAACATTCGAATCTGCGGTGCCCGGTCCAACCACTCCCATTCGTTGACGCACTTGCGCAAGATCGCGCGTAGCACTTCCAGCGTGCGATTCACCGTTGCATTACTTTTAGCGAAGCGCTAGACAAGCTAAGACCCCGCAAAGGTGCATCCAGAGTACCTTCTCCGAGGCATGGGTACCCTTCGCTTCGAACTCAGCCTAAGGCGAAGTACCTAGTACGGAGCCTGAGTACAGGGTACTTCGTCTGAGTACTTAGAAGCCCTAAAAATGCGTCGAATTTTGTACCAAGAATTTTGGACTTCGAATTTCGTAGAAGGCGGTGGATCCGATTGCGTCATCGGGACTCCGAAGCGACCTCACAGAACAGTGTCCGATCGACGCAAATCAACTTCTACTCCACGGACCGAGTTCGACCCTGCGCGGTGTCGACGAGCGGCCTGTCTTGCGTACGCTCCCTTAACGAAACAGCTGTCGCACTTTACTGAGAAACGAACCAGAGCGCATATGCTCTAAGGTTGTAGTCCACTTGTCTTCTGCGAGCAGTTTTCTTTGCATATCGGCTTCTTCGTTCTTCATCAGTTCTAAGACTCTTGTGTCTTCGTCATCATCCAACCAGTACCCGTGTTGATTCTCGCAAAGCTCCATTTCTAGATCGTACAGCCTGTACCTGAATCGCTTGAGGAGAGCGTCACACTCGGGGCATTTGGCGGTTGTAGGCGTAGAACTGAAGACCAGTGTTCCCTTCGCATGTTCGCCGAGGTCAAAGACCTCATCTTCCAATTGCGCGAGCTCCTGACGCTCCAGCCACATCCCTTTGCAGGACTGACAGTAGTTGACCTCGATCTTGTGCCGAATTGTTGGTATCAGGTCCGAATTGCATTTAGGACATTTCAATTTTGCCTCCGCTTAATTCAATTTATAGCATCGACTCTAACCATACTACGCCACCCAGCGTCGCTCTGCCGTCGAGTGACTGCTTCTGGTCTTACCCACGAACGGTGGACACCTCACCAGGCGATTTCATCGCCTCGAACGGTAGCGGGGCCTCGTAGCTAATCGATGAGTGCCGTCGCTGCCGGTTGTAAAACACTTCCATGTAATCGAACAAGCTGACCCGCGCATCGTCGCGTGTCTTGTAGTCGCAGTGCATGACCAATTCGGTCTTGAGCGTATGGAAGAAGCTCTCCATCGGCGCATTGTCCCAACAATCACCCTTGCGACTCATGCTCTGCCTGATGCCATAGCGGTTGACGATTTCCCGGTAGCTTCCGGTGGCGTACGTTGACCCCTGGTCGGAGTGCAGCGTTACCGGTGGACCTCGATGAGCGATCGCCATGTTCAACGCGTCTATCGCCAGCTTCGTGTCCAGAGTTCGACTCATCGCCCAGCCTACCAAGGCTCTCGAGTACGCGTCCAGAACCGCAGCCAGGTAGAGCCAACCTTCCCTCGTGGAGATGTAGGTGATGTCGCTCAGCCAGAGGTCGTTGGGGTGTTCTGATGTGAAGTCCCGGTTGATGAGGTTCGGCGATGCCTTAGTCTTGCGGGAATCGGTGGTCACGCGGAACCGCCGGATCGCCTTGGGCAGGATCCCAGCCTTGTGCATCAGCTTGGCCACCGTGTTGCGGCAGCACGGCACCTCTTGGACCATCAGCTCGACGTGCACCCTGGGAGCGCCGTACGACTCGCGGCTGGCCTGGTGGATCGTCCTGATACGAGCTGTGAGGTCAACCTGGCGCTTCTGGCGGGCACTGGGACCGCGGTGCCGCGCAGCGTAGTACCCGCTGCGCGAGACCTGCAGCGCCTCGCACAGGGCCGGCACGCCGTACTGCCGTCGATTCTTCTCGACGAAGGCGTACTTCACTTCGATTCCCGAGCGAAGTAGATGGCCGCTTTTTTTAAAATCTCGATCTCCATCTTGAGCTTTGCGTTCTCGCGACGCAGCTGCTCAAGACCCTCAGCAGCAGATCGCTCAGGCTTGGCGATGCCGGTCACCGCCTCCTTCTCGAACTCGAGCCGCCACGTTCGCAGCTGGCCGACGCGTACGCCCAGCTCCCGAGCCAGCTGGGCCTTGGGCTTCTCGCTCAACGCCGCCTGACGAACCGCTTCAAGCTTGAATTCCCGTGTCAATTTCCTGCGCGATGTGTATTCCATCGAACACCCCTCAGTTAGTATTGCTCTAATTGAGGTGTCCATCAAACGTGGGTATCTTCATCTCTGGCCGCAGGAAGACATCTGCACTTGGCTAAGAACGCCCCTGAATAGTCGTTCCGGTTGCAGCTACAATACGCGTCTGCCGTTGTCCATCGTTTTCCACCTCAAGGATTTCCCATGAGTATTTCCATGTATCAGGCGAGCGTTCCGCGTTTCGTCAACATCCTCGGCAACCTGTCAAACATCCTCGACAAGGCGCAGGCCCATGTCGACGCCAAAAAGCTCGATGCTGCCACGTTGACTACTTATCGCCTGTTCCCTGACATGCTGCCTATGACCAAACAGGTGCAGCTCGCCTGCGATACTGCCAAGGGCGTGGTGGGTGTCAATGATCATCGAAACCAGAGCAGGTGATGCCGACGGCGGGCTGACGCTCTATATTCAAAACGAATCACCCGGCAAGGACAAGGAAGCCAACTGGCTGCCCGCGCCGAACGGACCATTCTTTATGGCGATGCGCCTCTACTGGCCGAAAGCCGAAGCAATGGAAGGTAATGGACCGCGCCGCAGTTGAAGCGGGCGGGGTGAACGCACCGGGCCGCCCGCCACCGAACTACGGCATCGAGCGGCCGCTTGTCCGCCGGCGAATGTCGACTCGCCGCAAGATCGGTCGACTGCTTGGGGTCGGCGGCCGTCATCGCTGCATGTCGGAGGCCATCCGTCCAAACCTTCCTCTACCACCTGTGCTATCATTGATAGCATGACTGACCTATAGAGGCATCATGGCAAACTTGATCGTGCGCGGCATCGATGAAGCTCTCGTGCAAGCGCTCAAGCAGCGAGCGGCGAAACACGGTCGCAGTGCCGAAGGCGAGCATCGAGAGATTTTGGCTAGCGCGTTGCGCCGCCCGCGCAAGCGGCGCTTGGCAGAGGTATTGGCAGCAATTCCTGACGTAGGGCAGGACGAGGACTTCGAACGTATCGAAGATGCCGCCGAGGCGCAGCGTGTACCTGGTTGATACCGACGTTATCAGCGAGTTGCGCAAGAGGGAGATGGCGAACCCAGGGGTGGCCGCCTTCTTCAAAGAGGTGTCGTCGAGTGACGCACCGCTTTACCTCACTTCGGTGACCGTCGGCGAGTTGCGACGCGGCGTGGAACTCGTGCGTTATCGGGGCGACGCCAAGCAGGCGCAACTGCTTGAGCGCTGGCTTGGCAAGCTGCTTGCAGACTTCGGCGACAGTGTTCTTGCTTTTGACGCGGATGCGGCCCAGGTTTGGGGCCGTCTGCGGGTGCCGCATCCCGAGAACCCACTCGACAAACAGATCGCGGCCACGGCGCTCATTCACGATCTTGTCTTGGTCACGCGCAACGTCAAGCACTTTGCAGCAACGGGCGTGAAGCTGTTCAATCCGTTCGTGGCGTAAACGCACCGGCCATTCGTGGCATGCCGCTTAAGTGGCGACGTTGAGCGCTTGTTAAATATCTACTTGATCCGTATGCGCTTCTGGGTCAGGTTGCAGGTCCCCGCAACCAACAATTCAAGGGCCTAGCGTTTGCTAGGCCCTTTTCGCTTTCCCTCCGGGTACCACAGGGGTAGCGTAACTTTCGAATCTCTTCGTCGCGTGTCGTCAGACGCGGGGCTCGCCCTGTGCGTTGACCAAGATGGTTCTGCCCGGCGGGCTCGTGGTCTGCACATGATGCTCGTATCCGCGGAAGTTGTACGTGACGTCCCAGTAGTCCAGCGTTGCGGCCGTGGACACGGTCGCGCACCGCTGCACATCCTGCGTATAAACTGTGCCGGGCGCGTCACGACCCACGTTCGCTCCCAGGACCGCGCCGCCGACTGCGCCGATGCCCGTCGCAAGATCTTGCCCGCGGCCACTCCCGATTTGATGGCCAAGGATGCCGCCGACGACGCCCCCCACCACTGCGCCCGGGATATTGATACCCGGTGAGCCGGTGTCCACAACCTGACGCTCTACCCAGCAGCGTTGCTGCGGTGGTCCTACGACCGCGCGCACCGAGGTCACGGGCGCCTCGTACAACGGCTCGTTCTCTCGGCGTCGGTAGTCATAAGTGGCCGGCGCGGCAGCCGCCAGACTCTGTGCCAGATCGGCCTGCCGCTGCGCTTCCGCCGCTTGTAACTGTGCTACTGCGGCCTGTCGCTGGGTGACGTCGGCCTGGATACGCGCATCCGTTGCCGTGCGCTGCGCGACGAGCGCCGCCTGCTCGCTACGAAGGCGCGCCGCGTCCTGCGCCGCCGCGGCACGCTGGTTCGCAAGTAAGGCAAGCTGGTGCACGTCGTCATACCGCCCACCGTTAGCCGCGAGGTCGTCGGCTTGGTGGAGTGTCGCCGCCGCTTGGTTGAACTCGGCGGATGCATACATGGCAACCTGAGGATTGCGTCGCGCTGCATCCAGCGATAATCGCGCATCGTCCAGTGCAGGGTCGCGGTTAGGAAACGATGCACATCCTGAAGCGGCGAGGATTGCGAGGGCGACAGCGAACGTTGCGGATTTTCCGAACATGATGGCCTCCAGCCTTCTTATTTGCCGACACGGCGCGAAGCATCGTGGACCGCCCGCCTTCTGCACCGCAGCGGCTCTTGTTATGCTAAGTGCTGTACGTGGGCAAAAAAATCGGACGCCGTCCGATTCGATTGTCGGCGCAACCGACATTTGCCAGTCGCTGAGCCTCCCTCCGCTGTAGGAGTGTCGTACCCAGCCTACGTTGGCGAGGGGTTCGCCGGCGCTCGCCACAGCGGCCCAGCGCTTGAGCCGACGACGGCACCCGCCAGGTGCCCGAGCACAGGTGCGCCGCAGATCGTGCCCGCAAATCTTCCACTAGCGTTGGCGGCTCGACAATCTCGCCCACGTTGAAGTGATAGAGTACCGCCTTAAAGTCCAAAGGAAGGGATGTCGACGTGCTGGAGAACTTCTCGGTGGTCTCCAGGAAGACCTGGGGAGGAGCCCTTGCCTTCTTGGCGGCATTCGCACCGCTTTCAGGTCTGACTCAGGATGTTCCGGCGCACAATCCTGAAGGTATGATTTCAATAAGCGGAACGGTTGAGCGCGCCTCCGCCGATGAGCTTGCAATCAAACCTCGGACGGGAAGCGACGTCATGACGGTGAAACTGGTGCAGCCCTTCCATCTTTACGCCCGCGTTCCCGGCGATATGTCTCATCTAAAGGACACGAACTTTGTCGGCGTAACGTCGGTGAAGCAACCCGACGGGACGGAGCGGGCATCCGCGATCGGCATTCTCCCGGAGGAGATGCGGGGCGTGGGCGAAGGAAGCTACATGATGAATCAGCCCGCCGGTGCCACGCCGAGCCGCATGACAAACGGTAACGTATCGGCATCGCGCATGACGAACGGGACGGCGTCTCAATCCAGAATGTCGAATGGCAGCGCCAAGCGCACCGATGCTTCAACGCTGACGGTTCAGTATCAAGGCGGTGTCCAGAAAATCACAGTGCCTGCAGATACAACTGTTCACGAGTATCGACTCACTGCAACCAAACCGGTCGTGGGAGACAAGGTATTTCTATGGGCACGAAAGGCCTCTGACGGATCGTTCTCTTCAAGCACGGAAATTCTGTCTGGTAAATAGGACGAGAACTCAAAGGTCCGGCCGCCGCGCGGGGGCTCGCCGATATCCTGAATCCAGCCAGCCAGACTGCAGTCACGACAATCCGGCACGCCTGTCCGGTTTCCCGTCGATGTAGGAGGAGTCATGCGACTGCTCGCCCTGCTCGCCCTCTCGGTCTTGTTGTGCTCCACCGCCGCCGTTGCCGGCCTCAAAGAAGGCTACGCGGCACTGAGCAAGAAGGACTACGTCACCGCCGCAAACGAATATCGCCCGCTGGCGGAACGCGGCGACCCCGAAGCCCAATACCGGATCGGGCGGATGTACGAGTTCGGCAACGGGTATGCGCAGGACAAGGCGCAGGGCATCGCGTGGATCCGCAAGGCGGCGGCGCAAGGCCACGCCGACGCGCAACAGGAACTGGGGGTTATCTACGCGACCGGTGACGGCGTAAAGCAGGACAACGTGCAAGCCGTCGCGTGGTTCAGAAAAGCGGCCGAGCAAGGCGATGCGACGGCGCAGTACAACCTGGGATTGTTGTACGCCAAGGGCCAGGGTGTACCGAGGGACTATGCGCAGGCAGCCGATTGGTGGCGCAAGTCCGCCACCCAGGGCAATGCCGACGCGCAGTTCAAGCTGGCCGTCGTCTACCATAACGGTCAGGGCGCGCCCCAGGATGAGGTCTTCGCACTCGCCAACGCCACGATCGCCGCGCGCAACGGCGACAAGGAGAACATCGACTACCGGGACGAAATTGCAAAGCCGCTCACGCCGCAACAAAGGCGTAGCGCCAGCAAGTTGGCCAACGCCTGGAAGGTCGGCCAGCCGATGCCGGGGAGTGACGCCACGTCGGGTTCGGCGCCGGGCGCAACGGCAGCTTGGACCACTGCGCCGGTGAAGACGCGTTGTTCGGCGACCGGATCGATGGGTGGCGAGAGGTTCACGCTTACCCATTGCGTGGCGTCGGTGTATAGCGATCAGCACAGCGTGGCGATCTGGTTCAACGAAGACGCCGTCACACCGGAGGACGCGGAGAGCTTCCAGACGTCGTCGTACGCCAGTGGCGACAAGGGCGGCAAACAGCGCACGATGGCCGCCATCATGTTCTGCCCCGGCGGAGGCAAGGAGACCGCCTCTGCGGCGGCCGTCAAATCGATCGACCTGAACACCAACCATGCCCGATCGCCGATGGCGGGTATCCAGCGCGTAGTCGAAGCGCCCAAGGACTTCAAGGTCGAGAAGATGACCGGAGAAGTGAAGCCCGGCGGCGCGCTATCGGGCAAGATCGCAGGCAGCCTCGACAAGACGACGTTTACGTTCGACTTCGAACTGAATTTGCCCGCCAAGGATGCGGCGGCAGGGATGAGCTGCGGCAAGTAGTGATCACCTGGTTTGCGATGATGGCGCTCGCGCTTAAGGGCTAAATAGCTCTGCTACCGGAGCGGTATTGTGGCAAACAACTACCAAATCCTGTCCCCGGACCAATACGGAAGGGCCTTGCAACGATGCAGGCCTTTTGACCTTGAAGTTCCTGGCAATAACCGACGAAGGTTTGAATCCTTCACGCTACTTGCGCGGCAACGTCGGCTAACGGCCAAACAGCGGTCTTCGGGCTCGGCCGTTCGAGCCTCCGCAATAGACGCGAAGGAGCCAGTCGTCTCCGTTGGCTGAAACTGGCGCTTTCGACCCGAGCTGACGGTCGGGGTGCTCCGATGGCTCAGTTCGGGGCGGTAAGCATTTTGTCAGACGCGAGTGCCAACTGCTGCGTGAACAGGTGTAACCTTACTGCGCGTTCGAACTAACAAGCGCTGCGCGACGCAGCGAATGCAAATAGGTGCAGGAGGGTCGCAAAGACGGGTGGAGTGGCTGGAGCTTGCAGGAGCGGCCCGGCATTGTGAGGGATTACTCGAGCCGTTAGGCTCGCCGACGCAGCACAAAAAAGGGGGATCGATGGCTCGTCTTCTTTCATGCGTGATTCTGCTGGCGTTCGCCGCCACCACATCGGGCGCAGAGTTTCAGAACGGAAGGTTCGATCACGGGAGCGTGCCCAATACGTGCAACGTCTTCGACCTCCCTGTCGGCAGTAATGTCATCACAGGCTGGACCGTATCCGTAGGCACGATCGATTGGGAAAGTCCTCCTCCATGTGGCTGGCTCGCGCGCAAGGAGCATAATTCCATCGATCTCGTCGGGAAGTTTTGCGTCGGAGGCATCCAACAGACGTTCGACACGACTCCAGGCGGACACTATCGTCTCTCGTTCGCCCTGGCCGGCAATTTTGGTGCGCCGCCGGTCATCAAGCCACTCGCGGTCACCGTCAATGGCGTCACGACCAACTTTCTCTTCGACACAACCGGGAAGAGCCAATTCAACATGGGTTGGGTCATCAAGAAAATCGACTTCGTCGCTTCAGGAAGTACGAGCACGGTCAATTTTGTGAGCGACGTGTCGGCCTCCGGTCCTCCGTGCGATGCCGGCGCTGTGATTGCCAAAGTTCGGGTGCGTCACGCGCCCTAGTCGCAACAGCTGACAAGCTGTAGTTCGCCGAGACATCCGGCTGTCGGCCGGTGTGTCAGCTTGGGGTCGATAGCGCCATCGAACGACCGCTCTCGGTGATTTTGCTGGTCCGCTTCTGGCCGAACGCGCCCTTTGTTGAGACGGGCTTGAGCGGTCGGTTTTGCGGCAGTGCGGACCGTCGGTCACTTCGGGGGTATGACCGAGAAGGGTGGCGGATTCAACTGGTCGATGCAACACACTAGACGCCATTGCGGCGGAAGGGGTGTTGCAGATGAAGAAGAGACCGCGGATTTACTACTCGGCCAGGCAACGGGCCCTCATCTGGGAGCGTTGGCGTAAGGGTGAGACGCTTCACCAGATCGCCCGGTTGTTTGACCGATACCATTCGTCGATCCAACGCATCGTGGCGGAGTCGGGCGGGATACGCCCAACCGAGCGGCGGCGATCGCGATTGGCATTGACCCTGATCGAGCGAGAAGAGATCTCTCGCGGCGTTGTGGCAGGCAAGTCGATCCGGGTGATCGCGGCGACGCTGGGCCGGGCGCCGTCGAAGCCTTTCAGGTGTCCCACGAGACGATCTATCGTAGCCTGTTCATCCAGGCGCGCGGCGCTCTGAAGAAGGAGCTGATGGCCCACCTGCGGCGCACCCGAGGTACGCGTCGCTCGCGACACCATACGCAGAAGACCAGCATCCACGGCCAAATCACTGATGCGATATCGATTAGCGAGCGTCCCCCTGCGGTCGAAGATCGCGCGCTTCCTGGACACTGGGAAGGTGATCTGCTGTTCGGCAGCAAGAACAGCCAGATCGCGACGCTCGTTGAACGTCAATCGCGCTACGTGATGCTCGCGAAGGTCGGCAAGAAGGATACTGAGACAGTCGTGAATGCGCTTATCAAGCACGCCCACAAGCTGCCGGACGAGCTGTACCGATCGCTGACTTGGGACCGCGGCAAGGAGATGGCAGACCACCGACGCTTTACGCTGGCCACTGACATCAAGGTCTACTTCTGTGATCCCCGAAGCCCTTGGCAACGTGGGTCGAATGAGAATGCGAATGGGCTATTGCGGCAGTATCTGCCCAAGGGAATCGACCTCTCCGCGTATTCGCAAGCGAAGCTCAACGCGATCGCTAGGCGCCTCAACGAACGACCGAGAAAGACGCTGGACTACGAAACGCCAGCACAGCGATTTCATGAAGCTGTTGCGTCGACGGGTTGAATCCGCCGTCGAATGCAGCCGTAGGCCATTTCCCCACTAGTCGCAACCTTGGCCAACAAACGATTTTCGCCACCGACGCCTTCGCCTACTGGTAGTTGCGCGCCTCCTACCTCGGCTTCCATTCGCGTGCGAGCCTCTGCGCCTCCGCGATCTGGGACAGGGTCATCTTCTTCGCCACGATGTCGCGATTCTTGCTGGCGCGAGCACGCTTTTCTGCCTCCGAAGGAAGAAATCGGGAGGCGGCGAGGTTGAGCCACTGGTGGCCTTCGACATAGTCCTGCGCCACCCCTCGGCCGTGGTAGTACATGATGCCGAGATTGAGTTGAGCTGCGGCGTCCCCCTGATCGGCGGCCTTGCGATACCACTTCACCGCCTCGGCGTAGTCCTGCTCCACGCCGTAGCCGTATTCGTACAGGGCTCCCAGACTGAACTGGGCGCTCGCGTTGTTTTTATCGGCCGCCGCGCGGAACCACCTGAGGGCCTCCAAATAGTCCCTGGGCGCACCCTCACCGATCTCGCACATGACGCCGAGGTTGTATTGGGCGACGGCGAATCCTTGGTTCCCTGCCTTGCGGAACCACTTGCGCGCCTCGGCGTAGTCCTGCTCAGCACCCTGGCCACTTTCGTACAAGACGCCCAGGTTGTTCTGCGCGTGAGCGTAGCCTTGCTCGGCGGCCTTGCGATACCACTTCGCCGCCTCGGCGTGGTCCTGCGGCGTCCCGCGTCCGCGCTCGTACAGATAACCGAGATTGTTCTGGGCGATTGCGAAACCTCGATCCGCCGCTTTGCGAAACCACCTAAGGGCCTCGGCGTAGTCCTGAGCCACACCATGACCGCGCTCGTACATGACGCCGAGATTGAGTTGCGCGCGGGGAATCCCCTGGTCGGCCGCTCGGCGATACCACTTGACTGCCTCGACATGGTCCTCTGGCAGCCCGCGCCCGCTTTCGTACATGAAGCCGAGGTTGTTCTGGGCTCGGGCATAGTCCTGATCCGCGGCCTTGCGATACCACGCGACGGCCTCGCCATAATCCTGTTGTAAGCCCAGACCGCTTTCGTACATTACGCCCAGGTCGTTCTGCGCGTGCGCGTAGTCCTGCTGCGCGGCTTTGCGATACCACTTCGCGGCTTCAGTATGGTCCTGGGGCACGGCCTCGCCAACGCTGTACATTTTGGCGAGCGCGTACTGGGCGCGGTCGTAACCCTGTTGGGCAGCCTTGCGATACCACAGGAGCGCTTCGGCAGCGTCCTGCGGCACGCCCTGGCCGGCGCTGTACATGCGGGCGAGTGCGTACTGGGCGAGGGCATAATCCTCATCGGCAGCCTTGCGATACCACAGGAGCGCTTCGGCAGCGTCCTGCGGCACGCCGTCACCACGCGCATACATCACGGCGAGGTCATAGTGCAAGCTGGCTTCGCCCGGGATGGAGAGCACCAGTCGCAGCGGCGGGAAGTTCGAAATCAAGTGAGCCTGAGTCATGGTCTGCTTTCCACATCTGTATCGATCGTTCAGAGGCTCGACGCCAGTTCAGGTCGATCGACAATTCTTACCACATCCACTTCTGTGGTCAACTAATTATTCGCTACGACATCCGACGCTGAAGCGTTCGGGTACGCTGACTTGTCGCCAGCCATGAGCCCGCCGGCGTGGTCGGCCTGCATGTGCGTGATGTAGATCGCGTCGACCTGTTCCGGCTGGTAGCCCGCGGCCTTGAGATTATTGAGGAGGCGACTTCATTTTCGCATCACGCAGTGACTCGGGCGCCGCGAGGTCCGTCCAGCCGAGATCGAATATTTGCGGAGGTCAGTCGACGCTATCGGTGGTACGCAGGCGTTTACATTGGGCATGCGATGCCCACCGGCGCTGGCTGCACTGCATTTGCATGCAGCGGTACAGCGAGAACTGCGTACGCGGACCGCAGGCCTTGCGCGGACTCGCAGGGGTGCGCGAGGCATGTTGCTGCGCCACGCGCGTTGGGGGCCGGGTGACGGCGGGCGGTTGCGCGACTGCAGCCGGTTCGGCCGGCGCGGCGGTAACTGCGGTCGCCAGCGTCGCGCGGTTGGGGCTGGCAGGAGACGCAGGCGCGGTGGCGCCCGTCGGTGAGTCCGCGGCGGTCGTCTCCGCCGGCGTCGGTTTCTTGTTCCCGGCGTCACCGGCAATCGTGGCGCTGGCGGGAGATGGTGCAGGCGCGGTGGCGTTCGTCGCCGGCCCTGCGGTGACTGTCTCCGTCGGCATCGGCTTCGCGGCCCCGGCGTCCGCGGCAATCGGCGGTGTCACCGGCGCCGCAAGGCCTACGGCGGACGCGGACACAGCCGCGCTGTCCCCAGCGTCAGTGCCACGGCTGATGCCAAGGGCATCGAGCACGCGCCCGACCTGGCGTTCCTGGTGAAACGCATGCATGCCGATAAGCAGCAGCGCCAGCAGCACCAGCACTGCGCCACTCCACTTCGCGATGCGTCGGGGGGTGGGAACTTGGCGTGCGAAAGCCGTCCGCACCGACGGATCATCATCGATGCGAGCGAGGCGCCGAAGTTGCCAGCGGGTCGGGATCGGGCGCGAACGCCATCACGGCATCGAGATCTTGCGCCACACGGGCCGGCGGCGCGGGCTGCGGGGCTGGCGCCGGCGACGATGGCATGGCATCGTTCAGCACAGGGGCAGCGATCCATGCCGGGCTGACGGGGCCACCTGCGGTCGGAGGTGCGGTATCCAAGCGCGCGCGCATCTGCGCGACATCTTGCGGCCGCTCAGCGGGATAGATCGACAAGGCGCTGTCGAGCGCGTCCAGCAGGGATGCGCTGTAGTGCAGCCGCGGCCAGGTCAAGCACAGCCGTTGCACCGTGTCTGCGAGTCTTTCGCGCCGTGGGGTGCCGGGCGCGCCGAAGGCTGGCGCGGGCAACTGCCCGCTCATCCAGTATCGCGCGACGCCGGCCAACGCGTAGAGGTCGACCGAGGGATGGAGCGGAATGTCGGCCGATTCGACAATCTGCTCGATCGGCGCGAAGCAGTGTTCCACGCTGGTCATCAGCTGCGTCGATCCGGTCGCCGGCGATCGCCCGGCCCGCTGCGCCGGGGCCCAGCAGCAGCGGCCGGTTGTCGGACAGCAGCAAGATATTAGACGGCGTCACCTTGCCGTGACATCCCCCTGCTTGGTGAAACGCCCCCAGCGCGCCTAGCAGCGCGTCAAGCAGCGCGCGCAGTGAATCCTCGTCGGGTGGTTCGTTCATGCCCTGGCGTACCTCGAGCAGCCGCCTGGCCGGGTAGCGCGGCATGACGCGGTAGGCAGTTGAATTGGCTTCCCATAGACGCACGATGCGCACCAGCGAGGGATGGTCGCATCGGGCCAGCGTGCGGGTTTCATTGATAAAGGCCTTCAGCCCTTTCGCAAAGGCATCGGCCTGCGCGGAGGTCCGTGGCGTGACCTGCGCTTCATGATTACGCTGCGCAAGCCTCGCCGGCATGTACTCCGCGATCGCCACCGAGACCGCGCGAGCGCGGTCCGTGGCCGCGTAGACGATCGCCGAGCTGCCCTCGCCGATGATTTCCCCAATCTCGAACTGGTCCAGCCAAGCACCCGCGGGCAAGGCGCGGGGAGCGGACGCGATGGAGCTGTCAGGCAGATCCTCGTTCAATGCAGCGGGTGTCGGCTCTGGAAGCTTCATGCGAATCGGCTCGACACAAGACTTGGATTCAGCTTGGTCCAGCTTCTACGAAGTGGGCTATGTGCTGATCGGCCTTATCGAGCAATCGTTGGGCGTCGCCGACGAGGTCGGCGATAGTTATCGGATGCTGGCGACAGTGCGTGATTACATGCTATTCGGCGTCGAGCGTCGATCCTCCGGCCGGCCGGGCAGCACGGGCGAAAGCATGGGCCGCACGGCACGTGGCCGAACGCTTGCCGATCGGCTCGCCCCCGCATACCGCCTCTGCGGCCCTTGGCAAAGACGCGCGCGATGCGAGGCTTGATCCTGACATTATCCCCTTCAATGACCGCCGGGCATCCGGTCGCCCAGCGCGCTCCAGACTATTTTATAGCGGCATACGGCGAAGTGGCGGGACTTTTGCCCGCAGACCTCCAGAATTACACGGTGTCTAGTCCCGGGATGAGCAGTAACACGCAGAATGCGGGGGCAGCCCAGGCGTTCATCAAGTTTCTGATGACACCAAGGGTAACCGCGATCCTGAAGACCTACGGAATGTAACGCGCGATGCACTGACGTGGACCTGGGCTACGTTCACCCTAATGTCCGCTTTCAAGAAGATCGACCGGCTGGTTTGGGTTGCCGATTCAACCGGTCAACCAACAGATTGGTGAAATCGTTCACGCTGGTGTTTCGTAGTTTAGTGTCTTCCTCGGGCGTTCGTTGAGCCGCCGAGCGATCACGTTCAGTTTGGATTGTGAGTGGGCTGAAAGGTCGATGCGTTTGGGCAAATATTGCCTCAATAGTCCGTTCGCATTTTCATTCGAACCGCGTTGCCAAGGACTCTGAGGATCACAGAAATACACCTTGATGTCGGTGGCGAGCGTGAAGCGTTGATGGTCCGCCATCTCGTTGCCGCGGTCCCGGGTAAGCGATTTATTCTCGAAGAAAACCTGCAGTGCCTGTGGTGGCGCGAAGCCAAGCTGCGCAACCAGATTGTCTGAGACAGAATTTGTAGCGGCGCGTCCGCACATCCCTCGTTAGTGGCGCGAACCGCGCGCCACGAGCATCAACGTGAGCGCAATACCCCTCCCCGCGTCGACGCTTCGTTGGGACATGTGAGAATCGACCCCAAGTCTGATGCGTGCGGATATGATAATGAACCGGATGCGGTTCACGAATGTCTCCGAGGTGCTTTGGCAAGGTCATGACCGGTGGGCCCGTCAGGTCGACGGGCGCACAGGACATGGTGCCATCCTGCCCCACGTCAGCAGCAGTGCTCGAGCAGCGACGGCGGAGCACGCGTGAGCTCCACAGGTTCCAGCGACGCGCCGGCAGCCAACGCGAGCCCTGAGCGCCGGCGACTGACGTATGCGCTGCTGCTCTCACTGCTTATTCATACGTTGCTGTTGAGCCTGATCTTCGGTGGCCAGGGGTGGCTTCCGGGCCTTCTCTTCCTCTGGCAGGATCGACGAATCGAGGTACCCGATCTGCGCGTCATCGTCATTCCGGCGCAGGTCACAGCCGCGGAGCCGGCGGTCGCGCCGGTCGCGGAGCCGTCGCAGCAGGCATCGGTCGAGCAGCCGGCTGCCAGTGGCCCGGCGCCGATGCCATCCGTGTCCCGTGCGCCGCCCCGACCGCGGAGTGCGGCAGCGATCGTGCAGGGGGCCAAGTCGCGCGTAGCGGCCAATCCAAGGACCGACGTCCGCGACCGGTATGGCTCCTGCGAAAACGCTTTTGCGCGCCGATCGGCCCGCTGACACGGCGACCCCGCCGATCGCCATGCCGCCCGTGGTCGCCTTGTCGCGCATCGATGAGCCCACGTGGTCCGTGCCCGCTACTCCACTGATGCCACCGCCCGTCCTGGCGGAAGCGCCAAGCGCCTCGGGCGCGGAGACCGCGATATCGTCGCTTGGAGATGCTGGCGATGCAGCGCCGGCGCGAATCGACCAAGAGGCGCGGGAGCGAGCCGTTGAACCGGCCAAGCTCGATCCTTTCAAGCAGGAGGGGCAACGGCAGGCGGAGCAGCAGGAAGCGGCGCGGCAGGACGCCGCGCGTCAGGAAGCGGCGGGGGCCGAGAACACGCGGCTGGAGGCCGAACGCCAGGAGGCCGCACGGCAGGCGGCAGACCTGCAAGAGGCGGCGAGACAAGAGGCGGCACGGCGGGAGGCCGCGCAGGTCGAAGCCACACAGGTCGAAGCCACACAGCGCGAGGCCGAAAAGGTCGAGGCCGAAAAGGTCGAAGCCGCAAAGGCCGAAGCCGAAAAGGTCGAGGCCGCAAAGGTCGAGGCCGCAAAGGTCGAGGCCGCAAAAGCCGAAGCCGCAAAGGTCGAGGCCGCAAAAGCCGAAGCCGCAAAAGCCGAAGCCGCAAAGGCCGAAGCCGCACGGGCCGAAGCCGCACGGGCCGAAGCCGCAAAGATCGAGGCGGCACGAGTCGAAGCTGCGCAAGCAGTCGAACGACTGGAAGCGGCGCGTCGGGCGATAGGACGACAGCTCGACGAGGAGGCCGCCCGCCGTGATGCTGCAACGGCGGCAGCGCGACTGTCACCCTCGTCGGGCAGCGGACGTCGATACAGGCTCTTCGGTCGCACGGACGCCAACGCGGAGCTCATCCTGTACGCGGAAGCCTGGGCCGGAAGATCCAGCTGAACATGACGTTCGACATGGTCCGCGAAGCGGCGAAGCAGCCTCACACCGATCCCCTCGTGACGGTGGCCATTCGTAGCGACGGCTCGGTGGAGTCGGTGACCTTCGTTCAATCCAGCGGCGTGGCGGCCCTCGACGAAGCGATACGACGCGTCGTGCAGAGCCAGACGCCCTACCAGGTGTTCCCGGCGGGCCTGACCAGCGAGTACGACGTGATCGAAATCCGCCGAACCTGGTACTTCGACGTGGCGATCCGGCTGTACTGATGGGACAGTGACAGGCGTCAGGCGATTCTCAACGCGTTGGCCCGGGTGCCCAACCTGCTCCCCCACGTTGGACCACCGTCATGATCAATGACCGCTCCACGGCAGCCCAATCCTCACCTGGTCGAGAAAGGCTAGGATGCGCCTTTTTTCCCGGCGCCCTCGCTGCTCTTCCTCGCGTCTTGCCTGCCAAGCTCCTCCTTGGTCAGGTTGACCTTTTTCACTTTTTCCGTCTTGACCTTTTCTTTCTGCTTGTCGAAAAACGATAAGTGGTATATCGTTTGTCGATATGACGAAGTTGGAGACTCCCTCGGTGAAACATTCGTCGGCGCTGCCTCTCGCGCGGGTCACGTTGCGCGTCCTAATCATTCTCAATTGGGTCTACGGCGCGATCGTCTTCGCGATTCTCCTGGGCATGTTCACTGCCGAGCGCTGGACCATGACCGCCCTTGGCTTTGCAGCCTCGGCAGAATCAGGGCCGGTGATCCAGGGCATGCGAATGATTGCCGCCCTCGGGCTGGTGGGAGTTCCTCTGAACTTCAGCGTCCTCCGTCGACTCCTCGCCATGGTCAATACGGTCTCCGGGGGCGATCCGTTCGTTGCGCAAAATGCCGCGCGACTGCAGACGATTGCTTGGGCCGTTCTCGCCCAGCAGCTGCTCCAACTCGTCATCGGCACGATCTCCAGGAGTGTTTCGACGCCGGCGCATCCGCTGCACATCAGCGCTTTCTCCACGGGCGGCTGGCTCGCAGTGGTCCTGCTGTTCGTGCTTGCCCGCGTGTTTCTCGAAGGAACGCGCATGCGCGAAGATCTCGAAGGCACGGTCTGATGGCGATCGTCGTCAAGCTCGATGACCTGCTGCACGGGCGGAGGATGACGCTGACGGAACTCGCCGAGCGGATCGACATCACGCTCGCCAACCTGTCGATCCTCAAGACCGGCAAGGCGCGCGCAATCCGCTTCTCGACGCTCGAGGCGATCTGTCAGGTGCTCGCCTGCCAGCCTGGGGACTTGCTCAAATCTCAACCGGACTCACGCGCCCAGAAGGCGCCCGAGACCACGCGTATGGCTTCCTAGACCAGGAGATTCGATATGCCTTCGACTACTGCCACTACTTCAACCGCCGCTCCGGACACTGTCGAGAGCGAAGTCTCGCTGACACGGCTGTACGTGCTGCGCGCTACTTACCTGCTGCTGATTGTCGGACTCGGCGCGATAATTCTGCCGACGCTCCTTAGCCACGAACCCATGGCGCGCGGGGTAATCCCAAGCCTGCTTGGAGCCGTGTGGGCTTTGGCGTTCGCGGGTCTGCGCTACCCGCTGCAGATGCTCCCGCTGCTGATGTTCGAGTTTGTGTGGAAAGCGCTGTGGCTGATCGACTACGGCCTCCCGCAATGGTCTTCCGGTCAGCTCCCGCCGACCTTTGCCGAAGACTTCCAGAACATTGCGCTAGGCGTAATCCTGATGCCGCTCGTGATTCCGTGGGGGTACGTCTATCGCCACTACGTCAAACAACGGGCGAACCGCTGGCGATGATTGGAGAGGGTTAAATTGAAGCGTGTGGGGAGGGCTGCTTTGGGTCGATTTGAAGATACCCACGTTTGATGGACACCTCAATTAGAGCAATACTAACTGAGGGGTGTTCGATGGAATACACATCGCGCAGGAAATTGACACGGGAATTCAAGCTTGAAGCGGTTCGTCAGGCGGCGTTGAGCGAGAAGCCCAAGGCCCAGCTGGCTCGGGAGCTGGGCGTACGCGTCGGCCAGCTGCGAACGTGGCGGCTCGAGTTCGAGAAGGAGGCGGTGACCGGCATCGCCAAGCCTGAGCGATCTGCTGCTGAGGGTCTTGAGCAGCTGCGTCGCGAGAACGCAAAGCTCAAGATGGAGATCGAGATTTTAAAAAAAGCGGCCATCTACTTCGCTCGGGAATCGAAGTGAAGTACGCCTTCGTCGAGAAGAATCGACGGCAGTACGGCGTGCCGGCCCTGTGCGAGGCGCTGCAGGTCTCGCGCAGCGGGTACTACGCTGCGCGGCACCGCGGTCCCAGTGCCCGCCAGAAGCGCCAGGTTGACCTCACAGCTCGTATCAGGACGATCCACCAGGCCAGCCGCGAGTCGTACGGCGCTCCCAGGGTGCACGTCGAGCTGATGGTCCAAGAGGTGCCGTGCTGCCGCAACACGGTGGCCAAGCTGATGCACAAGGCTGGGATCCTGCCCAAGGCGATCCGGCGGTTCCGCGTGACCACCGATTCCCGCAAGACTAAGGCATCGCCGAACCTCATCAACCGGGACTTCACATCAGAACACCCCAACGACCTCTGGCTGAGCGACATCACCTACATCTCCACGAGGGAAGGTTGGCTCTACCTGGCTGCGGTTCTGGACGCGTACTCGAGAGCCTTGGTAGGCTGGGCGATGAGTCGAACTCTGGACACGAAGCTGGCGATAGACGCGTTGAACATGGCGATCGCTCATCGAGGTCCACCGGTAACGCTGCACTCCGACCAGGGGTCAACGTACGCCACCGGAAGCTACCGGGAAATCGTCAACCGCTATGGCATCAGGCAGAGCATGAGTCGCAAGGGTGATTGTTGGGACAATGCGCCGATGGAGAGCTTCTTCCATACGCTCAAGACCGAATTGGTCATGCACTGCGACTACAAGACACGCGACGATGCGCGGGTCAGCTTGTTCGATTACATGGAAGTGTTTTACAACCGGCAGCGACGGCACTCATCGATTAGCTACGAGGCCCCGCTACCGTTCGAGGCGATGAAATCGCCTGGTGAGGTGTCCACCGTTCGTGGGTAAGACCAATTTCAGCCGTTTACGAGCCTCTAAAATCAAATGGCCAGGCTTGGTGAAATCCGCTTCATAACCCGAAGGTCGCAGGTTCAAATTCTGTCCACGCAACCAATAATTCAACGGCTTGCAGCGATGCGAGCCGTTTGTTTTTCGGGCCTATGCCTAATTTGTGCCCCAACGTCGGTGTCCACGGATGGAGACAGAGATGGGTGATTTCTCCGAAACTGTCGCAAACTTGCCGCCCGAGCAGCGAGCGATTCGCGATAAGTGTTTCCATCCAACACGTACGTTCATCGAGTTCAAGCAGGAAGAGATCGACCAATCCATCTCTGATCGTTTCGAACAACAGGTCGCCAGGTATCCTGAACGAATCGCCGTCAGGAGTACGCGGCATACTTTCACTTATGACGAGTTGAATCGAGCCGCCAATCGAGTGGCGCGCGCCATCCTGGATCAGTCTGACGTCGGCCAGCAGCCGATCGCGGTGCTTTTCGAACATGGGGTGCCGTTCGTTATCGCGTCGCTTGGCGCATTGAAAGCGGGCAAGGTCCAGGTGTCCCTGGAGAGCGGCTTCCCGCAAGCCAGGCTCAGGTACGTGTTGGAGCAATCCAAGGCCGCCATGCTCGTGACCGACAATGCGAACCTCCCGTTGGCGCGGCAGCTCGGCAACATTCCACTGATCAACGTCGATGAGATCAGTGGCCGTTTCCCTGATGAAAATCCCGGCGTGTCTGTCCGGCCGGATGCCTGCGCCGCCATCGCGTACACCTCCGGGTCCACCGGCGCGCCCAAGGGCATCGTCTGGAATCAGCGCGGTGTGCTGCACGCGGTGATGCGTCACACCAACATGTTCCAGATATGCGCGGAGGATCGGATGGTGATGTTCCGCGCAAGTCTACGCCCATGCCTTTACGCTCTCCTCAACGGCGCCACGTACTATCCGGTGGCTCTTCGGGGCGAAGCGGTGCTCGCTCTTGCCGAGTGGCTGATCGAGGAAAAGATTACAATCTACCGGGCGGCTGTATCTGCCTTCCGTAGCTTCGCCGGCGCGTTGGCCGCCGGCGATAATTTCCCGCATTTGCGGTTGATCCTATTGTTTGGCGAGGCTATCTACCGCGCCGATGTGGCGCTGTATCGACGGCATTTCGCTCAGGCGAGCATTCTCGCCGGCTCGTTAGGATGTTTGGAATTCGACGACTACGCATACTACTTTGTCGATCGAACGGTTCCGCTCCGAGTCGATGCGGTTCCCGGAGGCTATCCTATTGCGGATGCGGAGATCCTGTTGCTCGATGACGGCGGTCGTCCTGTCGGCCGCGATCAAATCGGTGAGATCGCCATCTGCAGCCGTTACAACCCGGTTGGGTACTGGCAGAGGCCCGATCTCGCCCCGGCCGCATTGCCACATCGGGCGGGGAGCGAAGACGAGAATCTCTTCTTTACGGGCGATCTTGGGCGCAGAGGCTCAGATGGCTGTCTCTTCCATCACGGCCGTAAGGACTCCCAGGTCAAGATACGCGGCTACCGCGTCGACCCGACGGAGATAGAGGCGGCGCTCCTCGACATCGACGGTGTAAAGGCGGCGGCGGTCGCCGGCTGGAACCATGCGCCCGGAAATGAGCGCCTCGTGGCCTATATTGTCCCGGCAGGCGCGCACATCCCGGCTGCCACCGAGCTTCGGCGCCTTCTCGGCGACAAGCTGCCCGACTACATGTTGCCTTCCACCTTCATCACGCTCGATGCCTTGCCTCTCACCGCGACCGGCAAAGTCGATCGTCGAGCGCTGCCATCCCCTGGCCGCACACGACCGGCGCTGAAAAGCCCTTTCGTTGGACCCCGCACGCCGTTGGAGGAAAAGTTAGCGCAACTCTGGGCCGGTGTGCTCGGTTTGGATGAAGTCGGTGTGCACGACGGGTTTCTGGACTTGGGTGGTGATTCGCTGATGGCGACCCAGGTAGTATCGCGCGTGCTCACGCAGTTTCACGCGCGAGTCTCTCTGCGCGCCTTGTTTGACGCGCCGACGGTTGCAGATATGGCGGCGCTCCTCGTCGAAAGCGACACCGACGAGAATCATTACCAGATCGTCGCCGAGGTGGAGACGTTGCGAAGGCGCGCTCGTCCCTAAGAAAGCGCTCCGGCACCTGTGAGAAACGATACCATTGCCCGGCTCTGGGGGATCACCTGCTACTTCAACCCGGTTGGATACGGGCGGCGGCTTGAGAACTATCGTGTATTCCGGCGACGTCTTACGATTCCATTGGTAACCGTGGAGCTCTCGTTCGACGGCGCCTTTCAACTCCGTAACGAAGATGCCGATATCCTCGTGCAGATTCGTGGCCGCGACGTCATGTGGCAAAAAGAGCGTCTGCTCAATATCGCGCTGGAGCGAGTGCCCAAGAATTGCGATAAGATTGCCTGGCTTGATTGTGACATCGTTTTTGGCAGCGAAGATTGGGCGGAACAGGCCGATCGTGCGCTTGACGCCTCGGTTGTCGTTCACCTCTTTCACGAACGCCATGACCTCCCGCTGCACGCGACCGCCGATGACGTTCACTCTTGGAACGCGCCCCCGACTTCTTACTCCGTCGTCTCTAAGCTGGCGGCCGGCGAAGCGAGTCCCGAGGATCTCTTCTTGGCCAACTCGCCGTTGGAGCGGGGCTCCACGGCCGGCCTTGCCTGGGCGGGACGCCGCCAAATTCTCGAACAGCACGGGCTATATGATGCGTGCATTTTGGGCACCGGAGATCGTGCAATTCTTTGCGCAGCGCTTGGAAAATTAGACTATGGCGCACGCGCTACGCTCATGAATGATCGGGCGAGGCGGCACTATCTAGCGTGGGCGCGCCCTTATGCCGAGAGCGTGATGGGCCGTGTCGGCTCCGTTCGCGGACGGCTGTTTCATCTATGGCACGGGGATATCGAAGACCGTCAATACGCAGAGCGCCACAGCAGACTGCAGGCTTTCGACTTCGACCCGTTTGACGATATCGCGCTCGATCCCAGCGGTTGTTGGCGCTGGAATTCGGACAAAAAGGCGCTGCACGCATTCGTGAGAACGTACTTTGAATCTAGAAACGAAGACGGCCCGCCAGAGTCGCGGGCAAAGTTCAAGCCCTGAGGGCGCGTCGAAATTCCCGCACGAAATGTCATTTTTGGGAACCGGCGCTGCCGATCGAGTCGATTTTGTCTGAGTAATATCAGGTAGCATTGGCCCATGAAACGCCCACCCCTGACTGCTCTCACGAAACTCGCTTTCCTCTGTCTAGCGATCCTCCTCGGCTTCACCGAGGCGAGGGCCGCCGGCGGCATCGGCATCGTATTGCTGCATGGCAAGACCGGCATGCCCGGCCAGCATGCCAAGCTCGCCGCGGCGCTGACGGCGGCCGGCTATGTGGTGGAGATGCCGAAGATGTGCTGGTCGAGGGATCGCATCTTCGACAAGCCCTATGCCGCCTGCATGGGTGAGGTCGACTCCGCCATCGCCCAGGTCAGATCCCAGGGCGCGACAGCCATCGTGCTCGGCGGCACGAGCCAGGGCGCGGTTGTTGCCATCGACTACGGCGCGACCCATGGGGGACTGGCCGGCATCATCGCAATGTCGCCGGCGGCCGACCCGGTAGATCTGTCCAAATATCCGAATTTTGCCGCGGCCCTGGACCAGGCGCGAGCGTTGGTGAAGGACGGCAAGGGCAGCGAAGTGACCCATCTGGACGACCTCATTTCGGGCGGCAAGGACATCAGCGTCAAGGCGACGCCCGACGATTACCTCAGCTTCCATGATCCGAAACTTTCCATCGCGACGGTCAAGAATCTGACAGCCCAGGACCTGCCCCATTTGAAGGCGCCCTTGCTGTGGGTAGCGGGCACGACGGATCCCGCTCAGGGCAATGCGGCCAGGGCCTTCCAGGCGGCGCCGGAGAACAGGCTCAGCCGCTATGTCACCGTCGATGCCGGTCACGCCGGCGTCCCCGATGTCGCAGCGGAACCTGTGATCGCTTGGCTGAAGGCCCTGCAGTAGGCCTTCTGCGTTTGTCGCGGTACCGCGCAAGGCTCGCAGCGATGCGAGCTCTTCGCATTTCGCGACCGGGTGGTTTCTTATCGAGGCAGTCGGCTTGGTTCAGCCGGCGGCAGCGCAAGAACCCATCATCGGACACGGCGTGGCCTACAACGCGTATGCGCCACGAACGACGCGCGACTATCTGACACTGGCAACATTTTCGTACGGGATCGTGGCTTGACGATCGAGCAGGACACCGGTCGGCCGCGCGCACGGGATGTGCAGGAGACGATTGGCACAAATCGTGCTGCGTCTAGCCTTAGCCTGAAATCGTCGTGGGGGACTTCGAGCGTGCGCCTGTCTGCAGCATTGTCGCCGGTTGGATCACTGGGTGCCGATCACTTGATCGAAGCGACGGGCGCGCGCGCTTCGCCTACGGTGCCGCAGGCCGACGCTATCCGGACGCAGAACGCGCTTTGCGAGGCGATCACCCGGCTCATGCGCGGCGGTCGGCCGGAAATCATCCAACTCGAGGCACTTTTTGCGTTGGAGCGGCAGGCTCAGCCGGTGAGCGAGCTGCTGCTGAACCAATACGTCGAAGGCGACGGGTGGACACGCCCATTCGAATGGACGATCTGGCATTCCGCGTTGCGGCTTAGCCGTTCGCTCGTCCAGGCGTACGAATACTTTCTGGGTCATATTTGGCAGACATCCGACGACAACTGGACCGGCCACGAACCGACGGTCCTGTTTCAACTGTTCGATCACAAGAAGGTCGAATTCCTGCTGCGCTTCCTTCGGTACAAGAAGCGCAGCGCCGAACAATGGAGACAGCTCAACGAGACATATCGACTTGCACGGGAACGAACGTTGCTGAAGCGCGCCGATGCGAGTGGCGAAATTCGCGGCAGGCGTCATCTAATGAGGAAGCTGGAGCAGCAGTATCTCCAAATTCTTCTGTTGGAGGCGATGAACGGCGGCCAGTTTTCCCCTCGTGAAGCGCTTTTGGCGCATCAGTGGTTCGCGCGCTGGTGCACCGGCCCGGCCCTGCAATTGGGTCAAGCGAACAACAGAGTCCCGCTTGAATCGAAGGGGTTCACGGTCGACATGAGCGGCTCGGAGGGGCTCAAGCGCACCTCGGCATCAGGAGCCAAGTTCCTGTACTTTGACTCGACACCGCTCAGCGCGAGAATCGACCAGGAAATGGCGTCCTTGCGGGATGGGACGCTCTCGCACCAGGCGACGTCCGGGTCACGCTGGCAGCTCGAATTGCTCAATAAGCTCTCGGTTCTCTTTGCGCCGAAGCCGGTCAGCATCGAGCGCCGCGCGGAGCGCATCCCGGTGTCCCTCGCGGCCCAGGTCATCGCGGGCTATCCGTACATCGTCGAGGAGTTGCGAAAGAACGGGCAGAGCCAGAACCAGAACGACACGATGTCATCCGCCGCGGCACTCGAAAGCGAAGAAACGGCCTCACCCTCCGCCGGCGCTGCCTTTTCACCGATCTTCACCGCCAACGGTGGCCCTGGCCCGGTACCGGGATCCATCACCGGCCTGTTCGACGCGACTCCCCAAATCTGGCAGGTCAAGGACCGAAGCGACTCGGGTTGCCGCATGCGCGCGCAGATTGACAATCTGGATCTCGTCATCCCAGGCTCGCTGATCGTCGTCCGCGACGACGAGGCATCGCCCTGGATCGTGTCGGTGGTGCGCTGGTTCAGGAGACTCATGGTCGATCACGTCGAGATCGGTGTGGAATATCTCGGACGTGAGCCTCGCTTTGTCAAGATGGTCCCCGACTACGATGGTGATTTGACCACCGCCGACGCACCCGACAGGACCTCGACGTGTTTCGCGGCGCTTTACCTCCCGCCGAGCGAAAAGCATCCGGCCGTGCCGATCAAGACGATGCTGCTTCCTGCACGCGAATTCAGGGCGGGTTGTGCTGTGACATTGCTTTCCTCCGACGCAACCTACAGGATTCGTCTAAACGGACCGATCCAGCAACAGTTCGAGTATGTTTGGACATCCTTTGCGGTACTCGAAAAAATGACACCGCACCTGCAAGGAGTCAGCGCGCTGTAGCAGATCGCCGCGCGGTACACCGCGGGCAACGGCGAATCCCGTTTTGCAGGCTTGGACGCTTTGCCGGGCCGTAAATTGCGACCGTCCGCTCCGGCTCCGTCGAAGGGGTAAAGCGCTTCGTCGCGAGCCGTCAAGTCTTGATCCTCCCAGCGCAACGGCGTACCGTCAGGGTTTTTCCCGTCATTCACTTTGTGGCATCGCGTTGCGCGATACCGCCCTCACGATCGGCCGGGAGTTGCCCCGATCGCACGAGACAGCTTCTGGATGGTAGCGTCGCGACTGCCGCGACGCGTCCATCTTTCCCGAGGAGGAAAGCATGAAGCTCTACTACCATCCGGTGTCTACGACCAGCAGGCCGATCGTGCTGTTTGCTGCCGAGGGCGGCATTGCGCTCGATTACCAGGTCGTCGACCTGTTCAGCGGTGAACAATACAAGCCGGAATATTCAGCGGTCAATCCGAGCCACCAGGTGCCGGTGCTGGAGGATGGCGATTTCCGCCTGACCGAGAGCTCGGCAATCCTCAAGTATCTCGCTGAGAAGACGCGCTCTTCCGCGTATCCGTCGGATCTGCGCAAGCGCGCGCGCGTCAACGAGCGAATGGACTGGCTCAATACGGGTTTTTACCGGGACTTTTCCTATGGGTTCCTCTATCCGCAGATCTTTCCGTTCATGAAGCGGCCCGACGATAAGGTGCAGGCCGGGACCGTGGCGTGGGGCAGGGACAAGGCGCTCGGCTGGCTCAAGGTTCTGGACGAGAGCCTGATCGGACCGCGAAGCGCATTCCTCTGCGGTGATGACATCACCATTGCCGACTATCTGGGCTCGATGATGGTCCTCGGCGGCGAGGTCATCGACTGCAAGTTTGGCGCGTATCCGAATATCTGTCGCTGGCTCGGCAACATGAAGACATTGAAGAGCTGGACCAAGGTGAACGAAGCGTTCTACCAGTACGTGGTCGACCCCAATAAAGGGAAGGAATTTGTGCAGCTGTGAACGCTTTACCGGCTGCGCGGCGTTACCAACGGAGACAAGCGATGATCAAGGGACTTCACCACAATGCGTATCGTTGTCGCGACTCGGAACAGACGCGGCGTTTCTACGAGGGCTTCCTGGGCCTGCCGCTTTCCGGAAGCCTCGACATTCGCGAGACCAAGACCGGACGCACGACAGCGGTGCTGCATACGTTCTATCGGCTCGACGACGGTTCGTACCTGGCCTTCTTCGAGGCGCCCGACATGCCGTTCGAATGGAAGGCGCAGCACGACTACGATCTCCACATCGCGCTCGAGGTCGAGCCGCCGGTCCTGGCCGATATGCTGGCCAAGGGAAAGGCGCGGGGAATCGAGACCCGCGGCGTCTCGGAGCATGGATTCGTGCGCTCGATCTATTTTCGCGATCCGAACGGCTATGTGATCGAGTTGACCGCGAAGACGCCGGAGCACGCGCGCATGATGGACCCGGCGACCAACGGCGCGCGAGAGATTCTAGACCGTTGGCAGGCGCAAAAATTGAACGTTGCGGAGAGCGCCGACTGACGCCGTTCCAGCCACCTCGATCATCGGCAGGCACAAAAATGGTGCGCCGCGATAGTTGCGAGCTCACAATAGCCACTCGATCGGCGAGATCGCCAGGAAGTCGATCCAAAGCCGCCTCATTGCGCCGACTTCCGGTTCGGTCGTATACATCGTCTTGCGCTCGCCTTCCCGGTCGATCCTGTTAAGCGCGAAGCCCTCTAAAGTCCGAACTCGCGGAGGATGGATGCTTTGAGGCCCACCGCCTCAGAGCTCAAAAGATTCCGTGGATGCGGGAACGGCACGTCGAACGTGGCCTGGATAGTTGTCGGGCGCGCGGAAAGAACCAGGATCCGATCCGCCATATGTATCGCTTCTTCGACATCGTGGGTGATCAGCAGACAGGTATGCCGCTCCTCGGCGAGAATCCGCAGCAGCTCGATGCGCATTTGAAGGCTGGTGAGCGCGTCCAGGGCCGCGAGGGGCTCGTCCATGTAGAGAATTTCCGGCTTCACGACCAGCGCACGGGCCAGCTCGACTCTCTTGAGCATCCCGCCCGAAAGCTCGTGCGGATAACCCTTCTCGAATCCCTTTAATCCCACCATGGATACATAGCGATCGGCGAGCGCCATTTTGTCGGGATGGCCGCCGTTGAGCCCGAACATCAAATTTTGTTGCACGGTGAGCCAGGGAAAGACGGATCCTTGCTGGGAAATGACGATGCCCTTTGGGCTTGGCCCGTACGTCGCCGTGCCGTCGACGGCGACCTGGCCCTGATCGGGACGAACGAATCCCGCAATGATATTCAGAAGAGTCGTCTTGCCGCACCCAGACGGTCCGACGATGGCCACGAACTCGCCGTCGTCGACCGTGAAGTTGATTCCCCCGATGACGTCCAGCAGGCCCTTGGCGGTCGAAAAGCTCTTCTTTATGTCCTTGACGACGATCTTAGCGGGCATACCGCCACCCGACTACCTTCAGCCGTTCCACGCGGCGCATTCCGGTGTCCAGCAGCAACCCGGTGATTCCGATGATGACCATGCCGGCCACCACCAGGTCGTAGCGATTTCCGGCGTTACGAGAGTCGATGATCAGATAACCGAGCCCTGACCTGAGAGCGATCATCTCGGCTGCGACGACGACGAGCCAAGCCACGCCGAGACTGACCCTCGTTCCGACGATGATCTGGGGAAGAACCGCGGGGATGACGACCTGGAGAAAGAGCTTGTAGCGAGTAACCCCGAAATTGTCTGCGGCCCGAATGTATTTCCGATCGATCGTGTGCACGCCATCGGCGGTCTGCACGATCGTCGGGAACACCGACGAAAGAAAAATGAGAAAGATCGGCGACAGATCTCCCACGCCGAACCAAAGGATCGCAAGCGGAATCCACGCGATGGGAGAGATGGGGCGAAGTATCTGGACGAGCGGATTCAAGGTCGTAAACGTGCCCTTGACCCACCCCATCCAAAGACCCAGTGGAACGCCGACAGCGACGGCGAGCAAAAAACCGGTCCCGACCCGAAACAGGGACGCGCCTATGTGATCCCACAGCGTTCCTTGTCGCACGAGGTCCAGCGTGGCAGTCACTACTTGCAACGGCGTGGGAAAGATGACGCTCCTGGTTTCCACGACCGTCGCCCACCATGCGGTAACGAGGAGCGCCATCAATGCCAGCGAGGGAAGAACCTGCCTGACCTTGCCCACTTGGCAGATGTCTCCTATAGCGAGGCCCCCGGCATCACGATGCCGGTAGCCCGCCACCAAAGCCGCACCCACCCGGGCTCGGGCATCGGCTTGACGACGATGGTCAACTGGCCGCTCGTGTGCAGCGGGCACGTAAACAGATACTCGGAAGGCCTGCGGAAGGGCAATTGAAAGGATTGACCGGGCATGATGAGCACCGGCCCGAACAACTGCGGCACATCGTCGTGGTTTCTCATGACCAGCACATCTTTGACGCCTATCGTCAAGCGGATCTCGGCGGGTATGACATGGAGCTGCTGTCCCGCGAGCCTGCGCGCCCATGTCCCCTTGGGAATTACGTAGACTTGCTCTCTGGAAGCGGAATGGATCGGGGCCAACGCCGCCCAGACGCCCGCGCCAAGAGCGACGCCGGCCAACGGGATCAAGATCCAATAACGAAGACGATGCCCCATCTATCGGTCGCCACCGTTACCTGTGCGTCTACGGACGATTGATGTCCCGAGCCTGCCGGTCATCAGCGACGCTCACCTGCTCAACAAGGCTTCGGCATCGTGCTCGATATCGTCGACGGTTACTCCAAACGGCATCATCGCGCGCAACGTCCCTGCGCGATCGATCAGGTACACAAACGACGAATGGTCGAGAAAGTAAGCCGTCTTGGACTCGGGCGCGGCATCGAAGAAAATCTTGTCGGACAAGGTGATGCCGTACGCCTTGCGCACGTCGGCGAGCTGCTCGGGAGTTCCCGTGGCGCCGACAAACGTCGGGTCGAATGATGCCAGGAATTTACTCAGATGTTCCGCGTTGTCTCTTTCGGGGTCAACGGTGACATAGACGACCTGGAACTCCTTGCCGCGTGCACCCAGCTTTTTTCGGGCTTGGGCCAGGTATCCGAGTGTGACCGGACAGACACTGGGGCAATTGGTGTAACCGAATCCCAGCGCAACCACTTTTCCACGGTAACGGCTGAGCTTGAATTCGGAGCCGTCCGATCCTCGAAGGGAGAAGTCCGGCGCCAGTCGAGGGGGATCGAAAACGCCCGACCTCAGTTCGGTGGGGCTTTCCGCCGCGCCGACGGCGAGGGCAGAAAGGAAGAGCGGAAAGAACAGCAAGACCCTACGATTCATCCCTTACCCTTGATTCAAAGCGTGATGCGGACCGGCCTGATATTCTTGACAAAGCTCTCGTCCACGTAATTCTCATACGGGCTATTGTGCTTGATTGTTCCCGCGGCGATGGAGAGCTGCATTAGCTCCTCGAACTCCGATTTGATGAGCCTCAAATCACCGTAGGTGACCCGATCGGACGGATTGTCCATCACGAACTGGAGCACGTTCGGGTCCTGATTGAAGAATTTGGCCCCGGCCGCGATCTGGACCGCCTTCGTGCGGTTTGCCGGCGTGAGATCCAGCCAGGTGCCTGCGCCCTGTACATAATTGACGAGCTGCTGCACCAACGGGCGATTCTCCTTGATCAACTCGTCGCGCACGGTCAGGACACAGCAAATGTAGTTCGGCCACTCGTCGCGCGTCATGCTAAGAGGCCTCGCGTAGCCGGCGCGCTGCGCGACCGCCCCAAAGGGTTCGCCGGTGGCGTAGGCGTCCACCGCTTTCGCATACAGAGCCGCCGGCATGTCGGGTGGGGCCATCTCGACAACTTCGACATCCTTGAGAGTCATGCCTTCCTTCGCCAGCATCTTCCTGAGAAAGAGATAGTCGACCGCGAAGCGGCTGGGTATTGCAACGCGCTTTCGCGCGAGGTCCTTGAAGTTCTTGTAGGGAGAATCGGTCCGCACCATGATCACCGCGCCTGAGCGATGACCCAGCGACACGACCTTGACCGGTATCGCGCTGTCCGCGAGATCCATGATGAGCGGCGCCAGCATGTAGGCGGCCTTGAGCCGTCCCGACATGAGCGATTCCTTGATCTCGGGCCACCCGCTGTACTTGCTGAACTCGAAGATCGGGTCGGAGCCCTTGGCTGCGTTGGCATCCTTCTCCGACGCCATGCAGGCGACGGGAAGCGTAAGGTTGCAGGTGACAGGCAAGCCGCCGACTTGCAATGCCTTTTCTGCGGCCAGTGCGAGAGAGCGCGTGCCGACGGAGAGCACCGTTGCCGCCGCCCCGTGCAGCACCTGCCTGCGGCGCAGGAAATGCGTGCCCGGTTTATTTTCGCAGTTCATTGTTCTCCCTTTTGCGGCGCCGTCTTGCGCGGGTCCCGTGTCGCTCGCTTGTCCGTACACATCGAGAACGCGAAACGACAACTGGCGTAGCCTAATATAGAAGCGGATTATATTCAAATGTCCCGGAGCGCACGCATTCAGTCCTGGCGAATGCGCGCGTGACGCGACAAGATTCCGTACGAGCGTTGCCACGCAACGAGCGCCTACCGAACGATTCGCATTCGATCATGCTTCCCCCTGCCGCGATATCCGACCCGCGTCCGACGTTGATCTACGACGGTGACTGTGGAATCTGCAAGCGCTGGGTCGGCTATTGGGCAGGCCTGACGGGTGCGCAGGTCATCTATCGTCCCTATCAGGACGCCGCGAAGGACTATCCGGGAATTCCGCTCGACTCCTTCCGCCGCGCGATTCAGTTCGTCGACGCATGATGGCCAGGTGTACTCGGGCGCAGCGGCGACGTATCGCGTTCTCCGCCACGCCCAGGGCCGGCGGATCTGGTGGTGGCTGTATGCCCGCGTTCCCGGGTTCGCGCCCGTCTCGGAATGGGCCTACGGGTTCTTCGCGCGTCGCCGCGACGTGTTGACCCAGGTCACCACACTCTTGTGGGGCGCCGCGCTCGAGCCCGATCGCTACGATCTGGTGCGCTGGATTTTCCTGCGGGGGCTGGGCCTCATCTATTTCGCCGCCTTCGCCTCGCTCGCCGTGCAGATTCTCGGGCTGGTGGGCGAGGCCGGCGTGCTGCCGCTCGACTCCTTCTTGCGGATGGTGCGCGAACAGGCTCGGCATCAGCGGCCTACGAACTCGTGCCGACCTTGTTCTGGTTGAACGCGAGCGACACGGCCCTGGTCGCGGGCAGCGTCGCCGGCATGGCGCTCGCGCTCCTCGTCGTGTCGGGGATAGCGGTCCGGCCGGCGCTTATGGGACTGTTCGCCCTCTACCTGTCCTATGTCTATGCCGGACAGGTCTTCATGACGTTTCAGTGGGACCTGTTGCTCCTGGAAGCTGGGTTCCTGGCGATCTTCCTCACCGGCGGCTCTCGCATCATCGTCTGGCTGTACCGCTGGCTGCTTTTCCGCTACCTGTTCATGGCTGGCGCCGCAAAGCTGCGTTTCGGGGGATCCGACGTGGCGCAGCCTCACCGCGCTGGAGTATCACTTCGAGACACAGCCGCTGCCGACGCCGCTCGCGTGGTACGCCGCACACCTGCCGCACTGGATACTGGTCGGCGCAACCGCCGCGACGCTCATCGTCGAGGTCGGCGTCGTGTTTCTCATCTTCGCACCGCGCCGCTTGCGCGCGGTGGCGGCCTGGTGCGTCATGGGCTTGCCAGATCCTGATCGCGCTCACCGGCAACTACAATTTTTTCAATCTGCTGACGATGCTGCTTTGTCTGTTCCTGGCCGACGACGCAGCGCTGCGAGGCGCGTTCCCCGCGCGCCTCGCAGCACGTGTTGCCGAGCGCGCGCCGCGCGCAGGCCGCACGGCAACGACGATTGCGGCGGTGATCGCTGCTCACCGTGGTCCCCGTCGGAGTGAACCAGGTGTGGCAACTCTTCTCCGGCGGGAGTCTTCCCGCTGGTCGACGCCCTGACCGATGTCGTATCGCCACTTCTCATCGTCAACCCGTATGGGCTGTTTGCCGTGATGACGACGACGCGTCCGGAAATCGTCGTCGAGGGCTCCGACGATGGGCAGGAATGGCGCGAGTACGAATTTCGCTACAAGCCTGGTGCGACATCACGTCGGCCGCCATGGAACATTCCGCACCAGCCTCGGCTCGACTGGCAGATGTGGTTTGCCGCGCTCGGCGACGATCGGCAAGAGCCGTGGTTCGTCAGCTTCCTGCGCCGGCTTCTGGAGAACAGCGCGCCGGTTCTTTCGTTGCTGGCCGGCAACCCGTTCCCGGATCATCCACCGAGATACGTGCGCGCAATGCTCTACGAATACCGATTTGCCGATGCGAAGACGCATGCGGCGACCGGGCAATGGTGGGTTCGGCGGCGGGCGGGGAGCTTTTTTCCCGGCGGTCAGCCTGTCTGATTTCCGCCGCTCCGGGGTCGTGCAATAGTTCGCGAAGGACGATGCTCGGGTTCGGTTTCGACGTCTTCGGACGAGCTACGCGACACCACGGCCGGGATCCCCTCATTGGCGCCCTTTTGTTGATCGCGCCTGTCTGCGCGGCGAGCATCCGGAGAGCTTCGGGTTGGTGCCGGCAGCGCCGCCACACTGACCGCCGCTGGCCCGTAGAAGATCGACTCCTGTCCCCGCAACGGACAATTGAACGCCTTGCCACTTCGGCGAGCCGTTACCATCAGCGCTCTCTCGCTCGCCGACTCCTGCAGTGCGAGTGGTTCGCGAACCGATTGACTGGTACAGTCGACTCTGCGGGACAGCGGCGCGCAAGCGCTAGATCGTCAAACGCGGGACGACGACACGGACTGCACGGCGCATTCGCCGATGCCCTGGGCGTTCATCGAAGATCGGGAAAATTGCAATGAACAAGCTGCTGCCGGCTATCGGGCTCATGTCCACGCTCTGGGGCAATCTTGCCTTCGCTGCCTACCAGGACGAGGTACTGGCCGACAACCCCGTCGCCTATTATCGCTTCGAGGAGACCTCCGGTACCACGGCTATTGACACAGCGAATTCAAATGACGGCACCTATACGAACGGTGTACTGATCAATCAGCCCGGTGCTGCCAACCTCGGCCGGGCCGCGAGCTTCGATGGTATCGATGATTACGTCAGTACGCCACGCACGGTCTCGACAAACTTCACTTTGGAGCTCTGGATCAAGACCACGGCAAGCGGTTTGACTGGAACCCAGGCTTACGAGGGCAACGGGCTCCTCTGGTCCGACGTGGGAGGGTTGGCAAATGATTTCGTCGTAGCCATGCTGAACAGTGGATTGTCTTTTTTTACGGGCAACCCGGACATCACCGTGACGAGTGCCACCGCCATCAATGATGGTGCGTGGCATCATCTGGTTGCCACCAGAACCCAGGGTGGGAACGTCGAGATATTCGTGGATGGCGTCTCCCGTGGCACGACAACGACCAACAACAATCCTCTGGACGGCAATCCTTTCATCATGATTGGGGGAAACGTATTGGACAGCCGATATTTCGCCGGCTTGATCGACGAGGTTGCCTACTATCCGACCGTCCTTTCAGTTGATCGGATCAGGGCGCACTTTCAAGCGGGTTCCGCCTCCCCGAGTCTGACCGCCATACCGCTGCTCGGCGGCGGGGCGTTGGCCGGTCTGGTTGCCCTTCTGGCGCTGTTCGGCGTCTATCGCTTGCGCCAACGACGCGTCTAGGGCCTGTACATTGTTCCTGAGCGCCGAACTTTTCGGTGTCCCGTCCGGCCGTACGGGTTCGTCGATGCGAGCGGGCGAACTCGAGGGTGGTGTCACCATCTAACAGGTGAGCGGTCGGGCGAGATCCATGGCTTTGCCTGCGACTCGATCGGCCACTGCCACTCTGAGGGAACTGTCGCTCCGCCGCCGCGATCGCCCGGCCTTTGGGTCGTCGGCGCCCGGTGAAGCGGGGCTTTTATAGCACTTACACGAGGAGCCGTGACGCCATGAATGACAGAATGAAACCCTCTCGACGCTTGCTTTTGAAGCGGGCAGCTCTGCTGGCCGGAGCTGCCTTGACCGCGAGCGTCGTACCGAACGAAGCCGCTGCGCAAAAGGTATCGAAGGAAGCGATGAAGTATCAGGACAAGCCGAACGGCGACCAGCGCTGCAGCAACTGCATGCAATTCGTTGCCCCGGCCAGTTGCAAGGTCGTCGACGGCACGATCAGCCCGAACGGCTATTGCCTCGCATGGGCGAAGAAGTCCTGATGCGCGGGCGATGAAAGGCCCGGCTTGCCGTGGCGGGCTGACGACCATCGTTGCCGAGGCTGCTCAATTCGCGCCGAACACACAATGAGGTCGCCCGCCTACATGGCGCGCGACCGATTTCGGGGAGGCGCGAGGGAGTGGGCAGCTACTGCAATGCCGCTTGGTGCGCGAGCCGCTGGACGAATGCGGTCAACACATCGGCGCTGACATCGGATACCGCGAGCCAATCCATGCCTGAACCGGTTGCATGCGCGACGTTGAAGCCGCGCACCGTGCGCAATGCCGATGGCGCATGCGCCAACTCGGGTCTGACGAAGACGTCGATCGTGTGTAGCCGATAGCGGTAGACCAGGGTGGCGACCCGCTGCTTGTCGAGCGTATCAAGGCGGCCTCCACTCAGTGCGAAGCCTTCGTTGGCCAAGTCCTGGACCGGCGGCGAATAATCGAGCCGCGCGGAGAGCCATGGCTTGACCGTGTGCTGGTCCGAGGATGCGACCTCGATCAGATGGTTGTTGAGCGTTGCCCGAACGTGGGTCGCCACGGCCTCGATGGCGACGTCCTCGTTCGCGCGCCAATCGATAACCGCGGTGCCGACGACCCAGGCGAGCAAGGTTGCGGCGCAGCCGCCAAGGGCGCCCCCGGTGAGCCAGCGCCAGCGATCACGCTCTGCGCGCGGACGAGCCGCCGTCGCGTCATGCGCATTGGCGAGCAGCGCACGCACCCGTTCGCGAAGCGCCGGCGGCGCCGGGAAGTAGGGTACCTCCGCGCCAATCTGCGCCCGTAGCGCGAGCACGTCCTGGTGTTTCGCCGCACAGTCCGCGCAGCCGCGCAAATGCTGTTCAATCGAATGCCCTTGAAGGCTATCGATTTCGCCGTCGGCGTATCTCTCCACCAGCGTTCCAGCTTCATTGCAATTCACTGTTCACCTCCGGACGCCCGCCCGCTGATTGCGTGCAACAGCGGCGAGCGTCGCAATAGGGCGCGGGCGCGCGCCAGCCGGGACATCACCGTGCCAACGGGGATGCCGGCGATACGCGCGATTGCCTTGTACGAGAGATCCTCGAGCTCGCGCAAAATCAATACCTCACGAAAAACCAGCGGCAGCTCGGCCACCGCATCGGCCAGCAAACGCGACTCGGCGCTGCGCAGCGCCGCCCGTTCGGGGTTCACGGCGGAATCGTCGGCGGCCCTATCGATCGCCGTGCCATCATCCCTGACGATCTCCGCCGGACGGTTGCGCTTGCACCAGTCGTAGAAAGCGTGGCGCACGATTGTCAGGAACCACGCCCGAGCATCGCCGTCGCGCAGCGTTCCGACGTACTTGAGCGCACGCGCGCAGGCGTCCTGGGCCACGTCCTCAGCGTCGTTGACGTCGCGCGTCAGCCAACGCGCCAGGTTGTAGCCGGCGTCGAGATGCGGCAAGACCAACTCTTCAAAACGAACGTGCTCTGACAAGCAAACCCTCCAGCGCCTTGCTGACTATACCGCGATGCCGGTTGATTTCTTCCAGCGATACTCCAAAGCGGTCTATACCCCGCAGGGTGAGGTTTTACCGGCAGGTGGCCGCCGGTATGCCAGTTTGACCGCTCATCTCAACCCTCGCCCCGAGCGCGCTCGAGTCCGGGCTATTGCTTGTGTACACGTACGACGCCGGTCATGAACGGATGCACGGTACAGATGTAACTAAAGTCACCTTCGCTGGAAAACGTATGCTCGAATTTGTCGTCGGTATCCAGACCTTTCGAGGCAAAGCTCTTGTCGTTGCTGGTCACGGTATGGGGTGTTTCGTCGTGATTGGTCCAGACGACCTTGGTGCCGGGCGCGATGGTGATTTCCTTCGGCCCGTACGCGAACTTTGCGATACTCGATTTCGACGGTCGGCGGCGGGCAGCCGCGGTCGCCAAAATCGCAGGGCGCAATGAAATATGCGCAGGACGACACAGCGCGGGCAAGACGCAGGCAACCGAAGTGAGTGAGCGCATGGCTCATTCGATTCTCCTTGCGTGGTTCACGGGTTTCACGACCTCGTGCCGGCCCGGAGGTCGGCGCTCGACGTCTAGGACGTCAGGCATGATCGAGCGGCGTGTCGATCAGCGCAAGCTCGCGGCGTCCGCGTAAAACGCTGATCTCACGCGTGCCGAGCAGCTTGCCGAGTTCGCCCGCCGGCACCGTAACCGGGCCAGGCTCACCGATCCCGGCTTGGCCAGGCGTGGGCAGTGGGTAGGCGAGCGACATCGCGGTGTGGAACGCGATATTGCCTTCGACTTTCTGCAGCACTTGATGGATATGTCCATTCAGCACCGTGACCGATCCGAATGGGCGCAACAACGCCATTGCCTGCGCGGAATCCGCAGTGCCCCATCCCCATGGCTCCCAGATCGTCCACAGCGGAATATGGGCAAGCATCACGATCGGTGTCGAATGCGAAACGTTCGCGAGATCTGCTCTTCACCCAGGCGATCTGCTCGTCGCCGAGCGCCGCCATCGTGCTCGTGCTGAAGTTGAGCACGTTGTTGAGGGCGATGAAATGCACGCCACCTTGATCGAAGCTGTACCAGGCTTTGCCATTCCCGTCGTGATCGAAATATTTGAGGTAGCCGGTCACACCCTCGTCGATCGTGTCGTGCTCGCCCGGTATCGTATGGACGCGATCGACATGAAATTCCTGAAGCAACTCACGCGCCTGGCCGAATTCCTCCGGTTCGACAGGTGACTCACGTCGCCGGTGTGCACGATGAAGGCGGGCGCCTGCGGCAGCGCGTTGATGTCCGCGATCGCCCGACGCAGGCTGCCCACGATGTCGGGATTGGCTTCCTTGCGAAAGCCGATGTGCGTGTCGCTGATCTGAACGAAAGTGAGCGCATTCGTCGCGGTCGGCTTGGAGGCGCCATCGCGCCGTCGCACCGAGCGCGCGCGGCACGCCGCCGGAGATTGTCCAGACGACCGCGGCGCCGGTCCAGGCCGCAAGGCAGCTCAAGCGCCTGGCGACGTGCGGGATTTGGGGCGAGATGGGCGTCGTCGAATAGGCTCATTTTGAGGTTCCTGATGGCGAGGGCGGAAATGCCCGTACCCGTCATACCGACAGTGGCTGGGGTTTATTCCCGATTTGCCGCGCCGGCTGCCTGATCTATCCTTCGGCGATCGCCAAGTCAGCACGACGCTCGTCTTCGACACCCGCGGCCGCGGCCTTGTCGAGATCACGGATCCCGTTGCCGACTGGGCGGCGGCGAGCGGCATGGGAAACGGATTGCTTACGCTGTTTGTGCGCCACACGTCCGCGAGCCTCGTCGTGCAGGAGAACGCCGATCCGGACGTGCGCGGAGATCTCGAACGTTTCTTCGCCCGCCTGGTGCCCGATGGCGACGCGCTCTTCCGCCATCGCGACGAGCGAACGGATGACATGCCGGCCCACGTTCGCGCGGCGTTGACCGCGGTACAACTTTCGATTTCGCTGTCGGACGGGCGCCTTGCGCTCGGCACATGGCAGGGCATCTACCTGTGGGAGCATCGGCTCCGTGCGCATCGGCGCGAGGTCGCCCTGCACCTCGTGGGCAACTAGAGAAGATTTGGAAAACGCGGCGCACCACCATCGGGGAACATCGGCATGAATGAACTCCTTCGAAGACCCGATTTCCCCGCCGGAAGCGGAGAGTTTCCAGCTATCCTCCTACGTCGATGGGGCAAAGGCCGGCCAGCAGCGAACGCTGGTCAGGATCATGTTCTGTCCGGGCGCGGGTTCGGCCACGGCATCTCCGCAGGCCGTTAAATCGATCGACCTGAGTACCAACAGCGCGACATCGGTGCTCGCCGGTATTCAGTGGGTCGTCGAGTCGCCGAAGGACTTCAAGGTGGAAAAGATGACCGGAGAGCTCAAGCCGGGGCGATGCTGTCGGGCAGAATCGTCGGCGCGCGCGCGGCAAGACGACGTGGAACCTTGTTTTCGACGTCACGCTCCCTGCGAAGGACGCGGCCGCGGGAATGAGCTGCGGCAAGTGACGATCGAAAGGTCGGCGTCGAAACGGCGACACACCGTCGGGCAAGTGCGCCTGGAATTTCCTTAGCGGCGGGGAAGCGGCTAGTCCCTGCGCTCGCCTGCGGAAAAATGCGTCAACAATTCCCCTGCAAGCGGCGCCGTTTCGATCAACCCTCGCGCGTCCACAACCCGTTGTCCATTGACCCAGACGCCATGCACTCCGACGGCATCAGTCGTCAGTCGTGGGGCGCCACCGGGCAGGTCGAACACACGGTGCCTGGGTCCGCGAGCCACGGTCTCCGGATCAAAAAGTAAAAGGTCCGCCGCGTATCCTTCGCGAATCAAGCCGCGCCGGCGCATGCCAAACACTTGCGCCGGCTGGCTGGTCAGTCGGCGCACGGCCTCGCTCATCGGCATCAGCCCAAGGTCGCGCGCCCAGTGACCCAACAGGTGCAGACCGAAGCCGGCATCGTTAAAAAAGGTCAGGTGTGCACCGGCGTCGCTCAGGCTGACGATGCTGTGCGGATGATTGAGCATGCGGCCAACGGCTTCTTCGTCGGAATTCAGCAGCTGCGCGGTGAAGACAGTCTGCAAGTTCTCTTTGATCGCCAGTTCCAGCATCGCGTCGAGCGGGTCACGGCCTTCGAAGCGTGCGATTTCGGCGATGGTTTGCTGTTCGTAGTGTGCGTGGCCTGCGGTCACAGTTTCCACCACTTGCACCTTGTCCCACTCGCCGTTGAAAAGGCGAAAGGTGGTCATTGTTGCCATTTCGGCGCGCACGCCGTCGCGAAAGTCCGGACTGGCCAATATGGCCATCAGCGCAGCGCCACGCAGGCCGAGTGCGGGCTTCCAGCTCTGGAGCCCTTCGACCGGATACGGCGCCTGCATCGTAAAGTCCATGGTCAGCGGGCAGCACGACACCTGGCCGATGAGCGGATGGCCACGCGTATTGGCGGCGGCGATCGCATCGAGGTCGTCGAACACGGCTTGCGGATTGGTACTGTTATGCAACAGTGCGGCGATCATCACCGGGCGACCGCTGTCGGCGGCCAGCGACTCGAGAAACGACACGGGCGTGTGCCCGCCTTTGGTCAGCATGTAGACGCCGTGACCGCATTCGCCCATTGCCGTGACGAGCGCATGCATTTCGCGATCATCGGCCAGGCGGGAGGGCATCGGCAGTCCGCCCTCGCCGTTGTGCGCGGGCGAGGTGCTGCTGGCAAAGCCAACGGCTCCCGCCTGCATCGCCCCGCGCACGATGGTCTGCATCTGCCCGATCTCCGAGTCCGTGGCCGTACGCCTCGCTGCGTCAGCCCCCATGACATAGGTGCGGACGCTGCTGTGCCCGATGTAGGCGGCGACGTTGACGGCACTGCCATGGCGGTGAAGCTGCGCCATGTACTCGGGAAACGTCTCGAACTCCCAGGCGATGCCTTGCCGCAAAACGTCCAGCGACATGCCTTCGACCTGCGTCAGATTGCGCATCGTGATGTCGCGGTCCTGTGGCCGGCACGGTGCGATGGCGAAGCCGCAATTGCCGATCACGGCCGTGGTGACACCCAGCGCAGGCGATGGCCTGACGTAAGGGTCCCAGGTAATCTGAGCGTCGAAGTGGGTGTGGCTGTCGATGATGCCCGGCATCAGAGCGAGACCGTCGGCCGCGATCACCCGGCGCGCGGACGCGCCGAGGCCGTGGCCGACCGCCGCGACATGGCCGTTCGTGATTGCAACGTCGTTGATCGACGGTGGATCGCCCGTGCCGTCGAATGTCAGCGCATTGCGGAAAAGCAGGTCATGCAAGATTGCGTCCCGTCGAATTCGCCATTTGATATTGTAAGCATCGGATTTCCGCCTCCTCGACCCATGACGATTGGACCTTGGCGGAGCCACGAATCGACCATGTTGTACCGCAGTCGCCTGCTCAACGACCTTTGAGCGGCTGATATAGCGCCTCGACACTTGCCGAGGGTTGCACACCTGGCACGACGGACAACCTCTGCCGGCAGCGGCGATAGACTCAATGGGGCGTAAAGCCGGCACTGCCTTGCGGACGTACTCAGGCTGGAATACCATTCAATCATTGACCGATGTACCAAGTCGCACCTCAAAAGGTAAAAGCGGGGTCAAGTCTCGCGACGGAACGCTATTTGGGCGAGCCAGAGGTCTGTGACCTGTCACCAACCGAACGACGGGTGTCGCATTCGTAAGCTGCTGCAGGCCTTCGGCTGGCACCCTCGATTGCGCAGTGCGCGAGGATTGGTGACGCGCAGCCAACCAAAGCCAAGGAAGGAGGCGGATTCAAGTGCCATCGAAGACAACGCCAGCGCAATCAAGTGCACCCCAACGTCGTAACGACAGGCAGTCCCCGCTGCCTGCCGTTTCGTCCTCGATAGGATCCGGGAAGAAACGATCGAGGCGCGTGCGCAAGATCAAGCGCGTCGGGTGGAATCTGCTACCGCCCCTGACGTTTGTTGTCATCGTCGCATTGTGGGCGGTCGCCATACCGATTTTCAAGATACCGGCCTATTTGCTGCCGGGCCCGGGGAGCGTCTTCTCGCGGGTCATATCGGATTTCCCGATGCTCTGGAATCACTCGGTGGTAACGCTGACGGAGATCCTGCTGGGCTTCGGCTTGACCGTGGTGACGGCAATACCGCTCGGCCTGGTCATTGCCCTTTCGCCGGTGGCAAAGCAGATCGGCTACCCGCCGCTGATGCTCATGCAGCTGGTGCCGAAAATAGCGGTCGCTCCGCTCTTTCTCGTGTGGCTTGGCTTCGGGATCGAATCCAAAGTCCTGCTGACCGTGTTGATGACGTTCTTCCCGCTGTTGCTGGCCAGCATCAGTGGATTCCAGATTCTCGACCCCCGGTTTCTGTACCTGACGCGGTCGATGGGCGCAACGAGCTGGCAGACCTTCCGCTATCTTCGATTCCCGGCCGCGCTCCCCGTCATTTTCTCCGGCATCAAGACGTCGGCGACGATCGCCGCCACGGCAGCCATCGTCGCCGAGTTCGTCGGCGCCAACCGAGGGTTGGGCTTCGTGTTGCTCCGCGGCACCGGCACCATGGACCTCGAGATCGTTTTCGCAGTGCTGGTCGTCCTCACGATCATCGGAATCGCCATCAACTATCTGGTTGAATTCAGCGAGTGGGCCATGACCCCGTGGCAGCGTGCGAAGAATAACTAGGGCCTGGGGTCAGGGCCCTTGGTCGCGAGTACACAAGAACCCTGTGGCTTAGGCGGCCATCCGGCCCGCCCATATCGAGAGGAGACGAAATGCGCAAATCGATCAGAAGACTGCTTGTGGCCGGCGCTGTTGCCTCGGGTCTTGCCCTCGCAGCCGGTGCCCCGGCAGAGGCTGCGACGCCGATCACCTTCCAGCTCAACTGGGTGGCCGGCGGAGCGAACGCGGGCTTCGCCGCTGCCGTTGCGGAGGGCTTCTACAAGGACGCAGGCCTCGACGTAACGCTCGTCCAGGGCAACGGTTCCGGCAACACCGCGCAGCTGGTCGCAAACGGCCGCTCCGAGATTGCGTACGCGGATGCGGTCGCGGTGTGCCAGTTGATCGCCAAGGGCGCCCCGATGAAGGTGCTGTCGACCGTCTACCAATCGAATCCGAACGAAGTTTCGGCGCTCAAGAAGACCGGCATCAAGTCGATCAGGGATCTGGTCGGGAAGAAGGTGGGGGTTCCGTCCGGTTCATCGCAGACCACGATGCTTCCGCTCTTTCTAAAAGCCAACAACCTGAAAGAAACGGACGTCAATCTCATCAACATGCCCGCCACGGCGATGGTGCCTTCCCTGCTCCAGGGCCAGGTTGACGCGATCCTTGGATCGATCGATTCGTATCAAATCCAGTTGGAGGCACAGGGAGCGGAAACAGACAACTTCATGTTCGCCGACCACGGCGTGCCGACCGTGAGCACCTCGATCTTCGCCAGCGACAGTTACATCAAGGACAACCCGGAAGTTGTCAGGAAGTTCATTGCGGCAAGCCTCAAAGGCTGGTACTTCGCTCTCGACAATCCCGCCAAGGCCGTGAAGGATCTCAAAATCGTCTTTCCCGAAATGAACGAAAAGCTCGCTACCGCGGAGCTGGCATCCATCAAGCCCCTGTTGTGCAGCGGCGGGGCGAAATACATCGGGAAGGCGGAAGATGCCTTGTGGGTAAAGACCCAGGATCTCCTGTCGGAAGTGAAGCTGCTGCCTGCAGGCCAGGACCCCAAGACCTACTACACGAACGCCTATCTGCCGCCTGCATCGGAGATGCGTGCCTGCAAGCCCTGAAGTAGCGACGTCGTCTGACGTGCGGCGCCGAGAATAGATGGATCCGGTCATGGCCAACGAACGACGAACGGGCTACCGATATGCCGACCTCCATGTGGGAATGGCGTTCCGCAGTCCCGGACGAACCATCACCGATGCCGACCTCGTGGGCTTTTCCGGTCTTACGGGGGACTTCTCGGAGCTGCACACCAGCGAGGTCTATGCCAGGAACAGCCAGTTCGGGCGCAGGGTCGCGCACGGGTTGCTGGGCCTTGCGTACGCTCACGGCCTTATGTGGCCCAGGACTGGCGAGCTGCGCGAAACAGCAATTGCCTTCCTGGGAATAAGCGATTGGAAGTTCATTGCGCCGATATTCATTGGCGACACGATCTTCGTGAACTACCAGATCAGCGAACTCCGGGATAGCAAGTCCAGGCCGACGCAAGCGATCGCAGTGTTCGACGTATCGATCGTGAACCAGGACGACGTCACCGTGCAGCGGGGCCGCAAGGCGCTGCTGCTTTCCAAAGCCCCGCTGCCGGCCGTGTCCGCGTCGAACGCGCCGGGCTCGGCAACGCAGGCATAGAGGCGACTCCCGAATGACCGGCGGACAAGGAGGAAAAGCAAAGTCTGGCGTCCCGATCAGCATCAGCAACGTGTCGAAGAGCTTCGGCGAAGACGAAGACCAACCGTTTCTCGCACTCAAGGAAGTCAGCGTGGACATTGCAGCGGGGGAATTCATTTCCGTGGTCGGGCCGTCGGGGTGCGGGAAGAGCACCTTGATGCTCATGGTGGCGGGGCTTCTGAAGCGCAGCCACGGCGATATCGTGGTGGCGGGCAAGTCCGTAACCAAACCCATCACCGAGGTCGGGATTGCCTTCCAGGATCATTTGCTCCTCGAGTTTCGCAGTGCCATGGAGAACGTCATGTTGCAAGCCGACATTCGTGGCCTGCCCAAAAAGGAGATTGAGGCGAGAGCCAGGGAGCTTTTCCAGCAACTCCGGCTGACGCACGCCATGAACAAGTACCCCCGCCAGCTCTCGGGTGGCATGCGTCAGCGCGTCTCGCTCGTTCGCACACTCGTGCACGACCCCTCGCTGCTTCTGATGGACGAGCCGTTCGGAGCCCTGGACGCCTTGACGCGCCTGCAGGTCCGTGTGGATCTGGAAGCGCTATGGCTCCGCCGCAGGCCCACCGTGCTTTTCATCACCCATAGCGTGGAAGAGGCAGTGGGACTGTCCGACCGCATCCTGGTGATGAGTCCCAGCCCCGGCGAGGTCGTGGAGGAGATAACAGTGAATCTGCCCCGTCCCCGCCCGATCGTTCTTGGCGATGCCCCGGCACTTGCTGGCTACGTCGACAGGATCCACCGGCACTTCGAAAGGATGGGCGTGCTCCACGGTATTGACGTTCCGGAGTCCAGGGCCGACTGATCGTGGGCAGCGGAGATACGAGGCGGCTCGTTACGGTAGCCTTCCAAGGGATGGTGGCGGAAGTCGCGATCAGCAACGGTCCGCTCAACCTCGTGAACAAGGAAATGCTGCGCGCGCTCAACGGCGCGCTGGCAGAGGTTGCCCTCCGCGCAGAGGTTCGATGTCTGATTCTGCACGGCGGCGATGCTCGCGCCTTCTGTGCCGGGAGTGACATCAAGGAGTTTGCGCATCTCCGGCAGGATGCCAGCGAACACAAGATCCTTTTTGAGGATATGGTGCTCAGGCATTTGGCTCGCATGCCCATGCCAACGATCGCTGCCATCGACGCCCCGGCGCTGGGCGGCGGACTCGAACTCGCGCTCGCGTGCGATCTTCGCGTATCCCGGCGCGGCGTTGTCCTGGGCCTGACGGAGTCGCGTCTCGGCGGGCTTGCCGGGAATGGGTCCTTACGGTTGACACGCCTTGTAGGCCCTGCGCGAGCCAAGCAGATGCTGTTCACGGGAGAAACAGTCTCCGACGATCAAGCATTGGCCTGGGGACTGGTGAACCGCGTCGTCACCGATGGGTCGGCGCTGGATGGAGCCCGGGAACTCGCTGCCATCATTGTCTCTCGCGGCCCCGTCTCCAACAGGCTCGCCAAAGAGCTCGTCGATGCCGCCCAGGATCTTCCCCTTGACGCCGGGTTGTCGATGTCGACCAGGGCGCAGCAGGAAATATTCGATAGCAGCGATCTCCACGAAGGTGTGGCGGCGTTCCTTGCCAAACGTCAGCCGGAGTTCAAGGGCCGATGAGCTCGGACATTCAACCAATGCATGGAGCTTGTAGCGCAAGGCAAATGAGTTGACGAAAAGGCCATGGAAAAAATCACCGCAGACGAAGCGGCCCGACTGGTTGAGGACGGCGACGCGATCCTGATCAGCGGTTCGGGTGGTGGTCACGCTGTGCCCGAAGCCTTGCTCGCTGCGGTCGAGCGCCGGTTCCTGGCAGAAGGAACGCCACAGGGACTTACATCGGTGAGCGTGGTAGGCGTGGGCGATCGGGCGGCGCTGGGCGCGAGTCACCTCGCGCACGAGGGGCTGCTGAAGCGGGCGATCACCAGCGCGCTCGTCGATTCACCCGGCCTGGTTCGCCTGGCAGCCGAGAACAAGATCGAAGCCTACACTTTGCCGCAAGGCGTGCTGTCGCAGCTCATGCGCGACATGGCGGCCGGCAGACCGGGGCTCTTGACCAAGACGGGACTTCACAGCTTCGTCGATCCGCGGCAGCAGGGCGCCCGGCAAAGCCCGTGTACGCCGCTGGATTTCGTCGAGGTGGTGACCCTCGCCGAGGAAGAATGGCTGCTCTTCAAGCCGGTGCCCGTCAACGTGGCATTCCTGCGCGGCACCACCGCCGACGAGGACGGCAACGTGACGATGGAGCAGGAGGCGGTGTTTGGCGAGATGCTTGCGATGGCGCAGGCGACGCGGCGTGTGGGGGGCGTCGTGATCGTGCAAGTCAAGCGGATCGCCAGTCGGGGCACGTTGCCAGCTCAGCAGGTGAAGATCCCAGGTATTCTGGTGGACTTTGTGGTCGTCGATGCCGAGCAGCGCCAGACCTACGCCACCGACTACGACCCCAGTTATTCCGGAGAGTTGCGCATTCCGGTTGACGATATCAAGCCGCTGCCGTTTGGCCCGCGCAAGGTGATCGCTCGGCGAGCCGCGATGGAGCTGTTTCCCGGAGCCGTCTGCAACCTCGGAGCCGGCGTGTCGACAGGGCTGTCGACGATCGCCGCGGAAGAAGGTTTGCTCGATGCGGTGCATCTGACCAACGAGCAAGGCCTGATCGGTGGCGCGCCGATCACCGGCCGCGATTCCGGCGGAGCGCAGAATTTTTCGGCGATGATCGATCAGCCGGCACAATTCGACTTCTACGATGGCGGAGGACTGGATCTGGCCTTCCTTTCGTTTGCCGAGGTCGACGCACAAGGCAACGTCAACGTCAGCCGCTTCGGCGACCGGATCATTGGCGTCGGCGGGTTCATCAACATCAGTCAGAATGCAAAGTGCGTCGTCTTCAGCGGCACGCTCACGGCCGGCGACCTCGACGTTGGCTGGGAGCAGGGCAAGACCGTCGTCCGCAAGGAAGGCCGCCATCAAAAGTTCGTGCCGAAGCTGGAGCAGATCTGCTACAACGCCAGCATCGGACGCGAGCGCGGGCAGGTGGCGCTTTTCGTGACCGAGCGCGCGGTTTTCCGGATCGGTGCGGAAGGGTTGGAGCTGATCGAGATTGCGCCTGGGATCGACCCCGAGCGCGACGTCATTTCGAACATGGGTTTTCGGCCCCACGTTGCGCGCGACCTCAGACGCATGGATGCGCGCATCTTCGACCCCCGCCTGATGGGTCTCGGCGCACATGTGCATGGCAAAGCGCGTGGCTATCGGTCGAGACGCGTTGCGCAATGGCACGAGACCCGCAACAGGGCCGGAAAATGACGAACGCTTCGACGATTACGGCGAGACGTCTATGCCGACCCTGTCGATGCCGCGCCCAAAACCACTCGATCGGACATGTCGCAAGTCCATGAACCGTCCACTTCTCGCCGCAGTGGTTCCTCGTTGGCTCCTGATTGGCAAGGCCAACAGGTAGTACTTAAACAAGAGATTCATTCAAATGGCTCACGTACCCGCTGAACGATGCCTGGCTATCATTGAGCTGCTCGCTGATAGTGCCGACACGATGCCGTTGGGCGACATCGCGGAACGGCTTGACCTTCCGAAGAGCGGGGCGCATCGGTTGCTGGCGACCTTGGTGGACTTGGGTTGGGTGGAACAGGATCCCGAGACCAGCTTTTACCGGTTGACGATGCGCCTCGCGGTCCTTGGCCAACGGTTCTACGTCGCTACCGGGATTCCCGACATCTGCCAGCCGCTGCTGGATCGGCTGGCAGGTCAATGCCGCGAGTTTGCGCGGCTGGCGGTCGTCGATGGCGACTCGCTGGTATGGGTGGCGCACGCCCAGGGCGCCACGAGCGGCTTGCTGTATCAGCCTTCGCTCGCGACAAACACGGTGCCGCTGTATGCGACCGCCAGCGGCAAGGCCTGGCTCGCCACGCTGAAGACCGAACAGGCCATTCAGAATGTGCTCAGGAACGGCGGTTTCGATGCCGCCGACAGGTATGGGCCGAATGCGATTCGGTCGATCGACGCGCTGCTGCGCGAGCTCGAGGCTACGATGCGGCGCGGATTTGGGTTGGCCTTGAACGAGGCCGAGCCGGGTGTTACCGCCTTGGCGACGACCATTCGATCGGAGAAGGGCGGTGGCGCAGCGGTGGGCACCGTAAGTATCGCCGGCCCCAGCCTGCGCATGACTGAAGGCCGTATTCACGAACTGGCACCCCTGGTCCTTCAAACCGCGTCTGAATTATCCAGCCTGTGGCCTCTGCGACCTCGTTCCGGCCCGCACATTCCAGTGAAAGACGTAGCCGAGGCAGCGTGAGCGGGACGCCGGACATCTGTCCAAGAAGGGCCGGCGCTCGGCCCGGCGTCCGGTAACGATGCAATGGGCACGGCGCTGATTACCGGCGGGGCGCGTGGCATTGGCCGGGCCATCGGCAAGGCGCTGGCAGCAGCCGGATTCGACATCGCCGTCGTCAGCATGGAGAAACCCGAGGAAGCCGCGGAATCGTTGGCCGATATACGTTCGCTCGGCCGCAACGCCATCTACATTCAGCAGAACATCGCCGACATCGGGGTGCACGCGACATTGGTCGAAGGACTCTGCAATCGCCTCGGGCCGATAGATTGTCTGGTCAACAACGCAGGCGTTACATCCTTGCGACGCGGCGACATGCTGGAGCTTACTGCCGAAAGCTTTGACCGGTGCGTCAACGTCAACTTACGCGGAACGTTCTTTCTGACACAGGCTGTTGCACGCGCGATGATCGGCGCTGATCCGTCGGGCATTGGATCGGGGTATCGGTCGATTTTGACAATAACCTCTGCCAATGCGGAGATTGTTGGGCTCAATAGGGCCGACTATTGCATGACCAAGGCGGCGCTCTCCATGGCGTCCAAACTTTTTGCAGCGCGGCTGGCGCAGAACGACATTCATGTCTTCGAACTGCGCCCCGGCATCATTCGAACCGACATGACGGCGCCCGCGAGTGCGACCTACGACCGCTTCATCGAAAACGACGGTGTACCCCTGCGCCGGTGGGGAACGCCCGATGATGTTGCTAGAACCGTTGCAACGATCGCCCTCGGGCTACTGCCATTCGCAACGGGCGAAGTACTGAATGTCGGGGGCGGATTGCATTTGCACCGCGTTTGAGACCACCGAGCGTCGCGTGGCCTTCGATGCCATGAATGGGTTGCGTCCGCTTCGCTGCGCAGGTCGACCGCCTTTCACGATGAGTGGGCTACCTGGCCGGTCGTGCCCGAACTTCCTTTCCGAGACAGACGACGGAAGGTTTCCACCTCGACCTGCCGCAGCGCGAAGGCAATCGGCTCTCCTGTGACCTGCGCCTCTTCACGACACAGGCGTCCCCAGTTAAAATCGTGCCGGAATCGTCCATCTTGATACAACGTCCGTCGGCACCGTTTTTCATTTATGCTAGAGGCCGCACGCTCATGGGTGTGAGAAACCAAAACGGCCCCCCACATGAATTGTTACAAAAATCATCGGACGGTGCAATTGAGGTCCCGTTCACTGGGACCAACTAGAAGTTGATTGATCTTTGCTGACCAACGATAGCCAGTCCCGAAGAGGTCAGATCGCGCTGCATTTCGACGACCGTCGCTCGCTGCGCGAAGGCGAACGCCAGCGAATCGGGGAGCCGGCCGCAAGCCAATCGGTCGATCGACCGCTCAACGACGGGACTGGCGCCTTCCTTTTCGTGCATGTGCCGAAGACCGCCGGCTCGTCGCTGTATTCGATATTTCGCACCATTCTGAAACCGCCGGAGCTACTGAAGCTTCACCCGAATGGCGAGACTCTTGTTCGAATCGACGCGCTTCCGAAGCGACACCTGAAGCAACTGAAGGTCCTGTACGGTCATGTTGACGTGCAGCTTGCGAAGCAAATCGTCCCGCTGGGGCAATGTGTTACGTTACTGCGCGATCCGGTGGATCGGATCGTTTCCTACTATGCGTTTGCGAAGCACATGAATTCCGGGCTGCACAGCGAGCTTGCGCGACGAACCTCGATCACGCAATGGATAGATACGCTGCGCCTTCCTGAAACGGACAACGGAATGGTGCGACGATTCTCCGGGGCTCTTCATCAGGCCGGTATCGGAGCTTGTACTCGTCAGATGCTGGAACGAGCCAAGGCCAATTTGACACAGTTCGCCCTGGTCGGCTTGACCGATCGGTTCGATGAATTCTATGCCCTGCTCGCCAACGGATTGGGGCTGCCGATGCGTACCTATGTCGTGGCCAAGGTCAACGCGAAACGGCCGCGATTCGACCAACTGCACGCTGACACGCTCGCCGAGCTCGAGCAGCGCAACGAATTGGATCGAGAACTTTACCGATTTGGCGAGGGGTTGTTTGCACAGCAGCTTTCGAAGATCGACCTGTCGATGGAAATCGACGGATTCCGCCGCCGCTCCGGCGATCGGTCGATGCGCGTTCGTGACGCGGCGCGGAGGATCGCGTTCGCCCGCTGGAAGAAGCTGCGTCGTCGCTGGTCACCGTATCCCTTTCTCGGCTAGCACGGCCGCCGCTTGTCCGGGAAGCGCCGCCGTTTTGCCCCGCGCTCCACCGGAAGGGTCCTTGCGACTATGATCACCAGGCGTTCCAGTGACGACCAAACTTGACGGTGTGCTCAAACGCGAGCTGTTGATCGGAAGCACCGCGTACACGCTCACGCTCTCAAAAGAAGGACTCACGCTGACTCTCAAGGGCCGCCGAAAAGGATTGGACATCCGGTGGGCCGACCTGGTGAGTGGGGAGGCCGCGCTTGCCACCGCGCTCAATGCGTCGCTGACGGCGAATATCCATTCGATCGGCAAGAAAAGCGATCCGCCGGGCGGCAAGACGATCCAGCCGCCAAACAAGAAGACGCCAGTCAAGCGGAAACGGTAGCGTCGCCCTCCTGGAAGGCGAGAGAGAGTGACGCCTGGGTAACCACGGTTCAGTCCAACTAGCCCTTCTTGATGACGCTGGTTCAACTTGCTCGCGTCAGCCCTTCGGCACGGCCGAGCAGTGCCTGTCGCAGGGATGGAACAGCAACGCCATCGAAGCGCTTCGGCACAAAGTAACTTGCTACGCCGATCAGGAACGCGGGGACGAGCCACAGCGCGACGACAAGCAAGCCCGACGAGAGGCCGGCGCTAGCCGTATGCCCGAGCTGGTGCTCGAGTTCATGGCCGCCGTCCTGCATCCAATGCCAAGCCATGTGGCCCAGGACGGCGGAGAGCACGACCACACCGAGCGGCGGCCCGAGGACACGAGCAAACAGCAAGCGTAGCGAAACGATTGCGATTGCCAGGCTGACGAGTTCTCCCAGTGCGGCCCCGGCGTTGAACGACGCCACCGACACCACCCTGTGAGTTCCCGCGAATTGCGCGATGTCGGCCAGGAGATGGCCCAGGCCGAAGCCGCCGAGCGCCGTGACCACGGCAGCGATGAACCAGCGACGGCGCAGGCTCGGTGCAGCCATGTTTCCGATGGCGATCAGGACGATCGCAGCGGCGAGGACGGTCTCGGAGAATGCAGGAAGCCAGCGGAGGTCGACACCGGCAAGGGCTCCCTGCGCAGCCGCCGTCAGTGTCAACGCCTGCAGTCCGATGAGTATCGCGATGAGCGCCGGGATGCCGCGTGACTGCCGGAAAGGGGCGACCAGGCAGACGAGGAACACAAAGCGATCGATCGCGAACGCGTCGACAAAGCCTCCCTTCAGGAAAATCCATGCCGTCTCGTACCAACGCGGATCGAGCGGGATTCGACCGGAGGCACCCCGGATCTCGTAAGTTCGGGCAGGCTCGGCGGCGGGCAGGTACTCGATGTCCAGCTTGATCCGTTGCCCGAGTTCGGGCGCCACATTCACCCGGATCGAAAGGTGACCGAGGGACGATCGCAGCGGGTACTCGAGCTCAGTATCGAAAAAGCCCTGGTCCCAAAAGAGGTCCGTGTCTAGCGGTAGCGGCGGGTCCTGGAGGTGGGCGAGCGCGGCGCCATAGCCCGCGAACGAGCGATCGGAAAGCAGCGATAGCCTGGCGTCGCGCACGGTGGGCACGAGCGGCACGCCGTCCTCGAATAACTCGATCTGCTGACCGGTCGCAACGGCGGCCTGTTTTAGCCTTTCGTCGATGTGGGCGAGGTCCAGGTAACCGGGGCCACGCTTTGGCAGCGAAAAACTGGAAAGCAGGACCAGCGGGAATCGGGCGAGTAACCGGAGACTGCCACCGTCAGGCTTGACGAACCCTTGCACGACGATCTCCCGCGGGAGATCGCTCCCGTTGGCCACGGCCCATCGAGGAACCGCGAGGATTCCCAGCAAGACGATGGTCCACAGGGACAGTTGGAAAGCGCGCTTGCGCGGACGTCTTGGCATCAGATGCTCACGAGATCGACCGGCGAAGATCGTGCCGGATGCGGGTAGAAAACGGCGGCCGGGAACGCCAGTGTTCCCGGCCGCCGCGCCATCAATGTCGCCTTGGCGTGAGCCGCATCTAGATGCCGGCCCCTGTGAGCCTAGTCATCGCCGCTGTGGCCGGGGCAGCCATTGTGATCGCCGTTGCCATGGCCTTGCGAATTGCCAGGGCACGTCATCCTCGTAAACTTCTGTATCCGCCGACCGCCTATCGTCTCTCCCGCGTACAGATTGCCCTTCGAGTCGATGGCCATCATGTGCAGAAACGTGAATTGTCCGGCCTGATGGCCGAATTGCCCAAAGCCGCTGAGAGGCGGCACGTAGCTGGTCCCGTTGAGAGCGTCCGCGTGATTGAAGATCCACATGACTTCGTTTCCACCGTCGGAAACATAAGCGAAGGTTTGGATCGCATCCGGCGAGAAATCGATGTCCCATGCCGAGCCGGCCGTTCCAAGCGCCGCCGTGCCGGGAATGATGGGAATCGCCTTCACGAAGGTACCCGGTGTGTTACCCGCCCCCTTAGTGTAGACGTTGATCCGATCCTGCCCGCGATCGCACGCGTAAACATACCCGTCTCGGCCGAGAACAACGCAGTGCGGATGGCCTCCGTCGCCGGCGGTGAACAGGCCGGGACCCGCGCCTACGCCACCCATCTGCCGCATGTAATTGCCGCTCTTGTCGAACACGACCACGCGATGGTTGCCGTACCCGTCGGCGATGTAGACCTCGCCATTGTGAGGATCGACGGCGATGTCCGCGGGAAGGCTCAGCAACGTGTGACTCGTGCCGGTCATCATGACGTTGCCCCCGCCGGCTCCGGTACAGGAAATGGCGCCGCCCTGGCCGTCATCGCAGGTGAATTTCGTGCCGATCGTCATCAGCAGCGTACCGTTGTGTGAATACTTCTGGACGATGCCGTCTCCGTTTCCGCCAATCCAGACGTTGTCCTGGTAATCGACGAAGCAGCCGTGGATGCCGTTTGGCAGGACAGCGTTTTGGCCGGCGATGCTCTGGCCCAACGGGCCCATCGCTCCCGCCGGTTCTAGCGTGGGATCGCCCCAGCTGTTGGCGACGTTGCCTTTCTGATCGAACTCGATGACCGGGGGCGAGGCCTTCGACCGATAGGCTCCCCCCAGTACGCCCGTATCGGGGTTGGCACCGCCGATTCCTTCAGGTGAGGTCAGACCGCCATTCTGGAAGGCGCGGGTCACGACGAATACGTGATCCCGCGAGTCGACGCACGTTCCGCCAATGTCGGCGGTCACCCAATTGAACGGCAGCGGTTGCGGCCACGACGCATCGACCTGGAACACCGGTGTGTTCGGGGTATGCGATGGCGGAGATGCTTCGAGGCTCGAACTGACCACCGCAGCGCCGATTCCAACTATTCCCACGGCCGCGGCGGCGTAAAGATACGGTTTGCGCTTCATGGCGTTTGCTCCTTCCGGATGCATCCAGCAGTGCACGAATGCCTCCACCAAGGGATCAGCATCGACTATTGCGCGGACTCGATCTCCTGATCCATCGGTAGAGGGATTGCCTGGCGAAAGCGCATGACCGGGACGGGCGAGAACGGAGCCCCGTCTCGTCACGATGCCCCGCCTCTATGAACGCTACGATATGTAGTGTTCAATGTCAAGCTTAGGGAGGGGCGAAGTTAAATAAATCAATGGCTTGCAGAGCAGTAGGCCCGTCTGCTTTCACCTCGTGGTTAGCGCAGGCGTAGCAGCGGGCGAGGCTTCGGGACCGTCTATCGAACGATTCGCGGGCGCCCGCCCACCGCTGAAGGACGTAACGCATCGCACCCCGCCATGACGTTGAGCCGCGCTACTTCGAGTCGCTGGATATTCTTGTCGCTCCGCCTCCGGTCGACGAAGAACGCAGGGTCCGCGATTTCGCTTCGCATTGGCACAAGAGATTGGCCTTGTCGCTGCATCCGCAAGCTGCTGCCCGATTTTGAGTTACGGGACGCGCGTATCGGAGCGATCCCGGAGCCGGTGGCCATGATTTGTATGATTGCGGGACCAAATGTATCCTCATGCGAGTCCGCTCCGGCGTCGGCCTTGCGGTTGGGAACAAGACGCCAGTCGTGCTTGCTGCCGTTGCACCGGTAGCCGCAATTCCTTATCGAAAAAAGGAGGCTCTGATGCTTTACCGTACCCGTGTTGCCGCTGCGATTGCCGGCCTTGCCGCCGGACTCGCGACCGCCGCGCCGCCGAAGGTGGTGTCGCTGCCCAACTCCGATCCGCAGTGCTTCGCGCCGTGGGCCGGCAATACCAAGCTGTTCCAGTATCCGGCGAAGAAGGGGCCCTACCGGATCGCACTGGCCAATGGCTATATCGCCAACACCTGGCGCATCCAGATGATCAAGACCGCCAAGGCCTATGCGGCGCAGCCCGACGTGGCCGCAAAACTGAAGGAGTTCAAGGTCGTCTCCACCGGCGAAGACGTCGCCGCGCAGATCGCGGCGATCAACAACTTCATCGACTCGGGCTACGACGCGATCGTGGTGAACGCCCAGAATCCCGCAGCCTTCAAGCCTGTGATCAAGCGCGCCAACGATGCCGGCGTCGTGCTGGTGGCGTTCGACAACACCCTCGATACCGAAGAGGCGATCAACGTCAACGTCGATCAGAAGGGGCTCGGCAAATACTGGGCCGAATGGCTGGTGAAGAACGTGCCGAAGGGCGGCAAGGTGCTCGAGGTGCGCGGTGTCTCCGGCACCTTGGTCGATCGCGACCGCCACGAGGGCATCCAGGAAGTGTTCAAGGCCTCGGGCAAGAAGTGGGACACGGTCGAAGTGATCGGCAAGTGGGACGACCCGACGGCGCAGAAGGTAACGGCCGACGCGATCGCCGTGCACAAGCATTTCGACGCAATCACCGCGCAAGGCGGCGACACCGGCGTGGTGCAGGCGATGATCGATGCCAAGCATCCGTTCGTGCCGTTCGGCGGCGAGACCGAGAACGGCTTTCGGAAGTTCTGCGGCAAGTTCGGCAGCCAAGGCCTGAAGTGTGCGTCGGGCGGCACCGGCCCGGCGCAGGTGGCGGTTGCGATCAAGACGGCGATCGCCGCTCTCGAGGGCAAGGTCGTGCCGCAGTCGGTGAAGCTGCCGCTGGCGCGGGTCGAGTACCCGAACCTGAAGGACGGGACCGACTACTACGCCGCCCTCTCCGACAACTTCTTCGTCGGCAACTCCTTTCCTACCTGCGGCATCAACTTCACCGCGCAGGAAATCATGGGGCAGAGCGAAGCGAACAAGTAAGCGCGGGTGCGGGGATTGCGGTCCCCGCACTCACCCATGAGCGCCGCAGGACCGTCACAAGGACGTCCATGCGAGCGGGGCGAAGCCGAGGCCCGAAGGGCGCGACCGCGAGCGTGGACGGCGGCCGACGCGGGGATGTAGGCAATGCCAAACGAGCGCAAGGAGGCCGCACGGAATTGCGCCCCCTTGGGGGCAGCGCAGCGGCCGAATTGGCCAATGAAGCCGCAAGCGCCGGGGAATCATATGAGCCTGTTCGTCATGCAGGGCGTCTCCAAGCGCTATGGCGGCGTGCACGCGCTGCAGGACGCCGAATTGGTGATCGAGGCCGGCCGCATCCATGCGGTGCTCGGCGAGAACGGCGCCGGAAAGTCGACCTTGATCAAGATCATGGCGGGTGTCGTCGCGCCCGACGAGGGCCGCATGCTGCTCGACGGAGAGCCGGTGTCGTTTGCATCGCCGGCGGCGGCAAATGCGGCCGGCATCGCCTGCATCTTCCAGGAACTGTCGCTGATCCCCGATCTTTCGGTGGCCGACAACATCGCGATCAGCAATCCGCCGCGTCGCTTCGGACTGATCGACCGCCGGGCGCAGCGCCGCATGGCCGAGGAGGCGCTGGCGCGGGCCGGCGCCGACAACATCCATCCGTCGGCGCTGGTCAAGGACTTGTCGCTGTCGCGGCGGCAAATGGTCGAGATCGCCAAGGCGCTCGCCCGCAAGCCGCGCATCCTGATCCTCGACGAAGCCACCTCGGCGCTGACCGCCGCCGACGTGACCAGGATCTATGGCGTCCTGAAGCGGCTGCGCGAGGAAGGACTCGCGCTGCTCTACATTTCGCACCGGATGCACGAGATCGCCGAGCTGGCCGACGAGTGCACGGTGTTCTGCAACGGCCGCAGCGTCGCGAGCTTTGCCGCGGGTACCAGGACCGACAACGAGATCGTCGAGCTGATGATCGGCCGCGAATACAACGCCGCGTTTCCGGCGCGGGCCGCGCGCTTGGCGAGCGATGCGGCGCCGCTGCTCGAGGTGCGCCACCTGTGCTGGACCGACCGGCTGAACGACATCTCGCTTCAACTGCTCCGCCGGCGAGGTGATCGGCCTCGGCGGACTCGACGGCCAGGGCCAGCGCGAGCTGCTGCTCGCGCTTTTCGGCGTGCTGCGCGGCACGACGGGCGAGGTGCTGATCGATGGCCGACCCGTCGCCATCAACGGCCCGAACGCGGCGAAGCGCAAGGCGATCGGCATGGCGCTGATCCCGGAGGACCGCAAGACCGAGGGCCTGATGCTGCCGATGTCGGTGCGCGACAATCTCTCCTTCGCCGCGCTCGGTACCTTGTCGCGCTGGGGCGTCGTCGACGCGGCGGCCGAACGCGACGCGGTGGAGCGGATCGTGCGGCTGCTCGCGGTGCGCACCGACGGCACCGACCTGCCGGCCGGGTCGCTTTCCGGCGGCAACCAGCAGAAGCTCGTCATCGGCAAGTGGCTGATGATGGCGCCGCGCATCCTCTTGCTGAACGATCCGACGCGCGGCATCGACGTCGGCACCAAGCAGGAGATGTATCAGCTGCTGCGCGAGCTGGCCGACGCCGGCGCGGCGATCCTCTTCTACTCGACCGACTACGACGAGCTCGTCGGCTGCTGCGACCGCGTGCTCGTGATGTACGACGGCGCGATCAAGCGCGAGCTCGATCGGCGCCGAGATCACCGAGCACGCGCTGGTCAGCAGCGCCTTGAACATCGGCGCCGAAACCCGAAGGCCGCGCGCACCGCAGGCGGCTTCGCACGTGACCGGCGACTGGTCCTACTGGCTGCGCGAGCACAAGGGCACGCTGCTCGCCTTCGCGGCCTTCGTCGCGATGTTCACGATCTACGCCGCCAACCATCCCGCGGGCCTCAACGCCAACGTCGCGACGACCGCGGCCAACAAGGGCGTGCTGCTCGCGATCGTCGCCATGGCGCAGACGCTGGTCGTGCTGACGTCGGGCATCGACCTGTCGGTCGGCATGGTGATGGTGCTCGCCAATTGCCTGGCGTCGGGCATCGTCGTCGGCTCGCCGCTGATGACCGCGCTGGGCGTGCTGGGCGTGCTGCTCGTCGGCTGCCTGTGCGGCGCGATCAACGGGCTCATCGTGATCTACGGGCGGCTGCAGCCGATCGTCACGACCATCGCCACCGGCGCGGTGTACTACGGCGCCGCGCTCGCGCTGCGACCCGTTCCCGGCGGCGACGTCAACGCCTCGCTGGCCGATGCGCTGACCGGCCAGCTGCCCGGCGGCGTGCCGGCGAGCCTGGCGCTGCTGCTTGCGCTGGTTGCGATCGTATGGCTGCCCTTCCGGCGCTCGGCGATCGGCCGCGCCGCCTATGCGCTCGGATCGTCCGAGGTCGCGGCCTACATGTCGGGCGTGCCGATCCGCCGCGCCAAGTTCGTCGCCTACACGCTGTCGGGACTGCTCGCGTCGGTGGCCGGACTGTTCCTCACCTTCATCACCTACACGGGCGAGGCGTCGGCCGCCAACGGCAGCACCTACACGCTGTATTCGATCGCCGCGGTGGTGCTGGGCGGCGTGTCGCTGTTCGGCGGTTCGGGCAGCGCGATCGGCGCGATCTTCGGCGCGTTGATGTTCCGCACCATCGGCGACCTGCTCTTCGTGTTCAACGTCGAGCCGTTGTGGCAGCCGCTGTTCCAGGGCATCGTGCTGCTCGCGGCCGTTTGCCTCGGCTCGGTCCGGCTGCTGCGCATCCGCAACCGGCTCGACCTGTATGGCTGAGTCGCGCGCTCCCGCGAACGGTTCCGGCAGCGTGTTCGGCAACATGGTCGGCGGCATCCGCCGGCGCATCGACCCGGCCATCGCGTGGGCGTTCGGCTGCATCGTGCTGGTGCTGCTTGTCGGCAGCCTCTATTCGAGCAGCTTCCTGTCGCCGGAGTACCTGCTGCAGCAGCTTAAGGTCGCATCGTTCCTCGGCGTCATCGCGACCGGCATGATGATCGTCATCCTGCTCGGCCAGATCGACCTGTCGGTGCCGTGGGTCGTTGCCGTCGGCGGGATGATGGCGACGGCGGCCACCGGCTGGGGGCCGCTCGGCGAGGCGCTGGCGATTCCGGTGGGCATCGGCTGCGGCATCGCGCTGGGGCTGGTCAGCGGCGCCGGCGTGGCGTTCCTTCGCATCCCGTCGATGGTCGTCACGCTGGCGGTGAACGCGGTCGCGCAAGGACTGATGGTCGTGCACACCGGCGGGCTTCTCGCCGCAGGATTCGTCGTCGCCGGCGATGCGCTTCATCGCCACCGGCCACAGCGTGCTCGGCATCCCGAATGCGCTGCTGGTGTGGGCGGCGGTCGGCGTCGCCGCCGTCTTCCTGCTGACGCGCACGACTTTCGGCCGCACGGTCTACGCGATCGGCAACCGCGAGCGCGCGGCTTACCTCTCCGGCGCGCGCACCCGCACGGTCGTGATGGCGGCGTTCGCGACTCTCCGGCGGCCTCTCGGCGTTCGGCGGCGTGCTGCTCGCCGGCTATGCGAGCAAGGCGGCGCAGGCGATGGGCGATCCCTACCTGCTGCCGGCGATCGCCGCGGTGGTGCTCGGCGGCACGTCGATCCTCGGCGGCCGCGGCAGCTACCTCGGCACGGTGGCCGGCGTCATCCTGATCACGCTGCTGCAGTCGATCCTGTCGGTGATGCAGATGGAGGAATTCGGCCGCCACGTCACCTACGGCGTCGTGATCATCGCGATGCTGTTGATCTACGGCCGCGGCCGGCGGCATTCGGATTAGAGGCCGTCGGCACTGCCATTCGATCGGAGCACGACGCATGGCTCTCGAACTCACGCCCAGCTTCGAAGTCGTCGACCCGCGCTTTCGCAAGCTCGCGCTTCCCTACGTGCATGTCGAGAAGCTCTACACCGGCTGCCGCTGGGCCGAGGGACCGGCGTGGTTCGCGGCCGGGCGCTACCTGGTCTGGTCCGACATTCCGAACGATCGCATGCTGCGCTGGGACGAGACCGACGGCTCGGTCTCGGTGTTCCGCCAACCGTCGATGAACAGCAACGGCCACACTGTCGACCTGCAGGGTCGTCTCGTCTCGTGCGAGCACCGCAGCCGCTGCGTGTCGCGCACCGAGTTCGACGGCAAGCGCACCGTGCTGGCCGACCGCTACGACGGCAAGCGCTTCAACTCGCCCAACGACGTGGTGGTCAAGAGCGACGGCAGCATCTGGTTCACCGACCCGAGCTACGGCATCGACTCGGACTACGAAGGCGACGCCGCGCCGAGCGAGATCGGCGCCTGCAACGTCTACCGCATCGACCCGGCGAGCGGCCGCGTCGCGCTCGTCGCCTCGGACTTCGTGCAGCCGAACGGGCTCGCGTTCTCGCCCGACGAATCGCTGCTGTACATCGCCGACACCGGCCTCACGCACAAGGCGGACGGGCCGCACCATGTGCGGCGCTTCAAGGTGTCGGCCGACGGCGGCTCGCTCTCGGGCGGCGAGGTGTTCGCCACCTGCCCGGTGGGCGCTCTACGACGGCTTTCGCGTCGACGTGCACGGCAACCTCTGGCTGTCGGCCGGCGACGGCGTGCACTGCATCGCGAGCGACGGTTCGCTGCTCGGCAAGATCCTGATTCCCGAAGCCGTGGCCAATGTGTGCTTCGGCGGCCCAAAGCTCAATCGCCTGTTCATCTGCGGCACGACGTCGCTGTATTCGGTGTTCCTGAACACGCGTGCGGCGCCGCGCGCCTGACCCGCAACAAGGCTCGGGTTGTGCTGCCACCGGTAGCGTGCCAAAATGAATGCGGCACGTTGTGCGCAAGGGAGTGCATCGATGGCACACTGCAAACGCTTGTCGCATGTCGCCGCCGTTCCGCTTGACGGAACACGATCGAACTTCAATACGCAGGTTCGCATGATTGAAATACCTGTCCTTGCAAGGGAGGGATCATGAGTGAGACTCACAAGGGAGGCTGTTTCTGCGGCGCCGTCGAGCTCACCGTCACCGGCGAACCGGTCGCGGCTGGTTTCTGTCATTGCTCGTCGTGCCGAAGCTGGGCGGCCGCGCCGGTCAACGCGTTCAGCCTGTGGAAACCCGACGCTGTGAAGATCACCAAAGGCGAGGGGAGCGTCGGCGTCTACCACAAGACGGAGAAGAGCTACCGCAAGTTCTGCAAGGTCTGCGGCGGACACCTGCTGACCGATCACCCGCCGTGGGGCCTGGTCGACGTGTACGCGGCCACGATCCCGACCTACCGGCACGAGCCGAAGCTGCACGTCCACTACGCAGAGACCGTGCTTCACATCAAGGACGGCCTGCCGAAGATGAAGGACGTGCCCAAGGAGATGGGCGGGTCGGGCGTGACCGTTCCGGAATAGGAAGCTTCGCGGCGCCAGCCCTTGCGATGCCGCCCCCGCAAGGCGGCCGTCGGTTGCCGACTTCGGAGGCTCGCGACCGCCCTTCGTCAGCCGAGCAGAAAATCCCGCAGCAGCCGATTCACCGCATCCGGCACTTCCACGTTGTTGAAGTGCCCGGTGCCCCGAATAATCTCGAGCCGTGCTGACGGGATCGCCTTCGCCATGATTTGGGTCGGCAGCGCGACTGCCGGGTCGAGTTCGCCCGCGATAATCAGCGTACGGACCGGAAGCTCTTTCAACCGGGGCTCGAGCTGCCGAATAGTGGGGCGCTTGGCAATAACCTGTCTCGCGGTATGGGCCACGCCGGGCACGGTGTTTCCCAGTATGAGGCTGCGAAGGTGCGCACGCTCGCGTGCGCCGCGATCTGCGTATTCCGAAAACACGCCATTCAGCATGACCAGATCGGCGAACGCTCCGATGCCGCGGCGTTCGGCCATCTCGGCCCAGCCATTCGTGCGCTCGATGAAAGGCTTCGGATCATCGGATCCGGAGCCCGTGCCGGAAACGACGAGCGATGACACCCGATCGGGATGTCCGAGGGCGAAATTGAGGGCGATGTTGCCGCCCATCGAGAGTCCGCAAATATCCGCCTGCTGCAAGCCCAGGTGGTCGAGGAGGGCAAGAAGGTCGGCGACCGAGCGATCCTGCGAATAGAGCGCCGGGTCGTCCGGCGCCGCCGAACGGCCGAAACCGCGCACGTCGTAGGTAACGACGGTCCGATCATTGCTCAGGGCCGCAACCTGCGGCGACCAGACCGCGCTGTGGACGGGATAGGCGTGGACGAGGATCAGGTGTCTGGCGGCGGTGCCGGATACGTCGTAGTGGATCTTCACGCCATTGGCGGAGAACTCGGCCATGCCATCTACCCCGCAATATCCCGGAATGCTTTCGCCAGTGCCTCAGCAAACGCCTTGTCGTTGATGTGCAGCGGCAGGCGAGCCAGGCGCCGCTTGGGCGTCTGTTTCAGAGTCGCCTCGAGTGCGGCGAATAGGGCTCGGTCCGCCTCCGGGTCATGGAACGGTTTTCCCGTTGCATCGATCGCCGAGACGCCGTGTTCCGGGATGAGCAGGCGGACCGGGCCGTTGCAATCGTTGAGACGCGTCGCGATCCACTCGCCGAACAGCTTGTTTTCCTCCGGCGTCGTGCGCATCAGAGTCACCTGCGGGTTGTGCTTGTACAGTCGCCGTTGCCGGAATTTTTCCGGAACCGAGTCGATGCCACCGAAGTTCACCATGTCAAGGGCCCCGCACGAGGCCACATAGGGAATTTTCGTTCGCGCAATCGCGCCGAACCTGTCCTCCGTGCAGGGCAAGACGCCGCCGACAAGGAAATCCGCCACCTCCGTCGTGGTGATGTCGATCACGCCGACGAGAAATCCGCTGTCAACGAGTTTTTCCATCGATTGGCCGCCGATACCGGTGGCGTGAAACACCATGCACTCGTAGTCACGTTCGAGCTCGGTTCGGACCTGATCGACACAGGCCGTGGTGACACCGAATTGGGTAAGACCGATCTGTTTTTTTCCGCCTTCGACCTTGGGCACCTCACTTTTCACCATGCCCGCGATCGCATGCGCGGCATTCCCCAACACGACGCGATTGATGCTGTTGATTCCGGCGACGTCCGTGATCGAATACATCATGCAAATGTCGCAGGGCCCGACATAGGGGGCGACATTGCCGGAAGCGATCGTCGACACCATGAGCTTCGGAATGCCGACGCGAAGGGAACGCATCCCCTGGGTCACGATGGCGGTGTTTCCCGAACCACCAAGACCGATGACGCCGCCGACATCATCGCGCGTCGCAAGATAGGCGACGAGCGCTTCGCCCATCGCACCGACCGCCGCGCCGCGATCGTCGAGTCCGAGGACCGCGGCACGCCCCCGCTTGTGATGGCTGGCAACCTCCGAGGCCGACACGTCCGCGGTACCGCTTCCCCTCGTGCCGACGTCTACCAAGACCACTGGAACGCCGGCTGCCGCGATCAACGACTTCACATAGTCGAGTTCCCGCTGCTTGGTGTCGCAGGTGCCGATGACGTAGACTTTTTTCACGGTAGATCGCTCTGCAGTTGATATGTCGAGGGTTGTGCCTCAGCGGGTCGGCCGCTTAAGCAATGGTGTAACCGGAAAGAGGGTTTCAAGTCCTGCGAAATCGATTCGGCAACCGGAGCGCGATCTGCACATGGCCTAAATCAGCGTACGATCGGCTCGATTTTTCCCGGCTGCAAAAAGGCACACGCAGTAACATGCTATTTTTTAGACTAGCAGCTATCAAGTACGGTGGCAAATTGCTTGAAGCGTGCAAGCAGGCATCGAAAAAGCGCGCGGTTGCAACCTTGAGCAACGCGACAGAGTGCGATCATCCTGGGTTCGCGCCAGGCGCGCACCGTATAAACTGCCGACTGCGGATGGACGAACTTCGTTGACGGAAGCGGGGCTTGGCAATGGCAACCTGCGGTGCTCGTGCCGTGAATGCCGGCTCGATGCCCCGGTTCCTTGTCACATTTCTCGGTGCGCTTGATGAAACAGCTTAAGGCGGAAGTCATAGTCATAGGAGGTGGAGCGGCGGGGACTTACGCGGCAATCTCTCTATCGCGTCTTGGGGTTGCCCCACTCCTGATATCGAAGGGATTCGTCGGTAAAAGCGGCGCCTCGATATTCGCGGGGAATCTGGTGCTCGCCGGTCGTCTCGTCGGTAACACGGAGCAGAATGCGTCCGATACGGCCGAGTTCCTCATTAAATATCACAATCAATTCCTGATCGACCAAGAGTACGCGAAGCGTTGCGGGCAGTGGATTGCCGAGGTGTACTACCCTGAGCTCGAGGAAGCCGGTCTTTATTTTCGCAGGGACGATCAGGGCAACGTCGTCACGAGCCACGGCCGCATCCGCAGCGTGGCCGCCAATGTCCAGGGGAACTCGGGCGTCCCGTTCATGAGCTTGCGGCGCAGGCAGGTGCTGAAAGCCCGCGTGTCCGTCATGGAGGAAGTGACGGTCACTGCACTGATGCAGAACGAGCAAGGGGAGGTGTGCGGCGTCGTTGCGCTGGATCTCTCGACAGGCGAGATTTTCTGCGTTGTCGCCAAGGCAGTCGTTCTTGCGACGGGCTACTCCGATCGATTGCACCGGCGATCCACCGGAACGCGGGAAATGTCGGCCGACGGAATTGCGATGGCTTATCGCGTCGGCGCCGAGCTCGTCAACCTCGAAATGCAGTGGTGGCATACGAACGACGTGCGTTTTCCCGCCAATTGGCAACGCATGCAGGTCTATCCCAACCCGATGCTGGGCTCGTGGAAGTCTGCGCGAATGGTCAATTCTGACGGCGAAGTCTTCTTCAATCAGCAGCAAGACGATCCGCTGGCATACGGCCCCTATACGGTCCAGCTGAAGCGACTCGTCAAGGAGGTGCGCGAAGGCCGAGCCCGCTACGACGGAAGCTACTATGCGGGATTCGACCACATAGAGCCTGCGGAAGTGGATGCCTACACGTCTTACGCGAAGGTTTTCAAGCAGCTGGGCCTTGACGTCGGCACTCAGCTCGTGGAAACCGCCGTTTCCGCGCACTATCGACAAGGCGGCATTCGCGTCGACACGGCGACCATGGCATCGACCGTCGCCGGGCTGTTTGTGGCCGGCGGCGTGGCCGGGCACAGCAATGGCCTGATCGGCCTCGTGACGTACGACGGCAAGCTTGCGGCGGAATCGGTCGCCCGCCACGTGGAATCCAAAAGCCACTCGTCGGCCCCCGATGATTTCCTGGCTGCCGAACAAGAGCGCCTGGAAGCGTTGCTGCGCCCGCCGAGAAAAGATGGGCTGTCGCCGATGCGCGTGAAGAAGATGATCCGCGAGATTATGTGGCAGGATGTCGGTGTCGAGAAAAATGCGGCCGGAATGGCGCGCGCGCTGGAGGCGCTTGACCGTATTCGCTCAGAGGTGCTGCCCGCGGTAGGGCTTGCCAATCTGACAAGACGTTTCAACCACCCTTGGGCGGACGCGATCGATGTCCAAAATATGCTCGATGCGTGTACGCTGACGATTCACTCTGCGCTCAACAGAAGGGAAAGCCGGGGGCCCTTCATCAGGACCGACTACCCTGACATGGACAATGAAAACTGGCTCGTGCAGAACATTCTCGTACCCAAACCAGGCGGTGACTTCGCATTCACCACTCAAGGCTATGACTTGCCCTACCTGAAGCCGGGGTTCGGGCGCAGGGACAATCTCTCGGTGGAGTGGTAGCCAATGTCGTCGACAGGTGTTGCATCAGGAGCGGGCCGCGCCGCCCTTTTGCCGGGGAGGCCCGACGCGCGCCGCATCGGGCAGGTTGAAAACCGCGATACCCTCGAAGCGAAGCTGAACAGCCTGGAAGACGGAGACAACATCTCCGTTCGTATCAAGCGGTTCGATCCTTCCCGCGATACCGAGGCGCGCTTCGAATCGTTCAGCGTGCCGTATTCGAAATGGATGCGGGTTCTGGATGTCCTCATCTACATTTCCGACGAGCTCGAATCCGATTTGAGCTATCGTTGGTACTGCGGTTCCAAGATGTGTGGCACCTGTGCGATGCGCGTCAACGGCCGCGAGATCCTCGCTTGCTGGGCCGCCGCCGAACCGGAGATGACGATCGAGCCGCTGCGCAATGCGCCGGTGTTGCGCGATCTCACCGTTGACAGACGGCCGTACGAACGACTGGTCCAGAGTCTCAGGCCCTGGATCGAGCGACGCTCGCCCTATCCGGGCTTTCCCGAGCCGCTGACGCACAAGGAGATGAAATTCGCGTCCAAGGCTCTCGATTGCATCGGCTGCATGGCGTGCTATTCGGCCTGCCCCGTGGTCGGGTTGGGCAACGTGACAAATTTCGCGGGGCCGGCGCCACTGGTGCAGATTGGACAGGTTGCACTGGACCCGCGGGACGCGATGGATCGCTCGACCGACCTGATCGAGCGGGCGTCGATATTCAGCTGTGTCTCGTGCTATCGATGCGAGGAGGTCTGTCCTGCCAGCATTCCGATTGTCTCGTCGGTGATCGAGCCGCTGAAAGCGCTCGCGTTCAAGCAGCGGCCCACGAAGCTTCCACACCAGCACGCGTTTCTGCGGATCATCCGCCGGCGCGGCCGTATCGATCCTTCCGAGCTGGTCATTCGAGCTCAGGGACTGCTCCTGTTGCGCGGCCTGGGCCGGGCGATCCGGCTCTTTCTCCGAGGTAAGATCGACCCTGTCAGAACTTTGTTCGGACGTCCGATCGAAGGCATCGGCCGCATCAGACGGATCTTCGAGCTTTTCAGGTAAGGGAGCATGAAATACGCCTATTTCCCCGGATGCTCGGCTCAAAGCACCTGCAAGGAGCTGAACGCCAGCACGCGCAAGGTCGCGGAGAAGCTCGGCCTCGAGCTGGCTGAATATCGCTCGGCAACCTGTACGGGCAGCCGCGAGATACGCGCCGTCAATCCAGGTCTTTTCCTCGTCCTCAACGCACGGATGCTCGCCATGGCCGAACGAGACGAACTCCCTTTGATGACGATCTGCAACACGTGTACGCTGAATTTCCTGGACGTCATCAAGACCCTTGATGAGGACTCCGACGCCCGCGAGGACGTCAACAGGGCTCTCGCGGAAGAGGGGCTGGTCTATCGCGGCACCACGACCGTCAAGCATTTCCTGTGGGTGCTCCTCGAGGACATCGGGGAGGATCAGCTCCGCCGGATGGTGACGAATCCGCTGACTGGGCTGGATATCGGTGCCTTCTACGGATGCCATATCACACGGCCACCGGCGCACTACGGTTTTTTCGATTCCCGGAACAACCGGGCGATAGAGAAGCTGAACGAGATTCTCGGCTGCCGATCGATCGATTATTCCGGGCGCACCGAGTGCTGCGGGTTCCACACGGCAGCGACCGAGGAGATCGTCGCCATCAGCCTGGTCGGCAAACACCTGAAGAACGCCAAGGACAACGGAGTCGGTGCCATCGTCACGCCTTGTCCGCTCTGCCACACGGTGCTCGACGCGTTCCAGGGAGACATGGAGAGGGCGCTGCAAACCCGGCTTCAAGTACCGATCATTCACCTTCCTCAGCTGGTGGGCTTGGCGCTCGGACTGTCGCCAGAATCGCTGCAAATGGATCGGCACATGGTTCCGTTCGGTCGGAACGCCATGCACCGCGTCGTCCCCATCCACGCGCGGTGAGCGGATAACGCGGAGCGTGCGGCGGCGCCGAACACGGCGCCGCGACGGCGCCCGCGTGCACCGGCAATTTCACGTTGGCGGCGCGCGTCGGTCGGGAAGTCTCCGTCGGTAGTGCGTCGCACGACCCCCGCGCTCGATTGCTTGACAGCTTGTCCCGGTCTGATTTATCCTTTGCGCCGTGAACGTTCACGGAAAACCGATGGCGCGCCCGCGCAAGCCGGCTGCTGTCACCATGAAGGACGTCGCTCGGGAGGCTGGCGTTTCCTACCAGACTGTCTCGCGGGCGATAAACGGCTATCCCGAGATCAGCCCCGAGACACGCAAGAAGGTCCTGCACATAACCCAGCGAATCGGCTACCGCCCCAACCGGCTGGCGGGAAGCCTGCGCACGAGTCAATCCAACGTGATCGGGCTGATCGTCTCCGACGTGGAGAACGTCTTTTTCGCCGAAGTCGCGAGCGGCGTCGAGGCGGAAGCGACAAGCAAGGGGTATTCGATCCTCCTTGCCAACAGCGGGGAGGACATCGCGCGCGAACGACAGGCGGTGACGAGCCTGTTCGAGCGGCGCGTCGACGGCCTGATCCTCGCACCAGCCGAGGGTGAGCACGGCTATCTGAGATCCGCGTTGCCGAGTGAATTCCCGATCGTTGCCATAAATCGCAAGATCGAATTGGCGCGATGCGGGGCCGTGCTGACCGAAAACGAGAAGGGTGCACGCGGCGCAGTCGAATACCTGATCAGCCGAGGCCACAAGAAATTCGGCGCGATCGTCGCCAGCGCCGGACTGATGACGTCGCGGGAGAGACTGCGCGGCTTTCAGGCGGCGATGACCGCGGCGGGATTGCCGGTGCGGCGCGAGTGGCTGGCAACGGGAAGTGTTCGTCCGGAAGGCGCACGCGCGGCCGCCGTCAAGATCCTCGGCATGCGTGATCGCCCGACCGCGTTTCTAACCTCCAGCCATCGAATTTCGGAGGGGCTGTTTCTCGCACTCAAGGACCGTGGCCTGCGACATGGCCACGACGTGGAGATCGTTGGTTTTGACAATGTTTGTTGGGCTGCGCTGGTCGACCCGCCGATGCCGGTCGTCGAGCAGCCCACGCGCGATATAGGTCGGCGCGCCGCAAGGATGCTTATCGACATGATCACCGGCGCCGGCGGTCCGTCGATCGTCCGTTTGCCGACGCGCTTGATTACGCACGTGCAAACGGAACTGCGAATTTCGGCCTAGCCGAACCTCGCGCATTCAAGCAGCAGTGAACAGAGGCTTCGCGCCTTGACCGCCTCGCGCCCAGATGGCGGGTGTTGCCATGAACGTTCAAGGGCAAGCCTCCGGGATGCGGCACGTTCGGATTAACCAACACTACAAGCAGGAGGAAGCAGTGGGACATCGAAAGGAACATAGACCCGGTCGCCGCACTTTCATGGCTCGCGTTGGTTTGGCGGTTTCCGCAGCGAGCGTTCTGACGTCTTCGCGCGGCGTATTCGCTCAGACCCCGATCACGCTCCGCGTCTCGCACGATGAACCGGCGACGATGCTCACGCATGGCGCCCTCACCGAAATGGCCGAAACGGTCGCGAAGCGCACGAACGGCGCGGTGAAGATCGCGCTCTTTCCCAGCGCTCAATTGGCGGGCGGCAATCTCAGAACGCAGTTCCAGCAGAACCAGGCAGGTGCCATCGACGTCGCAATCACCGCGACCAGTATCCTGAATAACTGGACCACGAAGGCCGACGGGTTTTCGCTGCCTTTTATGTGTTCGAGCATCGATGATATGGACAAGCTCGCTCGGAGCGATCTCGGCAAGGAGGTGATGGGCGCGGTAGAGCCGTTCGGCCTGCACGCCGTCGGACTCTGGGCTCGCGACCTCCGCCAGTGGGTCAATGCCAAGCGGACGATCGAGAAGCCTGCCGACATTCGCGGCATGAAGTTCCGTGTTCCGGAAACAGCGCTCTGGGTGGCGACCTTCAAGGCACTCGGGGCGATTCCCACACCGATGCCGTTCGGCGAGGCCTTCACCGCCGTGCAGCTCGGCACACTGGATGGGGCTGAGCGGCCGACCGAATTCATCACCGGTGAGAAATGGGCTTCGATCGCCAAGTTCCTGACCATATCGGACTACACCGGCGACACCCTGATGCCGACCTTCAACAAGGCGAAATGGGAAACCCTGCCCAAGGATGTGCAGACCATTCTGGTCGAGGAGTTCCAGGCCGCCGGCCTCAGGAATCCCGACTGCGAGAAAGCGATGAAGGGCACCGTCATCGCTGACATGCGAAAGGCCGGCATGACCGTCAACATTCTGACCACGGCCCAACGCGAGGAGTTTCGAAGCCAGGTTGCGCCGGTCTGGAAGGAATGGAAGCGAAGATTCCGCCAAACTGGATCGAGCGCGCCCGCAAGATCTTGAGCTGAAACGCGATGCGACAGGGCTTCTGGGAGCGCTTCGATGCTGCAGAGGAGCGCGTGGAGAGCATCATCCTCATTTGCCTTATTGCAGCCATGTTCTTGCTTGTCGTGCTGCAGATCTTGGCGCGCGCGGTCGCGCAGTCGCCGACCTGGACGGAAGAAGTCAGTCGGTATCTGATGGTCTGGCTGGCGTTTTTCGGCGCCGCTGTCTGCCTTCGTTCATGATGAACATGTTGGTTTCACGCTGCTGCCGGATAGCCTGAGCGGTTTTTCGGAGCGTGCGCTTCGCTTTGTCGCGCGCCTTGTGACTCTCGCATTGATGAGTGTGATGTTGTTGGAAGGCGTTTTCTGGGTTACGAGCGTCTTCCATTCCGGCAATCGACCATTACGTTCCAGTTCCCTGTGTTCTGGATCGCTATTGCCATTCCGGTCGCCGGGCTGCTCGGATTCCGCGCATGCGTTGCGGCTTTTGATCAAGGGCATCAGCAGCAAGAAGAATCCAAGAAGTCGAGTGAGTATTCCTTCACGATCGCGTGCGGGATGACGGGAGCACCCCATTAGCATGGCCCTGACCTGGATCATCACGTTCGTCCTGCTGGCCTGCCTCGGCGTTCCGATAGCGATGAGCATGGAGCGGCCGCGGTCCTTGCGATCCTGCTCGCCGGAGACGTCCCTCTCAGCATCGTCCCTATGATGATGTATAACTCGATGGATTCGTTTCTGCTCCTCGCGGTTCCATTTTTTGCGCTGACCGGCTTCTTGATGGACACCGGTGGCATCGCCAAGCGGATCTTCGACTTCGCCAACGCGCTCGTCGGTAGCGTCAAGGGTGGCCTTGGCAACGTCGTTATCCTCTCGGCGATGATCTTCGGCGGAATCTCCGGGGTCCGCGGTCGCAGACGCTGCCGCGATGGCCCCAATCTCCGTCAATTCGCTCGGAAGGGTCGGATATCCGCGGGCCTATGCCGCCGCCCTGATCGCCGCGGCGGCGACGCTTGACGTGCTGATACCACCGAGCATCATCATGGTTGTATATGCGGTGACCGCAAGTGTATCGGTCTCCGCAGCACTCGTCGCCGGTATGATTCCCGGCATCCTCGGTGGGTTGTTGCTGATGGCGATAAACTACACCTTCGCTCGCCGTCGTAACTGGCAGGCTGCGCAGCGCTTCGATCTTCGGGAATTGATCCGGCAGGGCTTGCGAGGTTTCTTCGCTGTCTTCGCCCCGATCATCATCATTGGCGGCTTCGTGGTGGGCTATTTCACTCCCACTGAAGCTCTCGGTTGTAGCAGTGATCTACTCGGCGATCGTCAGTATCATTCTCTATAAGGATACGAGCCTCGCTATTATTCCCGGCTTGATGCTCAAGGCTGCGCGAGTCTCCGCGTCGGTGCTGTTTCTGATCGCGTGCGCATCGGTGAGTTTCCGTACATCCTCACCGTGGAGCAGATCCCGCTCACAGTCGCGCATTTCCTCCTGGAGGCGTCGGCAGGCAACAAATATCTGATGCTTCTCTACGTAAACATTCTGCTGCTGCTGGTCGGCATGTTCATGGAGGGGCTAGCTGCTGTCCTGATATCTCACTCCCATCCTCGCCGCCTGCGATCAAGGCGGTCGGGGTGGATCCGGTTGATTTCGGCGTGATCATGGTCGCCAACCTGGCCTGTGGCATTCATCCATCCGCCGATCGGAGTGGTCCTCTATGTCGTCTCGAGCGTCACCAAAATTCCACTCTGGGACATTGCTCTCGCGTGCCTGCCGTTCCTGGCTGTGTTGATCCTCAACCTACTGCTGATCACTTACGTACCTGATATTTCACTCTGGTTGGTCCATGTCTTGGGCCTTTGAGATAGCAACTAGCATTCCATCGCCTGCGGCATGACGCGGCGATAATGGCGACAGATATCGGCTTGACACAACGCCGCTGCCTGAATTACGCTCGACGCCGTGAACGTTCACGGTCAGAGCGGATTGGCACTGGAACATCCTGTGCCGCCTTTATTTTGGTGCCCGCGGCGCGCCGGCCGGAACGATGAAAAGATCGTCTGCCGGGACCGTGGAGCGCGATGCTTTCCAGGCAGTGCCGCGATGTCGACGCGATCGCGAGGGCCGAATGAATGGGTCTTCGGCCGAGCGGCTCGCCTTCAGTCCGGTGGCAATTCCGCAATGCGCTTTCGAAGACGCATTCGGCATCGTCGCCAAGGCGGGCTTCCGCGGCATCGGGCTTCGTTACAACCTCCTCGAAGACTATCTCGACCGCGGCCACAGCCTGGTCGAAGTAAAAAACCTTTTGCGCCGGTTCGACCTGACCTTCACCGAAGGCGGCTTTCTGGCCGAATGGCAATTCCATGGCGGCGTGCCGCTCGTCTGCGGTCGCAAGAGGGAAGGCGGCCCGGAAGAAACGAGCGAAGTTCTGATGAAACGCCTGCGGATCTTTCTGGAGCGCTGTGCCGAGCTCGAATGCATCAACATCACCGCGGCGGTCGCCTTGCACGAGACCGGGGACCTGGCCAAGGCGGCGGCTGATTTCGCTGCGCTCTGCGACCTTGCGCACCCCTACGGGCTTCGCATCTGCCTGGAATTCATCGGCAGCGCGCCGCAAGTCAGGGACGCGAAAACGGCAAACCAGCTGGTCGAGGCCGCGAATCGCCCCAACGGAGGCCTCGTGGTCGATACGTTTTTCGTCCATCAAGGCGGCACCCGGCTCGCTGACCTGGCAGCTGTTCCGATCGACCGCATCCTGAACGTTCAACTGGCCGATGCCAAACCGGGTCCGCTGGAAAAACTCAACATGCTCGAGGATCGCCTTTTCCCAGGGGAAGGGGCCGCTCACGTGCAGGACGTGGTTTCCCTCCTTTACCAGCGTGGCTATGCCGGCTGGTGGACGGTGGAGTTGTTCAACCCCGCGTACCGGACATTGCCGGCGCAGGAAGTCGCCGACAAGGCATTTCGCACCGCGATGGCTTTGCTGCAAAAAACACGAGAGGACGTGCACCTATCATGATGGCGGAAGCGACAAATCGAAATGGCCCGATGAAACGATTTGCGGGCATGACCGCGGTGGTCACCGGCGCCGGCCGCGGCATCGGTGCGTTGATCGCGAAGAACCTGATCGAGGAAGGTGCGACGGTGTATGTGCCGGACCTCGACGGCAAACGCGCCGAGAAAATGACATCGAGCCTCGGCTCCGCGGCGATCCCGGCGAAGCTCGACGTCACCAGGCACTCCGAGGTGACCGCGTTTTTTGCGCGGGTCGCGAATGAGTCGGGAGGCGCGGACTATCTCGTCAATTGCGCCGGCGGATACGTGCCGCTGATCCCGAGCCTTGCCGTCACCGAGGACGAATACGATCTAGTGATGGATTCCAATCTCAAGGGCACATTCATGTGCTGCCAGGCCGCGATCGCGCAGATGGTTCAAAAGAAGCGTGGCGCGATTGTCAATTTCAGCTCGCTGGCCGGACGGCAGACCAGCCCCGCGCTCGGCGTGCATTACACCGCCGCCAAGGCGGGCGTGTTGGGCTTGACACGCCATCTGGCCAAGGAATTCGGGCCACAGGGCATTCGTGTCAATGCGGTCGCGCCTGGAACGACGGAAGGCGAGCGGGTCGCCGGCCTGCTGACGGAAGCCGACCGCGCACGGCAGCTAGGCGGGATTCCGCTTGGCCGTTTTGCGACCGCCGAAGATCTGTCACCGGTGGTGCTTTTCCTTCTGTCCGACGAGGCGCGCTATATCACCGGAGCAACCATCGATATCAATGGTGGCGTCCTGACGATCTATTCGCCCGTCGATCGATCCAGAGGGCGGCGCAATCGCGCCGGACGGCGATCCCGAACAAGCAACGTGCAGCGAGGACATGATGACCAGGCAGGAAGCTTTGAAGAAACTTCAGCAAACGCTGGCGAGCGGCCGCGCGATTATCGGCGCCGGTGCGGGCGTCGGTCTTTCCGCGAAATGCGCGGAGGCGGGTGGCGTCGACCTCATCATAATCTACAACTCCGGCCGCTACCGGATGGCCGGCCGCGGATCGATGGCAGGGCTCATGCCGTACGGCGACGCCAACGCGATCGTGGTGGAAATGGCGGGTGAAGTCCTGCCGGTCGTCAAGCACACGCCGGTGCTCGCAGGCGTATGCGGCACCGATCCATTCCGGATCATGCCGGTCTTCCTCAAGCAACTGAAGGAGATCGGCTTCAGCGGCGTACAGAACTTCCCGAGCGTCGGCCTCTTCGACGGTAACGCGCGAGTCAACCTCGAGGAAACGGGCATGAGTTACAGCCTCGAGGTGGACATGATCCGTCACGCGCGTCAGCTCGACCTGCTGACCTGTCCGTACGTTTTCAACGAAGACGACGCGGTGGCCATGACCAAAGCCGGCGCCGATGTCCTGGTTCCTCACATGGGTCTGACAACGAAAGGTGCGATCGGAGCCAAAACGGCGATGGACCTGGACGAAGCCGTGCGCCGCGTGCAGGCGATGCACGACGCGGCGAAAAGCGTTCGGTCCGACGTCATCGTGCTGTGTCACGGCGGGCCGATCGCCGAGCCCGAGGACGCAGAATACGTTCTCAACAACACGCGCGGTGTCGCCGGATTTTTCGGCGCGTCCAGCATGGAGCGCCTGCCAACGGAGGTCGCGATCACCGAGCAGGTGCGACGCTTCAAGAAACTGAAAGCATCGACGAAGTGACAGCAGAAAACGTAGCCTAATTACACGGAGAGGGTGCCATGCGTTTCAAGGACAAGACTGTTATTGTGACCGGAGCTGCGCGAGGTCTCGCGGAGAAAGCGACGCGCCTGATCGCCGCTGAAGGAGGCTCGCTGGTCCTCGGGGATCTGAACATCAAGCGCCTGCAAGGGGTGGCCGATTCGATCAATTCAGGCGGCGGTCGCGCAACGGCGGTCGAAGTGGACGTCACCAGCAAGAAGATGATTCACAATATGGTCGACGTCGCGGTAAAGCAGCATGGGCGCGTCGACGCCATCGTCAACGCCGCCGGCGGGTACCTCCACTACAAGGGCTTCGTCGAAACGTCGGAGGAGGAATGGCAGAGCATCATCGATTCCAACCTGAAAAGCGTTTTTCTCGCCTGTCAGGCGGTGCTGCCCATCATGGTGCAACAGAAGTACGGGCGAATCGTCAATATCTCCTCGCTTGCCGCGAGAACGTTCAGTCACTTTCTCGGCTCGCACTACACGGCGGCGAAGGCCGGTGTGCTTGGTCTGACGAGGCACATTGCCTATGAGTTTGGACCGAAGGGAATTTGCGCCAACGCAATCACTCCTATCGCATTTCGAGGCGAGCGTCTCAGCGAGATCATGACGGCGGAGCAGGAGAAGGCTTTTATCCAGATGGTGCCGTTGCGTCGAATCCCCGAAGCCGGCGACATCGCCCCCGCCATCGTGTTCCTGGCCTCGGATGAAGCGCGCTTTATTTCCGGCGTCACGCTCGACGTCAATGGCGCCATGGTAACCGCGTAGTCTCGACAAGGAAACAGGACTAATTCCATATGAAACGGCTTCGTACTGCAGTTGTCGGGCCCGGGCGTATCGCCCGCGCACATCTTGTCGCGATTCGAAACAACAAGGACCTGGCCGAAGTGGCGGTGGTTGTCGGCTTGCCCGAGGAAGCCGACCGCACGCGGGAGCTTGCTGCTGAATTCGGTGCCGGGCGCGCATCGAACGATCTCGACCAGGTGTTGGCCGACCCGGATATTGACGCAGTCGTGTTGACATTACCCAACCACCTCCACGAACCTGTCGCACGCAAAGCACTCCAGGGAGGGAAGCATGTACTGGTCGAAAAACCTCTCTCGAATACGGTGGAGGAAGCCGATGCGATGATCAGTGAGGCCGCGCGCTCGAAACGCGTGCTGATGGTCGGACAATGCCGGCGCTTCTTTCCCGGAGCGCGCGAAGCTAAGAAAAGAGTCGGCGACCTTGGCCGACCGATTGACATCGTGCATATCCTAGGAGTCAACGTGGACGCTGCCAAGACCGGCTGGTGGCAATCCGCAGCCAAGACGGGCGGCCTCGTTCTCGGACTCAACGGGCCACACGTAATCGACACCATCCTGTGGTTTACCGGCCAGAGGCCGGTTCGCGTCTATGCCCAAACATCACGATTCAAGGGCGATCAATGGGAAGGAGAGGACGAGGCGACCGTCGTTCTCAGTTTTGCTGACGGGAGCATGGCGACCGGCCACCTGTCTTTCAACATGCGGCCGGACACGAATGAACGATGGATCGTAGGCCCGAAGGGCACGATGCGGCTCGTTCACGATCGCACCCTCTGGCTGGGCGACCAAAAAATCGTCGAAGGACAAATGACCCCGTACATCGAGGGCGACGAGGGCTTCGACAATCAGTTTCGCGAGTTTGCTTCCGCGATCCATGAGGGCCGCGTGCCTCTTGCGTCCGGACAGGAGGTGCGCGCTGTCGTCGAGGTCCTAGCCGCGGCCCTGGAGTCGGCCACGCGAAATCAGCCGGTCAATCTGTAGGGATTGCAGGCATTGGCGAACTGCCAAATCTCCTCGGATGCACCCCAGTCGTCGACCCGCGTTTTCGTGCTTCCAGTTGCCAGATACTGTCTGCTTACCTTGCGTACTTCATCTGCGTCCTCCGATGTAGACGGGGCTAGGTATCGCTGACGTCGCCGCGCAGCTTCCGCAGCGGACGCGGACTGGCAGATGACTGCCGAAATATCTACCTAAGGAGCATCGCAATGTCTGGCCCCCTCAAAGGCATAAAGGTCATGGATTTCACTCATGCCCGCGCCGGTCCGCAATGCACGATGATGCTGGGCGATTTGGGTGCCGACGTCATCAAGATCGAACGTCCGGGCGGCGAGATTGGTCGCGCGTGGGGACCAGTCTTCGAAGGAGAGCGCATTGATTTCATGTCGGTGAACCGCAACAAACGCGGCGTGGTCCTGGACTTGGCGTCACCGGATGATTTGGCGCTTGCCCAGACGCTCATCGCCGATGCCGACGTATTGGTCCAAAATCTCCGGCCGGGCGTGATGTCGTCATTCGGCCTAGATGCCGAAACCCTGCGCACCCGGCATCCCTCATTGATCTATTGCTCGATCAATGGTTTCGGCCCGGCCGGGCCATTGGCGATGGACCCATCCTACGACAACGTTATTCAAGCCTATTCCGGCCTGATGAGCATCACCGGTACCGATGGACCTGTTCGTTCAGGCTTGCCGCTGGCCGATCTTCTGACCGGCGTCTTTGCCGCGTTCGGCATCCTCGCAGCGTTGTTCGAGCGCAGCCGGTCCGGCCTCGGTCAGCATGTGCAAGTTTCATTGTTGCAGAGTCTCATCAATCTGATGAGTTTCCACGGCCTGACCTATTTGCTTACTGGCAAGACGCCTGGCCTGACAGGCAACCATCATCCGATCATGGCGCCCACCGGTCTGTATCGCGTCAGTGACGGATACATCGTTATCCAGGTGTCGAATGAACAAGGATGGAAGCGTCTGTGCCGCGCGATCGACCTGCCGGAGCTTGCGGATGAGAGCAAGTTCAGCACCAATGACGCCAGGGTGGCAAATCGAGCGTTGATGGATGACATGTTGAATTCCAAGCTTTCGCAGCGCACGCGTGCAGAATGGATTACGATTTTTCACGCAGCCCAGGTCCCGGCGGGCGCCGTCAACAGCGTGGGCGAAGCGCTGGACGACCCGCAGGTCAGGGCGAACGACATGGTTGTCAACATGAATCATCCGAAGTTGGGAATCATTTCCGTACTGGGTTATCCGGCCAGTTTTGACCGAACGCCATGCGAAATACGATTGCCACCGCCCGAGGTCGGCCAACATACGAACGAAGTTCGCAATGGCCGACACTTCTAGTGACGCCGCAATGGAAGGCCCCGCCACCGCAAGCGGGGTGCAACGGTAACAGTCAGGATCGATGCCGCCGATCGCGACCATCACCATCGACCATCGGACAGCGATGAATGCGCTGACGGAGGAGTATTGGCGGCGCTCGAGGATGCAATCGACCGCCTGAGCGACGACGTCAGGGTTGCGATTCTGCGCGGTGCGGGCCAGAAGGCCTTCGCATCCGGCATGGACTTGAATGTGCTGCGCACGTTCGATCCGGCGAGCGCCCAGCGGCATTTCGATGAGCTTAACGGCTGCCTCAGAAAAATCGAACACGCGCCCTTTCCGATCATTGCCATGATCCACGGCTATGCGATCGGCGGCGGGTGCGAGCTCGCAGCAGCGTGCGATTTGAGGATTGCGGGGACCAGTGCCCGCATCGGCGTGCCGGTAGGCCGTTTCGGGCACTGCCCGGATCGCGAAAATCTGCACGGCTGATGCGCTTCTTTTCGCCGGGCCAAATCAAGGCCATGATCATGACCGACACATTGTTCAGTGCCGACGACGCCTATCGCATGGGTTTCTTCAACTGGATCGTGCCGGACTGCGCGTTGGACGAATTCACCAAATCTATCGCCACCACGGTGAGTCAGAAATCGCCACTGGGCTTGCGTGCCCTCAAGCAGGCGCTGATGGAGGTTCTCGACGGATCGATTGCGCACGCGGATAACCCGCGGGAAGACGTGATCACCGCCCTCTGGACGACGAGCGATTTTCAGGAAGGGGTGACGGCTTTTTTCGAGCGGCGAACGCCAAACTTCAAGGGCCGGTGATTGCAGTTCGACGCACATCCCGATGACTACCCGGCGTGCCCCCGTGGTTTGGTCAGCCCCTCGGGGAACCATTGACGCCAACATGACATGAATGATCGATTCCCGATTGGGACCGCTTTGGTCCACGAATGGCTGGTCGACGAAAAACTGACTGTAGCCGCGCATGGCACCGTAAACCTTCCCGTGCTGTCGACGCCGCAACTCATATTCATGCTGGAAGATACCTGCGTATTGGCCATACAAGCGTTACTGATGCAAGGCGAGACCAGCGTCGGAACTTCAATTCACGTCGATCATCTCGCAGCATCGAAAGTCGGGGAGTGGGTCAAAGCGCTTGCCGAACTGGTCTCGGTGCGCGGCAAACGCCTGATCTTTCGGGTCGAGGCGCGTACCCGGAAAGTGGTCGTAGCTCGCGGCCTGCACGAGCGCGCTGTCATCAATGCGCGACAATTCGAGGATACGTTAAAGTAACCGCGATCGATTGTTTCAGTAAGGCAACAAGCAGGAGCGATCTGCATGCAACAGCAGCTATATCATGGCGCGCTCGATCTCCTGCCCGGAAAAGTAAGGAGGATGAGTCCAGCCTCGGAGTCAAGTTTCTGCGCATGACCGTCGTCATCCAAACCACGCTCTGATCCGATGCAATGGCTGGCTTCGACAATCCGCTCGAGACGTGGAACAAGCGCTTCGCTGGCGATGATTTCCTGTTCGGCGAAGAGGCTAACGCATTTCTCCGCAGACAAGCTCGCTGGCTGCGCCCTGGGGATTCAGTCCTGTGTGTTGCCGATGGCGAGGGTCGCAACGGCGTCTGGCTTGCTGAGCAAGGCTTCACGGTTACGGCCTTCGACTTCGCACCCAACGCGGTGGCCAAAGCCAAGCGCCTTGCCCGGCGCCGCGAAGTGCGCATTGATCAGGAGCTGGGCGACGCATACACCTGGCCGTGGACCGTCAAACGTTACGCCGCGCTGGTTGCCGTGTTCATCCAGTTTCTTCCTCCCGACTCCCGCGACAGTGTATTTTCCGGAATGAAATCGGCGGTAGAGTCGGGCGGTCTGTTCCTGCTCGAGGGCTATCGGCCGGAACAGGTGGGTTATGGCACCGGTGGCCCTCCGCGGCGGGAACATATGTACACACGTGATTGGCTGGAAAGCACATTCGACGGTTGGGAAGTTTTGGTCCTCGACGATTACGACGCGGAAATTCGAGAGGGTCAAGCGCATAACGGGATGTCAGCCCTTATCGACCTGGTCGCGAGGAAGCCGTAGTGCATTCATCCTCAGTGCGAGTTGCTCTGGGCGGGTAGACTTGGCGGTGATCTCCACGGTCGCCGCCCACGCTGCCGAGCTGCGATCGGCCTGTGGCTGGTCGTGGCAGCTTCGTGCCGCTCGGGGCGAATGCGCCGATTCCATGGGCGGGCAATCGCTGTCCAGGGGTGCGGTTCAACGGGCCGCGCAATCGCAGCTAGGTCTTGATGTCGGCGCGTTCAGCCAACCTGGCGCATCAGCCTGCCGGGATGTCGTAGCCGATTTCAAGCATGAGCGGTGCTGCGATCGCTTCGACTTTCGCGCGATCGCCTGGGCTCATTTGCTGCCGCCAGTTGTGCACCCGATCCCTTCTCAGCGGCTGCGCGAGATTCTCATGCAATGCGGCCCGCAGTGCGTGCGGCACTTTCGCGCGCCCGTCCGGAAGGAGACGATCGCCGAGGTGTCCAACGTGCCGGGCACCGCTGGCGCGGTAATCCAACATCTGGCTCGAGTAATCAAGCTGCAGAAAATCGCAGATCTTGCGCAGTTCCGTTTCCGGGTCAAGCACCAGATCCTCATAGCGGACTTCATGATAGTGGCTGACGCTTGTTGCGGATGCCCGGGCAAGCGAAACCATGTCGACCCAGATCTGGGAAGTCTGCTCGACGCTTCGTCCGGCGGTGGTCCGGCGAAGCGAAAGGACAACGTCGCGCGGATCGCGAACGATATGAATGAAGCGCGCCTCCGGTAAATAGGCCTCGATCTGCGGCATGCAGTGCGTGTCGGCGGGCGTCTTTTCGCCGAAGAGGTGCTTGCCGTAGCTGTCGGCGTACATGCCATAGAGCACGCGCAGCCCCCCGGTAACGGAAAATGTCTGGAGCGTGCAAAGCCTGCGCCAATACGCATCCTTGTCGATACCGACGTCATTCCAGTTGGAGACACCCCATCGATCCGTCGTCAGCAAGGCGAAGAAATCGCGTCTGAGAGCCGCGCCCTCTTTCCCGGCCAGCACTTTCAGTTCCGGCAGGAATGCGGTTTCCGGCGGCATCGCGAGTTGCGGATGACTATCCAGCATCACCGCGAGCAAAGTCGTCCCGGAACGCGGACAACCGACGATGACCGGCATCGGCCCGCGCGCTTCCGGAGTGGCGGCTGTGCCCGACAATGCTTCCATGTCCGCGGCTGGCTGCGCGGTTGCAGGAGGCACAATCTGCCGCGAAGTGCAGTCGATGGTGCCCGAATCGTAGATGAGTTTGTTGGTCATTGGCCTGATCGCTTGCCGGCTCGCACTCTACGCCAAATGGCAGCTTGCATGCATGCGTATAACCCCGCTGGCGCTTCGCGTGCGTTTGCGCGCGAGCAAGTGAGTGCACGTGTGCTTCACCCGCTGGGCTCCGGCGACTCGGTGGCCCGGAGCAGCCGTGATCCGGCGCGCACTCTAGAGATAGTGATAATAGTAATTAATATGATATCATCTGATTCAAGTTGGCATCGAGTCGGGGAAGCGGCATGGCGGTGGACCACCTGCGTGATTTCGGATTTCTGCTCAAGACGGCCGGCCGGCTGTATACCAAGCGGTTCGAGGAAAGGGCGAGGGAGTTGTCGCTTACCCTGCCGCAGTGCAGGACGCTGGGCCACCTCTCGAAGAACGACGGCATCAGCCAGGTGCGGCTTGCCGAGCTGGCCGACATCGAGCCGATGACCCTGGTGCGCATCCTCGATCACATGGAAGCGCAGCGATGGGTCGAACGCCGGCCGGATCCGGCCGACCGGCGGGCGCGCAAACTCTATGTAACAGTGAAGGCGAAACCGGTCTTGCGCGTGATCTGGCGCCTTGCGGCGCAGACGCGGGCCGAGGTATTGAAGGGTCTGTCGGCTGACGAATGCAGCGCATTGTTGTCGCTGCTCAAGCGCGTCACCGCCAACGCCGCGGCACTGCACCCACTGCGGGCGACCAGGAAGTCGAGCGTGGCCAGGAAGTCGACCACGGCCAGGAAGTCGACCACGACCAGGAAGTCGAGCGTGGCCAGGGAGACGTTCACGCAGGGCAGGCCAACAACGTGGCGGCGCCAAGGCGGCCCCGGTCGAGGCCGGCGCCATGAGCGAAGCCTCTCCCGGCCCGGCTGGCGAAGCAGTTGCGAAAGACGTCGCGGCGCAATCCGGCACCCCGCCGGCGCATGCGCCAGCGCCTGCGGTTGCCCCTGCTTCTGCTCGCGCCGATCGTCTTGCTCATCGGCGGCGCCTGGCTTTACTTGACCGGCGGACGATACCAGTCGACCGACAATGCCTATGTGCGGGCAGCGCGCGTCGCGATCAGTTCGAACATCGCCGGCCGCGTCACCGAAGTCGCCGTCCACGACAATCAATTGGTGCATCGGGGCGATGTTCTTTTTCGTCTCGATGATGCCCCGCTTCGCATCGCGGTTCAGGAGGCCCAGGCGCAACTCGCCACGGCCCGCCTGCAGGTCGAGTCGCTGAAGGCAAGCTATCGGCAGCGGCAAGCGGACCTGCGGTCCGCGCAGGACACTGCCGCCTACCAGCAGCGCGAATACGAGCGGCAGGAAAAGCTTCTCGCCCCCGGAATCGCCTCGCAGGCGCAGGTCGATCGCGCGCGGCACGAGCTGGACAGCGCGCGCCAGCAGGTGGCCGGCGTCCAGCAGCAGATGGCGTCGATCCTCGCCAGCCTCGGCGGCAGCATCAACCTCCCGATAGACCGGCATCCGTCGGTGCAGCAAGCCAGTGCGCTGCTCGAGCGCGCCAGACTCAACCTGTCGTATGCCGTCATCGCCGCGCCGGACGGCGGCATCGTGACCAAAGTCGAGCAGGTGCAGGTCGGCAGCTACATCAACGCCGCCGCGCCGGTGTTCGCTTTGGTGTCGACACACGATGTCTGGGTGGAGGCGAACTTCAAGGAAGTGCAGCTCACGCACATGCGCGAAGGTCAAACCGCAACCGTCGAGATCGACACCTATCCGAACAAGTCTTTCACCGCCAGGGTCGCGAGCCTCAGCCCCGGTACAGGCTCGGAGTTTTCGGTCCTGCCGCCCGAGAACGCCACCGGCAACTGGATCAAGGTCATCCAGCGCGTGCCGGTGCGCCTCGAGCTGCAGGATTCGAGCGCCGATGCGCCGTTGCGCGCGGGCTTGAGCGCAAGCGTCACCGTAGACACTCAGTACCGGCATCGCCTGTTCGGCAAAGACGGCCTGCTCTCCGCCTCGACAGCGGCCCGATGAACGCGCTGGCGCGCAAGCTTGGGGCCAGAGCAAGCGGCGGATCGCATCGGGGGCTGATTACCGCGTCGGTGATGCTTGCCTCGGTGATGCAATCGCTGGATACGACGATTGCGAATGTCGCCTTGCCGCACATCCAGGGCAGTCTGTCGGCGACGCAGGACCAGATGACGTGGGTGCTGACCTCGTACATTGTCGCGTCGGCGATCATGATTCCGTTGAGCGGCTGGCTCGCCGGGCAATTCGGCCGCAAGCGCGTGTTCCTGATATCGATCGCGCTGTTCACGCTGGCGTCGGCGCTCTGCGGCATGGCGCAGACGCTGCCCGAGCTTGTCGCTGTTCCGCCTGCTGCAAGGCCTGGGCGGCGCCGCGCTCATCCCGACTGTCACAAGCCGTGCTGCTCGACATCAATCCTCGCGAGCGTCACGGCAGGGCGATGGCGATCTGGGGTATGGGCGTCGTGATGGGGCCGATACTCGGCCCCGCGCTCGGCGGCTGGCTGACCGAGGACTACAACTGGCGCTGGGTGTTCTACATCAACGTCCCCATCGGGATCCTGTCTTTCCTGGGCATGCTCGCTTTCCTGTCCGAGAGCGAACGCCTTCGCTCGCGCTTCGATTTCTTCGGTTTCACGACCTTGAGCCTTGCCGTCGGCGCGCTGCAGATGATGCTCGACCGCGGGCAGCTGAAGGACTGGTTTTCGTCGACCGAGATCTGGATCGAAGCCGCGGTTGCCGGCGTTGCCCTGTATCTGTTCGTCGTGCATACGCTGACCAGCGACAGGCCATTCGTCAATCCGGCTCTGTTCAAGGATCGCAACTTCGTCACCGGCAACGTCTTCATATTCATCGTGGGGCTGGTGCTGTTCGCGACGCTAGCGCTGATGCCGCCGCTGCTGCAGGACCTCCTCAAGTATCCGGTCATCACCACGGGCCTCGTCACCGCGCCGCGGGGCATCGGCACACTGCTGGCGATGATGATCGTCGGGCGCCTCGTCGGGCGCATGGACGTGCGCCTGATCATTGCATTCGGCTTTCTGCTGACCGCCTGGTCGCTGTGGCAGATGACCGGATTTTCGCTACTGATGGACAGCAGCCTCATCATCTGGTCGGGGGTCATCCAGGGCATCGGCACCGGCTTCGCCTACGTCCCGCTCGCCGCCGTGGCCTTTGCGACCCTGGCTCCGCAACTGCGCAACGAAGGCACGGCCGTCTTCAATCTCATGCGCAATATCGGCAGCAGCATCGGCATTTCCGTGGTGCAGATCATGCTGACGCGCAATACGCAGATCGTCCATTCGACCCTCGCCGAGCACATCACGCCGTACAGCCAGCTCCTGCCATCGCAAGTCGGGCCGGATGCATTGAGCTCGGCGCATGGCCTGGCGACGCTCAATCGTCTGGTCACCGAGCAGGCCGCGATGATCGCCTACAACGACGACTTCCAGATGATGCTGATACTGACCCTGTGCGTCATTCCGCTAGTCCTGGTATTGCGCGATGCGCGCCCGCGAAACGGCGCGCCGGTGGCGATCGATTAGGCCGCCCGTCGGCGCAGACGCGATGAGCTTTCGACCTCTCGATCGATTCGTTCGCACGGTCGTTGCTGCGGGCAGTGGCGCCGCCCTTGATGGCGTTGACCGTCGCGGCGTGTGCCGTCGGCCCGAACTTCGAGCGCCCGGACGCACCTGCGGCGGACAGGTACACCGCGAACGGGGAAATGGCGCAAGCTTCCCCTCCGTCCGCGGCCACGCCCGAGCCGCGTCAGCACATCACCCTGGGCGGGAAGGCATCGGCCGACTGGTGGACGTTGTTCCAATCGGAGCGCCTCGATGCCGTCGTGCAACAGGCGCTGGTGGGCAGCCCGACCCTCGTCGCGGCAAGCGCGACCCTGGCGCAGGCGCAGGCCCTGGTCGCGGCGCAGGCGGGTACGCTGTATCCGCAACTGGCGCTGAGCGGCGGCGTCGGACGGCAAAAGTACGGTGCGCAGTTTCTCGGGCCGTCCGGGCCGGTGCCGCCGTTTACCTATTTCGCGGTGGGGCCTTCCGTCACCTATGCGCTCGACTACACCGGCGGCGCCGCGCGTTCGGTCGAGCAGCGCCAGGCGCTTGCCGATTACCAGGAGCAGCAGCTCCGGGCCGCCCGTCTTGCGCTCACGGGCAACGTCGTCATGCAGGCCATGGCGAGCATGGCGGCGCGAACGCAAATGGCGGCCATCGAGAGCTTGCTTGCCGACGATCGGCGCAACCTGGATCTCGTGCAGGCGTCGTTCGACGCCGGCAATGTGTCGCGGGTCGATGTGCTGAGCGCGCGAAGCCAGCTTGCCAATGACAGGACGCTGCTGCCGCCGCTGCGCCAGCAGGTCAGTGTCGCGCAGCATGCGCTGGCGATTCTGGTCGGCCGGGCCCCGGCGAACTGGACGCCTCCGTCGTTCGATTTGAACGAGTTGTCCCTGCCGCAGGAGATCCCCGTGTCGCTGCCCTCCGAGCTCGTCCACCGGCGGCCGGATATCCTGGCCGCCGAGGCTCAGTTGCACGCCGCGACCGCGACCGTCGGCGTCGCCGCGGCGGACCTCTATCCGCATATCAATCTGACTGCGAGCGGAGGTTTGCAGGCGTTGACGCTCCAGAGCCTGTTCGAGCCATCGAGCCTGGTGTTTGCGCTTGCCGCGGGATTGACCGCGCCACTGTTCGACGGCGGCACGCTGCGCGCCGAACATCGAGCGGCGACGGAGGCGATGCGCGCAAGCGCGGCCAACTATCAGCAGGCGGTCCTGCAGGCCTTTAAACAGGTCGCCGACACGCTCGAGGCGCTGCAGCACGACGCCGAGCTCCTGGACGCCCAAGGCCAAGCGCTGGACTCCGCGCGCGCCAATGTCGATCTGGCTCGCGAAAGCTACCGGGCCGGCAATGTGGGCGTGCTCCAGGTTCTCGATGCGGAGCGACTCTTTCAGAGCGCGCGCCTGGGCTATGTCCGGGCGGAGGCCCAGCGCTATTCGGATACGGCCCAACTGCTCCTCGCCGTCGGCGGAACCACCCCGACGGCGGAAGCGTACTAAGGCCGAGCATGGCGTCGGACGTGCGCGCTCGAACCGCGACAGCGCTTGCGCCCGCAGGAAATTCAGCGCGAAAATCCTCTTTATGCCGGCACCCCGAACTCCGACGAAAGGTGGAACATGCAAATCTCCGTGAACGGCCGGATGCGCGAAGTCGATGCGCCCGACGACATGCCTCTGCTGTGGGTGCTGCGCGACAAGCTGGGGCTTACCGGCACCAAGTACGGCTGCGGGATCGCGCAATGCGGCGCCTGCACCGTGCACCTCGACGGCAAGGCGATCCGTTCGTGCAGCACGCCGCTTGCCGCCGCACGCGGCAGGAAGCTGACGACGATCGAAGGCCTTTCCGCGGCGGGGCTGCACGCGGTGCAACGGGCATGGCTCAAGCACGACGTGCCGCAATGCGGATACTGCCAGTCGGGACAGATCATGTCGGCCGTCGCGCTGCTCGCCGCCGACCCCCATCCCGGCGATGCCGAGATCGACGCCGCGATGGCCGGCAACATCTGCCGCTGCGGCACCTATCCGCGCATCCGTGCGGCGATCCATACCGCCGCGGAAATGCTGCGCAAGGAGGCGTGACATGAAGAGCACGCCAACCCGCCTTTCGCGCCGCCGTTTCCTGCAGGCGGGCGCCGCCGCCGGCGGCGGCCTGTTGATCGGCATTATGCTGCCCCCGCTGGCCGGCCGCGCACTGGCGGGGGGCCCCGCCGCATTCCAGCCGAACGCGTTCATCCGCATCGCCCCGGACAACACGGTGACGATCATCGTCGGGCAGTCGGAAATGGGGCAGGGCGTTCTGACTTCGTTGCCGCAGCTGATCGCCGACGAGCTCGATGCCGACTGGGCACTCGTGCGCGTCGAGCAGGGGCCGGCGTCGGCCGATTTCGCGCGGCCCGGACGCGACGTGCAGTCGACCGGAGGGTCGTCGTCGGTGCGGCTGTTCATGCGGCCACTCCGCGAAGCCGGCGCCGCCGGACGGCAGATGCTGCTGGCCGCCGCGGCGCAGACGTGGAACGTCGAGGCCTCGACCTGCCGCAGCGAACGGAGCCACATCCTGCATCCGAGCGGCAAGCGGGCGAGCTATGGCGAGCTCTCGGCAACGGCGGCGACCTTGCCGGTGCCGAGCGCGGTCACGCTCAAGACACGGGATCGGTTCACCTTGATCGGCAAGGAAGTCGCGCGCACCGACGGCGAGCGGAAAGTGACCGGTGCGGGCAAGTTCGGCATGGATGTGCAGCTTCCTGGCATGCTGACCGCCGTCGTCGCGTTTCCGCCGGTGGTCGGCGGCAAGGTCGCGTCGTTCGACGGCGTGAAAGCATTGCGCGTGCGTGGCGTTGCGCGCATCGTCCGGACGTCGTTCGGCGTCGCGGTGCTCGCCGACAATTTCTGGTCGGCCAAGCAGGGGCGCGACGCACTGAAGGTCAAATGGCACGACGGCGCGAACGCTCGCATGTCGACCGATACGCTGCGCGCCGCCATGCGCGAGCTGTTGCAGGCCCCTGGGCGGGTCGCACGCAGCGACGGCGACGTCGGCGCCGCCAAGCCGGCGAAGGCTATCGAGGCGCTGTACGACACGCCGTATCTCGCGCACGCGACGATGGAGCCGCAGAACTGCACGGCGTGGGTCAAGCGCGACAGTGTCGAGCTGTGGGTCGGCACGCAGGCGCAGACCTATGCGCAGCGCGTGGCGGCGCAGGTCGCCGGCCTGCGTCCCGACCAGGTCAAGGTGAACACCATGCTGCTCGGCGGCGGCTTCGGCCGCCGGTCCGCGCCCGATTTCGTGCCGCTGGCCGTGGAAATCGCCAAAGCGGCGGGCGTACCGGTGAAGCTCGTGTACACCCGCGAGGACGACATGCGCGGCTGTTATTACCGGCCGATGGCACTGACCAGGCTCACGGGCGGCATCGACGCCGACGGCAATCCGATCGTGTTCACCGCGCGCTGCGCGTCGTCATCGCTCTCCCGCGCGTCGGGCAACACGGCGATCGCGCAAAGCGGCTACGACCGTTCGGCGGTCGAGGGCCTCGCCAACTGGCCGTACGCGACAGCGAACGTGCTGGTGGACTGGCAGCCGTTCGAGCCCGGCGTGCCGGTGTGGTTCTGGCGCTCGGTCGGGTCGTCGCACAATACGTTCATCTCGGAAAGCTTTGTCGATGAGCTCGCGCACCTCGCCGGCAAGGATCCGTACGAATACCGGCGCGCGCTGCTCGCGAAGCGTCCCCGTCACCGTCGCGTGCTCGAGCTCGCTGCAACCAGCGCCGGCTGGGGCTCGCCGCCGCCCGCCGGACGCGCACGCGGCATCGCGGTCGCGGAAGCGTTCGGCAGCTTTTGCGCGCAGGTCGCCGAAGTGTCGATGGGAACCGACGGTGCGCCGCACGTGCACAAGGTCGTCTGCGCGATCGACTGCGGCGCGTACGTCAATCCGAACATCATCCGGGCGCAGATGGAAGGCGGCATCGTCTACGGGCTGTCGCAGGTGCTGTACGGCCAGATCACGTTCAGGAACGGCCGCGTCGAGCAGAGCAACTTCCACGACTACAAGGTCGTGCGCATGCCCGAGGCGCCGGCGGTCGAAGTGCACCTGGTCGAGAACGACGAATTGCCGGGAGGCATCGGCGAGCCGGGCGTGCCGCCGCTGGCGCCGGCCGTGTGCAACGCCATTTTCGCGTTGACGGGTAAGCGCATCCGGAAGCTTCCGCTCGATTTCGACCAGCTCAAGTCGGCCTGACCTGGAGTCGCCGCCCGGCTCCCCTTGCCCATCAGGAAAACACTGACGATGGCGACTCGCGCAGTGACCAGGATTGCCGTACTCGACGATTGGCAGCGCGTGGCGCGCCGCAGCGCCGACTGGTCGCCGCTGCTGGCGCGCGCCGACGTGCATTTTTTCGAGGCGCCGTTCGCGGATGAGGACGATGCCGCGCGCCACCTGGCGGACTACGATGTGGTACTGGCGACGCGGGAGCGCACACCTTTTCCGCCGTCGCTGGTCGCACGCCTGCCGAAGTTGCGGATGTTCGGGCTGACCGGCGCGCGCGCCGCGCTGGTCGACATCGCGGGCATGATCGGGCGTGGCATTACCGTGTGCTACACCGGCGGCGGACCTTCGGGAAGCTCGACGGCCGAACTGGCGCTGGGCCTGATGCTTGCCGCGGCAAGACGCATCCCGGCCGGCGACCAAGCGGTGCGCGACGGCCGATTTCAGCTCGGCACCGAAGCCGGGCCCGTGCTCGACGGCAAGACCATCGGGTTGATCGGATTGGGCAGGATCGGTGCGCGCATGGCGGCGTATTGCAACGCGCTGGGGATGAAGGTCCTGGCGTGGAGCCAGAACCTGACCGCGGAGGCCGCGGCGAAGGCCGGTGCGGTACGCGTCGGCAAAGACGAGTTGTTGTCGGCCGCGGACGTGGTCAGCCTGCACCTGGTGCTTTCGGAGCGCACGCGCGGCGTCCTGGGCGCGGCCGAACTCGCCCGCATGCGGCCCGGTGCGATTCTGGTCAACACCGCACGCGCTCAGTTGGTCGACGAGACGGCGCTGATCGACGCGGTCCAGTCGGGGCGGCTCGTCGCGGCGCTGGATGTGTTTTATCGCGAGCCGCTGCCGCCGAGTCATCCGCTGGCGCGCGCGGCCAACACGGTGCTGACGCCGCACCTGGGCTACAGCGCGATCGAGGTTTATCGGGAGTACTACCAGCACAGCGTGGAAAACGCGCTCGCCTTCCTCGATGGCAAGCCGATTCGCGTGCTGCAGTCCGCCGGACAATGATGCCGGCCGCTTCCGCCCCAGACGGGCGGGCCGAGGGTCGCGCGAACGATTCGATCTGGCAGGGGCATGGAGCCACGCATGGCGTGCGTTCCGCGCCGCCGACATCTGCCACCGCGGCCTGACGTCGCGCCCCCATTGAAGGAGCAACACTTGTTGAAAATCTACGGTACCAAGACGTCGAGCAACGTGCAGAAAGTCCTGTGGTGCTGCGGCGAGCTCGACCTTCCGTTCGAGCGCATCGACATCGCGCAGACGTTCGGCGGCAATCGCTCGCCGGCGTATCTCGCGCTCAATCCCAACGGTCTGATGCCGACCGTCGACGATGCGGGTTTCATCCTCTGGGAGTCGAACGTCATCGTGCGCTATCTCTCGGCCAGCCACGGCATCGGCAGCCTATGCCCCGCCGATCTCGCGCGGCGCGCCGACTGCGAGCGATGGATGGACTGGCAGCAGACCGCGGTCGCGCCGCCTATGGGCGTCCTGTTTCGCGCGCTGATGAGGAAGCCGCCCGAGGCGATCGACGAGGCGCAGCTTCGCACGACCCTGCAAAAGGCGGGAGATACCTGGGCGATGCTCGACGCGCGGCTGGCGGACCGCCCTTTCGTCGGGGGCGCCGCATTGACGATGGGAGACATCGTGCTCGGCAACGCGATTCACCGCTGGTTCAAATTGCCTGTCGAACGGCCTGCGCTGCCGCATCTTGGAGCGTGGTACGAGCGCCTGTGCGGACGGCCGGCCTACCAGCAGCACGTCGCGGCCGTCTGAGCGCGCATCGACGCGCCACACCACAGCCCCGTTCCGCGCGATCCCGCGCAGGATGCGGCGGATGTTAAGGAAGCGGGCCGCCGAGCTCCAGGGAGCTGCTTTTGCGCGCCCGGCGGCAAGCGTGGCGCTGTCGCTATCGCGTGGTTCGAGCGTCCCCGCTGCGCTTCCCGTCGGCCGGAAGTACACCCGCCTTGGCCTCCAGGATGGCGTTCCAGCTGGTGTCGCTCTTGCGCGTTGCGACCGCATCGGTACTGGTCATGCCCTCGCGCAACAATTTGGCCGTCGCGGCGGCGGGCAGCGGGCGGCCGAGCATGAAGCCCTGGACGATGGTGCAGCCGAGGCTCAGCAGCAAGTCGATCTGCGCCTGCGTTTCGACCCCTTCGGCCACGACGGCGAGCTTCAGGCTTTGCGCCATCGCGATGATCGCCCGCGTGATCGCGACGTCACCCTCGTTCTGGCCCGCATCGCGGATGAACGACTGGTCGAGCTTCAATTTGTCCAGCGGCAGTCGCCGCAAGTACGACAGCGACGAGTAGCCGGTGCCGAAATCGTCGATGGCGATCTTGACGCCCATGGCGCGGAGCGCCGTCAGCGTCCGCAGCGCCGCGTCGGCGTCGACCAGCAGCATCGACTCGGTGACTTCGAGCTCCAGATAGTCGAGCGGAACGCCGACGACGCGCGCGATCTCCTCGACGCGCTGGGCGAGCGCTGGATCGCTGAATTGGACGCTGGAAAGGTTGACCGCGATCGTCACGGCGGGCAGCCCCTCCGCCAGCCATGCATTGTGCTGGATCAGCGCCGCGACCAGGACCCATTCCCAGATCGCCATGATCAGTCCGGCCTCTTCGGCGGCGCCGATGAAGTGCGCCGGGCCGAGCATGCCCAAGGTCGGATGGTTCCAGCGTATCAGCGCCTCGATGCCGACGATCCTGCCGGTGCGGATTTCTATCTGCGGCTGGTAGTAGAGCTCGAACTGCTCTCCTTCGAGCGCCTTGCGCAGGTCATGCTCGAGGGACAGTCGCTGCGCCGAAGCGGCGCGCATCGAATCCTGGTAGAAGAAGAAGCGGTTGCGCCCTTGCGCCTTGGCGTGGTACATCGCCACGTCGGCGTTCTTGAGCAGCGTGTCGAGATCTTCGCCGTCGCGCGGATAGAGGACGATGCCGATCGATGCCGAGACGAAGACTTCGTTGGTGCCGAGGATGATCGGCTGCGCGAGCATCGCCAGCAGCCGTGTCGCGGCGCGCGCCGCATCCTGCTCGCTCGCCACACCTTTGAGCAGCACGATGAATTCGTCGCCGCCGTGGCGGCAGACGTCGCGCTCCAGCGCCGTGGCGTGCGGCAGCCCTGCGATGTCGTCCGGCCGCAGGCCGCGGGTGAGGCGTTGCGCGATCACGCGCAGCAGGTCGTCGCCGACGGCGTGGCCGAGCGTGTCGTTGATGCGCTTGAACTGGTCGAGATCGAGATACATGATCGCGAACGACGTCCCGTCGCGCCGCGCGCTATCCAGCGTCTCCGCGAGCTTCTCGTCGAAGCGGGACCGATTCGGCAGCTCGGTGACGGCGTCGAAATAGGCAAGGCGGTGAATTTGCTGGATGGCGCGCGTGCGCTCGGTGGCGTCCTGGATCGTTCCCGCCAGGCCCGTCACGCTGCCGCCGGTACTGAGCAGCGGCTCGGCAAGCACGTGCACGTGGCGCAACTCCCCGTCCTGCCCGAGGATGCGCACGTCCTGTCCTTGCAGCACCTTGCCTTGCGCCAGCCGGACGAGCCAGCGCTTGAACGGCCTGCGATCGTCCTTGTGCAGGAGACGCTGAATCTCGGCCGGACGCGGGCCGATCTGGGCCGCGTTGGCGCCGAGTATCCGGAATACTTCGCCCGAGCAGACGACGCTGTCGCTCGCGCGGTCCCATTCCCAGCTGCCGATCCGGGCGATGCGTTGCGAGCGCGTCAGCTGCTGTGCCAGGGTGCGGCTGGCGGCGCTTTCGCGCTCCGCCGTCTCGTAGGCGGCCTTGAGCCTTTGCTCGCGCCGGGCGACGCGGCGGACCATGTTGTCGAGGCCGCGCTGCAGGCTGACCAGCTCGGTCGATTTCGTGCTGGACTTGGCTTCGCCGAACGGAGGCGCCTCGTCACGGCTGGCGCGGAAGCGGGTCAGCGCCAACCGCAGTGCCGCGACCGATCGCGCGATGCGCCGCCCGATCACGGCAATCGCGACGCACGATATCGCCAGCGCCAGGAACGCGTACGCGACCCCGCTCAAAAGATGGGCGGCGACCAGCGGCACGAGCAAACCGTGCGCAAGCGCCACCGCGGCGATTGCCTGTCCGGTGAAGCTCGACGCGAAAGCCGCCCGCGCCCTGCCGAGCCGCCGGCTTGCCGGCGGTTGCGAGGCTTGTTTCGAGCGTGTTTCCCGTTCCTGGCCCAAGAGCGCCAACCCTGCCTCCCGGCGTGGCCTTCGCAAAAGATTTTCGCGACCCGGACGCACGCCAATGTCCGCGAGCTCGGTGCGTAAAGGCTGGAAGGCAAGCATCATGCCACGGGCCATGCCCGAGGTGGCCGGGCCGGAACGGCCGCGAAACGACGTGGCGGGTCACTCCAGGCCGATTTTCGCCGGCCCCGCCGGCCCGCCCGGGGCTGCCTCGCGGGTTCGCGGAGGACCCGCGGCGTTTGCGGCCACGCCAAAGGCAGCCATACCATCCCGTGACCGCCGGCGCTAAAATGGCGTTGGCGGACCTTGTCTCGTACAGGTACTGCCACCGTACTTCCTTTAATCGGACGGACCATTCCATGCACATCATCTGGACCATTCTGATCGGCTTTGTAGTCGGACTCATCGCCAAGGCGGTGACACCCGGCGCGGGCCCCGGCGGATTTCTTCTCACGGCGGCGCTGGGCATCGCCGGATCGATCGGCGCCACCTACATCGGTCAGGCGATGGGCTGGTACCAGGCCGGGCAGGGCGCCGGGTTCATCGGCGCCCTGATCGGCGCGGTCATCCTGCTGGTCATCTATCACCTGATCGTTCGTAAGAGCACCTGATTCACGCATCGAGGAGCAGCACATGGCATTCGATCTCAACAGCTTGTTGCAGCAATATGTGGGCGGGATTTCCCCGCAACCTTCGCCGGATGCGGCCGATCATTACCAGCAGGTCGCGCAGGGCGCGCCGCCGTCCATCGTGGGCCAGGGCGTGGCCGACGCGCTGCGTTCGGACCAGACCCCGCCGTTCGCCGACATGGTGGCCAAGATGTTCGGCCAGGCCAGCCCGGAGCAGAAGGCCGGGATGCTGAATCAGCTTATCAGCGGCCTCGGCCCGGGCGCGCTTGCGTCGATTCTCGGTAGCGGCGCGCTGGGGGGATTGGCCGGAGCCGCAGGGGGCGCGCCTGGTCCGATCGCCGCGCAGGACGCGAGCAAGCTCACGCCGGACCAAGTTCAGCAGATCGCAGCGCACGCCGAACAGCGCAGTCCGGGCATCATCGATAAGATGGGGAGCTTCTATGCCGCGCACCCGGGGCTGGTGAAGACCTTGGGCAGTGCGGCATTGACGATCGCGCTGGCGAAAATCGCCAACAGCATGAGGAGTTGATTCTCCGCGTCCCTGGCGGCAGATCGAGGCGCGGGCAGGGTGCCGCGCCGGCGCAGATCAGAGGGCCGGCCGCAAGGCCGGCCCTTTGCATTGGTGACGCCGATCGGTGACACTGGATGCTGCGTCAGCTTTGCGGAGAGCGTCGTGCCCGATTCGGTCTATTCCCGCCGCACGCTTGCCGCGCAGGCGCTCGGCAGCGTCGACCTGGCGACGCGCGCGGTGGTGCCGCCGATCCACGTCGCGACCACTTTCGTCCGCGACCCGGACAACCAGTACCGCAGCGGGAACATCTACGGCCGGCCGGACAATCCGACGGTGCGCGAGGCCGAAGCGATCGTCGCGATGCTCGAGGGCGCGGCGGAAGCCATCGTGCTCGGATCCGGCATGTCGGCCGCCACCAGCGTCTTCCTCGCGCTTGCGCCGGGCGACCACGTGGTCGCGCCGAAAGTCATGTACTGGGCGTCTTCGCAACTGGCTCGCGACCGACGCGACGCATTGGGGCCTGGCGGTCGATTTTGCCGATAGCAGCCGACCTTGCCGCCTTGCGCGCGGCGATCCAGCCGGGCGTGACGCGGCTGGTCTGGCTCGAGACGCCGGCCAACCCGCTTGTGGACGATCACCGACATTGCCGCAGTCAGCCGAGATCGCCCACGCGGCAGGCGCGCGCGTCGCGGTGGACTCGACCTGCGCCTCGCCGGTCCTCACGCGTCCGCTCGCGCTCGGCGCCGACATCGTCATGCACGCCGCGACCAAATATCTGAACGGCCATTCCGACGTCGTGGCCGGTGCATTGGCAACGCGGCGCGCCGACGAATTCTGGGATCGCATCAAGCGCGTGCGGACCATGCAGGGCATGATCCTCGGGCCGCTCGAAGCCTATCTGCTCATCCGCGGCATGCGCACGCTGCACCTGCGCGTCGCGCAGGCGTGCATCGGTGCGATGGATCTCGCGACCCGGCTAAAGGAGCATGCGGCGGTAGCCCGAGTGCTCTATCCGGGCCTCGCGTCGCACCCGGGCCACGCGATCGCCGCAAGGCAGATGCAGGGTGGCTTCGGCGGCATGCTGTCGATTCGCGTGCGCGGCGGCGAAGCGGCGGCGATCGCCGCGGCGGCCAACGTCAGCTTGTGGAAGCGCGCGACATCGCTCGGCGGCGTCGAAAGCCTGATCGAGCATCGCGCCTCGATCGAAGGCGCCGGCTCGCCGTGCCCGCCCGATCTGCTGCGCCTGTCGACCGGCATCGAGGATGTCGACGATCTGTTCGGCGACCTCGACCGTGCGCTCTCCTCGGCCGGCCGCTCCGGCCGGAGGAAGTCGTCTTTGGTCGATGGCTGAAGCGCAGGACAGGAGCATCCGCGGCGACGTCATCGGTGGACTTGCGTCCGCCAGCATCGCCATACCGCTGGCGATGGGCTACGGCATGTTCGCCTTCGTGTCGCTCGGCGACGAATACTTCGCCAACGGCGCACTGGCCGGCCTGATGACCGGATTGATCGTCGGCGTCGCCAGCGTGATGCTGGGGGACAAGTCGCCGAATGTCTACGCGCCGAGGGTGACGACGACATTCTTCCTTGGCATTCTTCTTTACGGCCTGGTGCACTCCGATGTGCCGATCGTCAAGTCGGGCGGGCTGCCGATTACCCTTGCGGTGATCCTGTCGATCATTCTGCTGGGCGGCGTGTTCCAGATGCTGTTCGGCCTGGTCCGGCTCGGGACGCTGATCAAGTTCGTCCCGCATCCGGTCATGGCCGGCTTCCAGAACGCCGCGGCGATCCTGCTCTTCCTGGTGCAGCTGGGCAACATCTTCGGCTTCGACCGGAGCATGCCTTTCGTCCAGGCACTGCAGCACGTGACCGACGCGAAGCCGCTGAGCATTCTGATCGCCGCGATCGTCTTTGGCGCCATGTGGCATGCGAAATCCGTGCTGCCCCGCGTGCCGCCTCTCATCGTCGGGCTGGCGCTGGGCACCGGCATCTACTACGCGCTGGTGCTGGCCGGGTTGGAAGGCCATCTCGGGCCGATCATCGGCAGGGCGCCTTCGACCGAGCTGTCGCCGCCGAACTTCCCGCGTTTCATCGAGCTGGCGCAGCATCCGGGCCTCGGCGCCATCGTCCCCACGATCATCGGCGGCGCGCTGGCGCTCGCGCTCATCGCCTCGATCGATGCTCTGCTTTGCGCGAGGCTGGTCGCACGGCCGGGCGATCCACGAATCGACGGCGATCGCCTGCTCGCGCGTCTTGGCGCGGGCAATGCGCTCGCCGCCTGCTTCGGCGGGATCACCAGCGGACTCAATCTCGGCCCCAGCCTGGTCAACAGGTCATTCGGCGGACGAACGCCGTTTTCCGTGCTCGTCAACGCCGCGGTGATCCTGCTGGCGATCGCGCTCCTCTTCCCAGTCATCGTCTACCTGCCGCGGGTCGCGCTTTCGGCGGTCATCATGGTCATCGCGGTCCAGCACATCGATCCCTGGACCGTGCGTACGGTGCGGCGCGTTGCCTCGGGATCCACACCCTATCGCCGCCACCTGATGCTGGAGCTGGTCGTCGTGCTGGTGGTCGCGGTCCTGTCGGTCGCAGTCAACATCGTGCTGGCCGTTTTCCTCGGCGTGGTGATCGCGGTGCTGCTGTTCGCGGTGCGCATGAGCCGCTCGATCGTTCGCCGTACCTCTCGCGGCAGCGCGGTACGCTCGCGCAAATCGCGCACGCTGGCGGAAATGGAGGTGCTGGAACGTGGCGGAGGGGGCATCCTCATCATGGAGCTTCAGGGGGCGCTGTTCTTCGGGACCGCGGAGACGCTGGCCGGCGAGATCGCGGCGCAAATGCAGCAGGTTACGCGCCACGTGGTCCTCGACTTGCGCAGAATCACCGAGATCGACAGCACCGGTGGCGAGATACTCCGCCAGATCAATGCCGATCTCCTCGCCCAGGGCGCGGACCTGGTCATTGCCGTGGCGCAACCGTCGGAGTCGGCGGCGATCCTGGCGGATTCTGGCGTGCTTGACGCCGTGACCCCGGCGAAGGTGTTCCGTCACGTCGATCGGGCGATCGAATGGGCGGAAGAACGTGTGCTCGACGCGCAAGCCCGGGATGGCGCGCCCGATGAGGAACCGCCTATCGATCACGTGGGTATTTTCGACGGCATGACGGCGAAGGACGTGGCCGCGACCAGGAGGCATCTGGCGAGGGTCGTTTTCGAAAAAGGCCGGACGGTGTTCAGCGAGGGCGATTCCGGCAAGGAGCTGTTCATCATCACGAAGGGAACCGCCAGCGCCTACCTTGGTCAGGCCAAGGGCGCCGACATCCGCCTGGCGACCTTCGCCTCCGGCACGGTCTTCGGCGAGCTGGCCATCCTGGATCCGGGATCACGATCCGCCTCGGTCGTCGCCGACGACGAGCTCGTGTGTTACGTGATGAGCGACGAAAATTTCACCTTGCTGTCGGAGGAGGCACCCGGCGTCGCGATCAAGCTGCTGGGCAATCTCGGCCGCGCGCTCTCCCGCCGCCTGCGCCAGGCGAACCGCACGATTCAGCAACTCGAGGAGTAACCCGCTACGGCTTCAGGCCGCGCACGCGATAGGCGATGACCGGGCGGCGGAAGCCCTTCAAGGTCAGCGTTTCCTGCGGCTCGACTTCGAGCAGCGTTTCCACGCCGGCATAGGCGCGCTGTGCGATCAGTATCTGGTCGCCCGCGGCCTCGCCGCACAGGCGGGCGGCGAGATTGGTGACCGTGCCGATGGCGCTGTAGTCCCAGCGGCCCTCGAAACCGATCGCCCCGATCGTCGCAAACCCCTGCGCGATACCGATGCCGAGGCTCAACTCGTAGCCGTGCTTGGCCCAGTCCTGCGCCATGCGGCCGATGCGCTCGCGCACGGCCAGCGCCAACCGCACCGCACGCTCGGCAGGATTGGCAATTTGCACGGGATCGTTGAAGAGGATGGTAATGCCGTCGCCGGTGAAGTGCTCGAGGGTGCCTTCGTATTCGAGCACCATCCTTCCCGTGACCTGGTGATACTCGCGCAGCACGCCCATGACTTCCTCGGGCTCCGCGACTTCGGCGAACGCGGTGAAGCCGCGCAGGTCGAGGAAAACGACGGTGATTTCGCGGCGATGGCTTTTCAGCGGGTCGTCGGCGCCGCCGTTGACGATGAGCTCGGCCAGCTGCGGCGAGAAGAAGCGTCGCAGGCGCCCGACGCGCTCGAGCTCGCTCGACCTGCGCGGCAACGCGCTGCTCCAGCTTGGCATTCCACTCCTTGACTTCGGTCGCCAGCTCATCGACCGTGTCGTGCAGCCGCTTGATCCGGAGCATCGAGCGCACCCGCGCGGCCAGCGCGGCATGGTCGACCGGCTTGGTCAGGTACTCGTCGCCGCCGGCCTCGAGTCCCGCGATCACATCCTTCGAATCGGCCATTGCCGTCACCAGGATGATCGGCGTGAACGGAAACGCGGCGTCCGCGCGCAGACGGCGGCAGACCTCGAAGCCGTCGAGCTTGGGCATCATGACGTCGAGCAGGATGAGGTCGGGCGTTTCCCGCCGGGCGCTGTCCAGGCCTTCCTCGCCATCGCCGGCGGTCACCACCTCGTAGCCCTCGGCGACCAGCCGGGTCTGCAAGACCTTGACGTTGGTCGGGTTGTCGTCGACGATGAGGATGCGAGGCGTGGTTCTCACCAGCGGAACTCCCGGGGGGTCGGGGAAATATACGGCCTCGCCCGTAGTTGCACAAGGACGAAACGGCGGTTGTAAAGCGTGCAATCCTCACTCGACAATCCGGCATCGGCGGCGCATCCCGAAGTAGCCATCGAGCAGCTCGCCGAGCTGGTGCAAAGGCGAACGCCGCTGCGTTTGCTGGTGCGGTGGGTCGCGGCAATTCGCGCTTCGGTCCACACCAAGCTGCTGGCCGCGTTCCTGATCGTCACGGCGCTCTTCATCGCCATGGCGCTGGTGAGCTTGCAGACGCTCGTCAACGCGACGCAGCAAAGCCGCCTGCTCGACGAGGCGCACGAGCTGGTGAGCCTGGCGCAGCAGAGCGAGCAGGCGCTGGCGCGGCAGATGCACTACACCGACCTGGCGCTCCTGTCGCAGGACGAGGCGGCGATCTCCAGGATCCTGCGCGAGAACAACCGGTTCAATGACCGGCTGGCGAAGCTGGAAGCCGCGGGCACGGCCGACAAGGCGCTGGTCGAGCAGATCAGGACGTCGCAGGACGATGCGATGGCGGTCGTGGCCGACATGGCCAATGCGATCCGCGACGGCAAGCTGGGCTCGGTCACCGGCGCACTGCTGCATCGTCAGGAGCGGCTGGACACCGAGATCACCACGCGCGTCGGCCTCATGGTCGCATCGCAACAGGACCGGATGGCCCGATTGCGCGAGAGCGTCGCCGCCGCCAACAAGCGGTCGCTGGCCCTTACCAGCGTCTTTGCCGTGATCGCGGTGATATTCGCCTTGTTCTGCGGCTTTGTCATCTCCTGGTCGTTCATCCTTCCGGTGCGCGAAGCGCAGGGCTTCCTCGACAAGGTGGCGGCAGGCGATTTCGGCGCCCGCATCAACGTGCCGAATCGCGACGAGTTCGGCATGCTCGCGGAGCGAATGAACCACATGAGCGGGGAGCTGCAGCGATTCGACGGCGAGCAACGGCTCGCCGCGGCCGAGCTCGGTCGGCTGAATCAGCAGCTCGCGCAGGCCAGCAAGGCGAAATCGGAGTTTCTGGCCAACATGAGCCACGAGCTGCGCACGCCGATGAACGCCATACTCGGCTTCACCGAAATGCTGATCGACGGCCTTTACGGCGAGGTGCCGGCAGAGCTCAAGGAGCCGCTGACCGACATCCAGCTCAACGGTCGCCATCTGCTGCGGCTGATCAACGACGTGCTCGACCTGTCCAAGATCGAGGCGGGCCGCATGCAGCTCGCGCTGGGCGAATATTCGGTGCGCGAGATCGTCGACATCGTCCAGGTCTCGCTGCGCTCGCTGGCGGCGGAGAAGGGCCTGGATCTCGTCGTCAGCGTGCCCGACGACATTCCGGTCGCGTATGGCGACAACGGCCGCCTGACGCAGTGCCTGATGAACCTCGCGGGTAACGCGATCAAGTTCACGGGGCAGGGGCGGGTCGAGATCGGGGTCGAGCAGGTGGGGAGCGATCTCGTCTTCCGCGTCACCGACACCGGCATCGGCATACCGAAGGAGGAGCTGGACAACGTGTTCACGGAATTCCGGCAGGTCGACGCCGCGGTCACGCGCGAGTACGGCGGCACCGGGCTGGGCCTGAGCATCACCAAGCGATTCGTCGAGATGCACGGAGGACGCATCTGGGCGGAGAGCGAAGTCGGAAAGGGTTGCAGCTTCTTCTTTGCGGTCCCATTGCGGACCAGGGGTGACGAAACATGAGTGAGCGCACGATTCTCTACATCGAGGACAACGAATACAACCGAAAGATAGTGCGCCAGCTCCTCGGGCGGACTTCCTACCGGCTGGTCGAAGCGATCGACGGCGAAAGCGGCGTCGCGATGGCACAGCAGCAATTGCCGCAGCTCATCCTGATGGACGTCCAGCTGCCGAAGATGTCCGGCCTCGATGCGACACGGGTGCTGAAGGCGGACCCGCGCACCAGCCAGGTCCCGATCATCGTGATCACGTCGTTTGCGTTGAGCGGCGACCGGGAAAAGGCCGCCGCAGCCGGCGCCGACAGCTACCTTGCGAAGCCGTACAGTCCGCGCGAACTGCTGGCGCTGGTCCGCCAGTTCCTGCCGGAATCTTGATCAACGAATCGGAGGTGAGCAAATGACAATCGCAGCTCGCATTGCGCCGCGCGCCGCTTCGGCCGCGCTGTTGCTGTCCGTTTGTGCCGGCTGGCCGCTCGTCCACGCGGCGGAGGAGCAGGCCGAGCAATTCACGCCGGAGTTTCGCCAGCTCCACACCAGCTACGACGCCAAGCACACACCGAAGATCGTCGCCCCCGACTCGGTCAAGCGGGGCGAATGGTTCACCGTGACGGTGAGCGTCGGCGCGGGCAGCCAGCATCCGTCGCTGCAGGAGCATTTCGTCCGCTACATCGCGCTGTACAAGGATTCGGTGGAGATCGCGCGCGCCTACCTGCACCCGGTGTACTCGGCGCCGATCGTGACGTTCACCGTCGCGCTCGACGAGGGCGGCTCGCTGCGCGCGGTAGAGGAGCCGACGCATTCGGCCGCATGGGAAGCGTCGAAAAAGATCGAAGTCCGGCCCTGATGATTGCAGTCAGCGCGCCTTCATCTCGACGGTGACGCGGGCCGGCTGCTGGTCGTCGCGCACCGTCACGCTCGCCTGGGCGGTCCCGAGCCGCTCGTGCCAGATGTGCAGCTTGTAGCTGCCCGGCGGCAGGTTGTCGAAGCTGAATTGTCCGTCCGCGCCGGTCATCGCGTAGTACGGGTGTGCGGCGACGACCACCCACCCGATCATCCACGAGTGCAGGTCGCAATTGATGCGCACGATCTCCGGCTTGGCGAAGGTGACCGGGATGGTCCGATCCTTCGGCTGCGTGCGATTGAACGAGACGTTGAGCTTCGGCGTCGCATGAATATTGTGCAGCAGGCGGTCGCTGTTGAGGAAGTCCACCGTGCCGCCGGCGGGAACGATGACGACCCGCGGGACGAACACGCATCCGTTCTGGTCCATCTCGACCTTGGGCGCGGGCGCCGGCGCCGGCACCGGCGCGGCGGCGTCCGGCGGCGGGTTCTCCAGCCACACGACGGCATTCCTCAACTCCTTTCGCGGCGACACCAGCAGGTCGCCGGCGTCCTTCTCGGCGCCGCACACGTACTGGTCGATGGTTACGTCGACCTTTTTCTGCACCGGCACGGGCCCGGTGACGACCACCGTGCCCTTGATTGCCCCGGCGGCACTCGCATTCGCTGCGCCAAGACCGAGCAGCAGCCAGCTCGCGCCAAGTACCAATCTCCTTGCTTTCATTCGATGCTCCTCGCGGGCTGATGCGGTCGGCGGTCGGCAGCGCGCGATCTGCGGCTTCGACCGCGCCGGCCCAGCGCCGGATCGAGCGTAGACCGGGCCGCGGCCACGGTCAAGATGAGCGGGCCGGTGGGGTTAAACTCCGGGTTGGTCCCGCCAGGCCGCGCCAGGGCGGGGCTCGGGCTTCCCCCAGCGGCGACACGGAGTGCAATGAAGGCGAACGTCCCGGAACCCGTCCTGCCTGCCGTAAAGGACCAGTACGAGCGCTATCCCTACCCGTTGCGCGACCCGGCGGAGGAGAGCAAGCGCATCGTCCGCACCTGGCTGGACGATCTGCCGATGATCAACCAGTACTGCTTCGGGGGCCGGTGTCGCTTCGACAGGGGATTCCGCGCGCTGGTCGCTGGCGGCGGCACCGGCGACGGAACGATCTACCTGGCCGAGCAGCTGCGCGGTACCGACGCGGAAATCGTCCATGTCGACGTCAGCGCCGCGAGCAACCGGATCGCCAGGGAGCGTGCGGCCGCCCGCGATCTGCGCAACATCACCTGGATCGACGATTCGCTGCTTTCGCTTTCCCGCACCGATCTTGGCGTCTTCGACTACATCAATTGCTGCGGCGTGCTGCATCACCTCGCGGACCCGGAGGCCGGCATGGCCGCGCTGCTGCCGCTGCGCGCCGAAGGGGGCGCGTTCGGCATCATGGTTTACGCCCGGTACGGGCGCACCGGCATCTACCAGATGCAGTCGCTGCTGCGCCTGATCAATGCCGGAGTCGACGATCCCGGTCGCAAGCTCGCCAACGCGAAGGCGCTGCTGCCCGGCTTGCCCCGCACCAACTGGTTCGCGCGCGCCCAGGACCTGTATCGTGAGCACGTCATCGGCGGCGACGCCGGCATGTACGACATGCTGCTCCATGCGCAGGATCGGGCGTATGCGGTGGCGGAGATCTACGCATGGTTTGAGGACCAGTGCGGGTTGAGCATTCAGTTCACCGATGTGAACCGCGGGCCGGCGGCGTACATGCCGCGGCTGATCGCGCCACCGGGCGAGGGCGAGCTCTGGCGCAACGTCGACGCGCTGCCGCTGCGCCGCCAGCAGGAGATCGCGGAACTGCTGAGCGGGAGCATCAAGATGCACGTGTTCTACGCCACCGCCGGCAGGGACACCAAGGCGCCATATGGAGATCCCGACTACGTGCCGTTCTTTTTTCACGAGCCGGTGACCGGCGCCGAACTTTTCAACCTGATCACGCGCCATCATGATCGGCCGTTCGTTCTCAACCACAGTTTCAGCGGCATAACGACGCGGGTCGATCCGGGGCGGTTCGCCAAATACGTGCTCAAGCACGTCGACGGCACGCGCACGTTCCGGCAAATCTTCGACCGGGTGCGGGCGGAGCCGGTGTGCGCCGGCCGGCCGCCCGGCGACGACGAATTGTTTGCCGACTTCGCCGGGTTCTTCGGCGTGCTGCACGCGCTCGACCGGTTGCTTTTGCGCCATTACACGGCATAGACTTGCTACTGCAGGTCCGCGCCGCGCCGCCGCGTCGGCGCTGGAAGCGCCGGACACGATCATGCGCAGCCGCCGCACGAAACCTGGGCAAGGAAGATGACTTTCGTCTGGCCGCAGATGCTTTGGTTGCTGCTGCTTGCGCCGGCCCTGGTCGGCGTCTACGTCTGGGCGCTGCGCAGGAAAACGAAGCATGCGCTGCGCTACGCGAATCTCGGGCTGGTCAGGGACGCGATGGACCGGCGGCAGCGCTTCCGCCGCCACCTCCCGCCGCTGCTCTTCCTCGTCGCGTTGCTCGCCATGATCTTTGCGATCGCGCGCCCGAATGCCGTCATAACGCTCCCTTCCGACCAGCGCACGACCATACTGACGATGGACGTCTCGCTCAGCATGCGCGCGACCGACGTCAAGCCGAGCCGGATCGCCGCCGCGCAGGCCGCCGCGAAGGCATTCGTCCAGGAGCAGCCGCCCGACGTGCGCGTGGGCATCGTGTCGTTTGCGGGGACGGCGTCGGTCGTGCAGCCACCGACGCATAATCGCGACGACCTGATCGCGGCGATCGACCGCTTCGAGCTGCAGCGGCACACGGCGATCGGCAGCGGCATCATCGTCTCGCTGGCGACGCTTTTCCCCGAGGAGGGCATCGATCTGGAATCGCTGCTGTTCGGCAGTGCATCCCCGGGCGCGCGGCCGCTGGGCAAGCCGATCGACCACGGCGGCGACGCCGCGAAAAAAGGGTTCAAGCCGGTGCCGCCCGGATCGAACGGCTCGGCCGCGATCATCCTGCTCACCGACGGCCGCAGGACCACCGGTCCGGATTCGCTCGACGCCGCCAGGCTCGCCGCCGATCACGGCGTCCGGATCTATGCCGTGGGCTTCGGCATGCCGGGCGGGGGCACTGCGGACATGGACGGCTATTCGATGTACATGGCGTTCGATGAAGAGACGCTGAAATCGATCGCCGAGATCACGCATGGCGAGTACTACCATGCGGCCAGCGCCGCCGACCTGGCCAAGGTCTACCAGCGCCTGAACGCGCGCTATGTGCTCGAAAAAAAGGAGACCGAGGTCGGCGCGCTGTCGGTGGCGGTCGCCGCCGCCCTGCTCGTGGCGGCCGGGACGCTGTCGCTGCTGTGGTTCAACCGGCTCGCCTGAAGACGCCAACGCCGGCTGCTGCCGGCGATATTTCGCCGAGGCGCGCCAGGTATCGCCGCCTACTTGTCGCCGCCGTTGCGCGTAGCGGCGCCGGGGGCGTAGCGGGCGTTGCCGCCTGCCGCCGGACGCGGCGGCGCCGCGGTGGCGGAATCCCGGCGCGCGCCCGCGGGCATGCCGCCGACGACCGTGTCGACCGAGAGCGCGCTGGAACCGGCCGATCCGAATACGAAAGCCACCTGCGGACAGCGGTCGGCATCGGCGATCACCAGGTAGTCGCCGCGCTGCCGCATGGCCTCGCGCTGGGCCGCGCCCTGCTCACTCATGTCGACCGGCGACAGGGTGTCGCGATAGACCAGATTGTCGCTGCGGTCGTACAGCAGGTAGCAGGTGTACGCGCCGGCGGCCGTACTCACCAGGGTCAGCACCGTGGCACAAACGACCAGCAAAATCGTCAGGAAGCGCATCAGAATACTCCGGAGCCGATGCACGCCATCGTATGCCCGGCGCCAAGCCAACGCAAACGCGGCGGCAAAATGCGGCCTGCTGTCGGGAAGACCCCCGGCGGCGGCCTGAGTTCCCCGTCCCGGCACCGGCGGCGGCCGCGACGGGGCGCGATCGAACGGGCAGCGCAGGCCTATAATCGCGTGCGGCCAAGGGAGCCTGGCGTTGCGGAGTCGCAGCGCGCCGGCGGCCATGCCGGCGGCATCGCCCTGGCGTCACGACTCGAGTTCCGATCATTAACCTCGAAACGCTCACCGCATCGCTAACCGCACTTGGCTTCGCGCCGGACAGCGCGGCAGCGACGGCATGACCGGCGGACTGCGCCGCGGCCTGACGAGCTACGGCGACGCGCAGTTCTCGCTGTTCCTGCGCAAGGCCTTCATCAAGGCGATGGGCTATTCCGACGACGCGCTCGAGCGCCCGATCGTCGGCATCGCCAACACCTACAGCGAGTTCAATCCCTGTCACGCGACCGTGCCGGCGCTGATCGCGGCGGTCAAGCGCGGCGTCATGCTGGCGGGCGGGTTGCCGCTCGAATTTCCGACGATTTCGATCCACGAGTCGTTCGCCTTTCCGACCAGCATGTATCTGCGCAACCTGATGGCGCTGGACACGGAGGAAATGATCCGCGCCCAGCCGGTCGATGCCGTGGTGCTGATCGGCGGCTGCGACAAGACCATTCCCGCGCAGCTGATGGCTGCCGCGTCCGCCAACGTGCCGGCGATCGTCGTGCCGACCGGGCCGATGCTCACGCGCACGCATCATGGCGAGAGGCTCGGCGCCTGCACCGACTGCCGCCGGTACTGGGCGCGTTTCCGCGCCGGCGAGATCGGCGCGGACGAGATCGATGCGGTCAACGCGCGGCTCGCGCCGACCGCCGGCACCTGCATGGTGATGGGGACGGCGAGCACGATGGCCTGCATCAGCGAAGCGATGGGGATGAGCCTGCCGATGGCGGCGACCATCCCGGCGGTGCACGCCGAGCGCCTGCGGCTGGCGGAAGCGTCCGGGACGTGCGCCGCGGCACTCGTCCGCGCCGGCCCGCGGCCCGACGCGATCCTGTCCGCCAAGGCGATCAGCAATGGACTCACCGTGCTGCACGCGATCGGCGGCTCGACCAATGCGCTGATCCACCTGACCGCCATCGCCGGCCGGCGCGGCATTCGTGTCGACCTGGACGGCTTCGATGCGCTCGGGCGCAAGGTTCCGGTGCTGGTCGACCTGAAGCCGTCAGGTCAGCACTACATGGAACACCTGCACGAGGCCGGCGGCCTGAACGCCGTGTTGCGCGAATTGCGGCCGCTGCTGCATCTGGACGTGCCGACCGTGTCGGGGCACACGTTGGGTGAAGTGATCGACGCCGCGGAAGTCAATCCGGCCCAGGAGGTCGTGCGCCGCATCGATAATCCGGTTCATGCCGGCGGCGCGATCGCGGTGCTCAGGGGCAACCTGGCGCCCGGCGGCGCGGTGATCAAGCACGCGTCGGCTACGCCTGCACTGCTCGCGCATCGCGGCCGCGCGGTGGTGTTCGACTCCCTCGACGATCTCGCGGCAAGGATCGACGCACCCGATCTCGAAGTCACAGCCGGCGACGTGCTGGTGCTGCGCAACGCCGGGCCGCGCGGCGCGCCTGGCATGCCGGAGGCGGGGTATATCCCGATTCCGAAAAAACTCGCGCGGCAAGGGGTCAAGGACATGGTCCGGATTTCGGATGCGCGGATGAGCGGGACCGCCTTCGGCACCATCGTGCTGCACATCACGCCGGAGTCGGCGGTCGGTGGCCCGCTCGCGCTGGTGCAAACCGGCGACTCTATCCGGCTCGATGTCGAAGATCGCCTGCTCGAGCTATGCGTTGCCGCCGATGAGCTCGACCGGCGTCGCGCGCGCCTCAGTCCACCGCCGCCTGCAGAGCGCACGCTGGGCTACCGCCGCCTTTTCCTGGACCACGTGCTGCAGGCCGATGCAGGCTGTGATTTCGACTTCATGCGCACCGACAGCCCGACCGGCATCGCGCCGATCGCCGACGATTGATCGTCAAGCGGTGCGGGGCCGCGTCATCGCGCCGGCTGCAGCGCCAGCATCGCCTCGAAAAGCTCCGGCTCGTCCCACGGCACATCGACCGGATAATCGCGCAGCCACTCGCTTTCCGGATCGCGCAGCCATTCCTGCGGAAAAGCGACGTTCAGATGCTCCTCGCCGGCATCCATATCGGCGCGCGCCGGCGGCGGCAGCCCCTGCAGCGCCGCGTGCAAGGCCGCACAAAGGTCGACGTCGAACGTGCCGCCGCGATGAACGCCGCCGGCCAGCCGGCGGTTGACTTCGAGCAGATGAAACTGGCCGCCATCCTCGGCAACGATGCCCTCCAGTGAAAAGACACCGCTGATGCCGAACCCTCGCGCGAGCCGGGCGGCGATCTGGCGCAGCACATCGTTGCGATAATAGCGGTTGACGGCGGGCGGCGGTTGGTCGGCGGCCTGCGCGCGCACCTTTTCGCCGGCGAAGCCCGCGAGTAATTCGCCTTTCCAGGCCGAGGCGTGGTAGTACTGCGCCCGGCCGCGAATGTAGGCCTGGGCCAGCAGATCGACGCTGCGGGACGCGTCCGGCTCGGCCGGGGATCGCGACAGCGCGGCCAACGCGCTTGCCACATCGGATTCGCGCTCGACGATCGCACGGCCGTGGCCGACCGAATGTCGGTGCTTGAGTACGATCGGGTAGCCGTGCCCGATGCCAAAGGCTTCGGTGCCGGCAACATCGCTGACGATGGCGTGCGCCGGCATGCCTACGCCGAGCGCGACCGCCGCCGCCGGCAACAGCGCCTTGTCGATGCAGGACTGATAGTGCGTCGGATCGCCGAGGGAATCGGCGATCAGCGCCGCCAATTCGCCATGCAGGGCCGGTTGCAGGCCTTCGGGCGGGGATAGCGCCAGCATCTGCAGCAAGCGGAAGGCCGTGTCGTCGCAGGGCATGACCAGGCGCGTGCCGGTTGCCTTGGCGGTCGCGGCAAACGCGTGTACCCACGCCGTCGGCGTAGCGTTTTCGGGCAGATAGGCGATCTTGGCGACATAGCTGCTTTTCTCGGCCAGCGCGCCGGGCGGTGTCAGCAGCGTGACCTCGAAGCCCGCCTGCGCGAGCGCTCGCGGCATGCGCGCCGCGCCGAACCAGCGCACAGCGTTCAAGACCAGCAAAACCGGGGTGGGCATGGGCACGAAGTCTAGCGGCTTCCGCTCGAGCGTGCACGAGCCAGCGGCCGCTTGCCCGCGTCATGCCGTAGAATTCCGGCCATCGCCTCGTGAAATCCCGCCCCGTCCCGACCGATTCGCCCACGTGCAAGCTCCGCCTCGACTCTCGCTCATCGTTGCCACGCTTGGCCGCGAGCCCGAACTCGACCGTTGCCTGGCAAGCCTCGCAACACAGTCCAGCCAGGAATTCGAAGTCGTCCTGGTCGACCAGAACGCCGACGATCGCGTTGCCGCGCTGCTTGCTCGTCGTCGAGCGCCGTTCGCACTGACCCATGTGCGCTCGCTGCCTGGATTGTCGCGCGCACGCAACGTCGGCCTGCAGATGGCCCGCGGCGGCATCTTCGGTTTTCCCGATGACGATTGCTGGTACGACGGCGACACCGTGGCGCGGGTTCTGCAATTCTTCGCCGAGCGACCGCGCGCGCAGGGACTGAGTGGTGGCGGCGCGGCGGCCGCCGGGGGCGCGCCGCGCGCCCGCTTTGCCCGCGGCGAGCAGTGGATCACCGCGGCCCGCGTGTGGACGCAGGGGATGTCGAGCGCGATTTTTCTGCGCCGCGAGCTTGTCGCAACCGTTGGCCTGTTCGACGAGCAGCTCGGCGTCGGCTCGGGCACGCCCTGGCCGGCCGCCGAGGAGACCGACTACTTGCTGCGCGCGCTCGAAGCGCGCGCAAGCATCTGGTACGACCCGCGCTTCACCGTCCATCATCCGGGGCATCCGGGACAGTCGTCGCAGAAAATTGTCGAGCGCGGCGGCCGCTACGGTCGAGCGATGGGATACGTGCTGGCCAAGCATCGGCGCAGCGAGATCGAAATCGCCTACCACGTCGGCCGCGCGGCGACCGGCGCCGTATTGGCGGTCGCGCGGGCGCAGTGGAGCGAGGCACGCGTTTATGCGGCGGTCGCGCGCGGGCGCGTTCGCGGCTGGCGCGACGGCATCGCGGCGCGTGGAAGTGTGCCGGCCGCGTCGCATCGGCATGAGTCACCCGGCACCAGGCAACCGATGTGAATGCCGCATGACAGCCAGGATTCTCGCCATCGGCTTCGACGCCTGCGAGGCGACGCTGGTCCGGCGCTGGGCCGCCGAAGGCCGGCTGCCGAACTTCGCTGCCCTGCAGCGCGCGAGCCGGACCTTCCAGCTCGACAATCCGATGGAAACTCTGCCGGGCGCAATCTGGCCGGAGATCCATACCGGCCGCTCGAGCGGCAAGATGGGGCACTTCTACATTCCGAATCAGTTGCACAGCGGCGAAGCGGTGCTGCGAGCGACCCGGCCCGGTGCCATCGATCCTGGGTTCTACTACTGGACCCAAGCCAGCCGGGCCGGCAGGCGCGTAGCCGTCATCGATCCGGTACAGGCCGTCGCGGCACGCGGCATCAACGGCATCCAGCTGTTCGAATGGGGCTTGCACGATCGCACCTTCGACGTCACCAGCGAGCCGCCGCAGCTCCTGCGGGAGATCCGCGCAGCGCACGGTGACCACCCGATTCGAAGCTGCGATATTCACGGCGAAACCACCGCGGGCTACCGCCGGCTGCTGCAAGGACTGTTGCATGGCGCGCGCACCAAGACGCGCTTTGTGCCGGAGCTGATCGCGCGCGAAGCGTGGGACCTGTTCAGCGTGACCTATTCCGAAAGCCATTGTGCCGGCCACCAGTTCTGGCATTTCATGGATCCGCGGCATCCCTGGCATGATCCGGACGCGTCGCGCGAATTCCAGGACGCGTTGCTGAGCGTCTACGCGGCGCTCGACGACGCGCTGCCGGCGCTGCTCGCCGCGGCGGGGCGCGACGCCAGGGTCTTCGCGATATTCAGCCACGGCATCGACCTCTACTACGATGGCCCGCAATTGTTGCCGGAAGTGCTGGTGCGGCTGGGCGTGGCGGCGGGAAGCCTGGGCGCCGCGGGTAGGCTGCTGCGTCGCGCGAAGACGAAAGTCACGCATCTGCCGCGGCCGGTCAAGGCCGTCATCAAGCGGCTGGCGCGCACGCGCGCGATGACCGCGCCGGCGGCCGCCGCCGGCTGCCTGGTCGATCCGTTCGCGTCACCGCATACGCGCGCGGCTTCCGTCAGCAACAATCGCTGCGGCGGCATCAGGCTCAACCTGCGCGGCAGGGAGCCGTTCGGCAGCGTCGAGCCGGGGCCCGAAGCCGAAGCGTTGCTGCAGATGCTGCGCCGCGAGCTCATGGCCTTGCGCGATCCGGTCTCCGGCGAACCGATCATCCGGCGCGTGCAGAGCGCGAGCGAAGCGTTCGGTCCGGACCACCACTTCGATTTGCCCGACCTGATCTGCGTGTTCCGGACCGACCTGGGCCTGCTCGAGCATTGCGAATCGCCGGTGGTCGGGCAGGTATACGCGCCGGTCTACCATCCGCACGCTCCGCGCAGCGGCGACCATACGGCGAATTCGCAGCTCTGGGTCAGCGGCCCGGGGATCCCCGCCACAGCCAAGGTCCGATACGGCAACGTGCTGGACATCGCGCCGACGATTCTCGACGCGCTCGGTGTCGCCTTGCCGGATTGGCTGGATGGCCAGCCACTGCCGCTGGCCGATCACGGCAACGCGGCGAACGGCGCCGGCTCGATGCCGGATCTCCGGTCGGCGGCGGACTAGGCCCTAGCCGCCGGCCGCGTTTCGCGCGCGGCCCTCGGCCAGCGCGCGCTTGGCGCGGAACGCCAGCTCATCCGGCGCCAGTGCCTCGGCGCGGGCATAGTGCGCTGCGCTTTCGGCATAGCGGCCCAGGCGGAACGCGCACAATCCCAGCGCCGCATGCGCGTTGGCGCCGAATATCGACCGGTCGAACGCGATCGGGCCGTGGCACAGCGTGTCGGCGTCGATGGCTGCGAGCCGTGCAAACAGCGGCATCGCCTCGCCGTAGTCCGCCGCCTCGGCGAGCGTCCGCGCGCGCAGCCAGAGCAGCGCGTAGTCGTCGGGAAAGCGCCGGCAGGCCTCGTCGAGAAGCCCGCTCGCATCGCGTTGGCGGTCGAGCAGGAAATTGGCGAGGTGCAGGTACGGCAGATCGTCGGCCGAGGTGACCGACGGGCGCGAGCGGACGACATCGATGCCGCGTTGCCACGCCCGCTCGGCGCCTGCGGCATCGCCGAGGCCAAGCAGCGTGGCGCCCAGGTGCGCCCAGCTATAGACATGCGCCGGATCCCGTGCGAGCCGTTTCTCGAGCATTGGCAGATTGCGCGGGTGCTTGTGCCGGATATCGCCATCGTAACCGTAGTGCTCGAGGGCGATCGCGCTTGCGCCGACGCGCAGGCCCTCGCGCGCGACGAGCTCGTCCAGCGCTGGAATCAGCGATTCGTGGATGATGCCGCGAAACCGCAGCTTGGGGCGGTTACGAAAGACGCGGTGTTCGCGATAGCGCGTGAATCCGCTTTGCGGACGAAACAGCACCGTGTAGCAAACGTGGTCGGGCGCGGCAAGCAGGCGCTCGACGTTGGCCCGATCGAACTCGACAACGCGCTCGTCGGCGTCGATGTAGAGCACCCATTCGCCGTGCGAGGCCTCGACCGCAGCGTTGCGCGCGGCGGCGAAATCATCGGTCCAGTGGTAGTCGAGGAGCCTGGCGCCGAGGTCGGCGGCGATCTCCCGCGAGCGGTCGGTCGATCCGGTGTCGATGACGACGATCTCGTCGACGCGCCCGGCCAGCGAGCGCAGGCATTGCTCGAGAAATCGCTCCTCGTCCCGAACGATAAGCGCCGCGGAAAGCAGCGGCCGCGCCAACGCCGAAGGCGGGAGGGGTGGGATCTAGCGGTTGCGGCGGCGGCGCAGCAGCACGGCGGCGGCGGCGGCGATCATTCCGGTCAGCGCGGCAAGGCTCCAGCCGGAGCTCGCAGGAATCGACTGGTTCGTCGCCTGCGCCTGTGCCTGCGCGTCGAGGCTGCCCATCGAAAACGAGGCGACGACCGGCGTGGCATACACCGCGGCGCCGGCGAGTATCTTGCGCAGCGCGTCGCGGCGCCCTGGTTCGACGCGCTCGAGGAAGCGTTCGATATGGAGATTCGTACTCATGGTCAAGCCTCGTCGATTCGATGCAAACCGGTGGTTGAACGCAGGGCACGCAGATGATTGCCGGTCGATCCGATTCGACGGCCGCACCCGCCTGCCCGTCCCAATGACGCGACACACTCTACACAACAAGCCGGCCCTCGTACAGCAGCGCGCATCACGCGGCGGGCGTCGCGATAAGCAGGCCCTGGTCGAGCAGCCGGCCCAGGCATTCCTCCACGTCGGCGGCGGGCGGCTCGTCGAGCGCGAATGCTGCGGCAAGCAGATCGGGAAGCTCGGCGGCGCGCAGGCTGCCGTCGCAGCACTCGAGCACCAGCGCCGCGGTCGGGTTGAGATAGTGCACGCGATCGCGGCCGGCGTCGTAGACGACCAACCCGTCCGGCGCCTCGCGAATCTCGATGGCCGGCGCCCGCCGGGGGCGAATATTCCAGTCCATCGGATCAACGCACCAGCAGGACCGCGAGTTCGCTCGCCGCCGCGCGCAGAGGTACCAGGAACCGGGCCTGCATTTCAGCGAGCGACACGCGCGCCGACTGCGTCCCGACATTGATCGCGGCAACACACCGGCCGGCGGCATCCTTGACCGGGACGGCCATCGAGCGCAATCCGATCTCGAGTTCCTGGTCGACGATGGCGTAGCCGTCGCGCCGGACATCGGTCAGTGCGCGCTTCAATTCGCCGGCGGTCGACACGGTGCGATTGGTCAGTCGCGTCAGCCTGGCGCGGGCCAGGTATCGGGCGAGTTCCACGGGGGGCAGGCCGGCGAGGAGCACCCGGCCCATCGACGTGCAGTACGCGGGCAGGCGGCTGCCCAGGCCGAGATCGATCGACATCAGGCGCGTGGTCGTCGACGAGCGGGCGATGTAGAGGATTTCGTCGCCTTCGAGCACCGCCATCGAGCTCGACTCGTGCAACTCGCTGCTGATCTGATCGAGCAGCGGCTGCACCGCAGTCGCGAGCGGCGTCGATGACAGGTAGGCGTGGCCGAGCGTCAGGATGCGCGGCCGCAGCGAATACGTTCTTCCGTCTTCCGTGCCGACATAGCCCAATTTGCCCAGCGTGTACAGGCAGCGGCGCACCGCCGCGCGCGGAATGTCGGTACGATGGCTCAACTGCGCGATCGTGAGCTCGCTGCGCTGCTGCGAAAACGCGCGGATCACTGCCAGTCCGCGCGCCAGCGAGCTCATGAAATTCGGGTCGCCGGTCAGCGCATCGATTTCCGACGCCGGCGTCGCCGCCGGCGCATCCGGGGCCACAATCTCAGCGCCGGTTACGCCACGACGGCTTCGCACAGCAGAAGCATCTTGCGCAGGCATTCGTGGCATGCGGCTGCTGCGGATGCGGATCGAAGCAATCATCTGCTACCAGGCGGCCGATAGCCGCACAACGATACAATCCGTCCTTGACGGGCGAGCATTCCAGCGCGTAATCTGGTGTGCGTTCACCGCACAATTGTGCGATTATCGCCCTAATTCCGCATCCCCGCATTCGCCCAGGCATTGCAATGATCGACAAAGCCGTCGCTACAGCGGCCGCCGCCGTCGCCGACATTCATGACGGCGCGACGGTGATGATCGGCGGGTTCGGCACCGCGGGCATGCCCGCGGAACTGATCGACGCGCTGATCGCGCAAGGCGCGCGCGAGCTTACCATCGTCAACAACAATGCCGGCAACGCCGAGGTCGGGCTGGCCGCGCTGCTCAAGGCCCGCCGGGTACGCAAGATCGTCTGCTCGTTTCCGCGGCAGACCGACTCCTATGTGTTCGACGCGCTCTACCACGCGGGCGAAATCGAGCTGGAGCTGGTGGCGCAGGGCAATCTGGCCGAGCGTATCCGTGCGGCGGGCGCGGGCATCGGTGCGTTCTACACGCCGACCGCTTTCGGCACGCCGCTCGCCGAAGGCAAGGAAACGCGGATCATCGACGGCCGCGGCTACGTGCTCGAATATCCGATCGCCGGCGATTTTGCGCTGATCAAGGCGGAGAAGGGCGACCGCTGGGGCAACCTGGTGTATCGCAAGACTGCGCGCAATTTCGGGCCGATCATGGCATCCGCCGCAAAATGCGCGATCGCGCAGGTGCGCGAGATCGTTCCGCTGGGGGCGCTCGATCCCGAGGCGATCGTCACTCCCGGCATATTCGTCCGGCGCGTCGTCGCGGTCGGCATGGCGGTGCCGCGGACGCAACCGCGGCCGCGGCATGAGGTCGAGGCGAAGAGGCGAAGAGGCGACGCAGCGATGAAGCGCTTCAGCCGCGACCAGCTTGCCGCGCGCGTTGCGCGCGACATCCCCGAAGGCGCCTATGTCAACCTGGGGATCGGCCTGCCGACGACGGTCGCCAACCATTTGCCCGCGGATCGCGAAATCTTCCTGCACAGCGAGAACGGGCTGCTCGGCATGGGCCCGGCGCCCGCCCCGGGGGACGAGGATCCGGACCTGATCAACGCCGGCAAGCAGCCGGTGACCTTGCTGACCGGCGGCGCGTATTTCCATCATGCCGATTCGTTTGCGATGATGCGCGGCGGGCACCTCGACATCTGCGTGCTCGGCGCATTTCAGGTATCGGTCGCGGGCGATCTGGCCAATTGGCACACCGGCGGCAAGGACGCGATTCCGGCGGTCGGCGGCGCGATGGACCTGGCGATCGGCGCCAAGCGCGTGTTCGTGATGATGGATCACCAGACCAAGTCGGGCGCATCCAAGATCGTCGAGCGCTGCACGTATCCGCTGACCGGCCTTCGCTGCGTCAATCGCATCTACACCGACCTCGCGGTCATCGACGTTACGCCGCAGGGCCTGCGCGTGGTCGAAATGATCGATGGCCTTGCGCTCGACGAGCTGCAGCGCCTGACCGGCGTGCCGCTCGCGGTTGCCGAAGCGGAGCCTGCTGCCGCGCCTGTGGGGCGCAAAGCGGCGGCGATGTCGGAGCGATGATGCAGCAGGCGTGGATTTGCGACGCGGTGCGCACCCCGTTCGGACGCTACGGCGGCGCGCTCGCCCCGGTGCGCGCCGACGACCTCGGCGCCGTGCCGATCAAGGCGCTGATCGAGCGCAACACTCGCGTCGACTGGGCGGCCGTCGACGATGTCGTCTACGGCTGCGCCAACCAGGCGGGCGAGGACAATCGCAATGTCGCGCGCATGTCGCTGCTCCTGGCCGGACTGCCGGTCGAGGTGCCGGGCGCGACGGTCAACCGGCTTTGCGGTTCCAGCATGGAAGCGATCGCGGTGGCGGCGCGCGCGATCAAGAGCGGCGAGGCGCATCTGATGATCGCCGGCGGCGTCGAAAGCATGACCCGCGCGCCATTCGTTTCAGCCAAGGCGGATGCGGCATTCTCGCGCGCCGCGCAGATCTACGATACGACCATCGGCTGGCGCTTCGTCAATCCGTCGATGAAGGCGAAATTCGGCGTCGACTCGATGCCCGAAACCGCGGAGAACGTCGCCGTCGATTTCAAGGTCTCGCGCGCCGACCAGGACGCCTTTGCGCTGCGCAGCCAGCAGCGCGCGGCCGCGGCTGCGGGCCGACTGGCGGAGGAGATCGTCCCGGTGTCGATCGCGCAAAAACGCGGCGATCCGCTGCTGGTGGTCGCGGACGAGCATCCGCGCCCCGACACGACGCTCGAGACGCTGGCCAGGCTCAAGGGCATCGTCCGCCCCGACGGCACGGTCACCGCGGGCAACGCCTCCGGAGTCAACGACGGCGCCTGCGCAGTGCTGATCGCGTCCGACGCAGCCGCGAAGCGATTCGAGCTGCGGCCGATGGCGCGCGTCGTCGCTGCCGCGGTCGCCGGTGTGGCTCCGCGCATCATGGGCTTCGGGCCCGCACCGGCGATGCGGAAGGTGCTTGCCAGGTCGGGCCTGAGTCTGTCCGACATCGACGTCATCGAGCTCAACGAGGCGTTCGCATCGCAGGCGCTGGCGGTCCTGCGTGATCACGGCATTGCCGACGATGCCGCGCACGTGAATCCCAACGGCGGCGCGATTGCGCTGGGACACCCGCTTGGCGCCAGCGGCGCCCGACTGGTCACCACGGCGCTGTATCAGCTGCGCCGCACCGGTGGACGCTATGCGCTGTGCACCATGTGCATCGGAGTCGGGCAGGGCATTGCCATGATCATCGAGCGCGTGTGATTGGCCCGAGCGGGCGACCAGATTGACGCTGAACGCGTACATGGACCGGGATCGGCGACGCCTGGCTCGATCGGGCGCGACGGTACGAGGAACGACCGACATGACCGACGTCACCGGCTATCGCCGGCCTTATTTCAACACGCAGCCGCCGTACCTGTATCCCGGCTATCGCTCGACGATCAAGCGCGCGCCGACGCGGCCGCTGGTCCTGCTGCCGCATACGCTGTCCGAAGTGACCGGACCGGTCTTCGGCGCCGATGACGTCGACGCGAGCGACCACGACCTCACCGCGCAGCACCAGGGTGAGCCGCTTGGCGAACGTATCGTGGTGTCGGGGCGGCTGCTCGACGAGAACGCGCGTCCGGTGGCGCATGCGCTGGTCGAAATGTGGCAGGCTAACGCGGCCGGACGCTACGCACATGCCATCGACGACCACGACGCGCCGCTCGATCCCAATTTCACCGGCTGCGGCCGGGTGCTGACCGACGCCGACGGCAACTACCGCTTCCTGACCATCAAGCCCGGCGCGTATCCATGGCGCAACCACTACAACGCGTGGCGCCCGGCGCACCTTCATTTTTCGCTGTTCGGGCTGGGGCTGGTGCAGCGGCTGGTGACGCAGATGTACTTTCCCGGCGATCCCTTGCTGCCCTACGACCCGATGTACAACAGCGTTCCGGACGAGCTTGCCCGGCGCCGCCTGATCGCCGAATTCGACTGGGAGCGAACGATTCCCGACATCGCGCTCGCCTATCGCTTCGACATCGTGCTGCGCGGCCGCGACGAGACGCCGATGGCGACCCGGCGCAGTTAGGAACCCGCGATGAGCCTCCTGACGACTCCGTCGCAAACCGTGGGCCCGTTTCTGAAAATCGGCTTCGTTCCCCTTGCCGTCGATGCGATCGCGCCGCCGGGCGCACCCGGTGAGCGTCTGGCGATAGAAGGCCGGATCACCGACGGTGACGGCAAGCCCGTCACCGACGCCGCGCTCGAGATCTGGCAGGCCGACTCGGGCGGCCACTATGCGCATTCCGAGGACGTGCGCAAGCCCATGCTCGAGGGAGAGTTCCGCGGCTTCGGCCGCATCCTGACCGACGCGGGCGGCGCTTTCCGCTTCACCACCGTCAAGCCGGGAGCGGTGCCGGGTCCGAAAGGCAGGACACAGGCGCCGCACCTGGTCGTCACCATATTCATGCGCGGCCTGCTCAAGCAGCTGCTCACGCGCATCTATTTTCCCGATGACCACGCCAACGCCTCCGATCCGATATTGCAGCTCGTTCCCGCGGCGCGGCGGCCGACATTGATCGCGCTGCGGTTGCCGCAGGCCAAGGACACGTTGCAGTGGAACGTCTTCCTGCAGGGCGAGAACGAAACCGTGTTTTTCGACTATTAGCCGGGAATGCGATTTCCCGCAGCCTGAGGAGCATTGCAATGGACGAGCGTGAACGCTACGACAAGGGATTGGGCGTGCGCCGGGCCGTGCTCGGCGACGCGCACGTCGACCGCACGCTCACCAGGCGGAGCCCGTTCAACGAGGAATTCCAGGAGCTGATCACGCGCTATGCCTGGGGCGAAATCTGGACCCGCCCCGGATTGCCGCGGCATACCCGAAGCTTGATTACCGTGGCCATGATGGTGGCCTTGAATCGCCCCGACGAATTCCGCCTGCACGTTCGCGCCGCCTTCAACAACGGCGTGACCCGCGATGAAATCAGGGAAGTCCTGCTGCAAACCGCGATCTACTGCGGCGTGCCGGCGGCGAATACCGCGTTTCACCTGGCGGAGGAAGTGCTGGCGCAGATCGACCAGGCGCCGCGCTGACCGCGGCCAACCGCGCGACGCCCCGTGAAAAGACTCCGCACGCAGGTCTGCATCGTCGGGGCCGGGCCGGCCGGGCTGCTGTTGTCGCATCTGCTGCACCGGGAAGGCGTCGAGTCGGTCGTGGTCGAGAATCGCAGCCGCGACTACGTCGAGCACCGCGTGCGCGCCGGCGTGCTCGAGCAGGGGACCGTCGACCTGCTCGCCGCCTCGGGCATCGGAGCGCGCATGCAGCGCGAAGGTCTGGTGCATCACGGCATCGAGCTCCGCTTCGATGGCCGCGGCCATCGCGTCGACATGACCGATCTGACCGGCGGCCGCTCGATCACGGTTTACGGTCAGCAGGAAGTCGTCAAGGACCTGATCCGCGCGCGGCTCGCTGTCGGTGGCGATATCCGGTTCGGCGTCAGCGACGTCGCCCTGTACGATATCGACACCGGAGCGCCGCGCGTTTCGTTCCGTCATGAGGGCAAGCAGGTCGAGCTCCACTGCGACATCGTCGCCGGCTGCGACGGTTCCCACGGCATCTGCCGCGCGGCCATCCCGGCCGACGCGCTGCGGACGTTCGAACGGACGTATCCGTTCGCCTGGCTCGGCATCCTCGCCGAGGCGCCGCCGACGCATGACGAGCTGATTTACGCGTATCACGACCACGGCTTTGCGCTGTATAGCATGCGCTCGCCCGAGATCACGCGGCTTTATCTTCAGGTGGCCCCGGACGAAGCGATCGCCGAGTGGCCCGATGCGCGCATCTGGCAGGAGCTGCACACGCGTCTCGAAACCGACGACGGCTGGACGCTGCGCGAAGGCACCGTCATCGAGAAGGGTGTGACCGGCATGCGCAGCCACGTCGTCGAGCCGATGCAGTACCATCGACTGTTCCTCGCCGGGGACGCAGCGCACATCGTCCCGCCGACCGGCGCGAAAGGGATGAACCTCGCGGTTGCCGATGTGCGCGTGCTGGCCGGCGCAATCGGCGCGTTCAGCCGGGGCAAGGGCACCGCGTTGCTCGATGCGTATTCGGCGACGTGCCTGAAGCGCATCTGGCGCGCCGAGCATTTTTCATGGTGGATGACGTCGATGCTGCACCGCTTTCCTGACGACGACGCTTTTCAGCACCGGCTGCAGCGCTCGCAGCTCAGCTATGTCGTCTCGTCGCGTGTTGCCGCCGCGTCGCTCGCGGAAAATTACGTGGGATTGCCGTTCGAATGAGCGCGGCGGCCGTCCATTGCCGGGTCATGCCGGTTGCCTCGCATCAGGCTGTTCTGCGGGACGCGCCCGATGCGATCCCGGGCGGAGTGTCGTTGCAAGTCGATGTTCACTAGGAGGAAGAAATGCCATTTTCATTCAACGTACGAAAACTCTTGCTTGTGGCAGCGGCCTTCGCTGTCGCCGGCACGGCGCAGGCGCAGGACGTGGTCAAGCTGGGCCTGATCGCCGCATTTTCCGGGCCCTTCGCCGACTATGGCGGTCAGATATACGGCGGCATGAAGGCGTACATGAAGCAGCACGGCGACACCGTTGCCGGCAAGAAGATCGAGGTCATCCAGCGCGATACGACCGGACCGGCGCCGGAAGTGGCCAAGCGCCTGGCGCAGGAGCTGGTGACGCGCGACAAGGTCGATTTCCTGGTCGGCTTCGGCCTGACGCCGAACGCGCTGGCCGCCGCGCAGGTCGCGACCGAGGGCAAGAAGCCGATGATCATCATGAATGCCGCGACGTCGATCATCACGACCAAATCGCCGTATATCGCCCGCGTGTCGATGACTCTGCCGCAGATCACGCAGCCGATGGCGATCTGGGCGGCGAAAAACGGCATCAAGAACGTCTACACGGTGGTCGCCGACTACGGCCCGGGGCTCGACGCGGAGGCCGCCTTCACCAAGGCATTCACCGCCGCCGGAGGCAAGATGGTCGGCAGCGTGCATACGCCGCTGCAGAACCCCGATTTCGCCCCGTTCATCCAGCGCGTCAAGGATGCCAAGCCGGAAGCTGTTTTCCTGTTTCTGCCTGCAGGCGCGCAGGGCATTGCGTTCATGAAGGCATTCAATGAGCGCGGGCTGGCCGAAGCCGGAATCAAGCTGATTGCCACCGGTGACATCACCGACGACGGGGTGCTGGACGCGATGGGCGATCCGGTGATCGGGCTGACGACGAGCTTCCACTATTCGGCCGCGCACGATTCCCCTGAGAATCGCGCGTTCATCAAGGCCTACCAGGACGCCAACGGCACCAAGCTGCGCCCGAATTTCATGGCGGCCGCCGGATACGATGGCATGGCGGCGATCTACGCGGCCCTGACGAAGACCGGCGGCTCGACCGACGGCGACAAGATCATGGCGGCGCTGAAGGGGATGAAGTGGATGAGCCCGCGCGGCCCGATCATGATCGACCCCGAAACGCGCGACGTGGTGCAGACCGTCTACATCCGCAAAGTGGAAAAAGTGAAGGGCGAGCTCTACAACATCGAGTTCGACAAGTTCCCGGACCAGAAGGACCCGGGGAAGCAATAGTGGCGCAGGTCGAGGGCAAGCGTGCCGGGGCTCCGCGTCACGCGGTGCCCCAGACCTCCCGCGCCGTCTCGACGACCAGGCGGAGCTTCGCCGCCTGCGCGTCGCGCGCGATCTGATTGCCGTGCACGGTGCTCGAAAATCCGCATTGCGGCGACAGGCAAAGCTGGTTGAGCGGCACCCGCTTCGCCGCCTCGTCGATCTTGCGCTTCAGCGCGTCTTTCGATTCGAGCTGGTCGAGCTTGGTCGTGACCAGACCGAGCACCACGGTCTTCCCCTTGGGCACGAAGCGCAGCGGCGCGAAGTCGCCGGAGCGTGCGTCGTCGTACTCGAGGAAATAGCCATCGACCTGCAATTCGTTGAACAGCACTTCGGCGACCGGTTCGTAGCCTCCCTCGGCAACCCATGCGCTCTTGAAGTTGCCGCGGCAAAGATGTACGCAGACCGTCATGCCGGCGGGACGTCCGGAAATCGCCGCGTTGATCAGGCGCGCATAGCGGCGGGGCAGCTCGTTCGGGTCGTCGCCGCGCTGCCGCGCGCCCTCCCGCATCTTTTCGTCGCACAGATACGCGAGGTTGGTGTCGTCGAGCTGCAGATAGCTGCAGCCGGCGTCGGCCAGCGCGCGAATCTCAGCGCGGTACGCGGTGGCGACGTCGGCGAAGAACGCCTCCATGTCCGGATACGCATCGCGGCTGATCGCCTCGCGGCCCCCGCGAAAATGCAGCATCGTCGGCGAGGGGATGGTGACCTTGGGCGTACGCCGGGTGATCGATTGCAGGAACTTGAAGTCGTCGACCTGGATCGGCTTGACGTGACGGACCGGCCCCGACACCTTCATCACCGGCGGCGCAAAATCGACATTGCCGGCGGCGCTGTGGAAGCTTACCGCGATCCCGCCCTTGGTTTCGACGCCTGCGAGCTGCTCGAGGAAATCGATGTGGAAATAGGTGCGGCGAAACTCGCCGTCGGTGATGCCTTCGAGCCCCGCCTCTTCCTGAAAGCGCACGATGTCGCGAATCGCCGCGTCTTCGGCGGTGCGCAACTGGGCGCGGCTGATGTCGCCGTTGCGCTGCCGCTCCCGCGCGTCGAGCAGCGCGGCAGGACGGAGAAAGCTGCCAACGTGGTCGGCGCGAAAGGGCGGCTTGCTGCGGATGCTCATCGCGATTCCTCCGTGGAACGCATGCGCACCGTGGCGTCCGGCAAGCGCGATGGCTTGCAAAGCGTTTATCATGCGCATACGGACAGACCCGGCAATGCTTCGGCGCGGTGGATGCACGATAACCGTCAGCGGCTGACGACAATACCGATTCGGCCGGCAATCGCGCTACCGCGGATTATGACGCAAAAACGAGGAGGATGAACATGCACGGCAATTTCTCGAGCAAGCGCCGCCAGTTGCTGACGCGCACTGCGGCCGCGGCGGCCGCCGCGTGGGTGCCGCGGCTGGCATTTGCCGCCGATCCGTTGAAGATCGCGCTGATCATCCCGCTGACCGGGCCGTTCGCCTCGACCGGGCGCCAGCTCGAGGCGGCATGCCGCCTGTACATCGAGCGCAATGGCGAGATGGCGGGCGGACGCAAGGTCGAATTGCTGGTGAAGGACGACACGGGCCTGGCGCCGGAGACGACCAAGCGCATTGCGCAGGAGATGGTCGTGCAGGATCACGTGCAGGTGCTCGCCGGTTTCGGTCTGACGCCGCTGGCGCTGGCCGCGGCGCCGGTCGCGACCGAAGCCCGCGTCCCCATGATCGTGATGGCTGCGGCAACTTCGATCATCCCGACGCGCTCGCCGTTCATCGTGCGCTCCGGTTTCACGCTGCCGCAGGTTACGGCGCCGATGGCCGAGTGGGCGGGCAAGAACAGGATCAGCAAGGTCGTCACGATGGTCACCGACTACGGTCCCGGGCTCGACGCCGAAAAGACGTTCCTCAAGCGCTTCGGCGAGGCCGGCGGCGGCGTGCTGGAGTCGTTGCGCACGCCGCTGCGCGGACCGGACTACGCGCCATTCCTGCAGCGGGTCAAGGACGCGAAGCCGGATGCGTTGTTCGTCTTCGTTCCGTCCGGCGAGGGCACTGCGGTGATGAAGCAGTTCGCGGAGCGTGGACTTGCCGCGGCCGGAGTGCGCCTGATCTGCACCGGCGACGTGCTGGACGACGACCTGCTGGACGTGATCGGGGCGCCGGCGCTCGGCGTGGTCAGCTCGCATCACTACTCCGCCGCGCACGTCTCGCCGGAGAACAAGGCCTACGTCGACGCCTTCATGAAGGCCAACAAGGGGATGCGCCCGAATTTCCACTCGGTCGGCGGCTACGACGGCATGCATCTGATCTACGAAGCGGTGAAGAAGACGGGCGGCGACACCGACGGTGAGAAGTTGGTCGCGGCGATGAAGGGCATGGCCTGGACGAGCCCGCGCGGCCCGATGTCGATCGACCCGTCGACGCGCGACGTGATCCAGACCGTCTACATCCGCAAGGTCGAGATGCGCGACGGCCACTACTGGAACATCGAGTTCGACAAGATCGAGAACGTCAAGGACCCGGGCGTCTGAGCGGCCGCGGGGAGGGACGTCTTGATCGGCAATCTGATCGGCGTTCTGTTCGACGGCGTTGCGTACGGGAGTCTGCTGTTCATCATCAGCATCGGCCTGTCGGTGACGATGGGCCTGATGAACTTCGTCAATCTCGCGCACGGCGCCTTCGCCATGCTCGGCGGTTATGTTTGCGTGGTTCTGATGAACCGACTCGGGGTCCCGTTCCTTGCCTCGCTGCCGGTGGCTTTCGTCGCCACCGCGCTCGCCGGCGCGGTGCTCGAGCGGACGCTGTACAGGAGGCTCTACCGCGCGACGCACCTGGACCAGGTGCTGTTCAGCATCGGCCTCGTATTCATGTCGATGGCCGCCGCGACCTATGTCTTCGGCTCGCAGCAGCAACCGGTGCAGCTGCCGGCATTCCTGCGCGGGCAGGTACACCTGTTCGGCATCGATTTCGGCACCTACCGGCTGTTCCTGATCGCGATCGTCATCGCGGTGACGCTGGCGCTGACCTGGCTGATCGAGCGCACCCGCTTCGGCGCTGCGGTACGCGCCTCAGTGGATAACCAGCAGGCATCCGCCGGGCTCGGAATCAATGTCTATCGCGTGTTCAGCCTGACGTTTGCGCTCGGGTCCGGCCTCGCCGGGCTCGGCGGCGGATTGGGCATCGACGTCCTGGGCCTCGACCCGACGTTCCCGCTCAAGTACATGGTGTACTTCCTGCTGGTCGTTGCCGTCGGCGGGGCCGGCACGATCAAGGGCCCGTTGATCGCCGCGCTCCTGCTCGGTGTATTCGACGTCGCCGGAAAATACTACGTGCCGCAAATCGGCTCGTTCATCATCTACGTCGTAATGGTGATCATGCTGCTGATCTTTCCCCGCGGACTCGTCGGACGACGGGCGTGAGGGCCCAGATGGCGGTTGCGTCCGATGCAGGGGCGAACGCGCTGCCCACCGCGCGCTGGAACCTTGTGGAGGTCGGGTTCTGGCTGCTGCCGGTGGCCGCGTATTTTCTATTTCCGCGCTATCTGACGCTCGCCAGCCAGATCTTCATCGCCGGCCTTTTCGCGCTGTCGCTCGACCTGATCCTGGGCTACGCACGCATCATCTCGCTCGGCCACGCTGCTTTTTTTGGCGTCGGCGCTTACACGGCGGGGCTGTTGGCGCGGTATGGATGGGGAGAGCCGATCAGCGGGCTCGCGGCCGCGGCGGCCATTTCGGCGCTGGTCGGCTTGCTGACCAGCTTCCTGGTGGTGCGCGGCCAGGACCTGACGCGGCTGATGGTGACCCTGGGCATCGGGCTGATGCTGTACGAAGCCGCGAACCAGGCGTCGTCGATCACCGGCGGCGTCGACGGCCTTTCAGGCGTCGAGATGAGCAGGCTGTTCGGCGTGTTCGCCTTCGGATTGAACGGCAGAACCGCGTACTGGTACTGCCTTGGCGTCCTATTCATCGTTTTTTGCGTCTCCAGGATCCTGGTGCGATCTCCGTTCGGCCTGAGCCTGCGCGGCATACGAGAAGGCGAGCGGCGGATGCCGGCGATCGGCGTGTCGGTGCAGCGAAAGCTGATCGCCATCTACACCGTCGCCGCTGGAATCGCCGGTATCGCCGGCGCGCTGCTCGCACAGACGACCCAGTTCGTCGGCATCGATTCGCTGGGGTTTCCGCGGTCGGCGGAGCTGTTGATCATGCTCGTGCTGGGTGGCACCGGTTACCTCTACGGCGCGTTGCTCGGCGCCGCGGCGTTCATGCTGCTGCAAGACTATCTTGCCAACCTGAGCGCGGTGTACTGGCAGTTCTGGCTTGGCTTGCTGCTCGTGCTGCTGGTATTGTTCGCCCGCGGCGGGCTTATCGGCGCCATGCTCGCGCTGCGCGGCCGGTTCATGCGAAGGCGCGCGTGAAGTACGCGCTGCGAACCGAGGACTGAGCCGGTCGTTCGGCGCGTTCAAGGCGAATTCGCACATCAGCCTCGCGTTCGAAGCGGGCGCGCGACACGCGATCATCGGGCCCAACGGCGCCGGCAAGACGACCTTCATCGATCTGCTGACCGGCGTCCTGGCGCCAAGCGCGGGCGAAGTCTTCCTGGACGAGGAGCGGATCACCGAACCTGCCGCAGCATGCCCGCGTCAAGCGCGGCATGACTCGCACCTTCCAGATCAACACGCTGTTTCCGGGGCTGACGGTCATGGAATCGGTCGTGCTGGCGTGCTGCGAGCGCACGGGCCAGGGCGGCGTCTGGTGGCGGCCCACGTCTCGCGCGCAGCCGCAGATCGACGAGGCGCGCGGCATCCTCGCGCGACTTCGGCTCGACGGCGATGGCCGCTGTCGAATCGCGCAACCTTCCTTACGGCAAGCAGCGCCTGCTCGAGATCGCGCTGGCGCTTGCGACCAGGCCCAGCGTATTGCTGCTCGACGAGCCCGCGGCCGGCATCCCGTCGGCGGAGAGCGCGGAACTGTTCGGCGTCATTGCTGCCCTGCCGCGGGAGGTCTCGATCGTCTTCATCGAACACGACATGAACCTCGTCTTCAGGTTCGCGGAAAGAATCACGGTTCTCGTCGGCGGGACGGTGCTGGTCGAAGGGACGCCGGAGGAAATCGCGCGCGACCGGCGCGTGCGCGAGGTCTACCTCGGCGAAGCAGCGCATGGCTAGCCTGCTTGCCGTCGAGCACGTGACCGCAGGCTACGGGGACTCGGTCGTTCTCGAAGACGTCTCGCTGGACCTGGACGAGGCGGGCAGCCTCGCGCTCCTTGGGCGCAACGGCGTCGGCAAGACGACGTTGCTGCTGACGCTGATGGGCCTGACGCGGGTCAAGAGCGGGAAGCTCGCATGGCGGGGCGCCGACGTGACCCGCTTTCCGACGTTCCGGCGGGCGCGCGCCGGCCTCGGGTGGGTGCCGCAGGAGCGGTTCGTCTTTCCGTCGCTCAGCGTCGAAGAGCATCTGACGGTGGTTGCGCGTCCGGGTGCGTGGACGCTGGACCGCGTCTACCGCATGTTCCCGCAATTGCAGGAGCGCAAGCGCAATCTCGGCAACCAATTGTCGGGCGGCGAGCAGCAGATGGTCGCGATTGCGCGCGCGCTGATGACCAACCCGAAGGTGTTGCTGCTCGACGAGCCGATGGAAGGCCTGGCGCCTATCATCGTCCAGGACCTGATGCGGTTGATCGGCGAGCTCGTGCGCGCGCGCGAGTTCGCGGTGATCGTCGTCGAGCAGCACGCCCGGCTGGCGCTGCGCCTGACGCAACAGGCGATTGTCCTCGACCGCGGCCGGGTGGTGCACCGCTCGAGCAGCGCCGAGCTGCTGGACGATTCGGCAACGCTCGACCGGCTGGTCGCGGTCGCCTGAGTCGACCCGTGCGGCGGTCCGAGTGGCGCGCATCGCCGCGCATTGCCCGGGTCGACGGTCTCGTCTATATTCGCCCGGTGCCGCGAGCGGCCTTCAATCATCGATTCCGATGCGATTCCTGCTGAAGGCGCTGACGCGCGTGCCGCTGCCGCTCCTCTACACCTGGAGCGCCGTGGTTTATTTCGTCGCTTTCCGCGTGTTGCGCTGGCGGCGCGATCGCGCCGAGGCGGATTTGCGCAATGCATTCCCCGAGCGGAGCGCCGAGGAGCGTGCCGCCATCCTTCGCCGGTCGTATCGCAATCTTGCCGATACGCTGTTCGAGGCGTTCTGGGGCTACGGCGCCAGCGCCGACGCCTTGAAACGCCGCGTGACGATCGAGAATCCCGAGCTCGTCACCGAATGCGTCGACGCGCGGCAGTCGGTGATCCTGTTGGCGGCGCACTACGGCAACTGGGAATGGCTGTCGCTGGCGACCGGCGCGCATTTCGGCATCAGCATCGACGTCGTCTACCAGCCGCAGCGCGTGGCAGCGGTCGACAGCTTTCTGCGTGAGGCGCGCGCGCGTTTCGGCAGCCGCTTCATCCCGCGCCAGGATTTCATCTTCGATCTGATGAGTCACGCCGGCCAGCCGCGGGTCTACGCATTGATCGCCGACCAGACGCCCAAGGGCAGCGACCCGCGTCAGTGGACGCGCTTCCTGGGGCAGGACACCGCGTTTTTCGTCGGCGCGGGCAAGATCGCGCGATTTCTCGACGCGAAGGTACTCTACGTGACGATGCGGCGCTTGCGGCAAGGCCATTATTCGGTGCGCTTGGCGCTGCTGGCCGAGCCGCCTTACGACGAGGGCGCCGATCAACTCGTCGTCGAGGAGTACGCGCGGAGGCTCGAGCGGGACATCCGCGACAGCCCGGCCGACTGGCTTTGGCTGCAGAAGAAATGGAAATACGCCAAGCCGATGGCGGACGCTGCCGGGACGTGAGCGCGGACGCAGTCGAGCCGCGCGAGGCTCAGGCGCCGCGCCAGATCGCGATCGTGGCAACAAGGCCCGCCGGCACGCTGGCGCCGACCAGGCGCCAGCGCCCGGGCACATAGGGCGGCGGACCGGCGATCAAACGCGGGCCATCGTCGAGCGCGACCGCGATTTCCCGGAACGGCGCCGACAGCGCGTCGCCGGTCGCCTTGCTCATCGCTTCCTTGCAGGTCCAGAGCCGCAGGAAGCGCTGCCGGCGCGCCGCGTCGTCGAGCGGTGCCATTTCCGCGCGCTCGCGCTCCGTCATGAATTTGCGCGCCAGCCCGTCGGCGTTGACGGCGCGATCCTCGCGTTCGATATCGACGCCTATGCGCGCCCCGGCCGGCAATCCGACGGCGATGCCGATCAGCGCGATGTCATCGGTATGCGATACGTTGAAATCGAGCGCGAATTCCCTCGCGAGCTGCGGTCGGCCGCGGATGCCGCGGTGCAATGCGACGGCGGCGGGAGCGACGCCTAGCGATGCTCCGAGCAGGCGACGCAGCGCCGCGCGTCCGCTGATCCAGCGCCTGCGCAGCAGCACCGTGCCGAAGCGATCGGCGCGCGCAAGTTCGAGCGGCGACAGGGATTCGGCAAGCGCGTCCACCTCGTCACCGGCGCGGTCGAGCTTGCAAAGCCAAAGTGTGATCGCCGGATCCGGCGCGGGCAGCGCGATGGAGTCCATCGGCACCGATGGGAAAGCGTCTGAATTCACTTGTTGACAGTGCGTCGTCGGCGGCAGAGCGAGGGCAAAATCATTCGGAGGGGCGGTCCGATGCGGCTTGTCGAAGGGGTCATCATGTCCCCGCGTGGCGCTACTATGCCGGGGATCACATGGGGTCAGACCGGCAATCTCAATCCCCCCATGCTTCGACTTCGGTGATGCGGGAGAAGGAGGCGAGGGCGCTGGTGGTGCGGACGCGGATGCTGGTGGTGGTGAAGGGGGAGAAGGTGACGGAGCGCTTGACGAGGTTGTTGCCGGTGACGCTGCCGAGGTTGATCCACTTGCTGCCTTGTCGTCCTTGCACGGTGAAGGCGGTGATGCCGTAGAGGCTGAAGGTCATGCTGTCGGTGGGCTCGACCGGATGGGTGTAGTTGTCCTGGAGGGTATAGACGACGACGCGATTGATGGTCTTGCTGAGGTTGAAGTTGATCTGCACCCAGTCGGGGTAGGCGTTGGCGGTGGCGTCGTTCCAGCCGCCGCCGTTGCCCCAGTTCACCCCGGCGCGCTCGTTGTCGATGATGGCGGCGACGGGGAAGGCGGCGCTGTAGGTGCTCGAGGCGCTGGCCACTGCGCCGTTGCTGGTGAGCGCGACATTGCTCGATCCGCCGGCGTTGACGACCTGGGAGAGGGGGCTGCTGCTCGAGGCGGCGTTGCCGGCATCGCCGGCATAGGCGGCGACGATGCTGTGCGTGCCCAGGGTCAAGGCGCTGGTCGGACACGGCGCGGTGCGGGCGTTGCCGCTGCCGGCGAGGGCGACGGCACTGCAGCCGGCCAGCGCATTGCCGGCGTCGGTGAAGGCGACGCTGCCGGTGGGATTGCTGCCGGTGACGGTGGCGGTGAAGGTGACGCTCGCGCCGGTAGTGGACGGATTGAGCGAACTGGCCAGCGTGGTGGTCGCCGGCGGGCCGACGACGGCCATGCCCCAGGCTTCGACCTCGACCAGGCGCGAATAGAGCACCGGTGCGTTGGTCACATTGATGCGGATGCGGCTGGTGGTGAAGGGAGAGAAGGTGACGGCGCGCTTGACCAGGTTGTTGCCGCTGACGCTGCTTAAGGTGACCCAGGCGGCGCCATTCCAGCCCTGCACCGCGAAGTCGGTGACGCCGTACTGGGTGAAGGTCAGGCTGTCGGTCGGCTCGATGGGATTGGGATAGTTGTCCTGCAGGGTGTAGACGATGATCCGATCGATGGTCTTGCTGCCGTTGAAGTCGATCTGCAGCCAGTCGGGGAAGGCATTGGCGGTGGCGTCGTTCCAGCCGCCGCCGTTGCCCCAGGCGGCGCCTTTGCGGTCGTTGTCGTTGCTGGCCTTGACCGGGTAGGCGCTGCTGAACACGCTCGAGGCCGAGGCCACGCCGCCAGCCGCCGCGGCCGCGACATTGACCCCGCCGGATGCGGTGTCGATGACCTGCAGCAAGGCGCTGCTGTTGGAGCCGGTGTTGCCCGGGTCGCCGCCGTAGCTCGCCACGATGGCGTGGGTGCCGACGCTCAAGGTGGTGCTGTTGCACAGCGCGGTGCGCACATTGCCGCTGCCGGTCAAGGGCAGTGCGCTGCAGCCGGCGAGCGCGCTGCCGCCCTCGCTGAAATTGACGCTGCCGGAAGGCGCCGCACCGCTCACCGTCGCCGTCAAGCTCACGCTGGTCGCCGCATTGGCCGGATTGGCCCCACTGCCCAACAGCGTCGTCGTCCGTGGCAATACGATCGACGCGACCGCCGCGCCCGCGTCGATGATGCCGGCGCCGCAGAGCGAGGTCGTGCAGTTCCTTGCGGTCTGGTTCGGGAATGCGCGCGCGGTGTTCTGTATCACCGCCAATACCTGGGCGGGGGTAAGCGACGGATTCGCCGACAACATCAGCGAAGCAATCCCTGCGACGTGCGGTGTCGCCATGCTGGTTCCATAGTAGTTGGCGTAGGTGTAACCGCGCGGGAAAGTGGCACCAGCGTTCAGGGTCGAAAGCACGCCAGAATCGCTGAAATCGCCGCCTGGTGCGGCGATCTCCACCAAGGTACCGAAGTTGCTGTACGCCGCGCGCTGCCCTTGTCGGCCGATCGCCGCAACGGTGATCACACCATCGCAATTGCCCGGTGACGATAGCGATGCATCCTGATTTTCATTGCCTGCGGCGATCACGACCACCGCACCTGCGCCGAGCGCCGTGTCGACCGCATTCTGAAACGGGCCGCACGTTCCCGACCCGCCGATGCTCAGGTTGAGCACCCGGGCCGGATTGGGATTGGCCGGCGCACCCGGCACCGCGCCGCCGACGGCCCAGACCATGGCATCGATGATGTCGGAGTCGAAGCCGCCGCATTTGCCCAGGGCGCGCACCGGCAGGATCCGGCTGACCCAGTTGATTCCCGCAACGCCGATGCCATTGTTGCTCGCGGCACCGATGGTGCCCGCGACGTGCGTGCCGTGCCAGGAACTGCTGCCTTGCGGGCATCCGGCGAAGAAACCGCTCAGGCTTTCGGCCTGCGTGATCCAGTCGCCCGGATCGGACGCATCGGCCTCGCGCCCATCGCCGTCGTTGGCGATACGCGCATCGCTGATCATGTCGTAGCCACCGACATAGCGCCCGGCAAGATCGGGATGAAGCGGCAGGCTGCCGGTATCGATCACCGCGACCACGATGGCGGCCGATCCGGTGGTGATGTCCCAGGCCGGCGGCAGATTGACGCCGCCCGGCTCGCCCGGTGGGCTCTGGTAGTGCCACTGCTGGGGATAGTCGGGGTCATTCGGAATTTTCTTCGGCTGCTTGAGCCGGTCTGGCGCCGCGTATTCGATCGACGGATCGGTCGCGAGATACCGCGTCAGCGATTCCGCCTGATCGGCCGGCAACGATTGCAGCAGGCGCACGACAAACGCGCCTCCCGACATCGCCCGCTCGCTCGCGACCGGCTGGCCGGCAAGTGATGACAGCCGATCGAGCAGCGGCTGGCCGAGCGCGCCGTTTTGCGCCGCGACATTCTTGAGCGCGGCATCCCGGTACTTGACGATAAGGCGTGTGATCGGCGGGCCCTTCGCAGCAGGTGGCGCCGGCAGCGCGTCGAGGCGAGACATGGCCGGGGCACCGGCATCGACGCTGGCATAGAGCACCGGCAGCGACATCCGCACTCGGTTGACCGCGGCGCGGACGCCGTCGATCGAAAGCGGCGCCGCCAACTCGAAGCGGAACGCGCCATCGCTGGTGCGATCGGCCAGGATCGGCTCAGTTCGCAGGGCTGCGGCGAGCGCCGCACGCAGATCGTCGGGCGGGCGCGACAGTGCCCTCCGGCACGATGTCTTCCCGCCACTTGACGGTGATCGAGGCGATCGTCGCGTCGGCGCCTCGCGCCGTCGTCGCGTGAACGACGACGATGCCCGCAGCAGCGATCAGCGCCAGCAACGTGCGCGCCGTCTCGTACCGGGAGGAGCGGGGATGGGGGAATGACATGGTCACCGGTGGGCCGTCGGTATCGGGTCACCGGCGCTGCAGCGTGTTCGCCGGTGACCGCATCTCGCGGCCGGGCGAAATACTAGCAAACGCCCGTCATGCCATCACTTCCCGGCCGACAACCGGTCTCGCGCCCCGCCTCGCGGCGCGACGCGGCAGTCGATCCGGTTGCCGAATGCTGTACTGTTCAGCTGCCCCAGGCTTCGACTTCGGTGATGCGGGACCAGCTGGCGAGCGCGGCGGTGACGTTGATGCGGATGCGGTCGGTCGTGTACTGGCGAAGCTCACCGTGCGCTTGACCAGGTTGTTGCCGGTGACGGTGCCCAGAGTGGACCCAGGCGGAGCCGTTCCAGCCCTGCACCGTGAAGGCGGTGACGCCGTACAGGGTGAAGGTCATGGTATCGGTCGGTTCGACCGGATTGGCGTAGTTGTCCTGCAGCGTATAGACGACCACGTGGTCGATGGTCTTGCTGCCGTTGAAGTTGATCTGCACCCAGTCGGGATAGGTGTTCGCCGTGGCGTCGTTCCAGCCGCCGCCGTTGCCCCAGTTCGCGCCGGCGCGCTCGTTGTTGATGATGGCGGACACCGGGAAGCCGGGGCTGTAGCTGCTCGACGCGGTGGCGACGCCGCCGTTGCTGGCCAGCGCGACGTTGATCGATCCGCCGCCGGCATTGACGACCTGCGACAGCGCGGCGCTGGTCGAGGCGGCGTTGCTGGCGTCACCGCCGTAGGCCGCGGTGATGCTGTGCGTCGCCGCGCTCAAGGCGCTGGTGCTGCAGGCCGCGGTCCTGCTGTTGCCGCTGCCGGTGAGCGCGATCGCGCTGCAGCCGCTGATCGAAGCGGCGCCGTCCTTGAAGTTGACGCTGCCGGTCGGATTGCTGCCGGCGACGGTTGCCGTGAAGGTGACGCTCGCTGCCAACCGTCGAAGGATTCTTCGAGCTCGCCAGCGTCGTCGTCGACGGCCCCGGCCCGAGGCAGGTAGCGCCCCAGGCTTCGACTTCGGTGATGCGGGAGTAGCTGGCGAGCGCGCCGGTGACGTTGATGCGGATGCGGTCGGTCGTGATAGCTGGCGAAGCTGACCGTGCGCTTGACCAGGTTGTTGCCGCTGACGCTGCCCAGCTCACCCAGGCCGAGCCGTTCCAGCCCTGCACGGTGAAGGCGGTGATGCCGTACAGGCTGAAGGCCATCGTATCGGTGGGCTCGACCGGATTGGCGTAGTTGTCCTGCACCGTATAGACGACGACGTGGTCGATGGTCTTGCTGCCGTTGAAGTTGATCTGCACCCAGTCGGGATAGGCATTCCCGGTGTTGTCGTTCCAGCCGCCGCCGTTGCCCCAGTTCGCGCCGCTGCGGACGTTGTTGATGATGGCGGACACCGGGATAGCCGGCGCCGTAGCTGCTCGACGCGCTGGCGACGCCGCCGTTGCCGGCGAGCGCGACATTGATCGATCCGCCACTCGCATTGACGACTTGCGACAACGTCGTGCTGGTCGAGGCGGCATTGCCACCGTCGCCGCCGTAGGCTGCGCTGATGCTGTGCGTCGCCGCGCTCAAGGCGCTGGTGCTGCAGGTCGCCGTCCTGCTGTTGCCGCTGCCGTTGAGCGCGATGGCGCTGCAGCCGGTGATCGAGCTGGCGCCGTCCTTGAAGTTGACGCTGCCGGTCGGGTTGCTGCCACGACCGTTGCCGTGAAGGTGACGCTCGTCCAACCGTCGACGGATTCTTCGAGCTGGCCAGCGTCGTCGTCGACGGCCCCGGACCCGACGCGTTGACGACCTGCGACAGTGCGGCGCTGGTCGAGGCGGCGTTGCCGGCGTCGCCGCCGTAGGCGCCGGTGATGCTATGCGTCGCCGCGCTCAAGGCGCTGGTGCTGCAGGCTCGCGGTCCTGCTGTTGCCGCTGCCGGTGAGCGCGATGGCGCTGCAGCCGCTGATCGAGCTGGCGCCATCCTTGAAGTTGACGCTGCCGGTCGGATTGCTGCCGCCGACCGTTGCCGTGAAGGTGACGCTGGTCCCGGCCGTCGACGGATTCTTCGAGCTCGCCAGCGTCGTCGTCGACGGCCCCGGTCCCGACGCGTTGATGACCTGCGACAGTGCGGCGCTGGTCGAGGCGGCATTGCCGGGTCGCCGCCGTAGGCGCCGGTGATGCTATGCGTCGCCGCGCTCAAGGCGCTGGTGCGTGCACGCCGCCGTCTTGCTGTTGCCGCTGCCGGCGAGCGCGATTGCGCTACAGCCGCTGATCGAGCTGGCGCCGTCCTTGAAATTGATGGTGCCGGTCGGCGCAATACCGTTGATGGTGGCCGTGAACGTGACGCTGGCGCCAGCGGTCGAGGGGTTCTTCGAGCTCACGACGGTCGTGGTGCTCGGCGCCTTGTTGACCACCTGCGACAGCGCAGCGCTGGTCGACGCGGCGTTGCCGGCATCGCCGCCGTAGGCTGCGCTGATGCTATGCGTCGCCGCGCTCGAGGCGCTGGTCGTGCACGCCGCCGTCCTGCTGTTGCCGCTGCCGGTGAGCGCGATGGCGCTGCAGCCGCCGATCGAGCGGCGCCGTCCTTGAAGTTGACGCTGCCGGTCGGATTGGTGCCGGCGACCGTTGCCGTGAAGGTGACGCTCGTGCCAACGGTCGACGGATTCTTCGAGCTGGCCAGCGTCGTCGTCGTTGGCGTCGGGGGCGCTGAGTTGACGACCTGCGACAGTGCGGCGCTGGTCGAGGCGGCATTGCCGGCGTCACCGCCGTAGGCGCCGGTGATGCTGTGCGTCGCCGCGCTCAAGGCGCTGGTGCTGCAGGTCGCCGTCTTGCTGTTGCCGCTGCCGGTGAGCGCGATTGCGCTGCAGCCGCTGATGGAGCTGGCGCCGTCCTTGAAATTGACGCTGCCGGTCGGATTGCTGCCGGCGACCGTCGCCGTGAACGTGACGCTCGTGCCAACCGTCGACGGATTCTTCGAGCTGGCCAGACGTCGTCGCACTGCCGCCCCCGTTTGTGACGACCTGCGACAGCGTGCTGCTGGACGGGATATTGCCGATGTCGCCGCCGTACCAGGCGCCGATGCTGTGCGTGCCGACGGGCAAGGTGCTGGTCGTGCATGTTGCGGTCTTGCTGTTGCCGCTGCCGGTGAGCTGCAGGGCAGAACAACCGGCGATGGAGTCGACGATTGTCGAGTAAAGTTGACGCTGCCAATCGGCGTCGCTCCGGTCACCGTCGCGGTGAAGGTTACGCTCGGCTCCGAAGTTCGACGGATTGCGCGAGCTCACCACCGATGTGGTGCTCAAAACCTTGCCGACCGTCTGAGCCAGCACACCGCTGCTCGAGGCGGTATTGCCTGCATCGCCGCCGTAGGCAGCCGTGATGTTGTGCGTACCTGCGCTCAACGTGCTGCTCGTGCACGATGCCGTTCTGTTGTTGCCGCTGCCCGCTGAGCGGAACTGCGGAGCAACCCGTGATTGAATTGCTGCCGTCCTTGAAAACGACCATGCCGGTCGGCACGTTGCCGGAAACGCTGGCCGTGAAGGTGGCATTCGTGCCCGGTGCCGATGGATTGGGTGAACTGACGAGCGTCGTCGCGGTCGTTTGACTGACCGATCCGGCGGCCACCGTGACGTTCAATGCGCTGGCCGACGCCGAGCCGACGGTGATGGTGATCGCCGTACGTGCTGTCGGTATAACTCTGCCCTGCGAGCAGCGCCGCATCGGTGAACGAACCCGTCGCAGGTGTCATGTCGAGCAATTCGGTGTCGTCGGCGCACCGAGGACGACTCGAACGGACTCGATACGCGAATTTGCGCGCCGTTGTTCGGATACCCGGACAAAGCGCTGTCGAAACCGATCGGCTGCCGATACTCGACCCAGTAGGTTCGGTTGGTCGCGGCCGGAATCTTGATGGCGTAGCTTGCACCGCCGGGCGATTCGATCGGCGACAAGGTGTACGTTGCGGTTCCGCGACGTATGCGTCTTGACCGACGTTGCCGGAATCCATTGGAGTATCGACTTCTGGGCGGCGTTGAAATGCGTACCGCCGACATCGCTGTTCCCCATCATGTCGAACGGATCGCCATACTCGGCGACGCCGCCGCCGGTGCATGGCGACTGGGCGGTGCAGCGGAGGCTTCCCGCATGCAGCAGCCCGAAGTTGTGGCCCAGCTCGTGGCCGTAGACGCCCAGCGTGTTGTAGCCGTTGCTGTAGGCTTCGCCGTAGCCGACGTAGGCCAGTCCAGACCAGCCGCATGCCGACAGCCTCGGGAATACGTAGTAGCGGTTGCTGTAGTTCGCGACGTTGATGCCTGCGTTGGTCGCTGCGGTGTCTGCAGCTTGGTGGATAGCGTTGTAGTCGCAGACCAGGTTTCCGTTAGCGTCCCGGGGTGTCGCGATCGGCGTCTTCTTAGTCGGATCCAGCGCGTTCAGCCAGCCGCCGGGGTACGTATTCGCCGTGCAGGCCGCGCTCGGCGCCAGGCACGCGACCGTGACGTTCAATGCTTGCTGCCCGTACGAGACCTCGCTGTAATAGTTGGCGACGCTGTTGGAGTTGGTTACCATCACTTGTTGAACTTGCGATGGCGTAAAGGCGTCCGTCGACAGCGAATCAGTGAACTTGACCAACAGGACGAGCACGTTGTTGGTCTTCACCGACTGGATGGTCATCGCTTCGGCCTGGGCCTTCGGAGCTGCGGGCAGCGCCAGGACCTCAATCCACTCGGTGGCGAGCGACAGGTTGTCCGCGGTAGGGCTGCCGTAAGCCACGACCGTCATTCCCGAGCGCAATGCGTCCGGCATGAAGCCAAGCTGCAATTCGGTCGCATGGCCGTCGTCGCCGCGGACTACCAGCTTGAATTCGCTGCGGTCGTGCTCGAAATCGTCGGCGTGGGCAAGCAGCAGCGTGCCCTGGACTTGTCCCGCGTTCGCGGCCTGGGCCGTCATGCGCTGCGAAGGACCGGCAATCACGCTGAAGCTCTCGACCTGCAGCGTATCGCCGGCGCGGCGTCCCGTAGTGACGACCCTCGTTCCCTTGAACAGGGCTTCCGAATTGGCGCCCTGGAGGGAGACGACCGCACCGTCGTCGCGGCGCAGCAGCGCATACCTCGTGCTCGTGCCGGTGACGCGATTGTCGACGACGAGCTCGTCGATCGTTCCGCTTGCCGTCTCGACGGTCGCCGCGACAGGTGCGGATTGCGATGCGGTGATTACCGCGTCGGCGCCATGGTGCGCGCGGACGGGTAGCGACGTGGCAGCAAATAGCGCAATCGCGCTGATTGTTGACAACAAAAACGGGCGGCGTGAGGCTTGCATCGGACTTGTGACTCCCCTCGTAGTGCGCCGAGCTAGCGTAAATGGTCGTTAACTGACGCAAGACGCCTATGCTAATGGCATAGCGCGCTTTTGCCAAGCATTAAAACGCGCCGGTCTCCGCGAGATGCAAGAATCGGGCTAGCAAGCCGCTCTGGAAATATCTGTTTGCCGCAGGGCAAGCTTTGGCCATCGAGCTGCGGCTCTGTTGATGAATGAGTTGTTTAGTTGTTGTAAACAACACTGTCCGTTTTGTCGATCAATCCCCCCATGCTTCGACTTCGGTGATGCGGGAGAAGGAGGCGAGGGCGCTGGTGGTGCGGACGCGGATGCTGGTGGTGGTGAAGGGGGAGAAGGTGACGGAGCGCTTGACGAGGTTGTTGCCGGTGACGCTGCCGAGGTTGATCCACTTGCTGCCTTGTCGTCCTTGCACGGTGAAGGCGGTGATGCCGTAGAGGCTGAAGGTCATGCTGTCGGTGGGCTCGACCGGATGGGTGTAGTTGTCCTGGAGGGTGTAGACGACGACGCGATTGATGGTCTTGCTGAGGTTGAAGTTGATCTGCACCCAGTCGGGGTAGGCGTTGGCGGTGGCGTCGTTCCAGCCGCCGCCGTTGCCCCAGTTCACCCCGGCGCGCTCGTTGTCGATGATGGCGGCGACGGGGAAGGCGGCGCTGTAGGTGCTCGAGGCGCTGGCCACTGCGCCGTTGCTGGTGAGCGCGACATTGCTCGATCCGCCGGCGTTGACGACCTGGGAGAGGGGGCTGCTGCTCGAGGCGGCGTTGCCGGCATCGCCGGCATAGGCGGCGACGATGCTGTGCGTGCCCAGGGTCAAGGCGCTGGTCGGACACGGCGCGGTGCGGGCGTTGCCGCTGCCGGCGAGGGCGACGGCACTGCAGCCGGCCAGCGCATTGCCGGCGTCGGTGAAGGCGACGCTGCCGGTGGGATTGCTGCCGGTGACGGTGGCGGTGAAGGTGACGCTCGCGCCGGTAGTGGACGGATTGAGCGAACTGGCCAGCGTGGTGGTCGCCGGCGGGCCGACGACGGCCATGCCCCAGGCTTCGACCTCGACCAGGCGCGAATAGAGCACCGGTGCGTTGGTCACATTGATGCGGATGCGGCTGGTGGTGAAGGGAGAGAAGGTGACGGCGCGCTTGACCAGGTTGTTGCCGCTGACGCTGCTTAAGGTGACCCAGGCGGCGCCATTCCAGCCCTGCACCGCGAAGTCGGTGACGCCGTACTGGGTGAAGGTCAGGCTGTCGGTCGGCTCGATGGGATTGGGATAGTTGTCCTGCAGGGTGTAGACGATGATCCGATCGATGGTCTTGCTGCCGTTGAAGTCGATCTGCAGCCAGTCGGGGAAGGCATTGGCGGTGGCGTCGTTCCAGCCGCCGCCGTTGCCCCAGGCGGCGCCTTTGCGGTCGTTGTCGTTGCTGGCCTTGACCGGGTAGGCGCTGCTGAACACGCTCGAGGCCGAGGCCACGCCGCCGGCCGCCGCGGCCGCGACATTGACCCCGCCGGATGCGGTGTCGATGACCTGCAGCAAGGCGCTGCTGTTGGAGCCGGTGTTGCCCGGGTCGCCGCCGTAGCTCGCGACGATGGCGTGGGTGCCGACGCTCAAGGTAGTGCTGTTGCACAGCGCGGTGCGCACATTGCCGCTGCCGGTCAAGGGCAGTGCGCTGCAGCCGGCGAGCGCGCTGCCGCCCTCGCTGAAATTGACGCTGCCGGAAGGCGCCACACCGCTCACCGTCGCCGTCAAGATCACGCTGGTCGACGCATTGGCCGGATTGGCGCCGCTCCCCAGACGCGTCGTCGTCGGGGTGGCCAATGACGATGGCCCGAATGCCGTCAGGTGGCTTGCCTGGTCGGTCGCGTAAACGACGCCGTTGGCGACGATCAGGCTTTGCCAGTGCGGGCCGATCCGGTTCCGGACGCTGTGCGCAGAATGCTGCCCGAGCGCGGCATCGACCACGCGAATGCTGCCGCCGCTGATGTAGAACAGCATGTTGTTGGCGACGACCGGCGACGTGCCGCCGGGCACGGCGTTGGGCGTACTGATCGGCGGCCACTGGCGTCGTACCAGCGAAGGATTGCCGCTGCCGTCGACATCGAGCTCGCACGGCCGAAGCGCCGTTGCCGTTGACGACGAAAACCCACGTGCTGTTGTCGGCGGGGTTGATCCATGTTGCAGGCTGGCTGAACACGCCGCCGCCCTGGCGCAAGGCAATCGGTGCGCCGACCGAGCCGCCGAGGTGTCCCGGGCCGCCCGCGCCGCTCAGGTCCGCGAGATTGAGGAGCCGCAGCATGCCGTCCTTGCCGCTTTGCACCGCCAGGTGCTGCAGGTTCGAATTCGGCGGCGCGGGAAGAATGGTCGGTCCGGTGCTGCCGATGTCGGTATCGCTGTCGTCGAGCGATGACCAGTTCGGCGGCGTGTAGCTGTCGAGCGGCTTGCCGGCGTTGACGCCGGTGCCGCCGCTGGCATCAGGCTGCAGCGCCAGCACCGATTCGCTCCAGTTGTGGACGCCGTCGAATCGGCCGATGCCTGCGGTAAAGGCGTTGCCCGTCGCCATGAAAATCCGGTTCGGTGCCGGCATCGTAGAAGACGCCAGGCCGCGCCCAGATCGCCTTCTGCCGCGTGGCGCAAGTCGTCGGCGTTTCCGGTGCGCTGAAATGATCAAGGTGCAACGCCTTGTCGCTGCACGCGGCGTTGAAAACCTTTTGCGCACCGCTGGCGAGATTGATCGCGGTGACGTGGCCCTGGTAGTCGCCGTTGTCGCCGGGATAGCCGCCGTGCACGGCATACAGATATTTGACGCCGCCGGCGGTGGCGATCGACAGCGCCGACGAGCCCTTTTCGTCGAAGCCCTTGAGCGTGACGATCTCCGGCCAGCCGCCGCCCGGGATCTCGGTGCCGTCGCCGACCTGGAATTTGTGCACAGAGCCGTCGAGGCCGTAGCTGTAGACGTAGAGGCGATTGGGATCGATCGCCGGCGACGACGTCGTGTAGCAGGTCGAGCCGCCGTTGTTGATCGTGCAGCCGCCCGGACCGTTTTGCTGGCTCCAGACGACCGCGCCGTTCTGCGCGTCGAGCGCGATGATGCGTCCGTCCCGGGTCGTGACGAACAGCAAATTCTTGACGCCCCCCGAAGTGCTGACGTTTTCGAGGAAAGCCGGTGCGCCGTCGACGGTTCCCGCCAGCGTGACTTGATAGCGGACCGCGAGCGAGCCGACGTTGGCCGGCGTCAGGATGGTTTCCGCGGTGTTGCGGCTGCTGTGCTGCGGGTCGCCGCCGAATTGCAGCCAATCGTAGGCCGACGCACAGTGGATGCCGAGGAGCAGGGCCATCGCGGCGCACAAGCGTGTAATCCGAATCCGCCGCTGCTCGATCGCCATCCGGTCTTTTTCCTTTCGTGCGCCAGGCAATCGCGGACGCTCCGACGGCAAGGGCGCCGCCGGCGCGACCGAACCGGACAGCGTTGGGCAGCCCGTCGACCCCGCCAAGCGAAGCAATCGGCATGCCCGGGAGCCCGCCTCGGGCGCTATGACAACAGCATAGCATGGGAAACAAGTTGTCCGGCCAAGCATTCCAGCTGGCGACCAAGAGCCGACAGGCGGAGACAGACGGCTGGGGCTGTGAGCAGTCCGCTAGTTGGAGCGCAGCCGGATGCGCATGACGCGTCGGTCGTATTCTTCCTCGACCTTGCGGGTGATTTCGCTGCCGTCGGCGGCGAAGACCCGGCCCCCGCTCCGGCGGCAGGCATCGCGTTCGTACTGGCAGGGGCCCATTTCCGGATGCTTGCGGCAGAGATCACCGACGCCCGCGGCGAATTCGATCGACGTCTGCCGCAGTTCTGCACCGATGCCGCTGACGCAGACGTAGAGCGCGCCGGGCGGCGCGGCGATCGCCAAGCTTGGCATCGCGGGCGGGTTGATCGGTGACGCTGCAATGGCCGCCGAGGGCGGCGGCGTCGAATCCGGCAGGGGCCGCCGCACGACGGCGGCGTTGGGCGCGTCGGTGGGCGGCGTGATCGGCAGCGGCTGGCGATCCGGCGTGGGCGCCGTGCACGCCGCCAGCGCCAGCGCGCCGGCGGCGAGGCAACGTGTAAATCTTTCCATATGGCGCTTGCCTTGGCGCAGATTTACCTGCGTCCACCCAGAAGCGAACCGAGCACGCCGCGCACGATCGAACGGCCGATCGTCGATCCCACCGTGCGCGCCGCGCTCTTGGCCATCGCCTCGACCAGGCTGTCCTTGCGCCCGCTTCCGCTCATCAGTCCACCCAGCGAGTCCTTGATCGTGCCCATCACGCCGCCGTCCGACGGGGCCGTGATGATGGTCGGCGTCGATTCCGCGATCCGGCTCTTCAGCTTTTCGTAGGCGGACTCGCGGTCGACCGTCTTTTCATAGACGCCCGCGACAGGAGACGAGGCGATGACCGCCTTGCGTTCGTCGGCGCTGATCGGTCCGATGCGGCTTGCCGGCGGCAGAATGTAGGCGCGCTCGACGACGTTGGGCCGACCTTTTTCGTCGAGGAACGAGACCAGCGCTTCGCCGACGCCGAGCTGGGTGATGACTTTCTCGGTGTCGAGCTTGGGATTGGCGCGCATCGTGGCAGCGGCGGCGGTGACCGCCTTCTGGTCGCGCGGCGTGAAGGCGCGCAGAGCGTGCTGGATCCGGTTGCCGAGCTGTCCCAGCACCTTGTCCGGCACGTCGAGCGGATTCTGCGTGACGAAAAACACGCCGACTCCCTTCGAGCGGATCAGCCGCACGACCTGCTCGATCTTGTCGAGCAGCGGCTTGGGCGCATCGGTGAACAGCAGGTGCGCTTCGTCGAAGAAGAACACGAGCTTCGGCTTGTCGGGATCGCCCACTTCGGGCAGCCGCTCGTAGAACTCGGCCAGTAGCCAGAGCAGCAAGGTCGAATACAGCGCCGGCGCGCCGAGCAGCTTGTCGGCGGTCAGGATGTTGACGTTGCCCTTGCCACTGCTGTCGGTCTGCAGCAGGTCGTCGATGTCGAGCATCGGCTCGCCGATGAACTTGTCTGCGCCTTGCTGTTGCAGCGCGAGTATGCCGCGCTGAATCGCGCCCACGCTGGCGGCCGAAATGTTGCCATACTGGGTCTGGAAATCATGCGCATTGTTGCCGACGTACTCGAGCAGTGCGCGCAGATCCTTGAGGTCGAGCAGCAAGAGTCCGTTATCGTCGGCGATCTTGAACGCGAGCGCCAGCACGCCTTCCTGTGTCTCGTTCAGGTTGAGGATGCGCGCGAACAGGAGCGGTCCGAGATCGGACACGGTCGCCCGCATCGGGTGGCCGGATTCGCCGAAAACGTCCCAGAAAACGGTGGGAAAGCCGGTGTAAGCCGGCGCGGCAACGCCGACGAGTTTCAGCCGCTCGTCGAATTTGGGCGAGGCGGCGCCCGGCTGGCTCATCCCGGCGAGGTCGCCTTTGACGTCGGCCATGAACACGGGTACCCCGAGCGCGGAAAACCGTTCGGCCAGCACTTGCAGGCTGACCGTCTTGCCGGTTCCGGTCGCGCCGGTGATCAGCCCGTGACGATTGGCCAGCGCGGGCAGCAGAGAGATCTCGACGGCGCCGTGTTTTGCAATGGGCAAGGGCTGCGCCATGGCATCTCCAGTACAAGGGCTTTGTACCCTCAAGTTTAGCCGACCGGGGCCGGTTGGCGTTGCGCGCCGGACGCCCGTCGCCCAGCGGGCGGCGAGCGGCCGGCCGTGGCGCGTCGGCCCGCTCGGCGGCGGCGCGCCCCGCGGCTGCGGAACCCCTTCAAGTCGACGCGAATTCTTGCTATACTTCCGCTCGGATGTAAACGATAAGAAATGGGCTCGACAGCCCATTTTTTTTTGCTTTTTCGGATTTTTGGCGGTGTCTTTGCTGAAGCTGGGTGGGATTCTGGAACGTACCTTGCCCCCGCTGGGCTACGAGCTGGTCGACTGGGACCACTCGGCCCGCAGCGGGCTCGTGCGCGTCTTCATCGACAAGGCGGGCGGTGTCGACGTCGAGGACTGCGCGCAGGTGAGCACGCATCTGACGCATTTGTTCGCCGCCGAGCAGATCGACTACGACCGGCTCGAGGTGTCGTCGCCGGGACTCGACCGGCCGCTGAAAAAAGCTGCGGACTTCGACCGCTTTGCCGGCGAGGAAGTGCGCCTGACGCTGCGCGAAGCCATCGACAACGCCAGGCGCCTCAAGGGCATCTTGCGCGGTGTCGACGGCGATGCGGTGCGACTGGACACCGAAACGGGTCCGCGCGTGATCGCTCTGGCCAATATCGACCGCGCGCGACTGGTGCCGAAAATTGAGTGGAGAAACACAAGATGAACCGCGAATTGCTGCTGCTGGTCGACGCACTGGCGCGCGAAAAGAACGTGCCGAAGGAGATCGTGTTCACGGCACTGGAATCGGCGCTGGCGTCGGCGACCAAGAAACGCTTTGCGCACGACATCGATGCGCGCGTGTCGATCGATCGTGAAACCGGCGACTACGAGTCGTTCCGGCGGTGGACGGTCGTGCCGGACGAGGAGCACGAGGAGCCGGCGCACCAGATCGCGATCACCGATGCGGCCGAGCGCGAGCCGCCGCTGCAACTCGGGGACGTCGTCGAAGAGCCCCTCGAGCCGGTCGAGTTCGGCCGCATCGGTGCGCAGGCGGCGAAGCAGGTGATCCTGCAGAAGATCCGCGATGCGGAACGCGAGCAGATCCTCAACGATTTTCTCGATCGCGACGACAACCTGCTGACCGGAACGGTCAAGCGCATCGAGCGCGGCAACGTGATCGTCGAGTCGGGACGGATCGAGGGAATGATCCCGCGCGATCAGCTGATACCGAAGGAGAACATCCGGGTCGGCGACCGCGTTCGCGCCTATGTCACCAAGATCGAGTCCCAGGCGCGCGGACCGCAGCTCTTGCTGTCGCGCATCACGCCCGACCTGGTCGTGCGCCTGTTCGAGCTCGAAGTGCCGGAGATCGAAGAGGGCCTGATCGAGATCAAGGCCGCGGCGCGCGACCCGGGCGTGCGCGCCAAGATCGCGGTGAAGTCCAACGATCCGCGGCTCGATCCGCAGGGCACCTGCATCGGCATGCGAGGATCGCGCGTGACCGCGGTGACCAACGAGCTCGCCGGCGAGCGGGTCGACATCGTGCTGTTCTCGGAGGACCCGGCCAAGTTGGTGATCAATGCGCTGTCGCCGGCGGAGATCTCCAGCATCGTCGTCGACGAGGAGCGGCACAGCATGGACGTCGTCGTCGACGAGGAGAACCTGGCGATGGCGATCGGCCGCAACGGGCAGAACGTCCGGCTGGCCTCCGAGCTCACCGGCTGGGAAATCAACCTGATGGGCGTCGAGGAGTCGCAGCAGAAGCACCAAGTGGAAAGCGAGCGCACGCGCGCGCTGTTCATCGACAAGCTCGACGTCGATCAGGAAGTGGCCGATATCCTGATCCAGGAAGGTTTCACGTCGCTGGAGGAAATCGCTTACGTGCCGCTGAATGAAATGCTCGAGATCGACGCCTTCGACGAGGAAACCGTCAATGAACTGCGCAGCCGCGCCCGCAACGCATTGCTGACCGAGGCGATCGTGCGCGAGGAGTCGGTGGGCAACGTCGCCGAAGACTTGCTCAATCTCGAGGGCATGGACACCGAAACCGCGGGCCTGCTCGCCGAGAAGGGCATCACGACGCGCGACGGGCTGGCGGACCTCGCGGTCGACGAGCTCGTCGAGTTGACCGGACTGCCGGCGGAACGCTCGCAGGACCTGATCATGAAGGCGCGCGCCCATTGGTTCGAAAACACGGAACACGCCGAGTAAGGCCGGGCGGAACAGCGCGGCAGGAGAAAAGTCATGCCCCAGACGACAGTCGATAAATTCGCGACCGAGCTCAAGATGCCGGCAGGGATCCTGCTGGAGCAGCTCGCCGCTGCCGGCGTTGCCGGCAAGAAGCAGGGCGACAAGCTGTCCGAGCAGGACAAGACCCGGCTGCTCGATTATCTGCGCAAGCAGCACGGCGGCCAGGACCAGAAGAAAAAGATCACGCTGACGCGCAAACAGACGACCGAGATCAAGGCGGCCGACAGCACCGGTCGTGCGCGGACGATTCAAGTCGAAGTGCGCAAGAGGCGCGTATTCGTCAAACGCGACGGCGCCGAAGCGGCGGTCGCCGCCGAGGAGACCGCACCGGCCGCGCCGCAGCCCGTCGTGACCGCGGCGGAGCTCGCCGCGCGCGAGGAAGAGGCGCGCAAGGGTGCGGCGCTGATCGCCAAGCAGCAGGAGGAAATACAGCAAAAGCAGGAACAGGCGAAAAAGCGCAAGACCAAGAAGGAAAAGGAAGAGGAGGAGGCGCTGGCGAAGGCCGCGGAAGCCGAGGCCGCCGTTGCGTCGGCCAAGGAAGCACCTGCCATCGCAGCGCAACCCGCGGCGACGGCGAGGCCCGAGGCAAAGGCGAAGACCGAGGGCACGCTGCACAAGCCCGTCGCCAAGCCTGGCGCGAAAAAGGACAAGCCCTCGCGCAAGCCCTCGGCAACCGCGTTCCAGGAAGAAGCGGCGCGCCGGCGCGCGCTCAAGTTGCGCGGCGACGTCACCGGCGGCGCAGGCGCCGCCGGCTGGAAGCAGCCGAAGGGCGGCAAGCACCGGCACGAGGACGGCGAGGAGCACGACGAGGGCGCGCATGCCGTCGCCGGCCCGGAGCCGATGATCCGCCAGGTTGCCGTGCCGGAAACGATCACGGTGGCGGACCTGGCCCGCAAGATGAGCGTCAAGGCGGCCGAGATCATCAAGGCGATGATGAAGCTCGGCACGATGGTGACGATCAACCAGATGCTCGATCAGGAAACGGCGATGATCGTCGTCGAGGAAATGGGACACAAGGCGATTGCCGCCAAGCTCGACGACCCCGATGCGCTGCTCGCCGAAAGCGCGCAGGCGACGACGGCGGAGTCGCTGCCGCGGCCGCCGGTCGTTACCGTCATGGGGCACGTCGACCACGGCAAGACTTCGCTGCTCGATACGATCCGCCGCACGCGGGTCGCCAGCGGCGAAGCCGGCGGCATCACGCAGCACATCGGCGCCTACCACGTGGAAACGACGAAAGGCGTCATCACTTTCCTCGACACGCCTGGCCACGAGGCTTTCACCGCCATGCGGGCGCGCGGCGCCAAGGTGACCGACATCGTGGTCCTGGTCGTCGCGGCGGACGACGGTGTCATGCCGCAGACCAAGGAGGCGATCGCGCACGCGAAAGCCGGCAACGTGCCTATCGTCGTCGCGATCAACAAGATCGACAAGCCCGAGGCCAATCCGGACCGGGTCAAGCAGGAGCTCGTCGCAGAAAGCGTGCTGCCCGAGGAGTACGGCGGCGACACGCAGTTCGTCCAGGTTTCCGCCAAGACCGGGGCCGGCATCGACAACCTGCTCGACGCGATCCTGCTGCAGGCCGAGGTGCTCGAGCTCAAGGCGCCGAAGGACGCACCGGCCAAGGGCATCGTCATCGAATCGCGCCTCGACAAGGGCAAGGGGCCGGTGGCCACGGTTCTCGTGCACTCGGGCACGCTGAGGCGCGGCGACATCGTGCTTGCCGGCGCGGTGTTCGGCCGCGTGCGGGCGATGACCGACGAGACCGGCAAGACGGTCGCATCGGCGGGCCCGGCCATCCCGGTGGAGATCCAGGGCCTGTCCGACGTGCCGCTTGCCGGGGAGGAAGTCATGGTGCTCGGCGACGAGCGCAAGGCGCGCGAGATCGCGCTGTTCCGCCAGGGCAAGTTCCGCGACGTGAAGCTCGCCAAGCAACAGGCGGCGAAGCTCGAGAACATGTTCGAGCAGCTGGCCGAGAGCGAGATCAAGTCGCTGGCGCTGATCGTCAAGGCCGACGTGCAGGGCAGCTACGAAGCGCTGGCCAACGCGCTGACCAAGCTGTCGACCGGCGAAGTCAAGGTCAACATCGTGCACGCCGCGGTCGGCGGCATCACCGAGTCCGACGTCAATCTCGCGCTAGCATCGAAGGCGGTAATCATAGGCTTCAACACCCGCGCCGACGTTGCCGCGCGAAAGCTCGCCGAGCATTCCGGCGTCGACATCCGCTACTACAACATCATTTACGAAGCGGTGGACGAGATCAAGGCGGCGCTGTCGGGCATGCTGACGCCGGAGAAGAAGGAGAGCCAGCTCGGGCTGGTCGAGGTGCGCGAGGTCTACAAGATCTCGAAGGTCGGCACCGTCGCCGGGTGCTACGTGCTCGAAGGCGTGGTGCGGCGCGGGGCGAAAGTGCGGCTGCTGCGCGACAACGTGGTGGTCTTCGACGGCGAGCTCGATTCGCTAAAACGCTTCAAGGACGACGTGCGCGAGGTCAAGGCGGGCTTCGAGTGCGGCCTGTCGCTGAAGAACTACAACGACGTCGAAAAGGGCGATCAGCTCGAGGTGTACGAGATCGTCGAGGTAACGCGCACCCTGTAGCGGCGCGAGCGTCCCGGCGAGGGGCCCCGCGCGAAGCACGGGGATCGACGGGGAATTGCGAGTCGACGCATGCGGCCGACCCGTGATGAGTCCGTTAACGTAGCGCTCATAGGAGGCCGTGGCACGGCATCGCGCGATGAAACGACACTCGCAACGCGCGCAGCGCGTAGGCGATCAAATCCAGCGTGAGCTTGCGGACCTCCTGCGCTTGCACGTCAAGGATCCGCGCATCGGCATGGTCACGGTGACCGCGGTCGAGGTCTCCACGGACCTGTCGCACGCGAAGGTTTTCTTTACGCATCTTGCCGGCAGGGAGCGGGCCGATGACGCGGTCAAGGCGTTGCAGCACGCCGCAGGCTACTTGCGCAGCGAGCTCTCGCACCGGTTCGGCCTCTACTCGGTGCCGCAATTACATTTCGCCTACGACGACTCGATCGAATCCGGGTTGCGCCTGTCGAAGCTGATCGACGAAGCGGTCGCCGAGGACCGGAAGCATCCGACCGAGTGACGCGCGGTGCCCTGCGCCGGACCGCGCTGGCGCACGTGAGGCGGCGGCGCGTTGCGGAAAATTGCGGAACAAGACAATGGCCAGTGACCCGACCCGCCCGCGAGGCCGCGTGCCCTGGCGCCGGATCGACGGCGTCCTGCTACTCGACAAACCGGTCGGCCTGTCATCCAACGCAGCGCTGCAGCGCGTGCGGCGCCTCTACGGAGCGCAGAAGGCAGGCCATACCGGGACGCTCGACCCGTTGGCCAGCGGGCTGTTGCCGATCTGCTTCGGCGAAGCGACCAAGTTCGCGCACATGCTGCTCGAGGGCGACAAGGTTTACGCGGCGACGGTGCGCCTGGGAACGACCACGACCACCGGCGACGCGGAAGGCGTTCCGGTCGACGTGCGCCCAATCGACGTATCGCGGCGCGATATCGAGGCGATGCTGCCGCGCTTCGTCGGCGCGATTTCACAGGTTCCGCCGCGCCATGCGGCGCTCAAGTATCAGGGTCGCAACTACTACGACTATGCGCGCGAGGGCATCGACATTCCCCGCATCGCCCGCGAAGTAATCGTCCACGAGCTCGCGCTGGATGGCTGGAATCCGCCCGACATCGCGCTCCGCGTTCGTTGCGGAAAGGGCACCTACGTGCGCGTGCTGGCCGAAGACCTGGGCGAGGCGCTGGGGTGTGGTGCGCACCTGGCGGCGTTGCGCCGTGTGGCAAGTGGCGGCTTTGCCGTCGACGCGGCACTCTCGCTCGACGCGCTCGCCACGCTGGGCGACGCGGGGCGCGATGCGCGGCTGCTGCCGGTCGATGCGCTGGTCGCTCCGTTGCCGCGGCTGGACCTCGACGCGACGGCAGGATGGCGGCTCGTTCGCGGACAGGCCGTCGTGCGGCCCGACCTGGCCGACGACGACTATCGCGCCTATGTCGCTGATCGGTTCATCGGCATCGTGCAGGCACGCGCGGCCATGGTGCGCCCGCGGCGCCTGCTCGCAGAGCGCGATGCCGGCGGCATGCCGGGCGCGCTGGTTGAATCGCTTGAATCGTAAGCATTTTTCGAGGTACAATTCCACTCTTTCGCGCGGTCTGGAGTAACTTGCATGGCAGTCACGGTTCAGGACAAGGCCAAGGTCATCGCCGATCACCAGCGGGCCAAGGGCGACACAGGCTCGCCCGAGGTTCAGATCGCGTTGCTGACGGCGCGGATCAACGGCCTCAACGATCATTTCAAGGCGAACGTCAAGGATCATCATTCGCGCCGCGGACTGCTGCGCATGGTGTCGCGCCGGCGCAAGTTGCTCGATTACCTGAAGACGCGCAACGCCGACAGCTACCGCGGGCTGATCGAAAAGCTGGGGCTGCGCAAATAGCGACGCATCCGCCGCGGCCGCTGCCAATGCATTCACTATCAGTCGATCCCGAACGGCCGGCCGTGCGCCGCAGCCCCACCCACAACCCGACGATGGCCGCAGCTCGGTTGACAACCGAGGCGGCCATTGTTGTTTTTGGATTCCGAGGATAAAAGTGCCTACTGCAATCAAGAAATCGATACCTTACGGCCGCAACACGCTGACGCTCGAGACGGGCGAGATCGCCCGCCAGGCGGGCGGGGCGGTGCTTGCCAGCCTGGGCGACAGCGTCGTGCTGGTCAGCGTGGTCGCCGCCAAGCAGGCCAAGCCCGGCCAGGATTTTTTTCCGCTTACCGTCGATTACCAGGAAAAGACCTACGCCGCCGGGCGCATTCCCGGCGGGTTTTTCAAGCGCGAAGGGCGACCCTCCGAGAAGGAGACGCTGACCTCGCGCCTGATCGATCGACCGCTGCGGCCGCTTTTCCCGGACGGTTTCTACAATGAAGTCCAGGTCGTTGCGACGGTGCTGTCGGTCGACCCCGAAATCGATCCGGACATCCCGGCGCTGATCGGTGCATCGGCGGCGATCGCGTTGTCCGGCATTCCGTTCAACGGCCCGATCGCCGGGGCGCGCGTCGGCTACATCGACGGCCAGTACGTGCTGAACCCGAGCAAGACCGAGCTGATGACCACGTCCAAACTCGATCTGGTCGTCGCCGGCACCGAAGCCGCCGTGCTGATGGTGGAATCGGAAGCCAAGGAACTGCCCGAGGAAGTGATGCTCGGCGCGGTCGTTTTCGGCCACCAGCAGCAGCAGGCGGTGATCGACATCATCCACGAACTGGTCGAGCAGGCGGGCAAGCCGCTTTGGGATTGGCAGCCGGCGCCGAAGGACCAGGCGATGATCGACAAGGTGACGGAGCTCGCCGAGGCGGAATTGAAGGGCGCCTACGAATTGCGCCAGAAGCAGGCGCGCCAGCAGCGGTTGAAGGAAATTGCCGCCAAGGTCGAGACCGAATGCATCCCGGCCGACGCAAAGCCGGGCTACGCCAACGAAGTCAAGAATTTTCTCTTCGAGCTCGAAGCCAGGCACGTGCGCAACCAGATCCTGTCCGGCGAGCCGCGCATCGACGGCCGCGACACGCGCACCGTGCGGCCGATCTCAATTCGCAACAGCGTGCTGCCGCGCACGCATGGCTCGGCGTTGTTCACCCGCGGTGAAACGCAGGCGCTGGTCGTCGCCACGCTGGGCACCGCCCGCGACGAACAGATCATCGACGCACTGCAGGGCGAATATCGCGAGCGCTTCATGCTTCACTACAACATGCCGCCGTACGCGACCGGCGAGACCGGACGCGTAGGCAGCCCGAAGCGGCGCGAGATCGGTCACGGCAAGCTCGCCAAGCGCGCACTGGCCGCGGTGCTGCCGTCGGCCGACGAGTTCGCCTATTCGATCCGGGTCGTCTCGGAAATCACCGAATCCAACGGCAGCTCGTCGATGGCATCGGTCTGCGGCGGCAGCCTTGCGCTGATGGACGCCGGCGTTCCGATGAAGGCGCATGTCGCGGGCATCGCGATGGGGCTGATCAAGGACGGCAACCGGTTCGCGGTGCTGAGCGACATTCTCGGCGACGAGGATCACCTGGGCGACATGGACTTCAAGGTCGCCGGCACCGACCGCGGTGTCACCGCGCTGCAGATGGACATCAAGATCCAGGGCATCACCAAGGAAATCATGGCGGTCGCGCTGTCGCAGGCGCGCGAGGGCCGCATGCACATCCTCCATCTGATGCACGAGGCGATGCCGCATGCGCGCACCGAGATTTCCCAGCACGCGCCGCGCATGATGACGTTCAAGATCAATCCGGAGAAGATCCGCGACGTGATCGGCAAGGGCGGCGCGGTCATTCGGGCGCTGACCGAGGAAACCGGAACGACGATCGACATCAAGGACGACGGCATGGTGACGATCGCGTCGGTCAACGCCGACGCCTGCAATGCCGCGAAGAAGCGCATCGAGGAAATCACCGCCGAGGTCGAAGTCGGCCGCATCTACGAAGGCACGGTGCTCCGCCTGCTGGATTTTGGCGCGATCGTACAGGTCCTGCCGGGCAAGGACGGCTTGCTGCACATTTCGCAGATCGCCAAGGAGCGCGTCAACCAGGTGTCGGACTATGTGAAAGAAGGCCAGATCGTGAAGGTCAAGGTGCTCGAGGCCGACGACAAGGGACGGCTCCGCCTGTCGATGAAGGCCGCCGCCGAGGATGCGGCGGCCGCCGCTGCGCCCGTGGCGCCCGCGACGCACAGCGCACCGTCGGAGCAGACGCCTGCGGTGTGAGAGCAGGGTTGTTGAAGGAGAAAAAAGGGGCGCAGGGCGCCCCTTTTTTGCAGCATGGAGCCCATGATGAACGATTCCGCGACGCGCATCGAACGCGATACCTTCGGACCGATCGAGGTCTCTGTCGACCGCCTGTGGGGCGCGCAGACTCAGCGCTCGCTCGAGCACTTCCGCATTTCCACCGAGAAGATGCCGGCCGCGCTGATCCGCGCGATGCTGATTGTCAAGCGCAGCGCCGCTCGCGTGAACATCGGACTCGGTATTCTGTCACCCAGGATCGCCGATGCGATCGTCGCGGCCTGCGACGAGGCGCTTGCCGGCGCGCACGCCGGCGAATTTCCCCTCGCGGTGTGGCAAACCGGATCGGGCACCCAAACCAACATGAACGTCAACGAGGTGCTGGCCAACCGCGCCTCGGAGCTGCTGGGCGGGCAGCGCGGCGAGTCGCGGCTGGTGCATCCGAACGACGACGTCAATCGCGGACAATCGTCGAACGACGTGTTTCCCACGGCGATGAATGTCGCCGCGGCGGAGACCGTGGTGCGCGACCTGCTGCCTGCGCTCGACGCGCTCCAGGTGACGCTGGCGGCCAAGGCGGAAGCCTTCGCCGGCATCGTCAAGATCGGACGCACGCACCTGCAGGACGCGACCCCGCTGACACTGGGCCAGGAGTTCTCCGGCTACGCGGCGCAGCTCGCGCATGCGCGCGGGCATATCGACGCCGCGCTGCCGCACGTTTACGAGCTCGCGCTGGGAGGCACGGCGGTCGGCACGGGCCTCAACACGCACCCGGAATTCGGCAGGCGCGCAGCGGCCGACATCGCCGAATACGCAGGCCTGCCTTTCGTCAGCGCGCCGAACAAGTTCGAGGCGATGGCCGCTGCCGATGCACTCGTCAATCTACACGGGACGCTGAAGACGCTGGCGGCCACGCTGACCAAGATCGCGAACGACGTGCGCTGGCTGGCCAGCGGCCCGCGTTCCGGCCTTGGTGAGATAACCATTCCGGAGAACGAACCGGGCAGCTCGATCATGCCGGGCAAGGTCAATCCGACCCAGTGCGAGGCGCTGACGATGCTGTGCGCGCAGGTGCTGGGCAACGATGTCGCGGTCAACATCGGCGGCGCGTCGGGCAACTTCGAGCTGAACGTGTACCGGCCGCTGATCGTCCACAACGTGCTGCAGAGCATTCGCCTGCTTGGCGACGGGATGGCGAGCTTCGATGCGAACTGTGCCGCCGGCATCGAAGCCAACCGCGCCCGCATCGACGAGTTGCTCGAGCGCTCGCTGATGCTGGTTACCGCGCTCAATCCGCATATCGGCTACGACAAGGCCGCGACGATCGCCAAGAAGGCGCATCGCGAGGGCACGACGCTCAAGGCCGCGGCGCTCGCGCTCGGCTACGTCACCGAGCAGCAGTTCGACGCCTGGGTGCAGCCGCAGCGGATGATCGGGCCACAAGGCTAGTGTGCCGAGTCAGAAATTCGCTTGACAGTCCGCGGCCTCGTTGGCCGCCATACGGCGTTGCTCGGCCTCACCGTAGCCCGAGCTACGGTTTCGGCCTCACGCCTTGCCTGGCGGCCAAATCCATCCACTCCTTTATCGTCGGAACTTCTGACTCGGCACACTAGGGTTGCGCTCCGGTCAGCGCATCGGCATGTTCGCCGCCTCCAGTATCGCCTCGCCGGCGACGGTGACGGTGACGTCGGTCGTCCCCGCCTCGAGCGCGACCGGCGCCGGAGCAAAGCCGCTCGTGGCCTGGGCGCGCATCATCGTAGGATAGACGCGGCCGCCGTCGCCCGCCTGCACGGTCACGTGCCCAGGGCGCCAGCTGGCGAAGCCCAGGGCTTGCGCCGCCTGTTCCGCGCGCGACTGCCAGCTCCGGATCGCCTGCCGTGTGACGCCGTCTTCGGCGTCGCGCCGGGTCTTGTCGGTGAGCGAGAAGCCCATGCTCGACAGCAGGAGTCCATCCTCGTCCTGCAGCTTGCTGATCAAGGTCGCGGCAGCGGTGAAGTCGGCCGAATCCAGGCTCACCGTCTGCGTTACGCGCCAGCGGCTGGGCTTGCCCTTGTCGACGATTTGCTGCGTCGAATAGCCGGCGGTCGCGATCTTGACCGCCGGGTATGATCGCGCGCCGGCAATTGCCTTGGCCACGATGGCGTTGACCTGGCTCGCGGCGGTCGCTGGGCTGGGACTGTCGGCTTCGGCACGTAACCACGCCTGCAAGCGGTCGTTGGTCACCGTTGCCGTCGACGAGGCGGTGACCGTGACGATCGGTTGGGTCGGCGCGGGCGGCAGTTGCGCCTCGGCCGTGCCTGCCGTCGCGCCAACCGCGGTGAGCACGGCGATCGCCGCGATGCGCAGCGCGTGCGTGTGCGGCTCCATAGCCATCATGACATTCTCCTTGCGCTGTTCGCGATGCGTTGCGGCAACTCATCGATCGCTGCGCGGTTCGACCATGAAAAACACTTGAGTGCGGCTTCCGGCGAGGGCAGCCAGACATGCGCCAGGTGCTCCCGGGGGTTGAGGACCACAGGCATCGGGCGGGGAACCTGGAGCGAGAACACGTGTTCGGTATTGTGCGTCGTTCCCTCGGGATAGCGATGCCGCCATTGGGGATAGATCTCGTAAACGTTAAAGAGGTTCCAGTCGCGGACACCGCCATAGCCTTCCGCATCGATCGCAGTTTCCTCGCGCAATTCCCGCGTAGCGGTCGCGGCTAGTGTTTCGCCCGGCTCCTGGCTGCCGGTCACCGATTGCCAGTGAGCCGGAAAGTCCGCACGCTCAAGAAGAAGCACCAAGAGGTCCGGTGTGTGGACCAGCACCAGTGTCGAAACGGGAATCTTCTGCGGCAACGAAGGGGCGTGATCGTGTCGGGTGTCCGCGGTCGCGGGGCTAGCCCACGAATACCCAGAACGGCTTGTGCCGCTCCTGCCAGTATTCGGCTGCCTCGCCCAGGATGTCGGACAGCGTGTCCCAGTCGGCAGCATGCGCCTTGCGGTAGGGTGCGGCGTGCCGCAATACAATCGCAATGCCGTGCCCGCCGAGCCAGTCGCTGTCCTCGACACAATCGGCAAGCGCATCCCAGTTATTGCCGAAATGCTCGGGTAGCCGCAGACTCTTGCCCAACGCCGCGAGCAGCGCAGGCTTGCTGTCGATGCCGTGCAGATCGAGTGTGCAGAACCTGAGGCTGGCGGCGGCGGCGGCGGCCTTGACCGCATCCGGCGCGCCCGACCACTCGCGCACGCCGGCCTCGGCGACCGCCGAAAGATCGGGAAGCTTCATGGCGCTATTCGCTTGAACGACCGGTAGTGATCGCTGGAATAATAGCACTCGGCCGGCGACCGGATTTCGCCGCCGCAAACGATGCGCCGCGCCGCGCGCGTGCGTGCACCCGGCGTCTTCACCGTGTATTCATGATAGTACCCGCGCGGCTTCGCGGGCAGCAGGTGTTCGCGATTGCCGAACACGACGCCATCGCGCTCATAGGAGGGTCGGCTGCCGGTGCGAATGCGCTCGAGCGTCGCGCGCGCTTCTGCGGGCAGGGCGTCGACGCGGATCTCCTCCGGCGCGTACGGGGTCCGGGCGCTCGCCTGTTGCGCCGAGGCGGCCAGGCCGATGGCGACAAGCACCAGCAACGCTGCGAGCCGTGTGCCATGGTGCAGATGAGCGACCATGGGCGCATTGTAACGCCGCCCCGGAAAAACACGACATGCCGCGACGCTCGCAAACGCAGCTTGACTGGCGTACGCATCGTTCCCTAGAATCGCGCACGGCGGCGAGACCAGCGGAGCGGAATCGGCCCGGTGCGATCGCTGCCGGATGCCCGTGCCGATCAGGAGATTCGCGGGCTGGCCCATGCGTGACGGCGTGCGATGACCATCGGCGTCAAGTATATCGCGTACGCCAACAGCAGCGGCTATGGCCTCTCGGCGCTCGGCTATGTCCGCGCGTTGCACAACGCCGGCGTGCCGGTGTGGTGGCAGCCCTCGTTTCTCGGCGGGCCGACCGATACGATATGGCGTCCCGACCATGGCCTGGCCGCGCTGCCGCTCGCTCGCGCCGCCGTGGGCGACGCCGCGCTTTCCGACCTGCCCGCGCTGGCGCAGGAGCTCTGCCGCCCGATCGAATACGACACCGTGATCATGCATACAGTGCCCGAGCACTGGCCGCGCATCGCGGAGCGCCGCGTGCAAAATATCGGCTGCACGACATGGGAAACCGATGCGCTGCCCGATCACTGGGCGCCGCTCCTTGCCGTGCCGGACAAGCTGTTCGTACCCAGTACTATGAATGGCGAGCTGTTCCAACGTGCCGGCCTCGCCGGATCGGTTCACGTCGTGCCACATATCCGGCGGCATGCATGGAACACGCCGGCGCCGGACGAAAAGCTCGCCCTGCGGCGAAAGCTCGGCATACCCGGCGATCATTTCGTCTTCTACACGATCGGGGTCTGGGACCCGCGCAAGGCGATCGGGGACCTGGTCGCGCTGTTCGCCCGCCAGTTCAACGCCCGGGACAAGGTAAGCCTGCTGATCAAGACCTCCGCCAAGCCGAGCTCGTTTGCAACGGGCGCGGAGCCGGGCGCCGCGATCCCGGCGCTGGTGCGCGCCGAGGTCGACGCGGCCTACGCGGAGACCGGCGTGTCCGCGGCGCCGATCGCGCTGCTTGCCGCGGAGGACGTGAGCGGCCGCACCATCGACATTGTGCACGCCGTCGGCGACTGCTTCGTGTCGCTCACGCACGGCGAAGGCTGGGGCATGGGCGCGTACGATGCCGCGACGCTCGGCAAGCCGGTGCTCATCACCGGCTGGGGCGGGCATCTCGACTATCTCGGCGCCGACTATCCCGGCCTTGTCGCTTACAGGATGGCGCCGGTGTCCGGCTGGTTGCACGGCGCGTCGTATCGGCCCACGCAGCAGTGGGCGGTCGCCGAGACCACACACGCAGGCCGGCTGTTGAGGCGGATGGTGTCGCGCTACGCCGACCAGATTCCCGCCGCCACGGCGGTGCGCGAGCGCATCGTCAACGACTTTGCCGAACCGGTCATCGCCCGCCGGATGATCACCGCGATCGATGCCTGACATACCCAACGAATATCATTTCGTCTTCGGCCTGCGCCCGCAGGGCGAGCCGCTGCACGTTGCGCATTACCTCTGCCTCGAATCGTGCCGGCAGGTCAATCGGCCGGACCGCATGCACTTTCATTATCGGCACGAGCCCCACGGCCCCTGGTGGGACCGCGTGCGGCCGTTCCTGACGCTGCACCGCATCGGCAAGACACCGCAGGCCCCGGTGGTTCGCCCTCGCGACGAGTCCGCCGAGGCGCGCATCATCCGCGAGTCGGGTTGGCTGTACGCGCACGAGGCGGACTTCGTCCGGCTGAACGTGCTGCTCGAGTCCGGAGGCGTCTACGCCGACATGGACACGCTGTTCGTGCAGGCGCTTCCCGAGCGCCTGTTCGGATACGACTTCGTGCTCGGCGAGGAGCCACCGCGGGCCGGTTCGCGGGGTGTTCTGCGCCCGTCGCTTTGCAACGCGGTGATCATGAGCCGGCCGCAGGCGCCGTTCGCGGCGCATTGGCTCGACCAGATGCGCCGCGTCTACGACGGCAGCTGGGACCGGCACTCGACGCGCGAAGCCGCGCGCCTGTGGGCAGAGATGCCAGCCGCGCTTCACGTCGTACCACAGCGATTCTTCTACCGCCATGCATTCACGCGCGAGGGCCTGCACACCCTTCTGACCGGGTTCGATCCGGACTACACCGACGTCTACAGCATGCACCTCTGGGCGCATCTGTGGTGGGACGAGGCGCGCACCGACTTCACCGACTTTCACGCCGGCTTGCTGACCGAGGCATTCATCCGATCCGAGGACACGACCTACAATGTGCTCGCACGGCAATTTCTCGGTTAGCGCTCCGCCGAGGAAGCACTACGAGCGCCCCAGGCCGTAGACACCCTGCATCGTTGGCGTTGCGCATGGCTCGAATCGGCCAACAGCGATCATTCGCGGACCAGCCCGCACGATCTGCGATTTACGGGATAGCCTCAGAGACCCAGTTCGCCCAGCGCTTGCACGAGATTTGTCCGCTGCGCAACGTCGGTCATCGGATACGTTTCCAGCCAACCGCGGCTGGAGAAACCAGGCTGCAGCGCGCGGATCTGCTCCGCTTCCCAATCCGCCGCCGCTTTGTCGCCGGCCGTTATGTACAGCGCTTCCATGTAGACATGCGCCTCGAGGTCCACGGGGTTGCGTGACAGCGCTTGCTCGAGATTGACCCGCGCCTGCTCCAGGTCGCCGAGAAACAGATAGGCCCGCCCGAGCAATAAGAAGTACAGATAGCCCGCCTGGGGATTGAGGCGCATCGCGGTACGCAACAAGGGCACGGTTTCGGCCGGACGCCCGATGTACGTGTAGACGCCGCCCATCAGCGCATAGCCATCGGCGAACGACGGATAGAGCCGAACGGCGGTCTCCAAGTATTGCAGCGCTTGCGCGTGCTGCCGCCGCTCCACGTGCACGAAAGCCAGCACCCAGTACGTCTCCGCAATATCCGGATCTATCTGGTAGGCGGTCCGGGCCATCTCGAACGCACGGTCCAGGGCGGCGGCGCCGTCTCCGGTCCACTGATTGCGGTAGTCGGCGGCGTAAGTCAGTGCGAGCCCTGCATACGCGCGAGCAAAGGCCGGGTCCAGCGCGATGGCGCGGCGGAACATTTCGCGAGCGTTCTCGTTCTCCTCTCTTGCCCGGACGAGCAGCGCCGACTGCCCGCGCTGGAAGTATTCATAGGCTTCCAGATTGCGGGTATAGCGCTGCGCCACACGCCGCAGTTCGGCCTCGCTGACTTTCGCGGGCAGAATCTGCAGTATCTTCGGCCCGAGCTCCTCCTGGATCGCGAAGAAGTCGCTCAGCGCGCGGTCGAATCGCTCGGACCACAGCTGCTCTCCGGTCTCGCGCGTCGGTCAGATGGACTTGAAACCGCAGGCGCTCGTCGACCCGCTGAACGGATCCGGACACGAGATAGCGGATCGGCGGGGCGTCGGTCGGCGGCTTGCCGCCCGCTTGGCCGCGCAGGCGCGCAACGCCGATGACGGAGAGCCCGGACACTTTCGAGAGATCCGTCAGGAGGTCCGCTGTCATGCCTTGCGCCAGCAGCACCGCCTTCGGGTCGTCGCCCAGCGCCTCGAACGGTGCGATGGCGACAGTCGGCTGCGCCGTGCGGGGCGCTTCGGTGCTCGCCATCGTTACCTGAGCCGGCGGACGGTCAGTTACGCGCTCGCTCTCGATCCACCAGAATCCGGCCGCGGCGAGCAGTAGTGCGGCCACGCCCGCGCCCGCCATCCATGGGACATGCCGTTTGCGTTCGGCATAAAGTAATCCCGGATCCACCCGAACCGGCGCGAGGGCGATCCTCTCCGATCTCACCACCGGGGCGATCAGCCGGTAGCCACCTTTCGAGATCGTCTGGATATAAGCCGGTTTCTCCGGAACGTCCCCCAGTGCCTTCCGCAACTTGATGATGACCTGGGTGAGGGAGTCGTCGCCCACGACTGTGCCGGCCCAGACGGCTGAAAGCAGCGCTTCGCGGCTCACGACCTGCCCCGGACGGTCCGCAAGGTACATGAGAACCGACATGGCCTTGGGCTCCAGCTTCACGATCTTGCCCGCGCGCGAGAGTTGATTCAGCGCCGGCTCGACAGTCCACTCGCCGACCTGCAGCTCCGTCCCGACTGGCGCCGGAGGGGACTCGGTGCCAAGAGGCATGATTCGACCTCGAAGTGTCTTCATTCCAACGTGCTGAATTGTGCAGTGTTTCGCATCGTTCGCCAAAGCTTAGTCGTTTCTTCGGGACTTGCTTGCTCTGGCTCGTCTTCAATAGTCCTACTTGCCCCATATGACCGCTGGATCTCGAACGAGGTTGTGCAAGATCAGGTTCTAGTATGAACAGGGCAGAGATATGCGGTTAGCTATCAAGGAGGTGTTCCCATGAAGCTGTTTCTCATCAGCATGATCATGACTTTGGCGTCGGGATTATGCCTGTCGCCAGCAACAGCGACAGCGCAGCAGAAGTTCGTCGTCACGCCATTGGCCGAAAAGAAGGTATCGGAGTTGCCGCCGGGATCGCTCTTCTGGCGGATAGAAACCTTCACTGCGCTTGGGCAAGCGCAGGCCGCCGCAGGGACTTGGGCATTGGTCGCCGAGTCGGCTGGCAAAGTCTGGCTTTTCACGCTCGGCCCACCGGGCGGGTCATCGGAGGGCGGCACGAAGATTGCGGAAGTCGGACCGATCTCCCGGATCGTTGCAACGCAGTATCTCCTGCGGGTCAATGAGGGGAGCGGTCCTCCGGGCAGCATAACGCCGGTGCACATGCATCCGGGGTCCGAAGCGTTCTACGTGCTCTCTGGGGAGACAAGCAGCCATACCGCCAACGGGGTGAAGCGTGTCGGGACGGGCCAGTTCGGGACGGGCCAGGACGCGAACACACCGATGCAAGTTTCGAGCAGCGGCTCGACCGACCTGCACTCGCTGGTGATGTTTGTGGTGGACGCCACCGAGCCGTTCTCATCTCCGGCCAAGTTTCCGTAACCAAGCGGTGCTGCTATGGACGGCGAGGACACGCCGCCTTCGGCAGCGCAGCAATAGAATTTCGCGTTGTCGCCGATCTCCTGCATGACCCGACTTCACCAAAGCATGGCCTGCGCTCTGGGGTCGTCAGCGGCGACCGCGGCGTGACATCGCAAGCAGGAAGGGTCACGCGGGCCTGATGCCAAGCCCGGGGGCAATGTCTTGCCCGCCGCGGTTTTCCGTCCCCTCAATCCGGGCCGGGCGTCCACAACCGGCGCCAGCCCTCGTGACCGAGGCGGCGCAGCGTCTCGATATTCCGCTCGTAGATGGCGGCGGCATCGGGAAACGCGGCCACGGCGCGGTCGATGCTGGCCTCGCGCAACAGGTGCAGCATTGGATGCGGTGAACGATTGGTGCAGTTCGCGATGTCGTCGGGTGTGCTGCCGGCGAACTCGTAGGCGGGGTGGAAACTTGCAATCTGCAAGCTGCCTTCCTGGCCAAGGTTCCTGATCGCGGCATCGGCCTTCTTCAGGAAAATGTGAAAGTCGATGAAATCGGTCATCACCTGCGGATGGATCAGTAACGTGGTATCGACTGCTTCCGGAGCCGCCTGTCCCAACAGTTCGAGTTCGTGCCGCAGTTCCGCGACCAATTCCTCGGCCGTCGTCGCCGCGGTGACGGCGTAGCGAATCTGCCGCTTGACGTGGACGGCCTTGGCGAACGGGCACAGGTTGAGCCCGATCACCGCCTGCTCCAGCCAGCGTCGGGTCGAGGCGATGACGTCGGCGGTGGTCGCCGCGTCGTCGAAAGGGATCAGGACATCGCTCATGCCAACGCCTCGGGCGGTCCGCATCATTCCACCAACGCCGAAGTCGCCTAAGGATTGCCCAAATAGTCGCGCTTGCCGATCTCGATGCCGTTGTGGCGCAGGATGTTGTAGGCGGTGGTGACATGAAAATAAAAATTCGGCAGTGCATGGCCGAGCAGGAACTGCATGCCTTTGTAGCGGGTTTCCTTGTCGCCGCGCTTGATCACGATTTCCTTGTCTTCGGTGCCGTCGATCTGCCCGGGCGTCATGGTCTGGATGAAAGCGACGGTCTTGACGATGCGCGCCTTGAGTTCGGCCAAGGTCTTTTCGTCGTCCTCGTACGCCGGGATTTCCACCCCGGCCAGGCGCGCTACCACGCCTTTGGCTGTATCGCAGGCGATCTGAATTTGCCTCGTCAAGGGCAGCATGTCGGGAAACAGCCGATAGGTAGTAAGCGCGGACGGATCGAGTTTCCTTGCATCGACATGGGCCTGCGCCTTGTCGAGAATGTTCGCCAGATTGCCGAGGATGTTGACGAAGCGCGGAACGCTCGCCTGATACATGGAAATGTTCATCTAGAATCCTTGAGGTGGAAAAGGATGGACTGCTGCCGACGCGTATTCTACCTGCAGGCAGAGACTATTCAGGGTGATTCTAACCGGTTGCGAATGTCTTTCTGTGGTGAGCGAGGGCAAGGGGCTGTCCACGTTTTGAATGCTATTTGACGTCGATTCGAAATCGGACCAGGGGGATGCCTATCCTGGCTACGCCAAGATCTAGGCCCGAATTGGGCACAGATCGGCGGTCTTGAACAGCATGCCGTTACTCCTTCTTCCCGGATTCGTCGCGCGGAAACATCGCACGCCGCCGCAACGCCCTCGTAATCGGCTTTGATCGGCCCTTGCTCCCCTGACTCTGGGCTGCTCCTATTTGGCAAGCCGCCCGAATCCGGGTGCGAGACCCACATTGGTCCGTCCGGAATCGCCCGCCTTGACGTTTCCGCGTGGCCGCTTCATCCTAACTCCGCGTATGTCAACGAGGAGGAGAGGCCATGAAGCGACTCGCATTCGGTTTGATCGCGCTCGCCGCGACGGCGCTCGTCGGCTGCGCCGGCATGTCGTCAACATCTTCCGACAACGGATGGACAATGCTTCTCGACGGTCCAAAGGGCTTCGACGAAAACTGGACCCGTATCGGCGACGCGAACTGGCGGATTGTCGAAGGGGTGGCGCAGGCGGACGCCGGCGAGAAGGGCAAGAACACCTACCTGATGACCCGGAAGGCGTACGGCGATTTCATGCTCCGCGCCGAGTTCTGGGTGAGCGACGACGCCAACTCCGGCATCTACCTGCGTTGCCCGGACCTAAACAACATCACCGACCGCAACTGCACCGAGGCGAACATTTTCGATCAGCGACCGGATCCGACGTACGGCACCGGCGCAATCACGTGGCTTTCGCCGATCAAGGACATGCCGAAAGCCGGCGGCAAGTGGAACACGTTCGAAATCACCGCCCAGGGCCCCCGGATCGTCGTCGTGATGAACGGCGTGAAGACCGGTGAGACTGACAAGGCAAACGCGCTCCGCGGCAATATCGGCCTGCAATGGGCGCAGGGCGTGGTGAAGTTCCGCAAGGTCGAGATCAAGCCACTCTAGCTTGCAGACTCCGCGTCGAATATTTCCGCCTATCGGGAGCGCGGAAACAGGCCTTTGCTCCGGACTGCGCAAAGCGGGGCCGGCCGACAAGTAGGCGCGATGGAGCCGAAGCCGTCGATCGCTTTGCGCTCGATCAATGATCGATCAACGAGGTCGCACGCCACCTTCGGGCCCTCGTAGAAGAAGGATCGTGACTGTTCGCGATCGACCTCAGACATTCGCCTTGTCGCGTGAATCAGCCCGGCCGATCGCCCGCGGGAAGATCTCCGTGCCGATTCGGGCGTCCAGTGCTTTCGAAAACCAGTTCGCCACCCTCGTACGGCATCACGCAGCGGCCCAGCGGCGGATCATACTCGGCGAGCCGGGCGCGCAGCGTCGGCTCGAAGGCGAGGAGGCGCGCGCCGCGAAAGCGCTTCCACGCGCTGATCGCCGCGTGGTGCTCGCGATGCCAGGCATTCCGGCCATCGAAGACGTAAACGTAGAGATAGCCGTGCTCGCGGAGCCGCGTGATCCGGCAGCCGCTGCGAAGCAGATCCAGCACCAGCGGCGTGTCCTCGCCGCGCGCGGCCGGCGGATAGCGACCCATGGCGGCCTTGCGGCCCAGCAAGGTGCCCTGGATGAGGTTGAGCGGATGGACTTCGAGGTTCCAGTCATCCCAGAACATCGTCCCTTCCGCGGCGAACAGGTGCAGCTGGTCGGTGAGAAAGCGCGTGACCGTCAGACAACTTATCATCGGGCGTCGGCGATTCGCTCGACCAGGCGATCGAACTTTGCCGGGGCGGCGAGGACGATGCGATGGCGATCAAGCTCGAGCGTGCCGGCATGCGCCGGGCAGAGTGCGGGGAGCGCCCCGCGGTGCATTTGTGGCATCCGCGAGCAGCGGCAGCCGCGCACCCGCGCTACGCGGCGAATCGGCAGCCGGTCGCCGACTAGCGCGCGTATCGCGACGACGAATTCGCGCGCCTGTGTGAAGTCCAGCGCCAGATCATCGGAAACCCGCACAAGTATTCACCGGAGCACTGAGCATCGGCGCAGGCGCGGCACGGGCGGCCTGCGGGTCGAGTCACGCGCTGAAGTCCCGGGTTTCGCTTCGCTCACCAAGGGCTACGCGCTTTACGCATTCTTCGTCGCGTCGCCGGCGCGAATGCGGATGTGCAGCTCGCGCAGTTGCTGCTCGGTGACCGGCGACGGCGCGTCGACCAGCAGATCCTGGCCGCGCTGCGTCTTGGGGAAGGCGATGACGTCGCGAATCTGGTCGACGCCGGCCATCATCGCGGTCATGCGATCGACACCGAAGGCGATGCCGCCGTGTGGCGGCGCGCCGTATTGCAACGCATCGAGCAGGAAGCCGAACTTCTTGCGCTGGTCCTCGATGCTGATCCCGAGCGCGCTGAACACCTTCGCCTGCACCTCCGGTCGGTGAATGCGGACCGAGCCGCCGCCGATCTCCCAGCCGTTCAGCACGACGTCGTAGGCCTTGGCGAGGGCGCCGCCCGGATCGGTGTGGAAAAAATCCTCGTGGCCGTCCTTCGGTGCGGTGAACGGGTGGTGGCGCGCGGCCCAGGTCCGGGTTTGGTCATTGAATTCGAACATCGGAAAATCTACGACCCACAGCGGACGCCAGCCCGATGCGGCGAAACCGCGCTCGTGCCCTACTTTCGCGCGCAATGCGCCAAGCGCGCCGCAGACGATCTTCTCGTGATCGGCGCCGAAGAAGATCAGATCGCCGCTGACGGCGCCGGTGCGACGGAGGATTTCGGCCAGCGCGTCGCGGCCCAGGAATTTCACGATCGGCGATTGCAGGCCGTGCTCGTTGGCTTGCGCGGCATCGTTGACCTTGATGTAGGCGAGCCCTTTCGCGCCGTAAATCGCGGCGAAGGCCGTGTAGTCGTCGATTTCCTTGCGCGACAGCGCGCCGCCGCCCGGGACGCATAACGCTGCAACGCGTCCCCCTGGTAGATCCGCCGCGGCGCGAAAGACCTTGAACTCGACGGTCTTCATCAGGTCGGTCAGCTCGGTCAGCTTGAGCGGAATGCGCAGGTCCGGCTTGTCCGAGCCGTAGTCGCGCATGGCGTCGGCGTAGGTCATGACCGGGAACGGATGGGGCAGGTCGACGGCGAGCGTGTCCCTGAACATCGCACGCACCAGGCCTTCCATCAGGTCGCGGATCTCGAGTTCATCCAGGAACGACGTCTCGACATCGATCTGGGTGAATTCGGGCTGGCGGTCGGCGCGCAGGTCCTCGTCGCGGAAGCACTTGACGATCTGATAGTAGCGATCGAAGCCCGCTATCATCAGCATCTGCTTGAACAGCTGCGGCGACTGCGGCAGCGCGTAGAACTGCCCGGGGTTGATGCGCGAGGGCACGAGAAACTCGCGCGCGCCTTCGGGCGTGGACTTGTACAGTATCGGCGTCTCGATGTCGACGAAGCCGTGGGAATCGAGATAGCGCCGCGCGCTCATGGTTGCCTTGTGCCGCAGCAGCAGGTTCTTCTGCATCGCCGGCCGGCGCAGGTCGAGCACGCGATGCTCGAGACGGACAGTTTCGGAAACGTTGTCGTCGTCGAGCTGGAAGGGCGGGGTCAGCGACTGGTTCAGGATGTCGATCTCGTAGGCGAGGATCTCGATCTCCCCGCTGACGAGATTGGGATTGATCGTGCCTTCAGGCCGCGGGCGGACGCGCCCAGTGACCGCGATGACGAATTCGTGGCGCAGCTTTTCCGCGCTGGCGAAGGTCGCTGCACGGTCGGGATCGCAGACGATCTGCACCAGGCCTTCCCGGTCGCGCAGGTCGATGAAGATGACGCCGCCATGATCGCGGCGGCGATGGATCCAGCCGCAGACAGTCACGGTTTCGCCCAATCGCTTGCGGTCGATGCGGCCGCAGTAGTCGGTGCGCTTCAAGCTTTTCTCCAAGAACATTTCATGAGCGGGAGTGGCGGGCCCGCTGCCGATCGGCAAATCCGTCTTGTCGCGCGCCGTCGGGTCCAGCTGGCGCCCCCGCAAACACGCGCTCGCGCGCCACTGCCGGCGGGCAGCGGGCGAAGTGATCGCAGCGGGTCAATTTCGGCGATCGAGCGCGGGCGCGACAACATCGGCGGCGGCGCTTGCGTGCGGCCGCGGCGCAACGACGCCCATGGAGATGATGTACTTGAGCGCCTCGTCGACGGTCATGTCCAGTTCGTGGACGCGAGATCGCGGCAGCATCAGGAAAAAGCCCGACGTGGGGTTCGGCGTGGTCGGCACGTAGACGCTGACGTGCTCGGCGTCGAGATGGGCCGCCACTTCTGCGGCGGGCACGCCGGTCTGGAAGGCGATCGTCCAGCAGCCCTGGTACGGGTATTCGACCAGCAGCGCCTTGCGAAACGCGGTGCCGGTGTTGGATAGCAGCGTATCGCTGACTTGCTTGACGCTGGAATAGATGGATTTGACGACCGGGATTCGACCCAGCACCGATTCCCAGACGCCGATCAGCCGTGCGCCAAAAAAATTGGCGGCGACCACCCCGGTCAGTATCAGGATGGCAAACGCCAGCAGCGCGCCCAGCCCGGGAATATTGAAGCCGAACAGCGCTTGCGGGCGCGCGCTGGCGGGCACGAGCAGCAGCGTCTGGTCGAGTGTCGTCACCAGGAGCTGCAGCACCCAGATGGTGATGCCCAACGGCACCCAGACAAGCAGCCCTGCGATCAGGTAGCGCTTCAACGCCTCCAGCGATTGCTTGCGCGAGGTCACGAACCGCTGGTCGTCGGGGTGCCGGTGGACGGAGCGGGCTTGTCGGGCGCGCTGCGCGTCTCGGTCTTGGCCTGGTCGCCCGACTTGGCGCTCGGGCGACGCGGCCGGGACGTCCGTCTTGGTGCCGGAAGACGCGCCGGTCTCCGCCTTGGAATCCGTGGAGACGCCAGCCGGCGCGTCGGCCTTGGCGTCCGATTTCGCGGCGTCCTTCGCCGGGGGCTTGCTGCCCGAGTTCTTGAAGTCGGTGGCGTACCAGCCGCTGCCCTTGAGCTGGAAGCCAGCGGCCGACAGCAGCTTGGTCAGCGTCTCCTTGCCGCAGGCCGGGCAGGTGACCAGCGGCGCGTCCGCCAATCGCTGCAGCGATTCGAGCTTGTGCGCGCAGGCGCTGCAGCGGTATTCGTAAATGGGCATGCCCGGACCTCCGGAGTGTCGCGAAACGTCTGAAAAGAAACGGCTAATTATATCCCAATGTCGGGGCTGGACGACGTGTTGCAAGCCCTGGACACCGGTGCGCCCGGGCCTTGCATTTCCTTGCTATCCTTGGTCGCAGGGGGAGGAAAGTCGATGACGAGTTACTGGATGTGGTGGATGACCGGGGCGGCGCTGATCGCCGCCGAGCTTGTCACGGGGACGTTCTACCTGCTTGTGATCGGCCTCGCGTTGGCCTTCGGCGGCGTCGCGGCCTGGTTCGGCGCGGCAATTCCGGTGCAGTGGCTGATCGCCGCTGCGCTGGGCGTAATCGGCACGGTGCTGTTGCAGCGATGGAAGCGAAGCCTTGCGGCCAGCACGCCGCCGCAGGTAGGGCTCGACGTCGGCCAGATGGTGCAGGTGCAACGCTGGGGCCCCGCCGGCACCGCGCGCGTCGCCTATCGCGGCAGCACCTGGGATGCCGAGGTGGCGGCGCCCGAAACACCGCGCGTCGAGACCATGTATATCGCCGGCATGCGCGGATCGGTGCTGCTTCTGTCCGACCGGCGCCCTGAAAGCGACTGAATAATGGAGAACACAATGACTGGATCTTCGGCCGTCACGTTGGCGCTGTTCGTCGTGGCGATCATCGTCGTCATCAAGACAATACGTATCGTCCCGCAGCAGAAGGCGCTGGTCATCGAGCGCCTGGGGCGATTCCACGCCGTGCTGGCGCCGGGGCTCAACTTCGTGTTTCCGTTCGTCGATCGCGTGGCCTATCATCATGACCTGCGCGAAATCCCGTTCGACGTCCCCAGCCAGATCTGCATCACCAAGGACAATACGCAGCTTCAGGTCGACGGCATCCTGTATTTCCAGGTGACCGATCCGAAGCTCGCTTCGTACGGATCGAGCAATTTCATGGTTGCGATCACCCAGCTCGCGCAGACGACCTTGCGCAGCGTCATCGGGAAAATGGAGCTCGATCGCACGTTCGAGGAGCGCGACCACATCAACGGCCTGGTCGTCGCCGCGCTTGATCAGGCGGCCGCCAACTGGGGCGTCAAGGTGCTGCGCTATGAGATCAAGGACCTGACCCCGCCGAAGGAGATCCTGCACGCGATGCAGGCGCAGATCACCGCCGAGCGGGAAAAGCGTGCGGTGATCGCGACCTCGGAAGGCGCGCAGCAGCAGCAGATCAACCTGGCGGCAGGCGCGCGCGCCGCGGCCATCGCCCAATCGGAAGGCGTCAAGCAGGCGGAGATCAACACCGCGCAGGGACAGGCCGCGGCGATCCTGTCGATCGCCGAAGCGAACGCCAAGGCGATCCGCCAGGTCGCGGAGGCAATCGTCTCGCCCGGCGGCATCAACGCCGTCAACCTCAAGGTCGCCGAGCAATATGTCGCCGCCTTCGCCAATCTCGCCAAGACCAACAACACCTTGATCGTGCCGTCGAACCTGTCCGACCTGGCGGGCCTGGTGGCGACGGCGACGACGGTGTTCAAGACGCAGGAAAAGTAAGCCTCGTGGCGGCGCTCCCCGGCGGGCGCGATGCGGTTGCCGCGACTGCGCCTGCTGCCACGATTTCAAGCATCGGAACGGAGCCCTGGCATGCAACTGAGCGATAGCGTCTTTCTGATCACCGGTGGCGCGTCGGGCCTCGGCGCGGGCACGGCGCGCATGGTCGTCGCCAACGGCGGCAAGGCCGTGCTTGCCGACGTGAATGAGGTCGTAGGCAAGGCATTGGCCGCCGAGCTCGGCGCGTCGGTGCGGTTCGTGCGGACCGACGTCACCGACGAAGCCAGCGGCAAGGCTGCGGTCGCGGCTGCACAAAGCAGCTTCGGCGCGCTGCACGGGCTCGTCAATTGTGCCGGCGTGGTTCACGGTGAAAAGGTCCTCGGCAAGGAAGGTCCGCATGATCTCGCCGGTTTCGCCCGCACGATCAGCATCAACCTCGTCGGCTCGTTCAACATGACGCGGCTGGCCGCCGAGGCCATGGCACGCAACACGCCCAACGCCGGCGGCGAGCGGGGCGTCGTCGTGCTCACCGCGTCCGTCGCCGCATTCGATGGGCAAATCGGCCAGGCCGCGTACAGCGCGTCCAAGGGCGGTTTGGTCGGCATGACCCTGCCGATCGCGCGCGAGCTGGCTCGCTACGGCATCCGCGTCGTCACGATCGCGCCGGGCATATTCGAGACGCCGATGATGAACGGCCTCCCTAAGGAAGTGCAGGAATCGCTGGGCAAGATGGTGCCGTTTCCGCCGCGCCTTGGCCGGCCTCCGGAATACGCGTCGCTCGTCGCCGAGATCGTCCGCAACGAGATGCTCAACGGCGAGACCATTCGCCTCGACGGTGCGATCCGGCTGGCGCCGAAGTGACGCTATGCCGCTGGCGCGGAAGCAACACGCTGCGCTCGTTGGCGCGGGGCAGGTGCCCGCGGCCTGCGTGCTGATCAACACAAGGCGATTGCGTCTGATCGCGGCGCAGCTCGCGCATCTGCGCACCGAGCTCGACGATCCCGCCCAGCTTGGCGTGCTGCTCGACGCCGAAGTGCCGGCCGGCTGGCCTCCGGGCGAATACGATCGCGGCGCGATCGCCTATTTTCTGTCGGAGTACGAACGGCGTGGGCCTGAGGCCGTCGGCTGGTACGGGTGGTATGCGGTGCGACCGGCGGACGGCAGCAGGGTAGCGCAGCTAGTCGGTGCCGGCGGCTACTTCGGCCCGCCGACTGCAGACGGCACCGTCGAGATCGGCTATTCGATCGGCGACGAGTCGCGCGGCTGCGGCTACGGTACCGAGCTCGCGCTCGCGCTGACCGAGCGGGCGTTGCAGCATCCGCGAGTGCGACGTGTCATCGCCCACACCGCGGCAGACAACGCGGCATCGCACATCGTGCTGCAGCGGGCCGGATTTCGCTGCCTCGGCGCCGTCGAGTCGGGCAAGTGGCGCTATGAGCGTTCCCTGACGCCGTTGCCATGACGGATCGGCTGCGGAAGCGCGGCGATTTATCGGCGTCCGGGCCACCGCGCGGGCAGGCTTGCATCGGAGGCGATAGATGACAAACGTGACCGCACGTCGCATGACTGCGGATGTCGACGGCGAAGTCGTCGTCTTCCTGATCGGCATGCGCATCAACCGGTGGTGGAAAGTGCACAAATGGCTGCCGGTCGCGCGGGCGATGCCGCGCATGCTGCGCGCGCTGTACTCCGACCGCGAATCCGGTTTCCTGAGCGCCGAATCGTGGATGGGCAACCCGACGATCATGGTGCAGTACTGGCGCTCGTTCGACGATCTCGAGCGCTTCGCCAAGGACGCGGCAGGCGAGCATCGCGCGGCATGGGCGGCATTCAATCGCGCGGTGGCGAGCAACGGGGACGTCGGCATCTGGCACGAGACCTATCGCGTGCGGCCGGGCGACCTGGAGTGCATCTACAACAACATGCCGGCCTTCGGGCTGGGGCGCGCGACGCGGGAGGTGCCTGCACAGGGACCACGCGAGTCTGCGCGCGACCGGATGGCGATTCGCGCCCATCCGATCATGGAGGCCATGCCGGCCAATCCTATGTTCGACCCCGATGTGCCGCCGGCCGGAGGTTGAGTACCAGGGGGCGACGCGCGTCCTCGAGAACGCCGTCGCAACTCGATATCACCATCGGCGCGCGGCCAGCGTCGGCGCATCAGGGGAATGGGGCCGCGAGTTTCGCGGAACAATCTTCTCCCAGTCACGAACCGGAAGCTGTGCGCCGTCAGGCATTTGACAGGCCGGCGTCAGCGCCAGACAAGGTTGCGGCGCTTAGTATCGGAACGTGGAAATGGCCGATGCAGCGTACGCGGCGAAGCTCGATGTCGTTCGATTGACGATCGACAACGCGCCACGCATGTTTTTCTTCCGTGCGGCAAGCGCCAGCGATCGAGCGGTCGTCCAGCAGGTGCTCGTGCAACAATGCTACAGCATGCGAACCTTTCGCCAGAGCGTGCCGCTGGGGGCGTACTACGCCAGGCTGGTCGAAAGCAAGATTACGCCGCTGATCATCGATGCCGGCGCGAACATCGGCGCCAGCACGCTGTGGTTCGCCAGCAACTTCCCCGGCTGTCATGTCGTGGCAATCGAACCGGAGAGGGAGAACTGCGAGCTCCTGCGGAAGAATTGCCGGGAGCTGAATTTCACGCTGCTCGAGGGAGCGATCGGCTCGCACGACGGCCACGGCTTCCTGCACGACCCCGGTCGCGGCGCGTGGGCGTACCAGGTCCGGCTGACCGGCGCCGGGTATCGCGTCCCGCTGTTTTCGGTCGCAAGCATCGTCGCAGAGCGCAAAACCTTTGGCATGCGCCCGTTCCTCTGCAAGATCGACATCGAGGGCGGCGAGGCGGAGTTGTTCCACGACAACTATTCGTGGATCTCGGAATTCGCGGTCATCGTGATCGAGCTGCATGACTGGCTGTTTCCCGGCGCGTCCAATTCCCGGAATTTCCGGCGGGCGATCAGCGATCTGCCGATCGATTTCGTCTATCGCGGCGAGGATGTCTTCGTATTCAATCACGGGGTTTACGGCTAGTGTGCCGAGTCAGAAGTTCCGACGATAAAGGAGCGGATGGATTTGGCCGCCAGGCAAGGCGTAAGGCCGAAACCGTAGCTCGGGCTACGGTGAGGCCGAGCAACGCCGCATGGCGGCCAAAGGCGCCGCGAACTGTCAAGCGAATTTCTGACTCGGCACGCTAGGCCGCTGACGATCAGGCTGGGACGGCCTTCCCTTGGAGGAAAGAAGGAGAGGCGTCGGTTGTTTGCGCGATAGACATCGGCGAGACGCGAGGGCTGGCCGTCGAGCCATCCGGGCTCGCGACATTCACAGCTGGGCGATGCGCGCCGGCCAACGCTAGAAAGCGACATCCATCGGCAAGGGCGCCGACTGCTTGAAAGCCGGGTACCGCCGCACGAAAGCGCCCACGTCCTTGTCCTCGGGAACGCATCGGGTCGAGCCATCGGCGCACATGGTGCCGGGCATCCAATAGACTGCGCCGCCATCCTCGTCGGATTCGTACGCCCAACCGGACGGTGTCGTGTGCCGCAACTGAACGTAAGGCGGAAAATTGAATACCTGCTCGTCGGCGTCGGTCTGATTTTCGCTGGCCGCGAGCGCGAATTCCTGCGTGTCCGGCTGGCCGCCAACGTAGCGCTCGACTATCCAATAAGGCAGGAATTCCTGATCGGTCAGAATCGCGAGGCGGTGGTAGTAACCCGGATCCAGCTGCGCCGTCGCCGCGATCGGCAACGGAGCCGATTGGTTGAATCGCAATTCGACGTGGACGGAAAAGCGGCCAGGCAGCGGCTGGTATGGGTCCGTGCGCGAGAACGAGCCGTCCGCGTTGTAGACGTTGATGTAGTCGTTGTCGTTGCTGAAGATCAGGAAGCTCGGTTCCAGCATGTCGATTGTGGTGAGCGCTACGGCGCCCCCGATCTCGTTGCCGAGCGTGCCCTTGTAGACAACCTGGAGAAACAGATCGGTGGCGTTGATCGGTATCGGTGCACTGGTGTCAAAGGTGAATTCCAGCGCCCGGTCGGAGAAGGTTCGGCCGACAGAAACTACCTGGACCGGATTAGAGACTGTCACGAGTTCGTTGGCGGAGCGGCAAGATGCATCCCGGTAACCCGAGGCTCCGAATTCTCCGGACAAGTCGGGCTGGAAGCAAAGGTTGAGATGGTACTTGGCGACGACGACCAGTGTCCCCGGACTCGCGGGGTCATTCAGCATGTCGTCGGCGGGCGTGGTGTTCCTCACCTTGAGCTTGACCTTTCGAAAACCGCACGGCGCGCCACAGCCGTTTGCCCCGAGATCAGCGGGCGAATGATCAGCGATCGCATACACGCCTTCGTCGGGTGCCTTGACTTCCATCTGGCCACGGAAGAAGTAGTTGATCAAGCCTGCCGAGTAGGCGACGGCCCGCGGGATCAGGAATTCGTGGTCCCGGGCGAACGTGAATCGGTTGACGGTGGTAAGGCGCTGGCTCGAATAGCTCTTGAACTCGGGATCGAATATGGAGGCGCTTGCCGCGTACTGATGCAACCAGGGCCCATCTGCCGGCCGGAACTGATCGTCAACATAGGATGGAAAGAAGGTCACGGCGGCATCCGGCAGCGTAGCGCGGCAACTTGGCACTGCGCCTGCGCAAAGCGACGTGACATCAACGTCGTAGGGAGCGATCGTAGATGGCGGACTTTCGTCCATCGTTCCGGCGCTGAAGAAATTGCGGTTGGTGAATTCGGCAATGCCCTTTCCAGCGTTGGCCCAGAATAGCCTTGGGGTGGTGAACGCGCTGACGCCGTCCGACTTCGGCATCGGGCCCGGGTAGACGGGGTCGTAGCCGCGCTTGGGTAGGCCGACGTCGAACATCGGGTCTGTCAGTCCATGTTTCATATGCGCTCTCGCGTCTCAAGGCGAGATAGCTCTGGCAAAGCGAGGACAGATCAAGGCCGGTGCCGCAAACAAGGTCCATGCGCGGCATTAGACAGGTGGTTGTCATTACGGACGTGCTGAGGCTGTGCCATGTCCTGAAGGTGGTGAATCATCCGGCCGAGCGAGTCGAAGACGAGCCCGGTAAACAAATCACGGCGCATCTTGTCCCGTGATGACAGCGCCGAGAAGAAGTACTCCCGCACCTTCTGAAACGAGAAGGGGTTGACGTCGAATGGCGGCGCGCCTTGTCCTAGCACGACCCAGTCCGGCGACGTCCGGGCGTGCGCGTTGATCAGGTCAACAAGAGATGCCTTGGCGCTTGGGTAGTCGTTTGGATTGATGTGCAACGGGGAGTTCGTACGTGGATCGAAGAAATGGTAGAGCGGTCCCGGAGGAAAGTCGTCCTCATACATTGCGCCGTTGGCGATCAGATCCCGTATTGAGATCGGCTCTCCTTGGCTCCCCGCGAATATCTGGGCCTGGTTCGTCGAATCGATCGGAAAACGAAACCCGATTTGGTTTCTTCTGCGCTCATCGCCGAGGATGGATTGGAGCCCGGCCTCGGCGGAAAGGTCATGGTGTGTGGGGATTTCATAAGCGTTGCCGATGTTCGCACTAAGTACGGTTACAAATGCAAGCAATAGCGTGTAACGGCTCATCGGGCAACCTCCTCGGACGGGCAATCGACCCCTCGATCTCGAAGTGATTGGTAGGTGTAGAGAATGCTTGATATACGGCGGTGGTCGAGCAACGCGCGCTCACGTGCGATCGCACACAGGAACCGCGTCACGTCGGCCCAGTATCCTTCGCGTCGGAGAAATTCTAGATCGGTTTCAAGTGCTACGTAGCCCGGATCGTAACCAGACGCAGCATCAGCATTGCGTTTCAAGGGCATGGCCTGGCCATCCCAAGCCGACCTCATATGACGGGGCGCGTGTAAGAAGGAAATATCGTTGTTGTTCATCGCTGCAATCCGATAGCCGTGGTGGAAAAATAACAAGGCGGGAGCCTCTACGGCGCGAATCGCCCCGAAGTGAAAATTGGCCCTTGGGCCCCAACCGGGAAAATGAAATCGGCCGTCCTTGTCAGTCACCGTTTCCATGACATTCATATAGCCAACGACGTTGCCATAGTTCATTCCACCCCGCACCGCCCACTCGGCGATGACGTGCACCCTGGCGAGCGGCGCCTTGGTGTCCGCGTCGACGACCGTGGCGGTGATTTCGTCGGCGCTATAGAACCTGCCGCATGCCGACACGAGCAGGCAACCGGCGACAAGGGCGAGGACCTTCGGTGTTCGGCCGAAAAGGCGACGCAAGTGGTGCCGCAAGGAGGGCACTGGGCGGGATCTCTTCACATCGAATCCAGTTGCCATATCCCGTCGGGACTGCGCAGGAAATAGATGAGATAGGCGCGTTTGACGCCGCCGATTGTTCGCTGCACCCAGTATTCGGCGATCTCGCCTCCGAGCGCGCCGCTTTGCGGCGGACTCCAAGTGGCGACCGCTGCCGGGAGCCCCGGGGCGATTCGTGTCAGCACCGGCCCGTAGCGGGCGTGGGCGGTTATGCTGAGAGGATTCACGGCACGTTGAATATCACCGGCAGCGAGCGCCATGCCGAAGTCGTTCCAGATTCTCTTGAGCATTTGATCGAGGCTGGCCTTGTCTTGCACGTTCAATGCAAGCACTTGCGTGTACGTGTTGCCTGATGAATCGATAATCGTGAAGCGTGGCGCGTAGAGTCCAGGTGTCGTGTAGGTAAGCGCGGCCACCACCGTCTGACTTGCCACGGAAGTATCGATCTGGCCGCCGCCCAGGTTCGCATAGCTGATGTTGGTGATTGCATTCGCCGACCGGCTTTTCACGCGAATGGTGAACGTCGCCGGCGCGAAGTCGGCGTCGGGATCGGCGTAAAGCTGGATCGGCGCAGCAGCGCTGCTGGTGACGAAGCAATGTCTGCGTCATCGTCTGGCCGTCGGCCGTCGCAAGGTTGATGGTCAGGGTATTGGCGCCCACGGTGAGGGGGACGTTGTTGGCCGCAAAGTGGCCCTGCCCGTCGTTACTCACGACGGCTCCATTGACGGTGATGCCGCTGTTGGGCGGTGCCTGGTAGGTGCCGCTGACCATGATGAAGTCCGCGGCCACAACGGCGTTTGCGGCCGGCGAGGCAATGGTAAGTGTGGGAGTGACCACCTGGATGCTTACACTCGGCGATGAAGCTACCGCGCCGTGCGAATCGGTCGCCTTCGCCGCAATGGAGTACGTCCCAGGAGCTGCGGCAGCCCAAGTAAGGACAAACGGCGCTGTGGTGGCGCTGCCGATTAGCGTCGTGCCGCCGACATAAAAATCGACGCGCGTGATTGTGCCGTTGGCGCTCGACGCATCGACAGTCAGCACGATCGAGCCGCCTGCACTGAACATATCGCCCGCGATGGGAGAGGCAAGGCTGACCGCGGGAAGATTGCCGGAGTTTACCGTGATGGCTACCGGTCCCGACAAGGCCACTGCGCCGACGTTGTCGGTAGCGCGCACGGTGAGCACGTGGGCGCCGACGCCTGCCCCGCTCCAACTTTTGGTGAATGGCGGGGCGGTTACGGACCCGACGACCACCCCGTCAGCAATGAATTCCAGCTTGATCACCGTGCCGTCGGGGTCCGATGCGCTTGCCGCCATCGCTATCGACTGGCCCGAAGCGAAAGCCTGGTTGCTCGCGGGTGCGATGATGGCAGCGATCGGGGTGCTATTCGGATTGACCGTGACCATCACCGGCGAGGACGTCGAAACCGCCCCCTGGTTGTCGGTAGCGCGCGCCTGAAGCGCATGGAGTCCGGCAGAAGATGGCGTCCAGCCCTGCGTGAACGGTGGGGAAGCGACCGCGCCGCTCGCCAACCCGTCGACCAGAAACTCGACCTTGGACACGGTGCCGTCGGAATCCGATGCGGTCGCGGTCACCGTGATCGACTGTCCCGCGAACAGACTCTGCCCGCTTGTGGGTGCAGTGATCGCGATGGTCGGTGGCACGTTATTCACCACCGTCATGGCGATCGGCGACGACGTTTTGGTTGCGCCAACATTGTCCGTCGCCTTGGCGGTGAGCGAGTACGCTCCCGCCGCGACATTGCTCCAGACCGCATTGTATGGCGGTGACGCTTGCGTCGCGACCAGCGTGCCGTTGGCGTAGAAGTCGACGCGGCTGATGCTGCCCCCGTTTTCGCTTGCTGACGCACTGAGATTGATCGTCGCCGGCGCGGTAAGCTTGGCACCCGCTGCCGGTGCGGTAAGGCTCACCAACGGGACCTTGCTGCTCACGGTGACCCCCACCGGCGTGGAACTGGCGCTGTGGCCCTGCAAGTCGTATGCCTTGGCGAACAGGGATTGCGTGCCGGTGCCTGGCGTGGTCCAACTGAAGCTGTACGGGGCGGTCGCGCTGCTTCCAACCAGTTTCGAGCCGGCATAGAAGTCGACCCGGCCGATGGAGCCGTCGGGCGATAGTGCCGTCGCCGCAAGCGGCAGAGTCGAATTGGCCGCCACGGTGCTTCCCGGGGCGGGCGAGGTCATGACGACGGCCGGCGGGCGGGCGCCCTCGGTGACCCAGACATAAGCCGCGGGCGAGGCTGAGGCGACGCCCAGGTCGTCGAAGGCGCGCGCGACGAGCGCGAAGTTGCCCGGCAGTGGCCCGACCCAGCTTGCCGCGTAGGGAGGCGCGAACGCGGTCGCGATCACATTGTTGCCGGCGACGAACTCGACCCGTTGGATCGATCGATCGCTGCTGGTCGCCGTCGCGGCGAGCGGTATCGCGCTCGCGCCGTTGAACGTCTGTCCGCTGCGCGGGGATGTCAAGGCAACCTGGGGTGCCTGGTCGGCAGCGAAAATATAGATGGTCACCGACGGCGCGCTCGCCGAATCGCCCAGCGTATCGGTGGCTCGCACGCTGATCTGGTGCGGGCCGAGTGCGGCATTCGACCAGGTATAGGCGTAGCCCGCAGGGTTGCTGTTAGGGCTCGCGACGGTGCCGATCACGTCCTGGCCGTCGAGAAAGTCGACCCGGGCGATGGTGGATGGCGGGACAGTGGTGCCCGGCGTGGCGGTTGCGTACAGGACCGGCGCCGCAGGCGCGGCGAATCCGATGGGCGCCGACGGCGCGATGAGCTTGACCGTCGGCGCAGGCGCAGGCTGGATCAGCGTGATCGGCACGGCGACCGAGTTTTTTCCTTGCCCGAGCGAATTGACCGCGGTAGCCCACACCAGGTAGCGGATGCTCAGGCTGCTCGATGCGGGAGGGTGCGGCGGCGTCCAGGAAAACTGGTACGGGCTGGTTTGGACGACACCCGCCGTCGTCGCAGTCGCGTCGCATGAGGAGCCTGCCGCGGGGCAAACGTAGAAATACACCGAGGACACGCCCTCGTCCGCATCGGACGCGGTTGCCTGCAGAAGTATTGTCGGTGAAATCGCTTCCAGGATCGTCGCATTCGCCGGTGGATAAGTCATCGCCACGGTCGGCACATCGCAAAGCCCGAGCGCGCTCGAAAGTATTCCTCCCAGCAGTGCAAACAGTCGTCGCATGGCTTAGGGCGCCGCCGGAGCCTGGTCGATCGACTGGATGACTTCCAGCGCGGAAGAACCGTCGAACGCTCCACTGCCGCGGTAGGCGGCCCGCAGCCGGTGCACGCCCGCGCTCAGATTGACCGGAAGCGTCGCGCGGCCGCTCGAAACCGGGACCGCACCCAACACTTGATTGCCGTCATCGAATTCGACGGTCCCACCGTTGCGGGCGTCGACAACCGTCGCCGTCAACATCAGCGCCTGGCCTGCGACGCCGGGATTGCGGCTGGTGGTGAGGGTCACCGGCGCGTATTGATCATTGAGCTTGGCGACAAACGCACTGCTGACGTCGCCCTCGTACATCGGCGCTGCTTGCGATGCGTTGACGGTCGTCATGTAGGATCCGTAGCCGGCGAGGTAGGCGTTACCGGAGTCGTCGAGCGCCAGCCCGGTCGCGACGGCCAGGCCGCCGAGGGCCGCGAGCTGCAATACGCGCGAACCATCGGCCGAGATCTTGACGACGAACGCGCCGCTCGTGTCTACGCCGCCGAGAGCATTCGGGACGGCGGATCCGTTGACGAGGATGAGATCGCGAAAGAAAGAGGTCGTGCCGGCCGCGTAGATCGCGCCGCTTGCGTCGACTGCAACCTTGATCGGAAGCGTATTGATGCCGTTCCACGCCCCGTTGACGAGATTGCCGCCATCGGTGCAGAGCGCTGCGACAAAAAGCCACTTGCTTCCGTCGGCCGCAAGCTTCGCCACGAAGCCCGTCTCCCTGTCCACGTAAAGCGTGCCCGAGCGGAAAATAACGACCGGCTGGAAAGCCTGCAGCGTACCCACGAAGGGTTGCGTTGCGGTCTTGCCGCCGACGACCACCGTGCCGTCCGGACCCAATGCGATGCCGGTGGCGCGATCGGCATCGACGCCGCCCAGACGGGCAACGAAGAGCAGCGCCGTGCCGGTCGGATTGACCTTGGCGACGAAGGCGTCGCGGTATTTCGAGTCCGGCGTGTCCGGCGATCCGCTCGTCACGGGAAGCTGATCGGACGTCGCCTGTCCCGCGAGGTAACTGTTGCCGGACGCATCCACGGCAAGCGCGTATGCGGTCGTGGCTGCGTCGTAGTTCGACTGGCCATGAACATCCGGCGTCCCCGCCCGCCGCCCCGGCGCCGACAGGTACGTCGCGAACGCGGTGCTGCCGCCTCCCGCTGCCAGCTTGATCAGGTAGGGCGCGCTGGTTGCGGCATTAGGCCCGGGCGCGGGTATCGTGGGAATGAGCGCGCCTGGAGTCGTTGCCAAGCCCGGACCGGCCACGCCGGTGAAATAGATCGCTCCGCCGGCGTCGATCGCCAGTGCCCGAATCGTCATCACCGCCGGATCGAGCGCACTGCTGGCGGCTTGCACCGCCCCGGTCGGTGCAATCCTGTAGATGGTCTTCGGCCCGCCGCGGAGGTACGTTCCGCCGCGTACGGGATAATCGGTGGAATTCGCATACGACGCCGTGTAGACATTGCCGCTCGCATCGATCGCCATCGCCTCGACCTGGCCGCCGCCGACGATCTGGTCGCTCGTGGGCTGCGTGGTGCCGACATACGGCCATGATCCGGTTCGGGTGATATCGGCCGCGCGGCCTCCGGTCACGGTCGCGAAATCCTGTTTGCCGCCGTCCGGGTCGATCCTGGTGACGAACAGCAGATCGAGGCCCGCGTTGGTGAATGTGCTCGAGCTCAGCCCGGGAAAATTGCTGGACGCTACCGATCCACCGACATACGCCGCGCCATCCGGCCCGACGACGACGTCGAACGCCAGGTCGGGCCCATAGCCGCCGAGATAGGTCGAATACGCGATGAACGGACCCGTCGGAGGTGGTGGTGGCGGAGGCGGCGGCAGCCCGCCCACGATCAGGAAGCTTCGATCCGCGGTGGCCGGAGGATAGTTCGCATCGCCCGCCTGGCTCGCGCGGATCGTGCACGTGCCGGTCGCCATGGCCGTGGCCATGATGCCGGCGACGCTGCAGGTCGATGCGCTGAGCGTTTCAAACGTGATCGGCAATCCCGATGAGGAGCTGGCGGAGAGCGCGAACGGAATCGCCGAAACCGCGTGCGCGCCGGGATCGGCAAAGGCGATGATCTGGCCGCTACGCATGACCGTGAAGCTCCGATCGACGGCAGGCGCGGCAAGAAAGTTTGCGTTTCCGCCTTGCGAGGCGTGAATCGTGCAGATGCCGGCCGTCACGACCGAAGCCAGGTCGGCGCTCACGACGCATACGGCCGGCGTCAGCGAAGCGTAAGCGACCGGCAAGCCCGAGGATGCCATGGCGCGAAGCACGATCGGCGCCGCGTACATCGGTCGATCGGAGAGCGCCGGAAAATCGATCGTCTGCGTCGTCGGCGTGACGACGAAACTGCGGTCGACGTTCGGCGCCGCGCTGTACGACGCATTGCCGGCTTGCGCCGCACGAATGGTGCAGCTTCCCGCTGCGATAGCGGCGACGGTATTCTGGCTCACCGAACATACCGCAGGGGTCAGCGAGGAAAAGGCCACCGGGAGTCCGGACGTCGCCGTCGCATTGACCGTAAAGACGCCGCCGCCGAACGCCTGATTGCCGAGCGGCGCGAAAGCGATGGTCTGGCTGCCCGCCGTCACGGCGAAGCCCTGGTCGAAGTAGGGCGCAGCCGCGTAGTTGCCGTTGCCGGCTTGCGCCGCCCGAATCGTACAGGTGCCCGCGGCGACCGAGGTCACGGTGCTGCCGCTGACCGTGCAGGTGGCAAGCGTCAACGAAGCGAACGACACGGGCAGGCCGGACGACGCGGTGGCGCTCAGCGCGATCGGCGGGCTGCCCGCTGGCTGATTGGCGAGGGCGCCGAAAACGATGGCCTGGCTCGCCTGCGCGACGGCGAAGCCCTGGTCGACATCGGGGGCGGCGACATAGGCCGCATTGCCCGGCTGCGACGCTCGCACCGTGCATGTCCCGACGGAGGCGATCGTCACGGTGGCGCCGCTGACGGTGCAGACCGGCGTCGTCAGCGACGCGAAGTTCACCGCCAGGCCGGATGATACGGTGGCGCTGACGGTAAAAGGCGCAGCACCGTACACTTTGCCGGGAATGGCACCGAACACGATCGCCTGCGGCGCGCCACCCGAATTCGTTAGCGCAAACGAGGCGCTTGCACCGCCGACAGTGGCAAGCACGGAAAAGGGCCCGGCCACGTCATTGGCGATGAACGCCGGAGCGACGGCGACGCCGGCGTTATTTGTCGCTGCCTGTGCCGTCGCGGAGCCGCCGGCAAATGTGCCCGACGCGCCACTCGCCGGCGCGATGAATGTCACGAGCATCCCCGGTAGCGGCTGGCCGCCGCCATCGGTCACGAGGACCGAGAGCGGCAAGGCATACGCCCCGTTCAGCGCGGCGCTCTGCGGACTGCCCGACTGCATCGCGATCGTCGTGACGTTGCCGGTCGATTGCAGCAGCACGGCGATGTTGTTGTCTGCCGCACTGGTGAGCACCAGGTCGATATTGCCGTCGCGGTTCAGGTCGGCCGCGACGGCGATCTCCGGTTGCGTTCCGACCACGAATGGCACTGCCGGCTGGAACGTGCCGTCGCCGTTACCGAGCAACAGCACGAGAGTGTTGTCGAAGCGATTGGCGATCGCGAGATCGGCCCAGCCGTCGCCGTTCAAGTCGGCTGTGGCGACGCTTGCCGGGCCGCTTCCCGCCGCGAACTGGGTTGCCGTGCCGAACGTCCCGTCGCCGCGCCCAAGCAGGATCGAAACATCGTCGCTGTAATCATTGACGACGGCGAGATCGGGCTTGCCATCGCCGTTGAAGTCTCCGGCCGCGACACCGTCCGGAAAATAGCCCGCGGCATAGTCGACGGCCGCGCCGAACGTCCCATCGCCACGCCCGATAAGTACCGAGACGCTGTTGCCGCCGCCGCTGGCCACGGCGAGATCCGGCGCGCCGTCGCCGTTGAAATCGGCGACCGCTACCGCGTAGGGGCTCGGGCCCGTAGCGTAGCCGAACGGCGCGCCGAAGCCGCCGTTGCCGTTTCCGCGCAGAACTGTCACGCTCTGCCCGGTCGTATTGCCGATCGATCCGTTGGCAACGACCAGGTCGAGCTTGCCGTCGCGATCGAAGTCCGCGGCGGCCATCGCAATCGGCGCGAGACCGACGTCGACAGGGGCGCCGACATCGAACGTGCCGTCACCGTTGCCGACCAGCATGATCACACGGTTGTAGTAGAAGTCGGCAACCGCCAGATCGAGCTTGCCGTCGCCATTGAAATCGCCCGCAATAACGGCGATCGGCTCGCCGCCAAACTGCACCGTGACGCCGGCAGTGAACGCACCCGCGCCGTCGCCGAGCAGAATGGAGACACTGCCGGAGAACGCGTTGGCGACTGCGGCATCGAGCCTGCCGTCGCCGTTGAAATCGCCGAGGACGATGCTGTCGGGGTAGGTTCCGGTCGCATAAAAGGCGGGTGGCGATAATCGCGGCATGTCGATGACGACAAAGCTTCGCGTTACGCTGGGTGCCGCGCTGAACGAACCACCGCCGGATTGCGTCGCCTGCACTGCGCACGTTCCCGGGCTGAGCAGTGTCGCCATATCGGCGCCGACGGTGCAGACCGTCGGCGTGACCGACGCAAAGCTGACGACGAGCCCGGACGAGGCAGCCGCTGCCAGCGCAACGGGTGACGCATCGATCAACTGGTTGCCGGGAGAAGCGAAGTTGATCGTCTGCGCGCCCACCGCAATCGTGAAGCTCTGACTCATGCTGGCCGCCGCGCTGTAGTTCGCGTTGCCGGCTTGCGCCGCCTGAATCGTGCAGGTGCCGGCGCTGCGGACCGTTACGGCGTTCCCGGCGGACGTGCATACCGCGGTGGTCAGCGAAGCGTAGCTCACCGCCAGTCCCGAAGTCGCGGTGGCGCTGACGGTAAACGGCGCGGCGCCGTAGCTGCGGTCGGCCAGGGCGCCAAACGCAATCGTCTGCGCAGCCTTCGCTACGGTGAAACTCTGGTTGACCGGTGTCGCTGCGGCATAGCTCGCGTTCCCTGCCTGCGCGGCCTGGATCGTGCAAGTGCCGGCGGTCTTGATCGCGATCGTGCTGCCGCTGATCGTGCACACAGCCGTCGTCGTCGACGTAAAAGCGACCGGCAAGCCAGACGATGCACCGGCCGCGATCGCGAACGGAACCGTGCCGTAGGTCTTGCCGGCGAGCGCAGCGAATGCGATGGTCTGGTTCGCCTTGCCGCTGGTGAGGCTCCGGTTGACGGCGGTGGCAGCGGCGAAGTTGCCGTTGCCGGCTTGCGCCGCCTGGATCGTGCAGATTCCCGCCGCGACGAGCGTGACTGTGCTGCCGCTGACGGTGCACACGGCGGTCGTCATCGATGCAAATACGACGGCCAAGCCCGACGAGGTCGATGCGCTGAGCGCAAAGGCGCCGCGCCGTAGCTCTTGCCGGCAGGCGCGGTGAAGGTGATCGTCTGCGCGGCCTTGGCAATCGCGAAGCTTCGCGTGACGCTAGCGGCGGCGTTGTAGTTGCCGTTGCCGGCTTGCACCGCCTGGATGGCGCAGGTTCCTGCGGCGACGAGGGTGACCGTGGCGCCTGCGAGCGGGCAAACCGCGGGCGTCGTCGAGGCGAATGTCACGGGCAGCCCTGACGATGCGCTGCCGCTGACGACGAACGGCGCCGCGCCGTAGGTCTTGCCCGCAGGCGCCGCAAAGGTGATTGTCTGCGCGGCCTTCGCCACCGCAAAGCTCTGGTTGACGCTGGGGGCCGGGGCATACGCGGCATTGCCCGCCTGCGACGCGCGAATCGTGCAGGTCCCGGCAGCGACGATGGTGACGGTGGTGCCGCTGATCGTGCAGGTCGTCGACGTCAGCGAGGTGAAGGTGACGGCGAGGCCGGACGACGCAGAGGCGCTGACCGTCCACGGCGCCGTGCCGAAGGCCTTCCCGGGCAGCGCCGCAAAGCTGATCGTCTGGCTGCTCTGCGCGCTTGCAGCGGGCAAAGCGGCAACCCACGCGGCCAGCAGCAACAACCCTGGCGCGGCAAGCGCCAGCGCGACGCGCTTGCTGGGCCCGCTGCGATGATGCATCGACGCCATCAGGCGCTCCCCCGGCGGATCGCTCGTGAACTCGCCGCGCCGCGCCGGCGCGTCGCCGGTCGCGACCATGACATCGGCACGAGTTCCGGCAACCTACGCCGGTCGCTCGCCGCTGCGCAGCTGTCATTTCCTACAGGACGCCGCGCGTGCGGCGAGTATCGCGCGGGGTGATTCCGCGCGTGCTGCAGAGTAGAAAATGCGTGTAGCTGTTGCCGCGCCGCGATCGTCGGGGCTAGGCCAAAAGTACTAGGACGATCGACCTACGCGGTCGGTCGTAGTCTCGATGCGGACCGGACAAGGGATGGACTGATCCGCGGCGACGACGTATCCGCGCCATCGGGCCGCGCGTGCGTCGAAAAATGCGCGTGACAGCGTGCGTCTGACGCGGCGCGCTGCAAGCGCCTACAGCAAAATCGGACGGCTGCGGATTGGATCGGCTGTTGCGAATGGCCATTATGTCCTTGCGGACCGTGACTGCGGGCCGGACGGCACCGGCGTCATCGCTTGCGCGGCAACGTCGCGCAATTCGCGGCTACCCGGGGCCGAAGTTTTAGTGAACCATTCTGCAGGAGTTTTTCATGACCACCCAAACGACCCCGTACGGATCGACCACCCAGTCGCGCTCGGGCGCGCAGATCATCCCATCCGACCGCGACACAACAGCGGTCCCGGCCCCGAAGTCATGGACGCCGCAAGCCTGCAGGGCGACAAGGTCGTCAATGCAGCGGGCGAGGATCTTGGGCAAGATCGAGGCGATCATGCTCGACGTCACCAGCGGCCGCATCGCCTATGCGGTGCTGTCATTCGGCGGTTTTCTCGGCATGGGCTCGAAGCTGTTTGCCATTCCCTGGGGAGCGCTGACGCTGGATGCTCGCGAGCGAACGCTTCATCCTCGATGTCAGCAAGGAAAAGCTGGAGAACGCCCAGGGTTTCGACAAGGATCACTGGCCGAGCATGGCCGACTCGGCCTGGGCGTCCGAGATTCACGCCTACTACAACGTTACACCGTACTGGGAAGACGATGAGCGCGACATTCGCGAGCGTCGCTCGACCCGCGACATCGTTGGCGGACCGAACGTCTATTGACGCAGCCGTCCGCCGCGATGTCGGGGCGAGGGTCTCGCCCCGGTTGTCGCGGCGGGAGCGAGACCTCGCTCGCGCTCGCGCTTGGGGCGTGCGGCGGGCTCGAGGCAGCGGCGCGAGTCTGCCATGTCGACTGAGCGAAGAGATCCGCCTGAGGGCGGAACTGAGGGCCGCGTCGGTCCTGCTCTGCGCCCTGATCGCCCGCCAGACCGATGCGGACGATGTCCGCAGCGTGTTCGAAAACGCGGTTGTGCGGGAAACCGCGCACATGCTGGAGCGGGGTGTGCGCAGCGACGCCTCCGGGCCTTCGAGACGGCTGCGGGCGCGTGGGCCGTGCGTTCGCGGATGATTTTCCGGCAACGCGACGAGAAGGAAGCGGGCGGCGTGACGTTCCAGCGCCAGGGGAGTAATCGCCTCTCGCGGCAGGAAACGCGCTGACGTGCATGCACGACGCGTGACTGGTGCGACCGCGAAGGGGCGAGTCGGTGCCGGTAGCCGCGGGGCGGACCGCTCGACGCTGGCGGCGACGCGACGGTCGGGAGGTCGCAGGCGCCATCCAGCTCCATTCCGCGTGCAGCGACGCAGCAAGTCTTGTCCCTCTGCAGCGATTTTTTTGCGATACTCGGTGCCGGCGCTGCGGGCAGCTCTGTCCCAGCCGCTGCAGCGATGGGGACCGATGCGATGACCGATGCGAATGGTCGTGACGCCGATGCGAGCCGTGACGCCGATGCGATCCGCTACGTGGTCCTGCGCAAACTGGCGTCGGGCCTGCGCCACACCCTGATGGGTGAGCTGCAGACCATACAGTTCTCGGCCGAGCTTGCGGCAAGGATGCTGGGCAGCGGAGCCGACAACCCAAAGCTCGAAGAATGCATCCGGCAGATGCCCGATCAGACGCGCACGGCGGTGAACAGCTGCCGCTCGATGATCGAATGGCTGCGGCCCGAAGACAAGGCGACGACGACCGTCGACGAAGCCCTGCGGCAATGCCTGCGGGTCGCCGGCGACGACTGGAGCCTGCGCGGCATCGAGGCGTCGACCGACGTGCGCACCGGCGGCACACTCGTCTCGAAGCCCGCATTGCGCGAGCTGCTGGTTACCACGTTGTTCACACTGACCGACACCCATCCGGGTCCGATCGATATTCAGATCCTGGCGGAAGCGGAGGGCGACGAGGTGATCGTCACGCTCCGCGCGAAGCGATCCGAGCGGACTTCACCGTTCCCACCGCTCACGCTCTATCGCGCGCTGACGTACGAAGACATCCTGACGTTGGCCAGGACGCACGGCGTCGAGTGCATCTGCGCCGGCCACGCGGTGACACTGCGCCTGAAGGTGATGCCGGCAGCAACCGGCTGAACTGCGCCGCGGCGCGGTGGCGCTAGCGCATGGCGGACTTGACGCCCTTGTTGTCCTGCTTCGCCAGAAGCTCAAGCAAGCTCGCGGGCTCGAGCGGCTTGACCAGGTGATGGTCGATGCCCGACTTCGCGCGAGCGGCGCTTGTCGTCCTCCTGCCCCCAGCCGGACAAGGCGATGATCATCGACGTCTCTGCCCCACGGCTTGGCGCGCATCTTCTGCGCGCACTTCGTAGCCGTTCATTTTTGGCATGCCGATGTCGAGCACGATGGTGTCGGGACGATATTCGTCGGCGAGGCCCACGGCCTCGACACCGTCGTAGGCGATGCGGACGTCGTGCCCGACCATGCGCAGCAGCGCCGCCAGACTCTCGGCAGCATCGCGGTTGTCGTCCGCCACCAGAATACGGTGCGAAGCGATGCGTGTTCTTGCACGCCGGATCGGAGTGACGCCGTCCGGCGCCCGATGTCGCCTGGGCGGCGCGCTGACGGGGATGCGGACCGTGAACGTGCTTCCCTTGCCAAGACCGTCGCTGCCCGCGCTGATCGACCCGCCGTGCAACTCCACCAGCCGCCGCGCGACCGTCAGCCCGACGCCCAGGCCGCCCCGCGCGCGGTCGATCGAGCGGTCGGCCTGCATGAACATGTCGAAAATCCGCGGCAGCATGTCGGGCGCGATGCCGATGCCGGTATCGCGCACACTGATGACCGCGTCGCCGCCTTCCTGCGCAATCGTCAGCCATATGCGGCCGGTAGCGTCGGTGTACTTGGCGGCGTTGTGCAGCAGGTTCGAGATCACCTGAGCGAGCCGGGTCAGGTCGGCGTCGACGTAGATGGGCGAATCGGGCATCGCGACGACAAATGCCTGTCCCGATGCGGCGAGCACCGGGCGGCTGGTCTCGAGCGCAGCGTTGACTGCTTCAGTGAGCGACAGCCGCGCCTTGCGCAGATCGATCTTGCCGCGGCTGATGCGCGAGACATCGAGCAGGTCGTCGATCAGGCGCGTCATGTGATTCATCTGCCGGTCGATCACGTCCAGCATCTGCGTCACCTCGGGCGTCGGCGGCGATTTCAGGTGCAGTATGTGCACTGCATTGCGAATCGGCGCAAGCGGATTGCGCAGCTCGTGCGCCAGCATGGCGAGGAATTCGTCCTTGGCGCTTTCGGTGCGCTTGAGGTCGGTGATGTCGAACAGGACATTTACCGCGCCGAGCAATTCGCCCGTGTCCGCGCAGACCGGGTTGGCGTGCGCCAGCACGGTGACGCGGCGGCCATCGGGCCGCTCGACAATGATCTCGTGCCCGTTGAATTCGCGACGCTCGCGCAACGCCAGCGCCATCCAGCATTCGCCATGGGTAATCGCCGTCCCGTCGGCGCTGTACAGCCTGAACGAGCCGCAAAACCGGTCCTCGGGATCATTGAGCTTGGGCTCGCGTCCCCAGACGCGTACCGCGAGCCTGTTGAAATACGTGATCAGTCCGTCGGTGTCGCACATGTACGCACCGGCCGGCAGGCGATCGAGCAGTCGACGAAACTCGCTCATCCCGCGGGATGAGACCGATGCCAGATGTAACCCGCCGGCGACGCGTGATGCGGCTTGGCGATCCATGGAAATCTCTCTGCTTGGCGATCGCTATCGTAGCCCGATCGGACCGGTCACATCAAGGCAACCCTGTAGGCCGTTGTCCTGGAATTTTGTAGGATGACGCCCGAAAACGTCGCCGGACGGGATGGGCTGCCGCCGCTTCGGTGGACTGGGCATCGGGCCGAGCTCGCAGCGACCGCGCGCGCTGGCGGATGTTCAGTGGGGCATAGGACCCCATCCTACGATCCCGCAACCGCCCACCGACGCAAGAACAAGACGCCCGCCGATGGCCAAGACCAGCGGCGGTTGCCAGAATGCCACAGCTCGACCTTCGGAGATGCGATGCTCGTGTGTCCGTTCGACATGCATTGGTGCAGTCTGCCGGCCTGCAACGCGGCCTGCGAGCTCACCGGAGAGAAGCCGCTGCTGCAATGCGTCGCCTGCGGCATTCTGATCATGCGGCCGACGGCGCACGGACTGTGCGTCGATTGCATCGCCATCCACGTCGCCGACGCGGAGAAAGGCTAGGGGCTATGGCTCGCTCACTTTGGAAGGGTGCGATCACATTCGGGCTGGTGAACATACCCGTCGAGCTCTTTCCCGCGGAAGAGCGGAAGGGATTCGAGTTTTCGATGCTGGACAAGCGCGACTTCTCGCCGGTCGGTTATAAGCGCTACAGCAAAAAGAGCGGCAAGGAAGTCGAATGGGCCAACATCGTCAAGGGCTTCGAGTACGAAAAAGACCGGTACGTCGTGCTTTCCGACGAGGATTTTCGCCGCGCCAACGTCAAAGCGTCGCGCACGATCGACATCAGGGCGTTCGTGCCCATCGCAGAAATCCCCGCGCAATTCTACGAAACGCCTTACTACCTGGCACCGGCGGACCGCGGCGAAAAAGTCTACGCGCTCCTGCGCGAGACGCTGCGTTCGACCGGCCGCGTCGCGATCGCACAAGTCGTGATCCGCACCGCGCAGCATCTCGCCGCCGTCGTCCCCGTGGGTCGTGCGCTGATGATGGTGACCATGCGCTACGCCGACGAGCTGCGCGGCACCAGCGGCTTCGAGTTGCCCGCGGAGGGCCTGAAAGGCGCCGGAGTGACTGCCAAGGAGGTCGATCTCGCCAAACGCCTGGTCGACGACATGACCGAGCATTGGAATCCCGCAGAGTTCAAGGATACCTACCACGCGGATCTGATGCGGCGCATTCACGAAAAGATCAAGCGCGGCGAGACCAAGGAGATCACCAAGCCCGGGGTTGACGAAGGCGAGGAGCCGCGTTCCGCGCAAGTCATCGATCTGGCCGCATTGTTGAAGCGGAGCCTCGAAAAAGGCGCGCCGCGGAGGAAGCCCGGTCGATGCCCGCACGCTCGAAGATCGCACGCGGCCAAGCCGACGCTGCGGGTCGTCGCCTCGTCGCGCGGATCGACCCGCGCCGCCGCGAAGCGCAAGCGGGCGTGACGAACAGGCCCTAGCCGCCCGCATGGGACTCGAACGCTACCGCGACAAGCGCGACTTCCGAGCGACGCCGGAGCCGCGCGGCCGCGTTGTGCGCAGCAAGGCCAAGGCGCTCGCCTTCGTCGTACAGAAGCACGCCGCGAGCCACCTGCACTATGACTTCCGCCTCGAGCTCAATGGCGTTCTGCTGAGCTGGGCGGTTCCGAAGGGACCGAGCCTGGACCCGCACGACAAGCGGCTGGCAATGCAGGTCGAAGATCATCCGCTGAAGTACGGCGGTTTCGAGGGCATCATCCCGCCGCGCCAGTACGGCTCGGGCACTGTCATGGTGTGGGACCGCGGCACCTGGCACCCGGTCGGCGATCCGGGCGCCGGCTACGCCAAAGGCCATCTGAAGTTCGATCTGGACGGCGAAAAGCTCAAGGGCCGGTGGGCGCTGATCCGCACGCACGGCAGCAAATATGGCGGCAAGTCGGGCAAGCAGGCGTGGCTGCTGATCAAGGAAAGCGATGAGCACGCGAAGGAGGGACGAGCCGCGCGGATCGTCGACGAAGCGCCCGACAGCGTGGTCTCCGGCCGCAGCCTGGAGGCGATCGCGCGCGACAAGGGACACGAGTGGCATTCGAATCGCTCGGTGGCAGCGAATGTCCGCGCCGGGGCGCTCGGCAATGGCGGTGCTGATCAAGTCGTAACCCGCGTCGTCGAAGGCCTCTTCCGCCGTGGCTGCCAGCGTCCAGGACGCGCGATGCCTGGCGCCTCCGCATCGCCTGCGTCGGCCGCCGGCGCCAAGAAAGTCAAGATGCCGGCCACGCTTTCGCCGATGCTGGCTACGCTGGTCGACAGCGCGCCGACAGGCGAGGACTGGGTGCACGAAGTCAAATTCGACGGCTACCGCATGGTTTGCCGGATCGATCACGGCGACGTGCACGTCTATTCGCGCAACGGCAAGGAGTGGACCGCGGCGCTGCCGTCGGTCGTCGCCTCGCTGCAACAGCTCGACGTCGACCAGGCCTGGCTCGACGGCGAGATCGCCGTCGCCGACGCCAAGGGCCGCACCAGCTTTCAGGCGCTGCAGAACGCGCTGTCCGATCCGCGCGCGAAGAACATCACCTATTTCGTCTTCGACCTCGCTCTATCAGGACGGCTACGATCTGCGCGGTGTCGCGTTGACCGAGCGCAAGCGCTTGTTGCGCACGCTCGTGGGAGAATCCGACCCCGTGCTGCGCTACAGCATCGACGTGCGAGGCTCCGGCGCCGAATTCTTCAAGCAGGCCTGCGCGCTCGAGCTCGAAGGCGCGGTGTCGAAGCGCGCCGATTCGACCTATCGCGAAGGCGTTCGCACGCGCGACTGGGTCAAGGTGAAGTGCGGCAAGCGGCAGGAAATGGTGATCGGCGGCTTCACCGACCCGCAGGGCAGCCGCAGCGGGTTCGGCGCGCTGCTGCTGGGCATCTACGAAGGCGGGCAAGCTGCGCTATGCCGGCAAGGTGGGCACCGGATTCGACGACAAGACGCTGACCAAGCTGCGGCCGATCCTCGGCAAGCTCGAGCAGAAGCGAGACGCCGTTCGTCAATCCGCCGCGCGGCTTCGAGGCCAAGGGCGCGCACTGGATCAAGCCGCAGCTGGTCGCCGAAATCGCGTTCACCGAGTGGAGCAATGACGGCGCGCTGCGGCATCCGTCGTTCCAGGGTTTGCGCGAGGACAAGAAGGCGACCGACGTCGTGCGCGAGCAGCCGGCGGCGGGCAAGGCCGGCGGCTGGCAACGCAGGGCCCGCACCCGCAAACGGTCGACGCCGCCGCGCCGCGCTCGCACGGCGACGCGCCACGCAGCGGCCGCGGCTCGGCAGCAGCAAGACCGCAAGTCACGGACCGACGCAGCCTCGATCGACACCGTCGCCGGCGTCAAGCTGTCGCATCCCGACAAGCAGCTTTTCCCCGAGGCGAAGCTCACCAAGCGCGATCTCGCGCACTACTACGAAACGATCGCCGACTGGATCCTGCCGCATTTGCGCGGCCGTCCGCTCGCGCTGGTGCGCTGCCCCGACGGCTGGAGCAAGCAATGTTTCTTCCAGAAGCACGCCGACAAGAGCGTCAACGCCGCGGTGACGCGGGTCGAGGTGCCCGAAGGCAAGGGCACGGCGACCTACTTCGCCGCCAATTCGCTCCCGGCGCTGGTCGCGCTGGTGCAATGGGGCGTCGTCGAGCTGCATCCCTGGGGATCGCGCGCGCCCAAGCTCGATCGGCCCGACCGGCTGATCTTCGACTTCGATCCGGACGACGGCGTGAGCTGGAAGGAAATCGTCGAAGGCGTCGGCGTATTGCGCGCGCTGCTCGACGACCTGGGGCTCGAGGGCTTCCTCAAGACGACCGGCGGCAAGGGCCTGCACGTCGTCGTGCCGATCCGCCCGACGCTCGACTGGGACGCAGGCGAAAGGCTTCACCAAGGCGGTCGCCGATCTCCTGGTCGGCACTTTCCCCGATCGCTTTATCGCGACGCTGTCCAAGGCGCAGCGCAAGGGCAAGATCTTCATCGACTACCTGCGCAATGCCGAAGGCGCGACCGCGATCGCGCCGTACGCGCATCCGCGCCCGCAAGCCAACGCGCCGGTTTCGACGCCGATCGCATGGAACGAGCTTGCCAGCGATGTTCGCTTCGATCATTTCAACGTCCGCAATGTCCCCGAGCGGCTGCGCGGCTTGCGCAAGGATCCATGGGCCGTCGTCGGCGACGACCCGCCAGACGGTGACGCGCGCGATGTTCAAGCGCGTCCGCTACGAGGGCTAGCGCGGTGAGCGAACTGAGCGAACGCACAGCGGAGTCGGACGCGATCCTGGCCGCCGCGGGACTCGTCTACGTCTCGGACGCGAGCCCGGGCATCCGGCGCATTCGCCAGGGTGACAAGTTCGTCTACATGCTCGGGCCGGCCAGCAGCTGACCGACGAGGCCGAGCTGAAGCGCATCGCGAGCCTCGCGATCCCGCCGGCCTACGAAGACGTCTGGATCTGCCGCAAGCCGAACGGGCACCTGCAGGCGACCGGGCGCGACGCGCGCGGCCGCAAGCAATATCGCTACCATCCGAAATGGCGGCTGCTTCCGCGACGGCGCCAAGTTCGAGCGCATGCCCGCATTCGGCGAGGCGCTGCCGCGGCTGCGCCGGCGGCTTGCGCCGCGACCTCGCGCTGCCCGGCCTGCCGCGGGAGAAGGTTCTCGCGGTCATCGTCAGCCTGCTCGACGCGACGCGCGTGCGCATCGGCAACGCCGAGTACGCGCGCGACAACGACAGCTACGGCCTGACCACGCTGCGCAACCGACACGTGCAGTTCGTCCGCGACGGCCGCCTGCTGTTCCGCTTTCGCGGCAAGGGTGGCGCCGAGCACGAGATCGCGGTCGACGACAAGCGGCTCGCCCGGCTGGTCCGCCGCTGCCACCAGCTTCCGGGCCAGCGGCTGTTCCAGTACGTCGACGAGGCCGGCGAGCGCCGCCCGATCGATTCCGACCAGGTCAACGCTTACCTGAAGGAAGCGATGGGCGACGATTTCACCGCCAAGGATTTTCGCACCTGGGGCGCGACCTTGCGCGCGATCGCGATCATGCATGCGACGCCGCTGCCGGAGCCAGCCAGCGAGCGCGCGCTCAACGCCTGCATCGTCGATGCCGTCAAGCAGGTCGCAAGCGACCTGCGCAACACTCCGGCGGTCTGCCGCAAGTCGTACATCAACCCGCTGGTGTTCGATGCCTGGCGGAGCGGGGCGCTGCACCAGGGCATCGGCGAAAAGATCGCCGGCGCGCCGCGGCGGGCCGAGCGCCTGGTGCCGGCATTCCTGCGTCGCCAGGCGCGCGACACTAGGTCGGCATCGCGCGGGAAGACGCCGAGCGCGGCCAAGCCTGCATCGCGATCGCGGCACCTGAAAGGCGAACGCCTCGAGTCAGTGCAGCCGATGCGCGCCGCGGCGTGACAGGGCGACCCGCGGCGGCCGTCTCGAACCGTTCGGGCAAGTCCGCGAGCGATCGTTGCCGCGACCAGAGGCCATGTCGTGAACAGGCCCTAATTGCGCGGCGACATCCGCAGCGTCTTCTGGGCCGCGGCAAAGCCCTGAGCGGCGATCTGCTTCTTGCTGCTGATCTGCGCGCGCACAATGGCCCAGAGTGAAAGCTGCCTGGACGTGCTCATGCGCGCAAACTCGGCCGTCCGTATCTGCGATACGTTCAGGCCGTCGTTTCGATGCTTCGCCATCCTGCTCCCTCCGCCACGATTCGCCGCCGCGGATAGGATTGGCGGCGTCGCTGGTCGATTCGCCTGACACTGCCGCTGCCGGCGCATCCCGCTGCCCGGAGCCGGCATCGCCGTCTGGCCCGCCTGCAAGACCCGTTCCACTTCCAACAGGAGCCAAGGTATCAAGCACTTAGGGCCGGTGTCGTGTTGGTGCGCTACTCTGGTCGTAAGATTTGCTGACACCCATCTGCCCGAGACGATGCGCGAGCGCCTCGGTAGGGGGCTGCCGATGCGGACCCGGGAGTCGTGTAGGGTATGTCTTACAACCGAATCAGCTGATGTCCGATATCCGATCGTTTGGCCGCCGCGATATTTTGTGCCGGCATCACGCTGCAGAGTCCTGCGGAAAGACCGCATGGCGGGGACCAAATGCCGGGACGGGAAGCGCGGACGAGACTGCCGAGACCCTCGCGACAATGATTTTCCGACGACAGACGAGCCCGCGCCCATGACGATCCCGATAAGGAAACAAAGCGCCGAAACCTGGCAGCTTCCGCCGAAATCGCTGAAGCTGAAGGCGCGAAAGCGTGCCGACTGCGTCATTCGCGAGGTCAAGTGCAGCGCGAAACAGGGCGCAGTGCGGGCCGCGCTGGAGCGGGCGGTCGCCGCCGAGATCGATCGCATGCGCGCGTCGCAGGAGAGCGAAGAAGCGGTTCGCGCGTTCCGGGCGGCGACGGACATTCACATCGCCCTCTGCGGCCCGGATGTGGGCGCCTGAGCGCACGCGCAAGCAGCAACTCCGGCATTGCACCGATTCGGGCCGTGCGCGCCTGCTTGCGGCTCAGGACGATAGTCCGGCATCAGCCGGCGCAGCGGAGGCCGCTCGCGTCGCCGTGGACGGGCACCGTCGTGCTCTCGAGCAGGGCGACGGGCAGCGTATCGAACAGATCGGCGACGGCAAGTACGCGCGCCTTGCGCCGCCGGCGCGCTCTCGCGAATCGCGCCGGTTAGCACGTCGCGGTACGTTCCGGCCGCGAGCGGCAGCACGATTCGAGTATCGCCCCAGACCGTGCTGCCGAGCGGAGGGCGCGCCGTCCGCGCGCGTCAGGTCCAGCAACAGCCTCGGCACGACTGTCAGTACCGCTGCCGCCGCCGTGCACGCGAGCGAACGCACAGACGTGCGCGGCATGCGCCCCGGCGACCGGGAGCGCAACGTAGCGTCCGTGCTCGAACAGGCCCGGGAGCCGCGCCCGCAGCGCCAGCGCCCGCCAGATGACATACAGCTTGAGCCGCCCGTCGTCGATCGATTCGAACAGCTCGCGTGCCTGCACCTCATGCGGACCGTCCGGATCCGAACGAGCGCTTGATCTCTTGCAGCATCGTGCGCCGCCTGGCGTAATCGACCGGCCGCCGATTGTCCGGATCGACGAGGCTGAAGTCCCACAGCTCGTTGCCCTGATAGATGTCGGGAACGCCGGGTGAGGCTGAGCTTGAGCACGGTTTGCGCCAGGCTGTTGTACAGGCCGCAGCGCGCGACCAGCGCGTGCAGCGGCAGGAATTCGTGCAGGAACGGGTTCGGCTCGAGGCGTCCGAGCAGGCCGTCGATGAACGACGCCAGCGCGGTTTCGTAGGCGTCGTCGGGGCTGGCCCAGCTGCTGTGGACCTTGGCCTCGCGCACGGCCTTGCGCATGTACGCGTGGATGCGCTGGCGCAGCGCGTCCAGGCTTGCCGGCATCCGGCTGAGGCGAAGGCCAGATGCCGAGCAGGGTCTGATAGAGCAGATACTGGTCGTTGCGGTCGGGCGCCGGGACATCGCACGCCGGCGCGTCTCGTGCCGCTGGTTCAGCCGTGCCCATCGGCGCAGCGCGAGCCGCCATGCGGCGGGCATTTCGCTCAGCACCGCGATCCGCGCGCGGACGTCCTCCGATCGCTTGTTGTCGTGGGTCGATGTCGCCAGCATTTCTCCTGGCCAGTCGCGCTGGCGTTCCTGCGCCGCGGCGTGAAAGGCGGCGACGCTGACGCCGAATCGCCGCGGATCGCCGCCGACCTCGTTCAGCGCGACCAGCCGGTTGTAGACATAAAAGCTCGTGTCTTCCATCGCCTTCGCCATGACCGGCGCCGGTGAATTGCTGCAGGCGGCACGCGAAGCGATCGATGTCAGCGCGCAGCGGGCCCGGCGCCGCGGCGTCCTCGCCGGTCAGCACGCGGCGGAGGAAATCGAAGGCGATCCGATCGGCGACCGGGCGCCGCCGCCGGGCGACGCCGATCGCCCAGTCGATGTAGCGCAGATCGGCTGCACCGGGACCGCGACCGTCGATGTAGGTGCGGTAGACCGGCAGCGCCGCCGTGTAGAGCATCAGCGTGCGGCGCAGGCCGTTGAACGTAAGGTCGCGCGTGCTGCGGTCGGCCTCGGCGATGCGCGTCAGCGCGTGCGCGAGCAGATTCAGGTCGGACTGCGAGCGCGCCGGTCATGATCAGCAGTTTCGCTTCGCGCAGGATCTGATCGAAATCGACCCGTCCGCCGATGAAGGCGGCGTAGACCCGATCGAAGCGCGACTTCGCGCGCGCCGTCGACCCACAGCCCGCCGACCAGATTGGCGAACCGGTAGCCGGTCGTCCCCTGTACCGGCCAATCCGCCGGCAAGCGCTTCGTGCTCGGCGAGGATTTTCTCGACGACGGTGTAGAGCGCGGTCGGCGCCGGCGCGATGCCGCGCCACGCTGCACGCGCTTCGCCCCGCTCGGCAGCAGCGCGGAGCGCACGGCGGCCTGCAGCCGTTCGAAGTACGCCTTCGGATCGTACAGGCCGTCGGGATGATCGATGCGCAGCGCGTCGATCTTGCGCTTCGGCCACCAGACGCAGCACCAGCCGGTGCGAATCGGCGAAGACCTGCGGATCTTCGGCGCGCAGCGCGGCGAGCTCGTTGATGTCGAAGAATCGCCGGTAGTTGATGTCGTCGGCCGCGACGCGCCAGCTGGTCAGCCGGAATGCCTGCGTCTTCGAGCAGCGCGTGCAGCGCGTCGAAGCTGGCTGCGTCGCCCGGGCGGCCGTTGAGCGTCGCCACGGCGTCGCCGATGACGCGATGCGGCATTTCCGGGACGCCGGCCGCCAGCGCCGCGAGCTGCTGCTTCAGGCGCTCCTTGTCGCGCCAGCGCCGCGCGAGCCGTCGCGGCGTCGCGATGGTCATGCGCCAGGCAACGCTGCGAATGCGTGCGCCAGATCGCCCATCCTATACGCTGCCTGGCCGCGCGGGATGGCGCCCGGCGCCGCCGGCATCGCGCAGGATAGCGCGCGTACGAGCGTGGATCGAGCGGGAAAGCGATGCTGGAACATAGCGAATGCTGAACTCGCCGGTCTGACGCATCGAATTCGAGCTGCAGCTCGCCTCGGAGCAGCACCTCGCCGTAATTGTCGGCCAGCACCGGAACCAGCACCTTGCCCGACAGCGCGGCCAGCGGCGGCGTCCAGTCGATGTCGAAGTAGCCGGCGTACTGCGACGCGCGGCCGTTCTCCAGCACGTCGAGCCACCACGCGTTGTCGCCGCCCATGACGCCCATGTGATTGGGCACGATGTCGGCCATCTGCCCCATGCCGTGCGCGGCAAGCGAAGCGGCGAGCGCGGCGAAAGTCGTCGTCGCTGCCGAGCTCGGGATTGAGCCGACCATGGTCGACGATGTCGTAGCCGTGCGTGCTGCCGGGCCGCGCCTTGAGCCAGGGCGAAGCGTAGATGTGGCTGATGCCCAGTTCGGCGAGATACGGGACCAGCGCGGTAGCGTCGGCGAATCCGAAATCGCTGGTGCAGCTGCAGGCGATAGGTCGCTCGCGGGATCTTCATCCCGGATCGTGGCCGAGCGACCGAGCCGTCGCCGGCGGCGCGATGCGGGCCGCGCGGCGCCTGCCGCTCGCCGTTCCTTGCGCAGCATCCGGGTGAGCGCGGCAAAACGGCGGTTCGTCGCCCAGGATTCGAGCGGAATGCCAGCTTGCGCCGCCAGTTCGGATACTGCGTCTTCGGTGGTGCTGGGAAGATTCACCTGCACGTCCTGGCCGAACACGTCCTCGAGCTGCACGGCCATGACCGTCGACGGCGTGCGCGCGAGGAAGCGATGCACGGCGAGCATCAGATCGACCGTCATGCGCCGCGGCGCATCGCGGTCGGCGAACGACTCCCGCGCGCTCGAGCGCGCGCAGCAGCCGGTCCGCGATCGCGCGTTCGCGCAGCGAGCTGCCGCGGCGGCGCACTCGTCGCCGGCATAGAGGCGCAGCCGCGGTGCGCACGGCGATGTCGCGCGCCGGCCCAGAATCCGGACAGCGTCGGCAGGTCGTGCGTGCCGACGGTGACCAGCGCCTGCGCCGGATAGCTTTCGGGCGGCGCGAATTCGCCGTCGTGCTGTCCGCTCGAAATACAGCGGCCGGTACGAGAGCACGCCCGCCGCCGCCGAGCGCCGCGCGGACGCCCGGGCGCGACCGTTCCCAGGTCCTCGCCGATGACCAGGCAGCGGTTGCGCCTGCTTTCGAGCGCGACGATGCCCAGCAGCTCGGCGAACGGATAGGCGACGTAGGCGCCGTCGACCGGCCGCGTCCCCTTCGGCACCCAGAACAAGCGCATCAGCGCCATCACGTGATCGATGCGCAATGCGCCGGCATGGCGCATGGCCGCGCGCAAGGCGGCGATGAACGGGCGCGTAGCCGGCGGCCTGCAGGCGCTTGCGGCAGCAGCGGCGGCAAGCCCCAGTCCTGTCCGCCCAGATTGAAGTCGTCCGGCGGGGCGCCGACGTGCATGTCCGGCGCGTAGACGGCGGCCGTGGCTCCAGGTTTCCGCGCCGCCGGCATCCGCGCCGACGGCGAAATCGCCGTACAGTCCGATCGCACAGGCCGCAGGCGCGCGCGTGCTCGCTCGCCGCGCCGAGCTGCAGCTCCGCCTGCCACTGCAGATACTGGAAATACTCGGCGCGATCGGCATGCCGGCGATAGAGTTCGTCATCGCCGGTGGCCGATCGGCGGGCGATACTCGGCCGGCCAGCTTCTGCCAGCCACCGCCGATCGCCTGTCGATCGCCGCGATGTGCTCGTGCAGGGCATCGAACAGCCCATGCAGCTTGAGCGCGCGCCCGCGGTCGCGCTGAAAGTCGCGGAACGCGCGACCGCGCTCCGCCGGGCTTGCGCCGAGCTGATGCTCGCGGAAGTCGATCGTAGAGCAGCTCGAGAATCTCGAACTTCAGCGCGCGCGACCGCGCCGTAGTCGACATGATCGGACGGCGCGCAAACGTGCGAGCGCGCTCTGGAAGGCGGGGCTGTAGACGCGCGCGCGAGCGGCCTTGCAGTGCGACGAAATCGTGCGACCGCCTCGACGTCGATATAGAGCACGTTCAGCGCGGCGCGATTCGACGGGCTGTACGGGCTCGCCGCTTCCGGTCGGGCCGGAAACAGCGCGTGCAGCGGATTGATGCCGACGAAGTCGGCGCCTGCGGCGGCCGCAACGTCGATCGGCGTTGCGCAAGTCGGTGAAGTCGCCGATGCCCCAGTTGCGATGCGAGCGCAGCGCGTAGAGCTGCAGCGCCAGTCCCCAGATCCGCGCGCCGGCGGCGAGCAGCGGCGGGCTGTAGCAGCGCGCGGGCGTGACGATCAGCGGCGCCGATGCAAGCACGCGCGTGTGTCGCCTGCGTCGCGGATCGACAGGCGGTGATATCCGGCTGGCCTGCGGCAGCGGGATCTCGAGCGCCAAGCGCCGTAGCGTCGCCGCTCGCCGCTCCGACGGCCGGCGCGACAACGCCTTCGAGCGCTCTCGCCGGTTTCCAGGTCGATCCGCCAGTCGAGCCGCAGCCAGGCGGAGCACTCGACGGCACGAGCTGCAGCGCGATTCGGTCCGGCGCGTTCGTCCGATGACGATACCGGCGGCAGCGCCGGCGCCGGCGCTCGTGCCGGCGTCGGAGCCATGCGTTGGCCGACGCGCAGCGACGTCGATCGCCCATCGCGCGCAGCAGCGCAAGCTTGGTCGCTTCCGGCGTGCGACGCGCGGCGCCCCACGCATCCTCGTAGCCTGACGGCGATGCCGTAACGCTCGCACAAGTGCTCGAGCGGTCGATCGATCGCTCATGGCACGGGTGATCGCCGGCGCGTCGTCGATCGAGCAGCCAGGTGGTCGACCACGGCGCGGCCAGCGCCTCCGCCGCCGTGTTGCCGGTCGTGTAGACGATTTGCCCGGCGGTAGCGCCGGCCGGCCGTCGGGCGCGCCGCCGAGATTGGCGAAAAGCAGCAGGCGTGGCGCCGTCGCGGTCGACCAATGCGCGGCAAGGCTGCGCGGACCGGTCATGCGCGAAACCGCACCGTTGCGGATCGAGTTGCCGCGAGCATCGGGACGACGACGTCGCGCCTGATGCCGCAGCAGCTCGCGGTAGCGCGCGAGCCAGCTCGCGTGCTCCGGCAGCGCGCTGCGACGCCCAGTCGAGCTTGCTGCGCGCGAAAGTCTCCGGAGCCTGCGGATCGGGAATCGCCGCGGGGTCGGCCGCGTCGCCAAACGCGCGCGAAGCGCGCGAACTCGCTGCAGCCTGCCGGCGCGCACCGCCGCGGCAAGCGGCGGCGTCGAAGTCGCAGAAGTACAGAAACGGCGTCGTCGCGCCGAATTCCTCGCCCATGAACAACAGCGGCGGCGACGGCGCGAGCAAGACGATGGCGACGGCCGCGGCGAGCGCCGCCGGCTCGGCGAGCACCGTCAGCCGCTCGCCGAAGGCGCGGTTGCCGACCTGGTCGTGGTTCTGCAGGAACGAGACGAATGCCGTCGAGCGGCAGTCCCGCGGTCGGCGCTGCCGCGCGGGCGGCCGCGCAACGCCGAGAGTGCTCACCCTGGTAGGCGAAGCCGTCGGTCAGGCAGCGGCCGAGATGCTCGAGCGGCGCGTCGGCATAATCGGCGTAGTAGCCGTCGCGCTCGCCGGTCAGGCTGGCGTGCAGGCTGTGGTGGATGTCGTCGTTCCATTGCGCGGTGTAGCGTGCGGACCGCGCCGTCGTCGCTCGCGCGCGAGAAATGCCGCCGCGTTGTCGTCGTTCTCCAGGATCAGATGGACGTGCCGGCTCGCCGGCGCATCCGGCGTCGCACCGTCGCCGCCAGCTCGTCGAGGAAATGCGGCGTCGAGTCGTCGTCGATCGCGTGCACGGCGTCCAGGCGCAAGCCATCGAAATGAAACTCGTCGAGCCAGTACAGCGCGTTGTCGATGAAGAAGTCGCGCACGATGCGGCTGTGCTCGCCGTCGAAATTGATCGCGTGACCCCACGGCGTCCGGTGGCGCGAGGTGAAGAATTGCGGCGCGTAGCGATGCAGGTAGTTGCCGACCGGGCCGAAATGGTTGTAGACGACGTCGAGGAACACCATCAGCCCGCGACGGTGGGCGGCGAGCACCAGCTGCTTCAGCGCGGCCGGCGTCGCCGTAGCTCGCGTCGGGGGCGAACGGCAGGACGCCGTCGTAACCCCAGCCGCGCGTGCCGGCTGAAGTCGCCGACCGGCATCAGCTCGAGCGCGGTCACGCCCAGTTCGCGCAGATGGTCGAGCCTCGCCTCGATCGCGGCGAACGTGCCCTCGGCGGTGAACGTGCCGACATGCAGTTCGTAGATGACCGCTTCTTCCCAGCGCCGGCCGCAGCCAGTCCTCGTCGTCCCAGTCGAAATCGAACGGATCGACGACGGCGCTCGGTCCGTCGACGTCGAGCGGGTTGTGGCGCGACGCCGGATCGGGCACCGACAGCTCGTCGTCGATGCGATAGCGGTAGCGCGTGCCGTGCACGGCCTGCGCGCGTCGTGAGCTCGAACCAGCCGTCCGGAGCGGCGGCCAGCGGCAGCGGGTGCGGCGCCGCGTCGAGGCACAGCCCGACCTGGCGCGCGGCCGGCGCCCAGAGCCGGAAGCGCACGGCACCGTCGTCCAGGACCATCGCCCCGAACCCCATCTCATGCCGGCGCTTCATCGTCGCGCGGCGTGCTGCACAACACCGCCATCGAGCGGCCTTGCAACGGATACGGCGCGCCGAACGGCAGCGGCGCGGGTCGGCGGGCGTCGGCGGCGATGGCGGTGTCGAGCAGCACGCGCCAATGCGTCAGGCGCGGCTTGGGCAGCACGAACGGGATCGCTTCGTGATGCGCGTTCAGAAGCAGCAGCAGGTCGTCGTCGTCGAGCGCGTCGCCATGGGCGTCGCTTTCGGCCAGGCCGTGCCCGGACAGGAAGACGCCGAGGCAGCGCGCGAAGCCTTGGTTCCAGTCGTCGCCGGTGATCTCCTGGCCGTCGGGATTGAGCCATGCGATGTCCTTGGCGTCGGCGGCGACGATCGAGCGGCCATGAAAGAACGTGCGGCGGCGAAACAGCGGATGGCCGTTGCGCAGCGCGACCAGCCGATGGGTGAAGTCGATCAGGTTCTGCGCATCGGGCCCGAGCTTCCAGTCGACCCACGACAGCTCCGAGTCCTGGCAATAGGCGTTGTTGTTGCCCTGCTGCGTGCGGCCCATTTCGTCGCCGCCGAGCGAGCATCGGGACGCCCTGCGAGAGCAGCAGGGTAGCCGAGGAAATTCCGCTTCTGCCGCTCGCGCAGCGCGCTGGATCGCCGGGTCGTCGGTCGGCCCTTCGGCGCCGCAGTTCCAGCTGCGATTGTCGGTTTCGCCGTCGCGGCTGTTTTCGCCGTTGGCCTCGTTGTGTTTTTCGTTGTAGCTGACGAGATCGTGCAGCGTGAATCCGTCGTGCGCGGTGACGAAATTGACGCTTGCCGTCGGGCCGCGGCCGCGGCCCTGGAACAGGTCGCTCGATCCCGACAGCCGCGAGGCGAGCTCGCCGATGACGCCGCCGTCGCCCTTCCAGTACGAGCGGACGGCGTCGCGATACTTGCCGTTCCATTCCGCCCAGCCGGGAGGAAAATTGCCGACCTGATAGCCGTCCTCGCCGAGGTCCCACGGCTCGGCGATCAGCTTGACCTGCGACAGCACCGGGTCCTGGCGGACGCAATCGAAGAAACGCGCTGTGCTGATCGACCAGGCGATCGGTCGCGGCCGAGCGTCGCCGCGAGGTCGAAGCGGAAGCCGTCGACGTGCATCTCGGTGACCCAGTAACGCAGGCTGTCCATCACCAGCTGCAGCGCCGCCGGATGCACGGTGTTGAGCGTATTGCCGGTGCCGGTGTAATCGACGTAATGGCGCGGATGTCTCGGGGTCGAGACGGTAGTAGACGCGATTGTCGATGCCGCGAAACGACAGCGTCGGGCCCAGATGATTGCCTTCGGCGGTATGGTTGTAGACGACGTCGAGCAGGACTTCGATCCCGGCGGCATGCAGCGTCTTGACCATCGTCTTGAATTCGTTGACCGCATCGCCCGCGGCATAGCGCGTGTCCGGCGCGAAAAAGCCGATGCTGTTGTAGCCCCAGTAGTTGCGCAGCCCGCGCTGCACCAGCGCCTGGTCGTCGACGAACTAGGTGCACGGGCATCAGCTCGACCGCGGTGACGCCCAGCCGCTGCAGATGCTCGATCACCGGCGCGGTGGACAGGCCGGCGTAGGTTCCGCGAAGCTGCGGCCGGATGCGCCGGATGCAGCTGCGTGAATCCCTTGACGTGCAGCTCGTAGATGACCGTGTCTTCCCACGGCGTTTGCGGTCGGATGTCGTTGCCCCAGGTGAACGCGGGGTCGATCACCCGGCACTTGGGCATCGCCGACGCGCTGTCGCGCGTGTCGAACGACAGGTCTTCGCGCCGGCTGCCGACGCGATAGCCGTAATGCGCGTCGGTCCAGCGCAGCGGCCCGGCCACCAGGCGGGCGTAAGGATCGAGCAGCAGCTTGTGCGCGTTGAACCGATCGCCCCGCTCCGGCGCGTACGGCCCGTGCACGCGGTAGCCGTAGAGCAGCCCGGGCCGCGCTTCGGGCAGATAGCAATGCCAGACGAAGTTGGTGCGTTCGCGTATGTCGATCCGGGCGATTTCCCGCCGGCCCTTCGGGTCGAACAGGCACAGTTCGACCGCTTCCGCGTTTTCCGAATACAGCGCGAAATTGACGCCGGCGCCGTCCCAGGACGCGCCCAGCGGCCCCGGTTTGCCGCGCCAGACGCTGATCGGCGCGGCCGTCGGCGTGCTCGCCGGCTTTCATGAGGCGGCCGCCGCGGCTTGCATGCGTTCGAGCAGGCCGGCGATCGGGATGCGAACCCAGTCCGGACGCGCGCCCAGTTCGTAGCGCACCTCGTAGAGCGCCTTTTCCAGCACGAACAAGCTCGATCAGCCGCGCGACGTCGTCGGGCTCGGCCGGATACGAGCTCGCGCCGCGCACCGCTCGCGCGTAGGCGTTCGAGGAACGCCGCCGACGGTCTCGCGCTCCCAGCGGGTCAGCTGCGCGGCGGCGCGACGCGCGGTCCGCCGGACGGTCGCCGGTCGCCTCGTCGAGCGCAATCGCGGCGGCGTAGCTGAACGAGCGCAGCATGCCGGCGACGTCGCGCAGCGGGCGAATGCTTGCGCCGCCGCTCGTCCAGCGGGCGGAACGGCTCACCCTCGAAATCGACGATGATGAAATCATGCTCGACGACCAGCAGCTGGCCCAGGTGAAAATCGCCGTGAAATCGGGTTTTGGTGAACGTCGGGCGCGCGCGGTGCCAGCTCGGCGATGCGGCCATGCAGCGCGGCGCGTATGGCGAGCAGGCGCTCGGCCGCCGCGCGCACCGGCGGCGGAAGATCGCCCTGGCGCCCGGACAGCTGATCGAAGGTCTGATCGACGTCGGCGGTGACGGCGGCGATCCAGGCCGCGACGTCGTCGGTCGACACCGGTTCCGGGTCGAACGCGGGATCGCCGGTCGTTGCGGCCAGTGCGACGTGCAGCTCTCCGGTGCGCTGCCCGATCATCGCGATCAGGCGAGAAACTGGCATGCGGCGTCGGCGTGCCGCAGATCGCCGCGGCCCCGCGGCGACGGCGGCCGCCCGGTCGGCGGCGCTGGACGAGGCGGAACGGTGCGCGGCCTCGTGCCACCGGCGCTGCGGCTTCGGCTTCGCCGGAGCCAGCGTAGCTGCTGATCGAGGAAGCGCTGCAAGTACTCGATGACGTAGTTCCAGCCGCTGCCCTGGTTGTGCACGTATCGCTGCAGCACCGCGAGCGCGGTCGGCTGTCCGGCGTCGTCGCAGAATTGCAGCGCGCCGAGCACCGGCGCGATATGCGGGAAACGGCGAGACGTCGGTCAGGAATCTGCCGACCTCGATTTCCGGATTGATTCCCTGCCGCAGCCGCCGATAGCATTTGAGCACCAGTTTTTCGTCGAGGATCACGATCGAATTGCTCTGCTCGAATGCGGGGTGGCGCGCCGACAGCACTTCGACGCCGGCCGCCTCGGCGAACGCGCCGGTGTGGGTGAACACCAGCTTGCCGCCGTGCAGCGGCAACGACCAGATCGCTGCCCATCGCCTTGACGATGCTGCGGCAAAAGCCGCTGTCCCAGAATGCGTCGTAGACGATGCCGACCCGTGCGTGCTGGCGGACCTGGGCCAGCGTGCAGTAGCGCAGCGCCGGAATCCGCTCGGCGTCGCTGTCCTCCCACGCCAGCGCCAGCGGCAGCGCGTAGTTCTGCGTTTCGCCGTCGGCGAACTCGACCTGCGCGAATCCCAGCAGCCAGCTGCCGTCCGGCGTCTGTCCATTCGTCCTGCTCGAAAGTCAGTCCGCGTCGACGCGATCGCCCGGCCCTTGCCGGCGAACCAGCGCCGCGCGGCGAGAAAGTCGGGAAGGATCTGCCGCTCGAGCATCGTGCGCACGCGCGCGGCCATCAGGCCGCGAATGTCGCTCGGCGCGCTCGGGCTCGCGAAGCGAACAGTGCGCGCAGACCTTCCGGGATCACCAGCACCGGCAGCTCGACCGGCACCGGACGCTCGTCGTGCCACTCAGGCACCTTGGCGTCGACCGCGAGCACGAACCAGTAGAATCCCCACGCTGGCAAGCGTCAGCAGATAGGTGAGATCGCCGATCGGCGGAAACGGCGTGCGGCCGAGCATCTCCACCGGGATGCGCCCCTTGTACGCGCGCAGGTCGAGCTCGACCGGCTGACTCGAGCGCGAAAGATTGGCGACGCAAAGGATGATCTCGTCCTGATATTCGCGCACGTAGGCGAGAATCTTGCGATTGCCGGGATGGAGGAAGCGCAGGGTGCCGCGGCCGAACGCCGGGTGCGCGCTGCGCACGGCGATCAGCCGGCGCATCCACTGCAGCGGCGACGAAGGGCTGCGGCTTTGCGCCTCGACGTTGACCGACTGGTAGCCGTAGACCGCGTCCATGATCGGCGGCAGGTACAGCGACTGCGGATCGGCGCGCGAGAATCCGGCGTTGCGGTCGGGGCTCCATTGCATCGGCGTGCGCACGCCGTGCCGGTCGCCCAGAAAGACGTTGTCGCCCATGCCGATTTCGTCGCCGTAATACAGGATCGGCGAGCCGATCGTCGAAAGCAGAAGACTCTTGAGAAGCTCGATCTTGCGCCGGTTGTTTTCCATCAGCGGCGTCAGCCGGCGGCGGATGCCGACGTTGATCCGCATGCGCTTGTCCGCGGCGTAAGTGCGGTACATGTAGTCGCGCTCGCGCTCGGTGACCATCTCGAGCGTAAGCTCGTCGTGGTTGCGCAGGAAGATCGCCCACTGGCAGTTGTCGGGTATGTCGGGCGTCTGCGACATGATGTCGACGATCGGGTGGCGGTCTTCCTCGGCGACCGCCATGTAGATGCGCGGCATCAGCGGGAAGTGATACGCCATGTGGCACTCGTCGCCGTTGCCGAAGTATTCGCGGACGTCCTCCGGCCACTGGTTGACCTCGGCGAGCAGGAAGCGGTTTTGATACCGCGCGTCGAGCTCGGACCGTATGTATTTCAGCACCTCGTGCGTCTCCGGCAGGTTTTCGTTGTTGGTGCCGTCGCGCTCGCACAGGTAGGGAATCGCGTCGAGCCGCATGCCGTCGACGCCCATGTCGAGCCAGTAGCGCATCACTCGCAACACCGCGCGGATGACGTTGGGGTTGGCGAAGTTGAGGTCGGGCTGGTGCGAGAAGAAGCGGTGCCAGTAATAGGCGCCGGCGACCGGGTCCCAGGTCCAGTTCGACTTCTCGGTGTCGGTGAATATGATCCGCGTCTCCGGCCACTTCTTGTCGGTGTCGCTCCAGACGTAGTAGTTGCGCTTCGACGAATGCGGCGGCGCGCGGCGGGCGGCCTGGAACCACGGATGCTGGTCGGAGGTGTGGTTGATGACCAGCTCGGTGATGACCTTCAGATCGCGCCGGTGCGCCTCGCGGATGAAATGGCGGAAATCCGCGAGCGTGCCGTAGTCCGGGTGCACGCCGTGGTAATCGGCGATGTCGTAGCCGTCGTCCTTCAGCGGCGACGGGTAGAACGGCAGCAGCCAGAGCGTGTTGACGCCGAGGTCGCGGATATAGTCGAGCTTTTCGGTCAGGCCGCGAAAATCGCCGATGCCGTCGCCGTTGCTGTCGTAGAAGGCCTTGACGTGGACCTGGTAGATGATCGCGTCCTTGTACCAGAGCGGGTCCTCGAGCGAAGGCTTCGGCTGGGTGGACCCGCTTGCCGGAGCGGTGTCGGCGACGAGCTCGGAATAGGTGTCCATGCTCCGGCCTAGGCGTAGTAGTCGAAGTTCTGCTCCTGGCGCGTCTGGCGGCGCACGACGAAGATGTGCGCCGGCGAAAAGTGCCGGATCGAGCTCGACGTAATTGCGCGCGCCGTGCCACATGTAGCGCGCGTCGCTCAGCAGGTCATGCACCTGGAACGGCTGGTCGGCGGCGATGCCGAGCTGCGCCGAGGTCGAGCGTCACCCAGCCCGACTGCGCGTGGTGGATAGTCGAGGTTGACGATCGCGACGATCACGTTCGACAGGTCCGGCGTCGACTTGGCGTAGCAGAGCAGCTCGTCGTTGTCGGTCGCCTGGAAGTCGAGCCGCCAGTCCTGCTGCAGCGCCGGCTGCTCGCGGCGGATGCGATTGAGGCGCGCCAGGAACGGCGCCAGGCTGTCGGCGCGCCCGAGGTCCCATTGCCGAGCTGATACTTCTCCGAATCGAGATACTCCTCGCTGCCCGGCTCGCGCGGCATGTGCTCCTGCAACTCGAATGCCGGCCCGTAGACGCCGTAGTTGGCGGCGAGCGTGGCGGCCAGCACGGCGCGCGCCATGAACGCGGGCCGGCCGCCGATCTGCAGCGGCTCCGGCAGGATGTCCGGCGTGTTGGGCCACGCGTTGGGCCGGAAATAGTCGCGCGAGTCCGCTTGCGCGAGCTCGGTGAAGTAAGCCGTGAGCTCCGCCTTGCTGTTGCGCCAGGTGAAGTAGGTATACGACTGGGTGAAGCCGAGCTTCGCCAGCCGGTGCATGATCTTCGGCCGGGTGAACGCTTCGGCCAGGAAGATCACGTCCGGATGCGCGCTGCTTGATCTCCCCGATCAGCCACTCCCACAGCGCGAACGGCTTGGTGTGCGGATTGTCGACCCGGAAGATGCGCACGCCCTCTGCGATCCAGTAGTCGAATATCGCCTTGACCTCGCGCCACAAGCCGCGCCAGTCCTCGTTCTCGAAATCGAACGGATAGATGTCCTCGTATTTCTTCGGCGGATTCTCGGCGAACTGCAAGGTGCCGTCGGGCCGCTGCCGGAACCACTCCGGATGCGCCGCTGATGTAAGGATGGTCCGGCGAGCACTGCAGCGCGATGTCGAGGGCGATGTCGATGCCGGCGGCGCGCGCGGCAGCGAGCAACTGCCGGAAGTCCTCGATCGTGCCGAGCTCGGGGTGCACGGCCGTATGGCCGCCGTCGGAGCTGCCGATCGCCCATGGGCTCCCGCAATCGTCGAGCGACGCGACCAGCGCGTTGTTCTTGCCCTTGCGCCGCGTCAGTCCGATCGGATGGATCGGCGGAAAATAGAGCACGTCGAATCCCATGGCGGCGATGTACGGGAGCCGCGCTTCGCAATCGGCGAAGGTCGCGGACGCACGGCCGTCGCCGGCGGAGCGCGGAAACATCTCGTACCAGCTGCTGAACCGCGCCCGCGGCGGATCGACGGTCAGGCTGCAGCGCCGGCTCGAGCGTCGTCGCCAGGCTGCGATCGGCATGGCGCGCGGCGATTTCCGCCAGCGCGGCGTCGAGCGCGGCGGCGCGCCTCGCATCGAGCGGATCGGCGCCGCCGATGACACGCGCCCATTCGCGCAGCGCCTTCGCGTCGGCGCCGCGCGCGCGGCGCGCGAGTGCCGCGATCAGGCCCGGCGCCGCCCTGCAGCGCGAGGGCGATGTCCTCGGGTGCGACCCAGCGTTGCAGGTCGTGGCGCCACGACGCGAAGCGGTCGACCCAGGCGATGATCGTGTATTCGTAGCTGCCGATGTCCGGAACGGGAGAACGCCCCGCGCCAGCGGTCGTTGACCGAGCGCCGTCATCTCGAATTCGATCCATGCGGCGGCGCCGCGCTTGCGCGCCAGCAGCACGGCGCGCAGCCGATCGTGGCCGTCGGCGAAGATGTCGGCCTCGACCTCGACGAGGTCGCCGGCGCAGCGCTTGGCCGCGAAGCGCCCGTCGATCGACGCACGGCGACACGTTCTCGATGACGACGCGGCGGCGGCCGTCGGCGGCGCGGCCGCGGTCACGGCGCGCTGCTCCAGCACGACCGTGGCCAGCGGCGGCAGCGACAGCGTCAGGGAGTAGGACCGGCCGTGCGAGGGCAGCGGCGCAGCCTGCACGCCGCCGAAATTGCCCATGCCGCTGCCGCCGTAGACGGCCGCATCGCTGTTCAGCACCTCGCGCCAGAACCCGCCGGCGGGCACGCCGAGCACGTAGTTGTGACGCGGCACCGGCGTGAAGTTGCAGACGACCAGCACCGTGCGGCCGTCGCCGGACGGGAAAGCGCAGAAAGCTGACGACGCTGTTCTGCGCGTCGTCGGCGTCGATCCAGGCGAAACCGGCGGGATCGAAGTCGCGCTGATGCAGCGCCGGCGCCGCGCGGTAGTAGCGATTGAGGTCGCGCACCCAGGTCGCGAACGCCGCGGTGCTCCGGCGTGCTGCAGCACGAACCATTCGAGCGCGGCATCGTGCTGCCATTCGCGGCGCTGGCCGAACTCGCCGCCCATGAACAGCAGCTTCTTGCCGGGATGCGCCCACATGTAGCCGAACAGGCAGCGCAGGTTCGCGAATCGCTGCCAGTCGTCGCCGGGCATCTTGCCGAGCAGCGAGCCCTTGCCGTGCACGACCTCGTCGTGCGACAGCGGCAGGACGAAGTTCTCGTTGAACGCGTACCAGAGGCTGAACGTCAGCTGGTGATGGTGATAGCGGCGGAACAGCGGATCGGTGCGCGACGTAGGCCAGCGTGTCGTGCATCCACCCCATGTTCCATTTCAGCCCGAAGCCCAGGCCGCCGACGTAGACCGGGCGCGACACCGCCGGCCATGCGGTCGATTCCTCGGCGAAGGTCTGCGCATCGGGAAAGTCGCGGTACACCGCCTGGTTCAGATCCCGCAGAAACTTCACCGCCGCGAGATTCTCGCGGCCGCCGTGTTCGTTGGGAATCCATTCGCCGGCCGCGCGGGCATAGTCGAGGTAGAGCATCGAAGCCACGCCGTCGACGCGCAGGCCGTCGACGTGGTAGCGGTCGAGCCAGAACAACGCGCTGCTGATCAGGAAACGCGCGGACCTCGTGCCGGCCGTAGTTGAAGATCTGGCTTTTCCATTCGGGATGGAAGCCCTGACGCGGATCGGCATGCTCGTAGAGATGGCTGCCGTCGAACTGCGCACAGGCCGTGCGCGTCGTTGGGAAAGTGCGAAGGCACCCAGTCGAGGATCACGCCGATGCCGTTCTGATGCAGGTGATCGACGAGGCGCATGAAGTCCTGCGGCGTGCCGTAGCGCGACGTCGGGGCGAAATAGCCGGTCGTCTGGTAGCCCCACGAGCCGTAGAACGGATGCTCGCAGACCGGCATCAGCTCGACGTGCGTGAAGCCCATGTCGAGCACGTAGCGGGCGAGCTCCTCGGCGATCTCCCCGTAGCCGGGCAGGCGCGCCGGGTCCTCGCCGAATCGGCGCCACGAGCCCAGATGCAGTTCGTAGATCGACATCGGCGCGTCGAGCGCGTTCGCCGCCGATCGGCCGGCGCATCCATGTCGCCGTCGCCCCAGTCGTAGTCGAGCGACCAGACGCGCGAGGCGGTGCGCGGCGGCACTTCGCAATAGAAGGCGAACGGATCGCTCTTGTCGACCGTCTCGCCGTTCGCGGTCGACGATCCGGTACTTGTAGTTGGCGCCGGCGCGCGCGGCGGCGATCGAAGCCTTCCCAGATGCCGGAACCGTCGGCGCGCGGCGCCAGCAGGCTCGGCGTCGGCGCGCCAGCCGTTGAAATCGCCGATGACGGCGACGCGCCGGGCGTTGGGCGCCCAGACGGCAAAGCGCGCGCCGTGCTCGTCGTCCTTCGAGAGGTGGGCGCCGAGACGCTCGTAAAGACGGGTGTGCGTGCCCTGCCGGAACAGGAAGACGTCGAAATCGGACAGCGAAGAGGCTTGCGAGGCCGAGCGCCGCCGCGCCCGTGCGTCGCGGGGCTTTGCCGGTCGGATCGGCAGGGCGGATCATTCGGGTGTGGCAGACGGGTGGGCGTGCAGGATTGCAAATTTTACAAGCCGGCGTGTCTTATTTGCTGCGATCGGCTCTTTTCGCCGACGCCCGTATGCCGCTTCTGCGCGTCGCAAAGCGGCATTACCGCGCGATGACCGGCTGCGCGCAGCTTACCGCGATGCGACGCAAGGCCCATGCCAATGGCGGGATGCATGACCTTATGCGACTCGCGCGCGGCATTGTTGTCGACCGACTCGAAAATCGCTGCTGCTAAGCTTCCAGGCGAGCGAGCACGACGGACGTGAAACACCGCGGTCAGCCGCAACCGTGACGCTATCGGCAGCCGCTCCGCCCGAGCCCAAGCCGCGATGAGCGGAACACGTCGCGCCCTCCGCGATTGTCCGCGCCGATTCCGGCATGGCCGTTGCCGCCACGCGCGCGCCGTATGCGGGCACGCGGGACCACGATTGCGTCGCGTGGTGCGCGAAACCGTCTCTGGCTGGATCGACCATCGTGCGTCGAGCCTCGGTGCGGCGCTCGCATACTACACGGCGTTTTCGCTGGCGCCGCTGCTGCTGATCGCGATCGCGGTCGCCGGGCTCTGGGTCGATTCGGACGTCGCGGCGCGCGCGATTGCGGACCAGGCGGCTGCGCTGCTTGGGCCGCGCGCGGCGCAAGGCGTCGAATTCATGCTGCACGCGGCGCCGCACGCCGCGCAGCGGATGGCTCGCCGGTGCGGTCGGCCTGGCGACGCTGATCGTCGGCGCGACGACGGTGCTGACCGAGCTGCAGTACGACCTCGACATGATCTGGCGCGCGCCGCCTCGCCGCTCAAGCGGCGTGGTCGCCGCGGTGTGGTCGCGGCTGCTGTCGTTCGCCTGGATCTCTGCATCGGCTTTCTGTTCCTCGCCTCGCTGGTTGTCAGCACCGCGCTTTCCGCGCTCGCGGCGCACGGCGATCGCGGTTCTGCCAGGATCGCCGGTGGTGCTGACGCGGCCCAATTCGCTGGCTGGGGCATCGTGCTCACGCTTGGCTTCGCGCTGCTGTTCAAGTGGCTGCCCAATGTCCATCTGGCGTGGAGCGACGTCTTGCCGGCGCGCTGGTGACAACGCTGCTGTTCAGCGTCGGCAGGCTGCTGATCGGCGTCTACCTCGACGCATACCGCGAACGCGTCGATGCACGGCGCTGCGGGCGCCTTGATCATCCTGCTGCTGTGGTTCTACTACTCGGCGCAGGTCTTCCTGCTCGGCGCGGAATTCACCGCCGTCTATGCCCGCCGCCTCGGCTCGCTGCGCGGCGCAGCGGTCCGCCGGACAGGGTGCCGGAGCGCGGCGCGGCCACGTAAGACGCGGCCCGACGCTGTGTGCCGATGGCACCTGGACGCGAAAAACCTCTGGCGTCATGCGCTCGGTTCCGGTTTGCGAGTGTACCGGTCAGGCGCCTCTTCTTGCTGGGATGGGCTACGCCGCCCGGCAACGGGCAGCAGTGCTGCCCGCGTACTCTGGCGGCGGCGGTCGAGATCTATTTGTGCGCCAGCTTTTGCTCGGTGAACAGCATCGCGATATTGTTCGCCGGCGGCCGCGGCTCATCTCGCTGCGCTGCTTGGCGCGAGCTTCGCGCTTCAGCCGCGCAAACGTCTTGCGCAGATCGGTATGGATGCTCGGCGTGTAGCGGAATGTCGGGTCGAGAACCGATTTCATGTCATCTCCCTGTCAGCCTGGCAACAGCGCAAACGTTACACAAACAACAATGGCTCGCTGTCGGTGTTTGTCTGATTTTTTTCCGCTATCGCCGGTATCGCGGCTAGGACGCGCTCCTACAGCCAGGCGCGGCTTGCGTCTTGCCGCGTCGCCTGGCGCCGGGTCGGCGATGCCGGCCCGTCGCGAGCAACATACGCCAAGCGACAACGACAGATGAACATCACGCCGCGCCGCTGGCTGCGCGAGCTCGGCCCCGGCGTCATCACCGGCGCCGCGGACGATGATCCGAGCGGCATCGCGACCTACTCGCAGGCGGGCGCGCAATTCGGGTTCGCGCTCGGCTGGACGGTGGTGCTTACGTTGCCGCTGATGGTCGGCATCCAGATGATCAGCGCGCGCATCGGCCGCGTCACCGGCCACGGGCTCGCCAGCAACATCCGCCGCCACCTATCCGGCGCCGGTGCTGTACGCGCGTCGTCGCGACTGCTCTTCGTCGCCAACACGATCAATGTCGCCGCCGACATCGCGGCGATGGCGGAGAGCGTGCATCTGGTCGCTGGCGGCACCACGGAGCTGTATGCGATCGCCTTCGGCGCCGTCTGCCTTGGTCTCGAGGTCTTCATGTCGTACCGCAAATATGTGCGCTACCTCAAATGGCTGACGCTCGCGCTGTTTGCCTATGTCGGCGTCGTGTTGCCGTCGACGTGCCGTGGGGCGAAGTGGTCGCGGGGATCGCCGTGCCGCATCTGAGCTTCGTCCGCCGCCGCGGTGACGCTGGTCGTCGCGATTTTCGGCACGACGATCAGCCCCTATCTGTTTTTCTGGCAGGCGGCGCAGGAAGTCGAGGATGGCGCCGGGTCCGCGAAGCGTGCCGGCGCGCACACCAGCGTGGCCTCGACACGGCGCCATCTGCGGCGGATCCGAATTCGATACGCTGGCTGGCATGGCTTTCTCGAACCTGATCGCGCTGGCGATCATCGTCAGCGCGGCGGCCACGCTGCATCCGGCCGGCATCACGCACATCGAGACGTCGGCGCAGGCGGCCGAAGCGCTGCGGCCGCTGGCCGGACCGTTCGCATTCTTCCTGTTCAGCCTAGGCATCGTCGGCACGGGCATGCTCGCGGTGCCGGTGCTTGCGGGGTCCGCGGCGTACGCTGTTGCCGAGACCTTCCGCTGGAGGCACGGGCTCGACCTGAAGCTGCACGAGGCGCGCGGGTTCTACGCGATCGTCGCATTGGCGACTGCCGGCGGCGTTGTGCTCGATCTTACCGGCATCGATCCTATCCACGCACTGTTCTGGGCAGCGGTGATCAATGGCGTCACTGCGGTGCCGATCATGGGCGTGATGATGCTGCTCGCGGCGGACCGCCGCGTGCTCGGCGAGTTTGCGGTGCGCGGCTGGCTCAAGACGCTCGGCTGGCTGGCGACGGCGACGATGGCAGCGGCCGCTGTCGCGATGATCGTGGTCTAGAGAGCCGCGCCCAGGGCGCGCCCGTGCTCGGTCGGGTATTTGACGGTTGCTTGTGAACCGTCGCGCCGGGCCGGTAGCATCGCCCGGGAGGGTTTGCCATCGGGCGGAGGGGAGTGCGATGAGTACCGGCTACGCGCTGCACGGCGCGGTGGCGGTGATCACGCTCGACAATCCGCCGGTCAACGGCATGAATCATCGCGTTGCGCACCGCCATCGTCGACGGCATCGATCGCGCGCAAGCCGATCCTGTCGTCAGCGCGATCGTGCTGACCGGCGCCGGCGGCCTCTTCTCCGGCGGCGCCGACATCCGCGAATTCAACACGCCGCAGGCGCGGGCCGAGCCGACGCTGCCCACCGTCATCGCCATCGTCGAGGCCAGCGCCAAGCCGGTCATCGCCGCGATCGGCGGCAGCCTGCATGGGCGGCGGACTGGAGCTCGCGCTCGGCTGCCATTTCCGCGTCGCCGCGTCCAGCGCGCAGATCGCGCTGCCGGAGGTCAAGCTGGGACTGCTGCCTGGTGCCGGCGGCACGCAACGCCTGCCGCGGGCGATCGGGGTCGAGGCGGCGCTGAACATGATCGTCTCCGGCGCCACCGTGCCCTGCGAGCGCTTCCGCGGCACCGCGCTTGTTCGATGCGATCGTCGACGGCGATCTGCTGCAGGGCGCGCTTGGCGTTCGCCGCGAGCGCCGCCGCCGCACGGCGCCCGTTGCCACGCGTGCGCGACATCGTCATCGACTATCCGAATGCCGATGCGTTTGTTCCAGTTCGCGCGCAATACGGTCGGCGCCACTGACGCCGCGGCTTCCCGGCGCCGCTCAAATGCATCGATGCGGTCGCGGCCGCGGTCGCCATGCCGTTCGACGAAGGCCTGCGGCTACGAGCGGGAGCTGTTCGTCCAGCTCGCGCAGACGCCGGAATCGCGCGCGCTGCGGCACGCTTTCTTCGCCGAGCGCGCCGCGGCCAAGATTCCCGATGTTGCCGCCGGGCACGCCACCGCGCGCGATCAACGCGGCGGCGGTGATCGGGGCCGGAACGATGGGCGGCGGCATTGCGATTTGCCTGCTCGACGCCGGCATTCCGGTCACCTTGCTCGAGACCAAGCAGGAAGCGCTCGACAAGGGCGTCGCAGACTATCCGCAAGCATTACGACAAGGCGGTCGCGAAAGGCCGGCTTGACCGCCGGCGAGGTCGAGCGCAGAGATCGGCATGCTCAAGCCGACGCTGGCGTACGATGATCTTGCCGGCGCCGATCTGGTCATCGAGGCGGTGTTCGAGGACCTGGCAGTCAAGAAGCGCGGTGTTCGAGCGGCTCGATGCGGTCGCGAAGCCCGGCTGCGATCCTCGCCAGCAATACGTCGACCCTGGATCTGAACAAGATCGCCGCGCTTCACCGCGCGGCCGCAGAACGTCGTCGGCATGCATTTTTTCAGTCCGGCCAACGTGATGAAGCTGCTCGAAGTCGTGCGCGGCGCGAAGACCGCGAGCGACGTGCTGGTCACCGTGATGACAGGTCGCCAAGAGGATGCGCAAGACCGCGGTCGTCTCGGGCGTCTGCGACGGCTTCATCGGCAACCGCATGATCGAGCAGTATCTGCGCCAGGCGCTTTTTCTGCTCGAAGAAGGCGCATCGCCGCGGCAGGTCGACCGCGCGCTGGAGAAGATTCGGCATGGCGATGGGGCCGTTCCGCATGAGCGACCTCGCCGGCAACGATGTCGGCTGGTACATCCGCAAGCGCCGCTATGTCGAGAAGCCGGAGATCGTCTATTCGCGCATCGCCGATCGGCTGTGCGAGCTCGGCCGCTTCGGCCAGAAGACCGGCCTGGGCTGGTACCGCTACGAAGCCGGGCCGCCGCGATGCGCTTGCCCGATCCGGCGGTCGACGCATTGATCGCGAGTTACCGCGCCGAGCATGGCATGACGCCGCGCAAGATCGGCGACCAGGAGATCGTCGAGCGCTGCATCTACGCGCTGGTCAACGAAGGTGCGCGCATACTGGAAGATGGCATCGCGTCGCGCGCGTCCGACATCGACGTCGTCTATCTGACCGGCTACGGCTTTCCGCTCGTATCGCGGCGGTCCGATGCACTACGCCGACACGGTCGGCCTGTTCAACGTGATCCGCGCGATGCATCGGTTTGCCGCCACGGGCCGCGGCGACCCGGCGTTCTGGCAGCCGGCGCCGCTGCTGGCCCGGCTTGGCGCCGAGGGCAAGACGTTCAATAGCTGACGAGGCATGCCGTCATGACCGACGCAGTCGTCGTATCCTACGCGCGCACCGGGCTCGCGAAATCCTGGCGCGGCGCGCTCAACATGACGCATGGCGCGACGATGGGTGGCCATGTCGTGCGGCACGCGATCGAGCGCGCGGGGCTCGCGCCGGGCGAGGTCGACGACGTCCTGATCGGATGCGCGTTTCCCGAAGGCGCGACCGGCTACAACATCGCGCGCCAGATCGCGATCCGCGCCGGTTGCCCGGTCACCGTGCCCGGGCGCGACGGTCAACCGCTTCTGCTCGTCGGGCCTGCAGACGATCGCGCTGGCGGCGCAGCGCATCATCGCCGGCGAAGCCGATATCTTCGTCGCCGGCGGCGTCGAATCGATCTCCTGCGTGCAGAACGAAATGAACAAGCACATGCTGCGCGAGGCCTGGCTCGCCGAGCACAAGCCCGCCGTCTACTGGCCGATGCTGGAGACGGCCGAGAACGTCGCGCAGGCGCTACGGCATCTCGCGCGAGAAGCAGGACGAGTACGGCGTGCAAAGCCAGCAGCGGGCGGCCGCTGCCGCGGCGGCGCACCGGTTCGACGACGAAATCGTGCCGCTGACGGTGACGATGGGCGTCGCCGACAAGGAGTCCAACCGGCTGTTCACGCGCGAGACGACGCTTGCCGTCCGACGAGGGCATCCGCGCCGACACGACCTACGAAGCGGTGGCGCGGATCAAGCCCGCGCTGCCGGGCGGCGTCATCGCCGCCGGCAACGCCAGCCAGTTCTCCGACGGCGCGGCCGCCTGCGTGGTCATGAGCGACAAGCTCGCCGCCAGTCGCGGCCTCGAGCCGCTGGGCGTATTCCGCGGCTTCGCCGTCGCCGGCTGCGAGCCCGACGAAATGGGCATCGGACCGGTCTTCGCCGTGCCGAAGCTGCTCGCGCGCACCGGCATGAAGATCGACGACATCGGCCTGTGGGAGCTGAACGAGGCGTTCGCGGTGCAGGTCATCTACTGCCGCGACAAGCTGGGCATTCCCGACGATCGGCTCAATGTCGACGGCGGCGCGATCGCCGTCGGGCATCCGTACGGCGTGTCGGGCACGCGGCTCACCGGTCACGCGCTGATCGAGGGCAAGCGGCGCGGCGTGAAATATCGTCGTCGTGACGATGTGCATCGGCGGCGGCATGGGCGCCGCCGGACTGTTCGAGCTTGCCTGAACCGGGCGCACCGGCGGCACGCGACTACCGAGTGTCGGTCTGGCCGCGCGCGTGCTGGAGGCAGAAAACGTTGTTCCGCGCCGGTAGCCGCTCCGCACGGGCGCGAATGGCCGAGACGCGACAGAGCCGACGCGCGGTTACAAGAACCAGCGGCCATTCTGCCTGCCGACGCAGGCTTCCCCGGCGCAGCCTACGGCCTTGAACCGACCGCGACCACCTCGAGCTCCTGCTTCTTGACCTGCTTGATCAACGGCCCGGTGACCGTCAGGAATTCCAGATTGACGTCGGCCTTGTCGTCGGGGTTCAGCACCGGCTGCTTCGTCGAGGCCGTAGCGCTGCCAAGTACCTTTCCATTGCCGTCAAATACCTTCCCGGCGACCTTGACCGGCCCGACGGGCACACCGGCGAGGTTCTGCACGGTGCCTTTGATGTGGAGGTGACCCTCCGCGCAGACGTACATTCCCGGCTCCATGGCCGAATTCAAGCTGGTGCTCTGGATCTCGACCTTGACATCGCTCTTGAGGTCGCCGGCGGAGGCCGCAACGATTCCGCCAAGCGCCATCATCGCGAGGGCGAGCCCTGAAATGGCTCTGTTCATGGAAGTGCCTCCTGTCGTAGCAAGTCTATCGACACGATGACACGGTCGGCGTACGCGTACGCCGCCGCGGCAATGACAACAACATACGCCGCTCGATGGCCCGGATCAAGTCGAAGCCATCGAAGCCATCGAGTTGACGCCCCGGGATCTTTCACCAGACACTGCGGGTGCACTCAGCGGCAACCCCGGCCCGCGTCGGACGCATCGTGGCACCGCGCCGGGCGGAGGCGCATCGATCCCTCATTGCAACGGAAGCGTCATGAGCGTCAAACAACGGTTCGATCTGACCGGGAAGACGGCGCTTGGTCACCGGCGGTTCGCGCGGCCTGGGACTGCAGATGGCCGAGGCGCTCGCGGAAATGGGCGCGCGCCTCGCCCTGATCGCGCGCAAGGGCGACGAGCTCGACGCTGGCCGCGGCGCAGCTCAGCGCGCAATTCGGCGCCGATGTCATGACGCTGGTCTGCCGACCTGTCCAAGCCCGAGGCGATCGGGCCCGCGGTCGAACGCGCGATCGCCGGCTCGGACCGATCGACATGCTGATCAACAACGCCGGCACGACCTGGGGCGCGGCGACGATCGACCATCCGCTCGAGGCCTGGCAGCAAGGTCGTCGATCTCAATCTGACCGCGATGTTCGTCATGTGCCAGGAAGTCGGCCGCCGCTCGATGCTGCCGCGCCGGCAGGGCAAGATCATCAACATCGCATCGATCCTCGGACTGGTCGGCGGCGGCGACCCGGGCCGGCCGGCAACGCTGGCGTACAACACGACCAAGGGCGGCGTGGTCAATTTCACGCGCTCGCTCGCCGCCGAATGGGCGCAGTACAACATCAATGTCAACGCGATCGCGCCCGGTTTTTTTCCGACCAAGATGACCAAGGGCATGCTCGAGATGATGGGCGAGGCGGTGGCGGCCAAGGCGCCGCTGAAGCGGGTCGGCGGCCCGGAGGACCTGAAGGGATCTGACCGTGCTGCTTGCCTCGGAGGCGGGCGCCTTCATCACCGGCCAGATCGTCGCGGTCGACGGCGGCGTCACCGCCGTCTGAGTGCCGTGCGCGGCGATGATCTTTCGGCAGCATGAACGACTACAGCCAGTTCGCAGGTACGCGTCCGGTCGCCGACGCGCTCCGCTTCGACGTCGCCGCGCTCGAGCGCTATCCTCGACCGCCAACGTCGCCGGATTTCGCCGGCCCGCTCGAAGTCGAGCAGTTCAAGGGCGGGCAATCGAATCCGACTTACAAGCTCACCGCCGGCGGACGGTCGTATGTGCTGCGCCGCAAGCCGCCGGGCAAGCTGCTTCCCGTCCGCGCACGCGTCGATCGCGAGTACCGGGTGATCCGCGCGCTCGCCGGCAGCGACGTCCCGGTCGCGCGCACGCATTGCCTGTGCCTGGACGAGACGGTGATCGGCACGCCGTTCTACCTCATGGACTTCGTCGACGGCCGGATCTTCTGGGATCCGCTGCTGCCGGGAATGACGCCGGCGCAGCGCCGCGCGATTTTCGCGGAGATGAATCGCGTCATCGCGGCGTTGCATCGCGTCGACTTCGCCGCGATCGGGCTCGGCGACTACGGCCGGCCCGGCAATTACCTCGCGCGGCAGATCGACCGCTGGAGCCGCCAGTACCGGGCGTCGGCGACCGAGCACATCGACGCGATGGACCGGCTGATCGAATGGCTGCCGCGGCACATCCCGCCGGGCGATCGCATCGCGCTCGTGCACGGCGACTTCCGTCTCGACAACATGATCTTCGATCCGGCCGAGCCGAGGGTGCTGGCGGTGCTCGACTGGGAGCTGTCGACGCTGGGCGATCCGCTCGCGGACCTCGCCTATCACCTGATGGCCTGGCGGCTCGCGCCGGACGAATTCCGCGGCCTGCGCGGCTGCGATTTCGCCGCACTCGGCATTCCGGCCGAGGACGAATACGTCGCGATGTACCTGCGCGGCAATCGCGACGGTCGTGCAGCCGCATGCCGCACGACTGGGACTTCTACCTGGCCTACAACTTGTTCCGCATGGCGGGCATACTGCAGGGCGTACTGGCGCGCGCCCTGGCAGGCAACGCGGCCAGCGCGCAGGCGCTGGAGGCCGGCAGACGAGCGCGGCCGCTGGCGGAGCTCGGATGGAAACAGGTCGAGCAGAGGCCGCGCGCGCAAAGCGCGGCGCGTAGCTGACCGCAGCGGGCGCAAGAACAGCGAAAGGATGGTGATGGATTTCGACTATTCGCCCACGGTCGTGCAATTGCGGGGCCGCCTCAAGGCCTTCATGGACGACTTCGTCTATCCGAACGAGCAGCGATACCAGCAGGAAGTTGCCGCCGGCGATCGCTGGCAGCCGACGCGGCTGGTCGAGGAGCTCAAGTCGGCGGCGAAGTCCGCCGGGCTGTGGAATCTCTTCCTGCCGGCGTCGGAGCGCGGCGCGGGCCTGAGCAATATCGAGTACGCGCCGCTGTGCGAGATCATGGGCCGCGTGCTCTGGGCGCCCGAAGTCTTCAACTGCTCGGCGCCGGACACCGGCAACATGGAAGTGCTCGAGCGCTACGGCACCGCCGAGCAGAAAGCGCAATGGCTCGAGCCGCTGCTGGCGGGAACGCATCCGCTCGGCGTTCTGCATGACCGAGCCCGACGTCGCCTCGTCGGACGCGACCAACATCCGCATGCTCGATCGTGCGCGACGGCGAGCATTACGTGGTCAACGGCCGCAAGTGGTGGTCGTCCGGCGCGGGCGATCCGCGCTGCAGCTTTTTCATCGTCATGGGCAAGAGCGACCCGACAGGCGCCGCGGCACGCGCAGCAGTCGATGCTACTGGTGCCGCGCGACACGCCCGGCGTGAAGATCCTGCGGCATCTTCCGGTATTCGGCTACGACGACGCGCCGCACGGCCACATGGAAATCGACTTCGAGAACGTGCGCGTGCCGCGTCGCCAACATCGCTGCTCGGCGAGGGCCGCGGATTCGAGATCGCGCAGGGACGCCTGGGCCCGGGCCGCATCCATCACTGCATGCGGCTGATCGGACTGGCCGAGCGCGGGCTGGAAAAGATGTGCGTCCGGGTCAAGTCGCGGATCGACCTTCGGCAAGCCGGTGGCCGAACGGACGGTGACCCTGGAGACGCCTCGCCGAATCGCGCATCATGATCGACCAGGCGCGCCTGCTGACGCTCAAGGCCGCTTACATGATGGACACGGTGGGCAACAAGGCCGCGAGGGCCGAAATCGCGATGATCAAGGTCGCGGCGCCGGCGATGGCCTGCACGGTCCTCGACTGGGCAATCCAGGCGCATGGCGCCGCGGGCGTGTGCGACGATTTCGGCCTCGCGCAGGCGTATGCGCACGCGCGAACCCTGCGCCTCGCCGACGGGCCCGACGAAGTGCACCGCAACCAGATCGGCAAGCTGGAACTGGCCAAGCACTGAGCGCCGGCCGATATCGCGGCGGGGCGCGCCGCTGCCGCCCGTCGCTATCAGCGCCGTCGGGCTCCCGGCTTTTTCCGCACCGGCACTTGCAGCAGCAGCGTGCCGCGGCATCGTTTCGCGCCGCAACGGCAGGCCAGGGCCGCGTGCGCGCGGCGGCTTATCGGGCCGACGAAGGTGAGTCGATAATCGTAGGTCAGCTCCTCGCCGGGACGGATCGTTCGTCTGGCATGGATGAACACGCGACCGTCATCGTATTCGATCGCCTCGCAATTCGGGTCGCAGCCGTGGTTGATCCAGCGCGCGGCGTTGCCGCGCCGACCCGCGTCGATCACCCGTCCATCGGAAAGCTCGAACAGCAGCGTGTGATACGGATCGGACGGATCGCTCGGCGGCCGCTCGCAGGCCACGTCCCAACTCGAGCGGGAGCCGCGATATTCGATGATGCGGGCGCCCTTGCGGATCGTCCGGGTGGCGAATGCGCCGCGTCCGTGCGCTGGGAGACGACCGGACGGCGCAGGGCGGCCTGGCGCGCGCGGCAGGCATCGTCAGCGGCGCGGCATCGGCGAGTGCGATGCCGCGGCGCATCGGGCGCGCCCGGAGGGCGCGCCGTCGCCTCACAAGCCCAGCCAGGCGATCGCCTTCAGCTCCTCGTCGCGATTCGGCGCCACGAATCCCTGGTAGCCGAGCGTGGTGAGCGCATGCTTGCCGGCGTCGCTCTGCGCCAGCGTGGTCAGCACCGTGCGCACCTTTTCGTCGTCGTCGGCGGACAGCTTCGACGAGGCGATGAACTGCTTGATCGGCGTCGGGCGCGACGTCAGCAGGATCTTGCCGCCTTTGGAGGTCCACGACTTGGCCACCGACTTGGCCGCGGTCGCGCCCGCTTGCGCAAATCCGTACTCGACGTAGAACGGCACCGCGTCCTGGTAGCGCGTGGTGATCACCTTGATGTCGGTCGGGCCCCAGCTTCTGGTCGCGCAGCATCGCCCGCAGCATCGCCGCGGTGATCGAATCCGGGTCGGGACTGACGACCGTGTGGCCCTTGAGGTCGTCGAATTTGGTGTACGGCTGATCCTTGTTGATCAGCAGATATACCGAATAGTCGGTATAGCCGGTGGTCCACGCGACCGAATGGTACTGCCCCGACTTGATCGCGGCGAGCGAGACGTGCGCCGGATGGATGAACGACAAGTCGTATTCCTGGCGTGGCGAGTCCTTCGCGCAGTTCCTTGTAGGGACTGACGACGACCATGCGGACCGGCCGCTTGAGCGCCTTCGCCAGCAGATCGGCCAGCGGCTGGAATCGCGCCTGGATTTCCCGGTTGGTCTGATAGTAGGTGACGCCCTCGGTGATCGAGAACACGAAGTCCGCAGCCGCGGCGCACGGTGCCACGAGCGCAAAGGCCGCCAGTCAAGATCCACATCCTGCCCAACATGCTCATCCCCATCATGCTTTGCCCATCCCCCGTGATCGGCGCGCGCACCGCGCCACTGCCGGCCCGGTCGCCAGCCGGCCCAGCATAGCATACGCGCGAACGCCTGTTCTGCGCGTCCGCTCATGACCGTTTCGTTCCGATTGCAGCGTCGAGCCGGATGCGGACACGGCGCGGCGCTTTGCGCCGCCGGTCCGCCGTCCTGCGCCGCGCATCGCACCAGCCGGGCGTCGCTCCACGGGGTGTGGCGACGCGCGACGCCGGCACCGCGCCCATCGCGATGCAACTCCCGTTCCAGCAGTGACGTCGCGGCAACTTGTAACGCATCGGCAATTGCGCCACAATCGCCGACGCATCCGGCCACGATTTTCAAGCGCCCGCCTGCCCTGATGCTGCGTGATCGCGACGCGCTTGAACGCCAACGCGTCGTACCTCTCGATCGAAGCGCTGACCGTCTCGTACGGCGCGACGCGCGTCCTCGATCGCGTCAGCCTCGGGCGTCGAGCGCGGCGAGATGATCGCGCTGCTGGGCAGCTCGGGCTGCGGCAAGACGACGCTGCTGCGCTCGATCGCCGGATTCGTGACGCCGGATTCGGGCACGATCCGGGTCGGCGGCAAGGACATCACGCGGCTGCCGCCCGAGGCGCGCGAGACGGCGATGATGTTCCAGTCTTATGCGCTGTGGCCGCACATGAGCGTCGCCGACAACATCGCCTACGGCTTGCGCATGCGCGGCTGGACGAAGACCGCGATCGCCGCCCGCGTGGCCGACATGCTGAAGCTGCTGCAGCTCGACGGCTTCGGGCCGCGGCCGGTGACGCAGCTTTCCGGCGGCCAGCGCCAGCGCGTCGCGCTCGGCCGCGCGCTGGCGATCGATCCGCACCTGCTGCTGCTCGACGAGCCGATGTCGAACCTCGATTACAAGGTGCGGCTGGAGCTGCGCCACGAGCTGCGGGCGCTTGCAGCAGCGCATCGGCATCACCGCGGTCTACGTCACGCACGATCGGGAGGAGGCGCTGACCTTGTCCGACCGGATCGCGGTGATCGACGCGGGCCGCATCGTGCAGGTGGGCGCGCCCGAGGAAATCTTCCATCGGCCGACGTCGGCGTTCGTCGCCGGCTTCATGGGCGCGGACAACGCGATCGACGTCGCGCAGCGCGACGACGGCGTGCTCCTGACCGCGGCATCGGCACGCGCGGACCAGGACCGGCGCGCTGCGCGCGCATTTTCGCAGCGATGCGGCGCGGCTGGTGACCGCCTGGCGCAGCGTCCGGCGCGACGGCGAGCCTCGTCCTGGCGGGCACGATCGCGCAGGCGGTGTACGTCGGCCAGGGCTATCGCTACCGCGTGCGCACCGCCGGCGGCGACGTCTGGGTCCATGCGCCGGATCGCGTGCCCGAAGGGGACGCCGGCCTGCGTCATCGTTCCGCGCGAGGCGCTGCTGCTGTTTCCGCCGGACGCCGGACAAGGGAGCGGCCGCCGGCGCCATGCGTCCGGCGGCATAGCACCGCACGGCGCTGATGTCGCGCCGCGGGATTTGCGGTATTGTCGTCAAGTGACTGCGTGCCGCGGCCGCAGGCGGATGCGTCGTCCGCGCAGCGGCATCCGTCAGAGAAATCGCCGCTGGAACCACAGCCATAGGAGGATTCGATGAAATCTCGCCTGATTCGCTCTCGCTTCCGCGCTCGCCTTTGCCGGCGCGGCGTTCGCGCAGACCACGCTGAACGTCGTCACCGCGGGCGACCAGAACATGGTCGACTACGTCAACAACTACCTGGCGCCGAAGTTCGAGGCGGCGAATCCCGGGCGTCAAGGTGCGCGCCGTCGGCACCGGCCCGGGCGATTCGGGCTCGCAGAAGATCTACGAAAAGCTGTCGGCGCAGCAGAAGGCGGGCAACGCCGACTGGGATGTCGACGTCGCGGTGATCCACCAGCGCGGCGTCGGCGACGATGGTCAACGAGAAGCTGCTGATGCCGTATCGCAACGACATCAGCGCCGGCAAGCTGGTCTCGCGCGACACCGCCAAGAACGCGCTGGGCGCGAACGTCGACGGCTACGTGATGCCGATGTTCCACAGCCAGATCGCGTTCGCCTACAACCCCGAGCTGGTGAAGGCGCCGCCGAGATCGTTCGCCGAGCTGACCGAGTGGGTGAAGAAGAACCCGAAGCAGTTCGGCTACAACGGCGTCAAGGGCGGCATGTCGGGCGTCGGCTTCGTCATGGGCTGGGTCGTCGGCGTACAGCGGCATCGGCGACAAGCTGGAAAAGGGCCCGTTCGATGCCGGCGCGAAGGCCGGCGATCGACAAGGCGCTGGCCGGCCTCAAGGACTTCAACCAGTACGTCGTGATGACGCCCGGCAACGCCGGCACGCTGGACATGCTGAACCGCGGCGAGATCGCGATGGGCCCGGTCTGGGTCGACATGTTCTACACCTGGCAGGCCGACGGGCGCATGAGCCCGAAGATGAAGCTCGCGCTGCCGTCGCCGGGCCTGCCGGGCCAGCCGATGTACTACGTGATTCCCGCCGAAGGCGGCGCACGCGCAGCTCGCCAAGAAGTTCATCGAGCTCGCGGAAAGCCCCGAGGTGCAGGCCGACGGCATCGTCAAGCAGTTCAACTGGTATCCGGGCATCGATCCGCAGTACGTGCAGGCGAAGCTCGACCAGGCGGCGTGGAACAAGCTCTTCACCGACATCTCGCCGCAGGATCTGGCCAAGTACGGCCGGCCGTTCCCGCTGTCGCCTTACTTCAACGACATCGTCGAAGGCTACGAGCGGGTCGTCCTGAAGTAGACGCGTGTCAGGGCTGCGGCCGAGAGGGCCCGCGGCTCTGCGCCGCGAGCGAGCACCCGGCCTGCCTGATCGCTGCGACGAGGGCGCTCGCTGCCTCGCCGCGCCCGGCGCTGCGCCGGTCGTCGGCGCGTTCTTCATCGCGCCGCTGGCGATGTCGGCGATCGTCGCCTTTCGCGGCAAGGGCGGCGGCTTCACCCTCGAGCATTTCAGCAAGGCCTTCGACCTCTACACGACCGACCTGCTGTTCACGCTCGGCGATCGTGCTGCTTGTCGACGGTGCTGATCGGCCTCGCTGTCGATCGCGATCGCCGGCTACCTGACGCTGGGCGAGAATCCGCGCGCGGTCGCGCTGCTGCGCTGGCTCTACCGCTGGCCGCTGTTCATTCCGTTCGTCGTCGCCGGGCAGGTGATGCGGACCTTCCTCGCCAAGAACGGCATGCTGAACCATGTGCTGATCGGCAGCGGGCTGATCGAGCCGCTGTCGGCGCAAAGCCTGCTCGACTGGCGCGGCATCGTCGTCGCGTTCGTCTGGAAGCAGGCGCCGTTCGTGACCCTGCTCCTGGCCGGCGCGATGGCGTCGCTCGAGCCGCAGCACATCGAGGCGGCGCGCAACCTCGGCGCGCGGCGGCTGCGCGTGCTGGTCGACATCGTGCTGCCGCAGGTGCGCGGCACGCTGCTGGTCGGCCTCGTGCTTTCGTTCGTGACGATGCTTTCGGTGCTGTCGGTGCCGCTGATGATCAATCCGAATTCGCCGACGATGGTCACCGTCGACGTCGCCTACCGGATCAATACCTTCGCCGACTATCGCGGTCGCCAACGCGCTTGTGCCTGCTCTCGCTGCTGCTCGCCGCGGGCGGGGCGTGGTTCTACCTGCGGCACGCCGCGAGCAGGCGCCGAGGCGGCGGCGTGAACGCGCCGACGCTGCGCTCGCTCCGATCGCAGGCGGTCGCTGCTGCGCGCCGTGCTGCTGGCGCTGTTCGCGTTCGCGATCTTCGGGCCGCTGCTCAACCTGTTGCTGTGGGCATTCGCCGAGCGCTGGTATTTCCCGAGCAAGCTGCCGCTCGAGTACGGGCTGACGTTCTGGTACCGCGTGTTCCAGCCGCGCGGCAACGCGCTGGCTTCGCTCGGCACCAGCGTGTGGATCGCCGTGCTGACGGTCGTCGTGAGCCTCGCGGTCGCGATTCCCGCCGGCTATGCGCTGGCGCGACTGAGGCTGCCCTGGCGCAGCGCGATCCTGCTCGCGTTCCTGCTGCCGCAGGCGGTGCCCAACCTGCCGGTCTACGTCAACATCGCGCAGGTGTTCTACCAGATCGGCCTCAACGGCACGATCCTCGGCGTCGTGCTCGTGCACGCCTCGCACGGACTGGTGCTGGCGGTGTGGATCGCCTCGGCGGCGTTCGCCTCGGTCGACGTCTCGCTCGAGGAGGCGGCGCGCAACCTCGGCGCGTCGGCCGTGGACCTGCTTTCGCACCGTCACGCTGCCGATCGCGGCGCCCGGGCTGATCGCCAGCGCGATTTTCGTGTTCCTCGAATCGCTGGACGAATTCACCGGCACGTATTTCGTCGGCGTGCCCGACGTGACGACGCTGCCGCTGCTGATGTTCAACGCCAGCATGGGCGGCAACTACCAGATCGCGTCGATCACCGCGCTGCTGCTGCTGATCCCGTCGATCGGCTTCATGCTGGTCGTCGAGCGCTTCCTCAAGGCCGACGTGCTGGCGATGGTCGGCCGCTGAGCGGCCGGCGACGGTCGAGGGTCAGGGCTTCGCTTCATGCCCCACCAGAGCAGACCCAGTCCGACCGCGAGCAGCAGTATCGTCGCCGGCTCGGGGATCTGCCCGACGACGTGAATGGGGTCGGACGTGCGACGGGTCGGCAAGCAGGGCCGTGACCCCGGAAATCGCGACCGAGCCACTTGAGTGAACATCCTGGCCGATGCGATCATCGTGCCTTTCGCGGTGCGTCACAAGCGCGACGTGCGCAAGCTGTATGCAACAACCGTACCGGCAAGAAATCGCATTTTATTTCAATAGTTTACAAAGCGGCGATGAAACACCAGTCGCTGAGTAGTAAAAATTGTCGACACTAACTATCGCGCCTCGAGGCGTGGCTGCCGTCCTCCAAAGGACGATCTAACCGCCCAGGAACAGCCGCCCGACCTCCGGATTGGCCAGCGTTTCCGCGCCCGACCCGGCGAGCGCGAGCCTGCCCGACACCAGGACGTAGCCGATGTCGGCGAATTCCAGCCCCTTCTTGGCGTTCTGCTCGACCATGACGATGGTCTTGCCTTCGCCGTGCTGCAGGTCGCGCAGGATGTCGAACACCATGTCGATGAATCGCGGCTCGAGGCCGATCGAAGGTTCGTCGACGAGGAGAACCGCGGGATCCATGACCAGCGCCCGCGATATTTCCAGCAGGCGTCGCTCGCCGCCCGAGAGCACGCCGGCGCGCTGTCGGCGGCGGGCCGCAAGGCTCGCGTACTTGTCGAAGATCCTGTCGGCGGCGCGCCTCGCGTCCCTGGGCGATCTTTCAGAAAGCCGCCGAGCAGCAGGTTTTCCTCCACCGTCATGTCGGGAAACACCGAGCTGTTCTGCAGGATGTAGGCGACGCCGGCGGTTCGGAGTTTCTCGCTGGCAGCGACCCGCGTCACGTTGCGGCCGGCTACCGCGATCGATCCAGCCATGATCCGCGTGAATCCGAAGATCGAGTGCAACACCGTCGACTTGCCGGCGCCGTTCGGGCCGATCAGGCACAGCGATTGGCCGGCGCCGACGCGCAGGTTGAATCCGTGCAGCACTTCCATCTTGCCGTAGCCGGCCACCAGGCCGTCGATGGCGACGATCAGGTCGCCGCCCGCAAGCTCGGACAGCCGCGCAACACTCGGCCCGGTCCCGGCGAGCTCGTCCGCCGCGCCGGCAGCCTCGTCGACAGAAAGGACCTCATCCGAGCTTCCCATGCCGTCGCCGGAAATTCCGCCTTTCCTCGTGCGACCGGCCGCCGGCGACATCAGTACGCTCCCAGGTAGGCGTCGATGACCCGGCGATCGCCGCGAATCGCCTCGGGCGCGCCTTCGGCAAGCAGTTCGCCGTGAGCGAGGCAGTAGATATGCTGGGCGAGATTCATGATCACTCGCATGTTGTGCTCGATCACCAGCAACGTGATGCCGAGCTCGGCGTGGGCGCGCTTGAGCCGATCGATGAGCCCGTTGATCAGCGTGGGGTTGATGCCCGCGGTCGGCTCGTCGAGCAACAGCAGTCTCGGACGATTGATCAGCGCCATCGCGAACTCAAGCAGCTTCTGCTGCCCGAACGACAGGTCGCCCGCACGCAGGCGCCGTTTGCCGTACAAGCCGACGAATTCGAGCAATTGCTCCGCCTGTTCGTTCACCTCCGGGGCGACTTTCGCAAACATCGCCGGAACGGTCTCATCGGCGTGCGGAATGCTGACCTGCATGTTCTGCATGCAGGTCATCCTGCCGTAGATGCGGGTCTGCTGAAACGTGCGCGTCAGCCCGAGCCGCGCGATGGCCGGCACACGCAGCCCGGATATCTCCCGTCCGTCAAATGCGATCGAGCCGGCGTCGATCGGGTGAAAGCCGACGATCGAATTGAACAACGTCGTCTTGCCCGACCCGTTCGGTCCGATCAGGCCGGTGATGCTGCCATCCTCCACCCCGAGCGTGATGTCGCGATTGGCGACGATGCCGCCGAATGTCTTGGTCACGCCGTGCACTGCGAGCAGCGCGCTCATTGCGGCGCGCTCTCGCCGATCGTCGGCGTGGCGATCGGGCGGTCGGGGTCTTTGCCGAAGCGCCGCGGCCATGTCTGGCGCAGCCAGCCGATGATGCCCACCGGGAAGAAGACGACGATGACCACGATCAGCAGCCCCAGGGCGACGCGCTGCCAGCCGAGGAGATAGGTCCAGAACAGTTCCTGCGTGACATGAAAGATCGCCGCCCCGATCACCGGGCCCCAGAGCGTGCCCTTGCCGCCCAGGATCGCCATCAGGACCATCCAGACGCCGTAGGTCGATCCGGCGAAGGCGAAGTCGCGCGGATCGATGAACCCGACCAGATTCCCCGCGATGCCGCCCGCCGCCGCGAGAAAGAAAGCGGAAACGCACCACGCGATCGCCTTGTAGCGCGTCGTGTGGATGCCCATCGCTTCGGCCTTGCCCTCGTCGTCGCGGATCGCGTTGAGCGTGATGCCGAACCGGCCGGAGTAGAGCCATCCGAGCGTCAGGAAGGTCAGCGCGGCCAGGATGAACAGCAGGTAGTAGAAGAACAGCTCACGGCTGCCGATGTGGCCCGGAAACAGCGGCGGCACGATGCCGGACCCGGCACCGATGTATTCCCAGCCTGCGGCGATGTCGGCGGCTGCGACGCTCAATCCCAGGGTGCCGATGGCGAAATAGTGCCCGCGCAGGCCGAGCATGCCCGAGCCGAGCACCGCGGCCGCCAGCGTGCCGATCACGGTCCCGGCGGCCACGCCGGCGGCGAGCGCGCCATAGTAGTTCATCCCCGCGTCGCGCTGGATGACGGCGCAGACGTACGCCCCGATGCCGAAGAAAACGATGTTGCCGAACGAGTTGTAGCCCATCTGTCCGCCCATGATGTCCCAGGTGAGCGCGAACAGGATCATCAGCCACAGGAAGGCGAGTTGCGTGACGATCGCCGGCAACGCCAACGGAGCAACAACCCCGGCGGTGGCCAGTCCGCCGTACAGGAGGATCCGGCGCCTCGCGACCGCTTTCATTTCAGATATTTCCGCTGGCGGATCAGCAGCAGGCTGCGGCCGACCAGAATCACGACCAGCAGGGAGAACACGAACGCCGCCTGGTATTCGGCGCCGAGGAGGAATCCGGCGAAATTCTCCGCGATACCGAGCCCGGTTCCCGCGAAAATCACTCCGGCCAGGTTACCGATGCCGGCGACGACGGCGATCATGAAGGCGCGAATCGTGTAGGTGAGACCCAGGTAGGGATGAATGATCCAGGTCATCGCGACGAGGCCGCCCGCCGCGCCGCACAGCGCGCCGTTGATCGCGAACGTCGTCGCATACACGCGGTTGGTGTCGATCCCCAGGACCTTCGCCGCCCGGGCGTTCTGCGCCGTCGCCCGGATCGCCTGGCCCATTCGGGATCTTTTCAAGAACAGCACCAGCAAGGTGCCGCAGAATAGTGCCACGCCGAACGCGACCAGCTTGATCTGCGATACGACCAGCGTGCCGTCGGCGAAAAAGAAGCTGCCGAGACCTGACTGAACGGTCCGCACGTTGGCCCCGAACAACTGGTTGGCAAGCTGCTGGATCAGGATGCTCAGACCGAACGTCGCGAGTATCGAGATGAACAGATCCTTGTCGACGATCCGGAACAGGAAACCGCGGTAGAGCGCCCAGCCCAGGACGTACATCACCAGGGCGGCGATCGGCACGCCCAGCAGCGGATGGAGTCCCGCACCCGCGAGGTAATACACGATGTAGCCGCCGAGCATCACCAGCTCGCCCTGGGCGATATTGATCAGGTTCATCACGCCCCAGACGAGCGCCATGCCGTACGCGATCAGCGCGAAGATGGCGCCGACCATGATGCCGTCGACGAGGAGCTGCAGCGCGAAAATCGGCGCATCGAACAGGATCGTCAGGTTCGACATCGACGGCTACTCCCCCCTTTCCCCGTCGGCAATCGTCTCGCCGCGAGCGGCAAACGGCGGCGGTCGGCACCGTCGGAGCGCTCACTTGTCATGCATTCCGGCGCGGCGGCCGGGAATCCGCGACCCGCCGGCAGTCGGTCAGGCCGCGGATTCTTCGAATGAGGATCCTGCGTTACTTGCGCTCGGCCCAGGTCGGTGCCGGATAGACGATCTTGCTCGACGCCCACTTGCTCGGCGCGACCACCTTGTACTCGTCGTTCTGGACCTGATAGAGGACCATCGACTTCGCGATGTTCTTGCCCGTGGCGTCGAACTTGATCGGACCGTAGAACGTCATCAAGTTGGTCTTGGTCAGCGCATCTCGTACCTTCTCCGGGTCGAGCGACCCTGCGCGCTGGAAGGCGTCGACGAAGGCCAGCACCGACGCGGTCGATTCGGCGGCCTGATAGGGCGGCGCGTACTTGTAGTCGGTCTCGAACAATTTCGCATAGTCTTCGGCGCTGCCGAACCAGTGACCCTTGTACGACAAGGTCCGGTCCCACTGCGAGCCGCAGACCGCGTATTCGGCCGCCTTGCCGAATTTCTGCGTGATCTGCGCCGAATCGCAATGCGTCAGTGCGAGCATCGGCACGTCGACCTTCAGCTCGGCGACCTGGCGCACGGCCAGCACGGCGCCCTTTTCATGGCCGGAAACCACCAGGATGTCCGGCTTCAGCGCCTTCACCTTGGTCAGCGTCGCCGCCATGTCGTTGATCTCCGGCGGGAGCTTGTCGTCGATGATGATTTTCATCCCCCAGCGTTTCGCATCCTCGGCCACGCCGTCGCGCACGTCCTTGGAGAAGTTGTCGTTCTCGACCGCGATTGCGATCTTCAGTGTCTTCGGATCCTTGCCGGCTTTCTTGGCTTCCTCGGCGGCCAGGTTGATCGCCGAGCGCAGGTAATAGTCGGACGTGTTGAGCACCGCGAACAGATACTTGTAGCCCTTGTCGAACAGGTCGCGGTCCGCGCCGTTGCCTTCGACCATCGGAATCCGGTATTTTTCGGTGACGGGCGCGATGGCCTTGGTGACTCCGGAGCCATAGGGTCCGAGAACGTACTTGACGCCGTCCTGGCTGATCAGCCGTTCGGCCAACTGCGCGCCGCGCGCCGAGCTCGATTCGTCGTCGTAATAGATGATCTTGAGCTTGTACGACTTGCCTGCGATCTTGACGCCGGTCTCGTTGACCCGCTTGACCGCAAGGTCGTAACCGTCCTGCGTATTCTTGCCGTTGGTCGAATACTTGCCCGTCAGCGACACGGCCGCGCCGAGCACGATGGTGTCGTCAGCGGCAGCCGCCGGCAAGGCGGCCCCGATTCCCAGAAATCCGACCGCGGCAATGGCGGTGGCGATCAACTTCGGACTTGCGTGCATGCTCTCCTCCTAGGGTGGACCGAACGTATCCCTTGCTTATTTTTTCTGGAAGCGGTCTTGCTGCGGCCGATATCCAGCGCCTCCCGCGACCGCTCCGGCAAAATGGGGACGCCTGCTGCGTCTGACTGCAAGGCCACGCCAAAGTTTTCGAATCCGGTCGTCGCGCCGGATTTAAGGCCCACCCGCCCACCATGCCCGGGCCGGCGTGGCAAGCACGCGGGGCACCAGTCCACGGCCCGGCGTCCGCTGCGGTTCGAGCCCGCAGCCATGAAGTTACGCGCGAACGAACGGCGCAGCAAGAGGGAAGGCCATGGACGCACCCTTGCCCCTGCCGGCCGGCACCATGGGAAAAGCGTCGATCATCCAGGCCGGTGCTCGACGAAGAACAGCCGGCGAGGTCGTCTCAAGGCAGCGTATACGCGGTCTTGACGACGGTAAAGAACTCGCGCGCGTAGCGGCCCTGCTCGCGCGGGCCGTAGCTCGAGCCCTTGCGGCCGCCGAACGGCACGTGATAGTCGACGCCGGCGGTCGGCAGGTTGACCATCACCATGCCGGCCTCGCTGGCGCGCTTGAAATGCGACGCGTGCTTGAGCGACGTGGTGACGATGCCGGCCGACAGGCCGAAGTCGGTGTCGTTGGCGACCGCGAGCGCCTCGTCGTAGTCCTTGACGCGGATCACGCTCGCGACCGGCCCGAAGATCTCCTCGCGCGACGTGCGCATCGCGTTGGTCGCCTCGGTGAACAGCGCCGGCGCCAGGTAGTAGCCCTTCTTGCCGCGCTCGAGCGCTCGCCGCCGGCGACGAGCTTCGCGCCTTCCTTCTGGCCGATGTCGATGTAGTCGAGGTCCTGCTTGAGCTGCGTCTCGTCGACCACCGGGCCGATGTCGGTGCCGGGCGCGAGCGCGTCGTCGACCTTGAGCTTGCGCCAGCCGCTCGGTCAGCGCGGCGACGAAGCGGTCGTGGATGCCCTCGCTGACGATCAGCCGCGACGACGCCGTGCAGCGCTGCCCGGTCGAGAAGAACGCGCCGTTGACCGCGCAGTTGACCGCGACGCGCCAGGTCGGCATCGTCGAGCACGACCAGCGGATTCTTGCCGCCCATTTCGAGCTGCAGCTTGGCCATGCGCCGGATCGCCTTGGCGGCGATCGCGCGGCCGGTGGCCACCGAGCCGGTGAAGCTGATGGCGTCGACGCGGCTGTCGTTGACGATCGCCTCGCCGACGACGCTGCCGCGTCCCATCACCAGGTTGAACACGCCCTTCGGCACGCCGGCGTTGACGATGATTTCGGCGAGCGCCCACGCCGAGCCCGGCACCAGATCCGCCGGCTTGAACACGACGCAGTTGCCGTAGGCGAGCGCCGGCGCGATCTTCCACGCCGGAATCGCGATCGGAAAATTCCACGGCGTGATGATGCCGACGACGCCGAGCGGCTCGCGCGTGACCTCGACGTCGATGCCGGGACGCACCGACGGAATCTTCTCGCCGGCCAGGCGCAGCGCTTCGCCGGCGAAGAACTTGAAGATCTGCCCGGCGCGCGCCGCTTCGCCGATGCCCTCGGGCAGCGTCTTGCCTTCCTCGCGCGACAGCAGCCGCCCGAGCTCGTCCTTGCGCGCGAGGATCGTCGCTGCCGATCGCGTCGAGCAGGTTGGCGCGGTCCTGCACCGACGACGCCGCCCAGGCCGGAAACGCCGCGCGCGCGGCGGCGATCGCGGCGTCGGCCTGGGCCTGGTCGGCGCGCGCGTATTCGCCGATGACGTCGCTCGAGGTCGGACGGATTGATGTTGCTCGCGGTGTCCGGCGCCGGCGACCCATTCGCCGGCGATGTAGTTGCGGTGCAGGTCGCTCATCGTCGTTTCCTCGTCGTCATCGGGCGCGGCAGCAGGCCGCGCGCCGCCAGGTTGCGCATCAGCTCGCCGACGCCGAATGTCCACGGCGGCGCTACGTCGCTGGTCGTCACGTGGTTCTCGAGCGCGCCGAGCCGCGCCGCCGCGATGACGACGCGGTCGCCCAGCTTGTGCGTGAAGCCCATGCCCGGCGCGCCGCGATCCTCGACCGGCGCGAACATCGTGCCGAGGAACAGCATGAAGCCGTCGGGATACTGGTGGTTCGCGCCGATCGCCTGCGCGACCAGGTCCTCGGGGTCGCGGCTGATCCTGGTCATCGAGCTCGCGCCGCGCAGGTGGAACCCTTCGGGGCCGTGGACGTCGCAGCGTGATCTCGGCGCGCCGCACGTCGTCGAGCGTGAAGTCGTCGTCGAACAGGCGGATGAACGGGCCGATCGCGCAGGACGCGTTGTTGTCCTTGGCCTTGCCGAGCAAGCAGCGCGCTGCGGCCCTCGAAGTCGCGCAGGTTCACGTCGTTGCCCAGCGTCGCGCCGCGGATCCTGCCGCGCGAGTCGACGGCGAGCACGATCTCGGGCTCGGGATTGTTCCACGTCGATTTCGGATGCACGCCGATCAGCGCGCCGTGGCCGACCGCGGCCATCGGCTGCGTCTTGGTGAAAATTTCGGCGTCGGGACCGATGCCGACCTCCAGATACTGCGACCAGGCGCCTTGTTCGACCAGGAGCTGCTTGATCCGCGCCGCCTCGGCCGAGCCGGGGCGCACCGTGGCGAGATCGTCGCCGAGTATGCCCTGCAGCCGCGCGCGGATGGCTTCGGCGCGGCTCGCATCGCCGCGCGCCTGTTCCTCGATCACGCGTTCGAGCGTGCTGGCGACGAAGGTCACGCCGGCCGCCTTGATCGCCTGCAGGTCGCAGGGCGCGAGCAGCCGCGGCGCGCCGGGGTCGAAATCGCTGCGGCTGTTGGCGAGCAGCGTCATCGATGCGTCCCGCTGACGGTGCCGCCGCCGCGCGGATCGCGGCTGGCAGGTCGTCGCGCTCGAGCCATGCGCTCGCGGTCGGTGCGATGGCCGAAAGATCGATGACTGCGCCGTCGGGCCGCACGGTGATCGGCGACGGGCCGCCGGGATTGCCGGGAAGCCAGGCGCGGCCGAGCAGGGTCGACGTCCTCCAGTCGGACGGCAGCGCGGAAAGCACCGAAGATGACATTGCGATCGAACAGTTTAAGATGATCGGATGCGTCCATCGCGGGCGCCCGGGACGCGCGTGCGGCGAGCGCGAACTCCGAGCTCGTGTCGCCGCCTGCGATAATACCCGCTGCCGCGAGATTACAGGAGGCTCGCCATGAGTGTGCGGTCTGCTCCACTCGATCCGCCGGACCTCGCTCCAGCCCCGTTGCACGAATCGCATCCGGCACGCGGTATTGGTCCCACTGCGGATGCACACGCCGGGGCCGATTCCGCCGATCGACGACGACGATGACGACGAGGACGACGACCAGCGCGGCGGCGGGGGCGGCGGCAACATCGACCCCGACGATGATGACGAGGTCGATGACGACGACGACGATGACGACGAGGGTGAGACACAGTGGGCAGGCGTCAGGCGTCGGGCCGGCGGTGCCGCAGGGCGCGGTTTCGTGCTATACTGTGGGCTGCATGGCGTCACGCCGGTCTGCATTGCCGGACGTGCGACTGCCCGCCTCGTCCGGTGTGATTCCCGGCCGAAATTCAGGCAGTCCGATCATCGGCTTCTAATCCATCGCTCCCCAGCAGTTCTTCCGAGCGGCACGTTCCGGTTAGAGATGATGGTTTCTCGACCCGGTTGCGGCCGTATGCGCGAGGGTGACGCTCGTCCGCCCTGTCCGGACGAGCGGCTCGCGCGCCCATTTCCGCGCTTTCCGGAATTCAGGCCCGGGTATCGGCGCGCTCGCCGACCGGCGCATGCGGTTGGTTTCGCGACGCCACGACGGCTGCGCGACGATTTTTATGGAACGAACGATGAATTTCGAATCATTACAACTCGCGCCGGCCTTGCTGCGCGCGCTCGCCGATTGCGGCTATACCGAGCCGACACCGATCCAGGCGCAGACGATCCCGCCGTTGCTCGCGGGTCGCGACGTCGTCGGCTCCGCGCAGACCGGCACCGGCAAGACGGCGGCGTTCGTGCTGCCGGCGCTGCAGCGCTTCGTCGAATCGGCGCCGGGCGGGCCGGCGCCGAGGCGTCCGTTCGGGCACGGCCCGCGCGTTCTGGTGCTGGCGCCGACGCGTGAGCTCGCCCAGCAAGTCGCCGGACAGGCAGTCCGCTACGGTGCGCATTTGCCTGTCAAGACCGTGTGCATCTACGGCGGCGCGCCGTACCCGCCGCAGAACAAGCAGCTTGCGCGTGGCGTCGACATCCTGGTGGCGACGCCGGGGCGGCTGCTCGATCACATGGAGCGCGGGCGCATCGACCTGTCGCAGCTCGACATGCTGGTGCTCGACGAGGCGGACCGGATGCTGGACATGGGCTTCATCGAGGACGTCGAGCGGATCGCGGCGCGCACGCCGGCGAAGCGGCAAACGGTATTGTTCTCGGCCACGCTCGACGGCGCGATCGGCCGCCTCGCCGGGAAGCTTTTGCGCGACCCCGTCCGCATCGAAGTCGCCGCCGGCAAGGCCGCGCCGATCGCGATCGAGCAGCGCGTGCATTTCACCGACGACCATGCGCACAAGCACCGCATCCTCGATCATCTGCTTGCCGACATCACGATGACGCAGAGCATCGTGTTCATCGCGACCAAGCGCGACGCCGAAACGCTGGCGACGCGCCTGCGTGGCGAGGGACATGCGGCCGCCGCGCTGCATGGCGACATGCGGCAGCGCGAAAGGACGTACACGCTGCAGGAGATGCGCCGCGGCCGCGTGCGCACCCTGGTCGCGACCGACGTCGCAGCCCGCGGGCTCGACGTGGCCGGCATCAGCCACGTGATCAATTTCGATCTGCCGCGGCAGCCCGACGATTATGTCCACCGCATTGGCCGCACCGGCCGTGCCGGCGCGACCGGCATCGCGATCTCGCTCGCCGGGCACGCCGACCGCGGCACCTTGCGCCAGATCGAGCGCCACACCGGTGCCCCGATCGCGCCGCACGTGATACCGGGGCTCGAGCCGCGCAGCCGAGCCTCGCGCGACGCGCCGCCGGCGCGGGGAAGGCCGGCCGGCAATGGCAATTCCCGCGCCGCGTATGCGCGGGATTCCCGCGCGCACACCGGTCACGCGCCGCGCCATTCCGGCTGGCAGGGCAAGACCGCGGGCCGCACCCGCTAGGCCGCCCCGGGACGGCCGGCCGCGGCGGCGCAGGCAACAGGGATTAGCTCGCCGTCAGGCCGCCGAATCGCTGCGTAGAAATAGGGCGCCGCCGGAGGCAACGGCCCGCCGTCGACCTCGAGCGTCGCCGCGAGATGCTGCTCGGCCCACCGATAGTTCAGCCGATAGAAATCCCGGCACAGCGCGTACGCGTCGTGCGCATGCCAGCTTGCCGGCAGCATCTGCGCCGGAAGTTGCGGATCGTGCAGGGTGACCCGCCGGAACTCATGGATCAGCAGCGTGCGAACGACAAAGCATTGACCGGGATCCGGGGCGGCTTTGGCGTGCAGCAGCTCGACGACGCTGCGGAAGCGGCGGATGAAACGGCGGTAATCGGCATCGAGGCTGGCGAGGTCCCAGCCTTGCCGGACCCGCGAGCTCAAGGGCAGCGCGGCCCGCCCGGACGTCGCGGCCGCGAAGCAGCGACACGTCGCGTTCCAGCCCGAGCGCAGCGACGATCTCGGCCGGCGAGGTCTGACCCGGCCGTGCCGGGCGCGCATAAACGCCGGCCATGATCGCCGCGTAACCTTCCCAGCCCAATGCCTGGCGGAGCTTGCGATGGCCACCGGTCCCGCCGGCGGCTCGCGCCAGCAGCAGCTCCCAGCGGCCGTCCCAGGCTTCGGCCGGCGGGGCGTAGATGCGCCGATACGCGTGCTCGAAGCGCCGCCGTCCGCTCGCGGTCAGCCGGTAGAGGCTGCGCCGTCCGGCTTGGCGCCGGCGAGCCAGCCTTCCCGGGCGAGCCGGTAGACGCTGGTGCGCGCCAGGCGCTCGTTGATGCCGCAGCGGCGCCAGCAGGCGAATCAGGCCCGACAGCCAGACGCGCGCCGCCGTGCGGGGCGAGCGCGTCGCCCCAGACCGTGACGACCAGCGACTTCGCCCGCGGCGGCGCGGTCGCCAGCTCGCGCCGGATCCAGCGCGCGATCGCCGGGTGCGGGCCGGGCCGTCATCGCGGGCGCGCGCCGCACTGGCCAATTCGATACAGAAATTGCCACTGGCATCGAAAAAGTGTATCGTTTTATATTGCCGGCGGCCAGCGCCGGCCGATCGCGGCCGCGGCGAGGAGGATCAGGCGATGTACGCGCAGATGGTCGACACCGGGGCGCAAGAAGCTCCGCTCGCTGGAGGAGATGTCGCCGGAGGAGCGCGCGTTCCAGGCGCGCATCGACGCCGACATCAAGATCGAGCCCAAGGACTGGATGCCCGAGGCCTACCGGAAGACGCTGATCCGGCAGATCTCGCAGCATGCGCATTCGGAGATCGTCGGCATGCTGCCCGAGGGCAACTGGATCACGCGCGCGCCGACGCTGAAGCGCAAGGCGATCCTGATGGCCAAGGTCCAGGACGAGGCGGGCCACGGGCTCTATCTCTACTGCGCCGCCGAGACGCTCGGCGTGTCGCGCGACCAGATGGTCGCCGACCTGCATTCGGGCAAGGCCAAGTATTCGAGCATCTTCAACTATCCGACGCTGACCTGGGCCGACATCGGCGCGATCGGCTGGCTGGTCGACGGCGCGGCGATCATGAACCAGATCCCGCTGTGCCGCTGCTCGTTCGGCCCGTATGCGCGGGCGATGATCCGCGTCTGCAAGGAGGAGAGCTTCCACCAGCGGCAGGGCTTCGACATCATGATCACGCTCTGCGCAGGGAACGCCGGAGCAGAAGGCGATGGCGCAGGACGCGCTCAATCGCTGGTGGTGGCCGTCGCTGATGATGTTCGGGCCGCCCGACGCGAGCTCGGTGCACAGCGCGCAGTCGGCGCATGGAAGATCAAGATCCTGTCGAACGACGAGCTGCGCCAGCGCTTCATCGACCAGACGGTGCCGCAGGCGGACTTTCTCGGCATCACGATGCCCGATCCGGATCTCAAGTGGAACGCCGAGCGCGGCCATTACGATTTCGGCGCGATCGACTGGAACGAGCTCTACGAAGTGGTCAAGGGCAACGGCCCGTGCAACCGCGAGCGGCTGCGCGCCCGCGTCAAGGCCTGGGAAGACGGCGCGTGGGTGCGCGAGGCGGCGCTGGCCCACGCCGAGAAAGCGCGCGGCGCGCGCACGGCGAAAGCGGCGTGATGGTGATGGACGATCGAAATGCGATTGTGGAGGTCGACGATGAACAGAATGGCCGTTGTGGGAAATCTTCATCCGCAGCCAGCATGGGCTCGCGCACAAGCACGTCGGCAGCCTGCACGCGCCGGACGCGGAGATGGCGATCAAGAACGCGCGCGACGTCTACACGCGGCGCAACGAAGGCGTCAGCATCTGGGCGGTGCGCTCGTCCGACATCGCGGCGAGCTCGCCCGGCGACAAGGAAGCGCTGTTCGAGCCGGCGACGAGCAAGGTCTACCGCCATCCGACGTTCTTTCCGATGCCCGACGAAGTGAAGCACATCTGAAGCATGAGCGACCGACCGGACGCTGTTCGACTACCTGCTGCGGCTTGGCGACAGCGCCCTGATCCTCGCGCAGCGCCTGGGCGAATGGGTCGGCCACGGGCCGGTGCTCGAGGAGGACATCGCGACGACCAACGTCGGCCTCGACCTGCTCGGCCAGGCGCGGCTGTGGTTCGCCTACGCGGGCGAGGTCGAAGCGCGTTTCAACGGGCGCGGACGAAGCGAGGACCAGCTCGCGTTCCTGCGCGACGCCGGCGAATTCCGCAACCTGCTGCTGGTCGAGCAGCCGAACGGCAACTATGCCGATACGATGGCGCGGCAGTTCTACTTCGACGCCTGGCACGAGCTGCTGCTGCGCGGCCTGACCGGCTCGACCGACGTGCGCATCGCCGAAATCGCCGCCAAGGCGCTGAAGGAAGTGCGCTACCACGTCGAGCGCAGCGCGCGACTGGGTGATCCGGCTGGGCGACGGCACCGACGAGAGCCATCGCAGGATGCAGGCGGCGATCGACGATCTGTGGACGTACACCGGCGAGATGTTCGATGCCGACGCGATCGAGCTCGCGCTGATCGATGCCGGCGTCGCCTGCGACGTGCGCGCGCTGGCCGCGCCGTGGCGGCAGCGCGTCGACGCGGTGCTCGCCGAGGCCACGCTGACGCGTGCCCGCGGACGGCTGGATGCAGGGCGGCGGCGGACGCGGCGGGCGGCAGGGCGTCCACACCGAGCACCTCGGGCCGATGCTCGCGCAGATGCAATTGCTGCAGCGCGCCTATCCGGGAGCGCAATGGTGACGTGCGATGCGCGACGTGCGACGCGAAAGCCGGCACGGCGATCGACGTCGGCCTGGGCCGCGCTCGGCGCGCGATCTCCGGACCCGGAGATTCCGGTGATCTCGGTGGTCGAGCTCGGCATCGTGCGCGAGCGTCGCGTGGCGCGACGATCGAGCTGGTCGTGACGCTCACGCCGACCTATTCGGGCTGCCCGGCGACCGAGGTCATCGCCGCCGACGTCGCCGCGGCCCTGGCCGAGGCCGGCGTCGCCGATGCGCGGATCGAGACGCGACTCGCGCCGGCCTGGACGACCGACTGGATCGCGCCGGCGGCGCGAGGCGCGGCTGACCGAGTACGGCATCGCCCCGCCGGGCGCTTCGCGCCGCGGTGCAGACGATCGACATCGGCGCGCTTGCGCCGCCGCAGCGACTGCGCCGGCGATTCCGTGTCCGCGCTGCGGCTCGACGCGCACGCGCGAGCTGTCGCGTTTCGGCGCGACGCCTGCAAGGCGCAGTACCGCTGCGACGATTGCCTCGAGCCGTTCGACTACTTCAAGCCGCATTGAACCGCCGGCTGCGATCGATCGACCGCCGCAGGCAACGCGAGCCCGCATTGAGCAAATTCCATCCGTTGACCATCGCGTCGGTGGCGCGCGAGACGCGCGACGCCATCGCGCTGACCTTCGACGTGCCCGCCGGCGCTGCGCGAGGCGTTCCGCTTCGAGCCCGGCCAGCACCTGACCTTGCGCACGACCATCGGCGGCGAGGACGTGCGCCGCTCGTATTCGATCTGCTCGGCGGTGCAGGACGGGACGCTGCGCATGGCGGTGAAGAAAGCGCCCGGCGGCGTGTTCTCGACCTGGGCCAACGAGCAGATCGCGCCCGGGCAGACGATCGACGTCATGCCGCCGCTGGGACATTTCAACGTGCCGCTGGCCGCGGGCAACCGCAAGCATTACCTCGGCTTCGCCGCCGGCAGCGGCATCACGCCGCTGCTGTCGATCGTCAAGACGACGCTTGCTGACCGAGCCGCACAGCCGGTTCACGCTGTTCTACGGCAACCGATCGTCGAGCGCGGTGATGTTCCGGGAGGAGCTGGCCGATCTCGAAGGACCGCTTTCTCGACCGCTTCAGCCTGATCCACGTCATGAGCCGCGAGCCGCAGGACATCGACATCCTGAACGGCCGCATCGACCGCAAGAAGGCCGACGCGCTGATCGAGCACTGGGTCGACCTGGCCGACATCGACACCGCGTTCGTCTGCGGTCCCGACGGCATGATGCAGGCGGTGGCCGAGTCGCTGCAGGCGCACGGCATGCCGAAATCGCGCATCAAGATCGAGCTCTTCGCGGCCAGCATCCCGAAGCACGAGCGCAAGCCGCAGCCGGCGCCGGAGCCCGGCCATGCCGAATGCGAGGTGACGGTGATCCTCGACGGATCGGTGCGACAATACACGCTGGAGAAGACCAAGGAGAACATCCTCGAGGCCGCGCTGCAGCGCGGCATCGAGCTGCCGTACTCGTGCAAGGGCGGCGTCTGCTCGACCTGCCGCGCCAAGCTCGTCGAGGGCGAGGTCGACATGGACGTCAACTTCGCGCTCGAGGACTACGAGGTCGCGCGCGGGTTCATCCTGTGCTGCCAGAGCTATCCGGTTACCGACAAGGTCGTCGTCGATTTCGACCAGGGTGCGTAGCGCCGCGGCAGTCCGCGACGTCCGCGGGCACTCCGCTTGCCATTGCGAACTCTACGCAGCTCAGGAGGAACATCTCCCGTGCCCCATCCGCTGTTCGAGCGCCACCGCGCGCTGCTCGACCGGGCGCTGCAGGCGATCGCCGACCGCGGCTACTGGTCGCCGTTTCCCGAGTCGCCGAGCCCGAAGGTCTACGGCGAAGGCGCGGCCGAGGCCGGCAAGGCGGCGTTCGACGCGCTGGCGAACAAGCCGTTTCCGATCGACATGCCGGGAACCGTCGGTACCGTCGGCGGCGAGCGTTCGCCGTACGGGATCGCGCTCGGCGTCACCTACCCGCAGCGTCGACCTCGACAAGCTTCTTCGCGGCGATCGCCATCGCGGAAGACGCGTGGCGCAAGGCCGGACCCGAAGCCTGGGTCGGCGTCTGCCTCGAGATCCTCACGCGCATCAACAAGCGCAGCTTCGAGATCGCGCACGCGGTGATGCATACGACCGGACAGGCCTTCGTGATGTCGTTCCAGGCCGGCGGCCCGCATGCGCAGGACCGCGGCGCTCGAGGCGATCGCCTATGCCTGGGACGAGATGCGGCGGATTCCCGCCAGGGCCTACTGGGAAAAGCCGCAGGGCAAGAACGAGCCGCTGAAAATGGAAAAGCGCTATGCGATCGTGCCGCGCGGCGTCGGCCTGGTGATCGGCTGCAACACGTTCCCGACCTGGAACGGCTACCCGGGCATGTTCGCGAGCCTCGCCACCGGCAACGCGGTGATCGTCAAGCCGCACCCGAACGCGATCCTGCCGCTGGCGATCAGCGTGCAGATCGCGCGCGAGGTGCTGGCCGAGGCCGGCTTCGATCCGAACGTCGTGACGCTGGTCGCGCACGCGGCCGGCGACGACACCGCGCAAAAGCTGGCGCTGCGTCCCGAGGTCAAGCTGATCGACTTCACCGGCAGCAGCGCCCATGGCAACTGGCTCGAGCGCAACGCGCACCAGGCGCAGGTCTATACCGAAAAGGCGGGCGTCAACCAGATCGTCATCGACTCGGCCGACGACTTCGCCGGCGTCGCGCGCAACATCGCCTTTTCGCTGGCGCTCTACACCGGGCAGATGTGCACCGCGCCGCAGAACATCTACGTGCCCCGCGACGGCATCGAGACCGGCGACGGTCATCTGTCGTTCGACCAGGTCGCCGCAGGGCCTCGCCGACGGCGGTGCAGAAGCTTGTCGGCGATCCGGCGCGCGCGGTGGAGATACTCGGCGCCGTGGTCAACGATGGCGTCGCCGAGCGGATCGACGCCGCACGCTCGCTGGGCGCGGTCGTGCACGACAGCCAGTCGCTCGTCCATCCGCAATTTCCCGCAGGCGCGCATCGCGACGCCGCTGCATCGTCAAGCTCGACGCCGCGGACACGCGCAAAGTATCTGAAGGAATGGTTCGGGCCGATCGCGTTCGTCATCGCGACCGACGGCACCGACGCAAAGTCTCGACATCGCGCGTCGCGCCGTCGTCGACCACGGCGCGCTGACCTTGTCGCTCTACACCAACCGGCCGGACGTGATCGAGCGCACGATCGCGCTGGCGGAGGAGGCCGGAGTCGCCTTGTCGATCAACCTGACCGGGCGGCGTGTTCGTCAACCAGTCCTCCGCCTTTTCCGACTTTCACGGCACCGGCGCCAATCCGGCCGCGAATGCGGCGCTGACCGATGCGGCGTTCGTCGCCGGACGATTCCGGGTCGTGCAGCACCGGATGCACGTGCACGGCAGCGCCGCAATGAGCTACGGCAACATCCTGTTCGAAGTCGACGAGCGGCGTCGCGCGCCTGACGCTCAACCGGCCCGAGCGGCTCAACAGCTTCAACGACGCGATGCACGCCGAGGTGCGCGACGCGCTCGGCCGCGTGCGCGGCGATGCGTCGGTGCGCGTGCTGCTGCTGACCGGCGCGGGACGCGGCTTTTGCGCCGGGCAGGACCTGGGCGATCGCGCGGTCGCCCCGGGCGCCGACCCGGTCGACCTGGGCGCGTCGATCGAGCGCAACTACAAGCCGCTGGTGCTCGCGCTGCGCGCGCTGCCGCTGCCGGTCGTCTGCGCGGTCAACGGCGTCGCCGCCGGCGCCGGGCGCCAACATCGCGCTTGCCTGCGACATCGTCATCGCCGCGAAGTCGGCGAGCTTCGTCCAGGCATTCAGCAAGATCGGCCTGATCCCCGACTCCGGCGGCACCTATCTTCTGCCGCGGCTCGTCGGGCACCGCGCGCGCGATGGGGCTCGCGATGTTCGGCGACAAGCTCCCGGCCGAGCAGGCGGCGGCCTGGGGACTGATCTGGCAATGCGTCGACGACGCCGAGCTGCCGGCGGCCGTCGATGCGATGCTGAAGCAGTTCGCCAGCGCGCCGACGCGCGGACTCGCCGCGACCAAGCAGGCGATCTACGCCGCCGCAGGCAACACGCTCGAAGCGCAGCTCGATCTCGAGCGCGATCTGCAGCGCGAGCTTGGCCGGAGCGCCGACTATCGCGAAGGCGTCGCCGCGTTCGCCGCCAAGCGCCCGCCGCAATTCACCGGGAATGAGCGGGCGCTGAGAGTCGATGGGCGAGCATCATCCTGCGGCGAGCCCCGACGGAAGCGCAGGCGCTCGCCGAACGCGTGGCTTCGGCCGATGTTCGCGCGCGACCGGGCGTCGCAGGCGCTGGGCATGCGCATCGTGCGCGTCGGCGCCGGACAGCGCCGAGCTTTCGATGCGCGTGCGCGCCGACATGCTGAACGGCCACCTCACCTGCCACGGCGGGTTCATTTTTTCGCTGGCCGACAGCGCCTTCGCGTTCGCCTGCAACAGCTACAATCTGACGACGGTCGCCTCGGGCTGCACGATCGAATTCGTCGCCCCGGCGCGCGAGAACGACGTGCTCACCGCCGTCGCGCGCGAGCGCAGCGCCAGCGGCCGCACCGGCGTGTACGACATCGAGGTCACCAACCAGCACGGCGCCGCGATCGCGTTCTTCCGCGGCAAGTCGTACCGGATCAAGGGCCACGTGCTCGACGGCGCCGACAGGCGCGGCATAGCCAGCGCAGGAGGATGGATCGATGGCCGTCAGGAAGCCAGCGCCCGGCGATCTCGAGCCGATCGAGACCGCCAGCCGCGACGAGCTGCAGGCCCTGCAGCTTGCAGCGCCTGCAGTGGTCGCTTGCGCACGCCTACGACCACGTCGCGCACTACCGCAAGGCGTTCGACGCGCGCCGGCGTGCATCCGCGCGATTGCCGGTCGCTCGCCGATCTCGCGCGGTTTCCGTTCACCGTCAAGACCGATCTGCGCGACAACTATCCGTTCGGCATGTTCGCGGTGCCGCGCGAACAGGTGGTGCGCATCCACGCCTCGTCGGGCACGACCGGCAAGCCGACGGTCGTCGGCTACACGCGCGCCGACATCGACACCTGGGCCGACGTGATGGCGCGCTCGATTCGCGCCGCCGGCGGCCGCGCCGGCGACATCGTGCACGTGGCCTACGGCTACGGCCTGTTCACCGGCGGCCTCGGCGCGCACTACGGCGCCGAGCGGCTGGGTGCGACGGTGATCCCGATGTCCGGCGGCCAGACCGAAAAGCAGGTGCAGCTGATCCAGGATTTCAAGCCCAACATCATCATGGTGACGCCGTCGTACATGCTGGCGATCGCCGAGGAGATGGAGCGGCAGGGCATCGACCCGCGGCAGACGCTCGCTCGAGATCGGCATTTTCGGCGCCGAGCCGTGGACGCGCGACGATGCGGCAGGCGATCGAGGCGAGGCTCGACATGGACGCGATCGACATCTACGGCCTGTCCGAGGTGATCGGGCCCGGGCGTCGCGCAGGAATGCATCGAGACCAAGGACGGCCTGACGATCTGGGAGGACCACTTCTATCCGGAGATCATCGATCCCGAGACCGGCCGCCGTGCTGCCGGACGGCGAAAAGGGCGAGCTGGTGTTCACCTCGCTGACCAAGGAAGCGCTGCCGATGATCCGCTACCGCACGCGCGACCTGACGCGGCTGCTGCCGCCGACGCGCGCGCTCGATGCGCCGCATGGAAAAGATCACCGGCCGCTCCGACGACATGCTGATCATCCGCGGCGTCAACGTGTTTCCGACGCAGATCGAGGAGCTGATCCTCAAGCAGAGCGCGCTGGCGCCGCATTACCAGCTCGAGATCACGCGGCCGAGAGCGCTCGACGAGCTGACTGTGCTGGTCGAGCGCGCGCCGGGCGCCGGCGCGACCGACGGCGAGGCCGCCGGCGCCAGGCTCGCCCACCTGATCAAGAGCCTGATCGGCGTCAGCGCCGAGGTGCGCGTCGTGCAGAGCGGCGGCATCGAGCGCTCGCTGGGCAAGGCGAAGCGCATCGTCGACAAGAGGCCGAAGGCTTGAGCGACATCGCCTGTTTTCCGGTCGAAGCGCGGGATCCACGCTGAAGATCTGCATCGTCGGCGCCGGCGCGATCGGCGGCTTCATCGGTACGCGCCTCGCGCGCGCCGGGGCCGACCTCGTCGGTGCTTGCCCGTGGCGCGACCGCCGCTGCATTGCGCGCGCGCGGCTGGCGGCTGCAAACACAGCAGGGATCGATCAGCGCGCTGGCGAACGTCGCCAGGGCGCCTTCCGTGCTCGGGGTGCAGGATCTGATCATCGTGGCGGTCAAGGGGCCCGTCGCTCGCCGGCGTCGCGGCCATTGTCGCTCCGCTGCTCGGTCCCGAGACCGCGGTGCTCACCGCGATGAACGGCGTTCCCTGGTGGTTCTTTCACGATTTCGGCACGACGTACCGCGGCATGCAGCTGCGCTCGGTCGATCCCGAGCGGCCTGATCGACGCGGCGCTGCCGGCGCGGCGCGTCGTCGGCTGCGTCGTCCACGCGTCGTGCTCGACGCCCGAGCCCGGCCTGGTGCAGCATCATGGCGGGCAGCGGCTGATCATCGGCGAGCCGTCGGGCGCTCCGGCACCCCGCACGACGGCCATTGCGGCGCGAGCTTGGCTGGGGCTGGCTTCGACGTCGAAGTCTCGACCTGCATCCAGCGCGACATCTGGTACAAGCTGTGGGGCAACATGACGATGAATCCCGATTTCCGCGCTGACCGGCGCGACGATGGATCGCATCCTCGACGACGAGCTGGTCGAACAGTTTCTGCCTTGCCGCGATGCGCGAGGCCGCGACGATCGGCGCCAAGATCGGTTGTCCGATCGAACAGAGCGGCGAGGATCGGATCGCCGTGACGCGCCGCCTTGGCGCGGTCAAGACCTCGATGCTGCAGGACGTCGAGGCAAATCGGCCGGTCGAGATCGACGTGTTGTTGAGCGCCGTGCGCGAAATCGGCGAACGGGTGCAGGTCGCCACGCCGGCGCTCGACGCGTTGCTGGGCTCGCCCGGCTGCAGGCGAGAGTGCGCGGCCTCTACCCGTCGTAACAACCGCCTGATGGCGCGTGCGGGTTGCGGCAATCCCTCCTACAATGGGACGCATGGCCGCTGCCGCGGCAGCGGCCTCGAATACAGGACAGCCGCATGACCGACAAGAAATTCGCCTCGCAAGCCGACCTGGAAGAGAAGAAGGTCAGCTTCGACAAGCTCTCCGACCACGCCTACGCGTACACGGCCGAGGGCGATCCGAACACCGGCATCGTCATCGGCGACGACGCGGTGATGGTGATCGACACGCAGGCGACGCCGGTGATGGCGCAGGACGTGATCCGCCGCATCCGCGCGGTCACCGACAAGCCGATCCGCTACGTCGTGCTGTCGCACTACCACGCGGTGCGCGTGCTCGGCGCGTCGGGCTACGGCGCCCGAGCACATCATCGCCAGCCGCGACACCTACGACCTGATCGTCGAGCGCGGCGAAGCCGACATGAAAAGCGAGATCGAGCGCTTTCCGCGCCTGTTCCAGGCGGTCGAGTCGGTGCCCGGGCCTGACCTGGCCGACGCTCGTGTTCGAGAAGCGGATGACGCTGTGGATGGGCAAGCTGCAGGTCGAGATCATGCAGCTCGGCCGCGGCCACACCAAGGGCGACACCGTCGTCTGGCTGCCGCAGGAGCGGATCCTGTTCTCCGGCGATCTGGTCGAATACGACGCCGACGCCGTACACCGGCGACGCCTATCTCGAGCGACTGGCCGGCGACGCTCGACGCGATCGCGGCGCTGCAAGCCCGAAGAAGCTCGTGCCCGGCCGCGGCGCGGCGCTGCAGAACGCCGGCGCAGGTCGACGGCGGGACTCGACGGCACGCGCGCGTTCATCACCGAGATGTTCGACGCGGTGAAGCGCGGCGCGCGCGCAGGGCAAGGACCTGCGCACCGTGTACAAGGAAACCTACGCGGCGCTGAAGCCGAAGTTCGGCCACTGGGTGATCTTCGATCACTGCCTGCCGTTCGACGTGACGCGCGCCTACGACGAGGCGACGCAGCTACCGCGATCCGCGCATCTGGACCGCGCAGCGCGACAAGGAGATGTGGGAGGCGCTGGAAGGCTGAAGCGCTGCTCGCCGACGGCGCGCCGTTGAAGACGCTATACCAACCCGGTCTACGCGTACGTCCGCCCGCCGGAGCTGGACGGCGCCGACGCCGGCGCTGGCCGGTGGTCGTCGTCGGCGCCGGGCCGGTCGGCCTGCCGCCGCGATCGATCTCGCGCAGCGCGGCATCGACGTGTTGCTGCTCGACGAGGACGACACGGTCAGCGTCGGGCTCGCGCGCGATCTGCTGCGTCGAAGCGCACGCTCGAGATCCTCGACCGCCTGGGCTGCGGCGAGCGCATCGTGCAGCAAGGGCGTCGAGCTGGAACGTCGGGCAAGGTCTTCTTCCGCGACGAGCAGGTCTACGCATTCGACCTGCTGCCGGAGACGGGCCATCGCCGGCCGGCGTTCGTCAACCTGCAGCAGTACTAGCTCGAGCAATTCCTGGTCGAGCGCCTGGCCGAGCTGCCGCAGGCCGAGCTGCGCTGGCGCAGCAAGGTCGTCGGCGTCGCGCCGCAGGCGCGACCGCGTCGCGCTGCGCATCGACACGCCCGACGGCGAATACGCGGTCGCATGCGACTGGCTGATCGCCGCCGACGGCGCGCGCAGCCCGGTGCGCAGCATGCTCGGGCTCGAATGCGAGGGCCAGGTGTTCCGCGACCGCTTCCTGATCGCCGACATCCACATGAAGTCGGACTTTCCGGCCGAGCGCTGGTTCTGGTTCGACCCGCCGTTCCATCCGCAACCAGTCGGCGCTGCTGCACCGGCAGGCCGACGACGTCTGGCGCATCGACTTCCAGCTCGGCTGGGACGCCGACCCCGACGAAGAAAAGCAGCCGGAGCGCATCGTGCCGCGCTTCCGCGCGATGCTGGGCGACGACGCGCAGTTCGAGATCGAATGGGCGAGCGTCTACACGTTCCAGTGCCGGCGCATGCAGCACGTTCCGCCACGGCCGCGTGCTGTTCGCCGGCGACGCCGCGCACCTGGTGTCGCCGTTCGGCGCGCGCGGCGCCAACAGCGGCATCCAGGACGCCGACAATCTGGCCTGGAAGCTCGAGCTGGTGCTCGCCGGGCAGCGCGCCCGAGCGCCTGCTCGACAGCTACGACGCCGAGCGCGTGCCTACGCGGCCGACGAGAACATCCTGACACTCGACGCGCAGCACCGACTTCATCACGCCGAAGAGCGCAGTGTCAGCCGCACGTTTCGCGACGCGGTGCTGGGGCTCGCCAAGCGCCATCCGTTCGCGCGCAGCGCTCGTCAACAGCGGCCGCCTGTCGCTGCCGGCGACGCTCTCCGGATCGCCGCTCAATACGCCGGACGCGCGGCGAGCGTTCGCCGGCGGCGATGGTGCCGGGCGCGCGCCGCGGCCGACGCGCCGGTCGCCGGCCCGCGCGGCGGCTGGCTGCTCGGTTATCTCGACGGCGGCTTCACGCTGCTGTGCTTCGGCGACGCCGTGCCGCGCCGATGCGGCGCGTGCGCTCGCCCGCGACGCGATCGCCTGCGCGGTCGTGCAGGTCGGCGGCGACGCCGGCGAACGGCGCCTGCCGTGATCGAGGACAGCGAAGGCCTTGCGGCCGAACGCTACGACGGCGAGCGCCGGGCACCTGCTACCTGTTGCGCCCCGACCAGCACGTCTGCGCGCGCTGGCGCGCGTTCGACCTCGGCGCCGTGCGCGCGGCGATCGCGCGCGCCACCGCGCAGCCGGCGCAGAGCAGCGAAGGCGGCGGCGTGACGGCGCTCAACACCGACGCCGAATCTGCCGGCGCCCGACGACTTCTACCAGGAGCTGATCGACGCGCACCGCGACCTCACCGACGCGCAGAGCGCGCTGCTCAACGCGAGGCTGATCCTGCTGCTCGCCAACCACATCGGCGACCCGGACGTGCTGCGCGAGGCGCTCGCCGCGGCGCGCGCAGGACGTGGGCGCGGTAAAATGAGCTTCGGCGGCACGATCCGCCACGGCGAGAATCATGACGACCAAGACCACCGAACGCCGACGCGGCGCACGGCGCCGTCGCGCCGACGCCGATCGCGGATGCGGCGCTGCGCGTACCAATCGGGATTCGGCAACGAGTTCGCGACCGAAGCGCTGCCCGGCGCGTTGCCCGAGGGCCAGAATTCGCCGCAGCGCGCGCCGTACGGCCTCTACGCCGAGCAGCTGTCGGGCACGGCGTTCACCGCGCCGCGCGCCGCCAATCGGCGCGTCGTGGCTGTACCGCATCCGCCCGGCCGCCGTGCACGAGCCGTTTCGCCGGATCGCCAACGGGCGCATCGAAAGCCGCTTCGACCAATTGCCGACGCCGCCCGACCAGCTGCGCTGGGACCCGCTGCCGATGCCGTCGCCGCGGCGCCGACCGACTTCATCGACGGCCTGGTGACGATGGCCGGCAACGGCGCACCCGGCGGCGCAGACCGGCTGCGGCATTCACCTGTACGCGGCCAACCGCTCGATGCGCGATCGCTTTTTCTACGACGCCGACGGCGAGCTGCTGATCGTGCCGCAGCAGGGCCGGCTGCGCTTCGACACCGAGCTCGGGCGCATCGCCGTCGCGCCGCAGGAGATCGTCGTGATTCCGCGCGGCGTGCGCTTCCGGGTCGAGCTGCTCGACGCCGCAGGCGCGCGGCTATGTCTGCGAGAACTTCGGCGCGCCGCTCAGGCTGCCCGACCTTGGGCCGATCGGCTCGAACGGGCTCGCCAATCCGCGCGACTTCCTGACGCCGCACCGCCTGGTACGAGGAGCGCGAGGGCAGCTTCGAGCTGGTCGCCAAGTTCATGGGCAATCTGTGGTCGGCCGCGATCGATCATTCGCCGCTCGACGTCGTCGCCTGGCACGGCAACTACGCGCCGTACAAGTACGACCTGCGGCGCTTCAACACCATCGGCTCGACCAGCTTCGATCACCCGGATCCGTCGATTTTCCTGGTGCTGCAGTCGCCGAGCGACACGCCCGGCGTCGACACGATCGACTTCGTGATCTTTCCGCCGCGCTGGCTGGTGATGGAGCACACGTTCCGCCCGCCGTGGTTCCATCGCAACGTCGCCAGCGAGTTCATGGGCCTGATCGAAGGCGTCTACGACGCCAAGGCCGAGGGCTTCGTGCCGGGCGGCGCGAGCCTGCACAACTGCATGAGCGGTCACGGGCCCGACGCCGAAACCTTCGCGAGGGCGTCGCGCGGCGGACGTCTCCCAGCCGCAGCGCGTATCCGACACGATGGCGTTCATGTTCGAGACGCGCGCCGTCATCCATCCGACGCGGTTCGCGCTCGAATCGGCGCAGCGCCAGGCCGAGTATTACCGCTGCTGGGCGACGCTCGCCAGCCACTTCGATCCGGACAAACCCTGAAGAGCCCCGATGAGCGACCCTACGAGAACATCGTCGTCGAGACGCGCGGCCGCGTCGGCATCGTCCGCCTCAACCGGCCGCAGCGCATGAACGCGCTCAACGACGCGCTGGCCGCCGAGCTCGGCCGCGCGCTCGCCGCGTTCGACGCCGACGCGGCCATCGGCGCGATCGTCATCACCGGCAACGACAAGGCGTTCGCCGCCGGCGCCGACATCGGCGCGATGGCCGAGTGGGACTACCAGAAGGTCTACGCCGACAACTACATCATGAGCTGGGAGTCGGTGCGCGGCACGCGCAAGCCGGTGATCGCCGCGGTCGCCGGCTACGCGCTGGGCGGCGGCTGCGAGCTGGCGATGATGTGCGATCTGATCATCGCCGCCGATACGGCGAAGTTCGGCCAGCCGGAAATAACCATCGGAACGATGCCCGGCATGGGCGGGACGCAGCGGCTGCCGCGCGCGGTGGGCAAGGCGAAGGCGATGGACTGGTGCCTGACCGGCCGCATGATCGACGCGCAGGAGGCCGAGCGCTCGGGGCTGGTCGCGCGCGTCGTTCCTGCCGACAAGCTGTTCGACGAAGCGCTGGCGGTCGCGGCCAAGATCGCCAGCTATTCGCTGCCCGTCGTGCTGAAGATCAAGGAAGCGATCAACCGCGCGTACGAGTCATCGCTGGCCGAGGGCCTGCTGTTCGAGCGCCGCGAGTTCCACGCGACGTTCGCGCTGGACGACCAGAAGGAAGGCATGCGCGCGTTCGTCGAAAAGCGCAAGCCCGAGTTCAAGCACCGTTAGGTCGTCCTCACGCTCCTGATCGCCGGCTATCAAAGCAACGGCCCCAGCAGCCGCGCCAGGTTCTCGGCGACCTTCACGTCGGCGGCCGCCGCGACCAAGCGGCCGCATCGAGCATCTGCCCGTCGCGCAGGTAGCGCGCCTGTTCGCGCGCCAGGCTCGCGCACACGTCTCGTGTGGTCGGTGAGAAGCGCGGGCATTGTCGGTGTACGCCTGCACGCCCCGGTGCGCAGGCGCACCGCAGGCGGTGCGCCGCGCCGAGGCTGCTGCTCGCAGCGATTCTACGCAAGTTTGCGTCAGGGGCTCCGGCGCCCGGTGCGGCGGCGCGCCGGCGGTTCGTCGCGGCGGCGGTGATACGATAACAGGCGGCGCGAGCGCGCGGGTCCGACGCGCCGAAACCCTTCCATTCGCGCGGGCGGAGACCAACCGTGAAACTCAACGGCAAGTGTGCCATCGTCACCGGCGCGGCCAGCGGCATCGGCAGGGAAATTGCGCTGACTTTTGCGCGCGAGGGCGCGAACGTGGCGATCGCCGATCTGGACAAGGCTGCCGCAGACGTGGTGGCCGGCGAGATTCGCGCCGCGGGCGGCGGGCGAGCGGCGTGGCCATGGATGTGACGAACGAGGATGCGGTCAACGACGGCGTGGCGGCGGTGACGGCGGCCTGCGGCGGCGTCGACATCCTGGTCAGCAATGCAGGCATCCAGATCGTGCATCCGCTGGAAGAATTCAGCTACGCCGAGTGGAGGAAGATGATCGCGATCCACCTCGACGGTGCCTTTCTTACCACCAAGGCGTGCCTGCCGCACATGTATGCCTCCGGTCGCGGCGGCAGCGTCATCTACATGGGATCGGTGCATTCGAAGGAAGCCTCGCTGCTCAAGGCGCCGTACGTCGCTGCCAAGCACGGGTTGATCGGGCTGGCCAAGGGCGTCGCAAAAGAGGGTGCGAAGCACGGTGTTCGCGCCAACGTCATCTGCCCTGGTTTCGTCCGCACGCCGCTGGTCGAGAAGCAGATTCCCGAGCAGGCCAGGACGCTCGGCATATCCGAAGACGATGTCATCAGGAAGGTCATGCTCAAGGACACGGTCGACGGCGAATTCACGACGCTGCGCGACGTCGCCGAGGTCGCGCTGCTGTTCGCCTCGTTTCCCTCGAACGCGCTGACCGGACAGTCGCTGGTCGTGAGCCACGGCTGGTTCATGCAATAAATAACGCAGCGCGGCGGCGGCCGGCGCCGCGCCCCGGGTCGTTGCGACGAGCGAAGAGTCGCACGCCGGGCAGCGGCGCCTACGCGGCAGGCGCCGCTGAAAAGCTGGCGTGCGTCCCGAAGCGTCGCGCCTTCGTCAGGCGCAGCAGGCTTGACCACCGCCGCTGGCCCGGGGTGCGCAGCCACAGCCGGTCCTGGCAGAGGCAGCTTCGAACGCCGCGCCGGCAGCAGCTTGGCCGCCGAATACGGGCGCGCCGCTCAAGGTGTGGAAGGTCTCCCAGGCGATGCCGGATGGGTCGGTCACCCAGTATTTGTCGGAGCGCGCATAGCAGCAGTCAGCGTTCTTTTCCACCGTCATGCCTTGATCGGCCGCCTGTAGCTGCGCTTCCATCGACCGGAGCTCGGCCGAGCTTTCGAGCTGGAACCCGAGGTGATCGACTCCGCCGGCGGGGCCGCCGGTCGAGATCGCGAAATTGATGCGTGGATCATCGAGCATCCATTTGGCGTAATCGTCCTTGCGCACCGTCGGTTCGGCGGCAAACAAGGTCGAGTAGAACCGGATGCTCGCCTGAAGATCGGGCACTGCGACGTGGACATGAAATCGTTTCATGCGACTCTCCATTTGGGTCGAACGTTGGGTTTCGGGATCGCGGCCATCGGACGCCCGGGCATGCCCGGCGGCCCGCAGCCGTCTGCGCATGCCGGCGCGCGGTCGCCGGCATCGGGGCTGCCGCGGCAGCAATTCTCGACCAGGTAGGCGAGAAGTTCGCGCATCGCGGAAAAGTCGGTGGCGTAGTGGATGAAGCGCCCGTCCTGGCGCGCTGACACCAGCCGCGCAGCCGCCAGCTCCTTGACGTGGAACGATAGCGTTGCCGGCGCCAGACCCAGCGTCCTCCCGATTTCGCCAGCCGGCAGACCGCAAGGTCCTCGCTCGACCAGCAGCCGGAAGATGCGTAGCCGTGATTCCTGCGCCAATGCCGCGAGGGCATCGACTGCATCCTTAGATTCCATATTTCCAGAATAGTCGAAATAATATGGCGCCGTCAACCCCCCTCTGATTCCTCCGCTGGCGGCGCCGTCCGGCGGCGGATCCGCCAGCCGATGCCGAAGGCCGGCCGGCCATCGTTCGCCGACATCGGCGACTACTTCGGGCCACAGCGCGAGGGCCACCGCGCTGTGACCATGCCGGATTCAGACGCTGGCCGGCGATCGCATCTCAGCCCGCGCCGGCGGGGGCTGAGGCGCCTCGGCAAGGTCGCCGGCGCGACGCGGCGAGGCCATCGCCTCGCGCCAGGCGACATGCGCGTCGGCCGAGGTCCAGACGCGCCAATGCAGGCGCGACAGCGCCATCGGATCGCCGAGCAGGCGCAGCTTTGCCGACGCGCTCAGCGCGTCCGGGCCCTCGACTACCGCCCTGCCGATGTCGTGCCGTCGCTCGTCGCGGACCAAGCCCGTCCGGCTGAACCGTGCCACTGCCGCCGCGCACACCAGCGCGTTGGTCACCGGGTCGACCACGGCCTCGACGAAACCCGGTGCGGGCGGCGCGTTGACAACTGCGCGCATCATCGCGCGAATTTCCTCCGGCGGCCGACTCTCCTCGGGAATCAGGAACAGGCGAGCCTCGCGGAGCCGTCGCCCCAGCGGCACGCGGCTGGTGTAGACGGACAAGGGGATCGAGACCACCAGCGCGCCGACGATCGGCAGCAGCCACCAGAGAAACGATGGATTGAGCCAGTAGACCCCCGCGGCCCACAGGACGCCCAGCAGCGTATGCGCGCCGTGCCGTCGCAGCGCTTCGCGCCCATGTGGTTTCGGCGTCTTCCCGCGCCGGCGACTGCCACCGGATCGCCCAGCCGGCGAATGCGCCGACGACGAACTGTGAATGGAACAGCATGCGTATCGGTGCGAGCAACGCCGAGAGCAGCGCCTCGCCCACCACGCTGAGCGTCAGGCGCGCCGCGGCCCCCGTAATCGGCCGCGCCGCGCACGACGATCAGCAGGGCGCCGAGAACCTTCGGCAGAAACAGCAGGACGGCGGTGGCCGAGAACAAGCGCGATCGCCCATTCCGGATGCCATTCCGGCCAGAGCGGGAAAAGCTGGAAGGGCTCGATGAAATACTTCGGCGTGCTCAAGGTGTGCACGGCGAGCAACGCCGTAGACAGGATCAGCGAAACGAACCAGAGCAGCGCGGACAGGTACGCCATCACGCCGCTCATGAACACGGCACGGTGCGCGGCATGCAGGCCGCGCATCAGGAACAGCCGGAAATTCATCAGATTGCCGCGGCACCAGCGGCGGTCGCGCGTGAGCTCGTCGACGAGGTTCGGCGGCATCTCCTCGTAGCTGCCCTCGAGGTCGTAGGCGATCATCACCTGCCAACCAGCGCGCCGCATCAGCGCCGCCTCGACGAAATCATGCGACAGGATTTCGCCGGACAGCGTGCCATGTCCCGGCAGGCGTCCGAGCGCGCAGTGGCGCATGAACGGGGCGACGCGGATGATCGCGTTGTGGCCCCAGTAGTGCGATTCGCCGAGTTGCCAGAAGTGCAGGCCGGCGGTGAACAACGGCCCGTAGACGCTGGTCGCGAACTGCTGCACCCGGGCATAGAGTGTCTCGCGTCCGGCCGCGTGCGGCGCGGTCTGGACGATGCCGACATCGGGATTCGCCTCGACCAGCCGCAGCAGCGTGGTCAGGCACGCGCCGCTCATGATGCTGTCGGCATCGAGCACGACCATGTAGCGATAATTGCTGCCCCAGCGCCGGCAGAAGTCGGCGATGTTGCCGCTCTTGCGCTTGATCCGGTGCTGTCGCCAGCGATAGAACACGCGGCCGAAGCCGTCCACGGCGCGGCACATCGCAAGCCACGCGTCGAGCTCGGCGACGCGGATATCGGGGTTGCTGCTGTCGGAGAGCACGAAGAAATCGAAGTGCTCGCAGCTCTCCGGTGCGCGCCAGCGATTCGTAGCCGGCGGTGAGGCCGGCGAAGACGCGCGACACGCTTTCGTTGCAGATCGGCATGACGATCGCGACCCGCGCGTCGCGGATCGATCGGCGCGTCGCGCGCGACGCCGCTCGGTGATCGCATAGCGATCCGTGCCGAACACCAGAAGGACGAAGCCGGCCATCGCCGTCCAGAATCCTGCCGAAACCCATCCGAAGAGAATCGCGAACAGGACGAGGATGGCGATCTCCAGCGGTTGCCGGCCGTGATAGGGCAGGACGGCGACCATGAAGTTGCTCGCGATGTAGGTCTGCGAGACGATCAGACCCGTCAGCACGACGCGCCGGAACGTCGCCGCACGATGCGAGCGGGCGCGAAGCTCGGCCGTGCGCCGCCGAGCCTCGCCGCCGCGAGGCGCGCGGCTCGCGCCGACGTCGCTTGCATCCGGTTCGTCGCCGCGGGAAAAGCGCAGGAACCACCGTGCGAGCAGGCCGCGCGGCCACGCTCGCGGCACCATCGACGTGCGCGCCAGCGGCGGTGCGGTGACCAGCCGATCGCGGCCGAGAGCGTCCTGGGCGAGCGGCGCGGCGTGTCCCGCCGTCGGTCGCCGCATGGGCGAGCTCGAGGCGGCGCCGGATCGAGGCGAGCGAAGGGTTGTCTGGATCGACGTCGCGCGCCGGCGAGAGCCTGCTGCAGCACAAGCATGGCCGCGCGCATTCCGTCGTCGTCCGATCCGGCGTCGCTGGCGAGCGCCTGCATCGCGGCGCGCTGTTCCGGCGCGAGCGGCAGTCGATCCAGATAACGGACGCAGACATCGGCTGCCTCGTCCGCGCCGGCTACTCGGGGGGAAGGATGTAGCTCCACGTTTCCGACACGGTGTTGCTGCCGCCGCGCAGATAGGCGCGCAATTCGACCGGCTTGCTGTCATCGCGACGCTTGACGCGCAGCGCCAGCCGCCAGCCACCGGCGACGTCGTTGCGATGCCCGATCAGCTCGACGACTTCGCCGTTGGCGTCGGTCGAGGCAATGCCTTCGATCTTGGCATCTGCGGGCAGCTTGCGCAGCGCCGGGCCGTCGAAATCGATGACAAAGCCGATGCTGCCGTCGTCCTTCTTGACGTAGCCGCGCCCGCGCCGCGTTTGGGTCACCCAGGAGGTCGGAGGCCGCGCCCAGCCGTCCTTCTGCCACAGCAGGCGGTACTCGAAATCATAGGGCTGCGAGCGGGGTCGGCGTTTTCTCGGGCACCCAGTAGGCGACGATGTTGTCGTTGGTTTCGTCGGGGCTGGGAATCTGCACCAGCTCGACACGGCCGGCGCCCCACGAGCCTTTGGGCTCGACCCAGGCGCTGGGCCGGAGATCGTAGCGCGCCTCCAGATCCTCGTAGTGCTCGAAATCGCGATCGCGCTGCAGCAGCCCGAATCCCGCAGGATTGGTCAGCGTGAACGACGTGACCAGCAGCCGCTTGGGATTCACCAGCGGCCGCCAGATCCACTCGCCGGTCCCCGAGGCGATCGAGCAGGCCGTCGGAGTCGTGGACTTCCGGCCGGTAATCGTCGCGCGCCGGATGCTGGTTCTCGCCGAAGAAAAACATCGACGTCAGCGGAGCCAGGCCCGGCTTGCTGACGTATTCGCGCATGAACAGACGCGCCTTGACCTCGATCGCGGTGTCGATGCCCGGCTTGACGACGAAGCCGTAGGCGCCGGTCATGCGCCGCGAGTCGAGCAGCGCGATAGATCGTAAGTTCGGTCGCACCGGACGCCGGCCGCCTCATCCAGAATTCGACAAAGCGCGGAAACTCCTCGCCCGAAGCGAGCGCGGTGTCGACGGCCAGTCCGCGCGCCGACAATCCATAGCGCTGGCCCTTGCCGAGCGCGCGAAAGTAGCTGGCGCCGAGGAACACCAGGACCTCGTCCTTGTACTTTGGCGAATTGATCGCGTAGTGCACGCGAAAGCCCGCGAAGCCGAGGCCGCGCATTTCCTGCGGATCGATGTCGTTGGCCCCGTAGTCGAACAAGCCCGGATCGAAGCGAACTTCGCGGACGGTGTTGCCGACCACCTCGCTGATCTTGACCGGATCCCTGAAGTTGAGGCCCTCGTGAAAAAAAGCGAGCTCGAACGGCAGCCCTTCGGCGCGCCAGAGCGAACGATCCGGCTTGAAGCGGATGTCGCGAAAATGGTCGTAGTCGAGCCGGGCGAGCGCCGCCGGCAGCTTGTCGGTGCGACGGCTTGAACGACGTCGCGGCGCGCTGCGCAGCGATCTTCGAGACGTCGTCGAAACCGAAGCCGCAGTGCAATCGACGGCAGCAGCATCGCCGCGGCGGCAAGCAGCGCCGCAAACGGCCGGGCATGGCGCCTGTCGCTGCGCGCGCTCCCGATCGGCATCGAACCGCTGGCGATCATGCCCGTATGCCCGGTCGCAAAGGTCAGTCGGCGCCGTCGATGCGGCCCGGCCGGCATCGCCAGCGACGGGTCGTCTACCGTCAGCCGCGCCGACGCAGATCACGCGCGAGACGGAAGCCGGAAAACTGCCAACGCGCGGCAGCGGGGAAAAAATTTCGATAGCGTCGCGCGGATGTGCGAACGCGGTGTAGCGCAGGAGCCGCCGCGCAACACGTACTGGTTGCACATGAACTTGCCATTGTACTCGCCGATCGCGCCGGCCGCGGGCCGGTAGCCGGGATAAGGCGCGTAGGCGCTTTGCGTCCATTCCCAGACGTCGCCGAACATTTGCGTCAGCGCGCCGCCGGCGTCGGCCGACGGGCGCGGCAGCAGCGCGCCGTCTTCGACGAAGCAGCCGTCGATCGGCGCGCGCGCGGCAGCAATTTCCCACTCCGATTCGGTCGGCAGGCGCGCACCCGCCCAGCGCGCGTACGCGTCGGCTTCGAACAGACTGACATGGCATACCGGCGCGGCCGGCTCGACCGGCAGCACGCCGCGCAAGCGTGAACCGATGCCATTCGCCGGCATCGCGCCGCCAATAGAGCGGCGACCCGATTCGATCGGCGTTGAGCCAGTCCCACCCTTCCGCCAGCCAGAGCTCCGGCCGCTGGTAGCCGCCGTCGCCGATGAACGCCAGATATTCGCCGCTGGTCACCGGCCGGCTCGCCAACGCGAACGGCGCCAGGTATTCGCGGTGCCGGGGCAATTCATTGTCGAACGCGAATCCGGCTCCGTCGTGCCCGATCTCGGCCAGTCCGCCGTCGAACTCGATCCACGCCGGCGCCGCCGCGCCGTTCGCAGCGGACGATCGCCTTCGGCCGACGGAGCGTAGGCGGGCTGCAGCGGATTGCATGACAACAGGTGCAGCACGTCGGTCAGGATCAGTTCCTGATGCTGCTGCTCGTGCTGCAGGCCGAGCTCGATCAGGCCGGCGAGCTTGCCGTCGTCATCGCGGACCCGGGTCAAGCAATTCGCAGCATCGCCTGATCGACGTGCGCGCGGTAGGCGACGACTTCCGCGGCGCGACGGTCGCGAAAGCAGGCCGCGCCGCGGCCGCGGATGCCTGTCGCCGACCGCGTTGTAGTAGGAGTTGAAAAGGGTCCGGAATGCCGGATGGTACGGACGGTAGCCCGGCAGACCAGGCTCGAGCAGGAAAGTCTCGAAAAACCAGCTGGTGTGCGCGAGATGCCACTTGACCGGGCTCGCGTCGGGCATCGACTGAATCGCGCAGTCCTCGTCGGAAAGCGGGACGGCCAGCGCTTCGGTCGCGGCGCGGACGGCGCGGTATCGCGCCGGCAGCGGACGGCTTCGCGGACGCGAGGGGCGATCGTGCGTAGATGCGGCCTTCGCGTCATGTCGCTGCTTTGCTCGCCTGGTTGTCGTGCGTGCCGGATCGACGCGCTAGCAGTCGACGACAATTCGTGCCGGCGCTGCGGTGAAGTCCCCGATCACGGCGGCGTGCTCGAAGCATTCGTTGCTGAATACCGCCAGCACGTCCTCGACGGCGTCGGGCGCGCACGCGACCAGCAGACCTCCGGAGGTTTGCGGATCGGTGAGCAAGGCCTGCGCCGTAAATCCGTCACCGCCGTGCAGGCTGACCTCGTCGCCGATAACCAGCCCAGTTTCGCGCCGATGCGCCGGTGATCACGCCGGCCCGCGCCAGCGCCAGCACGCCCGGCAGCAGCGGCACGCGGTCAAAGACGAGCCGGGCGCCGACCTCGGAGGCACGGCAGATTTCCAGCAGGTGGCCGAGCAGGCCGAAGCCGGTAACATCGGTCAGCGCGTGCACGGCGTGCCAGGCTGCCCAGCGCCATGCCGGGCGTATTGAGCTGCGTCGCGTTGGCGAGCATCGTCCGCATATTGCTCGGCGCCGAGCTGTTGCTTTTTCAGCGCCGCGCCGTAGATCCCGATGCCCGAGCGGTTTGCCGAGGACCAGCGCGTCGCCCGGCAGGGCGCCGGCATTGCGCTTGATCCTTGCCGGATCGACGATGCCGATCGCGACCAGCCCGTAAATCGGCTCGACCGAGTCGATCGTGTGTCCGCCGGCGACCGGAATGCCGGCCCTGGCGCAAACGGCCTCGCCGCCGGCGAGTACCGCGCGGATCGTCGCCAGCGGCAGCCGGTCGACGGGCATCGCGACCAGCGCGAGCGCAAACAGCGGTGTTGCGCCCATGGCGTAGATGTCCGACAGCGCGTTGGTCGCGGCGATGGCGCCGAAATCGAAGGGGTCATCGACGATCGGCATGAAAAAGTCGGTCGTGGCGACAATGGCCTGCCGGTCGTTGAGTCGATACACCGCGGCATCGTCGGAGGTCTCGATGCCGACCAGAAGCTCTTTCGGCAGCAGCCCCGGCGACGACTTCGCGATCAACTCCCGCAGTACGCGATGGAGCGATCTTGCAGCCGCAGCCACCGCCATGACTGAATTGCGTCAGGCGCAGTGGTGGAGAAGGGGTGGTGTCCATGCCAGTCGCAGATCGTCGACTATCCGAGCTTCCGTCGCTCGCATCGTCATTCTAATCGAACGCAGCCGATCAACGGCAACCGCCTCGCCCCCGGGACCCACGATGCCGCCCGGCGCACGCGAGCTGCGTCATTCGTCGGCCGGAGCCGTGATCTCGTCGGACCGGGTCGCCGCGACCTTTCGCAGCGCGCCGCCGTTCCAGTATCCTAGCGCCGTGGTGCGTATCGAGATGCCGATGTCGCGTGGACGCTGGGGCCGCCTTGCGGCGACGGTCGTCATGATCATCGCCGTCGTGACGATGGTCCACGGCAGCGAAGCGCCGAAATTCGGCTTCGACGCATTGGGATCGCGCCAGGCAAGCCCGGTCGTCGATCCGTTCCTCATCGACCTCCAGGAGCGCACGTTCCGCTTCTTCTGGGATACGGCCAATCCGAAGAACGGCCTGGTGCCGGATCGTTATCCGACGCCGTCGTTCTCCAGCGTCGCCGCGGTCGGCTTTGCGCTCACCGCGTACCCGGTGGGCGTCGAGCGCGGCTTATGTGACGCGCAAGGCGGCGCGCCAGAGGGTGCTCGCGACGCTGCGCTTCTTTCACAACGCACCGCAGAGCCCGCACACCCGCGGCACCGCCGGGTACAAGGGCTTTTTCTATCACTTTCTGGACATGAAGACCGGGGAGCGCTTCGCCGACAGCGAGCTGTCCACCGTCGACACCGCCATCTTCCTTGCCGGTGCGCTGTTCTGCCAGTCGTACTTCGATGGCTCCGACCCGGAGGAGACCGAAATACGCGCGCTGGTCGACGACATCTATCGGCGCGTCGACTGGACCTGGGCGCAGCCGCGGCCGCCGGCCATCAGCCTCGGCTGGTCGCCCGAAGACGGCTTTCTCGAGTACGACTGGCGGGGTTATAACGAGGCGATGCTCGTCTATCTGCTGGCGCTCGGCTCGCCGACGCATCCGGTCGGGCCCGAGGCCTGGGCGGCATGGACCAGCACCTACGACCAGTCCTGGGGCAAGCACTTCGGCCAGGAATACCTGGGCTTCGCGCCGCTGTTCGGCCATCAGTACACGCACGTGTGGCTGGACTTCCGCGACGTCCAGGATGCCTACATGCGGCGGCGCGGACTCGACTACTTCCAGAACACGCGCCGTGCGATCTACGCGCAGCAGGCCTACGCGGTCGCCAATCCGCGTCAATGCAAGGACTATGGCGCGACCATCTGGGGACTCACGGCAAGCGACGGGCCGGCGGACATGGAGCTCGAGGTTGCCGGCGTCATGCGCCTGTTCCGCAGCTACGCGGCGCGCGGCATCGGGACCGCAGGGCGCGGGCACGCCACGACGATTGCACCCTGGCGCCGACCGCGGCGGTCGCGTCGCTGCCGTTCGCGCCGGAGCTGGCGATTCCCGCGGTCCTCGAAATGAACAAGCGCTTCGGCAACTACATCTATTCGAAGTACGGCTTTCTCGACGCGTTCAACCTGAACTTCAATTTCGACGGGCCGCTGCAGCACGGCCGCTGCATCCCCGGCTTCGGCTGGGTCGATGGCGATTACCTGGGCATCGATCAGGGCGCCATCTTCACGATGATCGAGAATTACCGCAGCGACATGATCTGGCGGGTGATGCACACCAACCCTTACGTCCGCACCGGCATGCAGCGCGCCGGGTTCTCCGGCGGCTGGCTCACCGCGTCGCGATGACTCGGTCGGGCACGCCCGCGCGCTGGCGCGGGGCGGTGCTCCTGTTCGCCTTCGCCGCCGTGTCGCTGGCGGCTCCTGCCGCTCGTCGTCCTCGGGCGATACCGTGCTGAAGTTCTGGGCGATGGGCCGCGAGGGCGAAGTCGTCGTCCAGCTGCTGCCCGAGTTCGAGCGCGCGCATCCCGGGCATCCGCGTCGAAGTCCAGCAGCTGCCGTGGACGGCGGCGCACGAAAAGCTCCTCACCGCGTTTGCCGGCGATGCCACGCCCGACATCTGCCAGCTCGGCAACACCTGGGTGCCCGAATTCGCGGCCTTGGGCGCGATCGAGCCGCTCGATCGGATATGTAGCCGCCTCGTCGATGGTCGATCCCGGCGACTATTTCAGCGGCATCTGGGACACCAACAACGTGGACGGGACGATCTACGGCGTGCCGTGGTACGTCGACACGCAGGCTCTTGTTCTACCGGCGCGACCTGCTCGCACGGCCGGCTACCCCTCGCCGCCCGCTTCGTGGCAGGAATGGACGCAGATGATGGCCGGTCTCAAGCAGCAGGCCGGGCCGGATCGCTACGCGATCCTGCTGCCGGTCAACGAATTCGAGCCGCTGCTGGCGCTGGCGCTGCAGCAGGACGAGCCGCTGCTGCGCGATCGATGGGCGCTGGGGGAATTTCGAAAGCGCCGGATTCCGCCGCGCGCTGCAATTCTATGTCGATGCGTTCCGCGCGCGGCTTCGCCCCGGCGCTGGACGGCACCGACGTCTCGAACGTATGGAACGAGTTCGGGCGCGGATATTTCGCTTTCTATATTTCCGGCCCCTGGAACATCGCCGAGTTCAAGCGGCGCCTGCCGGCGAGCGTGCAGGGCGACTGGACGACGGCGCCGCTTGCCCGGGCCGGCTGGTCCGGGCGCATCGATCGCCGGCGGCTCGAGCCTGGTGCTGTTCCGCGCCTCGCCGGCCAAGGCCGCGGCGTGGCAGCTTGTCGAATATCTTTCGCGGCCCGACGTACAGCGCCGATTCCACGAGCTTACCGGCGATCTGCCGCCGCGCCGCGACGCCGTGGCGCGACGAGCCGCCTCGCCGACGACGTCTACGCCCGCGCGTTCCGCGACCAGCTCGAGCGCGTGAAGCCTGCGCCCAAGGTGGCCGAATGGGAGCGCATCGCCAACGAGATGCGGCTCGTGCCGGAGCGCGCGGTGGCCGGTCGAGATCTCGGTCGATCAGGCGGCGAAGGAGCTCGATGCGCGCGCCGAACGACATCCTCGAGAAGCGGCGCTGGATGCTGGCGCGCGGAGGCCTGCATTGAGAGTCGATCGCGCCGCGTGGTGGTTTGTCGCGCCGGCGCTGCTGGTCATCGCCGTCTTCTTCTTCCTGCCGATCGTCGCGGCGTTTCTGTATCAGCCTGACCGATTTCGACATCTACGCGCTCGCCGATCTGCGCTAATCTGCGCTTCGTCGGCTTCGGCAACTACCTGAAGCTTCTGCAGACGCCGCTGTTCTGGCAGGCGCTGGGCAACACGCTCTACTTCGTCGCCGTCGGCGTGCCGCTGTCGATCGCGCGCCTCGCTCGGTGCCGCGCTGCTGCTGCATTCGCGGCTGGCGCGATTCAAGCCGTTTTTCCGCACCGCGCTGTTCGCGCCGGTGGTGACGACGCTGGTCGCCGTCGCCGTCATCTGGCGCTATCTGTTCAATACGCGCTACGGCCTGCTCAACTACGCGCTCGGCGGCATCGGCATCGATCCGATCGACTGGCTGGGCGACCCGCACTGGGCGATGCCGGCGATCATCCTTTTCGCCGTATGGAAGAACTTCGGCTACAACATGATCATCTTTCTCGCCGGCCTGCAGAGCATTCCGGAGGAGCTCTACGAGGCGGCGCGCATCGACGGGGCCTCGGTCTGGCGACAGTTCCGCTCGGTCACGCTGCCGATGCTCTCGCCGGTCGCTGCTGCTGGTCGGCATCCTGACCATCGCCGGCTACTTCCAGCTCTTCGCCGAGCCTTACGTGATGACGCAGGGCGGGCCGCTGCAAAGCACGGTCAGCGTGCTCTACTTCATGTACGAGGAAGGATTCAAGTGGTGGAACCTGGGTTCCGCCTCGGCGGTCGCGTTCGTGCTGTTTCTGCTGATCTTCGCCGTTACGGCGCTGCAGCTTCGCGGCAAGCAGATGGATCGGCGAATAAAACGCCGCCTCGCAGGCGCCGCTGGTGAACGGTCTGTCTGCTGGCCGCTGCGGCGGCCACGCTGTTCCCGCTGCTGTGGATGGTTTCGGTGTCGCTGATGTCTCCGGGCGAAGCCAGCAGCTATCCGCCGCCGCTCGTTCCGCGATCGCGCGACGCTGGGCAACTATCGCGAGCTTTTCGGCCGCGCCGGCGTCGGCCGCTATCTGGTCAACAGCGTCTTCCTCGCGGCCGCGGTCACCGCGGTGTCGCTGGTGTTCAACGTCGCGGCCGGGTATGCGTTCGCCAAGCTTCGCTTTGCCGGACGGGACCGGATCTTCAAGCTGCTGCTCGGCGCACTGGTCATCCCTGGGCAGGTCGCGATGGTGCCGCTGTTCCTGCTGCTCAAGCAGATGGGCCTGGTCAACAGCTACGGCGGCGTCATCGTCCCTGCGATGGCGGGCATCTTCGGCATTTTTCTGGTGCGGCAGTATGCGCTGTCGATCCCCGATGAGCTGCTGGAGGCCGCGCGCATCGACGGCGCCAGCGAGTTTCGCATCTTCGCGCTCGATCGTCGTGCCGGCGCTGAAGCCGATCATCGTCACGCTGGCGGTGTTCACGCTGCTCGGAACCTGGAACGATTTCATGTGGCCGCTGATCGTCCTCACCGACAAGGCCTTGTACACGTTGCCGGTCGCGCTGGCGAGCCTTTCGCGCGAGCACGTGCAGGACAACGAGCTGATGATGGCGGGCTCGGTGCTGACGACGCTTGCCGGTGCTGCTGGTGTTCCTCGCCTTGCAGCGCTACTACATGCAAGGCCTGCTGGCGGGAAGCGTCAAGGGGTGATCCGGTCTCGCCGACCGACCGCCGCGCGATAGCGCGCGGCGCCGCGGCCCGCGCGCTCGTCGCGCTCGCTCTCGCTCGCGGTGCGATTGGCGCCGGCGGGCGCGCACCGCTGCGCCGCGCAGGCGCCGGCGCCGCCGCGACCCTCGACGATTTCGCCGACCTTTCGTCCGTGGCATGCCGATGCATCCGACGGCGTGCGGGCGTCGATCCATGCCGCCGACGGCGTCGATGGCCGCGCGCTGCAGCTCGATTTCGATCTCGCCGGCACGGCGGGCTACGCGCTCGCCGACCGCGCGCTGCCGCTCGATCTGCCCGCCAACTACGAGATCTCGTTTTACGTGCGCGCCGACGCGCCGGTGAACAATTTCCAGTTCAAGCTGACCGACGCCGGGCGGCGACAACGTCTGGTGGTTCAATCGTCCGAATTTCACCTTTCCCCGCGCAGTGGCGAGCAGATCAGGATCCGCAAGCGCCAGATCGCGTTCGCCTGGGGCCCGACCGACCGATCACGCGCTCAGGCATGCGGCGCGGCTCGAGTTCGTCGTCGCCGCGGGACACGGCGGCGGCGCAGGATCGGTCCGGTTCAGCCGGCTTGCGGTGCGCGAACTTCCCCGGTGCCGGCGACCTGGCCGATGCCCGCCGTGCGCGCCTCGTCCGATCGACCCGGCGGCGGAGCCCGGCATTCGCGGTCGACGGCCAACTGGGCGACCGCATGGCGCAGCGACCCGGCACGCGGGCGCAGCGCAGAACCTCACGCTCGATTTCGGACAGCGGCGCGAATTCGGCGGCATCGTCCTGCATTGGCTGGACCAGGCATTCGCGTCGCGCTACGACGTGCAGGTTTCCGACGACGGCGCGCAATGGCGAACGCTGCGCAGCGTCACCGCGAGGGCAGCGGCGGCAACGATGCCCTGGCGCTGCCGGAAGCCGAGAGCCGATACCTGCGGCTGTCGCTGCAAGACGGGCCGGCCGGCGGCCTACGGCCTCGCGGAAGTCGAGATCAAGGACCCGGATTTCGGCGAATCGGCCAACGCGTTCGTCGAAACGCGTCGCGCGCAACTCGCCGCGCGGCTATTTTCCCGCGCGGCTTTTCCGGCGAGCAGGCCTACTGGACGCTGGTCGGCATCGATGGCGGCAGCGACAGCGGGCTGCTTGTCGACGGACGGCGCGCTCGAGGTCGGGCAGGGCGGATTCTCGATCGAGCCGTTCGTCGTCGCCGGCGGCAAGCTGATCACCTGGGCCGACGCCGACGCGCATCCGTTCCTGCCCGACGGCTACCTGCCGATGCCCGGCGTGCGATGGCGCCAGCCGCAGTGGGAGCTCAGCGTGTCGTCGTTCGCGTCGGGAGCGCGCGGTTCGTCGAGGCTCGTCGCCCAGTACGAGCTCACCAACCTGACCGGCGACCCGATTGCCGCTGGAGCTCGTGCTCGCGCTGCGGCCTTTCCAGGTCAACCCGCCAGCGCAGTTCCTCAATACCGTCGGCGGCGTCAGCGCGATTCGCGACATCGCGTGGGATGGAACGGCGTTCACCGTCAACGACCGGCGCAAGGTATTACGCGCTGCAGCGTCCCGACAGGCGTCGGCGCGTTCTCTTCCGACCCCGCCGCGCTGCCCAAGCTGCTGGCGCGTTCGGCCTGGGCCGAGCGACTCGCGCGCACGATGCCTTCGGCTACGCGTCGGGCGCGCTCGGCTACAAGCTCGACCTGCCGCCGCATGGCAGCCGCACGATCGATCTGGTCGTGCCGCTTGTCGGGACCGCAGGCGCGACCCGAGCTGCGCCGACGGTCGGCGCAGAGCCTGGGTTGGCGCGCGAGCAGCGCGCCGCCGCGGCCGCATGGCGCGAAAAGCTCAATCGGGTTTCGCTGCAAGGTTCCCGCCGCCGCGCAGCCGCTGGTCGATACGCTGCGCACCTCGCTCGCGCATATCCTGATGACGCGCGATGGCCCGATGCTGCGCCCGGGAACGAGATCCTACGCGCGGTCGTGGATACGCGACGGCGCGATGATCGGCGGAATCGCTGCTGCGTCTCGGGGACGCCGGCGTCGCCGCCGACTATCTGCGCTGGTACGCGCCGCTACCAATTCGCCAGCGGCAAGATCCCGTGCTGCGTCGACCGAGCGCGGCGCCGATCCGGTCCCGGAGAACGACAGCGACGGCGAATTCATCTTTCTCGCCGCCGAGATCTATCGCTATACGCGCGATCGCGCGCTTGCTCGAGGCGATGTGGCCGCACGTGCGGGCGGCCGCGGGCTACCTGGACACGCTGCGGCGCTCCGAGCGCACCGACGCCAATCTCGCGCCGGACGGCGCGCAGCTTCTATGGGCTGCTGCCGGCGTCGATCAGCCACGAGGGATACTCGGAAAAGCCGATGCATTCGTATTGGGACGACTTCTGGGCGCTGAAGGGCTACGACGGCGCGATCGATCTCGCGCGCCGCGCTCGGCCATGACGCAGACGCGGACGCGCCTGCGCGGCGAGCGCGACGAGCTTTCGCCGCGATCTTGTCGACGTCGCTGCGCGTCGCCGCCGCCGCGCGCGGCATCGCGATACCTTCCCGGGAGCGGCCGAGCTCGGCGATTTCGATCCGACGTCGACGGCGATCGCGTTCGCGCCGCGCGGCGACATCGGCGTGCTTCCGCCGGAGCTGGTGCGAGCCACCTACGAGCGCTACTGGCGCGAGTTCACCGATCGCCGCGACGGCAAGACGGCGTGGGATGCCTACACGCCGTACGAGCTGCGCATCGTCGGCACGTTCGTGCGGCTGGGCTGGCGCGACCGCGCGCAGGCGCTGCTCGCCTTCTTTCTCGGCGATCGGCGTCCGCCGGCGTGGAACCAGTGGCCCGAGGTCGTCGGCCGCGATCCGCGCCAGCCCGCGCTTCGTCGGCGACATGCCGCACGCCTGGGTAGCCTCCGATTTCATTCGCGCGACCCTGGACCTGTTCGCGTACGAGCGCGACGCCGACCACGCGGTCGTGCTCGCCGCAGGCATACCGCCGGACTGGCTCGACGGACGCCGGCATCGCGGTGCGAGAACCTGCGCACGCGCGTACGGTCGCCTGAGCTATACGCTGCGCCGGGACGGCGAGCGCGTGGCATTGCGCGTGGCGCCGGGATCCGGCATGCCGCCGGGCGGATTCGTCTTTGTCTGGCCGGGCGACGAACCGCCGCGATCGGCGAGTATCAACGGCAAGCCGGCGACTTTTTCCGGCGCAGAATTGCGCGTCGGCGCGCTGCCGGCCAGCGTACTGATCGATCGGACGATGACTACGCGACACGAACGATGGAACGAACATGAGCAGGCGAATCGAATTTCCTGCGCGATTTCCTGTGGGGCAGCGCCACTTCCGCCTACCAGGTCGAAGGCTCGCCGCTCGCCGACGGCGCCGGGCCCGAGCATCTGGCAGCGCTTCTGCCACACGCCGAACATGGTCCGCGACGGCGACACCGGCGACGTCGCCTGCGACCACTATCGGCGCTATCGCGAAGACGTCGCCTTGATGCGCGAGCTCGGGCTGAACGCCTATCGGTTCAGCATTTCGTGGAGTCGCGTGCTGCCGCAGCGGCCGGGGACGCGGTCAACGCGGCGGGCCTCGATTTTTATGAACGGCTGGTCGATACGCTGCTGCAGCAGGGCATCGAGCCGATGGCCACGCTGTTTCACTGGGACCTGCCTGCCGCGCTCGACGACCGCGGCGGCTGGCTCAATCCGGACATCGCCGCATGGTTTGCCGACTACGCGACGGTGGTCTTCCGCCGGCTCGACGGCCGGGTCAAGCTGTGGTCGACGCTGAACGAGCCCTGGGTCGTCACCGACGGCGGCTACCTGCACGGCGCGCTGGCGCCCGGACATCGCAACCGCTTCGAGGCGCCGATCGCGACCCATCAGCTATTGCGCGCGCATGGCGCCGCCGTGCAGGCCTATCGCGGCGAGGGCAGCCATCGCATCGGCGTCGTGGTCAACCTCGAGCCGAAATATCCGGCCTCGGAAGATGCGGCCGATCGCGCCGCCACGGCGCGGGCCGACGCGTACATGAATCGCCAGTTTCTCGATCCGATGCTGCTTGGCCGGTATCCGGACGAGCTCGCCGAGATTTTCGGCGAGGCGTGGCCGAGCTGGCCGGCCGCGGGATCTCGAGCTGATCAAGCAGCCGATCGACTTCGTCGGCGTCAACTATTACACGCGCAACGTCACGCGTTTCGATCCCGATGCGTGGCCGCTGCGCGCGGCGCCGGTGCGGCAGAAGCGGGCCACCTACACCGAAACCGGCTGGGAAGTCTTCGCGCAAGGTCTGACCGACATCCTGGTCTGGGTCAAGCAGCGCTACGGAAATCCGCCGCTGTACATCACCGAGAACGGCGCCGCGTTCTTCGATCCACCGACGGCGCAAGCCGATCGTGTCGACGATCCGTTGCGAGTCGATTACCTGCGCAAGCACGTCGCGGCGATGCACGCGGCGATCGAGCAGGGCGTCGACCTGCGCGGATATTTCGCCTGGTCGCTGCTCGACAATTTCGAATGGTCGCTCGGCTACTCGAAGCGCTTCGGCATCGTGCACGTCGACTTCGAGACCCAGAAGCGCACGCCCAAGAACAGCGCGCGCCTCTATTCGAAAATCATCGCGAGCAACGGGGCGGTCCTGAACGAACCTTGAGCGGCCGCCGCGGAGCCCATCTGCGTCCGCGCTATGATGACGCCCTTGCAGCGACATCATTTCCGAAAGACGACGTTTCGATGCCACTGTCCGCTGAAACCCGAGAGCACCTCAAGCGCGCGAGCACCGCTACGCTGACGACCCAATTGTTCAAGCGGGGCCTGCGCAACGTGTTCATCCAGGGCGTGCGCCGGATGAGCGCCTCGTCCGACAATCTGGTCGGAGAGGCTTTCACGCTGCGCTATATTCCGGCGCGCGAAGATCTCGACCAGCTCAGCGTATTCGACAATCCTGAGCACCCGCAGCGCAAAGCGATCGAATCGGTTCCTCCCGGCCAGGTGCTGGTCATGGATTGCAGGCGCGAGACGCGCGCCGCATCGGGAGGCCACATCCTCCTTACGCGCCTCAAAGTGCGCGGCGCCGCGGGCCTCGTCACCGACGGCTGCCTGCGCGACAGCGACGCGATCGCCGCGATGGACTTTCCGGTCTACGGCGCGGGAGGCAGCGCGCCGCTGAATCTGGTCTGCCATCACGCCGTCGATATGAACGTGCCGATCGGCTGCGGCGGAGTCGCGGTGTTTCCGGGCGACGCGATCGTCGGCGACGGCGAAGGCGTCGTCGTGATTCCGCAGGCTATCGTGGCCGAGATCGCCCGTGACGCACACGAGCAGGAAATCATGGAGGAATTCGTGTTGCGCGAGATCGAGCAGGGCCGCGCGCTGCCCGGCACGTATCCGCCGAATGCCGACACGCTCGCCCGCTATCGGCAATGGCGCGAGCGGCGAGACGGCGAATAGGTCACACAAAAGTGATTCGGTCGATAAAGTCGTCGCAATGATCAAGGCGCCGAACGTCGTCTACTCGACTACGCCGAACGCGAGCGATGGTTTTCGCGAATTTCATGTTCAAACCGGCCTGATCAAAACGCAGCCCGCGACCTGGAAGGAATTTTTCTTCCCGGTAGTGCACAACTTGCCCGGCACACTGACGGCAGAGCGTTGAATCGCCGGCGCGGAATCGCGCTGCTTTTGCCCTTCCGTCGTTGTTTAGAGGCAACATCAAAAGCCACACTGCTAGTAGTTGAAAGCAAAGCCTTTTCATAGCTGTCCCGTAGGCGTAGTATCGGCGCCACTCGCGCGGCCGCTATCCGGTACGCCTCGCCGACAAATAACAGACCGGTCAGCGCGCGCATTTCGCCGAGCGGCGCATGCATTCAAGGAGGAGCAGTATTGAAACCGACGGACATCGCGGTCCCCGACTACTTTCACAAGGTCGTCGATTGCCAGTGGGCGTGTCCAGCCCATACGCCCGTTCCTGAATACATCCGGTTGATCTCGGCAGGGCGTTACAGCGACGCCTACATGATCAACTGGGAGTCGAATGTCTTTCCGGGGATTCTGGGCCGGACCTGCGATCGTCCCTGCGAACCGGCATGTCGCCGCAGCCGCGTCGAGGAAGGGCAGCCCGACGGCAGCACGATCAAGCCCGAGCCGGTGGCGATCTGCCGCCTCAAGCGCGTTGCGGCCGATCTTGAAGGACGACATCCGCGAGCGCCTGCCCAAGCTTGCGAAGCGCAAGAACGGCAAGCGGGTCGCGCTGATCGGCGCCGGACCGGCGTCGCTGACCGTCGCGCGCGATCTGGCGCCGCTGGGCTACCAGTGCGTCGTGTACGACGGCGACGCTCGCGCCGGCGGCATGATCCGCAGCCAGATCCCCAAGTTTCGCCTGCCCGAGTCGGTGATCGACGAGGAGGTCGGGTACGTCCTCGATCTCGGCATCGAGTTCCGCGGCGGCTCGCGCGTCGACAGCCTGAAGCGATCTGCTCGGCGAGGGCTACGATGCGGTATTCGTCGGCAGCGGCGCGCCGCGCGGACGCGACCTCGATCTTCCCGGGCGCCGCGAGGCCGGCGGCGAACATCCATATCGGCATCGACTGGCTGTCGAGCGTCTCGTTCGGCCACATCGACAAGATCGGCAAGCGCGTGATCGTGCTGGGCGGCGGCAACACCGCGATGGATTGCTGCCGCAGCTCGCGCCGGCTCGGCGGCACCGACGTCAAGGTCATCGTGCGTTCGGGCTTCGAGGAGATGAAGGCGTCGCCGTGGGAAAAGGAAGACGCGATGCACGAGGGCATCCCGATCATCAACTATCACGTGCCCAAGGCGTTCACGCACGAGGGCGGACGACTGACCGGGGTCGTCTTCGAGAAAGTCGAAGCGAAGCGCGACGCCGATGGCCGCCGCCAGCTCGTGCCGACCGGCGAGCCCGACGTCCATTTCGCCTGCGACGACGTGCTGATCGCCGTCGGCCAGGAAAACGCCTTTCCCTGGATCGAGCGCGACGCCGGCGTCGAATTCGACAAGTCCGGACTGCCGGTGCTGGACAAGCGGACGCTGCAATCGACGCTGCCGCGGGTTTTTTTCGGCGGCGATGCGGCGTTCGGCCCGAAGAACATCATCTGGGCGGTCGCGCACGGCCACGACGCCGCGATCTCGATCGACCGCTATTGCCGCGGCGAGGACGTCGCTGTCACGGCCGCCGCCGCTGGTGAACCTGCTGTCGCAGAAGATGGGGATCCACGAGTGGAGCTATGACAACGCGATCTCGAACGATCAGCGCTTCAAGGTTCCGCTGAAGGACGTGTCGATCGCGCTGAAGAACATCAAGGTCGAGGTCGAGCTCGGCTTCGACGCGGCGCAGGCATTCGCCGAAGCGCAACGCTGCCTGAATTGCGATGTGCAGACGGTGTTCACGTCGAAGGCGTGCATCGAATGCGACGCTTGCGTCGACATCTGTCCGATGGATTGCATCACGTTCACCGACGACGGCGACGAGACCGATCTGCGCACGCGGCTGAATGCGCCCTCGCGCAACCTGACGCAGGATCTCTACGTCGCCGAACGGATTGAAGACCGGGCGAGTGATGGTCAAGGACGAGGACGTCTGCCTGCATTGCGGGCTTTGCGCGGAGCGCTGTCCGACCGGCGCCTGGGACATGCAGAAGTTCGCTTTCGATATCGCGCAAGCCGGCCATCGCTGTCACCAGCCGTACGCGAACGCGGTCGGTGCGCGGGCAAGCGGCCTGCGGCGAGGGCGGCGGAATGAAGGCGTTCGGTCGGCGCCGATCCAGGCCGTCAACGACTTCGTCGTCAAGTTCGCCAACGTCAACGGCTCGGGCTCCGCGTCGGCGAACCTGCTGTTCGCCAAGGCCATCCTGCGCATGGGTATCCCGGTCGCGCCGCGCAACATCTTTCCGTCCAACATCCAGGGCCTGCCGACGTGGTTCGAAGTCCGCGTCAACGCGGCCGGCTGGCGCGGCCGGCGCGGCGGCGTCGACATGATGGTGGCGATGAATCCGCAGACCTGGGACCAGGACCTGAAGGAGATCGAGCCGGGCGGCTACCTGTTCTACGATTCGACCAAGCCGTTGCCGGAGGCGAAATTCCGCGACGACATCTCGGTCATCGGCGTGCCGCTGACCGAGATCTGCAACCGCGAATACTCCGACGCCCGGCAACGGCAGCTGTTCAAGAACATCATCTACGTCGGCGCGCTGTCGGCGCTGCTGGAAATCGATCCCGAGGAAATCGCGCACCTGATCGGCGACCAGTACAAGGGCAAGGAGGCGCTGCTCAAGCCCAACGTGCACGCGATGACGATCGGGCGAAGCTACGCGATCAACAATCTCGACTGCCCGCTGGGCATCAAGGTCAGGCGCGCCAACGCGGTCGGCGAGCGGATCTTCATCGAAGGCAACAGCGCCGCCGCGCTGGGCGCCGTGTACGGCGGCGCGACGGTGGCGGCGTGGTATCCGATCACGCCGTCGTCGTCGATGGCCGAGGCGTTCGCGCGCCATTGCCGCAAGTTCCGCACCGACGCCGCCAGCGGCAAGGCGCGCTATGCGATCGTGCAGGCCGAAGACGAGCTGGCCTCGATCGGCATCGTGATCGGCGCGGCCTGGAACGGCGCGCGCGCGTTCACCTGCACTTCGGGACCGGGCATCTCGCTGATGCAGGAATTCATCGGGCTCGCCTATTTCGCCGAGATACCGGCGGTGCTGTTCGACGTTCAGCGCGGCAGCCCGTCGACCGGTATGCCGACGCGGACGCAGCAGGCCGACGTGCTTTCCTGCGCCTACGCCTCGCACGGCGACACCAAGCACGTGCTGCTCTTTCCCGAGGATCCGAAGGAGGCGTTCGAATTCGCCGCGCTGTCGTTCGACCTTGCCGACCGCCTGCAGACGCCGATCTTCGTGATGCTGGACCTGGACATCGGCATGCAGGACTGGCTGTGCGAGCCGCTGGCCTGGGACGACGCGCGCACGCACGACCGCGGCAAGGTGATGAGCTACGAGATGCTCGAGGCGGGCAAGGATTTCGGCCGCTATCTCGACGTCGATGGCGACGGCATTCCGTACCGCACCTATCCCGGCACGCATCCGAAGCGCGGCTCGTATTTCACCCGCGGCACGACCAAGGACCGCTACGCGCGCTACAGCGAGGACGGCGCGACCTACGTCGACAACATGGAGCGGCTGCTGCGCAAGTTCGAGACCGCCAAGAGCCTCGTGCCCGAGCCGGTGCGGCGCGATGCCGGTCACGCGACCCGCTTCGGCGTCATCTACTACGGCTCGACCGCGCCGGCGATCGACGAGGCGCTGGCGGCGCTGGCCGGCCAGGGCATCCACCTCGACGCGCTGCGCGTGCGCGCTTTCCCGTTCCACGACAGCATCGCCGATTTCATCGCCGCGCACGAGCAGGTCTTCGTCGTCGAGCAGAATCGCGACGCGCAGCTCAGGTCGCTGCTGGTCAACGAGCTGGTCGTCGATCCGGCCCGACTGATGCCGGTGCTGCATTACGACGGCACGCCGATTACCGCGCGCTTCATCGGCCGCGAAATCGCCGACAAGCTCGCGATGTTCAACGTGACGCCGCTGCGCAAGGTGGCGCCGTGACGCGGCACGCGATCGGCGCGCCGCGACTTCAGCATGACAGAGGACGCATGACCTATCTGGCCAAGCCCAAGCTGCATCATCCGGACCTGCCGAAGAACAAGCTCGGCTACACCCATCGCGACTACGAAGGGACGGTCTCGACCCTGTGCGCCGGATGCGGCCACGACTCGATCTCGGCCGCGATCATCCAGGCCTTCTTCGAGCTCGACGTCGCGCCGCACAAGGTGGCCAAGCTTTCCGGCATCGGCTGCTCGTCGAAGACGCCGACCTATTTTCTCGGCAACTCGCATGGCTTCAACAGCGTGCACGGACGCATGCCGTCGGTGCTGACCGGGCGCCAATCTCGCCAACCGCGACCTGATCTATCTCGGCGTGTCCGGCGACGGCGACTCGGCGTCGATCGGGCTTGGCCAGTTCGCGCACTCGATGCGCCGCGGCGTCAACATGGTCTACATCGTCGAGAACAACGGCGTCTACGGGCTGACCAAAGGCCAGTTCTCGGCGACCGCGGACAAGGGTTCGAAAAGCAAGCGCGGCGCGATCAACAACGACGAGCCGATCGACATGGTGATGCTCGCGCTGCAGCTCGGCGCAAGCTTCGTCGCGCGCAGTTTTTCCGGCGACAAGACGCAGCTCGTGCCGCTGATCAAGGCGGCCGTGCAGCACCAGGGCGCCGCCTTCCTCGACGTGATCAGCCCGTGCGTCGCATTCAACAATCACGCCGGGTCGACCAAGAGCTACGATTTCGTGCGCGAGCACAACGAATCGGTCAACCGGCTGGACTTCATGCCGCAGCGTGCGGAAATCACCGCCGACTACGCGCCCGGCACGCTGCGCGAAGTCCGCCAGCACGACGGCTCGGTGCTGCGCCTGCGCAAGCTGCACGAGGACTACGATCCGGGCGACAGGATCGCGGCGATGGATTACCTGCAGCGGCGCCACGCCGACGGGGAGATCGTCACCGGCCTGCTCTATCTCGATCCGGACGCCGGCGACCTGCACGCCGCGCTGAACACCGTCGAAACGCCGCTGAATCAGCTCGGCGCCAAGGAGCTGATCCCCGGCGCCGCCGCGCTCGAGAAATTCAACGCGACGCTGCGCTAGCCACGACGCGCCTGCCTAGCGCGTCCTGTCGGGACGGCGGCGACGCCTTCGCAGGGCGCAAGCCGCGCTACAATCGGCCGATGCGTCTGTTCTGGCGAATGCTCGCGGGTCTTCGGCGGATTGCTGTTGCTGGTGATCGTCGCGGCTGGCATTACGCTGCGCAAATTCGACGCCAACGACCTGATCGGCCCGATTCAGCAGCACGTCCGCGACGCCACGGGGCGCGAGCTCACGATCCGCGGCGGCGCCGAGCTCAAGCTCTCGCTCGAGCCGAAGCTCGTGATCGACGACGTGGCGCTCGGCAACGCTGCCGTGGGGCGCATCGCCGCAGATGCTGACCGCCAAGCGCATCGAAGCGCAAGTCGCGTTGCTGCCGCTGCTCAGGCGCCGCGTCGACGTCGTCCGCTTCGCGCTGATCGAGCCGACGATCTCGCTCGAGACCGACGGCAAGGGCAACGGCAACTGGCAGATCGGCGGCGCGCCGGGCGCAGGCGCGGCGGCAGCGCGCTCCCGCGTGCAGGCTTGCCTTCGGCGATCTGGCGATCAGCAACGGCACGATGACCTATCGCGACGGCGGCACCGGCAAGGTTACCAATATCGCGATCGATACCCTGTCGCTGCATGCGCGCGACCCGCAATCGCCGATCAGTGCCCAATTCCGCGGCAAGGTGGACGACATCGCCGTCTCGGTCGAGGGCGATCTGGGCCCGCTGGACGCGCTGCTGCAGCGTCGCTGGCCGTATCCGGTGACGCTGCAGGGCGAGGTCAACGGGCAAAAGGCGTCGGTGGCGACCAAGATGCGCATCGACGGGTCAGGATCGGCCTCGACGCGATGACGCGTGAAGACCGGCGCGAGCACGCTGACCGGCGAGGCGGCCGATCGTGCAGCAGGCGCCGCGCAACAAGCTGACCTTCCGATTTGCGGCGCCCACGTTCGCGCTTGTCGGATCTGCCACCGGCCGGCGCCGCGGCGCGCGCGGTCGCCGCCGCGCAGGCGGCAGCATCGGCCAAGCATGGCCTCGGCGACGAGCCCGTCCCCATCGCGCTGCTTCGCAGGCCATCGATGCCGAGGGCGAAGTCAGCATCGGCCAGCTGACGCTGGCCGGCGGGCAGCCGTCTCGACCATGTCGCGGTGCAGATCAAGCTGCAGGACGGGCGGCTCGACGTCGCCGAGCTTCAGGCGTCGGCGTTCGGCGGCACGGTCACCGCCAACTTGTCGCTCGACGCTCGCACCACCCGACGTCCCGCACTGGCGCTGCACGCGCAGATGAAGGGCATGGACCTGGGCGCGCTGCTTGCCGCAGCGGGCGCCAAGCGCGAAGTGCGCGGCGGCAAGACCGATGTCCGCATCGACATCGGCGCCACCGGCAGCACGCCGCGGCAATGGGACAAGCACGATGAGCGGCACCGTGATCAGCGCTGGTCGGCCCGGCGACGCTGGCTAATACCAAGATCGATCGCGATTCGCCGCTGAACGGCTGGCCGACGCGGTCAATCCGTTCCGCAACGTCGATCCGTCGACCGAGCTGCAATGCGCGGTGATTCGTCTGCCGATTGCACAACGGCGTCGCACGAGGTCGATCGCAGCATCGCCGTCGAAACCAAAAAATTCGGCGCCACCGCGAGCGGCAAGCTGGATTTCGCAGCGAGACGCTCGATCTCGCCATCCGGCCGCAGATCAGGCAAGGCATCCCGCTGGACATCCCGCAGGTCGCCGACCTGGTGCGTTTCCGCGGGCCGTTCGCCTCGCCGACGGTCGCCATCGATTCGGTGGCGACCGCCGCCACCGTCGCCCGCATCGGCGCGGCCGTCTACACCGGCGGGCTGTCGATCGTCGGCGAATCGCTGTTGTCCGCGGCCCGGCGGCAGTCCCTGCGAGATTGCGCTCGGACGGACCGTGTCGGCGGCTGCGCCGCAGCCGGCAAGCGGCAGCGCCGGCACGGTCGTCGACGACCTGGCGAAGGCGCTCGGCAGCGCCTTCCATCGCTGACGCCACGGCGTGACGCGTGCAACCGCCGCGATGCGGCTTCAGGCCGGCAGCGTCAGCTCCGGCGTCTCGAGCAACCTGATCGCCGTTCTCGCCACCTGCAGCGTGTCGTAATAGGCGTAGCCGGCAACGGCAGCCGCGCCGATGACGGGCAGCCAGCGGCTCGCCGCGGTGCCCGCGACGCGCTGCGTTACCGACATGCCGACGCTGGTCAGGACGCTCCTCAGCGCCCCGCCCGACATCTGGCGGATCACCAGACGCTCGCCGGCGCGCACGGCGACGTCGCGTGCCAGCTGGCTCGCCGCGTGCCGGAAAAGGCAGTACACCATATGCGCGCGCGTCAACTCGACTTCCTTGCCGTACAGTCCTGCGATATCGGCGACCATCTGTGCCTGGATGCGCCAGATCGCGACCAGGTCCGGCAGGACCGTCAGCATGCCGAACACGCCCGGCGGAAGCGCCAGCGCTCCGGACAGTGCCGCGGCGCGGGTCGCGGACTTGCGCGCCAGCGCGCGGGCCGCGATCCCGGGCTGCCTGCTCGGCGTCTCGCGCGCCGCCGGAACGCTGGCGACGATGTTCTCGATGGCGTCGGCCACCGTGCCGGCAAATGGCGCCACCGACAATAGATCGGTCATTCGACGACCTCCGTGGCTGCCCCTGCCGCATGGCGCTCTTGCGCAGCGCGACGCCGACCGAGACAACGCGAGTATAAAGGTTACAATCGCCGCAGGAACAGCAGCCGAGCGCCCTCGATGTCGCCGATACTGCCGTATGCGATCTTGCCGCCTGTCTACGTCGAATATGACGCCAGCGCACCCGATGTCGCCGGGCGGGTAATCGAACTGGTCGGAGCCGCGGCGCCGTGGGCGCGCATCGACCATATCGGCAGCACCGCGATTCCCGGTTGCGCCGGCAAGGGCATCATCGACCTCGTCGCGCTCTATCCCGATGGCAGGCTGGACGGCGATGCGCGACACGATCGACGCGCTGGGTTTTCAGCCGCAGCGCTACCGGCCACGCGTTTCCCGACAGACAGGCCGATGCGCGTCGGAGCGATCGAGCACCGCGGCCAGGTGTACCGGCTGCATATGCACGTCGTCGCGGCCGACTCCGACGAAGCCCGGTCGCTCTATCGATTTCGCGACGTACTTCGCGCCGATTCGCCGCTGCGCGACGCCTACCAGGCGAAAAAACGGGCGATCCTGCAGTCCGGGGTCAACAGCTCCAACGACTATACGCAGGCCAAGGGCGACTTCATCAGCGCGGTGCTGAGCCGCAACCTGCACTGACGGACCGGATCGCCGCGCATCGGGGTCCGGCGGGCGCAAGGACGGCGAACGCCGCGCGACCTCACGCCTGACGGCGTGCGTACGCCAGCGCTTGCCCGGGCGCACGAACTCCAGTACAAAACAGCGCTGCAGCGCAATCGGGAAGGGCAATGCAATTATTCGGATTCGCCGGCTGGTCCGGCAGCGGCAAGACGACGCTGATCGAACAGCTGATTCCGCGCTTTCGTGCGCAGGGCCTCAGCGTCTCGCTGATCAAGCACGCGCATCACGAGTTCGACGTCGATCAGCCGGGCAAGGATTCGTATCGCCACCGTGTCGCCGGATGTCAGGAGGTGCTGGTGTCGTCGGCGGCCCGCTGGGCGCAGATGCACGAGCTGCGCGGCGCACCCGAGCTCACGCTCGCGCAGGCCCTGCAGCGGCTCTCGCCCTGCGACCTCGTGCTGGTCGAGGGCTACAAGGCGGCGCCGATCCCCAAGCTCGAGGTCTATCGGGCGAGCGTCGGCAAGCCGCTACTGCATCCGGCCGACCCGTACATTGTCGCGATCGCCACCGACGACCAGGCGCTGGCTACGACCTTGCCGCGCTTCGACATCGGCGACGTGCCCGCGATCGTGGCCTTCATCGCGGCCTGCGGGACGGCGGGCTCGCCCGCCCGGAACTAGACGCCGCTCCGGGCATCGAACCCGCATTGACCCGGGGCCGGCGCGCGTTCGCAGCGCGCCTGTTGTCGGGCCTGCAACAATCCCCTGTTGGGGCCCCTTGCCGGCGCCGGCAGAATTTGACACCGGGTCGACCCGGAGGTAAGGTCGAAGCTGTGGACATCCCGGTGGACGAAAGCGTGTAACAGTCGCGCGACAACGGACGATAGAAACACATGAAAAAACAGCTACTTCAGGCCGCAATCGCAGGGGTGCTCGGCGCCGGGGTGGGCTTGCCGGCTGCAAGCCCAGGACGGCTTTTACGGCGGCGTTTCGCTGCGCCAGGGCGGTGCCGATGCGACCGGCTGACCCTGGGTGGTCCGGCGCTCGCCTGGAACCGGTTCGTGACGCCGAGCAGCGACGACGCCGCGCAGCAGACGCTGGTCTTTGGCGGCTATCGCTGGAAGAGCGACATCGCCGTCGAGGCCGCGTTCAACAGCCGCGACCAGTACGCGCTCAAATCGAGCTCAAACCGGCCGTCCGGGCAGCATCGGCGTCGGGCTCGGTCTCGCCGACGCTCGGCGCGGGTCTGGAACGCCGACGTCTACACCAGCTGGGAATTCCTGCGCAGCTTTTCGCTGTACGGCCGCCTCGGCTACGCGCAAAACGATGCGCACCCGCTGTTCAGCGGCGCGTCGCTGGTGCCGGGCGACGCGCGGCGGATCCGCGACGGCGTCAACTATGGCGTCGGCCTGCGCTACGTCCTGAGCCAGCTCGCTGGGCTTGCGCGTCGAGTATTCGCGGTTCAGCCGTTTTGCCGGTGAGTCGAGCAGCGTCGGCGTTCTTCCCGGATCCGATCAGGTGACTATCGGCTTCCAGTACCGCTTCTGATCCGGGTTCTCGCCGAGCGCCAGCGGCTCTCGGCGCCGGTGCCGTCATTCACCGCGCCGCCGATGCGCTAAGATTCCATCATGGTCAGACTCGTCTATCTCGCCCGCCTGCGCGATACGCTTCGGCACGCGCCGGCGAACGTGTCGCGCTGCCCGGCGACGTCGCCGATGTCGGTGCGCTGCTCGCCTGGCTGCGCAGCCGCGGCGGCGCGTGGTCGTCCGAGCTTGCGCCAGGGCGCGCGGTTCGCGTCGCGGTCAATCACGATGTAGCGCAGGCCGACACGCCGGTGCGAACCGGCGACGAAGTCGCGCTGTTCCCGCCGGTGACCGGAGGCTAGTGGGCATGGGCGTTCGCGTGCAGACCGAGGACTTCGACGTCGCGCGCGAAATCGCACTGCTCCGCGGCGGCGACGCGCGGGTCGGCGCGGTAGCTTCGTTCGTCGGCATCGTGCGCGACTTGAAACGATGCCGCGACCGTACGCACGCTGACGCTCGAGCACTATCCGGGCATGACCGAAAAGGCGCTTGACGCGCATCGTCGACGAGGCCGCGGCGGCGCTGGTCGATCTATGACGCGGTGGTCATCCATCGCGTCGGCGAGCTCGCGCCCACCGACCAGATCGTGCTGGTCGCGGTATCGCAGCGCGCATCGCGGCGATGCCTTCGCCGCCTGCGAATTCATCATCGACTACCTGAAGACGCAGGCGCCGTTCTGGAAGAAGGAACTGACGCCCGACGGCGAGCGCTGGGTCGAGGCGCGCGCCAGCGACGACGATGCCGCGGCCCGCTGGTAGCGCGTTCCGCATTCCGGCCGCGACGGGTTCGGGCCGGTCGCGCCAGGCTGCTTGACCCTGCAGCGGGTTCGGTTCTAGAGTGCGACTCGCTGCGCATACGGCGGCGTCCATCGCCGCTGGTCCAAAAACAGTCGCCACGCAGCGTCCAATCCTCCCCGCCATGCAGGACATCGCCTTGCTCGCCATCGACTGGGGCACGAGCTCGTGCCCGCGCCTACGCGATGGATCGGCAGGGCGGAATCCGCGCACGAGCGCAGCGCACCGCTGGGCGTGCAGCGCGTCGTCAACGGCGAATTCGCGCAGGCGCTCGAAGACGCTGTGCGGCGATCGCGTCCCGAGCGCGTGCCCATGATCGCCTGCGGCATGATCGGCAGCCGCCAGGGCTGGGTCGAGGCGCCGTATTGCGATTGTCCCGCCGATTTCGGCGCGATTGCGGCGGGCCTGACTCAGCGTTCCGGGCACGGCGCTCGCGATCGTTCCGGGCCTGATCTGCCGTGATGACGATGGCATTGCCGACGTGATGCGCGGCGAGGAGACGCAGATCCTGGGCGCGCTGGGCGACGATGCCGGGTCGCGGCAAGTCGTGCTTGCTGCCCGGCACGCACAGCAAATGGGCGATCGTCGGCCCCGACGGGCATCGAGGCGTTTTCGACGTTCATGACCGGCGAGCTCTACGCGTTGCTGGTCGAGCACAGCATTCTCGGGCGGCTCGCGGCGCCCGGCGAAGCGACGACGAGGCGTTCGCGCGCGGCGTGCGCCACAGCCTTCGCGCACGACGCGGCGCTCGCGCACGACCTGTTCAGCGCGCGCACGCTGGCGTTGACCGATCGGCTTGCGCCTTCGGGCGTCGGCGATTACCTTTCGGGCTTGCTGCTCGGTGCCGAGATCGCCGCGGCGCGGCGCTGGCTCGAGCGCATGCGCATGCTCGCGCACTGCGCGCTGACGCTGGTCGGTGCGCAGGCTCTGGTGCACAGATACCGGGCGCGCACTGGCGATCGCCGGGATCGACGCGGACGTCGGGGCCGAAGACGCCGCGGCGCGCGGCCTGTGGCGCATTGCGCGGCACGCGGGACTGCTTGCGATGACGATGACTGCTTTGCGCGACTATCTGACCCCGCTGCCGCTGGTCGCCGTGCTGCGCGGCATCACGACCTTCCGAGATCGACGCCGTCGGATCGGCGCTCACCGAGCACGGCTTTCGCATTCTCGAAGTGCCGCTGAATTCGCCCGACCCGTTCGACAGCATCGCGCGGCTGGCGCGCGCAGTACGGCGAGCGCTGCCTGACCGGCGCGGGGACCGTGGTCAAGCTCGCCGATGTTGCGCGTGTCGCGGATGCCGGCGGCCGGCTGATCGTCATGCCGCATGGCGATGTCGCGATCGTGCGCGAAGCCAAGCGGCGCGGACTGGTCTGCCTTCCCGGCGTGGCGACGCCGACCGAAGCATTCGCGGCGCTGGACGCGGGCGCCGACGGGCTCAAGATGTTCCCGGCCGAGCAGCTGTCGCCGGCGGTGCTGAAGGCGTGGCGCGCCGTGCTGCCGCGCGACGCGCTGGTGTTTCCGGTCGGCGGCATACGTCCCGACAACATGGCGCCGTTCTGGGCCGCGGGCGCCGACGGATTCGGCACGGGCTCGAATCTGTACAAGCCGGGGGCCGCGGCCGACACGGTGCGCACCGCGGCCGCCGCCTATGCAGCCGGTTTTCAGGCGCTGCAGCCGCGAGCGATGAACAAGCGCGCGCTTCGACCTGGTCGCGCTGGGCGAGCCGCTGCTCGAGTTCAACCAGACGCGCGGCGCGGGCGATGAATACCTGCAGGGTTTCGGCGGCGATACGTCGAACTGCGTCATCGCCGCGGCGCGCCTCGGCGCGGCGACCGCTTATGTGACGCGGCTGGGCGACGATGCGTTCGGCCGCAAGTTCCTCGACGCTGTGGCAGCGCGAGCGCGTCGACGCCAGCGGTGTGGCGATCGATGCCGACGCCAACACCGGCATCTACTTCGTCACGCATGGTGCTGCTGGCCACGAGTTCAGCTATCTTCGCGCCGGCTCCGCGGCGAGCCGCATGCGTCCGTCGGATCTTCCGCTCGCAGGTCATCCGCTCGGCGAAAGTGCTGCACGTGTCGGGCATCAGCCAGGCGATCAGCGCCAGCGCATGCGACACGGTGTTCGCGGCGATCGACGCAGCGCGCGACGCCGGCGCGCGCGATCTCGTTCGATTGCAACGTCAGCCCGAAGCTCTGGCCGCTGTCCAGCGGCGAGGGCGGTGATCGTGGCCACGATGGGCCTGTGCGACTGGTTCCTGCCGAGTTCGACGAGGCCGTCCAGCTTTGCGGCAAGGAGCGAGCCGGAAGCGATTCTCGAATGGTGCCATGCGCAGGGCGCGCCGATCGTGGCGCTGAAAATGGGCGGCGAAGGCGTCTGGGTTTCCGCCGGCGGCGCACGCGAGCACATCGCCGGGCATGCGGGTGAATGCGCTCGATGCCACCGGCGCGGGCGACTGTTTCGACGGGGCGTTCGCGGCGAGGCTCGTCGCCGGCGATACGCCGCTTGCGGCGGCGCGTTATGCCAATGCTGCGGCCGCGCTGGCGACCACCGGCTACGGCGCGGTCGCGCCGCTGCCGCGCCACGCCGACGTCATCGCGTTGCTGGCGACCGCAGGCCGATGATGGGCGAGACCTTCCGCGGCGGCCTCTTCGCGGACAGATCGCGCTGGTCTCCGGCGATACCAGCGGCATCGGCGCCGCGATCGCGGCATTGCTGGCGCGGCTCGGTCCGCGCGTCACCGTCACCGGCGCCTCCGACGCGGCGGCGGCGCGGCGGCCTTCCTTTGCTCGCCCGCCGCGGCCTTCGTGACCGGCGTCATCCTGCCGGTCGATGGCGGCTATCTGGTGGCATGAGTAGCATAATGACGCATAAACACCCGTCCGTTGGGGGTTCTCCGGGGATGCGACCTGCTGCCGCGTCACCGCACGGACCGCGGACAGAAGAGGGGAGGGGGACAGCGATGCAGATCGGCACGGCGATTCGTCATCTCAAAAAGGGCGAGTGGGACAAGGCGCATGCGATAGCGCAGCAGGACGAGACCAAGCTCGGTTGCTGGGCGCACGGCATCGTGCATATCGTCGAGGGCGACCTGGGCAACGCGCGCTACTGGTATCGCCGCGCCGGGCGGCCGTTTCCCAAGGGCCTCGACGTCGACAGCGAAGTCGCGGCGCTGGCGGCTGCACTGAAGAAAGCGCAGTGAACGCGGCAGCGATCCCGGCGCACTACGCCGCGGCGGGGCTCGGCGCCGGCTACGTCGATCAGTTCATTCGCTGAGCGGCCGGGGCGGACAGGTGCTCGAGCTGGCGATCCCGGGATTTCGGCAGCTCGAACTGACCGATGCCGTCTGCGACTACAACGGCACGCTCGCGTCCGACGGCGTGCTGATCGAGGGCGTGGGCGAGAGAATGCGACGATTAGCTTCGCACCTGCGGCTGCACGTCGTGACCGCAGACACTTTCGGCACCGCGTCGCGCAGTTGCACGGGTTGCCGTGCACCATCGTCATCCTCGACGCCGCGAATCAGGCGGAGGCCAAGCGCGATTTCGTGCAGCGTCTGGGGCGCAGAGCGTCGGCGCCATCGGCAACGGCCGCAACGACCGGATGATGCTCGACGAAGCGGCGCTGGGCATTGCCGTTTGCGGCGGCGAGGGCGCCGCCGCCGAGGCGCTGCAGGCGGCGACGTCTTCGTCGGCCGTATCGTCGACGCGCTCGACCTGCTGCTGCATCCGAAGCGCCTGCTGGCCACGTTGCGCGCGTAGGCAGAACTTGCGGCGCACGCGGCGCCTGTCAATATACTGCTCTGACAGGAGATGGCATTCCTCCCGGCGGTTTGACCGACCGCTGCGCCAACCGCCGCAAGGCTGATGATGCCTACACGTAGCAGCCGTTTCGCGGTGGCGCGGTAGGCGTTTCGATCGCAAGTTCCCGCGCTACGCTTCGTTGCTTTGCCGATGCCGCATAGCTGATGCGGAGAGGGATGTTGCATGCCCTGGGGTGGAATTCTTGCGGTAGGCGGGGGCGCTGCGCTAGGCGCCTGGCTGCGCTGGTGGCTGGGCATTCTTGCTGAACCCGCTGTTTCCGACGCTGCCGCTGGGCACGCTTGCCGCCAATCTCGTCGGCGGACTGCTGATGGGCTTCGCGATGGAGCTGCTGACGCGCCACGCCTTCGTCCTGTCCCGGAAGCGCGACTTCTGATCACCACCGGATTTCTGGGCGGACTGACGACGTTTTCGACGTTCTCCGCCGAGATCGTCACGCTGCTGCTGCGCAAGGAGTACATGTGGGGGTCGATCGCCGATCGCGAGCCACGTAGTCGGTTCGCTGGCGATGACGATCCTGGGCATGCTGCTGGTGCGCGCGTTGTACGCCTGGGCGGCACCGGCATGAGGCCAATGGCGATGCCGGTTCGATGTCGGGTGAGGCGCGAGGCGTGCCAGCTCCGCGTGGAAGGAGGGGTCGCATGAACGGGACGATATTGCGGTTCTACATGCATGAAAACCGCATCCACCATCATGTCGCGCTGTTCGAATGGCTGCTCGAGCAGGCAAAGAAGATGGGCATCCATGGCGGCTCGGCGTTTCGCGCCATCGCCGGATTCGGCCGACACGGCATCCTGCACGAAGAGCATTTTTTCGAGCTTGCGGCCGACATGACCGTCGAGGTCGAATTCGTCGTGACCGACGCCGAAGCGGACGCGCTGCTGGCGATGCTGGCGAAGGAGCGTGTCAGCATTTTCTATGCCCGCGTCCCGGCGAATTCGGGACGATCGAAGGCGATCGCTGACCGGAACTTGGCGAAACCAATGACCGACATCTATGCGCTTGCAGCGCTCTGGCTTGGACTTGCGCTGGCCGCGACGATGCTGTCGATCTGGCTTCGCATTGCGACCGCGATGTCCGAGATCGTCGTCGGCACGGTTGCGCAACTCGCGATTGGCGCCGCCGTTGGCGGCGCGGTGCTTGGGACCGATCAGTCCTGGATCAAGTTTCTGGCGAGCACGGGCGCGATCCTGCTGACTTTCCTTGCCGGTGCCGAGCTCGATCCGGCCGTCCTGCGCAGCGCGTGGAAGCAGACGATGACGATCGGCCTCATCGCGTTTTTCGCGCCGTTCCTTGGCTGTGCGGCGGCGGCGTATTATCTGCTGCACTGGAGTGTCCGAGGCGAGCTGGCTTTGCGGCATCGCGCTGTCGACGACCTCGGTTGCAGTCGTCTACGCGGTCATGCTCGAATTCGGCTTGAACCGGACGAGCTACGGCAAGACGGTTCTCGCCGCCTGTTTCATCAATGACCTGGCAACGGTGCTCGCACTCGGCCTGATGTTTTCGCCCTTCACCTATCGAACATTGATTTTCGTTGGCGCCAGCGTCGCCGCGTTCGCCGTGCTTCCCTGGGTGACGCCGCGTTTCTTCCGTCGCTATGGCGGCAGGCCGTCCGAGCTCGAAACCAAATTCCTGCTGCTTTGCCTTTTGGCCTCGGCGCCCTTGCAGCATGGGCCGACAGCGAAGCGGTATTGCCCGCCTACGTCATGGGCATGGTGCTGGCCGGGCACCGTCGGCAAGGATCATGCGCTGGTGCGTCGCTTGCGTACGCTCACGTTCGGCTTGTTGACGCCGTTCTATTTCATTCGCGCCGGCTCGTTCGTTTCGGTGCCGGCACTGGTTGCGGCGCCTTTTGCGTTTCTGCTATTGCTCGCCGCGAAAATGCTGACCAAATTCGTCGGCGTCTATCCGCTGACGCGCTTGTTCGGGTCATCGCGGCCGCGATGGCCTCTACACGACGATGCTGATGTCGACTGGACTCACGTTCGGCAGCATTTCAGCCCTGTTCGGCCTGACGCATGGGATCGTCAGCGACGCGCAATATTCGTTCTTGATCGCCGCGGTCATCGGCAGCGCGGTCGTGCCGACCCTGATCGCCAACGCCTTTTTTCTCCCGCGGCATCTGATCGGGTCGTCGGACAGGGGCGAAGCCGCGATCGGTACGGGGGTCCTGGAGGCGTCCGTCGCCAAAGCGGCCGGAGACGGGGACCGATGAAGCGGATCATTGGCTATGCGCATTGCACGACGACCGTCGTGCGGTAAACTCTCCCGCGTCGACGTATCGAAGGACAGCTCATGCCCAACGCGATTCGCTTTCAGCCGCAACGGCGGTCCCGAAGTGCTGCAATGGGAAAGTGTCGAGGTCGGCGAGCCCGGGCGGGCGAAGCCCGCGTGCGCCACACGGCCATCGGTGTGAACTACATCGACACCTATCATCGCAGCGGCCTGTACAAGCTGGCGCTGCCGTCCGGACTGGGGACCGAAGGTGCCGGCGTGGTCGAAGCGGTCGGGCCCGGCGTCACCGACGTGCGGCCCGGCGACCGCGTCGCGTACAGCGGCGGGCCGCTGGGCGCCTATTCCGAAGTGCGCGTGATGCCGGCCGACCGGCTGGTCAAGCTGCCCGATGGATCTCCGACAAGGTCGCCGCGACGCTGATGCTCAAGGGCTTGACCGTGCAATACCTGTTTCGGCAGACGTTCCCGCTCAAGGGCGGCGAGACGATTCTGTTCCATGCGGCCGCTGGCGGCGTCGGCTTGATCGCCTGCCAGTGGGCGCGCGCGCTCGGCGTCACGATGATCGGCACCGTCGGCTCGGACGAAAAGGCGGCGCTGGCCAAAGCGAACGGCTGCGCGCACACGATCGTCTACACGCGCGAGAATTTCGTCGAGCGCGTCAAGCAGCTTACCGGCGGCAAGGGCGTGCCGGTCGTCTACGACGGCGTCGGCAAGGACACGTTTCCGGCGTCGCTCGACTGCTTGTCGCCGCGCGGCATGTTCGTGAGCTTCGGCAACGCGTCGGGGCCGATCGCCGCGTTCGACATCCTGCTGCTGTCGCAAAAGGGCTCGCTCTACGCTGACACGGCCGACGCTGGCGACCTATACGGCGAAGCGCACCGCGATGCTGGCGATGTGCGACGACATGTTCGCGCTGGTCCTGGCCGGGCAAGCTCGGGAACGAGCCGCGCCAGACCTACGCACTGAAGGATGCCGCGCAGGCGCATCGCGATCTCGAGTCGCGCAAGACCACCGGCGCGACGATACTGCTGCCCTAGCGGACGAGGTAGCCCGCGCTAGTCTGCGCGCGCGTCGTTGAGCAATCGACGTGCGACCGGAGCCAGCTCCGACGCGGTCAGACCGAGCGGCCCGATGCCCTGCGCGACCAGCGCATCGGCGGCCGCGCCATGGAGGCATACGGCGAGCGGCAAGTGCGTCACCGGAGCGATGCCCTGCGCGAGCAAGGCGCCGAGCATGCCGGCAAGCACGTCGCCCGTGCCGCCGGAAGCGAGCCCCGGGTTGCCGCTGGCATTGATCGCCCAGGCCCCGTCCGGATAGGCCAGCACGCTCCCCGCGCCCTTGAGCACGACTGCGGCGTTGAGTCGCCGCGCCATCGTCAGCGCGGCCTCGATCCGGTTGCGCCTGGATGTCCGACGTAGTGACGCCGCCGAGCCGCGCTGCTTCGGCCGGGATGCGGCGTCAACGCCGTCGGTGCGCTTCGCGCGGCGACCGCCGCCGCCAGCGCTGCATCGGCGGCGATCAGCGTCAGCGCATCGGCATCGATCACCAGCGGGACCGCCAGTCGCAGCGCGCGCGTCGAGCAGATCTCGCGCGCCGATCGCCGGTACCGAGGCCGGGTCCGATGACCAGCGCATCCAGCGTGTTTTTCGAGCACCTCGTCGGCGCCGCGCAGCATCAGTTCGGGCTGCGCCAATCGACCGCGGGCCGCTCGGCCGCCGCGAGACCGACCAGCACCTTGCCGGCGCCCAGCTGCAGCGCGGCCCGCGCCGCCAGCAGCGGCGCACCGACCATGCCGTCGCTGCCGCCGACGACGCCCAGTGTGCCGAAGTCCCTTTGTGCACGTTGCGGCGCGAGCGCAACAGCACTTCCGGCAGCTCGCTGTGCGCAGCGCCGGCCAATCGAGCAGACTGCCGGCGGTCGCGCGGCATGCGCTCGTCAGCGAGGCCGAGACGATGCACGCTGATCGCGCCGCAGTGGTCGGGTCCGTCCAGCGTCAGCAGGCCCGGCTTCAAGGCGATGAACGTCGCGGTCGCGCGAGCGCGGATCGTCGGGCGCTTGCGCGACGCCGGTCTCGGCATCGAGCCCGCTCGGCACATCGAGCGCCAGGATCGGGATTCGGCTGTCATTGGCCTGGTCGATCCAGCGCGCGTGAATACTCGTCGATCGCGCGAGTGAGGCCAATGCCGAACAGTCCGTCGACGATGAGGCCGAAATCGCGATCGCCGCTCCAGTCCGGTACGATCGCACCGCCGCGCTCGCGCCACGCGGCGCGGGCGGCTGCGGCATCGGCCGGCATGCGCTGCGCCGCCGTCGCACGCGCAGACGACGACATCGAAGAACCACGCGGCGAGGTGCCGGGCGACGACAAACGCATCGCCACCGTTGTTGCCCGGTCCCGCCAGCACCAGGACGCGCGCTCGACGCTCGGCCAGCATGTCGCGGGCGACGGTGGCCGCCGCCAATCCAGCGCGCTCCATCAGCGGCTGGCCGGCAGCCCGCGCCTCGATGGCACGAATGTCCGCGACGCGATAGATCGGCTCGGAACGCATCGGCCGATTATAAGCACGGGCGGTTCCGCCGGCGACCCGGAGATAGGTCGAGAGCTTCCGGCGACCAGCGGACCGCGGACGGTCCGCCGCGTAATTCGACAGCGGCTGCACCAGTCGATACACTAGCGGCCCAAGCCGATTGGCCGCCTCGAGCGCTGCCGGCGACTGCCGCGCATCCGTTCATGGCTGCGCAGGCGTCGCTGGACAGCCGCGGCGACACGACGATTTCATTTCACGGGAGGTATCCATGTTGCAGTTCTTCACCAGGACCCTGCTCGGCTTGCTCGCGCTCGGTATTGCCGCCACGGCATCCGCGCAGGAGCTGACCGGCACGCTGAAAAAGATCAAGGACACGGGTACGATCACGATCGGCCATCGCGACTCGTCGATCCCGTTCTCCTACTACGACGAAAACCAGAAGCCGTCGGCTACGCGATGGACATCTGCATGAAGGTCGTCGACGCGGTCAAGGCGGAGCTCAAGATGCCGAACCTCAAGGTGGCGCTGAATCCGGTCACCTCGGCGACCCGGATCCCGCTGATCGCCAACGGCACGATCGACCTGGAATGCGGATCGACGACCAACAATCTCGATCGCGAGAAACAGGTCGGCTTCACCAACACCTACTTCGTGACCGCCAATCGCTACGGCGGTGAAGAAGTCGTCGAACATCAAGACGCTCGCCGATCTGAAAGGCAAGACGGTCGTGTCGACCGCGGGAACGACGAACATCAAGTGGCTGACCGAAGAGAACGGCAAGCAGAACATCGGCATGAGCATCATCCCGCGCCAAGGACCATGCCGAAGCATTCCTGATGGTCGAGACCGGCCGCGCGTCGGCGTTCTTCATGGACGACATCCTGCTGTCCAGCCTGGTGCAAGCGCCAAGACACCCGGCCGACTACGTGATCGGCAGCGAGGCCTACAGCGTCGAGCCCTACGGCGTGATGATGCCCAAGGACGACGCGGAGTTCCGCAAGGTCGTCGACACCGCGACCGCCAATCTGTACAAGAGCGGCGAGATCCACGCGATCTATGCCAAATGGTTCCTCAAGCCCATCCCGCCGAAGGGCATTACGCTGAATGTTCCCGAGAGCCCGCAGCTGAAGAAGGCCTTGGCCAACCCGACCAGCAGCGGCGATCCCGCTGTCTACCAATAGTCGCTGCGGCGTCGCGCGCGACGACGGGGAGCTTCGGCTCCCTGTTGTCGCATCGAGCTCGCGCACGCGATCGACGATTGACGCCCGGCCGCCGCAGGACGCGCGATGAACTACAACTGGAACTGGGGCATCTTCTGGGAGATGTCGGCCGACGGCCGGCATACCTGGTTCATGACCCTGATCATCGGGCCTCGGGCTGGACGCTTGCGACTGCGTTGTGCGCGGGCATCATCGCGCTGGTCCTCGGCTCGGTCATCGGCATCGTCCGCACGACGCCGATGCGCGTGGGCGGTGCGCCTCGGCAACGCCTATGTCGAGCTGTTTCGCAACATCCCGCTGCTGGTCCAGTTGTTCCTGTGGTTCTTCGTCCTGCCGGAGGTTCTGCCGGCGTCGCTCGGCGACGCGATCAAGGCAGATGGACCCGCCGTGGGCGTCGTTCGTTCCGGCAGTGCTCGGTCTCGGGCTCTTTACGGCGGCCCGCGTCGCCGAGCAGGTTCGGGCCGGCATCCAGGCGCTGGCCGCGCGGCCAGGGAATGGCCGGCACCGCACTGGGGCTGACCCTGCCGCAGACCTACCGCTAGCGTGCTGCTGCCGATGGCGTTCCGGATCATCATGCCGCCGCTGACTTCCGAGACGATGAACCTGATCAAGAACACGTCGGTCGCTTTGACGATCGGCCTGATCGAGCTCACCGCGGCCGCGCGATCGATGCAGGAGTTCACGTTCCAGGTCTTCGAGGCGTTTACCGCGGCGACCGTCATCTACATCGTCGTCAACCTGACCGTCGTCAACCTCATGCGCTGGCTGGAACGGCGCGTCGCCGTGCCCGGCTTCATCGGTCCGGTCGTGGGCGGCGGAGGACACTGACGTGGGCGATTTCGACTTCGGCGTCATCGACCGCTCGCTGGGATACCTCTTCCGGGAGGGCATGACCTTTACGCTGACGCTGACCGGGCTGGCCGCTGCGGGAGGCATCGTCTTCGGGACGCTTGCTGGCGATGATGCGGCTTTCCTCGCACAAGTGGCTGTCGCTGCCGGCAACCGGTTACGTCAACCTGATGCGGTCGATCCCGCTGCTGCTGGTCATCTTCTGGTTCTACTTCCTGGTGCCGTACATCGGCGCCTGGTTGACCGGCGCGTCGCAGCCGATCAAGGTCGGGGCGTTCGCCTCGTCGGTCGTCACGTTCATGATGTTCGAGGCGGCGTACTACTCGGAGATCATGCGCGCCGGCATCCAGTCGATCGCGCACGGCGAGCTCGTGGTCGCCGGGCGCGCCGAGCTCGACAACGTGATCGTGTCGCCGACCGGATCGCCCGTGTACCAGCTGATCCGGCGCGTGGAGACGCGGTGAGCAACCGCCCAGCGTCCGCCGATCTCGGCCGACGCCACGCCGGGGCCGCCGGTGGTGGGCGCGGGCGCCGACGACGTGCAGACGAGCCCGTCGCGGCGGATGCGCATGCTGTCGGCGAGGCTGCCGCGCATCTTGAACGCGCCGATGCCGGAGCTGCGGCTGCGCCTGCGCACGAAGCTCGTCGTCGCGATGCTGATCGCGGCGCTCGTGCCGGTCGGCATCGTCGCGGTGCTGGCGACGCGCGTGATCCTGTCGAACCTCGAGGCGGGCCTGCGCGACGACGCGGACCGCCAGCTCACGGTCGGCCTGAACCTGCATCCTGCGCTCGGTCGAGCGGCTCGGCGACGAGACCGTGCAGCTGTCGGAGATCGCCGATCTCGCGACGCGCGATCGCCGGCGGGCCGCGCGCGCTCGACGCGTGGCTCGCGCACGAGGCGGCGCACGTGCCGTCGGCGCGGCTGCAGCTGCTCGACGCGCGCGGCGCGCTCGTGTTCGACCGCGTGATCGGCGGCGCGCGACGCGATCGCTTCAAGGACGTCGGCGTGCTCGCCGGCGATCCGGCGGTCGCCGCCGGCGCATCGTGGACGCGCGCGGTGCGCGCTCGTCGCGGTCGGCGATCGCGTGGTCGTGCGCGCGGTCGCGCCGATCGTCGACGCCGAGCTCGCGCTGCGCGGCGTGCTCGTGCTGTCGACGCCGCTCGACGGCGACTTCGCCGACGGGATCAAGGGCGCGCTGTCCGCCGACGTGCTGATCGGCGGCACGTCGCGGCAAGCTCGCGCGTGACGTTCCGGTCGCCGCTCGGCCGGCGCGGCGAGCCGGTCGAGCTCGCGCCCGCCGATCGCGAGCGCGGCGCTGCGCGGGCAGCGCGTGATCCGCGACCTCGACGCCACCGACCGGCCGCTACACGATCGCGGCGACCGCGCTGCTCGACGCCAGGAGCACGCCGGTCGGCATCGATCGGCGTCGGCGTCGATCGCGGGCCGCTCGCCGCGACGAAGCGGCTCGCGATCCGCTCGCTCGCGCTCGGCGGCGCGCGGCGCGCTCGCGTTCGCGCTCGTGCTCGCGCTGTTCTGGTCGCGCCGGCTCGGCGCGCCGATCGCGCGGCTGCACCGCGGCGCGATCGCGGTGTCGCGCGGCGATCTCGACCACCGGATCGAGATCCCGGGCGGCGACGAGCTCGACCGACCTCGCGAGCGCGTTCAACCAGATGACGTCGACGCTCAAGGACAACCAGGCGCGCCTCGCCGCGCGCATGCGCGAGATCGTCGCGCTGCACGACGCCGGCCGCGCGGTGTCGTCGGTGATCGATCTCGATCAGGTGTCGCGCAAGATCGTCGACGCGGTCGCGCGCACGTTCGACGTCCAGCTCGCCGCGCTGTGGCTCGCCGAGGGCGACGCCGAGCTGCGGCTGCGCCAGCGCGGCGCGCGCGCGGCGCACCGACGTGTCGAGCGCGCTCGCGACCGACGAGGCGCTCGCCGCTGCCGAGGCGCTGCGCCGATCGCCGAGCGCGGTCGCGCGTCGCGCAGCGCGCTGCGGCTCGAGCGCGCGGGCGACGATCCGGTGCACGGCGCGGCCGCAGCGCCGCCGGCGCGCCGGCCCGCTCGTCGCGCTGCCGCTCGATCGCAAGGCGCGCGTCGTCGGCGTGCTCGCGGTCGCGCGCGCCGGAGGACGCGCGCGAGTTCTCCGACGCCGAGCTGAACCTGCTCACGACGTTCGCCGACCAGGCCGGCGCCGCGGTCGAGAACGCGCAGCTCTACCAGGAGGTGCGCGGCGCGAGCGAGGAGCTCGAGAAGAAGGTCAGGCTGCGCACCGCCGAGCTGACCGCGATCAACTCCGAGCTCGGCAAGGCGCTCGCCGACCTGCGCGAGACCCAGGCGCAGCTCGTGCTCGTCGAGCGCATGGCCGGCCTCGGCTTGCTGGTCGCCGGCGTCGCGCACGAGATCAACTCGCCGACCGCCGCGATCCGCGGCTCGATCGACGGCGCTCGCCGCGGCGCTCGCGCGGGTCGCTCGCCACGGCGCCGAGCTCGCGCGCGCGCGCCCGCGCCGAGGGCGCGCCGCGATCGCGCGTTCCTCGACGCTCGGCGCCGGCGCTCGCCGAGCGGCCGCTGCCGACCGGCCTCGACGCGCGCAAGGCGGCGCGCGAGCTCGCGACCGCGCTCGACGCGCGCCGGCCTCGCCGACCCGACCGACGCTCGCGGCCGAGCTCGCCGACCTCGGCGCGACGCCGGACGACGCCGCGCGGCTGCTCGACGGCGCTCGGCGCGCGATCGCGCGCTCGCGCCGCGGTCGTCGCCGCGCTCACCGATCACGTCTACCTGCACCGCACCGCCTCGACCGTGCGCCACGCCGTCGGCGCAGATCCAGCGCATCGTCGGCGCGCTCAAGAGCTACTCGCACCTCGATCAGCAGGCGACGCGCACGCGAAGCCGATCTGCACGAAGGGCTCGAGACGACGCTCGCGCTCTTGCACCACGCGCTGCGTGATATCGTCGTCGAGCGCCGCTACGGCACGCTGCCGCGCGTGCCGGTGTACGTCGACGAGCTCAACCAGGTGTGGACGAACCTCATCCAGAACGCGCAGCAGGCGCTCGGCGGGCAAGGGCACGATCGCGATCGAGACCGCGCGTCGACGGCGACTCGGCGTCGTCGTGCGCGTCATCGACGACGGTCCGGGCGTGCCGCCCGACGTGCTGCCGCGCATCTTCGAGCCGTTCTTCACGACCAAGCCCAAGGGCGAGGGCACCGGGCCTCGGGCCTCGGGCATCGCGCGCCAGATCGTCGCCAAGCACGGCGGCGAGCTGCGCTGCGAGTCGCGCCCGGGCCGCACGTGCTTCGAGGTTCGGCTGCCGATCGCAGGTGCGCCGAGGCGCGATGAGCGCGCAAGGAAGTCATCGTCTGCGTCGACGACGAGGAGGGCGTGCTGCGCGTCGCTGCGCGCGCAGCTCGGCGCGCGGTTCGGCCACGAGTGCCAGATCGCGACCGCGCGCTCGGGCGACGAGGCGGTCGCGCTGTTCGACGAGCTGACGCGCGACGGCGAGGCGATCGCGGTCGTGATCGCCGACCAGATCATGCCGGGCATGAAGGGCGTCGAGCTGCTCGAGATCGTCGATCGCCGGCTGCCCGACGACCACGAAGATCCTGCTGACCGGCCAGGCCGGCCTCGACGCGGTGATCGACGCGATCAACCGCGCGCACCTGAACCAGTACATCGCCAAGCCGTGGGACGAGACCGCGCTCCTGCTCGCGGTCGAGAACCTGCTGCGCCAGTACCGGCTCGCGCACGAGAACCAGCAGCTGATCGCGTCGCTGTCGGCGAAGAACCAGGCGCTGCTCGAGATGAACCGCGAGCTCGAGGCGAAGATCCACGAGCGCACGCACGAGCTCGCCGAGGCCAACACGCGGCTCGCGCAGCTCGCGGTCACCGACGGCCTGACCGGCCTCTACAACCACCGCCACTTTCACGAGCGGCTCGCGCTCGAGGTCGAGCGCAGCCAGCGCAGCGGGCTGCCGCTGTCGCTGCTCATGCTCGACGTCGACCACTTCAAGCAGTTCAACGACGCGTTCGGCCACCCGGCGGGCGACGAGGTGCTGCGCCAGCTCGCGCGCGTGCTCGACCGACGCGCGGCGCGCGAACGACGTGGTCGCGCGCTACGGCGGCGAGGAGTTCGCGGTGATCCTCGTCGACACCGCGAAGTTCACCGGCGCGAAGGTCGCCGAGCGCGTGCGCGAGCGCGTCGCGCGCGCACGACTTCTCCGACGGCCACGCCGCGCGCGCCGGCGCCTCGGCGTCTCGATCGGCGTCGCGACGTTCCCCGACGACGGCAGCGACGCCGAGGCGCTGGTGCGCGCCGCCGACACCGCGCTCTACGCGGCGAAGCGCGCCGGGCGCAACCGCGTCGTGCTGGCGACCGAGTCGCTGTCGGCGATGCCGCCGGCCGGGTAATGCGCGCGCTGGTCGCAGTCGCAGCCATGCTCGGCGGCTGCGTGATCTTCCCGCGCTCGCTCGCCATGCCGCCGAACGACGACACGACGGTCGCGCTCGTCACCGGCACGCTCGGGCAGCCGCTCGACGACATCGCGCGCCACCCGTGGTTCGCGGTGCGGCGCGAAGGGCGAGACGATGTGGACGACCTACGAGGTCGGCGGCGGCGTCGGCACCGAGCGCGACCCGTTCCACGAGCACGGCCAGTACGGCCACCCGATCCTGCACGGCCTGTGGCGCGGCGCCGACGCCGAGCGCGCCGCGACATGCCTCGCGCAGTACGCGCCCGAGGCCGCCGGTCACATCGAGGCCCACTACGTCTTCTACCCGGGGCCGAACAGCAACACGTTCGGCGACCGATGCTGCGGCAGGTGCGGCCTGCACGCGAGCCTTGCCGGCGACCTCGGTCGGCAAGGACTGGCGCGGCATCGTCGGGCGCCGGCGTGACGAGCGAGGGCGACGGCGTGCAGCTCGAGACCGCCGGTCGTCGGCGTCAAGATCGGGCTCAAGCGAGGGCGTCGAGCTGCACGTCATCGGGCTGTCGTTCGGCATCGACCTGTGGCCGCCGGCGCTGCTGCTGCCGATCGGCTCGGGGCGGATCGGGTTCGCGGACCGATGAGCGCGCGGATGGCGCTGGCGCTGGTCGCGGGCGATGGCGGGCGTCGCGCACGCGGATCTCTACGGCATCCAGGGCGGCGCGCTGCTCCGCTACGAGGCCGGCGACGTGCACGCGCTCGACGACGGCTCCGTGAAGATCTCGCGCTCGCCGGCGCCCACGCCGACCTGATCGCGCTCGCGAACGGCCACGTCGGCTACCACCTCCAGCTCGACCTCGCCGGCGGCACGACGCTCGGGCGCGCCGGGTTCGCGTACGACGTCTCGCTCCTGCCGGTCGGCGCCGCGGTCCGGTTCGGCGACACGCAGTTCGTCGGCATCGCCGGCGGCGTCGGCGCGATGGGCGCGGTCGGCTCGATCGACGACGCCGCGACGTTCCCGGTCGAGGCGTTCGCCGATCTCGGCCTCGGCGCGCACCTCCGCGTGATCGCCCGCGCGCGCGCGACGTACCTCGCCGGCGCGCCCGCGCGCGAGGATCACCAGCCCGAGCTCGACGCCCAGCTCGCGCTGCGGGTCGGCCACCGCTACCACCAGTGGGGCTTCCCGTCGGGCAACGGCTACTTCGTCGGCGCCGAGTACCGCGAGCTCGCCGGCGTGCGCTTCGCCGGCGCCGTGTTCGGCTACGCGATCGACCTCGCGACCGAGCCGCGGCGCTAAGATAGCGGCGTGATTCGCTGGCTCCGCCTGATCGCGATCGCGACCGTCATCCTGTCGATGATCGGCCTCGGGGTGTTCGCCGCGCTGTTCCTGGTCGCGAACAGCGGCTGGGTCCCGGTCAACATCCATCCGTGGCTCCAGGGCCTGTTCGGCGACCGCCAGCACGAGGTGTGGCTGCCGTCGCTCATCGCGGGCTGGCTGAGCACCGCGATCTTGCTTGCGGTGCTCGTCCTGTGGAGCATGTTCTATGTGTGGCGGCGGAGGCAGTACGAGTCGCTGATCGGCAGGCTCGAGCGGGAGCTCGCGAAGCTTCGCAACCTGCCGTTCATGGCGCCGGCGCCGCTGGAGGATCTGCCGGAGACGCCGAACACGCAGGCGGCGCGCGTGATGGACGCGCTGGACGACGAGGTGTGAGCGGGTTCGTCACGCTCGTCGGCGCGCTGGCGGTGCTCGCGGCGGCGCCCGCCGCGTCCGCCGCGCCGGCGAAGGACGCCGGCCCGCAGGTGTGGCTCGGCGTGTTCCAGCCCGACGGCGCGCGCATCGCGCACTGCGGCGACTGCGCGCTCGCCGCGCACCCGCGCGCCGGCAGATCCGCGTGCTCGCCCCGGCCGAGGGCGCGCCGGCGTCGGGCGACGTGCTCGCGGTCAGCCCGCTGCTCGGCGTGTTCGCGCGCGGTCACCTCGAGGGCGACAAGCTCGCGGTGTCGTGGTTCGTCGCCGACCAGCGCGACGATGACGACGGCGTGCTGCTGCTCCCGGCCGCGGCGAAGCCCGTGCTCGTCGCGCCGAGCGCCGCCGACGTGCAGGCGATCAAGCAGCTGCTCCTGCAGCGCGAGGAGCTCGGACCGCGCGTGCCAAGTCGGTCGCCGGCATCGGATCGCCGGGCTCGACATCGACGGCGACAAGCGCGCCGACTTCGCCGTGACCTACGGCTGCAACGCGTGGGGCGATGGCGTGTGCCAGGTCAAGGGCCAGTTCTTCCTCGCCCGCCACGGCGACACGCTGGATCGAGATCGAGTAACGTCGTACCCAGGAATGGGAGCGGCGCTCGTCCTCCTGCTCGTCGGGCTCGGCGCGATGGCCGCCGGCGTGCTGATCGGTCGCTACTACGTGCCCGACGATCGCCAGCTGCGGCGCACGGCGCGCCACAGCCGCGCGTACATGCGCGCGCTCAGCCACCTGATCGCGCGCGACCACGACACCGTGGTCGAGCGAGCTGCGCGCGCGTCGTCGAGGAGAACATCGACGACGTCGAGCCGTACTTCGCGCTCGGCGCGATGTTCCGCAGCCGCGGCGAGCACGAGCGCGCGATCCGCGTGCACCAGGCGCTCGCGCTGCGCGAGCGCGATCACAGCGAAGCTGCAGACAGCGCGCGATGTACGAGCTCGGCCTCGACTTCCGCGCCGCCGGGATGCCGCGGCGCGCGACCGAGCGCGATGGAAGAGGTGCTGCTCGACGATGCCGGGCCACGAGGGCGCGCTGCGCGCGCTCGCGGCGCTCTACGAGGAGCAGGCGCGGTTCAACGAGGCCGCCGGGCTGTGGCAGCGGCTCGGCAAGCGGCGCAAGGCGAGGATACTGTCGCTGCGCGAGCATCACCTGCTTGTCGCGGCCGCGCAGGCCGCGCTCGGCCGCGACGATCTCGACGTCGCGCGAAGCAGCTGCTCAAGGCGGCGCAGAAGCTCGAGCCGAGACCGCGCACTTCTTCGCGGCCGCCGCCGAGCTCGCCGCCGCGCGCGGCAACCATCGCGGCGCGAAGGAGCGGCTCCAGCCAGGCGCTGGTCGCCGATCCGGCGCTCGCGCCGCACCTGCTGCCGGCGCTGATCGCGGCCGAGGAGGACCTCGTCGAGCTGCCTCCGTCGCAGTCGATGGACGAGCTCGACGCCAGCCCGAGCCCGACGCGCCGATCGCGTCCGGATCCGCATCCATCGCCGCATCTGCATCCGCGTCCTTCCGTTCCGTCTCCGTCTCCGTCCCGCTCCCGCCGTTCCGGCTCCGCTCCGTTCCCGTTCCCGCTTCCGCTCCGTCCGTCTCGTCCGCGCTCTGCCCCGCCGCGTCCCCGACTCCGCCGCTTCCGCCGCCGCCGCCCCGACACCCACGCCCTCATCCCCGCCCAGACCCGCCGGCACCGTCACCGAGCGCGTGCTCGCGACCCTCGCCGAGATCGAGCACAGACCGGGCCCGCGCCTCGAGCTCGCGCTGATCCGCGCGCAGCTCGCCGACCCGTCGCTCGCCGCCGCAGGTCGCGCGCCGACCTCGCACGCGCGCTTCCCCGACGCGCTCGCCGCGCGCGTCGCCGCCGCGCGCCTCGCGCTCGCCACGCGACGACCCCGCCGCGATCCACGCCGCGCTCGACGTGCTCGCCGGCGAGCACGGCGCGCTCGCGTGGGCGCTGCGCGGCCGCTGGCAGTGCAGCCACTGCGGCCACCGCCCGGCGTCGTTCTCCTGGCGCTGCGGCAGCTGCCGCCGCTGGGGCACGCTGCACATGGAGACCGGCATCGAGCCGCCGCCGCCGCCCGCGCGCGAGCGGCGCGCCACTCGCGCGGCGCGAGCGGCGACGACGCGCAGGCGCTGCCCACGCACCTGCTCGGCTCGCGCCCCGATCTCCGCCGCGCCCACGCTCGCGTCGGCGACCGACGCTCCCGGCCGACGCCCGAAGCGCTCGCTCGCTCGATCGCGTCGGCGGCTGGTTCTCGCGCGTGTGGCGCCGCGGCGCGCCGCCGCCGTAGCATCGCGGTAGCGTCATCGCTGCGCATGCGCGCGCGCGATTCGCGCATCTGACACGTTGTGAGATCCCGCCGCGTTTTCGCGACGATGACTCCCCCACACGACACGTCCACGGTCGGCGCGTTCGACATCAACCTCTACGTGCACGGCGACGTCGGCGACTACGCGCGCATCCACCCCGAGTCGAGCGCGTCGTCGGCAGCGATCGCGGTCGGCACCGTGATCGTGCGCGAGGTGCTGGACGCGCGCGGCGCGATCGCCAAGCTCACCGTGATGGCGAAGGGCCCGGCCGGCTACGACCCGTCGCTCGGCGACTGGTGGTTCGCGGAGGCCGATCCGAGCGGCGTGCCGCTCGTCGAGAACGGCGCGCCGCGCGTCGGTCGCCTCGACGATTGCCATGGCTGTCACGTCCCGCGCGCCTCCGAGGACTACTTGTTCGGCGTTCCGAAGGCCGACGAGGAGTGACGGCAATGCTTAGACGCGGCGTGGCACCCGATGACGGCGAGGCGGTCCCGCGCGCGACCGACGCGCAGCCGTCGACCGCCACCGGCGCCACCGGCGCGACCGGCGCCACCGGCCACGCTCCGTTCCCCGCCGAGCGGCCGAGCTCGCTGCGCCGGTTCCTGTCGCGCTGGGGCTTCCCGCTGTTCGTCGCTGGTCGTGCTCGATCATCGGGCGCGCGGTGCTGCTGCCGTTCGTGTTCGCCGGCCTGATCGCGTACATCCTCGCGCCGATCGTGCGCTGGATGTCGGAGCGCAAGAACGGCACGCGCCGGATGCCGCGCGGGCTCGCGATCATCATCTGCTACATCGTGTTCCTCGCCGCGGTCACCGGCTTCATGTTCCTGCTCGTGCCGCGGCTGTCGAGCGACATCGCGCGGATCGGCAAGGAGGCGCCCGGCCTCTACAAGCGGATCAACGAGGAGTGGACGCCCGAGCTCGCGCGCTGGCTCGAGCAGCGGTTCCCGTCGCTCGCGCGCCGTCAAGCGTCGCGCCCGAGGAGCAGCCGGTCGTCCCGCGACGTGCCGCTGCCGCCGGGCACCGCGCTCACGATGACGCCGCTGCCCGACGGCCGGTTCGCGGTCGCAGCTCACGCCGAACGGCGTCGACATCAAGCCGACGCCCGACGGCGGCTTCCACCTGCAGCCGCTCGAGACGCCGCCCGAGCCGCAGACGCTCGAGGACAAGCTGCGCGCGCTACGTCAAGAAGTCGCTCGTCGGGCTGCAGTCGCAAGCTCAACGACGTGCGTGCGCGTCGGCCAGGACGTCGTCGCCGGGTTCATCCGCGGCATCTTCCTGTTCTTCTTCACGCTGATGATCGGCGCGTTCATCCTGATCGACCTCGAGAAGGTGCACGCGTTCCTGCGCAGCGCTGTTCCCGGCGAACGTGCGCGAGGACTACGACGTGATCATCGCGGGCATCGATCGCGGGCTGTCGGGCGTGATCCGCGGCCAGCTCCTGATCTGCGTGATCAACGCATCCTCACGTACATCGGCCTGCTCGTGTTCGGCGTGAAGTACGCGCTGATCCTCGCGATCGTCGCCGGGCTGATGAGCCTCATCCCGATCTTCGGCTCGATCCTGTCGTCGGTGCCGATCGTGCTCGTCGCGCTGGTCTCGGGCGACAGGGCATCGACATCTTCCGCGGCGTCGCGATGCTGCTGTGGATCATCGGCATCCACTTCATCGAGGCGAACGTGCTCAACCCGAAGATCATCGGCACCGCCGCGAAGATCCACCCGGTGCTCGTGATCTTCGCGCTGTTCCTCGGCGAGGCACAGCTACGGCCTGGTCGGCGCGCTGCTCGCGGTGCCGATCCTGTCGGCGATCCAGGTCGTGTTCATGTACTTCTATCGGAAGACGTGGAAAGACGCGGGGCGTACCGGCCCGGTCAAGCGTCCCGTTTGATGCCGGCCCGTCGAAGTGGTAACCCAGGAGACATGCGCGGGTTCCTGACGGGTGTCGTGGTGCTGGCGGTCGCGTCGGTGGCGAACGCGCAGCCGGCCGACCCGTACGGCCAGCAGGCGCAGCCGCCGACCACGCCCGCCGATCCGTACGGGACCGCGAACGCGCAGGACCCGGCGCTCGCGGAGTCGGTCGCCGCGTCGCTGGTGGATCGCGCACAGGAGCTTCTCGACGCGCACCTGTTCGGCGACGCCAAGCAGCTCGCGATCGAGGCGATCGCGACGGCGCCGCACGGCGCGTCGGCCGACCGCGCGAACGCGATCATCCGCGCCGCGAACGGCGGCCTCGGCGTCCACGACGATCACCAAGCGCGGCGGCCGCCGCAGCCACCGCCGGCCGCCGGCTCCGACGCGTCCGCGCAGCCGTCGCTCGGCAGCGCGGACGGCCAGCGCGAGACGATCGCGCCGCCGCCCGGCCACGGCGCGCGCGTCGCGGCGTCGGTGTACAGCGGTCTCTACGGCGCGGCGCTCGGCGCGACGATCGGCACCGCGTTCACCGACGACGCCGGCGGCCAGGCCGAGGGCGGGGTCGCGCTCGGCGCGCTCGGCGCCGCGGCGGGCGCGGTGTTCGTCGCGCCGATGCTCGACCGCCACTTCAGCCCGGCGCAGGTCAAGACGATTGGTGCGAGCACGCTATGGGGCGGCGTCGTCGGCGGGCTCATGGCCGACATCACGACCGGCACCGGCAGCGACTTCGAGGGCACGAGCACGCGCCAGGTGCTGGTCGGCTCGAGCATCGGCGGCACGATTGGCGCGCTCGCCGGCTACGGGCTCGCGAAGGAAGACAAGCTGACCGAGGGCGACGTCGCGCTGGTCAACACGATGGCCGGCATCGGCGCGATCGGCGGGCTCACGCTCGGCATGCTGATGCAGCCGGCGCAGAGCGAGGCGTACGACTTGAACGCGGTGCTCGGCATCGGCGGCGGCATCATCGTCGGGCTGGTCTACGCGCCGAAGACGAACACGACCGAGCGCCGCATGCTGCGCGTGGCGGGCATCGCGGCCGCGGGCGCGGCGATCCCGTTCCTGCTCTATCCGGCGGTCTACGACTCGACGACGGACAGCGACGAGCGGCTCGTCGGCCTGCTGTCGACGGCGGGCGTGATTGCGGGCACGTACCTGGGCTTCCGGTGGACGGCGCATCTGGACGAGGGTCTCGACGTCGCGCCGGCGAAGGCCGACGCGCCGCCGGCGGTGGTCGGGCGCGCGAGCGACGGCACGTGGCAGCTCAACGGCATCGGGATGCAGCCGCTGTCGCGGCAGCTGGATAATCGGCAGCACGGCATGTCGTTGACGGTGCTGTCGGCGGCGTTCTAGCGAGAAGACCGCGAACACGCGCGCTGCTCCGTCGGCCCATCCGCGATGGGGCTTGGCGTTCGGACTTGCCAGATGCGCGGCGGTGCCAAGCGCGCACCTCGCTAGGTTTTTGCGGGACGCCACCGGCTTGGAAGTCTCACAAGTCCTCAGCCAACCCCATCGCTCCGGGCCTCCGTCGCGCGCGCGTTGGCGCGACCGCGAACGCCGCCGGGATGTTTGGAGTTGCGAGAAGAACGCGAGCACGCGCGCCGCGCCGTCGGCCACTGCGCGATGGGGCTTGGCGTTCGGACTTGCCAGATGCGCGGCGGTGCCAAGCGCGCACCTCGCTAGGTTTTTGCGGGACGCCACCGGCTTGGAAGTCTCACAAGTCCTCAGCCAACCCCATCGCTCCGGGCCTCCGTCGCGCGCGCGTTGGCGCGAGCGCGAACGCCGCCGGGTACACTCACTTGATGGGCCTGGCTGACTTGATCGATGAAGCTCTGGACTGGCCGAGCCAGCGGGCGAACATCTATATCCGGGACGCGACCGTCGAAGACTGGAGGGCCGTAGTCGCGCGAGTTCTCGACGGCGGTTACCAGGCCCGACTCTGTCGTGACGGAGCCGACGTCCCGATGCCCGCACACTTCGAGCCCGTCTTCGGCGGCGACCACGTCATGAGCCTCGTGGTCGGCGACATGGTCGTGAGCTGCTATTTCTTCAGACCCTCCGAGATCGAGCTCTCGTTCTCCCGAACAACCTGACCGAGGCGTCGCTGCGCAGCCTGTTGGCGTTCATGATCGACATCGGCGACGCCACGACGAAGTCCGTGATCATGACGCCCGAGAACTGGGCACAGTCACCGATCTTCGCGTACGACGCGGCGTTGCATCAGCTGCGATCGATTCCGCCGCAATACTGATCCATGGACCGCGCGCGGCCGAGTCGGCACAGCCGAAGCAAACGCGCGCGAAGCGGCACGACACTGGCACTGCGGAGCGGTCCACGCCGAAGCGCGCGCGCAAGCGGGCGCGTGCCAGCGCGAGTGGTGACGGTTCGTCGGAAAACCGGTAAGCCTTCGACGGCTGTCGTCGTTTCTGACGTGACGGAGCGCGCTCCAGTGCGCAGACCGTGTCCCACTTGCGCGACGACGGCGTCGGTCTTAGCGAAGACGCGCTCGCTTCGTGAGAGCCGCGACGCCCTCACGACCAGCGCGCGCCGCCTCGGCGTGCAGACATCGAGCTGAACGCTGCAGACGTCGGGCTGCAGCGTGAGGACGTTGAGGTCGTGCGTGCAGCGGCACGTCTGCACGCTGCAGACGTCGCTTTCCATCGTAACGACGGACCTGTGCAGCGTGCAGACGAGCACCTGCACGCTGCACCTGCACGTCTGCACGGATGACCTCCGCGTCTGCACGCTGCAGACGTCGACCTGCAACGTGCAGCTCGCGAGGTGCAGCGTGCAGACGACCTCCTGCAGCGTGAGGACGTCGCTCCTCGTCGATGCGCGACCCGTCGGCGTCGAGACTGCGCACGTCGCTACGCACGGCAGCTTCGACTATTGGTCCGACCGATGCTCTACGGAGAAGTCGGACCCTGAAGGAGGGTTTCGAAAGGAAACGTGTCATGGCAAACGCACTCATCTCTGGTCGCACCAACATGGCCTCGATCGTTCAGGTCGAGACGACGCTCGCGAGCGCGCTGCGCAAGCAGATGCCGAACGTGAAGCTCGTGGTCGCCACGGACTCCGGCGGCACGACGACGATGACGTCGGAGCAGCTGGCGGACAGCCTGGACTCGCACGTCACGCGTGTGGCGGCGCTCGCGGAGAACCGGCGGCAGGGGCACCTGCTCAACGAGCAGGTGGATGGCAGCTTCGTGCTCAACCGCGCCGGCGCCATCGCCGCGCGCAGCTACGCGGCGGCGACGTTCGGCGAGTCGAGCGAGACGTTCCGCGCGCTCGGCTTCGAGCCGCGCAAGGAGCGGCAGGTCAAGCCGGCGGTGCAGACCGAGGCCATCGCCAAGCGCGCGGCGACGCGGGCCGCGCGCCACACCATGGGCAAGCGTCAGCGCGCCGCGATCCACGGGGCGCCGCCCCTCGCGCCGGCCGCGCCGAGCTCCGATTCCGGCGCCGGCGACGCCGATGATCGCCAGCCCGAACAAGGCCGCGTAGCGGAGCGCGCGCGGTCCCGCCAACGCGCGCGCGACGGAGGCCCCATCGCGAAGGGGCCGACGGAGCAGCGCGTGTCCGCGTTCTACGATTCTCTACGGCCGGCGGACGCGGAACACGAACGCCCCGCCGAGCCGCACGTCCTCGTAGTCGGAGAAGCCGATGCGCTGCAGCCACGCGCGCAGCTCGCCGGGCTCGAAGCGGCGGATGCCGGCGGCGCGCGCCGCGAGCCGGCCGACGAGCGACGGCGCCTCGGCGAACGTCGAGCCGACGTAGATGCCGCCCGGCCGGAGCACGCGGCGGATCTCGCGGAACACGAGCTCGGGATCGTCGTACGCGTGCAGCGCGCCGGCGTTGTTGACGCCGCCGAACGCGCCGTCGACGAACGGCAGCGCGTGCGCGTCGCCGCGCACGAGCACGGCGTTCGTGTAGCCGCTCGTGCGCTGCGCCGCGACGTCGAGCATCGCGCGCGAGATGTCGAGGCCGACGACGAGCGCGCCGGGCGCCGCCGCCGCGAGCGCGCGCACGAACGCGCCCGGGCCGCACGACAGATCGAGCCACGGCCCGGGCCGGTCGTCGAGCGCGAGGCTGTGCTTGTGGATGAACAGCTCGCCGGGCAGGCCGCCGACCGCCGCGCCGGCGCCCTTGCCGGCGAGCAGGCGCACGAACGTCGGCCGCCAGAACCGCTCGTAGATCGCGCGCGACGAGCTCGCTCTCCATCAGCCGCTGCTCGGTCGTCGCGTGACGTCGGCTCGCCGCCGACCGCGACGTCGATCAGGTCGAGCACGCCGGCGAGCGTGCGCCGCCGGCTCGAGCCCGCAGGTCCGGCAGCGCGGGCGGCGCAGGTCGGCGAACGGCGCCGCGGCTCGGCAGCGCGGACACGCAGGATCGGCAGGACGGCGGGATCCACGGCGCGGTTGTAGCCGATCGCACGCGGTGGTACATGCGATGCCGTGACCGACGTCGAGTACGACGGCGGTGCGATCGACGCGCTCGTGGCGCTGTCTGTGCTGCGCGCTGGCGCACGGCCGGCGCCCGCCAAGACGCGACGCCGAAGGCGCCGCGACCTCGCGCCCGCGATCGCGCAGCTGACCGACGCCGATCGACGAGGCCGCGGCGCAGGCCGCCGACGCGCTCGGCGCGATCGATCGAGCCGGCGGCGCACGAGGCGCTGCTCGACGCGCTCGCGTTCGGCCTGCCGCGCCGGTCGCGATCGGTCGCGATCGCCGCGCTCGCCAAGCACCCGGCGCCGCCCGACGTCGTCGCGCTCAGCCGCTACGCGCGACCACCACAACCCGACCGTGCGCGGCGCCGCGCTCGCCGCGCTCGCGCTGTATCCCGATCCCGACGGCGCACGCGGCGGTCGTCGCCGGGCTCCACGATCCGGCCGGCATCGGTGCGCGCGGCCGCCGCGACCGCGGCCGCGAAGGGCGCACGTGCGCGACGCGATCGAGCCGCTGTTCGCGCTGCTCGCGCAAGGGCGAAGAACCGGCGGCGCGCGCGCTCGCGCAGATGGCCGATCCCGATCTCGCGCGCGAAGATCGGCGACCAGCTCGGCAAGGTGCCGGACCCGCCGCTCGCGCTGTGCCTCGGCCTCGTGCTCGCGGCGCGCCGACTTCGGGCCCGACTCCGGCGCGCGTCGAGGTCGTGCGCGCGATCGCGAAGATCCAGGATCAGGCGCGATCGACGCGCTGACCGACTACGTCGACGCGACGCCGAAGAACCCGCCGCGGCCGTCGCGCGCCGAGGCCGAGAAGTTCGTCGAAGCGCGCGCACCGGAGGCGGCAAGTGAGCCGGCGCGCGCTCGTCGCGCTGGCCGTGCTCGCGCTCGCGCTCGCGGGCTGCGGCCCCAAGGCGGTCTTCCGGCCTGTCGACCAGCGAGGACAACGATCGCCGCGCAGCTCGCCGCCGCGCTCGCGCACCGCCAGCTTCCCGACGCAGCCGACGCCCGTCAACACCGCGCACGCAGCCGCGCGTGTTCGTCGTCGAGACCGCCGGCGGCTCCGCGAAGACAGCTCGTCGCGTTCGACCTCGCGCGCCGGCAAGCGTCCTGTGGAAGCCAGCCCGCCGACGTCCAGTCGCGGATCGCGGTCGGCGGCGACTTCGTCGTCGAGCTCGAGGGCAAGCAGCTCGTCGCGCGCGACCAGCAGACCGGCGCGCAGCGTGGCAGATCGACGTCGCCGGGCACGTTCGTCGGCGCCGCCGCCGATCGCGATCGCGCGTACGCTCGCGTCGGCACGACCGGCGGCGAGCTGGTGGCTCGCCGCGCTACGACGGCGCGCTCCGGCAGCGCAGCTGTGGAAGCGCCGACGCCGAGGGCCTGCTCGGCGCGCCGGCCGCGCAGGGCGGCGTCGTCTACGTCGCCGTACCTCACGCAGTGGCTGTCGATCCTCGACGGCGCGACCGGCGCGTCAGCTCGCGCGCCTGCGCGGCATCGACGAGCAGATCTCGATGCTGCGCGTGACCAGCCAGACCGCGTTCTACGGCTCGAAGCAGGGCGTGTTCGCGCTCGACGCGCGCAGCGCCGCGCGGCACGCGCGACGACGGCGACCTACGGCGCAGGTCAAGGTGCCGCCGCAGCTCGACGCACGCGCGTACGGCCGCGACGTCTACGACCCGATCCAGATCGGCTACACCGCCGCCGATCGCGCGCGCGTGCTGTGGACCGTCCGGCGCCCGACCGAGCGGGCCGATGAAGCTCGCGGGCGACGGCTACGCGATCCACTACTTCCGCTACGTGTTCGGCTTCGACAGCGACGGGCGAGCTGCGCTGGGCGTACTCGCACCCGCGCGTCGAGCTCGTCGCGAGCGAGCACACCGGCGCCGCGATCGTCGCGATCTCGGCAGACCGGCGATCTCGTCGCGCTCGATCCGCAGACCGGCGCGGTCCGCGCGCGCGAGTCGCTCGGCGGCGCCGGCGCCACGTGCTCGGCGCGACGTTCGACGCCGACGGCTGGTCGCCGTCCGAGCGCAGGCGAGCCGATCGAGACCGTCGCCGCGCTCGTCGCGATCGCGCGCGACCACGACGCGCGCTTCGATCGCGTCAAGGAGCTCGCGGTGCAGGCGCTCGCGAAGCTGCCCGGGCGCCGAGGTCACGAAGCAGCTGCTCGCCGTGCTCGCCGACGCGCGCGCGCCGCAGCAAGCTCAAGGACACCGTCGGTCGACCTGCTCGTCGCGCGCAAGGATCCGGCGAGCTTGCCGGTGCTGGCCGCGCAGCTCGCGATCGCACGACGACTTCCTCGCGAAGACCGAGCCGCGAGCGCTCGGCGCCGGTCGCCAAGGCGATCGCGCGGCCTCGGCGGCGCGAAGCTCGACCCGGCGCAGGTCGCGCGCCGCGCTCGCCGCGCTGCAGAGCCACCTCGACGCGCCGACGACGCCGGTCCCGACCTCGTGGTCGTGATCGGCGCGATGGCCGCGATCGGCGGCGGCGCGGAGCGCCCGGCGCTGTGCGTCGCACCTGCTCCTCTATCACGCCGACGACGAGCTCGGCGGCGACGCCGCGTGGGACCAGGCGATCGTGCGCGCGCTCGACGAGCACGGCGGCGCCCGGCGAGCGCGAGCTGCTGCGTCAGGTCGCGGCCGATCCGCGCACGCAGCCGAGCCTCGCCGCGGCGATCCACGACGCGCATCGGCGCCTGAACGCTGCTACGCTATGCCGGCGGTGGCGCGCGCGCTTCCAGATCGTGATCTGCCGCGGGCCCGAGTGCGGCGACCGCCGCGGCTCGGCGGTGCTTCACGAGGTGTTCCGCGCCGCGCTCGACGCGCCACGACGTCCGCGCGACTCGCGCGAGCTCGTGTGGCAGAGCTGCTTCGGGCGCTGCACGCAGGGACCGAACGTTCTGGTACGCGAGCTCGTCGCGCCGAGCGCAGGACGCCCTCACGAGCGTCGGCTTTGCGACCCTGCCGGGCCCGCGCGGCGCGACGGCTCTGTATAATCGGATGGATCGAGGTCGCGTAGAACGGGTCGTCGCGCAGCACGTCGTCGGCGGACAGATCGTGCGCGAATTCATCGAGCGGCCTGGCATCCACCCGCTCGAACCCGTAGGATCGAGGTCGAAAGACAGTTAGCCATGAAGAGATTCATCGCGATCTTCCTCGTGTTGGCCGTAGCGGGATGCAAGGGCGATACGGTCTACAAGCCGGATCCCAACACGCAGAGCGAGCTCGACAAGTGCAAGAAGGACCGTGACGACCTCACGGCCTACAAGCAAAAGCTCGAGAAGGAAAACGCCGACCTGATGGCCCGCGGCAGCAACGGCGGCGAGATCGTCGTGACGATCGAGGGCAACCTGGTCAAGCCGATCCACGGCCGTTCGGCAGCGGCGGCGGCGGCAGCGTGCCGGTCGATCGCGAAGGCGGCGATCGCGTTCCAGAACGTCGTCGAGAAGTCGCGTGGCGCGATCCAGAAGTGCTACGAGCAGGCGCTCAAGAAGAACAGCACGCTGCGCGTCACGCTGACCGTGATGGCGAGCTTCACGTCGACCGGCGCGTACCGGCAGGCGTCGTTCCAGCCGTCGCTCGGCGACGTGTTCGACAACTGCATGAAGAGCATCGCGACGCACTGGGTCGTGCCGACGAACTCGCCGGCGATGACGTTCCGAGCACAGGTCCAGCTGACCCCGTCGTAAGCTGGGGGCTGTCGGATGAGCACGCGGCGGCCGCCCACGATCCAGATCCCGCCGAAGCGCGCGCACAGCGAGACGCGCGGGCGACTGCCGCTGATCGAGACGCCGGATTCGAGCCCGACGTCCGCGCCGGATCCGGTGGTCACCGGCGACAAGACGCCGCTCCCGGCGCCGCTGCCGCACCACGTCGCCGACCCGACGCTGCCGAACAAGATCGCACCGCCGCGCGGGCAGCTCGGCAGCTCGCCCGAGCTGCAGGCCGACCCCGACGCGGCCGCGACGCTGCGCGCGATCGAGACCGCGGACACCGGCGATCTGAGCCTCGACATCGCGATCGAGGACACCGCGCCGCAGGACCCGGCGCGCGTCGCGGCGTCGGCGCTGTTCTCCGGCGGCGCGGCGCTCGGCGCAGGCTTCGGGGCGACCAAGGACGCCGGCGAGGGCCCGTTCTTCGCGCCGCTGCCCGCCGACCGGCGCGCCGCGGTGCTCGCGCGCTTCTATCGCCGCCAGATGGCGCCCGGGATGCTCGTGATCCGGCAGGGCGAGGTGAAGCATCCGCTGTACCTCGTCGCGCGCGGGCTGCTCGAGGTGCGCCTCGAGAAGGCGAGCGGCCAGCTCGTCACGCTCGAGCACGTGCGCGACGGCGACGTCGTCGGCGAGATTGGCCTGCTCGCGCAGTCGCCGTCGCCGTTCCAGGTCATCGCCGCGACGCCGGTCGAGGTCTACGCGCTCGGGCCGAAGGACTTCTACGACATCGTCGGCGCGTTCCCGGCGCTGTGGTCGTACCTCAAGGACCTCGCCGACCGGCGCACGCGCGAGTACGACGCCAAGATGCGGCGCTGACTCCGGTGGATCACGCATGCTCTCGT
>CAVQKL010000008.1:0-163375 GCA_963713125.1 uncultured beta proteobacterium | reverse complement strand
GGCCATGACGACCGACGCGACCCTGACCAGCAAGGGTCAGACCACCATCCCCAAGGAAATCCGCGACAGCCTGGGCTTGCAACCCGGGGATCGGATGACCTTCACGCTGATGCCCGACGGCACCGTGGTCATGCGGGTGAAGACCAAGAGCGTCATGGACTTGGCGGGCCTCCTGCGCAAGAAGGGCCGCAAGCCGGTCGCGATCGAGCGCCTGTCACGCTGATGCTGGGCCTCGATACCAATGTGCTGGTGCGCTTTCTTGTGCGCGACCACGAGGCCCAGTTCGAGCGAGCCCGCCGGTTGATCAAGCGCGAGGTCGGTGCCCAGGAAAAGGTGTTGATCAGCCTCCTGGTCCTGCTGGAGACCGAATGGGTGCTGCGCAGCCGATACGGTCTGCAAAAAAATCAAATCATGGACGCCATTTCCGGACTGCTCGACGCCGCGGAGCTCGAGCTCGAAGACGAGCCCACGATCGAGGAAGCGCTTTACCTCTGGAAGGACAGCGCTGCCGATTTTGCAGACTGCCTGATCGGAGCTCACCACCGCAGACTGGGATGCCGGGCCACGGCGACCTTCGATGCGAGGGCGGTCAAATTGCCCGGTTTCGTGGCTGGATGATCCGAAGCGGCATGCGGCCGCGCGGTCGATCCTCGCGGCGTCTGCTTGAGTGGGTCATGCTGTTAGACTTACATGATCGACACGAACGACATCGCCATGATCCGATCAGGCAACTCGGTACGCTTTACACCGAACGAAGTCGAGGAGCTCCGACAAGTCGGGCTCGACCTGGGCGATGTAGAGTGCCAAAACGACATCGAGCAAGAGGTGAGCCGGTGGGCCCACACCCTTGCCGATGAACGTTTCGAACTGCTGGAGAAGATCGCTTCGGCGATGGCGAAAGCGAAAGGCGTGAAACTGCCTCCCAGGCTCAACGTCGTGCCTCCTGCAGAATCTCCTCAGTAACCTTGGTCCACTTGTCGGCGCTGCGTTCGAGATAACGAAGATCGTGCGCCTCGATCGCGCCTGACTATTCCGGTGCCTCCTTCTTGGTCTCGGACGGCGGCACCGAATGCGCCGACCGAGCCGGTGACCCGAGGTACACGTTCGTTATCTGCGGACGGCTGTGCCCGAGCTGGCGGGCAATCTCGAGGAGCGCAGCTTTGAGTGTTTCCGGATCGGCGCATACGTCGCCGCCGCGCACCGGAGCCTGTACGCCCGTCAACTCGACGTGGAACTCGTGGGCGAACTGGTGACGCAGACCGTGCGCCGTTACCCCGAGCTGACGCTTGGTAATGCCGACCTTTTGCATCACGTTGTCGAAGCGCTTGAGCGACTGTTTGAGCGACAAGCCTGGATGTCCCAGATGTGATGACGGGCGCGGCGCGAATTGCAGGGCGAGGTCGAGCGCCGAGCGCTGCTCGTCGTTACGGATGGCCACAAAGCGCAAGCGGCCACCTTTGGTGCCACGCCGGACTCTGAGGAAAACCGCGTAGCGGTCAGACGCGTGCTGAGAGGTCGGTACGCTCTCCGCAGGGACGACGGCGATGTGTGGCATGAACATGACCGCTTCCTTGCGCCGCAAGCCAAAGGCGAGCTGTAGCGCCAACTGGGCGGCGACACGCGGATCAATGGCCTCAACCTTTTCGACGATGCTCGTGAATTCGACTTGGTTGCCTTCCCAGCTGCGGTCTTCCTTGGCGGTATAGGAGCGCTTGAAGCGAGCGGGGTCGTCGACGTAGTCCGCGAGCGGATGCACCATGCCGGGCTTCCCGATCCAGGTGTCGGCGTAGACGCGCAGAAAGCTCAACTGCTGCTCTATGTACGGCCGTGCTGTGCGGACGTTCCAGCATCGCTACGCCGCGCTGCCGACACCGGTCGGCGATGCGCGCATTGCCGGTCCAGTAGTCAACGAGCATCTGAATGTGCCGACCGGCGAGGTTGTTGGGATCGATCTGATACCCGAGACGACGCAGCAGGGTGAAGGAGCGAAAGAGTGAACAGGCTCGTTCGTGCATGGTTTTATTCGATACGCCTTTGGGCTTGCTTCCGTGTTGGCGGTTGTGCTCGTTGATCTTGTCCTGAAGCTGGCGTTTCCAATTAGGGTTGTTGCTCATGCGAGCCTCCCCATGGGACAAGCGTCGAATGGGCACCGGCGCACGCGTGCGAAGGGTGAGGCGCGCGGCGCGGGCCGTGGCGGGTGCAGCTTGCGAATAACGTAGCAATTGCATCGTGGCTCCAATGATGGTTACGCCGCGTCGCTGCCAGAACGCGAGCAAAAAGTCCGGCCGGGTGCTGTCACGCGAGCGAAGCGCTTGACCGTGAGCGCTTCGAAGCGGGGGCATTGAGTGAATCCGGAACGCGAGAGCCCCGCGGGCGTTCGGAAGTGGATAAGGTTTATCGCGCAAGGCGATCGGCGAACTTAAAAACGTGCAAGCAGGTGCGTGCCAAGTATTTCTACGAGGCATGCCCTTCCGCCACCAGGGCGGACGCGACCGGCGTCAAAGCGCCAGCGCGGCATCCGAGTCAGTGCTCGGACCCGGAATTCCGGTGTTCTATGGGGGATGTCTCTTCCACGATCGCATCCTCGACCCTGCCACCGGGCCGTCTGATCGTTCGCGTGCTTAGCAGTGGGTGCGAAGCCTCAAGGGCAACGCGACGCCACGCCGAGCGCTCACATCGAGCGCATCACTCGCACGCGGGAAGAAACAACTTCGAGAAGCAAAACGGTCAGCATCGATCAGGTCGATGCGTCGATGGGTCTGGCCCATCGCTGACGCGAATCGCGCTCTAAAGGCGGCGATTCGTGGATCGGTGGCAAAGGCCGCTACGCGCGACCTTGAGATACGGGCCTTTGAGGCCCGGCACTGCGTGAGGCGGTTAACGCCCGCAACGCTCGGCGTTCATCTCCGAGATCTGTTCGCGATGAACAGGAACAAGCAGCGTCTCGAATATTAATGAACGCGATGAACGCGTCAAGAGGGCGGCGGCAAAGTTGGCTTGACAAGCAGAAATTTATCCTAATTGGTGCCCGAACAGGTTTCCTTCGCGGCCGCAATGCCACGCGATGCCGCGCCAGGCTTGACATTGGCGTGGGGGGTGATTCCCTCGGGTTCTAATCCGATTGAGATCGGGCGGTGTTCAGGACGGTCGCATCGCCCTGGAGTGCGACCCTGGTACGCGTTCGACGGTGCTGGGTCGGTTGGGGGAAGGGTCAAGTCGCACTGTAGTCGCAGTGGAGTGCGCCTACAGTGCGACCTGATGCCGAAAGCCCAGCCCCGCGCGCAGGCCGGCGATGCGCTGGTTCTACCGGTTCCTTCGTTGGACAGTGCGCTGTCGGCGTAACCCGACCATCAAGTCCTCTGCCAGTTCATGGGTAGCCAGGCGCAGCTTCGATCGCGGAACCTGCATGTGCACGGGTGGCAACTGCTCGTCCGTGCCCATGCGCATCGTGCCCGAGTCGGGGCTCGCGTCTTGCTCGGCTTGCGTGCGCCACCCGAGGTAGTCGGAGGCGTCAATAGTGGCAGCTACGACGACGTGCGCCAGCCGTTGCGTCGAATCGATGTGATCGAGTACCAGATTGGCAAAGGCCAGACCTGTCGAGAGGCGATGGATCACTGTCTCCTCGATGATTGCAAAGAGCCCGAATCCCGCGCGCGGACGCTCCTTCGAATCGTCCAAAGGAAGGCTCAACAAAAGGGAGCCACTTTCGTCCAATCGAATTTGCGCGCCGCGATCTTGGTTCAGCACGAGGGCAGTACCTTCGATCACTTCGTTTGTGCCCTTCACCTTGTCGAAGATGCGCTGAGCCCCGAAAAGCGCCTCCCGCTGGATGAACTCACTTAGCTCGCGAGCCTCAAGTCGCGCCGGGCGTAACAGACGCTGCGAAGGTCCGCCCGCAATCCCGAGGTGCAACGTCGGAGTGTCGGCGCGCTGGTTAGCGCGAGGGTGTGGCAATTGCGCAATCGCTGCTTCAACGATCTTTGCCGGGTCGAGAGGACCTGCCGCATTCGCAAGCTCGTATTCGTGGAGGGCTCGGGTCACCGCATCTCGTAGCTCATCTGCGGTCTTGAAATCCGCCGCGAAAGTAACCGCTCTGCCACGCCTGTACTTCGGCGACGAATGCCTCCTGACGAGGCTCACGCTCGACGCCTTCCCGCACGAACACAAGAGCATCGTCTTTCCATCGCGTGCCTCGCGGAACTCTTCATGCGTCGGCGAAAGCCCGGAGGTCCCTTGCACGGCTCCGTAGCGCTCGCCGAGGATCAGCACCACCATGTCGGCATCCCGCACTCCCTGAAGGCAGGCGATTTGCGGCGAATCCGATCGCGCGCCAAAGTCTTCGACCACAACCGGTTCGTGCCGCAACGTTTGAACCGCAGAGCGAGCTGCCGCCCGGAACGGCTCAAAGCCAGAGATTAGGGAGCTGATAAATACCTTCATGGACTCAAGAATACACGGTGAGTGCGAATGACGGCGAGTCTCTCATTCGCGCCGAGAATGGTTCGCTGGTGGACGCGAAGAGCACTTGTGTCGCACACTCGAAGGCGTGGAAGGGGCGTGAAGCATGGGAGGGCAATATGGGTTTGATCCTACATTCGCGGGCTAGCGACAATAGGCTTTCGGACAACTACCGACGTGCCTTTGCCGATGCGGTGGAGCTAATTGTCGTCACCGCGTATCTCACCGAGTGGGACGACACGCTGAAGTTTAATCCCCGTTGCCGCAAATTTCGCTTCATAGTCGGCAAGGATTTTGGGATCACGCGCAAGGTGGCGTGCCAGTCCCGTGTTGCGCTGGTTGCCACCAAAGAAGAACGAAAGGGAGATTTTGGCGTTGCGGAAGGGATCGATGGTTTTCACCCCGAAGGCATTGTTCTGGAAAGAGGCCAACGGAAAGAGGTATGCCCTTGCTAGGCTCGTCCAATCTGACTCGTGCGGCATTCGACGGCAACTATGAGGCGAACATACGTTCCACGCTAGGCGAAGCCGACTACGACGCTGTGTTGGCGTGGGTCAAGCAAATTGAAGACGAGTCAATCGGCGTGTCCGGATGGCTCCCAACGTACAAAGAAGCGCGGTTAGTCGGCAATCCGGGCCCTGGTCGGAGACATAAGGCTGGTAACGGCGTGCCCGCGCGGCGGCTCGCTACCGCTGAAGGCGCTGACGCTCCCTCGGCCGCCGGGGACCCTGCAGCAAATCGAAGAAACGGCGCGCCGGGCTTGCGAGATATGCGACGCGACGTGCCGGCCTGATTCAACTCTTTAGGCAGTGTGCGGGAGGCAAGATAAGGTCCGCTGATTTCTACGAACAGTTGCCCAAGTATTGGGGCCATGATCAAGGGGATCGTATGCAAGGTGCTGGCTGGGAACGGAAAGGCAAGCACACCAACTTCAGGTTGCTGTCCCGGAGCTTCGTCAGGATTCTCGATGCACCGGAGCAAAACCGCGATGACGTGGTTTTGACAGAGATCGACTATCTGGACAAACAAGACATTCCAGCGCGCAGAGCATTCCTCTCGGAGATGCTGTGTCTGCGATTCCCCGATGCATACCCCGTGCTGAACAAACCCGTTACGAGGTACTTGAGCGATGTGAAATATCGAACACCGCGTAACGCTAGCGAAGGGGCGCTATACATCGACCTGGCGCGTAGGTTGCGCTTCTCGCTAGTGAAGAACCCGACGCACCCAGCCAAGAACTTGGCCGAACTCGACACGGTGATCTGGGTCAAGTATCACGACTAGCTGAGGCACGGGCGGCGTGACGTGGTTCAGATCGGCGGCGGGTTCAACGGGCTCAATGCGACACCGTTTGGAGTCTATCGTCCGGTGTTTCAAGCCTAGGTTCGCTCTTGGCAGAAGCGGACATTCCTCGCCGCGCGACTATTCGATAAGTGTGCACACCTTTGGGTGCCCCAATACCCGCATAACCTGTCTGCGTCAGATTCGGGGCTTGATAAACACTCCGTCGGTTGTCACGACGACAAATGCCTCCGGGAGCTACGCTACGAGCCCGCTCAACTACTCTCCATTCCACGAGCTTCGCGGAAATCTCCTTTGGCGTATTCGATTTTACGAAATCGTCATCAACGACTACCAGCAGTGAGGGACTCTCTCCGCTTGATACCGGCGTGAATCGCCACTTCGTTCCTTCTGGCTCTTCGATGACGGCGTAACGCACATCTGCCGATAGCGCTTCCCTAATCGCGGCGTATTTGCCAGGGTCCATAGGCTTTCACAGGATGAACTCACGGCGATCATTGTGCACCATTCGTCACGAGGCGGAATATCGGGATTAATTGTCGTGCGCTTGTGACGTGAACTTTAGTCGGAGGCGATAGTTTCGCAGTTGGCCTTCGCGGTGTCGCAGTCCGGCCCAAAAATACGGTCCTAGCGTCCTAACTTCGCTTGGGCTTTTCCGCAAATGAACCGGCCCAGAAACGATCCATATGTGCAGCCTAAGATGGCACTTACGATACTTCCGCTGCTGCGACCCCGAGCAGCGGCAATGCTCATCTCCCCCGCTTACGCCCGCCAATCGAGGGTAAACCGTCTGGCTTCCGTGAAGGCGCAGGTTCGACAGGTTCTGGTTCCCGCTCAGGCTGCGTTGCACCTCGGCGCTGGTACTTGTCCCGGAGCTCCCGCATCTGCTCCTCCCGCGCCTTCACGGCTGCCTCTTTGGCCCGCTCGGTTTCGCCAACGCGACTTACTGTCCAAGCGATCAGATCGGCCTTGCGATAGCGAACGGCCCGACCGACTTTAAGGTACGGAATCTTTTCCTTCTTGTGATAGCCGCTGCGCCATTGGCGCAACGTCTGCACCCGGATCTGCAAATAGTCGGCTGCCTCCTCCTCGGTAAGCAATTCCCTGGGAAGGCGCGGATAGTCTTGGATCGGCGTTGTTCCGATGATCATCGGTCGCTTCGAAGGCGGTGCGTCTTGATGGTCCTCTATGGAATCTTTCGGAAATGGCCCCTCGCCGTACCACATGAGGCGCTTCAGCGCGCCGGTTTCAAAGCCTTCGATGAATGCGCCGGCAGCAACCTGCCAAATCGGTCGCAGACGCAGATACCTTTCCATCAGAGGGCCGATCAGGTCCCATATCTGCTGCATTTCCTCTTCGCTGGGTGTCGTCCTGAATGCGTCCTCGGCGTCGAATACCTCGAAAATCGGGTCTGTCCGTCGTGTCATCTCGCATCTCCTCGATCACACATCACGGCCAGAGGGAGAACACAGGCATTAACGACCTTCTTCCATCGACAATGATCATGTCTATAAGAAACGACCCGAAACCGCCGAACATCTACTTCGGGCCGCGAACTGCCTATCGAACGATGCGCGGCTCGCGGGCCACAAACGTTCATTGCCCGGCCGACGCGCTACGTTCCGCCATCAATCTTGATGTAGATCTCGACGGGGTAGGATCGTGGCGTCCGCACCGTCTGGAAATCCCGAAACAATTATCTACAGGTCGCAGCAAGATCATCTGCTCCGGATGGTCACGTTTTGGTCACCAAATCACGGAAAAGCACGCCTGGCGCGGACCATGACGGGTCGAATCCCGCCCTCTCCGCCAATTCTTTTTTTAATCAAATACTTACACAGGTACTTTCCCCGCGTTACTTGCATAATCAGCATTGATTCTGAAACGCTTTTCGATGCGTGTAAGAAACATTTGGTGGGTTTTTGGTCAGGAATTGCTTAAATTTTGAGCAACGTTTTTGACCACCTAAGAGACGGGTCTTCGCACCGGCGTTCGGATCGACATCCGGCATCTAACGCGCGCGGTTGCGACGGATCATTCCGCAGCCGGCGTGTTTCATTTGTCGTGCAGGATCAGCTTGGCGATCAGAATCGAAAGTCCAAGACTGACCGCGATTTTGCGAGGAGTATTGACCATGTTCAGCACGCATGAGGAGGACGGCTTCACCTAGGTGCAACTACCTGAGGAGAAGTCTAATGGCACACACGTTTCACCATGGCAACAAAGCGAAGGAACGCAGGTTTGGCGCTGATTGGAGATGGCTGCAGACGACGCCCTCCTGGTGGATCCGGACAATGATGACCCGGCCACAACGCCAAGAGGTACGGTGCCTCGTCAAGCGCACGATGGAGCTCGTCGACTACGAAGATGCTCCGCTGTTTCCGCTCGCGAAGAAGCCTCATCATTATTACTGGTAGCAACTCTCCGGTCGCAGCAGCTTCGACGAAGGACGCCAGGGAAACACTGAGTGCTCGGTTCGCGAGCGCCACGTCGCGACACAATGCTAAGATGCGTTCATCGAGGCTTTTTCTTTGTCGATCGCCCCGAGACGCTTCCCTTTTTCACAGCATCGATTTTTGATACCGGCGTCGTAATCACGGCGCTTGTTTTGCTCCTTGCCGAGACGCGCGGGCTGGCGGAAAACTTGGCCGGTGCTTTCGCCGCTACTGTGTTTCGACTTACCGCAGTCGGCTTGGTCGCTATGTTCTTCGCGGTCGCGCTCACCTTGCTCTTCGTGCGGGCCGCCGCCCTTGCTTGCGTCGTTATCTTGCGGGTTGCCGTCGATTTGTGACTGGGAGAGGCTGATTTCTTCACCGGTGTGACATCGGCCATCTCGATGCCAAATACATCGGACAGGTTAGCATCGAGCACCTTGCCGGCAGTCGGGCTTGGTCTTGACTTACGCAGGCCGGCGCCTGCTTGCGCGACGAGGTCCTTGGGATCCACACGGCGCAACGCAAAAATCAATTCCGGTTGGCCGTCAAGGCGCGCACCCACGCCATAGAGCACCGCGGCGACGTGCTTGCACATCGAAGCCCAGTCCGGGCAACTGCAACTGAATTGAATTTCTTTCGGCGCAGGGAAGAGGCCTGTACTCGGCCTGCAGATTCGTTCCATGACGGCTTTGGACAGTCGTCCCTGCAGAAGCTCGACCAGCGAATCGATCGAGCCCGCGCAATCGGCGCTGATGGACCGCCATTGCTTCCGGGGAACGGCTACGACCCTGACGACGACGTTGTAAACGCTCGACCCCACGACCTGCGCCCGCACTTCACCCATTGTGATCTTGAGGTCGATCACCGAACCATTGCGCACATAGGTCCGTCCGCGCGGCAAGCGGTTGGCATAATCGCTGTAGCACTCGCAGGTTGTCGCACCATCCCTTGCCCCAGAAGGTCTTGGCGATAGCGCCACGAGAGGCCGCCACCGGCGAAAGCTCGGCGCCCGCCTTTCTCGCCTTGGCGGCAGCCTTCTCCGCTTTCTTGCGGCGCTCGGCAGCCGAGACGTACGGCTTCCACACGTAGAAGCTCATGTGATTTCTCGCTTGGATTTCAGGTTTCCTGCGCGGAATGGATGTCGAGCTTCACCAGAGTCGAGCAGCTCGGCGTCGCTCATCTCGGTGAGCAGAAGTTCCGCTCCGCCCTCCAGCACATCCTTGACGAGTTGCTGCTTCGATTCGATCAACTGGTCGATCCGCTCTTCGATGGTGCCACGGCAGACGAACTTGTGCACCAGTACGTTGCGCCGCTGGCCAATGCGAAAGGCACGATCGGTCGCCTGATTTTCCACGGCGGGATTCCACCAGCGGTCGAAATGTATGACGTGCGAAGCGGCAGTAAGATTGAGCCCCGCGCCGCCGGCCTTGAGCGAGAGCACGAAGAAGGGCGCCAGTTCATCCTCCTGAAACAGCGTGACCAGCTCGCGGCGCCTGGCCACCGGAGTGCCACCGTGCAACACCAGGCCTTCGCGACCGAAAGTGGCGCCGAGAAATGCCGCCAATGGCTCGGTCGTTTCGCGGAACTGGGTGAACACCAGCACTTTTTCCTGCTTGGCCGCGATAACCTCGGCCAACTCTCGCAGTCGCGCGAACTTGCCGCTGTCTGCCGCGCGCCAGGCCCCATCGCCCAACCACTGCGAGGGATGGTTGCAAATCTGCTTGAAGCGCATCAGGAAGGAGAGCACCACCCCCTTGCGACCGATCCCTTCGGCATCTTCCAGTGCGGCAGCCAGTTCCTTCACCGCACGCTGATACAGTGCGGCCTGCGCCGGACTTAGATGGCACCACGCCTTGAGCTCCGTCTTGTCCGGCAAATCGGCGATCACCCGCTTGTCGGTTTTCAAGCGCCGCAGGATGTAGGGTCGTACCAGGGCGCGCAGCGGCCCGAAGTGTTCGGCCTGTGCCAATCGTTTGGAAAAGGCTGGCAAAGACCTTCTCCGTGCCCAGGAGGCCGGGGTGGGTAAAGTCGAATATCGACCACAGATCGGAAAGTCTGTTTTCCACCGGCGTGCCGGTCAGCGCAATGCGCGACTGGGCGTTCAGTTTCTTCACCTGGCGCGTCTGCTTCGCACCCGGATTCTTGATCGCCTGAGCTTCATCGAGCACGGCCAGCCGCCACTGCATGCTTGCCAGCGCCGGCAAGCGCAGCAGTGAGCCATAGGTCGTGATGACGAGATCGATGCCGACTCAAGCGCGCCGGCATCCAGCGCTCGCAATTCGGCAGCCGGGCACGCCGAGGGATGCGCGATCAGGATGCGCAGGCCTGGGCAGAAGCGCTCGGATTCGGCGGCCCAATTGGCCATCAGCGACGCCGGGACGACCAACAGGCTGGGTCGGAATTCCGTCGTCTTGTCGCCGTCTTCGCGCTTGAATATCAGCAGCAGACGAGAGCACCTGGATGGTCTTGCCCAGACCCATGTCATCGGCAAGACATGCGCCCATCCCCAACCGGGTGAGCAAATACAGCCAGCGAACGCCGGCCTGCTGATAAGGGCGCAAAGTGGCCTTGAGGTCCGCCCCAGGGCTGACCTGCGCCAGACCCTCCGGCTGGCGCAACCCCTGCAGCATTTCAGCCAGCCAAGGGCCGGCGACGAGTTCCGACCATTCGGCATCGGCGGAATCGTCCGCGTCGTCGAGCGAGGCTCCTGCCACCAGACGCATCGCCTCGGCAAACGGCAGACCATTTTCCGGCCGCCGCCTGTTCGATGGCTTGGAACCGCTCCAGCATGCGTCCGAGCTTTTTGCGATCCACCTCGACCCAGCGTCCGCGGACGAGTTGCAAGCCGTTGCCGCCTGGCAAGCAGTGCCTCGATCTCGGCTGGGCTGAGCGGCTCGCCGTCGAGCGTGACCTCCATGCTGAAGTCCAGCAGCGCATCCTTTCCCAGCAGCGAAGGTGGTCGTGCGCCTATGCTGGCTTTGACCAGCGGGCGAGCAGGACGACCTGCCTGCCACGTGCCCGGCGCACGCACAATGATGCCGGCAGCTTCGAGCTTCGGCACGTCGCTGAAGAACTGATACGCATCGGCTGGCAGCCAGCGCAGCGGGTGATAGATCTCGCCGGATTCCACCATCGCGCGCAGCCATCCGCATTGCTCCGCCGCGCGTTGCACCGGCATCAGCAGAGAAAGCAGGCGCGCCTGACTCTTGCCGTCGGAGAACTCGGCCAGCGCCTGCGAAAGCGGCAGATGTTGCGCCTTGCCGTGCGCCGACACACGCGAGGTATACGTGGCGAGAAAGGCGAACGGCGCCTCAGGGTCTTTGCGGTTCTCCGCGAGATTGAAATGTACCCGGCCAACCAGATTCCAGATCGGATGACGGGCCTTGAGAAATTCCTGGAGCGGACTTTTCGATGCGACAAGTTCCTCGACGCAAGGCGGTATCGAGATCAATCCAAAGGGTGGTCAGCAGCTCAGCCGTCAAATACTCCACGCCAGTCATCGGAGGGGCGTCGGCGATCAAGGCATCGAGGGCCTGATCGTCGGGTGCGGTCGACCGCGTCGCCCTCGGGTGTGGCGCACAACGCGGTCACATAGCGCGCGGCAAAATCGCGCCACCAGGCCCAAGACGGCGGCAAAACGCTACCAACTTCAGCCGCCCCGAGATGCAGCAGGCCATGGCCGGAACCAAGGACGAACGCATCGGTGAGACGCTGGGCAAGCGCGGCAGGCAAGGATGGTGCATCGGAATCCGGCGCCAGCAAGAGGTGGCCGTGCGGGGTCAGCAGCGGCGCGAGGAAGAGGCGGTTGGCGGCGATCGACATGCCCGGGATTCTACTGAATACGAGAGCGGCAGATCACGCCTTTCCGAGGCATGACCGGGCGGACTATTGATCCGTCGCTCTTCGCTCTGCTTCAAGCCGGTTGACGACAGGGGTGGCAGCCGCGCTGGGGGCTAACCGAACCCGCTGGAGCTGCCGGGTAACGATGGAACGTCGACCTACGCGCGCATCGGTTTCGCGCTGACGGATGCCACGGGCCACAAATTACGCGAGCTTGAGCCCCGCAGGGCGAAGGACCGTTTTCAACGACCGGTCTCCACAAGCGTCCTGCGGCATGAGCTCACCACGGGCACGAAAACTCGCCGCTCGCTCGCGGCGTATGGGTGAACGCATCTCCAATGCTTGCAAGCGTTGTCGGCTGCATGTTCGATTTTCAAAAAAAGTTATTCAAGCCGCATGCCGACGCGTGCCCATTGTCGCGCGGGCCTGCAGGGATTTGCTTTTGGCAGCCACCTTGTGCGTACCACTGCGGACGACAGGTTTCGCAGCCTCCAGGGCCGCGAGCACCGCAGCAGGCTGCTTTGAGGCGACCAAGAGCAAGGCGCGCGCTGGGCCTTGTGGCTCGCGACGTTCCTGCTCCCAGTTGCGCAGAGTGCCAAGGCTGACGCCCATAAAGCCGGCGAACTCCGGTTGCGATAGGCCGAGCTCCTTTCGAATTGCCGGCACGTCGGCAGCTTTAGGCATCTCGACCGAGTAGGTCCTAAGCTTCAGCTCGCCCCGTTTCCACGCCCTGATTTCTTCCAATCCCTTAATAATCTCTTGCGCAATGTTGCGTTTACTCATTTCAGCTCCTCAATCAGCTTCGCAATCCGTTTAAAATCGGCCGCGCTCAGATTTTCCTGTTCTCCCTTTCCATAAAGCGTGAGTAGAAATATCTGACCTTCGGGCTTGAGCCAGTAATAGATGATGCGCAAGCCACCCGACTTACCTTTGCCCGCGACAGCCCAACGAACCTTGCGCACACCACCAGATCCTCGGATTAGCACACCGGCATCAGGTCGCTGCAATAGATGAATTTGCAAGCCGCGATATTCATCATCGCTCAGGTAGTGTGGCAGCAGCTTAGTGAAAAGACTGGCTTCAACGAATACCATGGTCGATGATACGCCATTGACTCACATAAGTCAATGGCGTACGATGGCTACGAGCGAGCGTGCCGAGAACGTCGCCAGCGTGATATCATGATATCTTTCATCCTCACGCGGGGGATTTCATGGCTCAATTCATCGTTCGCGACCTCGAAGACGCCGTCAAGGCACGGTTGAAGCGCCGGGCCGAGCGCCACGGGCGCAGCATGGAAGAGGAAATTCGCGACATCCTGCGCAACGCGGCAAAAGAAGAAAACCGTCCGCTGCCGAAGCTGGGTTCCCGAATCGTTGCTCGTTTCGTGAAAACAGGGTTGGCAAAGGATCTGCCGGAATTGCATGGCCAAGCGCCAAGACCCGCCGAGATCGGCAAGTGATCATTCTCGATACCAACGTGCTTTCGGCGCTCATGCGCAAGGTGCCGGATGCAGCGGTGGTTGGGTGGCTGGATCGACAGCCTGCCGAATCGATCTGGATCACCAGCGTCACTCTGTTCGAGGCCCGTCTCGGGCTCGCTCTGCTTCCGGACGGGAAGCGGCGGGCGGCTCTCGCATCCGCATTTGCGCGCTTGCTCGAAGAGGATATCCAGAATCGCGTCCTGGATTTCGATACCGGAGCGGCCATCGAAGCCGCTGAACTGGCCGCGCGCCGGCAGAGAGCCGGCAGGCCTGTCGACATCCGCGATACCCAGATCGCGGGGATCGCGCTGGCGCGGCATGCTACGCTGGCCACGCGCAACGCGCGGCATTTTGCAGATCTCAAGATCAACGTAATCGATCCGTGGCAGGCCTCCGGACGCTAGACGGCCGGGGTGACCACCACGATCTCGACCGCTGGCGCCGCATGTCCCATCGCATCGAAAACACTGCCAAGGTATCCACTCGGGGCAATCTCCGCATCGGCGACCACTGGAACGCGATCACGATCATTGCGCTGTCGCAGAGCAATCCGCTGAAAGCGGTAGCCGAGCTCGTCGAGAACAGCATCGACGCCCGCGCGAAAACGATCGTCATCACCCGCGGCAAGGACAAGGGACAGCATTACCTGCGGGTGAACGCGCGTCGAGGTCGTCGCCACGCAAGGCGACGTCGTCTGCAGGGGCGAAGCGCAGATTACCGTGACCGCCTCGCTTGTGAGCAAGACGGAAAGCGGCGATTCCACCTACCAGGGGCTGCCTGGCTACACGTACCACAAGGCGGCGGGGGTCTGTGGCGCTCGCGGTTCGATGCCGAGCGCAACCTCGTCGTCATCAACAACGGCCACCGCGATTTCGTCTACGCGGCGCGCAATAAGATGCTGAAGCTGCGCTACATCTGCCGGCTGTTTGCCAAGGAGCTCGTGCTGAAGAACTTCGTCGGCATTCCGCAGGATCAGCTTCTCGAGCGTTTGCTGGAGCTGACCTTGTACACCGAAGACAACTTGCGATAGAACCCCGAGACAACGAACGTCGAAAAGAACGACACCGCCACGAGTTCCACAGGCAATAACCAAAATCTATCAACCGCGATTCCCTGCCTTGGCAATGTGGCAAATCTTGTGGCAAATAATCGGATTTGAGCGGATTCCAGAGCACTTTTAGCCCCATGTTTCATACGGAAGCCCATTGTGCTCACGGGTTCGAATCCCGCCCGCCAAACTCACAGCCGGTCTACACGCACGCTAGACCATCGCGAAACTCAAGCTTCCAGCTTTCCGGAGCCGGCCGCCTTGCGCTTTCTTGACGCCGCCACAATCCGCGATCGACTGCCATGGCCCCGCATCATCGAGGCATTGGCGGAGGCTTTGCGCACGGAAGTACATACGCCGCTGCGGTCCAATCACACGATCGGGGTCCCCGGCGAGCCATCGGGGACGCTGCTGCTGATGCCCGCCTGGCGCAGCGGCCAGCGCCTGGGCGTGAAATTGGCAACCGTGTTTCCTGGAAACGCCGACCGTGGGCAATCATCCGTTTCGGCGGTCTACATCCTGTTCGACGCGCGCAACGGGCAGCCCCTCGCCGCAATGGACGGCGAAGAAATCACCGGACGGCGCACCGCGGGAGCATCGGCTCTCGCTGCCCGCTATCTGGCCAGGCCGGAAGCGCGTCATCTCGTCATGGTCGGCGCAGGGCATCTGGCACGTCGATTGATCGAAGCGCATGCGAGCGTGCGACCGATCGAACATGTCACCGTTTGGAGCCGCACGCGCGAGCGGGCCGAATCGACAGTCGCGGTCGCGGCGTCCGCGGGTCTGCAGGCTTCCGTTTGCACGAATTTGGAGCGCGCGGTCCGCGAAGCAGACATTGTGTCGTGCGCGACGCTCGCGACCGAGCCTCTGGTGCGCGGTGTCTGGCTACGCCCCGGCACGCACCTGGATTTGGTAGGGGCATTCAAAGCCGATATGCGTGAAACTGACGACGAGGTGATGCGACGCGCTCATACAATTGTCGTCGACGAGCGCAATGCCGCGCTGGCGGAGGGTGGAGATATCGTCCAGGCGCTCGCCAGTGGCGCGATCGATGCCTCCCGGATCGCAGCCGATCTATTTGACTTGGCGCACGGCCGTCACCCGGGGCGCAGGACGGCCGACGAGATCACCGTCTTCAAATCGGTCGGTTTCGGGCTGGAGGATCTTGCAGCGGCCGAAGCCGTTCTTGACGCGATCCTTGCCGCCGAGGGCCGCGCGCTCTGAAGTAGGGCGGCGCCGAGCAAAGGAAATCCTCGCTCACAGGAGGCGCGGCCATCGCCGCCTCAGCGTTTTGCGAACTTGAAATGCGTCACCTTGGGCGCAACGATCGTCCGCACGAGTTCGAGGCCGTGCAGATCGTCGCCGACGCCGTCGAACAGGCGCTCGCCGCTGCCAAGGAGCGTTGCCACGAGGCTGATCTCCATCTCGTCCACGAGCCCGGCGGCGAGATACTGCTGGGCGGCCTTCGCCCCGCCGGCAAGCGACACATCCTTGCCATGGGCTGATTGCCGCGCCTGCTCGAGCGCCGCCCGGATGCCGCCGGTGACGAAGGTGAACGTCGTTCCCCCTTCGAGTCGAAGCGGCTCGCGCGGGTGATGCGTCAGCACGAATACCGGGTGATGGAACGGCGGATTGGGGCCCCACCAACCGTTCCACGGCTTCTTGGCATCCCAGGGGCCCGGGTGGCCGCCAAACATGTTGCGCCCCATGACCGTGGCGCCAATGTTGGCGAGCGACTCCTCGACAACGCGCGTGCTTTCGTTGACCTCTCCGCCTTCGAGACCGTGCGGCGAGCGCCAGACCGCGAGTGGAAATGCCCACTCGTGCAGACGCATGCCACCGATGCCCAGTGGGTTGTCCACGCTCTGGCTCGGACCAGCGACGAAGCCGTCGAGCGACATCGAAATCCTCAAGCGCAATTTGGACATGTCCTGCCTCACGAATCCAGTGCGTTGCCTCTCGTCGAGATCAGGCGTCAGAGGCCGCGGCGATCTCTCGCGCCGCCGCGGTCAGCGACGGAAGGAATGCCTTCACCTTGGCAAAGGAAGTTCTTGCGCTCGGCACGGATACCCCGAGCCCGGCGAGCAACCCTCCACCCTGGAGTCGAATGGGAACGGCACATCCAACCACCCCCGGTACGAATTCCTCGTCGCTTGCGGCCCATCCATCTCTGCGTATGCCGCGCACGACGGATCGGAGCCGCTGCTTGGATACAATAGTTCTTGGCGCGAGCTTCGGCAGGTTTGCGTGCGCGAGCCACGACTCGAACTCTACATCAGCCATTTCGGCGAGATAGAGCTTTCCGATCGACGTGCACTGCAGAGGTGCATGCTTGCCTTGCTCGAAGTGCAGTCCGGCGGAGCGCGTTGTACGGGCCGAATCGATGTAGACAACCTCGTTTTCGACGCGCACCCCGATCTGGCAGGGCTCTCCGAGACTGTGGGTAAGCGCGACGAGGATCTGGTGAGTGCGATCGGAGCGCATTGCGGCTTCGGTCGCGGCAACGCCGAGCCGCACGAGTCCGGCACCGACAATCAGCTTTCTCGAACCGAGGGCCCGCTTCACCAAGCCCCGCTGCTCCAGTTGCGCCGCCAATCGATGGACGGTGGGCACCGGCAAAGCACACGCCGTTGCAAGCTCGGTCACTGAAGCGGGGCGTGCAACTGTCGCGAGCGCAGTCAGAACCGCGATCGCCCGGTCCAGCGGTTGTTCTTTCCTGCGCCGGGGTCCCTGAATGGCACCGGACGCGTGGTCAAAAATATTCATTGACTGCTGCAAAGGGGAGGGCTAACAATAACAAAAAAACAAGAATAATTATTCCATTTTCTGGAAGTATACAGAACATCTCACTGAGGAGGCAACATGAAAGCGTCATTGCTCGGGCAGCTTCGCGTCGCCACGGTCGTCTTGCTGGCGGCATTGGGAATCTTCGCAACGGCAGCAGGCACGGCGCTTGCGCAGACTTCCACATCCCGGTTGGACGAAATCGTCAAACGCGACAAGTTGATCGTCGCCACGTTCAGCACGGCCCCGCCATTCTGCTACACCGACGAGACCGGCAAGTTGGTCGGATTCGACATCGACATCGCGCACCTCATAGCGAAATCGCTGCTGGGCGACGAGAACAAGGTGGAGTTCGTAACCGTCACCAGCGAAGGGCGGTGGCCCGCGGTGAATTCCGGACGGGCCGACATCGGTCTTGCAACTACGACGGTTTATCCCGATCGCGCCTTGCACGTCGCTTTCACCCGCCCCTACATTGATTCCGGGATCTCGATCCTGGTTCGCCAGGACACGAAGGTGAGCAGTCTCGCCGCCTTGAATAGCTCCAAATTCACGCTGGCCAACCTCAGCAATCCGCAGATGGCGGATCGACAGAAGCGCTTCCTTCCAAACGTCAAGGTGCTGACCTTCGACACGCCGAGCGCCGAGTTCGCCGCCGTGAAGTCCGGACAGGCGCAAGCGATGCAGATGGATACCCCGGTGTTGAACTGGTACGCCACGAACAACAAGGAGCTCAAGGTCCTGCCGGAGAGTCTCGGCGTTATCCAGGGCAATGCAATTTTCATGAAGCCGGGCGACTTTACGCTGTGGCTTTGGGCCGACACCATGGTGCAGGAGATGACTGCGGGGTCCCGTTACAACGAGTATTCCGACATCTATCGCAAGTGGTTCGGGCACAATCCGCCGCCGGAGCGCTTCTACGGCGAAGCGAAGCGGTAACCCGAGGCGTTGCTGGCCGTGCGTCTGGCTCGCGCGTGTTTAAGTTGCTGCCGCGCGCCAAGAGGGCGCTCGGCACATTCGTTGCATTGGCGGCCTTGCGGCAGTTAGGAAGAGTCGCGCACGTCCATTGCACGGGTCCGACCGCGCGCACGGTCAACCTTGCATCCAACCACATCGATGCCGTTTGACCTTGGGTCCGTCGCGCGTATTGCGCCAACGCTTGCACAAGGCCTGGTCACGACGCTGGCGCTCGCGATACCGGCCATCGTGCTGTCCGCACTTTGGGGGATACCCGTCGTACTCGGGTTGATGGCCCGTTCTCGCGCCGTCTCTCTCCTGACTGCCGGATATGTCGAAGTAGTTCGAAACACGCCGATACTCGTGCAAATGTTCTTCATCTTCTTCGGCTCCGGTGTTCTGGGTTATCCGCTGTCGGGTTTCGTGGCAGCAATGCTCTCGCTCGTGCTCCAGAACGGCGCCTACGTGGCCGAAATCTATCGCGGAGGCATTCGGTCGGTTACGCAACGACAGGGGGAGGCGGGGCTCGCACTGGGTCTGACGAAGCGCAAGTCATTTCGGATCGTCGTATTGCCACAGGCATTCCGAAAGGTCATTCCATCGCTGTCCAACCAGGGTATCCTGATTATCAAGGATACGTCGCTGGCCGCGACGATATCCGTCGCCGAGTTGACGTTTCAAGCCCGGCTCCTGGCCGACCGGACCGCGGCCGTCTTTGAAATCTTCCTTACGCTGGCGCTCTTCTATCTCGCCTTGACTGCGGTATTCGCGGGCGCAATGCGTTGGCTCGAGCACCGGGCCAGGATCGCCTGATGGACCTGCTGTTCGCCAGCCTGCCACTGCTCCTGCGCGGAGCTGCAACGACGGCGTACCTGTCCGCTGCCGCGATTCTCTTTTCGACGGCACTTGGGGTGGTATTCACGCTGGTTCAACTGTATGGCGGCGTGCTTCTTCGGATGGCGGTCGAGGCCTACTTGTACCTGGTGCGCGGCGTTCCATTGCTTGTCCTGCTCTTCGCCATGTACTACGCGCTGCCGTACGCCGGCGTGCAGATCGATTCGGTGACAGGGGGAATACTGGTCATTTCAGCGTACTTTGCCGCGTTCATGACCGAGGTGTTTCGCGGAGCGGTACTTTCCATCCCGAGCGGTCAGTGGGATGCCGGGCGGGCGATCGGACTGACCACGCCGCGCATTCTCACCGATGTCGTGCTCCGGCAGGCACTGCGTGTGGCGGGTCCGCCATTCATCAATACCTGCATCATGGTCGTGAAGGGAACGTCGCTCGTGTCGATTATCGGCTTGGCGGACCTGACTTACGTGGGGAAAGCGATCGTCGAACGGACGCTGGCGCCATTCGAGATATTTGGCGCCGTGGCGTTCGGCTACCTGGTCATGTGTTTCGTGCTGTCTCTGCTGGGCAAGCGGCTTGAACGACGATTGAACTATGTCAACTGAGGCTCTTCCTGATACGAGCACCGCCGAGATCGCAATACGCGCGGTGTCGAAATGGTTTGGAGACCACAAGGTCCTTAACGGCGTCTCGACGGAAGTGAAGAAGGGCGAGGCGGTGGTAGTGATCGGACCCAGCGGATCGGGCAAGACCACGCTGCTTCGCTGCGTCAACCTGCTCGAGCAGTTCCAGGAAGGCGAGATCACGATCGGCGGACAGGCCATGGCATATACGATTGACGGCAATGGCCGCCGGATTCGCCGCCCCGAGCGGGAAATCGCGGCGATGCGCGCGCAAGTGGGGATGGTGTTCCAAAGCTTCAATCTATTTCCGCACATGAGCGTCCTGAAGAATGTAGCGCTCGGTCCGATACGCGCACTGGGCGCGCAACGAAAGCAGGCGGAGGAGCTCGCCAAGTCGCTATTGGCTCGTGTCGGCCTGGCGGACAAGGCGGACGCAGCACCCAACCAATTGTCCGGCGGACAGCAACAGCGGGTGGCCATCGCGCGGGCGCTGGCAATGCATCCAAGAGCCATGTTGTTCGATGAAGTGACGTCCGCCCTGGATCCCGAGCTTGTCGGCGAAGTGCTCGACGTGATGCGTCGTCTGGTCCAGGACGGCATGACGATGCTGATTGTGACGCACGAAATGTCTTTTGCGCGGGCCTTCGCGAATCGCGTCATTTTCATGGCGGATGGCGAGATCCTGGAGCAAGGGGAACCAGGGCGCCTGTTCGAGCATCCCGAGTCGTCACGCCTTCAGGCATTTCTTAAGCGCTTCAAGCAGGGCTACCAATTGTGAATCGAAGCACAGAAAACCCGCGCCGTTACGCGACACCCCATTGACCGTCGAGGCGAGAACTCCAGAATGAGTGAGCAGGCAACTGAAGCATCCGGGAAGAATTCGCCGGTGAAAAGAACAGGCCCGTTGCGCGGCCTGCGCGTGATCGACGCCGGCAATATGATCGCCGGTCCCCTTGCAGCGACTCAACTGGCCGATTTCGGCGCGGACGTGATCAAGGTCGAGTTGCCCCGCATTGGCGATTCGATGCGGCACTGGACGCCGATGAAAGAGGGCCGCTCGCTCTGGTGGAAGGTCATTGGCCGCAATAAGCAACTGATCACGCTGACACTCTCCAGGCCTGAGGGGCAGGAGATCTTTCGGGATCTCGTGCGCACCGCCGACATCGTCATCGAGAATTACCGTCCGGGCACGTTCGAACGCTGGGGGCTGGGCTACCCGGAGCTTTCGCGTGTCAACCCTCGTCTGGTGTTTGTCCGCGTATCGGGATTCGGACAAACGGGACCGTACGCGAAGCGGGGCGGTTACGGCACGATTGCCGAGGCATTTTCCGGCATCCCGTCGTTTACCGGGTTCCCTGACCGGCCGCCGACGCTTCCGGGCTTTCCAATGGCGGATTCCGTTGCGGCGACATTCGCCGCCATGGCCGCGATGTTCGCCATCTACAACCGGGATCACAACGGCGGCAAAGGCCAGGAGATCGACGTGAGCCTCTACGAACCGCTGTTTCGCCTCGTGGAGGCGCAGGTGATCGGCTACGACCAGTTGGGAATCGTCAAACAACGGCAGGGCAATCGCCTGGCCGAAGACTCGCCCCGCAACACGTATCAGACACGGGACGGTCGCTGGATCGGCATTTCGGCGAGCTCACGTCGCACGTTCGAGCGGCTTGCGATGGCGATGGACATGCCGGAGCTGATCGCGGACCCTCGGTTCGTCGACAACGCCGCTCGCTGCGAGAACGACGTCGCGCTCGACGCCGTGATTGCGCGATGGTTTGCGCAGCGCGATTGCGCCGAGGTGATGAGCTTGTTCGAGAGGTGCGATGTCGTGGCTGGACCCGTCCTGGACATCGGGGACATCGTCAAGGATCCGCACTATCGGGCACGTCAGAACATCGTGGCCGTCGAGGACGACGATTTCGGATCGGTGCGCATGCAGGGCGTGGTGCCGAAGTTCATGGACACGCCCGGCGCGGTCCGCCACGCCGGGCGTGGTCTGGGAGCGGACAACCGGGCCGTTTACGTCGAAGCGATGGGATTCTCGGAAGAGAAATTTGCCGAGCTGCAGTCGAATGGAATCATTTGAGATGAACCCGCTTTTCAATGGAGTCCATATCGTCGGAGCCGGTCAGACCGTCTACGCCAAACGATCGCCTCACGGCGTGCACAGGCTGCTATACGACGCGGGCTCGGCTGCCTTGAAGGATGCCGGTCTGTGGTGGGACAGCGTCGACGGACTTGCCGTCACGTCGTTCATGCTGCCGCCCGACAACGTCGCAACCATCGCAGAGCACCTTGGCGTCGAAGCGCGTTTCCTGTTCCAGGGGCTATACGGCGGAGCGTCCGGCGTCATCGGAATGACGCATGCGGCGCGCGCGATCCGTGACGGCGCGTGCGAAGTAGTGGTCTGTGCGGCAGCCGACGCGTTCGATGTCGCCTCGCACAACGAGACGCTCGATCGCTTCAACGGGTCGGTAAGCAACTACATGTCTCCGCAGGGATTCGGCGGAGCGAACGGAATGTTTGCGCTGCACACGCGCCTGTACATGGAGCGCTGCGGCGCAGCGCGGGAAGACTTCGGCCGGTTCTGCATAGCGCTTCGTGCGAATGCGCTCCGCAACCCGAATGCGATCTTCAAGGAGCCGTTGACGATGGACGACTACATGAACGCGCGGCGCATTGCCGACCCGCTGCGTCTGTATGACTGCGTTCTCCCCTGCGTGGGCGGCGACGCAATCGTTCTCGTATCCGAAAGGATCGCACGCACGCTGCCAGGCCCGACCGTGCGCATCCTCGCTTCCGAGGAGATGCACAACTTTCCCGCCAACGACGTATACATGACGCCGGGCGGTTGGGAAGCCTTCCGCGAGCGCTTGTACGGCCGCGCCGGCCGTGGGCCCGACGACATGCATTTCGCGCAGCTCTACGACGACTACCCGGTCATGTGCTTCGTCCAACTCGAGGCACTCGGACTCTGTCAAACCGGAACTGCGCACCGGTACGTAAGGGATAACGACATAACGGTGGACGGCAGCTTCCCGATCAATACCGGTGGGGGTCAACTTTCCGCAGGACAGGCAGGTGCTGCGGGAGGAATGATCGGCGTCGTCGAGGGCGTGACGCAGCTGCTGGGCCGCGCCGGCAGGCGGCAAGTCAAATGCGAACGCGGGATTGTCTCGGGCTACGGAATGATCGCTTATGGACGGGGACTGTCGTCCAGCGCTGCAATCCTCGAACGCGTTCAATAAGTCAGGCGCTCCAATGAACAAGCCGCAACCGCGCAGCAACGAGGTGAGCAAGCCGTACTGGGAAGGCGTCAACGCCGGACGGATTTGCCTGCAGCGCTGCTTGAATCACGCGTGCCGCCGCGCGATCTTCTATCCGCGGGTGTGCTGTCCCTACTGCAAGCACGCCGAGCTGGAATGGACCGAAGCCGACGGGGCAGGCCACATCATTTCGCATACCACCGTCTACCGCACGCATCATGAGGGATTCAATGACGAGGCGCCCTATGTTTTCGCCGCCGTGGAGCTCATCGAAGGCGTGGTTATCTTCGCGCAGCTTCCGGGGGCGCCGGTCGATGGAGCCTCACTGACCGGGCGCGCGGTCAGGGCCGACTTCGTGCCGCATGGCACTGGCCGCCAGATGCTCGTATTTCGTCTCGACAACCGATGACTGCGGATGCGCACACGACCATGGACTTCGGTTCCGAGAATACATCGCCCGTCCATCCGGCTTTTGCGCAAGCTATCGTGTCTGCAAACCAGGGCTGTGCAACGAACTTCGAGGCCGAGGCATGGACCGAACGTGCCTTGCGCTCTTTGCGCGACTTGTTCGAAACGAATGGGCTCTGGGCTTTCACGGTATCGACGGGCACGGCTGCCAATGCCATTGCATTGGGTGCGATGGTGCCGCCGTACGGATCGATCCTTTGCCACTGGGACGCGCATATCGCGACCGACGAATGTGGTGCGCCCGAGATGTTCAGTTTTGGCGCCCGGCAGATCCCGCTGCCGGGCGAGCACGGCCGGATGTTCCCCGAGACACTGTCGGCCCATTTGCGGGAGGCCCGTGTCGGCGTCGTCCATTCGGTCCAGCCATCCGCCTTGAGCCTGACAAACCTGACCGAAGCGGGGACCGCTTACAACCCGGACGAGATTGCGGCATTGACCGGCGTGGCGCGGAGGGCGGGGCTGGGAATACACCTCGATGGCGCTCGATTCGCCAACGCGGCCGCCTTCCTGAGTGTCGCTCCCGCCGAGTTGTCATGGAAGGCCGGCGTCGACGTCGTGACCCTGGGTACGACGAAGAGCGGCTCGTTCGGCGCGGAAACCATCGTGGCATTTACGCCAAAGTACAACACGGGTCTGGCGTTTCTCCGCAAGCGTGGCGGGCACTTCGCGCCGAAGAGCCGCTTCCTCGGTGCGCAGATCGAGGCCTACGTGGAAGACGATCTCTGGCTTAAGAATGCGCGCCACGCCAACCGGGCGGCGCTGCGAATGGCCACGGGGCTCGCTGGCCTCGACGGCGTTACCCTGGTCCATCCGACCGAGGGCAATGAGGTCTTCGTATCGATGCCTGCCAGGATGACCGATGCGCTAGTGAATGCCGGATGCAAATTTCAGCGCGATTGGCGAATGCATCCGCGACATAACCGATTTGTCACTTCGTGGGCGACTTCCGATGAGGACGTCGATCGCATGCTGAACGTCTGCCGCTCGGCGAGTGGCAGTAAGGCCGGCCGGGAAGCGCCCTGAGAAGACGGTCCCGGGCAGACGTGCGGCCTTTCACCGCGACTGCGTTACGGCGATACGCGGGCTGATCCTTGGGCGCGAGGGCTTTGGCACGTCCCTTGCTGCATATGTACCATCCGGCTCCTTCTCTCCTCCTCGATGCCGGATTCTCGCCCCGGGCGGCTCAACCCCTGCCGCCCGGGGTTTTTCATTTCTCCGCGACCGTCGGCACGCTTGGCTGCCGTGACCATTTGCGGCAGCGTGTGACGTGTTGTGTTCAAAGTGATTTGTACAGACGCGCATGGCCCGGTGGGGTGGCCACCCGATGGCGCAGCCGCCGCTCGAGAGCTTCAGCCCCGATGAAAGCCGCGGAACGGGCGCCCCGGTTGCCGCACCGCCAAGTGGCGTCCCGCGCGGACTGCAGCAAAGCGGCGAAGGCCTGAGGCCCGCAGCACGACCACGCCTGCCGGAAAAATTCCCGGGGACCACCAAAGTCCGCAATCCATCCAGGCGGGATCGCACCCGGTATACGCCGGCGGAGCGGCCGCGACGGCATATTGCAACGGCGGCGGCCCGTATTGCGGTGGTGGCGCCGGCATCTCCCGATACACGACCGGCGGCGGCGCCTGGCGCTTCGCCAATTCGACCTCGTCCTCGAGCTGTCGAACCCGCTCCTCGAGGGCCTGCGTCTCGGCGCGGCGCGCCGCCTCCCGGGCAGCATCGACGCGCGCCGCGGTTTCGGGCGCATTGGTGTGGGTGACCTTGATCACGCGGACATCCTTGGGCGGAGCGAGATTGCCGACATTGACGGACCCGGAGGCGTCCACCCAGGTGTAGATCTCGGCGTGAGCGAGTTGCAGCGCCAACGCGCCTGCGATAACCGCCGGCCATGCTGCGCGGAGAATCGGCGTGAGCATCAGCTAGGGCCTGTTCACACTAAATGCATGCCCACGCTTGGCTCAAGCGGGGCACAGGGCAAGGCACCCGGCGAGGCCGCGTGCTGGCCCGCACGCAACGAGCCGGCAACGAAGCCCTGTGCCCCGCCGGAGCCAAGCCCAAAGGTGATCCCGTGAAACGCCCGCCCTCGGCGTTGCTCATGCTCGCCGTAGCCCAAGCTACGGCTGCGCTTCGCGCCTTGATGGCGGGCGTTTCACGGGTCACGTGGGTACGCATTTAGTGTGAACAGGCCCTAGATCCGATAGCCATCGAACCAATTGTAGGCCGCCGCGTCTGCGTTGTGTAGTGTCGGAAGACCGGCGCCGGGCATGGGATAATCCAGATGCCCAGCCGGCGCCGCAGCATCGCTCGACCGTCGCTTTTCCCCCTCGCGAATCAACGCTTGGCGGCTGTAGGATGCCGGGAGGACGCAATCGCTCTGGGCTCGGCAACACTGTTTGGCTGACTCGGCCGGTCATCCAAATCGAAAGCCGCCGTAGCGCGCTGGGCTAGATCATGCGCCCGGCGATCGGCGCGAAGCGGCGCCCGCTCGCGGCGGCGCCATTTTCGAAGTGAGAACGCCGTATGAGTCCAAAGGAGTAGCGCCATGCAAAAAATCACCCCCTTTTTGTGGTTCGATGGCAAGGCCGAAGAGGCCATGCATTTTTATACCTCGATCTTCAAGAATTCAAAGGTCGGGACCGTTACCCGTTACGGAGAAGCAGGGCCAGGGCCGAAGGGATCGGTCATGTCCGCGACATTCCAGCTCGATGGCGAGGATTTCATTGCGCTGAACGGCGGCCCGCAATTTACCTTCTCGCCGGCCATATCGTTCTTCGTGAACTGCCAGACGCAGGAAGAAGTCGACGAGTTGTGGGAGAAGCTCTCCGCCGGCGGCAAAACCAATCGATGCGGGTGGCTGACCGACAAGTACGGGCTGACCTGGCAGATCATTCCCTCGGCCCTGGGCGAGATGCTGCACGACAAAGATGCCGCCAAGTCGGCAAGGGTCATGAAGGCCATGATGCAGATGGACAAGATCGACGTCGAGGGCTTGAAGCGAGCCTACGAGCAGCGGTAAAGCGGCGTCGCCGGGCCCCCGCGTACTCGGGACGAAGCCGGGAAATATGGGCAGACTGCGTGCGCCCGAAACAAGCTCGCGACTCGATGCCCGGCCTTGCTCGCGCTCGCGTCGCGTCCGATGGCAAGCGGCGCGCACACCGCGCAATGCTTCGCGTACCGACCTCCCGCGCATGGCGGTGCTTCGACTGGCGCGGCGACTCAGGCGTCGTGCACCGTCCCGGGTGACGGCAGGCCGATCGATTTCTTGAGCACCACCCGGTAACTCTCCAGGTCGGCGTCGCGGTAAAGGCAGTTCGCGACCGACCACAGGTAGAGCTGGAACGACCTGACCGCTTTCTCGCCGAACGTCTTCGCCAGCTTCTCGCGCGCGGCATCGAGTCTTTCCGCCCACGCCTTGGCAGTGAGAAAGTAGCTGTGGCGATCGTTGTGGATCGCGATGATCTCGAAAGGCACGCGATTGGTCGCGGCGATCAATTCGTGCATCACCACCGGGCTGTGATCGCCCGGAAACACGTTCCGGTGGGTGAACGTGCTGATCGCACGTTTCTTGCGCGTCGCGACAAAATCCATGTACAGGTAGCCGCCCGGCTGGAGCAGCGCGTCGAGATGCCGCATCAGGCGATGGTAGTCCGGCAGGTGCTCCATCACGCCCAGCACGACGATCGCGTCGAACCGCTCGCCCGGCTCGAGCTCGAAGATGCTCTCCAGCTTGGCGGTGAGCCGGCCGTTGTAGGGTTCCTCGGCGCTCAGTTTCGAGAGGTACGCGAATTGCTCGTTCGACAAGGTCAGCATGGTGGCATTGACGCCCCGGCCCGCCGCGAACCTGGAAAACGCACCCCAGCCCGCACCCAGGTCGAGCACCCTCGATCCCGGCCCCAGACGGCACGCATCGTAGATATAGTTCAGCTTGTTCTCGGCCGCTTCCTCGAGGCTCTCGTCCCCGGTGCGATAGAGCGCCTGCGAATACAGCCGGTGGCGCTGGTCGAGAAAAGTCCAGTAGAACTCGTTGCCGAGATCGTAGTGCGTGCTGATGGCTCTCTTGTCGGCCTTGTTTCTTCCCGCGAGCAGTGGCTGCAGGAAGCGCAGCAGCGACAGGATCGGATGATCGTCGGTGAACAGCTGGCGCAGCCCGAACGCCTGCAGGATATCGCCTTCGACGTCGATGTCGGCATTCACATACGCCGCGGCGATCGCGTACTCGTCCATCGACATCAGGGCCCGCGATCCGCGCTGGTTGCGGATATGGACCTTGAACACAGGAGGAGAATCCGGCTCCGCCCCGTTGCCGTTGCTGCGAAACTTGTGGGTCTCGCCGTCAGGCAGCGTGAGATCGAAGGCGGCCGCGCCTTTGGTCGCCAGATGCTGCCGGAACGTCGACATCAAGCGCGCTTGCTGCTCCCCGAGAATCGACACATCGCCCCCTTGTTTTTCTGCCCGCGAAGCCGCAGCTTCCTCTGCGCGCTTCGGCAAAACCAATCGTCAATCGATCACACCGGCTCCCGGTCGCACCCGTCGGCGTGTCGTCCAGCGGGTCAGTGAAAGCTCGGCTTTGCGCTCGAACGATATCGCGCCCTGCTCGCCGGCGATCGCCAGCGCGCGATGGAACAGCGCCTCGATCTCTTCCTCCGGAGGGTCGCTTCGCCGCGACAACAATTCGCCCTTCAGCCGGCACAGCTCCGCGCTGTACCAGCGCACGCGGGTCGAATCGGCGAGCGCCATCGCCTCGTCGAGCGCGGCGAGACCGCGTTCGATGTCGCCGCCCCTGCCGCAGGCATCGCTCAGCATCCCCTTGAAATAGGGCACGTTGAGGCCGCTGCTTTTCTGGAAGTCGATGATGCTCTGCGCGATTTCATCCAGCGACCCGGCGGCGTCGTCCTGGTGACTGTCGCAGAAACCGAGATAGACACGTGCGCTGGCGTACATCTGTGCGAAATTGCCTTCGACCGCCAGTCGCTCGAGCTCGGTGGCGCACGCCCGGAGGTTCGGCAGGTTGCCGACGCACTGCTCGATCATCGCCGCCACGTAGAGCGTGTACGCGAGGCTGAAGGCATGCTCCAGCGCTCTTGCCCGCTCCAGCGTCTGGCGATATTGGGAAAGCGCCTCCTGCGGGCGCCCGCGCAACCATAACCCGAGCGCCGAATACATCGTGCAGGCAAGGCCCGGGTCCTGCCCGGCGCGGATCGCCAGCGCACGGTGGGCCACCGGATCGTACAGCGCGCCGACTTTCTGAAAACTCTCCTCGGCGAGGGCGAACTGCCCGAGAAAGAACGTGGTGATGCCGGTCGACCCATGCGCGGTGAGCAGCATCTCGGTCGCACCGATATGCTGTGCGTGCTCCAGAAGCTGGAAGGCGATCCCGCGCGCCTTGTCCAGGTCCGGCTGGGTGATGGCGATTCGCCACAGCCCGAACAACGCGGCAAACTTCTGTTGATCGTTGCCGACTTCGACGCAAAGCGCCAGGGCCCGCGTGTAGGCGACCTCGACCGACGGCGACGCGTAGCCTTCGACGGCGGTGAGCGCCATGCCGCGCGCCAGTTGCACCTGCAGCTCCTGCCGCGCACGCGTCTCTGCATCGGTCACCGCCGGCAGGAGGCGAAGGGCTTCGTCGAAGTGACGCAGCGCCTCGACGTGCGCCGAGTGCTCGATCGCCCGGGTACCTGCCGCCTGCCAGCTCTTCAGCGCGGCTTCGGTGCACTGGGCTTCGTCGTAGTGGTGCGCAACCACCTCGGGTTGCATCGACGCGACCATCGGGAAGCGCTGCTCGAGCGCGCGGGCGATGCTTTCATGATTCGTGCGCCGGACGCTCTTGAGCTGCGAAAAATACGCGGCGTCCTGGATGAGCGCGTGCCCGAACTCGAATGTCGCGGCGACTCCTTGACGAAGGCGGTGGATGATCTCGGCCTCTTCCAGGCGGTCGAGCGCGCGGCCGAGCTTGTCATCCGGCAAGCCGGCCACTGCCGCCAGCAACTCGTAACTGAAGCTTCGACCGATGACCGCGGCGAGCTGCGCCACCGATTTTTCCTGAGGCAGGCGATCGAGCCGGGCCATCAGCGAATCGTGCAGCGTGGCCGGGATGGCCAGGTTGGCCAGCGCGCGCGGCGATGCGTGCCGCGCTTCGTTGTCCCACAGCAGCCCCAGTTCCAGCACCGTCTTGGTCAGCTCCTCGGCGAACAGCGGCACGCCGTCCGACTTCGCCACGATCTGCGCCATGACCGCCGCCGGCAATCGCTTGCCGGCGGTCACGCCTTCGACGATTTCCCTGACGTCGTCCGCGGTAAAGCGCTGCAGGCGAACCTCGGTCACATCGGCGCTCGGCGGCCAGGTCGCCGCGAACTCGGGCCGGCAGGTCAGGATCAGCAGCACCGGAAGCTTGGCAACTTCGTCGACCAGTCGGTGCAACAGCTCCAGCGTCGACGGGTCGATCCAGTGCACGTCCTCCACGATGCATACCAGCGGGGTTTCGCGCGCCAGCGCATGCAGCTGATGCAACAGTATGTCCTGGGTCTTTTCGCGCTGGCGAGCGGGCTCGAGCCTGAGCGGCGGATACAGGTCGTCGCAGGGAATCGCCAGCAGCGAGGCCATCAGCTGGATTCCCGTCTCCCGCTCGGCGTCCGGCACCCTGAGCAGGGCGGCCAGCTTGCGGCATTTCTCCTCGTTGCCGTCGCCGGTGGAAAATTTCGCGGCCTGCTCGATTTGCGCGATGACCGGATGCAAGGCGCTGGCACTGTGGTACGGCGAGCACTGGTAGCGAAGGCGCCGGTGCCGCCGGCTTTTGAGCCGCTCGCAAAAAAACTGGGTGATCCGCGACTTGCCGATCCCGGCTTCGCCGCGTATCACCACCACGTTTCCGTTGCCCGCCAAGGCCCGCTGCCAGCAGCGATCGATCAGCGTGAGCTCGGTCCCCCGACCGACCATCGGCGTGAGCGTCCTGCCGTGCGCCGCGTCGAAGCGGCTGGGCGTCGGCCGCTCTCCGGTGACGCGCCACACTTCCACCGGCGTCGCGATGCCCCTTGAGCTCGTGCAGGCCCAGTTCGACGTAGTGAAACCCGCCGCGCGCAAGATGGCGCGTGCGCGCGCCGATCGCCACCGAATTCGGCTCGGCGATGCTCTGCAGCCTCGCCGCGAGGTTGGGGGTCTCGCCGACGACCGCCCATCGTTCCGACACGACTTCGCCGACCAGGTCGCCGACGATGACTTCCCCCGTGGCGATGCCCACGCGCACCGACAGGCCGGCGGTCTTGTCTCCGCCGCGGGCACTGCGTATGCCGCGGACGGCATCGACGATCGCGAGGCCGGCGTGCACGGCGCGCTCGGCATCGTCCTCGTGCGCCTTCGGGTAGCCGAAATAGGCCATGACGCCGTCGCCGCTGAATTTCGCCACCCAGCCGTCGTAGCGGCGGATCTCCGCCGAGACGAGCGTCTGGTAGTCTCGAACGATGTCGCGCAGGTCTTCCGGATCGAGCCCGGCCGACAGCGCCGTGTAGCCGACCAGGTCGCAGAACATGATGGTGAGTTGGCGGCGCTCGGCGACTGCATCGCGCCCCGGTTCGGCGACGCGGGCTGCCGCCGCATTCGTTCCGAGCGAGGCGCCGCACGCCCCGCAAAACCGGGCTTCCGCCGAGTTCGCGCCACCGCAGGCGGCGCAAACGACTTCGAGCCCGGCACCGCACCTCTCGCAGAAGCGGACGCCGTCGCGGTTATCGAGCTCGCAATTCCGGCAGTGCATGTCCGCTCCGGCCTGCCAGGGGATAGCTTTGCTCGAACGTCGTGCGATAGTGCGAGTTCGGCAAGCCAAGGAACAGCAACACCAGATCCATCGCCTGCGAGCATCGCGGCAGCCGATCGGCGCAGACCTTGACGAACACGACGCCGTCCTCAACCGCGTCGCGCAGCATGTTCACCTGGTAGATGCGCGCGTGCGGCTGATGCGTGCCGAGATGGCGCTGGAATGCCCGCTTGACCGAACCGCCGGCGAAATCGAAGTCCGACACCACCGGCGTCCCACCAGGCTGCCTCGCGCCGTCGTCGTGATCGAGCTCGCGCGGGGTGCCTGCCTGCGACAGCACGTCCAGTATGCGGCTGTCGGGGTGCGTATGCGCATCGAGCAGCAGCAGCTCGTCGTTTCGCTTGTCGTGCGCGACGACGGTGAAGTTGGGCAGCGCGCTGTCCGCGAAGGTCAGGTTCCTCGCTTCCCTGGATGGGAGCGAGGACAGGAATCGGCCGATGTCTTCCTCGTTGTAGGGCAGCTTCCGATGCACGATGCGGCGCAGTCTTGCCCACACGCCGGGGGCGTTCATCGTCGTGCGAATGATGCGGTCGAAGTCGCGTCCCGAGGCTTCATCGAACATCGCGCATTGCGCGAGCACATAGAACCACACGATCGCCGCGCCGCCGCTGACGCCGTAGATCGCAGCGAACTCGGACAATTCGGCCAGCGAAAAATTCTTCAGGAACGAATAATAGTGCCATGCATTCAGGCCGGTCCCCCGGAAGACCAGCACCGAGCGCTGACGCCATTCCCGCGAACGGAGCCTTGCCACGTATTCCTGCATTGTTTGCGCTTCCGGCGACATGTCGTGGTCGGGCGAGGCGTGCGAAGCCGCTCGACGTGGAAAAGTATATACGGAAGCCGGGGCAGGCCAAAGGGGGCGTCCCTGGAGAACTTCGAACAAATGTCGAAGAACATTTTCGTCGATCTGTGGTCCATCTGACGTCGAGGATCCACCGGGGACTCGCTCCGGCGGTCAGGAACAGCTATGAAGAGTCCCATTCGCATCCTGGTGGCTGCCGCGGTAGCGATGGCCGCAGCATCACTGATCGTCGGTTGTGGTGGTGGCGGCAGCAGCGGAGGCGGCACGGCGTTAACGCCGCAGCAGGCATGCGACGCCCTGGACGGGGCGCCGATCGAGGCATCGCGCATCGCGTTGCCGACCCGTGGCGGCGAAGTCGTTTCTACCAGGTTGGTCCTCGCCGGCGCTCAGGGCAATGCCGATGGCGAGTACTGCCAGGTCGAAGGGAAGATTCACGGGGTGGACATCACCGCGCAGGACATCAATTTTGAAATTCGGCTGCCATCGGCGTGGAACAACAAGGCGCTTCACGTGGGTGGAGGAAGCTGGGACGGCGCGATCCCGATAGGCAATGAGGAGACTCGCGTGGTTCGTGGCAACGCAGCCACTCCCCTGGCGCGTGGCTATGCGGTGTTCGGGAGTGACTCCGGACACGCCGATCCGGCGGGCCTGGATGCGAGCTTTGCGCTCAACGACGAGCAACTCGCGAACTTCGGCGGCGATCAGTTGAAGAAGACGCGGGACGCGACCATGGAAATCCTGCAGCGGCGCTACGGCAGGCTTCCGGCCAAGACCTATTTCGTTGGGCTTTCCAACGGCGGACGCGAGGCGTTGGTTGTCGTGCAGCGCTTTCCCGCCGATTACGACGCGGTGCTCGCCTTGTTTCCGTCGCTCGCGTTGACCCCGCTGCTCGTGGAGTTGAACCAGGCCGCGCTCGCGATGTTCGCCAACCATGGCGCAGGCTGGATCAGCCCCGCAAAAGCCGCGTTTCTGAACCGCAGCGTGGTCTCGACCTGCGATGCATCGGATGGCGTGGTCGACGGCATCGTCAGCGATCCATCCTGCACGTTCGACTACCGATCGCTGCGTTGTCCAGGCGGCGCGGACACCGCAAGCGACTGCTTTTCCGACCCTCAGCTGAAAGCCCTGGATGCGCTGTTTCAGCGCCTGACATTCTCGTATGCGTTGGCGAACGGGGTCGCCTCGTCCGGTCCGTTCTCGCTCAGTGCGAACTTCGCTTCCGACCTGAACATACTGGGCGCCACGCCGACGCCGATGTCGACGCCGCCTTCTGCCCCCGAGGTTGGACTTGCAGCCGCTTTTTCCGATGGCTTGATCCGGTACGCCGTCACCAGGAATTCGACGCTGGCTCCCTTCACCTTCGACGCGACGCAACCGATGTCGTACTTGCCACGACTGCAGACGGTTTCCACGATTCTGGATGCAACGAATCCGGACATCTCGGCATTCGAGCAGCGCGGCGGCAAACTGATCATTCTTCATGGCGGCGCCGATGAACTGGTGCCGGCGTCGGGTACGGCCGACTGGTACCGGCAGGTTGTCGCCAGGTTCGGGCAGGCGGAAACAGACGCTTTCGTGCGCTTCTACATCGTCCCGGGCCTCGGGCACGGCGGCGGCGGGGTATTCAGTTTCTCAGGTGATCTCCTGAGCGCCCTGGAGCAATGGTCGGAAGCCGGCAAGGCGCCAGCGAACCTGACGGCCACGGACGCGAATCCAGCGGACCCCGGTCGTACCCGTCCGCTATGCGCCTACCCGACTTGGCCGAAATATGCAGGAAGCGGCAGCGTTGACGCAGCTTCCAGCTACGCATGCGTAACGCAGTAGCGGTCAACCAACCGGGACCGGCCGACCCCCTCCTCACGCGCCCGGCAAGCGATAGCCCTTGTAGCGGTCGCGCAGAGCCTTTTTGGACAGCTTGCCGGTGGCCGTGTGCGGCAGCTCGTCGACAAAGACGACGTCGTCGGGCCTCGACCATCGGGCGGTCTTGCCCTCGTAGAACGCGAGCATGTCGTCGCGCGTGACTTTGGCACCCTGCTTTTTCACGACCAGAAGGAGCGGGCGCTCGTTCCACTTCGGATGGAACACGCCGATGACCGCGGCCTCGGCCACGGCCGGATGCCCGACGGCGATGTTCTCGAGCTCGATCGAGCTGATCCATTCGCCGCCGGACTTGATCACGTCCTTCGAGCGGTCGGTGATCTGCAGCAGGCCGTCGGCGTCGATCGAGCCGACGTCTCCGGTCGGAAACCAGCCATCGGCCGACAACGGGCTCCGTTCGCCGCTCTTGTAGTAGTCGCGCAGCACCCACGGCCCCTTGACCATGATGTTGCCCGTGGCGACGCCATCGCGCGGCAGGTCGCGGCCTTCGGCGTCGACGATCTTCATCTCGACGCCGTACAGCGGCCGCCCCTGCTTCAGCGCCAGCGCGAAGCGCTCGTCGGCCGGGAGCTTCAGATGCTTGGGCAGCAGGTTGCCGACGGTGCCGACCGGGCTCATCTCGGTCATTCCCCAGCCATGCGCCACGCTGACGCCGAACTCGTCGCGCAGCGTCTGCATCATCGCCGGCGGGCACGCCGCGCCGCCGATCGTCGTTCTCTTGAGCGTCGAGAACTGGAGCTTGTTTTGCCTCATGTATTCGATGAGCCCGAGCCACACCGTCGGCACGCCGGCGGAGGACTCGACCCGCTCGCTCTCGAACAGTTCGTACAGGCTCTTCCCGTCGAGGCCGGGGCCGGGGAAGACGATCTTGGCGCCGGTCAGCGGTCCCGAATACGGCACGCCCCATGCGTTGACGTGGAACATCGGCACGATCGGCAGGATGACGCTGTGGGCCGAGTACGCCTTCGCGTCGGGCAGCGAGACCGCCATCGCGTGCAGCACCGTCGAGCGATGGCTGAACAGCACGCCCTTGGGGTGCCCGGTCGTGCCCGACGTGTAGCAGAGCCCGGCAGCCGTGTTTTCGTCGAACGTGGGCCAGGCGAAATCGTCATTTTCGGCGGCCAGCAATTCTTCGTAGCAGAGCAGATTGGGCAGGCCCGACTCCGGCATGTGCGCGCGATCGGTCAGCGCGATCCAGGTCGTCACCGTCGGGCACGAGGCGCTAAGCTTCTCGACCAGCGGCAGGAACGTCAGGTCGAAAAAGACCACGCGGTCCTCGGCATGGTTGACGATGTGCGTGAGCTGGTCGTGGAACAGCCGCGGGTTGATGGTGTGGATGATCGCGCCCATGCCGGACACGGCGTAGTAGAGCTCGAAGTGCCGGTAGCCGTTCCAGGCGAGCGTCGCGACGGGCTCGCCCGGGACGACGCCGAGGCCGGCGAGCGCGTTGGCGAGCTTGCGTGCGCGGCTGTGGGCGGCGCGGTAGGTCGTGCGATGGATCGGCCCCTCGACGGTGCGCGAGACGATCTCCTGGTCGCCATGACACCGGTCGGCATGCCGGATCAGCGACGAGATCAGCAGCGGCCAGTCCATCATCAGCCCGAGCATCGGCATTCTCCCTGTTCAGCTTACTTCGCCGCGCGCCTGCTGCACCGCAGCATCGGCAACGCCACCGCGCGCTTGTAAGGCGCCACCCGGACCGTTAGCATCGCTTGGCGACGACCCGCCACGTTGATCACCGGCGCGCGGGACCGCCGCGATCACGAGGAGGAACCATGAGCCGATGCGCGCGCATCATACTAGGGCTGGGCTTCACCATCGCTTTTCTTGCTGGATCCGCCGCGGCGGACGTGAAGATCGCCTTCATCGATCCGCTGTCGGGGGGTGCCGCGAGCACCGGCATTCTGGCGCAGAAAACGCACCAGTTCTACATCGACGGGATCAATGCGGCAGGGGGGCTCAACGGCGAAAAGCTGGAGCTCTTGTCGTTCGACAACAAGGTCAATCCGCAGGAATCGCTGATCCAGTTGAAGCGCGCGATCGACGAAGGCGCGCGCTATGTCGTGCAGGGCAACGGCAGCTCGGTCGCGCTGGCGATCACCGACGCGGTGCTGAAGCACAACGAGCGCAATCCGGGCAAGGAGGTGGTGTTTCTCAACTACGCCGCAGTCGACCCCGCGCTCACCAACGAGAAGTGCAATTTCTGGCATTTCCGCTTCGACGCCGACGCCGACATGAAGATGGCCGTGCTGACCGACGTGATCACGCGCGATGCCAAGGTCAAGCGAGTCTACCTGATCAACCAGGATTACTCGTTCGGCAAGGCCGTGGCGGCGGCGGCCAACAAGATGCTCGCCGAGTCGCGCCCGGACATCAAGATCGTCGGCGACGAGCTGCATCCGCTGCAGAAAGTGAACGACTTTTCGCCCTACATCGCCAAGATCAAGGCCGCCGGCGCCGACACCGTAATCACCGGCAACTGGAGCAACGACATGGTCCTGCTGATCAAGGCGGGCAAGGACGCTGGCCTCAAGGTGACGTGGGAGACGTACTACGGCGGCAGCCCCGGCGCCGTCACGGCGATCGGCGAGGCGGGGGTCGACACGCTGAAGCAGGTGTCGGAATGGCACCGCAACGCCGCGCCGGAGCTCGACGCCTCGGTCGCGGCCTTCAGCAAGCGCTTTCCCGGCAAGGAGAACGAGTACGCCTACTGGCGCGCCAAGACCATGTGGGCGATGTTCGCGGCGGCGGCGAAAAAGGCCCAATCGAACGACCCGGTCAAGGTCGCGCATGCGCTGGAAGGCATGAAGATGACGACTTCGCTGGGCGAGGTCGAGATGCGCGCCGACAATCACCAGATCCTGCAGCCGATGTTCGTTTCCACCCTGTCCCGCAACGTGAAGTACGACAGCGAGGGCTCGGGCCTGGGCTGGAAGACCGACGCCAAGGTCGACGGCAAGGCGACCGCGCTGCCGACGACCTGCAAGATGGAACGGCCGAAGTGAATCGGACGCACGCCTAACTCCGTCGTTCCCGCGCCAGCGGGGACCCAGTGACTTTCGTCGAACGACACTGGGTTCGCGCGTGCGCGGGAACGACGGCTGACGCATGCTCGAGCTCGTCACCGTCTCGCTGCTGAACGGCATCGTCTACGGCCTGCTGCTGTTCATGCTCTCGTCGGGCCTGACCCTGATCTTCAGCATGATGGGGGTGCTGAACTTCGCCCATGCCAGCGTGTTCATGCTCGGCGCCTACCTCTCGTACCAGTTCGGCCGATGGGTCGGATTCTGGCCGGCGCTGGTCATCGCGCCGCTCTTGTGCGGTGTCGCCGGCGCGGCGATCGAGCGCTACGGCCTGTCCCGCGTCCATGCGCGCGGACACGTTGCCGAAATCCTGTTCACCTTCGGCCTGACGTACGTCATCGAGGAGCTGTTGACGATGGTCTGGGGCCGCAATGCTGTGGCGAATCCCGTGCCGGCGGTCATCGATTTTCCGTTGTTCAGCGTCTTCGGCAGCACGTTTCCCGCGTACAAGGGGCTGATGATGCTGATCTCGATCGCGATGTTCGTCTTCCTCTACACGGCGCTCAAGAAGACGCGGATCGGGCTGGTGATCCAGGCGGCGCTGACGCATCCCCGGATGGTGGGCGCGCTCGGCCACGACGTGCCGGGCGTGTTCGTGCTGGTCTTCGCGGTCGGCAGCGGGCTGGCGGGACTCGCCGGCGTGATCGGCGGCTTCATGCTGCTCACGCAGCCGACGCTCGCGCATGCGATCGGCCCGATCGTGTTCGTCATCGTGGTCGTCGGCGGCCTCGGGTCGCTGGGCGGCGCGCTGATCGCGTCGATGCTGATCGGCATCCTGCAGACGTTCGCGGTCGCGGTCGACTATTCGCTGCTCGACCTGTTCCGCGGCGCCGGGGTCGTCGTCTCGCGCGCTTCGCCGCTCTACGAGCTCTTGGCAATCAAGCTCGCCACGGCGGCCCCGATCGTGCCGTACCTGCTGCTGGTGCTGATGCTGATCGTGCGGCCGCGCGGCCTGCTCGGCACGCGCGACGCATGACCGACGCGGCGGCGGCGGCCGGGCAGCTTTCGTCGTTCGCCGCGGGAGGGCGCCGACGCAGCGGCCTGCTGTTGCTGGCGATCGCGGCGGTGTTGCTGGCGCTGCCGCACGTGCCGGGCCTCGACTCCGATTTCGGCCGCTCGATGTTGACGCAGATGGGCATCGCCGCCGTGTTCGCGCTGTCGTTCAACCTGCTGTTCGGACAGACAGGCCTGCTGTCGTTCGGGCATGCCGTGTATTTCGGCCTCGGCGGATACGCCGCCATCCACTTGATGCGCGCGATCAACCACGGCCTGCCGCTGCCGGTCCTGCTCGTGCCGCTGGCCGGCGCGGCCGGAGGCTTGCTCGGCGGTCTCCTGTTCGGCGCGGTCACGACCAAGCGGGCAGGGACGATTTTCGCGCTGATCTCGCTCGGCGTCGGCGAGCTGGTCTACGCCGCGACGTTCATGCTGCCCGGCATCTTCGGCGGCGAGGAAGGCGTCACCGCCAGCCGGACGCGCGCGCCGGTCGACCTGGGGCTTTCGCTCGGCTCGCAGCTCCAGGTGTACTACGCGGTCATGCTGTGGGCCGTCGTCGCCGCGATGTCGATGTACGCGTTCACCCGGACGCCGGTCGGGCGCATGTGCAACGCGGTCCGCGACAATCCCGAGCGTGCGGAATTCGTCGGTTACAACACGCAGCGCGTGCGCCTGGTCGCCTTCGCGATGGCGGGACTTTTCGCCGGGCTCGCCGGCGGCCTGCATGCGATCAACTACGAAATCGTCTCGGCCGACGCGGTCAGCGCCCAGCGCTCGGGCACGGTGCTGATCATGGCCTACATCGGCGGCGCCGGCTACTTCATCGGGCCGATCCTCGGCGCGATCGCGATCACATGGCTGCAGAGCAGCCTCTCCGACTACACCTCGGCGTGGCTCTTCTACCTGGGCGTGTTCTTCATCGTGATGATCCTGTACGCGCCGTCGGGCCTGGCCGGATTGATCATGATGCATCGACCGATCGCGCGACCTCGCGCGATCGCGGGGGTCCTTGCCGCGTACAGCGTCGCGCTGCTGCCGCTTGCGGTCATGGCGGCGGGCGCGGTGCTGGCCATCGAGATGAGCTACCGCCTGGCGACGCAGCCCGAGCTCGGCACGCGCATGCGCCTCCTGTGGACCGCCGTCGACGCCGCCTCGCCGTGGCCGTGGATCGTCGCCGCGGTCGCTCTGGCCGGCGGCTTCCTGCTGTTTCGCGCGAGTTGGGGTTTCATCGCGTCGGCGTGGGAACGCGCCACCGCGCGGGCGGGACGATGACGGCTGCGTGCGCGCTGCAGCTGCGCGATGTCGAGAAGCGCTTCGGCGCGACCGAGATCATCCGCGGCGTCTCGCTCGACATCGCGCGCGGCGAGCGCCACGCCATCATCGGCCCCAACGGCGCCGGCAAGTCGACCCTGTTCAACCTCATCAGCGGCCGCTTCGCCCCCACACGCGGCTCGATCCGGCTCGACGGCGAGGAGATTGCCGGGTCGCGGCCCTACGCGATCAACCGGCGCGGACTGGCGCGGAGCTTCCAGGTGACCAACATCTTTCCGCGCCTGTCGGTGTTCGAGAACCTGCGCTGCAGCCTGCTGTGGCCGCTCGGCTATCGCTATTGCTTCTGGCGCAACGCCGAGGCGCTGCGCGACGCCCGCGCGAGCGCCCTCGACACCCTCGAGCATATCGGCCTCGCGGCGCGGCGCGACGTGCCGGCCGGCGTGCTGACCTACGCCGAGCAAAGAGCGCTCGAAATCGGCATCACCATCGCCGGCGGGGCGAGCGTGATCCTGCTCGACGAGCCGACGGCGGGCATGAGCCGCGGCGAGGCCGACCAGGCGGTCGCGCTGATCCGCCGGGTGTCGGAAGGCCGCACTCTGGTGATCGTCGAGCACGACATGGGCGTCGTGTTCGGGCTCGCCGATCGCATATCGGTACTCGTCTATGGCGAGATCATCGCCACCGACGCACCGGCCGGCATTCGCGACAGCGCGGCCGTGCAGTCGGCGTACCTCGGGACGGTGCCCGATGCTTGAAGTCGACGACCTGCACGCCTACTACGGCAAGAGCCACATCCTGCAGGGCGTGACGTTCAAGGTCGGCGCCGGCGAGATCGTGAGCTTGCTCGGCCGCAACGGCGCCGGCAGGTCGACGGCAGTCAAGACGATCATGGGCATCGTGCCGCCGGTCGGGTGCATCCGGTTCCGCGGCGATCGCATCGACGGGCTCGCGCCGCACCAGATCGCGCGCAAGGGACTGGGCTACGTGCCCGAGGATCGCGAGATCTTTCCGACCTTGACGGTGCGCGAAAATCTGCGGCTCGGCATGAAGTCTTCGCGGGTATCGGGCCGCTGGTCGCTGGACGACGTGTTCGCCTTGTTCCCGATGCTGCGGGAGCGGATCGACGCGCCGGGTGGCGTCTTGTCCGGCGGCGAGCAGCAGATGTTGACGATCTGCCGGACCTTGATGGGCGACCCCGAGCTGATCATGGTCGACGAGCCGACCGAAGGGCTCGCCCCGCGCCTGGTGCAGCACGTCCGCAGGCTGCTCGATCAGATCGCCGCGCGCGGCGTGGCGATCCTGTTGATCGAGCAGAAGCTGACTATCGCGCTCGCCATCTCGCACCGGCTCTACGTGATGGGGCAGGGACGCGTGGTGTTCGAAGGCAGCGCCGGCGAATTGCGCGAAAACCACGCGGTGCGCAAAGAGTGGTTGGAGGTGTGAGCACCCGCGTTGCCGCGGCGTTGCGGATTCAGGCGATCTTCACGAGCTGCTTGCCGAAGTTCTCGCCCTTGAGGAGGCCGACCAGCGCGCGCGGTGCGTTCTCCAGTCCTTCGACGATCGATTCCCGGTACTTGAGCCTTCCCGCGGCAAGGTGCGCGGCGAGCGCCTCCAACGCCTCGCCGTAGCGGTCCTTCCAGTCGAACACGATCATGCCCTGCATCCTGATCCTGTTCACCAGCACCGAGCGCATCCGTTTGTAGCCGTACGGCGCGGCGGCGTTGTACTCGGCGATCAGGCCGCAGACGACGACGCGCGAATGGCGGTTCATCACGCGCAGCGCCGTGTCGAGCACTTCGCCCCCGACGTTCTCGAAATCGACATCGATGCCGTCCGGGCATGCGGTACGCAGGTCGTCGTACAAATGCCCCGCGCGATGGTCGACGCAGGCGTCGAAGCCGAGCTCGTTCACGACGTAGTCGCACTTGGCCTTGCCGCCGGCGATGCCCACGGCGCGGCAGCCGTGGATTTTCGCGAGCTGCCCGACCACGCTGCCGACGGCGCCGGATGCCGCCGATACCAGCACCGTTTCGCCCGGCTTCGGCTGCCCGATCTCGAACAGGCCGAACCATGCGGTCATCCCCGGCATGCCCAGCACGCCGAGATAATACGAGGCCGGCGCCCGTTGCGCGTCGATCGGAACCAGATCGACGGCCTTCGCCACGCCATGGCTCTGCCAGCCGAGCTGCGTCAGCACCCGGTCGCCGACTTTGAAACGAGCGTCGCGCGAAGCAAGGACTTCGCCGACGGTCTGGCCCACCATCACCTCGTCGAGCTGCGCCGGCGGCACGTACGACTTGGCATCGCTCATCCTGCCCCGCATGTACGGGTCGAGCGACAGCCATTCGTTTCTGACCAGCACTTCGCCGTCGCCCGGCTGCGACAGCGCAACGTCGACGACGCGAAAATTCTGCTCGGTCACGGCGCCCTGCGGGCGGCTCGCCAGCAGCACTTGACGGTTCTGCGTGCTCACTGGACTACCTTCTGGATGTTGGATGGCGCGAGCATGTTGGGGAACGCAGTGATCTTGACTCGGCGTGCCGGCTGCGCCGATCTTGTATTCCGACTTCCGTGCCCCCGGGGTGACTGCCACGCGCGCTGGCCGCTCGACGGCCCGCATGAGACCCGCAGCCCTCGAGGCGCCGGAAGACCCAGACGGGCTACAGGATGTAGCGCCAAGGTTCGCAGCCAGGAGCGCCGATCAGTGAGCGACCCGCGTGGGCTTCCGGCACGGCAAGTCATACCGCAACTTGCAGGAGTCTGTCCATGACCACTATTTTTGCCGGGCTGGACTGGGCCAGCCGAACCCACGCGGTGTGCGTCATCGATGAGCACGGTAGCGTGTGCGTGCAGTTCGAGATCAATCACGACGCCGCGGGCCTGACCGAATTGCGCCGCCGGCTGACCGCCTCGGGCGTCATGGCCGTGGCGATCGAGCGCCCCTCCGGGCTGATCGTCGATGCGCTGCTGGAGGGCGGCTTCACTGTCATCCCGATCCACCCCAACGTCGTCAAGGCCACCCGGCCGCGCTACCGCAGTCACGGTGGCAAGAGCGACGCCAGCGACGCCTACTTGTTGGCGGATCTGCTGCGCACCGACGGCCATCGTTTCCAACCGCTGGCCGCGCAAGGCGATGACATCCGCGCCTTGCGCGCCTTGGTGCGTGGGCGTGACGATCTGGTCGCCACCCGTGTGCAACTCGCCAACCAGCTGCGCTGCCTGCTGCAATCCTTCTGGCCCGGCGCCGCCGAGATCTTCGCCGACATCGACTCGCCTATCGCCTTGGCCTTCATCCAGCGTTACCCCACGCCTGAAGCGGCCAGCCGCCTCGGCCCCAAGCGCATGGCCGCGTTCTGCGCCCAGCATGCCTACAGCGGTCGGCGCAGCGCCGACGAACTGCTGGCCCGGCTGCACCAAGCTCCTGCCGTGGTCATCGGCGAGTTGGAGATGGAAGCCAAGGGCGAGCTCGCCCTCAGCCTGGTGCGCATCTTGGCCCGCCTGGTCGCGCAAGTCCGGCTGCTGACCAGTCGCATCGAGCACCACGTCGGCGCGATTGACGATGGCCGCCTGCTGATGAGCTTCCCGCGCGCCGGACGAGTGTGCGCGGCGCAAATCCTGGCGGAGCTGGGCAGCGTGCGCGAGCGCTTCGACAGCGACGAACATCTGGCTGCCGAAGCCGGCGTGGCCCCCGTCACCTACGCCTCCGGCAAGAGCAAAGCCGTGACCTTCCGCTGGGCCTGCAACCACCGCCTGCGCGCCGCCCTCACCTGTCTCGCCGACAACTCGCGCCACGCCAGCCACTGGGCCGCTCATGTCTACGCCCAAGCCCGCGCTCGTGGCTGCGATCATCCGCACGCCATTCGCATCCTCTCGCGGGCTTGGCTGCGCGTGATCTGGCGCGCTTGGATCGATCGCAAGCCCTACGACCCCACCCAACATCGCGCCGCTCAAATGCTGCTTCAAACGGCCACGGGTTGACACAGGATGTCTCATGCGCCTCCTTCGCGGTGTCCGGACAGGGCGGCAAAGCGCTCGAGATGGTGATCGGCGTCGCCGAACTGCTGCGCAATCGCCGTCAGGCGCCGGAACGTATGGCTCACCTTGACCTCGTCGGCCATGCCCATGCCGCCATGCAGCTGGATCGATTCCTGGCTGACGCTGCGGCAGGCGTCGGCGATCCTGAGCTTGGCGGCGGATACGATGCGCGATCGCGCCGCGGGATCGCGTTCGGTATCGACCGCGGAACAGGCGAGCATGGCGATCGACTTCGCCTGCTCGTACTCGATCGCCATGTCGACCATCCGGTGCTGCAGCGCCTGGAACGACCCGATCGGCACGCCGAATTGCTTGCGCGTCTTGAGATAGTCGAGCGTCGCGTCGTTGGCGGACCGGATCGCGCCGACCGCTTCGGCGCAAACCAGCGCGGTCGCGAAGTCGATCACCTCCTCGATCAGCGGCAGCGCGCTGCCTGCTGCGCCGATCAAGGCGTCGGCAGGGACGCAAACCTCGGCAAACGCGATATCGGCCGCGCGCGTGCCGTCGAGCATGCGCAGCGGTGAGAGCATCACACCGGGCGCGTTGCGGTCGGTCAGGAAGAGGCTGATCCCGTCGCGGCCGGTATCCCCGCTGCCGGTGCGCGCGGAGACGACCAGCAGGTCGGCGGCAGCGGCATGCGGCACGGCGCGCTTGACGCCCGAAATCACGTAGCCGGCATCGCCGGTGCGCGCCCGCGCACGGACATGCGCAAGATCGTAGCGCGCGCCGGCCTCCGCGTGCGCGAACGCGAGCTTGAGCGTCCCGCCCGCGACGGCCGGGATGATGCGCTGCCGCTGCGCGTCGCCGCCGCCGCGGGCCACGAGCTGCGCGCCGAGCGCGACGGTCGCGAGCCACGGCTCGACGATCAACGCCGCACCGATCGCGTCCATCAGGCTCGCCGCATCGATCGCGCCGCCGCCGAAGCCGCCGTGCTCGGTCGGCAGCGGCAGGCCGAGAAGACCCATTTCCGCCATCGTCCGCCAGACGCCGTCACTGTACCCGTTCGGCGACGCGACGATGCCGCGTCGCTTGTCGAACGCATAGTCGCGCTCGACAAAGCGCGCAATCGAGGCGGCCAGGAGCTGCTGCTCTTCGCTGGGGTCCAGGTTCATCGATCGCACACCGGCATTCGGGTCGTCTTCTGTTCGCGGGAGAAGGCGGGTCTCCGCACGTCACAAGCCCAGGACATGCTTGGCGACGATGTTGCGCTGAATTTCGTTGGAACCCGCGTAGATCGTGGTCTTGCGCATGTTGCAGTAGCGGGGCGCCAGCGCGGCGACGAAGTCGTCGGGCGCATTCGTCCCGCCGGCCGGAGCGATCGCCTGCGCCGACGGGCCGGCGGCGTCGAGCATCAGCTCGGTCAGCGCCTGCTGGATCTCCGTGCCCTTGATCTTCAACATCGAGACCTCGGCGCCGGGCTGACGCCCGCCCCGCCACTGATCGAGGAAGCGCAGGTTGGTGACGGCGAACGCCATCAGTTCGATCTCCACGCGCGAGAGCTTGTCCCTGAACCGCGCGTCGTCGGTGAGCGGCCTGCCGTTCTTCTGCTGCGTCGCAGCGAAGGCCTTCAACCGCTCGAGCTCGCGCCTGGACTCGCCGACGCGGGCGGCGTTCATCCGCTCGTGGCCGAGCAGGTACTTGGCAACGGTCCAGCCCCTGCCCTCGTCGTGAACGCGGTTCTCGACCGGCACTTCGACGTCGTCGAAGAACACTTCGTTCACTTCGTGATGACCGTCCATCAGCAGCAACGGCCGCACCGTGATTCCGGGCGACTTCATGTCGATCAGCAGGAACGAGATGCCGTCCTGCCTGCGCTCGACCGCGGAATCGGTGCGTACGAGGCAGAATATCCAGTCGGCCATGTGCGCCAATGTGGTCCAGGTCTTTTGCCCGTTGACGACGTAGCGGTCGCCGCGCCGCACCGCCATCGTCCGCAGCGACGCCAGGTCGGAGCCCGACCCCGGCTCCGAATAGCCCTGGCACCAGATGTCGTCGCCGCGATGGATGCGCGGCAGGAAGCGCTCCTTCTGCGCAGCGGTGCCGAACCTGAGCAGCACCGGTGCGCACATCGCGAGCCCGAACGCAATCAGCGGTGGCGCCCCGGCGTAGCCGCATTCCTCCTCGAAGATATGGCGTTGCACGACGCTCCAGCCGGTGCCGCCCCATTCTTTCGGCCACGCCGGCGCGACCCAGCCCTTGACGGCGAGGATGCGGTGCCAGCCAAGCAGGTCATCGCGGCCAAGGGGCACGTAGCGTACGACCTTGTCGCGCATCTCGCCGGGCAGGTGATCGCGCAGCCAATCCCGCACCTCGTCGCGAAACGCGCGTTCGTCAGCGGAGTAGTCGAGGTCCATGGCGTTGGCGCAAAGGCGGTCCAGCCGCGGGGAGAATTGGCATTATCGCCTAATCCAATCCACGCTGTAGGCGGGTATCCTACGCGATCGTTCGTTTGCGACTTACAACGCGATCAAACGCCTGGCGCTACAATTTGGCCGCGGTCGCGCGCGCGTGCGCCTCGGGGGAATCACGGTGCGACAACTGGCGGTTTCGCAGCAATCGTTCGTCTACGCGGGTCGCTTGGGCCTGTTGGCGGCACTCTACCTGATCGCCGCCAAGCTTTCGCTGCTGCTCGCCATACCGCCCGGGTATGCCAGCGCGGTGTGGCCGCCGTCGGGCGTAGCCGTCGCGGTAATCCTGCTCGCCGGGAACCGGATGTGGCCGGGAATCTGGCTCGGTGCTGCCCTGGCAAACCTGACGGTGCAATCGTCGGGTCTTGCCGCGGTGCTGATCGGCAGCGGCAACGCACTCGAGGCGGTGGTCGGCGCGAGCTTGATCCGGCACTTCATCGGCGTGCCCCGCGGCTTCGACAGCGGCGAGGACGTGTTCAAGTTTGTGGCGATGAGCGCCGTTGCCGCCGTGGTGGCCGCGACCATCGGCGTGAGCGCGCTCGCCTTGACGGGTGCGATGAGCCGAGCCGAATTCACCACCAACTGGTGGACGTGGTGGCAGGGCGACGTGTCGGGCATCATCGTCATCGCGCCGCTGATCCTGTTCTGGAAGGTGCGCGGTGGCGGAGATTGGTCGAGGTCCCGCAGGCTCGAGGCGACGGGCTTCGCGCTGGCGCTCGCCCTTGCCGGCTACCTCGTGTTCGGCAGCGGTATGACGTCACTCGGCTTTTCTCCGGCGCTGCCGCTGCTGACCTTTCCGTTCATCATCTGGGCCGCATTTCGCTTCGACCAGCTCGAAGTTGCGGCCACCATTGCCGCCCTGTGCGCAATCGCCATCGCCTATACGATTGTCGGCCGGGGCCCTTTCGCCTCGGCATCGGTCAACGCTTCGCTGCTGCTGCTCCTCGCCTTCATCAGCACCGTCGCGGTGACCGGCCTGGTGCTGAGTGCCGTTGTCGGCGAGCGCCGTCGCGCGATGCAGGGGCTGCGCGAGGCACACGACGAGCTCGATCGCCGCGTGACGGCGCGAACGCACGAACTCGAACTGGCCAATCGTTCGCTGCAGGCCGATATGGAGACCCGTTCCAGGCTCCAGGCCGATCTGGTGAGCAGCGAGGAAAAGTTTCGCCTGCTCGTCGAAGGGATCCGGGACTACGCGATATTCATGCTCGATCCGGACGGTAAGGTCGCGAGCTGGAGCGCCGGCGCGGAGAGCATCAAGGGCTACAAGGCGTCCGAGATCATCGGCCAGCATTTCTCGCGCTTCTACCCGCCGGAGGCACTGGCGCGCAAGCTGCCGCAGCGCGAGTTGGAAACGGCGGCGCAAACCGGGCGGTACGAAGAGGAAGGCTGGCGGCTGCGCAAGGACGGGACCGCGTTCTGGGCCAACGTGATCATCACGGCGCTGTACGGTCCGCAGGGGAATCTGAGGGGCTACGCCAAGATCACGCGCGACATGACCGAGCGCAAGCGTGTCGAGGCGCTGGAGCAGAGCAAGCAGAGGATGAACGAGTTTCTGGCGATGCTGGGACACGAGTTGCGCAATCCCTTGGCGCCGATCCGGAATGCGCTCGATCTGATGCGTCTGAACTCGGCGGGGGATTCCACGCAGGAATGGGCGCGCGACGTGATCGACCGTCAGCTGGTGCAATTGACTCGGCTGGTCGACGATCTACTGGACGTCGGACGGATCAGCAGCGGCAAGATCGCGTTGCACAGGGAGCTGCTGGAGATCAACGCGGTCGTCCTGCGCGCGGTCGAGTCGTGCCGGCCGCTGGCCGATGGACGCGGGCACACGCTCGACGTGCGCCTCGCGCGCGATCCGCTGTTGGTCGACGGCGACCTGATCCGCCTGTCGCAGGCACTGCTGAACCTGCTCAACAACGCGATCAAATACACGCCGGAGGGCGGGAGGATCGAAGTGGAAGCCGTGCGGGACGAAGAGTGGGCCATCATGCGTGTCAAGGATACGGGGATCGGCATGTCGGCCGAGTTGATTCCCGCCGCGTTCGACCTGTTCGTCCAGGGCGAGCGCTCGCTCGATCGCAGTGAAGGCGGCCTGGGCGTCGGGCTGACCCTGGTGAAACGGCTGGTGGCCTTGCACGGGGGAAGCGTGGCAGCCCGCAGCGACGGGCCGGGTCACGGCAGCGAATTCGAGATCCGGCTTCCGGCACTGACGCAAGCATCGGTGCCGAGGCAGTCCTCGGATTCGCGACCCGAATCGCCACGAAAGCGCAGGCGCATATTGATCGTCGACGACAATCGCGACTCGGCCGATACGCTGGCCGCGCTGCTTGGCGCCTGGGATCACGACGTTCGCGCGCTATACGACGGCCCGTCGGCGATCGCCGCCGCCGCCGAGTATCAACCCGACGTCGTGCTGCTCGATATCGGCCTTCCGAAGATGAACGGCTACGAAGTCGCCGCGCAACTGCGCAAGTCGGCGCATTGCCGATCGATGATTCTGGTGGCCTTCACCGGCTACGGACAGGACGAGGATCGCCGGCGCGTGCGCGAGGCGGGCTTCGACTATCACCTGGTGAAGCCGCTCGAATCGGCCGCTCTCGAGAAAATCCTCGACTCCGTCGCCGGTCGCAGCAGCTAAAACCTGGCCGCCGGACGCGGGGGAGGGGGCCGGCGGCTCGGCTTACTCGCAGTTCACCATCGACGGAATGCCGAAGCGATCGACCAGCATGCCGAAGCGCTGGCCCAGAATGTTTTTTCCAGCGGCATGCGCACCTTGCCCTTTTCCGCCAGGGCGTGAAATACGCGCTCTGCCCCCGCCGGCTCCTCGATCTGGAGGGAGCGCTGGCCGACCGCCTCGGCGCGCGCCTGCGGTCCGGGAACGGTGCCTCGCGGCGCCCGCTTGCGCAACCGAACAGCGCTGCCTTACAGTGCGAGGCCTTCCCCCGGACGAGCCCCCCGCCGTGAGCAGCAGCGACTGGATCGAATCGCGCCTTCGTCGCATGATGAGCGGGCGCGCGCCTGGCACGCTCGGCCGGCTCGCGAGCACGGCGGCCGTGGCGGCGATCTCCCGCCGCGAGCGCACCGTCCCGTTCTGGCCGATTGCGAAGATCGAGGCGCTGCAGCGTCGCCGCCTCCAGGCGTTGCTGCGGCACGCGCAGGCAACGGTACCTTTCTACCGCGACGCGCTGCAGCGCAACGGCCTGCGCCCCGACAGTATCGTGTCCGCCGACGATCTTTCGCGCCTGCCCATGATCGACGGCTTGGCGCTGGCGGAAGACCCGATGCGTTTCGTCTCGGAGCCCTTTCGCCGCAGCGGCCGCGAAGTCTTCAAGACCAGTGGATCGAGTGCGGGCTTGCGCAAGCCGATTTTCTGGGACCACGGCTCGCTGCTGGTGCGTGCGGCGCGCGGAGAACGCGATCGCGTCGTCATCGCGGCGCTTGCCGGCGAACCGTGGGCGCACGTCATCGCGCGCGAGTTTCTCACCAACGAACGGCGGCACACGCTTGCGCGGTGGCTGGGTGTGCGCACTCAGGAGCACCAGCGCCTGCTGATCCTCCCCGCCGATTTTTCCAGCCGCACCCAACGCACGATCTACAGCGAGCACACGGTGATACCGCGCAAGCCCGTGCACTACCACCATCTGCCGCCCGCCGTGCCGTTCCACGTCGCAGCGGCGCAGATCGCCGCTATCCGGCCGCGCGTGGTCTTGTCATTCGGGTCGTACGCCGACCAGTTCTTTCACTATCTGCACGGCACGGGAACGAAGATTCCGTTGCCGCGGCTCTGGGTGTACCTGGGCGACCGCCTTTCGGCCGGCGGCCGCGAGCTTGCCGAGAGCATGGGCTGCGCGGTCTACGCCGTCTACGGGGCCATGGAGGCCGGAACGATAGGCTTCCAGTGCGAGCGGCGCGACGGCTTCCACCTGAACCTCGACCTTTGCGCGGTGCGCATCGCGGACGCCGAAGGCAACGACCTGCCCCCCGGCGAATCCGGCGACGTCGTGATTTCGCCGCTCGACAATCGCGCGATGGTTCTCCTCAATTACCGGCTCGGCGATCGTGCCGCGATCGCTCCGGAACCATGCGGGTGCGGACGAACGCTGCCGCTGCTGGTCCGGATGGAGGGACGGCGTTCGGAAATCATCCGGCTGGCCGACGGCAGGGAACTGTCATCGCTTGCCATCGAGGCGTCGTTCGGCGCCGAGCTCCGCCGCACGATCCAGGCGCAGATCGAGCAGCAGGCGCCCGGGCGACTGCGCTGGCGCGTCGTCGCTTCGGCGCCTGCTGACAACGAGGCTCTGCGCGACGCATTCATTCGCCGCAGCCGGCAAGTGCTGGGGGCCGCGACCACGCTGGAAGTGGAATTCGTCGAGCAAATCGCGCGCACGCCGGCAGGGAAATTCATGCGCATGCTGCCGAGCACTTCGCCGCCGGCCGTCCCGGCCCGCGACGCCATGTGAGACGAGACGATCCTGCGCAGGCGCGAGACTCGCGCCTGCCCGAGGATCGCGTCCCGCCATGCGGCAACGGTGAAGCAGGCACTGCAAAAGGCCGACGTCATCGTCGTGTTCGGCGCGGCCGTCTGGCCGGACGGGCCCAGCACGACATTGAAGGTGCGCGTCGCGCGTGCGGCCGAGCTCTACGCACAGGGGCTGGCGCCGACCGTGTTCTGCACCGGGGGCTTGAGCAACGGCCACTCCGAGGCGCAAGCTATGCGCACGCTGCTGCGGGCGCAGGGCGTCCCCGCCGACGCCGTGATCCCCGACGACGGCGGCGTGACAACCCGGGACGGCTTGCGTTCGGTGCAACGCTTCGGCGCAGGACAATGGCATCGCGTCATCGCGGTGAGCTCGCCCTATCACATGCATCGCATTGCGCGCGAAGCGCGGCGGCAAGGTGTCGACTTGCAGCGCTGCCCGGCGCCGCGGCCGGGACGGCGCACATGGCGGCTGCTCGCATACGACGCGCGGCAGTGGCTGCGGGAAGCGATCGCCGTGCCGGCGTATGCCGTCAGCTGGCAGCTGGACCGCGTGCTGCAGCGCCCGCCGGCGTCGCTGGCGGCGAAGGTCGGGCGCCATCTGCGCGCTCGCATCACCTTCCTGTTGCGCGATGCCGATGCGACCGCCGCGGCCAGCGACGCGATTGCACACCGGATCAAGCAGCAGCTCGCGCGCTTTTCCGACGCCGAGGCGATCGTCACGCCCGCGTCCGGCCTGCGCCGCCCGGTGGGTGGTCCGCTGGGCAGCCGCTTCGGACTTCGCCACGGACGCCTGCACGCGGGCGTCGACCTGCGCGCCGCGTATGGCTCGACCGTGACGTCGGCTGCCGCCGGCAAGGCGCTTTTCGCCGGCATGCTCGGACCCTACGGCAACGTCGTGATTATCGACCATGGTGGCGGCATGACGACCGTCTATGCCCATCTGGCGGGTTTCACCGTCGGCGAGGGCGACCAGGTCGACGACGGGCAGCGCCTGGGCTTTGTCGGCGAGACGGGGAGAAGTTCCGGGCCGCACCTGCACTTCGAAGTCCGCGTCCACGGCAGCCCGGTCGATCCGCTGGCCTATGTCGTCGCAGCGGACTGAAAGGCGCATCGATTTTCAGCAAGAGTCCGACTCCGTTTGTCCGATATTCCTACATCTAATGTTCCGCGGGCGCGCGATACTGGGCCAGATGACCGGTCGTCCCAAGTGTGATCGGTGACGGAAGTGATTGGAGAAACGATGACAATGGTCGAGGCTCAAGCACCACTGCACGTGTACATGGTCGAGGACTCGCCGATCTTCTCGCGGCTCCTTGCCGTAGCGGTCGAGTCGGCCGGTGCCGAGCTGGTAGGGCAAAGCGACAATGCCGCGCAGGCGATTGCAGATTTGTCGCACGTCGACGCCGACTTGATCCTGGTCGACGTAATGCTCGAGTCCGGCACCGGGTTCGACGTTCTGGCGGCATTGCAGAAGAGCGGCCGGGCCCGCACGGCGACCAAGGTCGTGCTGACCAGCCATACCGCGGCCGAATACGGCAGCTTGAGCTACTCGCTGGGCGCCACCTACTTCTACGAAAAGGCGCAGGATAGCTGGCGCGTCCTGGAGCTGATCAACAGGATGGCTGGCGAGACGAGGGCCTGACCCGGCGCCGGTGCCTCGAAGGCATCGGCAGGCCATTGCAGCATACCCGCGCCCTGCCTCGCCCGGGCCACCCGCGCCCCCGGGCGCGTCCGCAGCCAGCGCGCGATCCGATCCACCGAACGCACGTTCTTCGCACCCCCGGTCTGCGCATTCGGTGCGATCGTCGCGGCATGCTCGCCAAAGCCCCCAAAGGCCGCTAGCATTCGATCAGCCTCGCGCAGGGCGTTGCCGGGCGAAACCAGTCGTTCGCCGCATGGCCGGCTTCTTTCCCGCACGACGAATGCTGTCGGGGCAGATGTCGTCGACGTCCCATGGCCGATCCCGCAGCAACGCATACCCCCGCTCCGGCAACCGATGCCGACGGCAACCTGCTGCTCGGCAAGGAGGAAGCGCGCGCGCTGCTGCAGGAATGCTTTGCCGAGTTCAAGTCGGGGCTGACCGCGCTGGTCCAGGTCTCGATCGAGACGACGAGCGACCTGTTCGACGACAACGAATACGTCAGTGAGGCCGATACCGCCGATTTTCGCAGCAAGCGCGGGCAATGGGTCGATCGCTTCGGACAGGCGCTGACCGAGCTATTCGAGCGACGGCTGGCTGGCACGCGCCGGCAAGGACGGCGGCCTGACTTCGACGCCTCGCTGTCGACGCTGCGGGTGCTCAACACCTTCGATCACGAGAAGCAGGCGGCATTGACGTCGAGCACGCAGTTTCTCTATCGTCTTACCAAGCGCGAGCTGGACGCCATCGATCTGCGCGTCGGCGTGTTGTTCCGCGAGTACAGGACGCGCGATGTCGACAATCCGTTTTCGCCGGACTACGTGCTCGATGCGATCGGGCTGTCGTCGCGCGCCCTCTATCCGAATCCGCGCGTATGGCGGCCGTTGATGGAGCGCCTGCTGTCGGACGTCACGCTGGGCATCAACAAGACCTTCATCAAGGTCAACCGCTTTCTCGCCGATCATCAGGTGCTGCCGGAGATCAAGGCGCAACTGCGCGCGCGCAGTGACTTCCGCCCGACCGACGATGCCGAACTGCTGCCGGCATTTCTGCGCCTGTTCGAGGAGGTCGGCTCGAGCCGCCCCGAGGCCTTGCTCGCGCTGAATGTCGCTGTGCCCGCCGCATCGGCGTCGACGTCTACGGACTTGAAAGCGCTGCGGTACCACGCGCCTGCGGGGCGCGATGCGTCACGCGAAGAGGGCGCGTCCGCGCCGGGACCCGGGCCGGTATCTGCGCAGCAAGGCTCGCCTGCGGCGGCGTCAGCAGCAGGGACCCGGCCCGATGCGACCGAGCCGGCGGTCGGATTGCCGGCGGCTGATGGCGACGCCGCCCAGGCCGCCGCGGCATCCATCGCCGCGCTCAATCCCTACATCGCCGATCTCGCGCGCGCGCTGCAGGCGCAGGATGGCGCGCCGCCGCCCCAGGCCGATCCTTCAGGATTGCCGCAACTCGACCCGCTGATGGCGATCGGATCGCTATCCGCCGCGGTCGCGGTGCTCGATCGCTGGCAGCGTCTCGATCCGGGATTCGATCATCGCCTCGCCGCGCCGGCGGACGCCGCGGGAGGGGCGCCGGTCGCCGCCATGAATCGCATTCCGTTCATTCGCGCGGCAATCGACGACAAGGTCGTCAACTCGACCGACAAGATCACGATGGACGTGATCGGCCTGCTGTTCGACTACATATTCCGCGATTCGTCGATACCCGAGGATCTGCGCAGCCTGTTCAGCCGCCTGCAGGTGCCGATCCTGAAAACGGCGCTGCTCGATCGCAGCTTCTTCTCCGACAAGAAGCATCCGGCGCGCCGACTGCTCGATCATCTTGCTGCGGCGGCGATCGGCGCGACCGGCGACGCCGGATATCACGCCGCGTTCGAGTTGACCGCGGCCGGCGTGGTCGACGTGGTGTGCCGGGACTTCCAGGTCGACGTCACCATCTTCGATGCGGCCGACCGGAAGGTGCAGGAATTCGTCGATGTGGAGCAGCAAAAAGGTGCCGCGGCGCTCGACAAGGAAGTCGCAGAAGCGCTGGCAGCCGAGCAGGGCGAGGCGGATCGCTCCGCGGTGCGCGCGCTGATCCGCGACAAGCTCTCCGGCCTCGACGTGCCGTTCGACGTGCGCTCGTTCAGCGAGACCATCTGGGCCGACTACCTGACCGGCGTGCGCGTTGCGCAGGGACCTGAAGGCGATGCGTGGCGAGGCGGCATACGCACGCTCGATGACCTGCTTTGGAGCCTGACTTCGAAGGAGCGCAGCGGGCAGAAGGCGCGGCTCGCCAAGCTCGTGCCAGGCATGATCCGCAACCTGCGCGCCGGCGCCGTGGCGGTCAATGTCGGGGACGAGCGCGTCAAGCCGCTGCTCGACGCGATGTACCAATTGCACATGGCCGCGATCAAGCCGACGGGTGCGCAGGCGCCGCCCGATGCGGGTCCGTCCGCGGTCCATGCGGCCGAGGCGGGAACGACCGCGGCCGGCACGAGCGACGCCGACGCGCGGTCGAGGCCGCCGCGCCCGCACCGCGCATCGCCAACGTGCACGACTTTGTCGCCGAAATGGTTGTCGGAACGTGGCTTGCCTTCGGGCGCGGCGAAAGAGCCGTCAATGCGCGCCTGTCGTGGGTCAGCCCGCTGCGCAGCAAGTATCTGTTCACCACGCGCGAGCGGACGCGCGCGATCGTCGTCACCCCGGAGGAGCTGGCATGGCAGCTCGGGGCGGGCAAGGCGAGCCTGGTGGTCGAGCCGGTCCCCTTGTTCGATCGCGCGGTAAGCGCTGCGCTGGACACGTTGGCCGCGCAAAAACGGCCACCGGGCGAGACTGCCGCCGCGGCCTGAGACCGGGCGGGCTTGCCAGCCCGTGCGGCCGGGGTGCGGCAAGAAAAAAAGCGAGCCACCGGCTCGCTTTTTTTCCCCTGGCGCTTTCGCGTCGGGTCAGATCGGCGTGCAGAACGCGACGGCATTCGGACCGACGCCCTCGGGTGCCCACCCGCGGTTCAGCATCGCGCGGCGAACGGACAGATCGATGGTGTGACGATGATTGGCGTCGTTGCGATTGTCGAAGAAGCGATAGACCGGCAGCGTGCCGGCGCGGCAATTGCCGGCGGCGTCGGCCGGCAGCACGTAGAACGCGGCGCGGCTCTCGAGCAGCCACACGCTGGGCCAGTGCGCGATGACGAAATTGCACTCGTCGGCGAACGCCGTATAGAAGTGCGAGTCGATCAGCGGCAGCGGGCTGTAGAAGCGGCACACCGGCAGCGCGTCGGGGGGAGCCAGCGCGGGATCGACCCAGGCGTAGAACAACTCGCCGGTGCGCTGGTAGGTTCCGCTCAGGGACGTGTCGACGAACGCCGCCTCATCGGCGCTCGCCGTCATGAAGTAGTGATCCTTGTCGGCGCGGTAGTACTCGATCACCGGGACGGTGCCCGGCGGCGCGACGCTGCGATTGCCGGGAATGTGCTCGCGATGCGCGAGCCCCGCGTCGAGCAGGCCCGAGCCGCACAACGGTCCGTGTGCGCAGGTGGCGCCGGCGGCGAATAGTGCGCGCGGTGCCGCTGATGATATCGAGCACGTGGCCCGGCGTCAGGTTGGCGTTGCGCGCGAGCATCAGCGAGGCGATGCCGGCGACGTGCGGCGCCGCGGCGCTGGTCCCGCGGCGATCGCGTAGGCGGGATTGCCGGGGCCGTCTTGCCGTCGTTGGACAGCGATAAGATCGAGGTTGTCGACGCCGCCGCCGTCGCCGCCGGGGGCAGACACATCGACCCGCAAGCCGAAGTTGGAATAGCTGGCGCGGTCGCCGCCGCGCGCGTTGGCGCCGACGGTGATTACGCCGCTGCAGTTCGCCGGCGCGGAATCGGCGGCGTCGCCGCTTTCGTTGCCGGCGGCGACGGTGATCACCGCACCTTGCGCTACCGCGAGGTTGACTGCGTCCTGCAGCGCCTGCGGGCAGGGCGTTGCGCCGCCCAGGCTCATGTTGATAACGCGCGCCGGATTCGGATTCGCCGGTGCGCCGGCCACGGCGACTCCGGCCGCCCAGAGAATGCCCGCGGTGATGTCGTCGAACGTGCCGCCGCATTTGCCGAGCACGCGGACGGGAAGGATCTTCGCATTCCAGTTGAGGCCCGCGATGCCTTCGCCGTTGTTGGCGTTGGCGGCGATGATGCCGCTGACGAACGTGCCGTGCCAAGAGCTCGGCTCGCCCGGGACGCCGTCCCCGCATTCACCGTCCGACGGTCGCGTCCCCCGGGTCGGACGCGTCGTTGTCGCGGCCGTCGCCGTCGTTGGCCGCTCGCCGGATCGCTGATGAAGTCGTAGCCGGGGAGAACGCGCCCGGCGAGTTCCGGATGCTGTGTGATGCCGGTATCGATCACGGCGACCACCGTCGCCGCGCTGCCGGTCTCCAAGTCCCAGCCCGGCGGCGCATTGACGCCGCCGACCGGGTCGGACAACGCCCATTGCTGGTTGTATTTCGGATCGTTCGGCACCAGCATGGCCGTGGCGCGGCGCACCGGATCGGCATACTGGACCGCGGCGTCGGTCTGCAGCAGCGCCGCCATGGCCCCCAGCCGACCCTGTGCGACCTTGTCTTGCAGCTTCAAGACCCAGACGTTGCCGATCTGGTGGTCGACGCTGAGCGGCGCGCCAACCAGCGCGCTCCATCGCGGCAGCAGGCTCGCCCAGTCGGGCGCCGGATCGCCGGCCAGCCGCAGCATCAGCGTGTCGCCGGGCTCGGCACTTGCCGCGCTCGCGGCGAACGATTGCGCGGCCGACGTCGCATCGGTCGACACAGGCTCGGCCCACAGCACGCTGCGATCGACGCGCAAGCGACTCACCAGCGCGGCGACCGTCGGGCGATCGAGCGGCTGGGCCAGATCGAGCTCCAGGCCGCCGGTGCGCGTCGTGCCGGCCAGAGTCAGCGATATCCCCGCCAAGGTCTGCAGCCGGGCCAGCGCGGCGGCGGGAAGCTGTCCCGGTGCCGCGGCGTAAGGATGCAGCATCACGCGGATGCGTGAGATCGTCTCGGCCTGCGGCGGTCGCGGCAAGCGCACCGAACAGCGCCAGCAGGACAAGCTTTTGCAGCCATCGTTGACGCATGGGTCGCTCCCGGTCCCGGATATTGGCGCCATGGCGCGCAGAGGCGGCGCGCCCGGTCGATTCGCGCTCCATCCTACACAATGACAATGGGATTGTCATGCCGATTGTCGCGGCAAATCGGCCCTATGCAGTCGTTTGGCCGCCTGAAAACAACAATGCGCGTCCTGCAGGCGGGCCGGGCCCGCTACAAATGTTCAGGCTTTCTTGTTGCCTACGACTCCGGGCGACGTCCTGAAAGGCGCGAGCACCTTGACCATTTGCGCGAAAATCCGCGGATTTGCGGCCACTATCTGCCCGCCGCGCAAATAGTCGCCTTCCCCGGCCAGGTCGCCGACCAGGCCGCCGGCTTCGACGATCAGAAGGCTCCCCGCGGCGACGTCCCAGGCGTTGAGTCCCACCTCCCAAAAACCGTCGTAATAGCCAGCGGCGACGTAGGCCAGGTCCAGCGCGGCGGATCCTGGCCGGCGCAGCCCCGCGCTCTGCTGCATCATCGCGCGCATCATCCCGATGTAGGTTTCGAGATCGCTGCCGTCGCGAAACGGAAACCCGGTGCCGACCAGGCAATCCTTCAGATGATGCCGCCGCGAGACGCGCAAGCGGTGATCGTTGAGAAACGCGCCGCGGCCGCGCGTCGCGGTGTATAGGTCGTTGCGCACCGGATCGTAGATCACGCCCTGCGTGACCTGCCCCTTGTGCTGCAACGCGATCGAAACGCAGTACTGCGGAAAGCCGTGCAGGAAATTGGTCGTGCCGTCGAGCGGGTCGATGATCCACAGATGCTCCGACGACGGGTTCGCGCCTTGGGCGGTGCCTTCCTCTGCTAGAATCGCGTGGTCCGGATACGCGAGCCGAAGCGTGTCGACGATCGCGGCCTCGGCGGCGCGATCGATCTCGCTGACGAAATCCTTCGGACCCTTGGCAGTGACCACCAGGCGGTCGAGATCGCGCGCGCCGCGATTGATGATGCCGCCGGCGCGGCGCGCGGCCTTGACCGCGGTGGTGAGCATCGGGTGCATTCGGTCCGCCGTGGCGCGAATTGACGCGCAAGCGGCGCATAAAGAACAAAACTCGCGCATTCTACCTGCAATCGACGCCTTTCGACCCGCATGACGGGCGCATTCGAGCCAAACGCCGCGAATCACCGAGCGCACGGGCGCGGCGATGCGCTGGCGCGCATTCGCATCGTCCTGTGCGCACCCAGCCATCCCGGCAACATCGGCGCCGCCGCGCGCGCGATGCGGACGATGGGCCTGTCGCGCCTCACGTTGGTCGCGCCGCAGCGCTTTCCCGATCCCGAGGCCGACGCGCTGGCCTCGGGCGCAACCTCGATCCTGCGCGCGGCGCGAATCGTATCGACGCTCGACGCGGCGCTGGCCGGCGCCGCGCTGGCGATCGGATTCTCGGCGCGGCCGCGGGAATTCGCCGGTGGCGCGCTGCCGGTGCGCGCCGCCGCGCACGAGGCCCTGCGCTATGCCGAACGCGGCGACGTGGCGCTGGTCTTCGGCGGCGAGATGTCGGGGCTGTCCAACGCCGAGCTCGCGCGCTGCCAGCTGGTCGCGACGATCCCGTCGGTTCCGGAGTTCGCGTCGCTCAATCTCGCCGCCGCGGTGCAGGTGGCCGCCTACGAGCTGTGCGTTGCCGCGGCGGGCGGCGGAGTCTGGCGCGCGCCCGCGTTCGAGCCCGCCTCGCAGGACGAGATCGCGCGGCTGTTCGAGCACGGCGAACGCACGTTGATCGCGCTCGATTTTCTGCGCCCCGCACATCCCAAGCGCCTGCTGCCTCGCCTGCGGCGCCTGTTCTCGCGCGCGCGGCTGGAGAAGGAAGAGGTCAACATCCTGCGCGGCATACTGGCGCGGATCGACGAGCGCCTGCAGCGCGAACGCAAGGCTGACTGAATGGCGGAGGCGCCTGCGACCGGAAGCGACGCCGCCGCGCCGGCGCCCTGCCGCAACTGCGGCGCCGCGGCAGACGGCGCGTATTGCCCGCGCTGCGGCCAGGAAACCAAGCTGCGCCTGCCGACCCTGCGCGAATTCCTGCGCGAAGCCGCAGGACGCTACGTCGCCATCGACGGCCGCTTCTGGCGCACGGTCATCGCGCTGGTATCGCGCCCGGGCTTTCTGACGGCCGAGTATCTGGCCGGCCGCCGCCGCCGCTACATTCGTCCGGCGCGGCTCTATTTGTTTGCGACCTTGATATTCTTCGCGGTGTCGCGCTTTTTCATCGAGCCGATCGACTTGATTCAGGTTCGCGCGGATAACGCCGACGAGGCGAACGTCGTGTCGGCCGACAAGGGCTTCAATGTGCAGATCCGGCCGGGCCAGTCGGATGCGCCGCTGGTTCTGCAGAATCGCTGGAACCGGTTCAACGCCCTGAGCAAGGAGGCCAAGGCCGACCAGTTGCGCGATGGTTCGCTGCGCTACGCGCCGTACGCGATGTTCGCGCTGCTGCCGGCCATCGCGGCGCTGCTGAAGCTGCTCTACCTCGGCCGTCGGCGGCGCCATCCCCGGCGCCCGCGGCTGTTCGGCGCGCACCTGGTCTTTGCCGCACACAACCACGCGTTCGTTTTCGTTGCCGCGACGGCCATGCTGCTGGTGCCGAGGGCGGTGGCGATCGGGATAGGCTGCTGGATCGCCGTGTACCTTATCTGGTCGATGCGCACGGTGTATGCAGGGTCCTGGCTGGGTATGCTGGCGCGGGCCTTCGTTCTTGCCACGCTGTACGCGGTGGTTCTCGCCGTGGCGACGGCCGGCCTGCTGGTCGCGGCGATCCTGCTTCGTTGACCGGTCTGCGCCCCCGCGCGGGGTCGGGCCGGTCGGGTGCCGAAGGTCCTTCCGGCGTCGAACGTGGGTGCAAAGCCAGGCTCAATACTTGAGTAATTCTGTCGGATATGGCAGGATTGCTCGATGTTTGCTCGCCTGCGTGAAGACATTGCGGTTGTGTTCGAGCGCGACCCCGCCGCGCGGACGAGCTGGGAGGTCCTGACCTGCTATCCCGGTCTGCATGCGCTGGTGTGGCATCGGGCGGTGAGCAGTCGCTTATGGCGCGCGGGCGCGCGCTGGCTCGCCCGCTGGCTGTCGCACTGGGCGCGCTGGCTTACGGGCATTGAAATCCACCCAGGGGCGACGATCGGCCGCCGGGTGTTCATCGACCACGGGATGGGCGTGGTCATCGGCGAGACCGCCGAGATCGGGGACGATTGCACGCTCTACCACGGCGTCACCCTGGGCGGGACCTCGTGGAACAAGGGCAAGCGGCATCCGACCTTGGGCCGCGCCGTCGTGCTCGGCGCGGGCGCCAAGATCCTCGGCCCAGTGCTGGTCGGCGACGGCGCCAAAGTGGGCTCGAACGCCGTGGTGGTGCGCGACGTTCCCGCCGGGGCAACCGCGGTCGGCATTCCGGCGCGCATCCTGACCGGCGACGATGCGGTCCGGCGCGAGGCGCAGGCGACGCGCATCGGGTTTTCGGCCTACGGCATCGGTCCCGACATGAACGACCCGATGGTGCAGGCGATCCATTCGCTGCTCGACCACGCCGCCGCGACCGACGGCCGCCTGCAGAAGCTGATCGAGCACCTGCAGCACGAAGGGGTGGATTGCAGCGACGCCAGGGCGACGGCCGAAGGTTTCGACCCCGCCCGGATCAACCGCTTACTCGACTGAACCGGCAGGCTTTTTAGTTGACTAATCCAGTCGGGAATTATACAATCTAGCTCTGAAAAGTGGGGGCAACCGGGCAAAGAGGCAGGCGATCATGAGACTGACCACCAAAGGACGATTCGCCGTGACGGCGATGATTGACGTGGCGATGCACAACGGCAAGGGGCCGGTGACCTTGGCCGGCGTCTCGGAGCGGCAGAAGATTTCGCTGTCGTATCTCGAGCAGCTGTTCGGCAAGTTGCGCCGGCATGGGCTGGTGGAAAGCGTCCGCGGCCCCGGCGGCGGCTACAACCTGGCGCGAGCCGCGACCGCGGTCAGCGTCGCCGACATCATCCTTGCGGTCGACGAGCCGATCGACGCCACGCAGTGCGGCGGCAAGGAAAACTGCCTGGACGACAGGCGATGCATGACCCACGAGCTCTGGGCAAGCCTCAATACGCACATTTTCTCGTTCCTGCGTTCGGTGACGCTCGAGCAGTTGGTGCGCCAGCAGGACAAACCCGAGGTCAACGTTCTCCAGGACCATCGCGCGCTATCCGGCAAGAAGTCCGAGGCGGCACCGGTGGCGTAGGGCCAATCGTCGAGACCACGATGAAGAAACCGATCTATCTCGATTATTCGGCGACGACGCCGGTGGATCCGCGCGTCGCCGCGAAGATGATTCCGTACCTGACCGAGCATTTCGGCAATCCGGCCTCGCGTTCGCACGCGTTCGGCTGGGAAACCGAAAAGGCGGTCGAGGAGGCGCGCGAGGAAGTCGCCAGGCTGGTCCATTGCGACCCGAAGGAGCTGGTTTGGACCTCGGGCGCGACCGAGTCGATCAATCTCGCGCTCAAGGGCGCCGCGCATTTCTACAAGGACAAGGGCAAGCACCTGATCACCGTCAAGACTGAGCACAAGGCCACACTCGACACCATGCGCGAGCTCGAGCGCGACGGCTTCGAGGTCAGCTATCTCGACGTCAAGCCGGACGGCCTGCTCGACCTCGAAGCATTCAAGGCGGCGCTGCGGCCGGACACGATCCTGGTCTCGGTGGTGTTCGTCAACAACGAGATCGGCGTCATCCAGGATATTCCGGCGATCGGCGAAATCTGCCGCAGCCGCGGCATCATCTTCCACGTCGACGCGGCGCAGGCGACCGGCAAGGTGCCGGTGGACCTCGCAGCGCTCAAGGTCGACCTGATGAGCTTCTCGGCGCACAAGACCTACGGGCCGAAGGGCGTCGGCGCGCTGTTCGTGCGGCGCAAGCCCCGCGTGCGCATCGAGGCGCAGATGCACGGCGGCGGTCACGAGCGCGGCATGCGCTCGGGCACGCTGCCTACGCACCAGATCGCGGGGATGGGCGAGGCGTTCCGCCTGGCGCGCCTGGAGATGGCGACCGACAACGAGCGCATACGCATGCTGCGGGACCGGCTGTGGCAGGGCCTGTCCGAAATCGAGGAAGCGCATCTGAACGGCGACATGGAACGCAGGATTCCGCATAACCTGAACGTCAGCTTCAACTTCGTCGAGGGCGAGAGCCTGATCATGGCGATCAAGGACGTCGCGGTGTCGTCGGGCTCGGCGTGCACGTCGGCGTCGCTGGAGCCGTCGTACGTGCTGCGCGCGCTGGGTCGCAGCGACGAGCTGGCGCACAGCTCGATCCGCTTCACCGTCGGCCGCTTCACGACCGAGGAAGAGGTCGATTACACGATCGACCTGCTGAAGCGGAAGATCGACAAGCTGCGCGAGCTGTCGCCGTTGTGGGAAATGTTTAAGGAAGGGATCGATCTGGATACGGTGGTGTGGGCCGCCCACTAGTCGTTATTGCGTCAGCTTCGCCGACGCAATAACTGTCCGGATTCGAGGTGCGGCGTGGCCGCCCCTCAATCCGGACAAGATCAAGTGCAGTCAGCGTCAAATGCAGTCAGTGGAGTCATTTGGAGATTGTCATGGCATACAGCGACAAGGTACTGGACCACTACGAAAACCCGCGCAACGTCGGATCGTTCGCCAAGGACGATGCCGCCGTCGGCACCGGCATGGTCGGCGCGCCCGCGTGCGGCGACGTGATGAAGCTGCAGATCCGCGTCGGCGCGGACGGACGCATCGAGGACGCCAAGTTCAAGACCTACGGTTGCGGGTCGGCGATCGCCTCGTCGTCGCTGGTCACCGAGTGGGTCAAGGGCAAGACGCTCGATCAGGCGCTGACGATCAAGAACACGCATATCGCGGAAGAGCTCGCGCTGCCGCCGGTGAAGATTCACTGCTCGATCCTGGCCGAGGATGCGATCAAGGCGGCGGTCGCCGACTACAAGCAGAAGCACGGCGCGGCAAAGGAAGCGCCGGCGGACGCCGGCGCCGCCGCGCAAGGCGTCGCGGCCTGAATTCGACGCCAAGCAAGAAGATGTCAATCACCCTGACCGAGAGCGCGGCAAAGCACGTTGCGGGCTTCCTGGAGAAGCGCGGCAAGGGCGTCGGCCTGCGCCTGGGCGTGCGCACGACCGGCTGCTCGGGGCTCGCTTACAAGCTCGAGTTCGTTGATGAAATCAAGCCGGACGACCATCGCTTCGAAAGCCGCGGCATCAACGTGATCGTCGATCCGAAAAGCCTGCCGTACATCGACGGAACCGAGCTCGACTTTGCGCGGGAAGGCCTGAACGAGGGATTCAAGTTCAACAATCCGAACGTCAAGGACGAGTGCGGCTGCGGCGAATCGTTCAACGTGTGAGCTCGCCGATAATCTTCACATAGCGCGCCGGCGCCTCATTGCAGCACGCGCCTTTTCCAGCTTCGGATCGTCGCGTGCCTGCGGGGACGCTGCGACCGCAAGCTCCGCGGCGGCCTTGCCGCACCGTGCTCCGCTCGATTCTCGACGAACTCAGCATGACGACGCGCGGCCCGCCGAATCCGTTCCGATGATCGATTTTTCCCAGGACTATTTCACGCTGTTCGGACTGCCGCCGCGCTATCGCTGCGACGCGGCGCGGCTCGATGCGGCCTACCGCGCACTGCAGACCGAGGTGCACCCCGACCGGTTCGCCGCCGCGGGTGAGGCCGAGCGCAGGCTGGCGCTGCAATCGTCGGCGCGGGTCAACGAGGCCTATCGCGCTCTGAAGGATCCGGTCGGACGAGCGCAGTATCTGTTGTCCTTGCACGGCGTCGACGCGGCGGCGGAAACCGACACCGCGCTGCCGCTCGATTTTCTCGAGCGTCAACTCGAGCGGCGCGAAGCGGTCGACGAGGCGCGGATCGGGCGCGATGCATCGCGTCTCGAAGCGCTGCTGGCCGAGGTCCGCGCCGAGGTCGCCGCGCTCGAGCCGGCACTGGCGGAAACGCTCGACGCCGGGCAGAGCTGGGAATCGGCGCGCGCGGGCGTGCGCGAGCTCCAGTTCCTGTCCAAGCTCGCCGCCGACATCGACGCGGCCATCGCCGGGATCGAAGACTGATGGCCCTGCTGCAGATCGCCGAACCGGGGGAAGAGGCGTCCGCGCCGCACCGGCAACGGCTCGCAGTGGGCATCGACCTCGGGACGACCAATTCGCTGGTCGCGACCGTTCGCGACGGCAGCGCCGACGTGCTCCCCGACGATCAGGGCCGCCGCCTGTTGCCGTCGATCGTGCGCTACGCACCGGGCGGAGTCGAAGTAGGCTCTGCGGCGCAAGCGGCACAGGTTGCCGACCCGCAGAACACCATCGTTTCGGTCAAGCGGATGATGGGACGCGGCCTTGCCGATCTCGCCGACGCGCGGCGCTTTCCCTACCGCTTCGTCGATGCGCCGGGCATCGTGCAGATCTCGACGCGCGCCGGCGTGAAGACGCCGGTGGAAGTCTCGGCGGAAATCCTGGGAGCGCTGCGCGGGCGCGCGGAAAGGATCCTGGGCGGCGAGCTTGCCGGCGCGGTCGTGACCGTGCCGGCTTATTTCGACGACGCGCAGCGACAGGCGACCAAGGATGCCGCACGGCTGGCGGGGCTCAACGTGTTGCGCCTGCTGAACGAGCCGACCGCCGCCGCCATCGCCTACGGGCTGGACAATGCCTCCGAGGGAACCTACGCGGTCTACGATCTGGGGGGCGGCACGTTCGACCTGTCGATACTCAAGCTCTCGCGCGGCGTCTTCGAAGTGCTGGCGACCGCGGGCGACACCGCGCTTGGCGGCGACGACTTCGACCATCGGATCTACTGCTGGGCGCTGGAGAGCGCCGGCGCCGGGCCGGTCTCGCCGGCCGATACGCGAATGCTGATGATGGCGGCGCGTGGGGCCAAGGAACGGCTGACGACCCGGGACGAGGCTCCGTTCACTGCCACCTTGCAATCCGGCGCGACCATCGCGCTCACGCTGACCGCGCAGACGTTCGACGCGATCAGCCAGACCCTGGTCGCCAAGACCCTGGCTCCGGTCAGGAAGGCGCTGCGCGACGCCCGGCTGGCGGTCGCGGACATCAAGGGTGTCGTGATGGTGGGGGGCGCGACGCGCATGCCGCAGATCCAGCGGGCGGTCGCCGACTTTTTCGGCCGGGCGCCGCTCAACAATCTGGACCCGGACGAGGTCGTCGCGCTGGGCGCCGCGATCCAGGCCAATGTGCTGGCCGGCAACCGGGCGAGCGGCGAGGATTGGCTGCTGCTCGACGTCATTCCGCTGTCGCTCGGGCTGGAAACGATGGGTGGCCTGACCGAGAAGATCATTCCACGCAATGCGACCATACCCATCGCGCGTGCCCAGGAATTCACGACCTTCAAGGACGGGCAGACCGCGATGGCCTTGCACGTCGTGCAGGGCGAGCGCGAGCGCGTCGCCGACTGCCGTTCGCTGGCGCGCTTCGAGTTGCGCGGGATTCCGCCGATGGTCGCCGGGGCGGCGCGCATCAAGGTGACATTCCAGGTCGACGCCGACGGCCTGCTCTCGGTCGCGGCACGCGAGCAGACGACGGGAGTCGAGTCGGCGATCGTCGTCAAGCCTTCGTACGGCCTGACCGATGCCGAAATCGCGCGCATGCTGCAGGAATCGTTTGCCAACGCCGCCCCGGACATGGCGGCGCGCGCGCTGGTCGAGGCTAGAGTCGAGGCGGAGCGGATCCTCGATGCGACCGAGGGGGCGCTGCGCTCCGACGGCGACCTGCTCGACGCGGCGGAGCGCGTCCCGATCGAGCAGGCGATCGCCGCCGTGCGCCGCCTCGCCGGCCAGGACGATCGCCATGCGCTCGCCGGCGCCGTCGCGACGCTCAACGCTGCCACCGAGGAGTTCGCCGCGCGCCGCATGAATCGCGGCGTCGGGCGCGCGCTGACCGGACGCAGCGTCGACGCGCTGGGTTAGCGGGCCATGACGGAAATCGTCGTGCTGCCCCACGCGGAGCTTTGCCCGGAAGGCAGGACCTTCGAGGCGAACGAAGGGGAGTCGATCTGCGACAATCTGCTCGACCAGAACATCGAGATCGAGCACGCCTGCGAAAAGTCGTGCGCATGCACGACCTGTCACGTCATCGTCCGCGAAGGATTCGCCTCGCTGTCGCCGTCGACCGAGGACGAAGACGACCTGCTCGACCGGGCATGGGGACTGACGCCGGTCTCGCGGCTGTCGTGCCAGGCGAAGGTCGGCGGCAGCAAACTGGTCATCGAGATTCCCAAGTACACGATCAACTACGCCAAAGAGGCGACGAAATGAAGTGGATTGATTCGCGCGACATCGCGATCGCGCTGGTCGAGCGCCACCCGGACGTCGATCCGAAGGCGGTGCGCTTTACCGATCTCTATCGATGGGTGGTGGAATTGCCCGGTTTCGACGATGATCCGAAGCACTCGGGTGAAAAGATACTCGAGGCGATCCAGTCGATGTGGATAGAGGAGAGCGACCAATGAACCCTGCGCCGATGCCGATGATCAGCGCGCTCTACGCGGGCATTTTCGCGCTGCTGCTGCTCGCGCTCGCCGTACTCGTCTCCCGGCGACGCCGGCGGATGGGCATCGGCCTGGGCGCCGGGGGCGACGCGCAGCTCGAGCGCGCGATCCGCGCGCACGCCAACGCCGTGGAGTGGGGCCTGCCGCTTCTGCTGCTGCTGTTGATCGCGGAGGAAAACCGCGCCTCGCCCGCGCTGCTGCACGCGTGTGGCATCGTGTTCATCCTGGCGCGCGTCGTGCACGCAGCGGGACTGTCGCGCCGAAGCGGTTATTCGACCGGCCGCTTCGCCGGCACCGCCTTGACCTGGATCGTGCTCGCGGTGCTCGCGGTCTGGGACATCGTCGCGTTCCTGCGCCCTGCGCTCGCATGACGACGATCGCCTACACGAACAGATTGAGAACCGCGTCCAGGCCGCAGCGGTCGATCGCGTAGGTGGTGCGCGCGCGCACCAGCGGCTTCGCGTGGTAGGCGACGCTGATGTCGGCCGCTTCGAGCATCGGCACGTCGTTTGCGCCGTCGCCGATCGCCACGACCAGCCCGCCGTCCGCGGCGACTGCCGCGCGCAGGCGCTGCAGGCACGCCGCTTTCGCCTCGCCATCGACGATCGCCCCGCCCAGGCGGCCGGTAAGCTTGCCACCGGCGACCTCGAGCGTGTTCGCGCACGCATGATCAAGCCCGAGTCGCGCCTTGAGGCGCTCGGTAAAGAACGTGAAGCCGCCGGATACCAGCAGCGACTGCGCTCCGACCGCGCGCATGCCCGCCAGCAAGCGCTCGGCGCCGGGCGACAATGTCAGGCGCTCGTCGTAGACGCGTTGCAGGGCGCTCACGTCGAGCCCCGCCAGCAGCGCCACGCGACGCGTCAGGCTCTCGCGGAAGTCGATTTCACCGCGCATCGCGCTCGCCGTGATCGCCGAGATTTGCGGCCTGATGCCATGCATGCCGGCGATTTCGTCGATGCACTCGATGGTGATCAGCGTCGAGTCCATATCCATCGCGATCAGCCGGACGCGATCGAGGCCCTGGTCGGGGCCGACGATCGCCCAGTCCAGTCCGGCGCGCGCGCAGTACGATTCAAGCTGCGCGGCGCTGCTCCCGGGCGCGAGTGCGAGTGCGAATGCCTGGTCGCCGCCGCGTTGCAGGGCCTCGATGCGGTCGGCGCCGGCGAGCCGCGCCAGCGCCTTGAGGGCGGGAGTTCCTATGTCGGGCGCCTGCACGACCAGGTGCGCGATTCGAGCGGCGCCGCCGGTCATTTTCGCGGGACCTGCGCAAAGGCCGTGCGGCCGGCAGGGGATCGTCGCATGGTGTGCTGGAGAGTCGGGACCGGGCGGCGCCGGCGGCGCGCAACGCCTGCATGACGATAGTGCCAGCGCTTCTACTCGCGACCGCAGACGCGGCGTATTATATGCGGTTCAACCGGTATCCGAGGAGAAAAACATGGCACTGCGTCTAGGCGACACCGCCCCCGATTTCACCCAGGATTCGAGCGACGGTCCGATCAGCTTCCACAAATGGCTGGGCGACAGCTGGGGCGTCCTGTTCTCGCATCCCGCCGACTTTACGCCCGTGTGCACGACCGAGCTCGGGCTGACCGCCAAGCTCAAGGACGAATTCGCGAAGCGCAACGTCAAGGTCATCGCGTTGTCGGTCGACCCGGTCGACTCGCACAAGAAATGGATCAACGACATCAACGAGACGCAGCACACCAGCGTCAATTTCCCGATCATCGCCGATGCCGATCGCAAGGTCTCGACCTTGTACGACATGATCCATCCGAACGCCAGCGCGACGGCGACGGTGCGCTCGCTGTTCGTCATCGATCCGAAGAAGGTCGTCCGACTGATCATCACCTATCCGGCTTCGACTGGCCGCAATTTCGACGAAGTGCTGCGCGTGATCGATTCGCTGCAGCTCACCGAGTATTACAGCGTCGCGACGCCGGGCAACTGGAAGAACGGCGACGACGTGGTGATCGTGCCCTCGATCCAGGATCCCGAAGTGCTCAAGCAGAAATTCCCGAAAGGCTTCAAGGCGCTGCGGCCGTACCTGCGCATGACGCCGCAGCCCAACCGCTGACCGCCGGCCTCCTCCCGGATGAGTGCGCGTCAGGGCTTGCGGCCCTGGCGCGTTTTCTTTTTGGGCTCGGGCGCGGCCACGTCGCCGGCGAGCACGAAATCGATCTTGGTCGCCTCCAGGTCGACGCGGGCGACTTTGACCATGAGGCGGTCGGCGAGCCGGTAGACCTTGCCGCTGCGCTCGCCGTTCATCGCGTGGCGCACCGCATCGTAGTGAAAGTAGTCGTTGCCCAGCTCGGTGACGTGCACGAGGCCGTCGACATTGAGCCCGTCGAGCGTGACGAACAGGCCGAAGTGCGTGACGCCGCTGACCGTTCCCATGAAGACCTCGCCGACGCGATCCTGCATGAAATAGCATTTCAGCCAGCTTTCGACGTCGCGCGTGGCGTCGTCGGCGCGCCGCTCGGTTTGCGAGCAGTGCACGCCCAGCTCCGCCCACGTCGCGCCGCCGGGCCGATAGCGCTCGCGCGCGAGGCAGGCCTTGATGCAGCGATGGATCAGCAAATCGGGGTAGCGGCGGATCGGTGACGTGAAGTGCGTGTAGGCGTCGTAACCCAGGCCGAAATGGCCCTCGTTGTCGGGGCTGTACACCGCCTGCTGCAGCGAGCGCAGCAGCACCGTCTGCAGCAGGTTGAAATCCGGCCGGCCCTTGATCTTGGCCAGCAGCGCTGCGTAATCGGCCGGCGCCGGGTGGTCGCCGCCGCCGATCGACAGCCCCGACCCGGCGAGGAATTCCTTCAGCGCGGCGAGCTTTTCCGGCGTCGGGCCTTCGTGCACCCGGTACAGGGCCGGCTGCTTCTGCTCGTGCAAATAGGCCGCTGCGCAGACGTTCGCGGCCAGCATGCATTCCTCGATCAGCCTGTGCGCGTCGTTGCGCAGGATCGGGACGATCGTCTCGATCTTGCCGTGGGCATCGAACCTGAGCTCGAGCTCGACCGTCTCGAAATCGATTGCGCCGCGCCGGGCGCGCGCCGCGGCCAGCACCTTGTACAGCGCGTACAGATTCTCGAGCTGCGGCAGTAGCGCCCTGGCTTCGCTGGTGCGCGCTTTCGCCGGCTGCGACAGCCAGTCCCACACCTGCGTATAGGTGAGCCGGGCGCGCGAATGCATCAGCGCCGGGTAGAAACGGTAGGCCTCGATGTCGCCGGCAGCGCTGATCGTCATCTCGCAGGCCATGCACAGGCGATCGACAGCGGGCTTGAGCGAACAGAGCTCGTTCGACAGCTCCTCGGGCAGCATCGGGATCACGCGCCGCGGAAAGTAGACCGACGTGCCGCGCTCGCGCGCGTCGGCGTCGAGGGCGTCGCCGTCGCGCACGTAATGGCTGACGTCGGCGATCGCGACGATCAGGCGAAACGATTTAGCGCTGCGCTCGCAGTAGACGGCGTCGTCGAAGTCGCGCGCGGTTTCGCCGTCGATCGTGACCAGCGGCAGCGCGGTGAGATCGGTGCGGCCCTTGCGGTCGGCCTTCTGCACGTCCTGCGGAAAGCGCGCCGCCTGGCGCTGCCCCGGCGGCGAGAACCGGTAGGGCAGGTCGTGCTTGCGTAACGCGATCTCGATCTCCATCCCGGGGTCGGTGTAATTGCCCAGGACCTCGACCACCTTTGCCAGCGCCTCGCGGTGCGCCGAAGGCTGTTCGATCAGCTCCGCGACGACGACCTGCCCGGGACGCGCGCTGCCGCGCATGTCCGGAGGGATGAGGATGTCCTGGCTGATGCGCTTGTTTTCGGCGACCAGGTACCAGATGCCGCGCTCCTCGTAGACGCGGCCGACGACTTCGCGGTTGGCGCGCTCAAGGACGTCGACGACGGCGCCTTCGGGCCGGCCGCGGCGATCGAGGCCGACGAGTCGCGCCGTCGCACGGTCGCCATGCAGCGTCTTGTGCATTTCCTTCGGTGACAGGAACAGGTCCGGGCTGCCGTCGTCGGGGACGAGAAAACCGAAGCCGTCGGCGTGTCCCTGCACGGTGCCGGTCACCAGGTCGAGCTTGGCGACGACGCAGAGCTGCCCCTTGCGATTGGTCATCAGCTGGCCGTCGCGCTCCATTGCGGCGAGCCGGCCCGCGAATGCTTCGCGTTCGGCATCGCCACGCACCGCCAGCAGTTGCTCGAGCTCTGCCGCGGGGATCGGCACGCCGTGCTGGCGCAGCGCTTGCAGGATCTCTTCGCGCTCGGGAATCTCGACGTCGCCGCGCGGGCGGCGGACACGCCGTCCGGAACCGGGCGTGCCGGCCGAGGGCGGGCCAGCCGACATCGCCGGTGCCGCCTCGCCGAGCCGAGGGGACGCCGCGCGGGACGTTGCAGGCCGCGGGCGAGTGCCCGCACCGGTCGCTGGTGGTTTCTTTGACAAGAAAGTCACACTTTCGTAAAATTACCGGCTGGCTTTCGCCTGATTTACAGCCCAGATGGCGGAATTGGTAGACGCACTAGGTTCAGGTCCTAGCGGTGGCAACACTGTGGAGGTTCGAGTCCTCTTCTGGGCACCATCGTAGCATCCGGCGCAGCCGGCAGTGCCGCCAGTCGATGCACGCCCGCGCAATCGCGGGCTTTCGCTTTTTTTGACATCCGCCCGGGAGACTTGTTCGATGCGACTCGCCGCTATCACCGCCGCCGCCCTTATCGCGCTGACGTGCCTGCCGTCCCCCGCCGGCGCCGACGACAAGCTGCCCGCGCAACTGGCAGGCACCGGATCGACGATGCGTCAATCCGGGAAAATGACCACCGCGCCTTGGTCGATCGCCATCGCGTCGCAGGACCAGGACGGCAACCTCAAGGGGACGATGAACTGGAGCGGCCGCGCCTGTCAGCTGTCGAATGCGCCGTTCACCGGCACCTATCGGAACGGCGTCCTGGAAATCAGCGCCCCGGCGACCAGCGCGAAGTGCGGCGCATGGACGATCACCTTGACGCAGTCGCCCGGTGCGCAGCTGCTGCTCGAAGGTACCGCCAGGACCCACGGTTCGGACAACCCCGCCGCGGTGACGCTGCGACCGCGCTGACGTGCGTCCGGCCAGGATGCGTACATCCGCGACCTGCGGGCGATACCGGCCGCACTTCGTTCAATAGCGCGCGCTGCCCGGCGTCCTCGGAAACGGAATCACGTCGCGCACGTTCGCGAGGCCGGTGACGTAGGCGATCGTGCGCTCGAAGCCGAGCCCGAATCCAGCGTGCGGCACCGTGCCGTAGCGGCGCAGGTCCCGATACCATGCGTAATGGTCGCGGTCCATGCCGGCCGCGGTCATCCGCGCGTCGAGGACCCCGAGCCGCTCCTCGCGCTGGCTGCCGCCGATGATTTCGCCGATGCCCGGCGCAAGCACGTCCATCGCCGCGACGGTTCTGCCGTCGTCGTTCAGCCGCATGTAAAACGCCTTGATCTCCTTCGGATAGTTCATCAGGATCACCGGGGCGCGGGCATGATTTTCGGACACGTAGCGCTCGTGCTCGGATTGCAGATCCATGCCCCATCGCACCGGAAACTCGAACTTCTGCGTCGCCCTTTCGAGGATGCGGATCGCATCGCCGTATTCCATGCGCACGAATTCGGCGTCGATCATCCCCTGCAGCTTGGCGATCACGCCCTTTTCGATGCGCTCCTCGAAAAACGCCATGTCGTCGGCGCGCTCGCTCAGCACGGTCCGGAAAATGTGCTTGAGCAGCGCCTCGGCCAAGGTGGCGTTGGCGGCGAGATCGGCGAAGGCGATCTCCGGCTCGATCATCCAGAATTCGGCCAGATGCCGGCTGGTGTTCGAATTCTCGGCGCGAAACGTCGGGCCGAACGTGTAGACCTTGGACAAGGCCATGCAGTAGGTCTCGACGTTGAGCTGGCCGGAGACGGTGAGGAACGCCTCGCGTCCGAAGAAATCCTGGCCGAAGTCGATGCCGCCTTGCGGCGTGCGGGGCAGGTTCGCGAGGTCCAGCGTCGACACGCGAAAGAGCTCGCCCGCGCCTTCGGCGTCCGAGGTCGTGATGATCGGCGTGTTGATCCATACGAAGCCGTTGTCGTCGAAAAAGCGGTGGACCGCCTGCGCGATGGTGTGGCGAACGCGGGTCACCGCGCCGATGACGTTGGTGCGCGGCCGCAGGTGCGCCACTTCGCGCAGGAACTCGAGCGTGTGCGGCTTGGGCTGGATCGGATACGAGTCGGGGTCCTCGACCCAGCCGACGACCTCGCAGCGCGCTCGCCTGCATCTCGAACGGCTGGCCTTTGGCGGGCGAGGGCACGATCATGCCGGTCGCCTCGACCGCGCAGCCGGCGGTGAGCCGCGCCACCTCGCTCGCATAGTTCGGCAGTGTGTTCGGCGCGACCACCTGCACCGGATGAAAGCCGGATCCGTCGGACACGTGGACGAACGAGATCCCGGCCTTGGAATCGCGGCGCGTGCGAACCCATCCCTGCAAGGTGACCGGGCGGTCGCTGCGGCGCGCGGCCGGCGAGAATGTCGGCGCAACTGAGTGCATTCATCGGCTATCTCCGGACGCGCTGACGAACTGCGCGCGCGTCTGCGCCGCCGTCCGCGGCGCGAAAGCGCGACCAGCGCCGGCGCGATCGAACGGCTCGGTCGCGCCCGAGGTCAGGATAGCCGCGCCTTGAGCTCCGCCGGCCGCAGATTGTCGTAGATCTCGAACGGCTGGTGTATCCACGGACTGTCGGGCAGATAATCGACGTAGTAGTCGGGCTTGAACACCGAGCATCCCTTGTACCAGACCACCGCCGTGCGCATGTCGGTGATGTGGGGAAAGCGCTGCGGCAGCTCCTTGTGCACGGCGGCGAGCGTGTGGCCCGAGTCGACCATGTCGTCGACCAGCAGCACGCGGTCGCCGAGTCGCGGCGCCGTCATCGTCATGTGCTCGGCGATGACGAGTTGGCCGCGCAGGGTCCCGCCCTCGGCCGTGTACGAGTGCGTCGACAGGATCGCCAGCGGCAGCTCGTAGATCCGCGACAGCACGTCGCCGACGCGCAGCCCGCCGCGCGCGATGCAGATGACCTGGTTGAAGCGCCACGCCGATTCGTACACCTGCAGGGCGAGTCGCTCGACCAGCGTGTTGTACTGCTCCCAGCTGACGTGCAGGCTCATCGGCGCGGTGCGCAGCGTTCAGTGGAACGGATGATGCAGCAGGATCGTCTCGTCGCGCTCGGCGCCGGTCGAGACCATCGCGATCGGCACCCCGGTCAACTGCTCGATGCGGCGCAGGTAGGCGCGCGCCGGCGCCGGCAGCGCGTCGAAGCTGTCGACGCCGAGCGTGCTTTCCGACCAGCCGGGCATGTCCTCGTACACCGGCTTGCATTCGGCGACGGCGTCGGCGCCGGTCGGCAGCAGCGCCAGCGGCTGCGCCGTTGACGCGGTACCCGGTGCAGATGCGGATCGACGCGCATGCCGTCGAGCACGTCGAGCTTGGTGATGCACAGCCCGTCGACGCCGTTGAGCTGCAACGAGCGCTTGAGCGCCGGCGATGTCGAGCCAGCCGCAGCGACGCGGGCGGCCGGTGACCGAGCCGAATTCGTTGCCGCGCTTGGCGAGGCCGGCGCCGATCTCGTCGGTCAGCTCGGTCGGAAACGGCCCGGTGCCGACGCGCGTCGTGTACGCCTTGACGATGCCGAGCACGTAGTCGAGCAGCTGCGGGCCGATGCCGCTGCCCGGCGCGGCCGCGCCGGCGAGGCAGTTCGACGAGGTGACGTACGGGTAGGTGCCGTGGTCGATGTCGAGCAGCGCGCCCTGCGCGCCCTCGAACAGCAGCGAGTCGCCGCGGCTTGCGCGCGTCCTGCAGCAACGCGGCGACATCGCCGACCATCGGCAGCAGCGCCGGCGCGAGCGCCAGCGCGTCGTCGAGCGTCTGCTTGGAACGGCACCGCGTCGCGCTTGAAGTATTGCGTCAGCACGAAGTTGTGGTACTCGAGCAGCGGCTTGAGCTTCGCGGCGAAGCGATCGGGATAGAAGAGATCCTGCAGGCGCACCGCGCGCCGCGCGATCTTGTCTTCGTACGCGGGGCCGATGCCGCGCCCGGTCGTGCCGATCCGCGTCTCGCCCATCGCGGCTTCGCGCGCCTGGTCGAGCGCGACGTGGCACGGCAGCACCAGCGGACACGCCGGCGAGATCGCGAGCCGCGAGCGCACCTCGACGCCGGCCGCCTCCAGCTCGCCGATCTCCTGCAGCAGTGCCGACGGCGACAGCACGACGCCGTTGCCGATGTAGGCGCGGACCTTCGGCCGCAGAATGCCGGACGGAATCAGGCGCAGCACGGTCTTCCTGCCGCCGATGACCAGCGTGTGGCCGGCGTTGTGGCCGCCCTGGAAGCGCACGACGCCCTGCGCGTGCTCGGTCAGCCAGTCGACGACCTTGCCCTTGCCTTCGTCGCCCCACTGGGTGCCGATGACGACGACGTTCCTGCCCATGCGCGCCATGCGTCAGGTCTGGCCCGCGACTGCCGCTCAACGCGGCGAGCTGGCGCAGGTCGAGCGTGAAGCCGGTCGCCGGACGCGCGCGGCCGAACGCCTTGCCGATGCCGTCGTAGCGCTCGCCGCGGCCGATCGCGTTGGCTTCGCCGGCGGTGAACACCGAGAAGCTCGCGCCGGTCTGGTAGTGATAGCCGCGCAGGTCGGCGAGATCGATGTGCAGCGCCTCGACCTGCGGCGCCGCCGCGCTGCGCGAGCGTCTTCCAGCGCCGACAGCGCGCCGGCGATCGACGGCGTGTCGGGCAGGCGGCTCCGCGCCGCCGCGAGCACTTCGTCGGCCGGACCGTACAGCGTCGGCAGCGCGGCGAACGCGTCGCGCCAGGCCGCGGGCAGGCCGGCGGTGAGCTCGGCGACGGCCGGCACGTCCTTGCCGCGCAGCGCCGCGAACAGCGCGCTGTCGCTGCCGTTGCCGGCGATGTGCGCGCCGTTGGCGAGCGCGCGGTAGACGCCGACGTGGCCGAGATCGAGATGCAGGCCGCGCACGCCCGCGGCGGCGAGCGACGACAGCAGCAGCATCAGCACTTCGCGGTCGGCGGCGATCTGCGGATCGCCGTAGAGCTCGGCGCCGATCTGCAGCACTTCGCGCGTCTGCGCGAGCCCGGCGACGACGGTGCGCAGCACGCTGCCGGCGTAGCACAGCCGGGTGACGCCCGGCTCGTTCAGCAGGTGCGCGTCGATGCGCGCGACCTGCGGCGTGATGTCGGCGCGCACGCCGAGCAGGCGTCCGGACAGCGGATCGATCACCTTGAACGTCTGCAGCTCGAGGTCGTGCCCGGTGCCGGTCAGCAGCGAATCGAGGTGCTCGATCAGCGGCGGCTGCACCAGCCGGTAGCCGTGATCGCGAAAATGGTCGAGCAGCGTGCGCCGCAGCCGCTCGATCGTCTCGGCCTCGGCCGGGAGGATGTCCTCGATGTACTCGGGAAGGATCCAGCTATGCATGGAACATCAGCAGGACGGCGTGCCGGTCGAGCAGCGATGCGAGGCCGATGAAGCGCAATTGGCCGTCGGACAGCTCGGTCATGCGGCGGAAGGTGTCGCGCCACAGCTCGCGGCGCGACCAGCGGCAGCAGCCCTTCGAGGACCAGCACCAGCGCGCACGCCGCAACGAATGCGTCCGGCACCTGTCGTCTTCCGTCGCGCGAGCGTTACTTGGCGGCGCGCGCGAGGCCGGCCGGGCCGCCGCCGGGCTGCTTCAGGTACTGGAAGAACTCGGAGCTCGGATCGAGCACCATCACGTCGCCCTTGCTGCTGGAACGTCGCCTTGTACGCCTCGAGGCTGCGGTAGAACGCGTAGAACTCGGGATTCTGCCCGTACGCGGCGGCGTAGGTCGCGGAGGCCTTGGCGTCGCCTTCGCCCTTGGTCTTCTGCGCCTGCTTGTAGGCGTCGGCGAGGATGACTTCGCGCTGGCGATCGGCGTCGGCGCGGATCTTCTCCGATTCGGCCGCGCCCAGCGAGCGCAGCTCGTTGGCCACGCGTTTGCGCTCCGATTCCATGCGCTGGTAGACCTGGGCGAGCACTTCGTCGGGCAGCTCGACGCGCCGCAGCCGCACGTCGACGACCTCGACGCCGATCGACTTGGCGTCGGCGTCGGCCTTTTGCCGCGTCGTCGTCATGATCTTGTCGCGCTCGGTCGAGATCGCCTCGTGCAGCGTGCGCTTGTTGATCTCCTCGCGCCAGGTTGGCGCGTATCGTCTGCGCCAGACGGCGGCTGCGCCGTCTCCTCGTCGCCGGTCACGCTCTGGTAGTACTTGCGCACGTCGGTGATCCGCCAGTAGGCGATGAAGTCGACCTTCAGCGGCTTCTTCTCCGACGTCGTGATGCGGTCGGGGTCGGAGGTCTCGAGCAGCAGGATCCGCTTGTCGTAGAACTTGACGTTCTGCAGCAGCGGCACCTTGAGGTACAGGCCGGCCTCGGTCTTGGCGTCGATGAACTCGCCGAGCTGGAACTTGATCGCGTACTGCTTCTGGTCGACCGTGTACAGCGACTGCGACAGCACCAGCAGCGCGGCGACCAGAAGCGCGAGCAGCGGCGTCGTGGCTTTCATCGTCCGGCCCCGGCGTCGCGGCTGCGCGAGAGCTCGCGCGTGCGGCTTGGATCGAGCGGTCACTGCCGCCTCCGGCGGAGCCGGCCGGCGCGGCGTCGGCGGCCACCGCGGCGCCGGCCGGCGCTCTGCTTGAGCAGCTGATCGAGCGGCAGGTAGAGCAGGTTGTTGCCGGCCTTCTGGTCGATCAGCACCTTGCTCGAGTTGCCGAGCACCGATTGCATCATGTCGAGATACAGGCGCTCCCGGGTCACGCCGGGCGCCTTCGCGTACTCGACCAGGATCTGGCGGAAGCGGCTGGCATCGCCGTCGGCGCGCTGCGTCACGCTCGCGTTGTAGCCGTCGGCTTCCTGCAGCAGCCGCGACGCCTGCCCGCGCGCGCGCGGCACGACGTCGTTGGCGTAGGCCTGGCCCTCGTTCTTCTGGCGCTCGCGATCCTGCTTGGCCTTGACCGCGTCGTCGAACGCCGCCGGCGACCTGGTCCGGCGGCTGCGCGTTCTGCAGCGTGACCTTCTGCACGTAGATGCCGGTGCCGTAGCGATCGAGCATCGCCTGCATCAGCTTCTCGGTTTCGGTCGCGATCTGCGCGCGCCCTTCGTAGAGCGCGAAGTCCATCTGGCTGTGACCGGCGACCTCGCTCATCGCCGTCTGCGCGACCTGCGCGACGATGTCGTCGGGCTTGCGCGCGTTGAACGAGTAGTCGGCGGCGCTCTTCAGGTTGTACTGGACCGCGAACTGGATGTCGATGATGTTTTCGTCGTCGGTCAGGAACAGCGATTCCTTGGCGACCTTGTTCCTGGGATTGCCGTTGCGGTAGCCGATCTCGACGGTTTTCACCTGCGAGAAATCGACGACCTCGACCGCCTCGATCGGGAACGGAAGATGCCAGCGCGGCCCCGGCGTCGTGGTCTCGGTGTATTTGCCGAAGCGCGTGACGACGCCGCGCCGGCCTTCGTCGACGATGTAGAAGCCGCTCGCCAGCCAGATGACGACCACCAGCGCCGCCACCATGCCCGCGCCGCCGATCGGGAAGGTCGGCCTGGTCGGCGGCGGCCCGCCGTCGCCGCCGGTTCGGGCTCCTTGCGGCCGAATATCGCGTTCAGCCGGCGATTGACGTTGCGCCAGATCTCGTCGAGATCGGGCGGACCGGTGCGGCCGCGCTTGCCCCACTGGGGGTCGTTGAGCGACATGGCGGAGCGCTGGCCTGTTGTCGCTATTGCGGGTGAGGGTGGGTGATGTGGTTGGACGGCGCCGGCGCATTTCATGCGGTCGCCGCCCGGTCCCCGGGGCGGGGGAACCGCTCGACCAGCGCGGCGCGCAACTCCGGCACGCCTGCGCCGGTCAGCGCGCTCAGACGAACGGCGCGAATTTTACCATATTCGTCGCGCTCGACGCCCGGCTCGCAAGCGCGCCGCGTCGCACTTGTTGCGCACCAGGATCTGCGGCACCTGGTCGGCGCCGATCTCGGCCAGCACGGCGTCGACCGCCGCGATCTGCTCGTCGCGGCCCGGATGGGCGGTGTCGACGACGTGCAGCAGCAGATCGGCGTCCACGGCTTCCTTCAGCGTCGCGCGAAACGCGGCGATCAGGTCGTGCGGCAGGTCGCGGACGAAGCCGACGGTGTCGGACAGCACGATCGTTTCCGCGCCCGGCAGCACCAGCCGGCGCAAGGTCGTGTCCAGCGTCGCGAACAGCTGGTCGGCGGTATAGCTGGTCGCGCCGGTCAGGCGATTGAACAAGGTCGACTTGCCGGCGTTCGTGTAGCCGACCAGCGCGACGTTGCGGACCGCGGCGCGGCGGCGCGCGCGCCGCTGGGTCTCGCGCTGGCGCGCGATGCGCGCCAGCCGCGCCTTCAGCATCTTGACCCGCGTGCCGATCAGCCGCCGGTCGGTCTCGAGCTGCGTTTCGCCGGGGCCGCGCAGGCCGATGCCGCCGGTCTGGCGCTCGAGGTGGGTCCAGCCGCGGACCAGCCGCGTCGACAGGTGCTGCACCTGCGCGAGCTCGACCTGCAGCTTGCCTTCGGCGCTTTGCGCGCGCTGCGCGAAGATGTCGAGGATCAGGCTGACGCGATCGACGACGCGGCATTGCAGCGCGCGTTCGAGGTTGCGCTGCTGCGCGCCCGACAGCGCATGATCGAAGATGACGAGGTCGGCGTCGGTCTCGACGCGGCGCGCGGCGATCTCCTCGACCTTGCCGCGGCCGGCGAAGAGCGCCGGATCGGGCCTGGCGCGTCGCGCGGTGACGATGTCGGCGACTTCGGCGCCGGCCGACGCGGCGAGCTCCTTGAGCTCGGCGAGCCGCTCCTCGGGTTCGCCCGCGCCGAAATCGACCTCGACCAGCAGCGCGCGATCGCGCCCGTTCGGCGCGCTCAGGCATGCGCGACGCCGGCAGCGGCCGTCGCGGGCGCCGTGCCGGTCAGGCGGTCGGGACCGCCGATGCCGGCGGCGGCCGGCATCCGTCCGCTGCCGCGGGTCAAGCTTCGCGGTCGTTGTCCTGCGTCGGCACCGTGATCGCGCGCGCCGGAACGACGGTCGAGATCGCGTGCTTGTACACCATTTGCGTGACCGTGTTCTTGAGCAGGACGACATACTGGTCGAACGATTCGATCTGCCCCTGCAGTTTGATGCCGTTGACGAGGTAGATCGAAACCTGGACATGCTCTTTGCGCAGCGTGTTCAGGAACGGGTCTTGTAGCATTTGCCCTTTGTTGCTCATTGTTGTTGCTCCGCTTTGTTGTTAGGAAGCCGATGCGCGTGTCCGCACGCGGCCTCTTGCTCGCACCTTTATGTTCCGATCCGCGGCTTCGAGACTCCCTGGCCCGCGGCACGGATTCCGGCGGCCCGCAGCGACTGAGGATCGATCCGGTCCGAACCGTCGCTGGTCGCTAGCGGCGGCCCCGCCGGTGCGTGGCGGCGCCCGCATAGGGGTTCGCGCCGGTCTTGAATTGTATCCTAAGGGGCGTGCCCCGCAGTTGGAACACGTCGAGGAAGAAATGTTCCAGGTAGCGCCGGTAGGTCGCCGGGACGTGCGCCAGCGAGGTGCCGTGGATGACGATCAGCGGCGGATTCATGCCGCCCTGGTGCGCGTAGCGCAGCTTGGGCCGCGCCATGCCCGTCCGCGGCGGCTGCTGCTGCTCGACGGCGCTCGCCAGCGCCCGCGTGAGCTTGGGCGTCGGCAGCTTGGCCATCGCCGCGGCGTAGGCCTCGTCGATCGACTTGAGCAGCGGCGCCGATGCCCTTGCCGTCGCTTGCGCCGAGATCGTGTGCTGTGCGGCGAAGCCGAGGAAGCCGAGCTTGCGGTCGAGCTCGCGCTTGACGTTGGCCCGCGCCGTGGCGTCGAGCCCGTCCCATTTGTTGACCGCGACGACCAGCGCGCGGCCCGCCTCGAGGATGAAGCCGGCGATGTGCGCATCCTGCTCGGACATGTCGGCCTGCGCATCGACCAGCAGCACGACGACATTGGCATCCTCGATCGCCTGCAGCGTCTTGATCACCGAGAATTTCTCGACCGCTTCGATCACCTTGCCGCGCTTGCGCACGCCGGCGGTGTCGATCAGCGTGTAATGCCGCGCGCCGCGGTCGAAGTCGAGATAGAGCGAGTCGCGCGTCGTCCCGGGCTCGTCGAACGCGATCACGCGCTCTTCGCCGAGCAGCGTGTTGATCAAGCGTCGACTTGCCGACGTTCGGGCGGCCGACGATCGCGACCTTGATGCGCCGGTCGCCCCGCTCGGTCGGCGTCGTCCGGCTCGCGACCGGCGCCGGCGGCGGGCACAGCGGCCAGCGCGAGCTCGACCAGGTCGCTCACGTTGTCGCCGTGCGCCGACGAGATCGGCAGCGGCGCGCCGAGGCCGAGCTCGTGGAAGTCGGCCGTGGCGCGCTCCGCCGCGAGGCCTTCGCTCTTGTTCACCGCCAGCACCACCGGCCGGCCCGAGCGCCGCAGCAGGTCGGCGATCGTGCGGTCCTGCGCGGTGAGGCCTTCGCGCGCATCGACCAGGAAAATCACCGCGTCGGATTCGGCGATCGCCTGCCGCGTCTGCTTCGCCATCGCGTGATAGATGCCGGTCTTCGCCTTCGGCTCGAAGCCGCCGGTGTCGACGACGAGGTAGGGGCGCTCGCCGCCGCGGCCGCGTCCGTAGTGCCGGTCGCGCGTCAGGCCGGGAAAGTCGGCGACCAGCGCCGCGCGCGTTTGCGTCAGGCGATTGAACAGCGTCGACTTGCCGACGTTGGGCCGGCCGACGAGGACGATCGTGGGTAGCATGCTGGCGCGTCGTTGCGCCGCGCCGTACGCTCGAGTCGCGTGCGGCGCTTCGCCCGCCGCTGTCTATCTTGCGCTGACGCTGAACAGATTCCCGCCGGCGGTCTGCCAGACGACGGCGTCGCCGGCGCCGCACCGGCTGCGACAGCGCCGCGCGTGCCGTCGGTGGCGACGCGGCCGACCAGGGCGCCGTCGTGGCGGTCGAGCAGGTGCAGGTAGCCTTCGCCGTCGACGACGCCGACGTAGTCGCCGACGCAGCGCCGGGCCGCTGGGGAAGCGCGCCGCCAGCTTGTCCTGCTTCCACACCGAGGTGCCGGTCGCCTTGTCGAGCGCCTGCACCGCGCCCTTGTCGTCGGTGACGTACAGATACTCGTCGTCGAGCGCGAGGCCGGCGAGGCTCGAGATGTCGCGCGACCAGAGCAGGGTGCCGCGCTGCAGCTCGAAGCATGCGACCCGGCCCTGGAACGCGACCGCGCAGACCTGCCGCTCGTCGACCACCGGCAGGCTGGTGACGTCGGCGATGCGCTCGAGCTCGGTCGCGCCCTTGGGCGTCGCGACATTGGCTTCCCAGCCCAGTTGCCGGTGGCCAGGTCGAGCGCCAGCAGCTTGCCGCCGGCGGTGCCGGTGAACAGGCCGCCGCGGGTGACGTGCCGCCGGCGAAGCTGCGCACCGTCAGCGGCGGGATTCGGGCGCTGGTAGACCCACTTCTGGCTGCCGTCGGTTTCGGCGAAGGCGAAGATCCTGCCGTCGCCCGACCAGACGATGATCTTGCCCTCGGCGACCTTCGGCGGACCGGCGACTTCGCTCGTGACCTTGGCCTGCCACAGCGGCTTGCCGCTGGTGTCGAACGCCAGCACGTCGCCCTTGTCGGTGCCGACCGCGATCGTCGCGACGCGCGCCGACGCCGGCTGCAACGGCTTGTCGGCCTTGATGCGCCAGTTCTGCCGGCCGGTCGCCGGATCGACGCGGACGATCGTGCCGTCGGGGCTCGCCGCGTAAATCGCGTCTGCGGCAGCACGGCCGGCGCGAAATTCGGCGCCGCCCTTGGTGCCGAGCGCCACCTGCCAGTTGATCGCTGGCGTCAGCCGTTGTTTTCGATACGCGGCAGCGGGCCGGGTTTGGGCGCGCCCTTGCCGATGCCGAGCCAGGCGAGCGACGGCGGCGGCAGCGACGGCATCCACGACGTCCACGACGCGGGCAGCGACTGGCAGCCGCCGAGCAGCAGTGCCGCCGCGGCAAGCGCCAGCGCGCAGGCGAACGTATCACTGCGCGCCTCCGAGCGCGTCGAGCTTGACCTGGACGTACGGCCGGTACGGCGACTTGGGATCGATCTTGGCGAGCGCGATCTGGTACGCCGCGCGCGCTTCGGCGTTCTTGCCGGCGGCCGCGAGGATGTCGCCCCGAGGTCCGCGTAGAGCGCCGCGAACGCATCGTCGGTCTTGGCGTCGAGCGTCCTCAGCGCGTCGTCGTACTTCTTCTCGTCGAGCAGGACCTCGGCGAGCCGGAAGCGCGCGATCGCCTTGAGCTCGTCCTCGTCGCTATGATCGATCACCCATTGCAGCTCGCGTTTGGCGCCCGCCTTGTCGTCCTTGTCGTACAGGAGCTTCGCGACGAGCAGCGCCGCCCGCGGCGCGTAGGCGGTGCCGGCGTAGCGCTGCACGATCTGCGTCGCCGGATCCTTGGCCTTCGTCAGATCGTTCGCGCGTGCCGCGTCGCTCACCGCCTGGTAGAGGACGCTCGCCTGCTCGGCCTGGTGCGCTGGTACCAGCGCCAGCCCTGCACGCCGATGACGACGATGGCGATCGGCGGTCACGGCGGCGCTGACGTACTTGCCGTACTGCGCCCACCACGCCTTCAGGTCCTCGATCTTTTCCTGCTCTTCGAGATCGTAGACCGCCATCTTCCATCCTTGCTCATTGGTCGCGCTCGCAGCGCGAGCTGAAGTCGTTCCCGGGTCGTAGAGCGCGGCCGAGCGCGCGCGTTCAGCGCACGCGGCGATCGCCGGCTGGCGCGGCTAGCCGCGCCGCGAGCTCGGCCGGAGACAGCGTCACTGGTCGCCGGCGCTGCGCAGCGGCTTCAGGCCCACGCGCCCGGCCGCCGCCTCGTCGTCGCCGATGATCAGCGCAAAGCGCGCGCCGCTCGCGTCGGCCTTCTTCATCTGCGACTTGAAGCTGCCGCCGCCGGCGTTGACGACGATCGCGAGCCCGGCGTCGCGCAGCATCTCGCGCGACGCGCCAGCGCGAGCTTCGCGCCGGTTCGCCGACGTGGACGACGTAGGCGTCGACGGACGCGCGCCGGCGCGCGTGCCCGCGTCCTGCAGCAGCAGCACCATGCGCTCGATGCCGATGCGCGAAGCCGCAGGCCGGCGTCGGCTTGCCGCCGAGCTGCTCGAACAGGCCGTCGTAGCGGCCGCCGCCGGCCACCGTGCCCTGCGCGCCGAGCCGGTCGGTGACCCATTCGAACACCGTGCGGTTGTAGTAGTCGAGGCCGCGCACCAGGCGCGGATTGATCGTGAATGCGATCGCCGTGATCGGCGAGCAGCTGCTGCAGCCCGTCGAAGTGCGCGCGCGACGCGTCGCCCAGCGCATCGATCAGCTGCGGCGCCGCGGCGATCGCCGCCTGCATCGCCGGGTTCTTGCTGTCGAGGATGCGCAGCGGGTTGGTGTGCAGCCGCCGCTGCGCGTCGTCGTCGAGCAGCTCGCGGTGCCGCTCGAAATGCGCGATCAGCGCGCGCGATGCGCGCGGCGCTCGTCGGCGTCGCCGATCGAGTTGATCTCCAGCCGTGATGCCGTCGAGCCCGAGCCGGCGCCACAGCCGCGCCAGCATCACGATCTGCTCGGCGTCGACGTCGGGCCCGGCAAAGCCGAGCGCCTCGACGTCGAACTGGTGGAACTGGCGGTAGCGGCCCTTCTGCGGGCGCTCGTGGCGGAACATCGGCCCGGCGGTCCACACGCGCTGCGGCCGCTCGTAGGTCAGGTTGTGCTCGATCGCCGCGCGCACGATGCCCGCGGTCGCCTCGGGGCGCAGCGTCAGGCTCTCGCCGTTCAGCCGTCCTCGAACGTGTACATCTCCTTCTCGACGACGTCGGTGACCTCGCCGATCGCGCGCACGAACAGCGGCGTCGCCTCGACGATCGGCGTGCGCAGGTTGCGGTAGCCGTACTGCGCGGAACACGTCGCGCACCGCGTCCTCGAAGCGCTCCCACAGCGCGGCCTCGTCGGGCAGCACGTCGTTCATGCCGCGCACGGCCTGGATCGCGGCGGCTTTCGCTCGCGCGCGGCAGGTGCCGCGGCTGCCGGCGGCGAGGGCTTGGTCTGCGCGATCATGCCAGCTAGCCGACTGCCTTGAGCTGGATCGATTTCTTTCCGGCTTCAGGTGCGCCGTCGCGCGGCTCGCCGCCGTAGGTCGCGCGGACGTAGTCGTCGACGATCTGCTGGAACTCCTCGGCGATGCGCTCGCCCTTGAGCGTGACCGTCTTCTGCCCGTCGACGTAGACCGGCGCGACCGGCACCTCGCCGGTGCCCGGCAGGCTGATGCCGATGTTGGCGAGCTTCGATTCGCCCGGGCCGTTGACGACGCAGCCCATCACCGCGACGTGTCATCGTCTCGACGCCGGGATAGCGCGTCGCGCCACACCGGCATCTGCGCGCGCAGGTAGGCCTGGATCTTCTCGGCCAGCTCCTGGAAGAACGGTGCTGGTCGTGCGCCCGCAGCCCGGGCAGGCGGTGACCATCGGCGCGAACGAGCGCAGGCCCATCGTCTGCAGGATCTCCTGCGCGACGACGACTTCGCGCGTGCGATCGCCGTTCGGGCTCGGGCGTGAGCGAGACGCGGATCGTGTCGCCGATGCCTTCCTGCAGCAGCACGGCCATCGCGGCGGTCGAGGCGACGATGCCCTTGATGCCCATGCCCGCTTCGGTGAGGCCCGAGGTGCAGCGGGTAGTCGCAGCGGCGCGCGAGCTCGCGGTAGACGGCGATCAGGTCCTGCACGTCGGAGACCTTGCACGACAGCACGATGCGGTCGCCGGGCAGGCCGATCTCCTCGGCGCGCTGCGCGCTGCCGATCGCGGACGCGACGAGCGCCTCGCGCATCACCTGCGCCGCGTCGCAGCGGATTCGCGCGAGCGCGCGTTGTCGTCCATCATCCGCGCGAGCAGGTCCTGGTCGAGGCTGCCCCAGTTGACGCCGATGCGCACCGGCTTGCCGTACTCGATCGCCTTCTCGATCATCACCGCGAACTGCGGATCGCGCTTGCTGCCCTTGCCGACGTTGCCGGGATTGATCCGGTACTTGGCGAGCGCGCGCGCGCAGTCGGGATGCTCGGTCAGCAGCTTGTGGCCGTTGAAATGGAAGTCGCCGATCAGCGGCACGCGTGCAGCCCATCGCGTCGAGCCGCTCGCGGATCGACGGCGACCGCGGCGGCCGCCTCGGCGGTGTTGACGGTGACGCGCACGAGCTCGGAGCCGGCGTCGGCGAGCGCCTTGACCTGCGCGACCGTCGCGCGCGACGTCGGCGGTGTCGGTGTTGGTCATCGACTGCACGACGATCGGCGCGCCGCCGCCGATCGCGATGCCGCCGACCAGCGCCGTGCGCGTCCGGTGACGCATGATGGGCGGAAGATTGAGCGCGGTCATTGCAGCCTCATCGGTCTTGTCGACGCCGCCTAGCGAAGTACCAGCCGCGCGACGTTCTGCCGCGTGTACGGGCGCCAGGTCGACCGGCTTGCCGCGATAGACGAGCGTCACCGTCGCGCGCGTTGCCGATCACGATCGTCGAAGCGGCGGCGTGCCGTCGAACGGCTCGACGGGCCGGCCGTCGATCAGGCGCGAGATCAGCACGTGGCCGGCGCGATCGCTTGATCTCGGTCCACGACGGGCCCTGCGTACGCGAGAACGACCAGCGACCGCGTCGGCCGGTCCGGCACGGCGGCGGCGGGCGGTGGCTTGCGCCGCCGGCTGCGGCGCGGGCGCCGGTGCGCCGTGCAGGCTGCGCCGGCGCCGGCGGGCGCGTGGCCGGCCGGCCTCGGGTGCGGCAGCGTCCGGGTCGGGCAGCGGCGGCGTCGCGGCGACCGGGTTCGGCAGCGGCGTGGTCGACGTGTTCGGCGCGCGGCGCGGTGTCGGCGCGCACGGCGTCGCTTCGGCGGCGGACGGCGCGGCCTCGGCCGCGCGTAGCCACTCGTAGCTGCGCGGCGGCGACGATGCAGGCGACCAGCATCAGCGGGATCGCCCAGCGCGTCCAGCTCGGCCGCGTGCGCTGCGCGTCGTCGGCAGCTCGCCCATCGTCGGCGCCGTCGCGTGCAGCGCCGGCGACTCGAGCGACGGGGCGCTGCGCCGCGCGGGCAGATGCGCACCAGCACAGCGTCCGGATCGAGGTGCACGAGCCGCGCGTAGTTGCGCAGGAAGCCGCGCATGAATGTCCGTCCCGGCAGCACGCCGAAGTCGCCGTCCTCGAGCGCCTTGACCTGGCGCGGCGCGAGCTTCAGTTGCTGCGCGACGGCGTCGACGCGACATGCCCGGCCGCCTCGCGCGCGGCGCGCAGCTGCGCGCCGGCGCCGACCGGCACCGGCCGGCATCGCGCCGTCGGCGCCGACGGTTGCGCTTCGGATCGATCACTCGCAGCCTCCGGCGGGATCGCCCGCGTTTCCGGCGCAATCCGGATAGCGGTTGCGCAGCTGCGACGTGTACGACAGTTCGGCCTGGCGGTCGCCGAGCTTGCGCTCGACGCACATGCCGAGATAGAGCGCCTCCGGCGCGCGGATTGTCGCCTGCATGCACGCGCGGCTGCATCGCCAGCCGCGCGCCTCGTCGTAGCGCGCCTGCCTTGTAGGCGATCAGCGCGAGGCCGTAGCTCGCGATGCGCGTTGCCCGGCGCTGAGCCGCGAGCGCGCGCCGGAAATACGTCTTCGGCCGCGCGCGACGTCGCCGATCGCCTGCGCTGCAGCGGCCGGCGTTGACCAGCGCGATCTCCGGCGTCTTGTACAGCGGATTGCTGATCGCCTGCTCGAACTGCGCGATCGACTCGCGCGCGCGCTCGTGCTGTGCAAAGGTACCAGCCCCAGTTGTGGCGGATGTCGGAATCGTCGGGCGCGAGCTGCAGCGCGCGCTGGAAATTCTGCTCGGCCTTGCGCGTCCTCGCCCAGCACCGCGTAGACGAGGCCGTAGATGTTGTAGGCCGGCGCGTAGTTCGGGATCGAGCTTGACCGCGTTCGTCGAGCTCGTCGAGCGCGACGTCCATCTGGCCGCGCTCGTAGTAGCCGGCGCCGAGATCGGTGTGCAGCTTCGCCCGCTCGTGCGGGCTTGCCCATCTGCTGCGGCGGCAGCGCGCTTCCCGCGGCGCGGGCGTGGGCGCAGTCGCCGGCGTGCGCTGCACGCGGCGACAAGCAGCAGCGGTCACGAGGCCGGCGATGAGGCGAAGGCGATCGGACATGGCGTCGTCGGCGAGCCTCAGTGTGAGTCGCGCGCGCGACCGGCTGGATCCGTGCGCACGCGTGCGGCCGCGTCCGGTCCTGCACCCGGCCCGCGAGCTGGCCGCAGGCGGCGTCGATGTCCTCGCCGCGCGTCTTGCGGATGGTCGCGACGAACCCGGCGTCGCTGCAGGATCCTCTGGAACGCGAGGATGCGCGTGCGCGAGCTGGTCGAGAATTCGGTGTCCGGAAACGGATTGAACGGAATCAGGTTGAACTTGCACGGCACGTCGCGCACCAGCGCGGCCAGCTCGCGCGCCTGCTCGGCGCTGTCGTTGACGCCGTCGAGCATCACGTACTCGAAGGTGACGAAATCGCGCGGCGCGCTGTTCGATGTAGCGCAGGCACGCGGCCAGCAGCTCGGCGAGCGGATACTTGCGGTTGATCGGCACGAGCCGGTCGCGCAGCGCATCGTTGGGCGCGTGCAGGCTGACACGGCGAGCGCCACCGGGCACGCGTCGCGCAGGCGGTCGATGCGCGGGCACGAGCCCGACGTCGACAGCGTCACGCGGCGGCGCGACAGGCCGTAGGCGTTGTCGTCGAGCATGATGCGCAGCGCCGCGACGACGTTGTCGAAATTGGCCAGCGGCTCGCCCATGCCCATCATCACGACGTTGGTGACCGGATGCCGGCCATGCCCGACCCAGGGCGCGGCGATGCCGTCGGCGAGCAGCGCGCGATTCGGCGTGCCACAGCTGCCCGATGATCTCGCCGACGCTCAAGTTGCGGTTGAAGCCCTGCTTGCCGGTCGAGCAGAACGCGCAGTCGAGCGCGCAGCCGGCCTGCGACGAGATGCACAGCGTGCCGCGATCGGTCTTCCGGGATGTAAACCGCCTCGATCGCGTTGCCGTTGCCGACGTCGAGCAGCCATTTGCGCGTGCCGTCGGCTCGCCGTCGTGTCGCGCACGACCGCGGGAGCGCGGATCTCGGCATCGCGCGCGAGCGCCTCGCGCGTCGCCTTGGCGAGGTCGCTCATCGCCTCGACGCGCGCGGCCAGGCGCTGGTGGACCCAGCGCAGCGCCTGCTTCGCGCGAAACGGCTTCTCGCCGAGATCGGCGAAAAAGGCCGTCATCGCGGCCTGGTCGAGGTCGAGCAGATTGATCATGCGAAGCTCACGTCCGCGAACCGCATGCCGGTCGTGCGGCAGCGATGCTCGTGCTGTCTGGTGCGGCCGGCGCTGGCGGTGCAAGAGGCATCATCGGGCGTAGATCTCATCGCGGGAAAGAAATAGGCGATTTCGACGGCGGCGGTATCGGGGCCGTCCGAGCCGTGGACGGCGTTGGCATCGATCGATTGAGCGAAATCGGCGCGGATCGTTCCCGGCGCCGCTTTCTTCGGATCGGTCGCGCCCATCAGCTCGCGGTTCCTCGCGATCGCATTATCGCCCTCGAGCACCTGGATCATCACCGGGCCGGAGATCATGAAATCGACCAGGTCCTTGAAAAACGGCCGTTCGCGGTGGACCGCGTAAAAGCCCTCGGCGTCGGCCCGCGACAACCAGGCGATCTTCGCTGCGACTATCTTGAGCCCGGATTGCTCGAACCGCGAGTAGATCTGGCCGATGACATTCTTGGCCACCGCGTCGGGTTTGATGATCGAAAGGGTCCGTTCTACCGCCATGCACGGGCTCCGACAGAATAAATTGCGAGCAAAGTCAAGCGAGTAAACTCAAAATTGTACCATGCAGGGGTCCGTTTTGCCGACCTCGGGAATGCGCTCGGGAATGCGCGCGGACGCCCGGGATCGAAGCGAACATGGCGGACGCCGGTGGCGGCGCATCACCGGGCCGCCGCGCCCTGCCGGCCGGGCGCGTTGCGGACCGTGCCGGCGGTGAGAGCCTGCTGGTCGGGGCGGCGAGCGCTCAAAACGAACGCGGCAGGCCGAGGACGTGCTCGGCGACGTAGGACAGGATCAGGTTGGTCGAAATGGGCGCGACCTGGTACAGGCGCGTTTCGCGGAATTTCCGCTCGACATCGTATTCGCAGGCGAAGCCGAATCCGCCGTGCGTCTGCAGGCAGACGTTGGCGGCCTCCCACGAGGCCTTGGCGGCAAGGTACTTGGCCATGTTCGCCTGCGCGCCGCAGGGCTCGTGCGCATCGAAGCGCCGGCAGGCGTCGAAGCGCATCAGGCTGGCAGCCTCGGTTTCCATGTAAGCCTCGGCGATCGGGAACTGCACACCCTGGTTCTTGCCGATCGGCCGGTTGAAAACCCGGCGTTCGTTGGCGTACGCGCTGGCCCGGTTGGTGAACCACCAGCCGTCGCCGATGCATTCCGCCGCGATCAGCGTCCGCTCGGCGTTGAGCCCGTCGAGGATGTAGCGGAATCCCTTGCCTTCGTCCCCTATCAGCGCGTCGGCGGGAATTTCCAGTGCGTCGAAAAAAAGCTCGTTGGTCTCGTGATTGACCATGTTCGGAATCGGCCGGACGGTGAGGCCTTTGCCGATCGCCTGGTGCAGATCCACCAGGAAGATCGACATGCCGTCCGAGCGCCTGGTCACGTCGGCCAGCGGCGTCGTCCGCGCCAGCAGGATCATCAGGTCCGAGTGCTGGACGCGCGAAATCCACACCTTCTGGCCATTGACGACGTAGCGATCCCCCTTTCGGACCGCCGTGGTCGACAGTTGCGTCGTGTCAGTCCCGCTGGTGGGCTCGGTCACGGCCATCGACTGGAGCCGCAACTCGCCGTTGGCTATCCTGGGCAGATAGCGGCGCTTCTGCTCCTCCGATCCATGCCGCAGCAGCGTGCCCATGTTGTACATCTGGCCATGGCAGGCCCCGGCATTTCCGCCGTTGCGATTGACCTCTTCCATGATGACCGAGGCCTCGGCGAGGCCCAGGCCCGAGCCGCCGTATTCCTGCGGGATCAGCGCCGCCAGCCAGCCGGCCCCGGTCAGCGCGTCGACGAAGGCCTCGGGATAGCCGCGCCGCGCATCGACCTCGCGCCAATAGGCGTCGGGATAGCGGCTGCACAGGTCGCGGATCGCGTCGCGGAGGTCCTGGTGGCCGTCGTCGTGCGGCAGGTTCATCGTCGCGATGTGGGGCGCTCGATCCGCTCCGCCGTCAACGCATCATGCCCAGCGCCTGCGGCAGCCAGATCGACATCGCCGGCCAATAGGTGACGGCCACCAGGAACACCAGCATCGTCAGCAGCCACGGCCAGACCGCAATGGTCAGCTCGGTGATCCCCATCTTGGCGATGCCGCTCGCCACGTAGAGGTTCAGTCCGACCGGCGGGTGACACATGCCGACTCTCCATGTTGACCACCATGATGATGCCGAAATGCACCGGATCGATGCCGAGCTTCATCGCGATCGGGAACATGATCGGCGCCATGATCAGTACGATCGACGAGGGCTCCATCACGTTGCCGGCGAGCAGCAGCAGCACGTTGACGACCAGCAGGAATGCGATCGGTCCGAGCCCCTTGTCGAGCATCCACGCGGCCATCACCTGCGGGATCTGCTCGGAGGTCATGAGGAACGAGAACATCACGGCATTGGTGATGATGTAGAGCAGCATCGCGCTCATGTTCGCCGAGTCGAGCAGCACCTTCGGCACCTTCGCAGCGTCAGGTCCTTGTAGACGAAGACCGCGACGAAGAACGCATACACCGCGCTCATCGCGGCGGCCTCGGTCGGCGTGAATATCCCGGTGTAGATGCCGCCGATGACGACGACGATCAGCAGCAGTCCCCAGATGCTTTCGCGGAACGTGCGCCAGCGCTCGCCCCAGCTCGCCTTGGGCAGGCGCGGATAGTTCTGCTTGCGCGCCCGGTACCAGGTCGTCAGCCCGAGCATCGTCGCGAGCACCAGCCCGGGAACGATGCCGGCGATGAAAAGCTGTCCGACCGAGGTATTGGTCGCGACCGAATACATCACCATCACGATCGACGGCGGGATCAGGATGCCCAGCGCTCCCGACGTCGTGATCACGCCGGCGCCGAACCGCTTCGGAAATCCCTGATCGACCATCGCCGGCAGGATGATCGAGCCGATCGCGACGACCGTCGCCGGCGACGAGCCCGACACCGCGGCGAAAAGCGCGCACGCCATCACGCCGGCGAGCGCGAAGCCGCCGTGCCAGTGGCCGACCATCGACGAGGCGAACGCAATCATCCGCCGCGCGACGCCGCCGTGCGTCAGGAAGTTGCCGGCGAGAATGAAGAACGGAATCGCCATGATCTCGAAGCGCTCGATTCCGGTGAAGAGCTTCAGCGCGACCGATGTCACCGGAACCGTGGTCATCGTGAACAGGAACGTGAGCACGGTGAGAGCCGAGCGCGATCGACACCGGCATGCCGGTGAGCATCAGGCCGAACAGCAGCAGGAAGAACAGCGGGGTCGGATCGTGCAGCCCGGCGGCGAATCCGAGCATCGGCAGCGCGATCATCGCCAGCGGCAGCGCGGCAGCGGCGGGGCGCTTCATCGGCCGCCTCGTCGGCGAGATGAGGTTGTCCTGCGCCGTACGGATGATGTCGACGGCGTGACGGTCTGGCCCGAAGGGCCGTGATCGTGCATGCGGAGCCGGTCGGTGGAACGACCATGCGACCGGAAGGAAGCGGCACAGGCAGGTCCAGCGGGATGCACAGGTAGACGATCTCGAGCATCTTCGGCGGCGGAGACGGCAGGCCGATTGACCAGACGAGTGCGCGCCCAGCGTCCCGACCGATGAAAAAGCGCCCCGCGAGCAGGCCGAACAGCACGTACGCGCGGCGTGCGGTTGGGCAGGCTGTTGATCAGCACGTCCACGCCGACGTGGATGCCGGTGCGCACGCCGTAGGCGGCTCCGAACTTCGCCATCCAGATGAACATGTAGATGCAAAGCTCCTGCGCCCAGGACGAAGCAGCAGTCTGGACGACGTATCGCGCGGCGACCGCGACGAACGACGAGCAGCGTCGCCGCCGCCCATCAGGACGGCGATCAGCACCTCCTCGAGGCGGTCAAGAATCATCTCAGCATCGCGCGGCGTCCCTCCCGCGCCCCGCGCGGACGACGCCACCGCCGAGTTGGCTCGCAGTGGCGGCCGTCATCACGTCGCTTGGCCGGTGTCCGACCTCCGAACTTCTTCCTATCCGGCTCCATCGCGTGCACCAGGCCGCGCTTACTCCGCCTTGCGCGGGCGTCGTGGATTTCCGTCTTGCCGGACTTTCGCACCCCTTCGAGTGCGTCTCGTTCTCTTTCTTGGCGATGTCGTTGGCGAACTTGGTCGCATCCCTTCATCGCCTTCCAGCGTCCGTGCGGATGTCCGCCGGCAGTCCGTCCCAGAACGGCGTTGGCGACGACCGCATACTCGATCACCCCGTGGTCGGTCAAGGCGAGGAATTTCTGCACCTCGTGCATCTTCTGCGTATAGAAATTTGACCGGCGTTCTCGGTGCCGTCGACGACGCCGGTCTGCAACCCCTGGTATACCTCGGAGAACGCCATCTTCTGCGGCAAGCCCGCCCAGTGCGCGAATCTCGGCATCGAGCACGTTCGATGACTGGATACGCATCTTGAGCCCCTTGACGTCGCCGGGGAGCCTCAGCGCCTTGTTGGCGCTGAAATCCTTGAAGCCGTTGTCCCAGAACGCAAGCCCCGTGATGCTCTTGGTCTCGAGTTTCTTGAACAGCTTCTTGCCTACCGAGCCTTCGGTAACCTTGTGCAACTCAGCGAAGCTGTCGAAGATGTAGGGCAGGTCGAAGACCTCGAACTCGCGCGCGCCCAGCGGCCCGAACTTTGCGACCGAGGGTGCGAGCATCTGCACCGACCCGAGCTGCAGCGCTTCCATCTCCTCGCCGTCCTTGTACAGCTGGCTGTTCGGATAGACCTCGACCTTGACGCGGCCCTTGGTGCGCTCTTCGGCGAGCTTCTTGAAGTATTCGGCGCCCTTGCCCTTGGGCGTATCGACGGCGACGACGTGACTGAACTTGATGACGATCGGTTGCTGGGCGCCGGCGGATCCGGTGAAAGCGAGCAGCGCCGACGCGGCGAATGCCAGGAAAAGACTGGACTTCATCGAGACCTCCAATGGAAAGCGGGCGGCAGGCAATGGCTTTTTCAGCTTCTGCGGGCATTTAGCCTTGCGTCATCCTGCTTGTCAATCGCGCGGTTGCATCGACGCGACAGCGACGGCCAGCCGCGCCATCGCGCTGCGTCCCGGGCGCGTCGGCGCGCGCAGGCAATGCTTCACCACGGCCGCCACTCGATGCGCCACCCGGCCTCGTCGGCCTGTGCCTGGAAGGCAAGCGCGACGCCGATGCCGGGCAGGGCGGCGAGCTCGTCGCCGCACCAGATGAAAGGCAGCGACTGGCGTTGCCAGCTGGGCAGCTGCGCATCGTAGAGCAGCTTCTTGACGGCGCGCCGTGGCCGGTTCGCGGCGAGCTGAATGCGCTCGCCACCGCGGCGCGAGCGCAGCGTCACCTCGGCCGTGGCGAATTTCGCCGCCGCCGCCCCGGCGCCGCGCACCCGTTCGAACAGCAGCGTGCCCCCGGGCAGCGGCACGGAGCCTTCGCCGCGCCAGGCGCGGACGAACGGATCCGCTGCCGCCGCGTGGACGAGGATACGGCCGCGGTGGCAGCCGATTTCCGCGCCGTCGTGGAGGAGGCGTGTGCGCGCCTCGGCGCCGGCGGCCTGCAACTGCGCCAGCATCGCGGTGAGCCGCGCGGTGGACGGCGGCCGCAGCCCTTCGCCGCGCAGGAACCAGCGCAGCAGATTGCGCGCGCGGGCCGGCGACATCGCGGCAAGTCGCGCACGATCCAGGCCCTGGTCGCCGGGTCGGCGGCCGATCGCGCCGCCGGCGTCCTGCGCGGCAAGTTCGTCGAGCAAGGCCGCGGCTTCCGCCTGGTGCCCGGCCGCGCGCACCAGCACCGACGGGTAACCGGGAAACGCGGCGGCCAGCAGCGGCGCGACGGTCAGCCGCAGCAGGTTGCGCTTGTACCGCCGATCGACGTTGCTTTCGTCGTCGATCCACGCAAGCCCGCGCGCGCCCGCGCAAGCGGCGAGCGTCGCACGCGGCAGATCGAGCAGCGGACGCAGCAGCGCCGGGCCTGAGCCGCTGCGGGCGCGATAGCGCGGCATCGCGGCGAGCCCCGGTGGTCCGGCGCCGCGCAGCAATTGCAGCAGGACGGTTTCGGCCTGATCGTCGGCGTGATGCGCCAGCGCGACGATGTCGGCGTCGGCGGCGAGCAGTTTCCGGTAGCGTGCCGCGCGTGCGGCGGCCTCGAGGCTCTGGCCGGGCCGGCGCGCGACGTCGACCCGAAAGATCGTCAGCGGCACGCCGCGCGCCGCGCACTGTTCGGCACAGAATTCGGCCCACCGGCCGGCGTGCGGCGACAAGCCGTGATCGACGTGCAGCGCCGAGAGGCGCAGCGTCGCGACGGACGCCACGGCGTGCAGCGCGTCGAGCAGCACCATCGAGTCGATGCCGCCGGACAATGCGACGGCGACGCGCGCGTCCGACCCGGCGTGCGCCGCGAGGGCCGCGGCCAGCGCGGCGTCAACCGCCGCGATCGGTGCCGCATTGCGCGGCGCGGCGAAGTCTCGCCATCTTCGATGCCGCCGGGGTCCCGGCCGGAGCGGGGCGTAGGGGCGGACATGCGCGAAGCCCGTGGCGAGGCGGCGAACCGTCAGCCCGGGTTCAATTCCTTGAACTTGCCGTAGCCCAGGATCTTGTCTTCGCGCGCCTCGAGCAGCGTCTCGAGCGGTTGCTCCTGTGCCTGGCGCAGCGCCTCGGTCAGCGCCTTTTTCAGGCTCACCATCATCGCCGCGTGATCGCGGTGCGCGCGCGCCCGGCGGCTCGTTGACCACCTTGTCGATCAGGCCCAGCGTCTTCAAGCGCGACGCGGTGATGCCGAGCGTTTCGGCCGCCTCCTCGGCGTGCTTGGCCGACTTCCACAGGATCGAGGCGCAGCCTTCGGGCGAGATCACCGAGTAAGTCGCGTACTGCAGCATCAGCGTGCAATCGCCGACCGCGATGGCGAGCGCGCCGCCGGAGCCGCCTTCGCCGATCACGGTGACGATGATCGGCGTGCGCAAGCCCGGCCATCTCGTAGAGATTGCGGCCGATGGCTTCCGACTGCCCGCGCTCCTCGGCGCCGATGCCGGGATACGCGCCCGGGCGTGTCGACGAATGTGAACAACGGCAGGCCGAACTTCTCGGCGAGCTTCATCAGCCGCAGCGCCTTGCGATAGCCTTCGGGCCGCGGCATGCCGAAGTTGCGGTAGATCTTTTCCTTGGTGTCGCGGCCCTTCTGGTGGCCGATCACCATGCACGGCGCGCCGTTGAAGCGCGCCATGCCGCCGACGATCGCCGGGTCGTCGCGAATAGCTGCGGTCGCCGTGCAGCTCGTGAAAATCGGTGAACATGCCCGGCGATGTAGTCGAGCGTGTACGGCCGCTGCGGGTGGCGCGCCACCTGCGCGATCTGCCACGAGGACAGCTTGCTGTAGATCTCCTTGGTCAGCTGCAGGCTCTTCTTGCCGAGCCGGGTGATTTCGTCGGAAATGTCGACCGCGGAGTCCTCGTGGACGTAGCGCAGCTCGTCGATTTTGCTCTGCAGTTCGGCGATGGGCTGCTCGAAGTCGAGGAAGGTCTGTTTCATCGGCTGCGGAGTCCGCAATGCGAGGGCGCGATCATAGCGCAAATCGTGACGGCCCCGCCATCAGCGCCGGACCGGGTGCCATCGCGCATCAGCTGACGACTGCATCGTAGATCAGCTTGCAGCCGGTCGCAAACAGGATCGCGTAGTTCAGCCGGTAGAACGGTTTCTCGGGGATCCGGCGCTCGAGGTGCAAGCCGAGCCAGATCCCGAGCGGCGCCAGCGGCGCGAACAGCAGCGACAGCCCGAGATTGCTCGCCGAGAGCTGGCCGAGGAGCGAATAGGGGATCAGCTTCAGGTAATTGACGATCGCGAAAAAGACGACGCTGGTGCCGACGAAGATGGTCTTGTCCATGCGCTGCGGCAGCAGGTAGACGAGCAGCGGCGGGCCGCCGGCGTGCGCCATCGTGCTGGTCAGCCCCGATACCGCGCCGCTGACGAAGCCGATGGCGCGCCCGGGCTTGCCCGCCCTCGCCCCGAGCCGCTGCGCTATGTCGAACCAGCGGTTGAGCGCGAACGCTACTGCGATGGCGCCGATCAGCAACCGCACCCACTCGACCGGCACCACGCCGAACGCCAGCGACCCGAGCACGATGCCGACCAGCGCACCGGGAATGAGCACTCGCACATGATGACGCGACCAGTTGCCGCGGTACGCCAGCAGCCCGAAGATGTCCATCGCGCACAGGATCGGCAACACGATGCCCGCGGCATCGGCGGGAGCGACGAACATCGACATCAGCGCGACCGCGATGCCGCCCGGGCCGCCGCCGAATCCGCCCTTGAATATGCCGGTCAGCAGTATGCCGAGGGTCGCCGCGGTGTAGAACGCAGCGGAATAGCCGCGCCATTCGGCGAAGAGCGCGCTCATCGCGGCTTGTCAGTCCGCCGCGCCGGCGGCGCGCAGCATCTGCAGGTGCTCGATGCCGTCCTCGATGTAGGGCTCCGACACGGTGCGGAAGCCCAGGCTCTGATAAAAGCGCTCGAGGCGGCTCTGTGCGCCGATGCGCACTGCGTGCCCGGGATAGAGCTCGGCTGCCTTGCCCAGGCCTTCCTTCATCAGCGGGCGCCCCAGCCCGATGCGGCGGAAGGATGCAACCGTCAGCACGCGGCCGATCGACGGCTCGTCGAAGACCCGCCCGGGCCCGATCAGGCGCAGGTAGGCGGCGAGCACCGCCGCCGGGGCCGCGCCGCGACCGGCTGCGCCATCGGATGAGGTCCAGCCGAGCAGATGCCAGGCGTGCGGATCGACGCCGTCGGGGTCGACAAAAGCGCAGCGTTGCTCGACGACGAACACCTCGCTGCGCGCGCGCAGCAGCGCATACAGGTGGCGCGGCTCGAGTTCGTCGAAGCGGGCCCATTGCCAACGGATTGCCGGCTGCATCGTGGGGGGTCGGTCGCCGGGAAAATGCGCTAAGTTACACTATGGGCCGACATTCCACAGCGCGGATCATGGCCAAATCGCATCGCATTGCCGTCATTCCCGGCGACGGCATCGGCAAGGAAGTCGTGCCCGAGGGCCTGCGCGCGCTCGAGGCAGCGGCGGCGAAGTTCGGCATCGGGCTCGACCTTCGACGAGTTTCCGTGGAGCTGCGACTACTACGCGAAGCACGGCCGGATGATGCCCGAGGACTGGATCGCGCAGATCGGGCGGCACGACGCGATCTTCTTCGGCGCGGTCGGCTGGCCGGCGACCGTGCCCGATCACGTCTCGCTCTGGGGCTCGCTGATCCAGTTGCGGCGCCACTTCGATCAGTACGTCAACCTGCGGCCGTGCCGGCTGATGCCCGGCATTCCGACGCCGCTCGCCGGTCGCAGACCCGGCGACATCGATTTCGTCGTGGTGCGCGAGAACACCGAAGGCGAATACTCGTCGGTCGGCGGCCGCATGTTCGAAGGCACCGAGCGCGAGATCGTGTTCCAGCAGACGATCTTCACCCGCAAGGGCGTCGACCGCATCATGCGCTACGCGTTCGAGCTGGCGAGAGACGCGTCCGGCGAAGCACGTCACCTCGGCGACCAAGTCGAACGGCATCTCGATCACCATGCCGTACTGGGACGAGCGCTTTCGCGCGATGGCCGCGCAGTATCCGGACATTCGCACCGACCAGTTCCACATCGACATCCTGAGCGCGCATTTCGTCCAGCATCCCGACTGGTTCGACGTGGTGGTCGGCTCGAACCTGTTCGGCGACATCCTGTCCGACCTCGGGCCGGCGGTGTGCGGCACCATCGGCATCGCGCCGTCGGCCAACATCAATCCCGAGCGCGACTTTCCGTCGATGTTCGAGCCGGTCCACGGCTCGGCGCCGGACATCGCCGGCAAGGGCATCGCCAATCCGATCGGGCAGATCTGGTCGGGCGCGATGATGCTCGATCACCTCGGCCACGCCGACGCGGCGGCGGCGATCGTGCGCGCGATCGAGGCGACGCTGGCCGATCGCGTCGGCGCCGCGCACGCCCGACCTCGGCGGCAAGGCGACGACGCAGATGCTGGGCAAGGCGATCGCCGCCGCGATCGGATAGCAGCGGTCGCGCGAATGCGATTCGTGCCGGATGCGCCGCGTGCGCACGACGGCCACAGGCGAATCGAGCAATATTTGTGGCAACATAGCGGGCAGGAAATGGATCACCGCCGCAGGGGACGCCCACCATGATTATCGGCATTCCGCGTGAAACCCGCGTCGGCGAGACGCGCGTCGCGGCAACGCCCGAGACGGTCAAGAAACTCGCCGCCAGCGGCAAGCACGACATCATCGTCGAGACCGGCGCGGGTGGCGCGTCGAGCATGCCGGATGCCGACTACCAGGGCGCCGGCGCACGCATCGCCGGCGCCGCCGAAGCGCTCGGCGCGGACATCGTGCTCAAGGTGCGCGGGCCGTCCGCCGACGAGCTGCCGCGGCTCAAGCGCGGCGCGCTGCTGGTCGGCCTGCTCGATCCGTTCGACGCCGCCGCGGTTGCATCGTACGCGCAGGCCGGCGTCAGCGGCTTCGCGCTCGAATGGCTGCCGCGCATCTCGCGCGCGCAATCGATGGACGTGCTCTCGTCGCAGGCCAACATCGCCGGCTACAAGGCGGTGATCGTCGCCGCCGACGAGTACGGTCGCTTCATGCCGATGCTGATGACCGCCGCCGGCACGGTGAAGGCCGCGCGCGTCCTGATCCTCGGCGTCGGCGTCGCCGGCCTGCAGGCGATCGCCACCGCAAAGCGGCTGGGCGCGGTGATCGAAGCCTCCGACGTGCGCCCGTCGGTGAAGGACCAGGTCGAGTCGCTCGGGGCGAAGTGGGTCGACGTCCCGTACGCCAACGACGAGGAGCGCAAGATCGCGCGAGGGCGTCGGCGGCTACGCGCGGCCGATGCCGCCGGAGTGGATGGCGCGGCAGGCGGGCATCATCAGCGAGCGCTGCAAGCCGTCGACATCGTGATCACCACGGCGCTGATCCCGGGCCGCCCGGCGCCGAAGCTGATCAAGGCCGAGCACCGTCGCGGCGATGAAGCCCGGCGCGGTCGTCGTCGATCTCGCGGTCGAGCAGGGCGGCAACGTCGAAGGCTCGGAGCTCGGCAGGATCGTCGTCAAGAACGGCGTCAAGCTGGTCGGCCTGGCCAACCTGCCGGCGCTGGTGCCGGCGGACGCGAGCGCGCTGTACGCGCGCAACGTGCTCAACTTTCTCGCCTTGTCGCTGAACGCGAAGACCGGCGAGTTCGCGGTGCCCGCCGACGACGAGATCATCAAGGCGACGCTGGTGTGCGCGAACGGGCAGGTCGTGCCGAGAGCATAGGTCGCGGCCACATGTCGATGAGGGAAAGAGAGAAACCATGACAGCAGGCGTCGATCCGATCGTCATCAACCTGATCGTCTTCGTGCTGGCGATCTTCGTCGGCTACCACGTCGTCTGGAACGTGACGCCGGCGCTGCACACGCCGCTGATGTCGCGTGACCAACGCGATCTCGAGCATCATCCTCGTCGGCGCGATGCTGGCGGCGGGTGCCGCCGACCTGGACTTGGGGCGGCTGGCTCGGCGTGGTCGCGGTGACGCTGGCGTCGATCAACGTGTTCGGCGGCTTCCTGGTCACGCAGCGGATGCTCGACATGTTCAGGAAGAAGGAACGCGGCGGCAGCGGCGAAGGAATAGGCAGAACCCATGAGCGCCAACCACGTCGCGCTGTGGTACCTGGTCGCCGCAGTCTGCTTCATCCTCGCGCTCAAGGGGCTGTCGGGCCCGCGCACCGCGCGGCGCGGCAACGTCTTCGGCATGGCCGGCATGGCGATCGCGCTGCTGGTCACGCTGGCGCTGGTCTATTCGCACAGCAAGCACGTGCTGCCGATCCTCGGCGGCATGGCGGTCGGCGGCGTGCTCGGTGCGATCGTCGCGCGGCGCGTGCAGATGACCCAGATGCCCGAGCTGGTCGCGGCGATGCACTCGCTGGTCGGCCTGGCCGCGGTGCTGATCGCGATTGCCGCGGTGAACAACCCGCAGGCGTTGGGACTCGACGCACCGATCACCTTCGGGCACAAGCTCGAGCTCTTCATCGGCACGTTCATCGGCGCGATCACGTTTTCGGGATCGGTGATCGCGTTCGGCAAGCTGTCGGGACGGATCCGCAGCGCGCCGGTCGTGTTCAAGGGCCAGCACTACGTCAACCTGGCGATCGGCATAGCCATGATCGCCTTCGGCATCTGGTTCTGCGACTCGCCGCCGGAGGCGCACTGGACGCCGTTCGTGATCATGACCGCGCTCGCGTTCCTGCTCGGCTTCCTGCTGATCATTCCGATCGGCGGGGCCGACATGCCGGTGGTGATCTCGATGCTCAACAGCTATTCCGGCTGGGCCGCCGCAGGCATCGGCTTCTCGCTCGACAACCCGATGCTGATCATCGCCGGCTCGCTGGTCGGGTCCTCGGGCGCGATCCTTTCCTACATCATGTGCAAGGCGATGAACCGCTCGTTCGTCAGCGTCATCCTCGGCGGCTTCGGCGGCGAAACCGCCGACGCGCAAGCGGCCGGCGAGAAGAAGCCGGTCAAGAGCGGCAGTCCCGACGACGCCGCGTTCCTGCTGTCGAATGCGGATACGGTGATCATCGTGCCTGGCTACGGCCTCGCGGTGGCGCGCGCGCAGCACGCGGTCAAGGAGCTGGCGGCGAAGCTGACCGCCAAGGGCGTCAACGTCAAGTACGCGATCCACCCGGTCGCGGGGCGCATGCCCGGGCACATGAACGTGCTGCTGGCCGAGGCCGAGGTGCCGTACGACCAGGTGTTCGAGATGGAGGACATCAACAGCGAGTTCGCGCAGGCCGACGTGGCGCTGATCCTCGGCGCCAACGACGTCGTCAATCCGCTCGCCGAACAGAAGGGCAGCCCGATCTACGGCATGCCGATCATCGAGGCGTACAAGGCGCAAGACCGTCATCGTCAACAAGCGCTCGATGGCGTCCGGCTATGCCGGCCTCGACAATCCGCTGTTCTACATGGACAAGACGATGATGGTGTTCGGCGACGCCAAGAAGGTCGTCGAGGATATGGTCAAGGCCGTCGAGTAGGGTCGCTCCGCTGCCGCCGCACGCCGCGCGGAACGAAACCATGAACGAAATCACCCGCAAACCCGCATTCTGGATCGCCTTCGCGGTCGTGTCGGCACTGTCCGCCGCGTTTGCATGGCGCTATTTCCCGGCGGCGCTGCCAATGGTCAATCTCGACGTCAAGATGACGCGCGGCGAAGCGCTGGCGCAAGCTGCGGCGATCGCCGATCGTCTCGACCTGGCGCCGCCCGGGGCCCAGAGCGCGGTGCTGTTCGCCCACGACGGCGCGACGCAGAATTTCGTCGAGCTCGACGCGGGCGGCAAGCCCGCGTTTGCCGCGATGATCGCGGGCAAGCTCTATTCGCCCTACTGGTGGGAAGTTCGGCTGTTCAAACCCGGCGAGACCGCCGAGGCGCATGTGCGCTTTCGCCCCGACGGCACGCCGTACGGCTTCGCCCGCAAGGTGCCGGAGGCCGAGGCGGGTGCGGCGCTGGATGCGGCGGCCGCGCGCTCGATTGCCGAAGAGCGCGCGCGCACCGATTGGGCGGTCGACTTCGCGCCGTACAAGCTGCTCGAGCAATCGCAGGTGCAGTTGCCCAACGGCCGCATCGACCACAGCTTCGTCTACGAACGCGAGCAAGAGCAGCTCGGAGACGGCCGCTACCGCCTGCGGCTCGGTGTTGCCGGCGACCGGCTGGTCGAGGTCACGCATTCGGTCCACGTGCCCGAAGCCTTCGAGCGGCGGTTCCAGGAAATGCGCTTCGCCAATAACGCGATCGCGCAAGTCGCCGGCATGTCGGCCGGCGCGCTGTACGGGATCGGTGGCTGCATACTCGGCGTGCTGTGGCTGTTGCGCCGGCGCGCGCTGATCTGGTGGCCGGCGCTCGTCGCCGGCGCGGTCGTGGCCGGCCTGAATGCGCTCGCACTCGTCGCCAATGCGCCGCAGGCCTGGTTCGGTTTCGACACCGCGCAACCGGTATGGGTGTTCTGGGGACAGCAGTTCGCGCTGGCGGTGCTGGTGCTGGTCGGTGGCGGGCTGGCGCTGGGCGCTGGTGTTCATGGCGGCGGAAAGCCTGTCGCGCCGAGCGTTTCCGCAGCATCCGCAGTTGTGGCGCCTGTGGTCGCGCGCGGCCGCGCCGTCGGCGGCGGTGCTCGGCCGCACGGTCGCGGGCTATCTCTCGGTGCCGATCGAGCTCGCGCTGATCGCCGCATTCTATTTCGTCACCAACCGCTACTTCGGCTGGTGGCAGCCGTCGGAATCGCTGACCGATCCCAACATCCTGGGCAGCGCGCTTGCCCGCGCTGGCGCCGATCGGCATGGCCTTGCAGGCGGGCTTCATGGAGGAATGCCTGTTTCGCGCGGTGCCGTTGTCGATCGCCGCGCTGCTCGGCTATCGTTTCGGCCATCGCAAGCTGTTCATCGCGATCGCGCTGGTGCTGCAGGCGGTCGTCTTCGGCGCGGCGCACGCCAACTATCCGGGCTTTCCGTCGTACTCGCGGCTGGTCGAGCTCGTCGGCCCGGCGTTCGTCTGGGGACTCATCTTCCTTCGCTTCGGGCTCCTGACGACGGTGATCCTGCACGCGGTGTTCGACCTTACGCTGATGTCGATCCCGGTGTTCCTGGTCGAAGGCCCGGGCGGCACGCATCAACCAGTCGCTGGTGATCGTGGCCGGACTCGTGCCGCTGGCGATCGTGCTCGCTCGCCGCGTCCGCGTCGGGGCGTGGCTCACGCTGCCCGGCGCTCTGCGCAACGGCGCGTGGCAGCCGGCGGATGCGCCGCAGGCCGCCGGCGCTGCTGCGCGGCCGCGCAGCGGCCGGCGCATGGACCGCGCGCATGCAACGCGCGCTGCCCTGGCTCGGCCTCGCCGGGCTGCTCGCCGTGGCGCTGGGCGGCGGTCTGCAAACGCGACACCCCGCCGCTCGCCGATCGACCGCGGAGCGGCGGAGGCCGCCGCCGACGCCGCCCTCGAGGCGCGCGGCGTGCATCCCGGCGATGGCTGGAAGCGCTTTCGCGGTGGCGCGGCTGGTCGCCGACGATGCCTCCGCATGCGCAATGGCACAAGTTCGTCTGGCGCGAAGCGGGACGCGATGCGTACGCGAAGCTCGATCGGCAACTGGCTGGCGCCGCCGCTGTGGGACGTCCGCTATGCGCGCTTCGACAGCGGGGACGTCGCGGACCGCGCCGAGGAGTGGCGCGTTACGATCGCGGGCGACGGCAAGGTGCGCCAGGTTCGCCACCAGCTGCCCGAAAAGCAGGCCGGGGGCCAGGTTGTCGCGCGAGCAGGCGCGCACGCTGGCGCAGCAGGAGGTCCGCCAGCGCTTCGGCCTCGACCCCGCGGCGTTGCGCGAGGTGTCGGCCGACGAGCAGGAGCGCCCGGCCCGCGCCGACTGGCAATTCACCTGGACGCCGATCCGGGCGTCGACGTCGGCAAGGGCGGCGAGGCGCGCGTGATCGTCGCGATCGCCGGCGACGAGATCGCCGGCTCCGGGCGCTATGTCTTCGTCCCGGAGGTCTGGCAGCGCGCCGAGCGCCAGCGCGCGGGACGATTGAGCCTCGCGAAAAACGCGGTGATCCTGGCGGTGATCGTTGCGGCGCTGGCCGCAATCATCGCGACCATCATTGCCTGGAGCCGCGGGCACTTCGACAAGCGCGCCTTCTGGCTTACCCTGTGCGTCGTCGGCGGAGCAGCATTGCTCGGCGGCATCAACGCATGGCCCGTCGTGGCGATGCAGCTCAGGACGGCGGAGCCGCTGGCGCCGCAGGTTGCGCTGGCCGCGGCCAGCGTCGCCTTTTCGACGATCCCGCTGGCGCTGCTCGCGAGCCTGCTGGCCGGCGTCGCCGTCTGGGCGGCGCGCGAGCATTCCGCGCCCGAAGCCGGCATCGCGCGCTTATGGCTGCGCGGGGCGAGCGCAGGTTTTTTCGTCGCCGGCGTGGAAAGCCTGGCCGGCGCGGTGGCGACGGCAGGATTTCCCGCGCTTCGCGCGCTATACGATCGAGAACGCATGGCTGCCGTGGCTCGACGCCGCTGGTCAGGTCGATCGCCGCACCCATTCTCGGCGTTGCGGTGACCGTGATCGCCTTGCATTGGCTGGAGCGCTGGACCGGCGGCTGGCGGCGCCGCCGCTGGCTGGTCTACGCAGCGCTGACGATCGCGACCGGCGCGCTGGCGGCGCTCACGGCGCGAGGACTGGCTGGCGATCGTCGTCGCCGGACTGGTCGGCGGCGCGCTGTACACGTTGCTCTTCGCCACGGTCCTGCGCTTCGATCTCCGGCTGGTCCCCGCGTTCGTCGCTGCCGACGCGATCGTGCGGATCGTCAGCAACGCGATGCTCAAGGGCACCGTCGCCGGAGCGTTCTACGCGGCGCTGGAGATCGCGGCAACGCTCGCCGTCGCGTGGGGCTTGACGCGCTATCTGCTGCGCGTCGAACACGCCGCGCGGCGCCAGCCGCCCCGCGGCGGCCGGCTGAAGCCGGCCGCGCGCGCGGCTACTGGATCGTCACCCAGTACGGGATCACGTTGTTGTCGGCGCGGTGCACCGCGGTGACGTTGCTGCGCGTCGCCCACGGGATCACCTGCCGGTGCAGCGGAGATGGTTGATCTCGGCGTTGTGCGCGAGCAGCGCCTCGTGGATCTCGTGCAGGCGCTCTCGGGCATCCATGTCGGCCTTGATCTTCGGCGATCAGCTCGTCGAGCTTCGCGTTGGTGTAGCGGCCGTAGTTGTAGTCGCCGTCGCCCTTGCCGCTGTAGCGTCGACAGCACCGGCTGCAGGATGAAGATCGCGTCGGTCGTGGCGCCGCCCCAGCCCAGCATGTACAGGCTCGTGTCGAGTCTTCTCGAGCTTGGGGAAATACTTCGCGCGCGGCATCGCGTTGACCTTGGTCGTGACGCCGATCTGGCCCACATCGCGGCCAGCGCCTGGCAGATCTTCTCGTCGTTGACGTAGCGGTTGTTCGGGCAGTCGAGCGTCACCTCGAAGCCGTTCGGGTAGCCGGCGTCGGCCAGCAGCTTCTTCGCGCCGCCTTGTCGAACGGCAGGCGCTTCTCGATCTCCGGGCGTCGTCTGCAGCGGCGACGGCAGCATCGCGCCCGACGGCTGCGACAGGCCGCGCATCGTGTTCTTCTTGATCGCCTCGATGTCGATCGCCTGGTAGAGCGCCTGGCGGACGCGCTTGTCCTTGAACGGATTCTTGCCCTTGACGCTGGAGTAGAGGAGCTCGTCGCGCGCCTGGTCCATCCCGATGAACACGATGCGGTTCTCGGTGCCTTCGAGCACCTTGATGCCGGGCGTCTGCGCGAGGCGCGGCACGTCCTGCGGCGGCGGATCGTTGACGAGGTCGACCTCGCCCGAGATGCAGCGCGGCGACCCGCGTCGCGTCGGAGACGATCGGCGTGTAGATGACCTCGTCGACTGCGATTATCTGTTTGACGTAGCACCAAGGGCGAGTCAGACTTTCAGCCAGGACAGGCCGGGGCTCGCCCGGCGGTCGGCTACTTAGCCGACGCGCTTGGCGGGCTTCTTTTTGCGCTGTTCTTCGGGGTGTACGGAGTCGGTGGCGTATTCAGCATACGCCGCACGACAGTCTCGAATGGATGACTTGCGCGGTGGCTTTGTTGTCTCGTCCACGGTTGGAGTATAGCCGTGGTTGCCCGCAAAGCAACAAGACGACGAGCACGTTACTCAGCGACGCTGGATGGGCTCGACTTAGTGTGGCAGAGCGTCTTCGAACAATCAATAAGCCCGCGACAAGCTCGCAGAGGTCATGAGCGTTTGACAATCTCTGCCCGCCAAGCGGATCGAGGGGAAAGCGTTAAAACATATTAGCTTTAATTCTGCCCAACTTTAAGCTTGGATCATGGGAAATATGAACGGCGTAAATCCTTCTTGGACGGGGCCAAAAAATTGGCCGCCCCCAGAAGGAGATGCCAGTCAGATGACCCCAAAAAACCTTTCCAAATTTGCGCGTTGGCAATGGTGTGAGCATTTGATGCTTGTCTCGATGTCCATATCGTGAATCGCGCGGAGCATTCATACCGCGCCTTATACGGTCTCATGTCCTAATCAAATCGACCACGTATGCCCGGCGCGATCCATATGCCGTGCTTGATAGCTTCATCCAGGTCGGCCGCTCCACGACAGACAGAAATACTCGTCGTCACTCTGCCCGTTCAAGCCTCGCAGTCCACTGCCACGAGATCAAGCGACGCTCAGATGTGGATAACGTCACCGATGATGGCGGACAATTCTTTGGAATCATCTGCGAACGCTAATGTTATTCGCTGGTTTTGGGCATTCTCCGTGCGCACAACAGCCTTAAACGGTTGCTGCTAAGAAACGCATGATCTCTTTTCTCAGCTCCAGCAATGAGATTCAGCCCGCCGCAACTTCACCCTTGATGCAGTAATATCGGACAGGCATTCATCTCAATATCGCGCCCACGGATACTTTTTTGAAGTAGTATTTGACGCAGTGAACAGAGCAGAGCCAAGCGCAGCTTATGCTTGGCGTGTACCAATCCGCCGATACGTCAGACGCTTTCCGCTAATACCCTTAAGGCTTTGTCAGCACGCTCCCAATCATTCACGCCGAGCTTGGCGCGCTCGCTATATCGGAAATCGAATCGGCTAGGTAACGCTGCAAGTGCTGCTCACCGCAGTGCTGATACGTGCCTCTCATGCCACGCTTGAATATCGAGAAGAAGCCTTCGATCGTGTTGCGTGTGGGCTGTGCTGATCGCAGGCGCACGTATTCCTTGCGGCCATGGTCGACGGTCTCATGATCGGCAAAGGCCGCGGCTGAATGTGATGTGCGCATCGCCGTCCGTGCAGGATACGGGCCTCGCGTGCTATGTTTTTCTTGAAGGATCGGCACCAGCGTGTTGGCTGCCGTCTGCGTCGAACGTGCTAGCCTTACGCCCGCTGTCGCCCTCAACCAGCGACAGGCGCGCTGCCTTTGCGACGGCCCGATTTGGCTTGGACTGCGCCGCTCGGGGCCGATATAAGTTTCATCAATCTCCACTGCCGGCGCCGCCTTGACCCATCGGGGAAGCTTTCAGCGGGCGCCTTTTCTCACGGATGCGATGGGCCATGAACCATGCCGACTTGTAGGTGATCCCAAGCGTGCGGTGCAGCTGATGGGCGCTCATGCCCTTCTTTGACGAGCAAAGCAAATAAGTCGCGTACAGCCACTTATGGAGCGGGATATGAGAGCGTTCGTAGAGCGTGCCGACCCTTTTTTTTTTTTTTTTTTTTTTTTTTTTTTTTTTTTTTTTTTTTTTTTTTTTTTTTTTTTTTTTTTTTTTTTTTTTTTTTTTTTTTTTTTTTTTTTTTTTTTTTTTTTTTTTTTTTTTTTTTTTTTTTTTTTTTTTTTTTTTTTTTTTTTTTTTTTTTTTTTTTTTTTTTTTTTTTTTGCCTTCGAAGCGGCCTCCCCGATTCCCCACCAGTTCGGGTTCTTCATCAGCACCGTCTTCACGTCGGGCTGGCGCGGCTTCAGCATGTAGGGACCGGTGCCGTTGGCCTGGTGCGCCGTGATCATGTCTTCCTTCGCCGAATAGTTCTGCGGCTTCGGTGGCGCGGTTCTTCTCGCACCAGGCCTTGCACATGATGTTGATCGTGTCGATGTGCTCGAGCTCGACCGGGTTGGGGCCGCTGGTCGTGAATTCGACGGTGAAGTCGTCGATCTTCTTCGGGATGCCGGAGGCGTTGGCGTAGACGCGAGCTGCGAGGTTTCGGCGCGCGCGCGCTCGAAGCTGAACACGACGTCGTCGGCGGTGAACGGCGTGCCGTCGTGGAACTTGACGCCCGGGCGCAGCTTGAAGCGCCACGTCGTCGGGTTGATCTGCGTCCATGATTCGGCGAGCGCCGGCTTGCAGCCCGAGCTTCTTGTCGCGCACGATCAGGAATTCGTAGATGAGCTGTTGATGTTGTTGGTGAGGTTCTCGTTCTGCGAATGCGGGTCGGTCGTCTGCATGTCGCCGCGGCCGGCCCAGCGCAGCGTCTTGGCGTCGGGGCGAGGCGTGGGTGCGCGATGCCGCGGCGGCGAGTGCAGCGGCGAGCGCGGTGCGTGCGGGCGGGAATGCGTCATGGCGTCTCCTCGTCGGATCGCGGTGTCAGGCGGCGGAGCGGGATCGGCCGCCGTCCGCGAATGGGGCGGATCATAACCCCGTGTGCAGCGGCGGGGTAGAATCCGCGCCCGCCGCGACGGACGCCGCACCGGCTTTCCTCGGCCGGTGTCCCGCGCGCCTCGCAACCGGTTCGCCGCTCGCCGCCGCATGTCCGCGCCGTCACCCGCCGCCCGCTCGCTCGCGCAGCTCGCGCTGGCGATGGCTGCCGACGCGGTCGCGCTCGCGCGGCGGATCGAGCGCGCGCGCGCGGCGCGCCGGCCGCCGAGTGGGAGCGGCTGGACGGGCGCTCGCGCGCTCGATCGCCAAGGCCGAGCGCGCGCGCGCGCCGGCCCGCGATCGCCTATCCGCCGGAGCTGCCGGTCGCGCAGCGCGCCGACGAAATCGCCGCCGCGATCCGCGACCATCCGGTCGTCATCGTCTGCGGCGAAACGGGCTCGGGCAAGACGACGCAGCTGCCGAAGATCTGCCTCGCGCTCGGGCGCGGCGACGCGCGGCCTGATCGGCCACACGCAGCCGCGGCGCATCGCCGCGCGCGCGGTCGCGGCGCGGATCGCGCAGGAGCTCGGCACCGAGCTGCGGCGACGCCGTCGGCTACAAGGTGCGCTTCACCGACCACACGAAGCCCGACGCGTACGTCAAGCTGATGACCGACGGCATCCTGCTCGCCGAGACGCAGGGCGATCCGCTCGCTCGCCGCCTACGACACGATCATCGTCGACGAGGCGCACGAGCGCAGCCTCAACATCGATTTCCTGCTGGGCTACCTCAAGCAGCTGCTGCCGCAGCGGCCCGACCTCAAGGTGATCGTCACCTCGGCGACGCTCGACGCGGAGCGCTTCGCGCGCCACTTCGGCACGCGCGGAGCAGCCGGCGCCGGTGATCGAGGTGTCGGGCCGCGTCTTCCCGGTCGAGATCCGCTACCGGCCGCTGACGACGGCGCGAGGCGACGAGGCCGACGACGAGGAAGAGCTCGAGGACGCGATCGTCGCCGCGACCGAGGATCTCTGGCGCGAAGGCGCCGGGCGACATCCTCGTGTTCCTGCCGGGCGAGCGCGAGATTCGCGAGACCGCGGACCTGCTGGCGAAGGGCCTCGCGCGCCGCCCGTATGCGTCCGCGCGTCGAGATCCTGCCGCTGTACGCGCGCCTGTCCGTCGCCGAGCAGCAGCGCGTGTTCGCGCCGTCGCGCGGCCGCCGGATCGTGCTCGCGACCAACGTCGCCGAAACTTCGCTCACGGTGCCGGGCATCCGCTACGTGATCGACTCGGGCCTGGCGCGCGTCAAGCGCTATTCGCTGCGCAACAAGACGACGCTGCTGCAGATCGAGAAGATCTCGCAGGCGGCGGCCAACCAGCGCGCGGGCCGCTGCGGCCGCGTCGCCGCCGGCATCTGCGTGCGCCTCTACGGCGAGGACGATTTCGCGGCGCGGCCGCCATACACCGATCCCGAGATCCTGCGCTCGTCGCTCGCCGCGGTGATCCTGCGCATGGCCGCGCTCGGCCTGTCGGCGGTCGACGCGTTCCCGTTCCTCGAGGCGCCGTCGCCGCGCGCGATCGCCGACGGCTACCAGCTGCTGCAGGAGCTCTCCGCGGTCGACGCGCAGCGCGCGCTGACGCCGCTCGGCCGCGAGCTCGCGCGGCTGCCGGTCGATCCGCGCGTCGGGCGCATGGTGCTCGCCGCGCGCGAGGCCGGCTGCCTCGCCGAGGTGCTGGTCATCGCGAGCGCGCTGTCGGTGCCCGATCCGCGCGACCGGCCGCTCGCGAAGCAGCAGGCGGCCGACCAGGCGCATCTCATCTTTCGCGACGAGCGCTCCGACTTCCTGTCGCTCCTCGCGCTGTGGGAATTCTTCGGCGCGCGCTCGGCAGAGAAGCTTTCGCATCGGCGGCTCGTCGACGCAGTGCCGCGCGCATTTCGTGTCGTACCTGCGGCTGCGCGAATGGCGCGACGTGCACGCGCAGCTCGCGGCCGAGATCGCGGAGCAGGGCTGGAAGTGGAGCCGAGCGCTGCCGGCGACGATCGACGCGGCGCGCTATCGGACGATCCACCAAGCGCTGCTCGCCGGGCTCCTCGGCAACATCGGCTGCCAAGGACACCGACGGCGACGAGCGACTATCTCGGCGCGCGCGGCACTCCGCTTCCATCTGCATCCCGGGCTCGGGCTCGCCAAGAAAGGCGCCGAAATGGGTGCTCGCGGCCGAGCTGGTCGAGACCTCGCGCCTCTACGCGCGCTGCGCGGCGAAGATCGAGCCGAATGGATCGAGGCGGTCGCCGGCGACCGGGTCGACGCGCGACTATTTCGAGCCGCGCTGGGACGCGGATCGCGGCGAGGTCGTCGCGAGCGAGCGCGTGCAGCTCTACGGCCTGACGCTGGTGGCGCGGCGCCGCGTGTCGTACGGCGCCGATCGATCCGGAGGCGGCGCGCGAGCGTCTTCATCCGCGAGGCGCTCGTCCCCGGCGCACTCGCGACGAAGGGCGCGTTCCTCGCGCACAACCGGCGCTCGTCGCCGAAGTCGCGGAGCTCGAGCACAAGGCCCGGCGGCAGGACGTGCTGGTCGACGACGAGGCGATCGCCGCGTTCTACGCGGAGCGCGTCCGCGCGGCATCCATTCGCGCGTGACGTTCGAGCGCTGGCGCGAGGGCGCCGAGCGCGCCGACCCGCGGCTCCTGTTCCTGACGCGCGAGGCGCTGATGCGGCACGCCGCGGCGCAGGTGACCGAGGAGCTGTTCCCGGAGTCGATCGCGATGGCGGGCGCGGACGCTGCCGCTCGAGTACCGCTTCGCGCCGGGTCATCCCGCTCGATGGGCTGACGCTCACGGTGCCGCTCGCGCTGCTCAACCAGGTCGATGCCGCGCGCCTCTCGTGGCTCGTGCCCGGGATGATCCGCGAAAAGGTCGGCTGCTCTCTGAAGGCGCTTGCCGAAGGCGTCGCGCAATCGGCTGACGCCGCTGCCCGACGCGTCACCGCGTTTCTCGAGGCGGTCGTCCTCCGGGCGCAGGCGGCAGCTTCGCCGACGCGCTGCGCGCGTGGCTCGCGGCGCGCCTGCGCGAGCCGCTGCCGGCCGATGTCTGGGACGGCGCTGCGCTGCCGCCGCATCTCGCGGTCAACGTGCGCGTCGTCGATGCCGGCGGGAAGGAGCTCGCGCAGCGGCCGCGACCTGGCGGCGCTGCGCGCGCAGCTCGGCGAAGCCGCGCAGCTGTCGTTCGCGGCACGCGGGGCCCGCATTCGAGCGGCGCGGCACTCCGGCGCTGGGATTTCGGCGACCTGCCCGAGACGCTGACGCGCGAGGCGACGGACCGCGGATCACCGGCTATCCGGCGCTCGTCGACGACGGCGACAGCGGTGTCGCATCGCGCTCTCCGACACGCGCGAGCGGCGCGAGGCGTCGACGCGCGCCGGCGTCGTGCGGCTGATCCGGCATCGCGCTGCAAGGAGGCGCTCGCAGCGTAGGAAAAGGACGCGCCCGGGTTCGCGCAGGCGGCGCTGCAGCTCAAGACGGCGATTCCGACCGATCGCGCTGCTGGCCGACGTGCTCGCCGCCGTCGCCGATCGCGCGTTCGTCGGCGACGATCCGCTGCCGCGCTCGGAAACGGCGTTCGCCGAGCAGTTGAAGCGCGCGCGCACACGGCTGCCGGCGGTCGCCGAAGGCGCCTTCCGGCTCCTGGCGGCGATCGCGCCGGAGCATCTAGCGCTGACGCAACGGCTCGCCGGCGTTGCCGCCGGCGCAGGCGCGGCTCGCGCGCCGAGATCCGCGCGCGCGCGCGACGCGCTCGTCTATCCGGGATTCTTCGAGGCGACGCCCTGGGCGCAGTTGGGCCACCTGCCGCGCTACCTGAAGGCGCTCGACCGCCGTCGCCAAATTCGTCGAAACCCCGCCCGCGACGCCCGCCATGCGGCGGACCATGGCCGATGGTGGCAGCGCTACCGGGAACGGGTCGAGCGCAACCGCGCCGGCCGGCGCGTCGAGCCCGGCGCTCGAGGCCTTTCGCTGGCTCCTGGAGGAGCTTTCGGTCTCGCTGTTCGCCCAGGAGCTCAAGACCCCGTTTCCGGTGTCATATAAGCGGGTGGAACGGGCCTGGGCCGACCTCATGCGCCGATAGATTTTTTTCGCTTGGCAGCGGAATCCGCCCGTGCTACAGTAACTTAGCGGATTTTCGTCCGGGACTTTCTAGCTCCGGGGAGCCGGGCGGAGGCGCAATAAGCGCCGCAACTTCCGCCGTCCGGCTAGGCGGCGGACGGCAGCGAGAGACCGCAACGCGTGAACGCGATGAACGACACCGACCACCGCGGCCGCCCGACGGCCCGTGTCGCGCGAGATGTCGAAGATCCTGGCCGACTGCCGGGATCTCGCCATCCATCGGCTGCTGCTCGCGTTCACGACGCTGATGGACCGGTGTCCGACATGCTGATGGACGCGCGCCGGGCGCACCGACGTGCGCGACGAGCAGCAGTGTCCCTGGACGCGCGCGCGACGCTCAAGCGAGCGTCCGTCGCTGATGGGCGAGTTCGAGCGCCGGATGCGTCACGCGCGTCAACGACGGCATCTCCGGGAAAGTCGCGAGCAAGGCCGATTTCTCCGAAGTCGACGCCGAAAGCTCACGCTGGTCGACACCTCGGCGATGGACGAGTCCGTCTGTCACCGGCAACATCACGCGGGTCGTCGAGAACATCTGCCACGACGAGCTGCAGACGCTCAATCGCGGGATCGGCCATCTGCTCGGAAACCCCGATCTCGAGACGGCGCAGAATCCGCTGGCGCCCGCGGCGATCGTCGATTCGTTCGCCGAGGCGCTCAATCGCTCAAGGCCGAGGGCGGATCAAGTTCGCGATCCTGAAGGAGCTGAACCAGGCCTCGCTCGCCGACATCAACGGCATCTACGCCGACCTGAACAAGCACCTGCGGGCTGCGGTCGTGCCGCCCGCGGGCGCACGCCGTCGTCATATCGCGGCAGCGCCGCACGGCGCGGACACGGCGGCGACGGCAGGCCCGGGGAGCGCACGACGGCGTGGCCGCGCCGGCCGGCCGCGGAGGTGAGATCGACGTGATGGCGGATGTTGCAGCGCATGTCGGCGCCGGCGCGGCCGAGCGGTCGTCGCGGGGCCGCCGGGTGGGGCACCGGAAATCCGCCGCGGCGGCATGCAGATGCCCGGGGCCGTGCCCGCGGCGGGCACGATGGGCGGGCCAGCCGCCGGCATGTTCGACGGCCAGGCGCCGGCGATTCCCCGCAGATCGAGATGGGAGGCGGCGTTCCGGCGGCGCTACATCCCCTCCGGCCGCTGCCCGACGCCGTCGGGCTACATCCCGGGTGCGCCGATCATCGCGACGCCCGCGCTGGGCGAGGGCCTCGCGCGCCTGCAGGCCGGCGAGACCGGCTTCGATCTGGCGGCGGCGCCTTCGTCCAGTTCTCCGGGCATTCCGCAGGGCACGCACAACGTCCTGCGCGACCTGCAGGAATCCCCGCTCGGCAAGAAGGCGAACCAGCTCGAGTCGATGACGATCGAGCTGGTCGCGATGCTGTTCGACTTCATCTTCGAGACCAAGGATCTGCCCGACGGCATCAAGGCGCTGCTCGCGCGGCTGCAGATCCCGGTGCTGAAGGCGGCGATGCTGGACGGCGCCTTCTTCGCCAAGAAGGCGCATCCGTCGCGCCTGCTCGTCAACGCGCTCGCCGAAGCCGGGCTCGGCTGGTCGCCGGTGATGGGCCAGGACGATCCGCTCTACAAGAAGATCGACGCGATCGTCCACCGCATTCTCGACGGCTTCACCGACAACCTCGCGATCTTCGACGAGCTGCGCGAAGACCTCGAAGCGTTCCTCGCCGAAGAGGAGAAGGCCGCCGAAGCAACATCCAGACGACCGCCGAGGAGATCAACCAGAGCGACCGGCAGCAGATCGCCAGTCGGTCGCGCAAGCCGGAGATCGAGCGGCGCATCGAGCAGTACCCGATCCCGAATTTCCTGGCGTCGTTCCTTCGCGTCCATTGGCAGCGGCCGCTCGAGCATCTCTACCTGCACAGGGCGAGGAGAGCGAGGCGTGGGGACAGGCGGTCGCGACGCTCGAGGACCTCGTCTGGAGCGTGCAGCCGAAGAAGACGAACGAGGATCGCCGGCACCTGGTGGCGCTGCTGCCATCGCTCCTGAAGCGGATGTCCGGCGGGCATGCAGAGCGTGAACTGGCCGCCCGAGGAGCGCGAGCGGTTCATGGCGAACCTCGTCGAGGCGCACGCCGCCGCGGTGAAGCCGGCCTCGCGGCGGTGCCGCTGCCGACGGCGGCGGTCGCCGAGCAGGCGAAGGCCGAGGCCGTGAGGAAGGAAGGCCGCGGCGACGTCGGCGGCGGCGAAGGCCGAGCAGCTCGCCGCCGCGATGGAGCAGGCGGAGCCGGCTCCGGTCGAGGAAGCCCGAGGTCATCGACGACCAGTTCCTCGAGATCGCGAGAACCTCGAGCGCGGCATGTGGATCGAGTTCGAGGACGAGAACGGCCAGCTCGCGTTCGCCAAGCTCGCGTGGATCAGCCCGCTGCGCGGCACGTATCTGTTCACCAACCGGCAGGGCCAGAAGGCGCTGTCGATGACCGCCGAAGAGCTCGCCGAGCGCTTCCGCTCCGATCGCGCCCGCCTGGTCGAGGCCGAGCCGCTGATCGACCGCGCGTTCGGCAGCATGATGGCGAAGATGGAGCAATAGGGGGGGGGAAGGGGGGAGTGGCGGCGGAAGCGGTTCGACACCCGACGACCATACGCGGCAGGCCGCGGCCGCGGCGCTCGGCGTGCCGCTCGTACGGGTCATTCGGAGGCAGAATGGCGGAGATCGTAAGGCGCGATTCGGCCCCGAGGCGTACCGACGCGTTCGCCAGCGCCTGGGCGCACTCGGCGACGAGGTCCGGTCCGCGATAGATGAGCCCCGTGTAGATCTGCACCAGCGTCGCGCCCGCGTCGATCTTCTCCTTCGCGTCGGCGCCGGACAGGATGCCGCCGACGCCGATGATCGGCAGCGCGCCGTCGAGCGCCTGCGCGAGCGCGCGAATGACCTCGGTCGACTGCGCGCGCAGCGGCGCGCCCGGACAGCCCGCCCGCTTCGTCGGCGTGCGCGCAGCCGCCGACCGCGTCGCGCGCGACCGTCGTGTTGGTCGCGATGACGCCGTCGACGCGATGCGCGGACGAGCATGCTTCGCGATGCCGCCGATGCCGGCGGCGGCGAGATCCGGCGCGATCTTCACGACGAGCGGCGTGTACTTGCCGTGCTGTCGGCGCAGCGCCGCCTGCTCGGCCTTGAGCGCGGCCAGCAGCGCGGCGAGCGCGTCGTCGGATTGCAGCTCGCGCAGTCCCTTGGTGTTCGGCGACGAGATGTTGACGGTCACGTAGGACGCGCGCGCGTAGACCGCGCGCAGGCAGGCGACGTAGTCGTCGACGGCGCGCGCGTTCGGCGTGTCGAAATTCTTGCCGATGTTGAGGCCGAGGATGCCGCCGCCACGAGCGCGCGCGCGACGTTGGCGAGGAACCGCTCGACGCCGTCGTTGTTGAAGCCCATCCGGTTGATCAGCGCCTCGGCCTCGGGCAGCCGGAAGAGGCGCGGCCTCGGATTGCCGGGTTGCGCGCGCGGCGTGACGGTGCCGCATTCGATGAAGCCGAAGCCGAGCGTCGGCGAGCGCGTCGATGTGCGCGGCGTTCTTGTCGAGGCCCGCGGCGAGCCCGACGCGATTGGGGAACGTGAGTCCCATCGCCGTCGACCGGCGATGCCGGGACCCGCGGCGCGAACGCCTGCGCGATGCCGCACCCGCGCGGCGGCGTCGAGGCCGGCGAACGCGATCTCGTGCGCGGTCTCGGGATCGAGCGCGAACAGGAACGGGCGGAACAGCGGATAACATCGGCGGAGCCTTCGAAAACGCGGATGATGAACGCCGGCTGACGGCGCGCGATGATAACATTCGCGCGCCCGGCCTTGCAGCTTGACCGACTGCGATGATTTCGCTCGCCGCGCGCCTCCGTCCTCGCGATGCTCGTCGCCGCGTCGCGCGCTGCCGTTGCTGCGCTCGCTGCGCTGCGCCAGCGCCCGCGGCCGCGGCGCCGGACGCGCCGCGCCGGGGCTACGCGGCGCGCGCCGACGTGCGGGCGTTCATCGACGAGATGGTCGCGGAGCACGGCTTCGACCGCGCGCGCGCTCGCGCGCGCGTTTGCGCAGGCGCGCTATCAGCCGCGAATCGTCGCGGCGATGCAGCGGCCGCTGCTCGCGCCGCCGAAATGGTACGAGTACGCGCCGCCGTTCCTGTCGCCGGAGCGCGTCGACGGCGGGCGTCGCGTACTGGAATGCGCACGCCGACGAGCTCGCGCGCGCCGAGGAGCGCTACGGCGTTCCGCGCCGAGATCATCGTCGCGATCATCGGCGTCGAGACGTTCTACGGCCGCAACACCGGCAGCATCGCGCGCTCGACGCGCTTGCGACGCTCGCGTTCGACTATCCGCGCCGCGCCGCGTTCTTTCGCGGCGAGCTGAAGCAGTTCCTGCTGCTCGCGCGCGAGCTGGGCATGTCGCCGCCCGTGCCCAAGGGATCGTTCGCCGGCGCGCTCGGCGTGCCGCAGTTCATGCCGGGCAGCTATCGCGAATTTCGCCGTCGACTTCGATGGCGACGGGCGCATCGATCTGTGGCCGAGCCCGCCGACATCGTCGGCAGCGTCGCGAACTATCTCGCGCGTCACGACTGGCAGCGCGGCCAGCCGGTGTTGCTGCCGGCGGCGATCGCGCAGGACAGCGCCGACGCGGTGCTGCGCCGCCTCGACGGCGGCATCAGCGAGCGGCGCACGCTCGAAGCGTGGGCGCGCGACGGCGTCGCGCCGCGCTGCGCCGCCGCGACCTCGCACCCGATCCGGTCGGCGCTGCTGATGCTCGAGGAGAAGGACGCGACGGCGCGAGGCGCAGCTACTGGATCGCGTGCCAGAACTTCTACGTGCTGACGCGCTACAACCGGAGCCGCCTCTACGCGGCGGCGGTGTGGGAGCTCGCGAAAGCGCTGGTCACGGCGCGCGGCGAGGCGACGGCGACGAGGTGCCACCTCGCCCCGATGCGGGCCTTTCGCGACGCCGGCCGATCAGCGCCGGCTCTACGCTTCGCGGGCTCCTAGCGCCGCCGATTGAGCGCCTCCACGTGCGCGACCAGCCCGCGCGTCGACGCATCGGTCGCCGGGCGGCTCGTCGCCGACGCGTCAGCGCGCGACGATCGGCGCGGCGAGCGTCTTGCCGAGCTCGACGCCGAACTGGTCGAACGGGTTGATGCCGTAGAGCACGGCTTCGACGAACGTCCGGTGCTCGTACAGCGCGATCAGCTGCCCCAGTCGATGCGCGTTGACCTCCGGCATCAGGATCGTCGTCGACGCGCGATTGCCGGGGCAACGCGGCGCGGCGACCGCCTCGTCGAGCGCGGGACCGGTCCTTCCTTGGCGAGGATTCCGCGCGCACGCCTCCTCGCGCGCTCCTTCATCAGCGCCTGCGCCTGCGCCAGCGCGTTCGCGACCAGCAGCGACTGCTGGTCGCCGAGCGGATGCGTGGCGCGCACCGGAACGATGAACTCGACCGGCGCCTCGCGTGCCCTGATGCAGCCACTGGAAGAACGCGTGCTGGCCGTTGGTGCCCGGTCTCGCCCCACAGCGCCGGCGCGTCGGGCCGCGAGCGCGCCGCCGTCGCGCGCGACGCGCTTGCCGTTGCTTTCGAGACGAGCTGCTGCAGGTAAGCGGGCAGCCGCGCCAGCGCCTCGCATACGGGACGACCACGCGCTCGGGTTGCCGCAGTACGCGCGCATTCCACCAGCCGGCGAGCGCCAGCACCACCGGCAGGTTGCGCTCGAGCGGCGTCGTGCGGAAATGCTCGATCGACGCTCGCGGCGCCGGCGAGCAGTTCGGCGAAGCGTGTCCCAGCCGAGCTTGATCGCGATCGGCAGCCCGGCCGGCGACCACAGCGAGTAGCGGCCGCCGACCCAGTCCCAGAGCGGCAGGACGTCGGCGCCGCGCGACGCCGAACGCGTGTGCCGCCTCGGCGTTGCCGGTGACCGCGACGAAATGCGCGCCGACCGCGCCGCCGCGCCGAGCGCGCGGCGAGCCACGCCTTCGCGCTCGCGCGCGTTGGCGAGCGTCTCCCCGGTCGTGAACGTCTTCGACGTGACGATGAACAGCGTCGTCGCGGGATCGAGCGGGGCCAGCGCGCGCGTCAGATGCTCGGGATCGACGTTGGAGACGAAGGCCACGTCGACGCCTTCGTCTGCGGTCGCGCTGCCAGCGCGCGTGCGGCGAGCGCCGCGCAGACGAGCAGCGGTCCGAGGTCGGAGCCGCCGATCCCGAGGTTGACGACGCGCGACGGCCGCCCCGTCGCGCCCGACGCGCAGGCCGCCGCGAATCTGCGCCGCGAGCGTCTTCATTCGCGCCTGCGCCGCGCGAATCTGCGGACGATGTCGTGGCCGTCGACCACGAGCGGCGTGTCATCCTGCTGGCGCAGCGCCGTGTGCAGCGCCGGCCGGCCTTCCGACAGGTTGATCTTTTCGCCGGCGAAGAGCGCCGCGATCCAGCCTGCAGGTCGCGCCCGCGCATGCGCGACCAGGGCAGCGTATCGGCGGCGCAAGCGCTCCTTCGACAGGTCGACGAGCCAGTCGTCCCACGCGACGACAGCCGCGAAAACGGTCGGGGTCGGCCGCGAACAACGCCGAAACGTCTGCGCGCCCAGCGCGGCGCGCTGCTCTTCGAGTGGGTGCAGCAGCGGGCCTGACGGCGGCGTGCTCATGATGGCGTCGCGAACGGACCGATGATTCGACTTGGCCAGATATAAATCGATTGGTCGGGTATTGGAAACTCTGCCATCGTGACCTCGGACCCTGGCGGACGATGCGTCGTGGGATGGACAACGCCGGCGCGACGTTAGTTGCGGCAGCGCGCGAGTGGTCGCGCTCCCTTTTCCACGGCCAGCAAGGAACGCGGAAACGCCGCCGGCGGTTCCGCTGTCCAAAGGGCGGGCGAACACCCTTGAAAACCAACAATTCAGAGGAGCAGGACCTCACATGAATCAGGACCCGAGCTTTTTCGTAACCTGGTCGCAGCGCGTGAAAAGCCTGTTGCGGATCGTCGTCGCAGGGTTGTTCCTGCAGCACGGCACGGCCAAGCTGCTGCATGTGCCGCATGTCGCGTCGTTCGACAACGTGCAGCTGATGTCCCTGATCGGGCTGGCGGGCGTGCTGGAGCTCGTCGGAGGCGCGTTGCTGCTGGTCGGGCTTTTCACGCGCCCGGTGGCATTCATCCTGTCGGGCGAGATGGCCTTCGCCTATTTTCTCGCGCACGGACCGCGCAACCTGCTGCCGATCCTCAACGGCGGCGAGCTTGCCGCCGTCTATTGCTTCGTGTTCCTGTATTTCGCCGTCGCCGGCGGCGGCCCCTGGAGCATCGACCGGCGTCGCCGCGCGCGCTCGTACGCCTAGCGCGTCGAGTCGGCACCGCCGGACGGCGGCCGGCCTTCGCCGCTGCGGGACGAATGGCCGGGCCTGAGCAAGACGGCTACGCTGGTCCCGAGCGCCAGCCAGAGCGCGGCATTGGCCAGATACGTCGCACGGATGAATTCCCGAGCAGCATCGGCGTCGTTCGGCGCACCGGCCGGCGCCTGCGGTGCGCCGATGACATGCGGGGCGACGACAGGGCAATGCCGGCGATGCGCGGCAGCGGACTTTTCGCGAAAGCCGTGAGCCACAGCCCTGCGGCCGAGCAACTGACGGCGCCGACCCACCACATCTGGCGATCGGCCAGCGGCGCGGCGTCGCTGCCGGGCAGCAGCGGGGCGATGCCCAGCGCCGGCGCGACAAAGAACACCGCGTAGCCGGCGATCCCCAGGCGAGGCCCGCGCGAGCGCCGGACTGCCGACGCACCGACAACGCCGCGGCGAGCAGCAGCGCGTAGGCGGTCGCGAGGACGGTGTTGGCGACGGCCGTGGCGGTCAGCCGCTCCCAGCCATCGCGCGGCTCCCAGGCCTGGTGTGCCGGAAGGCCGCTGTCGACGCCTGACGCGGCGTTCGCGGCCTCCTGCGCTTCGGCGCTGCGAATCAGCGGCGCGATCTCGATCTGCTGAACGCCTGTCAGCAGCAGGCCCGACAGGGCTCCGGCCAGGGCCGCCGCGGCGACGATCCGCTTGAACATGCTCGGTCCGCTTCAGTGGCAGGCAAAGCCGGCCGCGTGACGCGCGTCGTGCGCGCCGTTGTGGATCGCTTCGGTCTGCGCGAAGCCCGCCGCGTACAGCAGCAGCAGCCCCAGGAGCGCAGCGCACAGCGGTGCTGCGATTCGCGGCGGCGGGCCGGACGAGTCTCCCGTCGTCGTGCGTCGCCGGCGTTTGCCGGGGATGACGTCATCGTTCGCTCCCCGGTTCAGCGTCGAGCCCGATCGGCTGCCCGTGCGGGTCGCGCGCGCCGCTGCCGCCCATCGCTCGCGTCGCGTTTGCAGCGAAGCATCGCTGACCAGCCCCTTGCGCGCCGCGATGCGCTCTAGCGCGGTCAGCCAATGCCGGTAGTATTGCTCGCCGGTATCGGGCTCGCCGCGCTGGCGCAGTTCGCCGATCACTTCGGCCAGCGCCTCTGTCCACTCCTTCCAGCTAAACGCGCCATGCTCGTGCAGGCTGGGTATCGCGAACGCCTGCGCTTCCCAGGGCGCCTTGAACACCGGACCGGTTCGTCGCGGGGCAGGCCGGGCAACGTGCCCGCCGTCCGCAACGGATCGCGCGCCGTCAGGCGTGGCGCGATCGATCCGACTGCAGTAGATTCATGCCATATCCAGATACGGTTCCCAGCAGTCGATGTGGACCGCCGCGGCGCTCGTGTGCGGCCCCCACAATTCGGCGCCGTCGAAGCGCACCGTATACAGCCATTGCGGGTCTTCGCCGCCGCCGCTCGCGTGGGCATCGGGAAAGACGTGCGCGCCGTGCAGCGTGACGATCGTACCGCGTTTTCCCCTGCCGTACCGCGGCAGGCGGGTATGTGTCGGCGGGTTGATCTCGCGCGTGCGCACGCGTCGCCGGCCGCAAAGCGCGCGGCGCCCGCCGGGCGCGCGGTCGAGGCGCCCGCGCCAGCGCCGCGGCGACCCTGTCGGCGGAGCACGCACGTCTTTCCCGGCGCGCCTCGCGCATCGCGCGCCCTGTTCCAATTCCTCGCGCGTGACCAGCCCGCGCTCGAGCATCAGCTTGCTCAGCCCGTCGACCCAGATCCGGTAGTAGCTGCTCGCAAGATATTGCGGCCGGGCGGCAGGCTTTCGCGTGCCGAGCGCGCCTGGTCCAGATTCCACAGGCCGGCGCCGCCCATCGCCAGCGTCAGCGCGAAGGCGCGCCGCTCCCAGGCGCATGAAACAGCGGCTCGTCGGCTTCCGGCACGACCGGCCCGAAGTCTGCACGCCGCCCATGTCGTGCACGCCGTTCATGGCCGGCTCGCGGCCGCCGGGACTGCGGCAAGCCGGTGCCGATCATCGCAGTCGCGCGTGACCAGCGCCGCCAGTTGCTCCTCGCTCCAGCCTTCGGTGCCCGCCGGCCGCTCCGGGACACCAGGTAACGGATCTCCGCGGTCGAGTCCCATACGCGCACCTCGACGTCCGCCGCCAGCGTCACGCCGAAATCGGCGAGCACGCCGCGCGGATCGATGACGGCGCGCGAACGATAGGGCGCCGACTTGTACCAGACCGGCGGCAGGCCGAGCACCGACCACGGATAGCACGAGCACAGCGTGCACACGACCATGTTGTGCACGCGATGCGTATTCTCGAGCGCGACCATGTGCTCGCCCTGCCTGCCCGTGTAGCCGAGCTAGGCGATCGCCGCGGTGGCGTCGGCGAGCAGCCACTGCCGGTAATCCGGGATCGGTCCATGCCTTGGCCACGACGCGCGCGCCGTTGCGCGGGCCGACCTTGTGTCTCGTAGGTCTCGATCAGCATGTCGAGCGCCGCCGGATCGACGTAGCCTTTTTCCACCAGCAGCGATTCCAGCGCCCGCACCCGCAGCTCCATTTCGGAGAGCTCCGAGCCGGCGTGGTCGTGACTGCGTCCATCGCCATCGTCCTGAGCGTGGGGATGCGCGGCGCCGGCCCCGTGTTCGTGCATGATCTCCCCCGTACGTCGCGGCGCGACCGGCCGACGCTCGCTCCGGCCGCGCGCGGGTATTTTGCTACAAACCGCCGGCGGGCGGGTAGACGCTGGCGGCGCGGAGGTTGCGCACCGGCGCCCCGGCCCCCGGGCGCGGGTCTCGGCCGGGCCACGCGCGGCCCTGCGTAGCCCCGTACCCGATCACTACTCCTGCATCGGCTTGTGGTCCAGGATCTCGCGTCATGGATCCGGGCGCTACCGGCGCTTCGGCTGAATGGCTATCGGGCTACCGACGGTCTTCGACGCAGGCGATCGCTGCAGGCCGTTACAAGTCGGTGAACACCGCAGGCGCCTCGGTGATCTCCGGGATCGGCAACGCACTTCCAGGCCGCAAGTTCCCGTTTGTTTTCGGCGGCGACGGCGCGAGTTTCGCCGTACCGGCGTGCGACCGCTCGACCGCGTCGGCTGTTCTCGCGGCCACAGCGGCATGGGCGCGCGACGAGCTCGATCTCACCCTGCGCACGGCGCTGGTGCCGGTGGCAGCCGTCAATGAGCAGGGCTTGACGGCGAGCGTCGCGCGCTTCGGGCCATCGAAGCACGTGTCGTACGCGATGTTCTCGGGGGGCGGTCTGGCCTGGGCCGAGCGCGCGATGAAGGCGGGGCGCTTCACCCTGCAAGCCGCGCCACCCGGAGAGCGCCCCGATCTGACCGGGCTATCGTGCCGCTGGAACGACATTCCGCCGATCCACGGGCTGATTGTTTCGCTGCTCGTCATGCCGGTAACGCACGGCGACCCTGCGTTTCGCGCCGTCATCGAAGCGCTGCTCGGCGAGCTCGAAGGAAGTCCCGAGGTCGCCCGGCCGGTCCCCGACAACGCGCCGGACGTCAGCTGGCCGCCGCCCGGGGCCGAGCTGGAGACACGCACATCGCGCCGCCGCGGCGAGAGCCTGCTGCTGTGGCGTCTGCGCGTGCTCTACCGGACGCTGCTGTCGTACGCGGTCATGCGGACCGGCATGCGGGTAGGTGAATTCGACCCGGCGATCTACCGGCGCGAGGTCGTCGAGAATTCGGACTTCCGCAAATACGACGACAATCTGCGCATGACGCTCGACTGCACACCGGCGCTCGCCGACCGGATCGAGCAGCGCCTGGTCAAAGCGCAGCACGATAAGATCGCGCGCTTCGGCATGCATCGCCAGCCGGCCGCGATCATGACTTGCATCGTGCCGTCGATCACCGAGAGCAACCACGTCCATTTCATCGACGGCGCCGCCGGCGGATACGCGCTCGCCGCCCAGAGATTGCGCGCGCCGGCGTGACTGCGCGCCGGGCCGTCGAGCGCGAAACCGCGCCGTCGCGTCAGTCGAGTTGCGCGCCTCGCCCTCGCAGGAAACGCTTGACGTCATCGAAACTGACGGCGCCCGCGCGCTGCCGGTCGATTTCGTCGAAATGCCTGACGATGTAGCCCAGCCCGGCGGCGCGCGCCTGGTCGCGCGTCAGCGGTTCCGCTGCGGCTTGACATCGGCGGCGTCGAATCCGGCCTTGAGCTTGCGCTCGACCTGCGCGCGCAACGCGGCACCCTGCGTCGGCGGCGCCGGCGCCGGTTTGCGCAGCTCCGGCGGCACCCACGGATCGCGCATCGGTCGCTCGATCGTCGCGGGTGGCGACTCAGCCGCCGCTGCGTACACGGGGAACGCGCCGCCCATCGCGAGCGCCAGCGCGGGGCCGCCAAGGCGAGCGCGGCGGGCGACCGAACCGCAGAGTGGCCTCGCATCGTCGGACTCCGCTCGGCGCGTCGTGTTCACGGCGCCGCCATCGCGCTCTGATAGAACTGCACCAGGTCGGCCTTTTCCAGCGCGCGCGATGCGTCGTCCAGATACGTCATGTGTCCACCGAGGTAGAAGCGCAGCTGCACGTTGGGCGTTGGACCCAGGCGGGCGAGGTCGCGTTCGGTCTGGAAAAACGGCGTCACCAGATCGTGGTAGCCGTTGACCGACAGCACCTTGAGCTTGCGGATTCTGCGCCAGCGCCGCGGCCAGGTCGGGGATCGTGTCCGGCAGCGCTGTCCATCGTGGCCGAATCCCAGGTGTTGATCGCGTTGCTCAGCAGCACGTAGCTCGACGGATTGGTGTACTGCAGGTCGGAACTCAGGTACGTGGTGATGCGCCGTGACGAACGAGGCGTTGATGAAGGTGCTGGACGGATCGCCTTCGCTCGCGAGCGGGCTTCCCATCGGCGCCGAGACCCGTGCGTCGTAGAGGCCGATCAGCGTGCCGGGGATCAGATTGGACTGATAGAAGCCGGGATCGAGATTGAAATGCGACTGCCAGCCGGCGAGCGACATGCCGGTCGTACTGACCAGCTGCGGCAGCAAGCGCCGGGGGAGGCGGCGTCGCCAGCGCCAGGAAAGCGCGTCACGGCCGGATCGTACTGGCTGGTCGTGAAGGTGCGCATCTGCGCGATGAACGCCGGCAGCGCGGCCGGCGCCGGGTTGGGATTGTCGAGGTTGTACCAGGCGCCGACCGCGCCGTACGAGGGCAGGTAGCCGGCGCAACTGACGGTGGCCGTGATCACGCCGCAGTTGGTGTTGTAGTTGAGCACCGACGATTGCAGGACGACGCCGTTGAGGCCGACGCCGGCGCTTTCCAGCAGGTTGGCCAGCACCGCGCTGCGGGTGGTGCCGTAGGACTCGCCGAACAGGAACTTGGGCGATGCGTTGCGGTTGTTGGCCGCGAGATAGCGCATGACGAAATCGCGAAACACCGCCGCGTCGGCGTCGACGCCCCAGAAGGTCTGGTTGCCGTTGGGCGCGATCGCTTCCGACAAGCCGGTGCCCACGGCGTCGACGAACACCAGGTCGCTGACGTCGATCAGGCTCTCCGCGTTGTCGACCAGCGGAAACGGCGTCGGCGCGCTGGTCGACGGATCGCCGGTGACGAGGCGCTTGGGCCCGAACGAGCCCAGGTGCAGCCACACCGTCGCCGAGCCCGGGCCGCCGTTGTAGAAGAAGGTCACCGGCCGCGTCGCCGCGTTGGCGCCGTCGAGCGTGTACGCGACGTAGAAGAACGAGGCTTCCGGCGCGCCGGTCACCAGATCGTGGGCGGTCAGATGGCCGGCGGTCGCGGTGTAGTTCAGTGTCGCGCCGTTGATTGCGAGCTGGTGATGCGTGACCGCGCTGATTTCGGCGGCGCCCGCCAGCGAAGCGTTGGGCGCGGTCGAGTACAGGACCGGATCGGTGAAGGCCGGCGCGGGCGGCGCCGGCTTCCGCCCGATCCGCCGCCCCGCCGCATCCAGCCAGTAGCAGCGCAACAGGGAAGCAGGCGGCAAGGCAGGCGGCGAAACGCCGGATTGCAATTCTCATCGGTTCGCTCGCTGCAGCGTGCATGACGTGAGCGGCATGATAACGCAGGTCTTGCTAGCAGACTCGAGGTGGCCCCACGAGTCCCCCGGGCCCACGCTGTGGCGCTTGACGCATCGACATTACCGGTTATAATAACGGTACCGTATATTCGTATGGTCGAAGCAATGCCTGCGCGCCCGCGCCACTATCAAAGCCCTCAGCAGCGCGGCACCGGTGCTCCGCCGCGCTTGACCGCCCGCCAGCAACAGATCCTCGACTGGATCCGGGCTTCATCGAGTCGCGGGGCATGCCGCCGACGCGCGCGGACATCGCGGCCGGGCTGGGTTTTTCCAGCGCCAGCTCGGCCGAGGATCACCTGCAGGCGCTGGCGAAAAAAGGCGCGCTGGAACTGCTGCCCGGCGCGTCGCGCGGCTTGCGGCTGAAGGATGTGCCCGGCGCGCCCATCCAGGGCACTTTGCCCCTGGTCGGGCGCGTCGCCGCCGGCCATCCGATCCTCGCCGCAGAGAACGTCGAGGCGCACTACCGCGTCGATCCGGCCTTGTTTTCGCCGCGCGCCGACTACCTGTTGCGCGTGCGCGGCATGAGCATGAAGGATGCGGGAATCCTGGATGGCGATTTGCTGGCCGTGCACCGGACGGCCGAGGCCCGCTCGGGTCAGATCGTCGTCGCGCGCCTGTCCGGCGCCGCCGGCGACGAGGTGACCGTCAAGCGCCTGAAGCGGCGCGGCCGCGAAATCGTGCTCCTGCCGGAGAACTCCGACTTCGACCCGATTGTCGTAAATCCTGCGCACACCGAATGGCGATCGAGGGCGTCGCGGTCGGGTTGCTTCGCGCCGGCGAGTTCAAATAGCGGGGCCCACGACGTCGCTTCGCGGTCGTTCTCGGAACCACCTTCATCTCGGCAAGGAGATTCTCGATGGTTCAGCCAATTCCCGCCGGCTATGCCGGAGTCACGTCCTACTCATTATCCGCGACGCCGCCAAGGCGATCGATTTCTACAAGAAGGCGTTCGGCGCCACCGAAGTGATGCGCCTTCCCGCCCCGGGCGGCAAGATCGGCCACGCCGAGCTCAAGATCGGCGAAGGCTACTCATGCTCGCCGACGAGTCGCCCGAAATGGGGCATCGCAGCGTGCAGTCCTACGGCGGCTCGCCGGTCAGCCTGATGTTCTACGTGCCCGACGTCGACCGGAGTTTTGCGCAGGCGGTTGCCGCCGGCGCGAGGTCAAGCAGCCGGTCAAGGACCAGTTCTACGGCGATCGCAGCGGCACGTTCACCGATCCGTTCGGCCTCTCGTGGACGATCGCGACCCACAAGGAAGACGTCTCCGCGGCCGAGATGCAAAAGCGCATGGAAAATATGGCGATCGGCAGGTGCGGCGTAGGCGTCCAGCGCCGTGGGCAGCGCAGATAACGTAGCCGCGCGATTCGGGAAGAGGGGGAGCGCATGTACACGCTGTACGGCAAGAAAGGATCGGGATCGGCGTCGATCGAAGCCGCGCTGACGATGGCGGCCGCGCCGTATCGCCTGGTCGAGACGGCGTCGTGGGAGACCAATGACGCGTTCCGCGAGCTGCTCAAGATCAATCCCATCGGCCAGATCCCGACCCTGGCCCTGCCCGACGGCGGCGCGCTGTCCGAAAGCGCGGCGATCCTGATCCATCTCGACGCTGCGCATCCTGCCGCCGGCCTGCTGCCGCGCGACGAGTCGGCGCGGGCGCAGGCGATCCGCGGACTCGTGTACATCGCCGCCAACTGCTATTCGGCGATCACCGTCATCGATTTCCCCGAGCGCTTCTGCAGCGACATCGACGACTCCGCCAGGGATCGCATTCGCGCCGGCACCCGCGCGCGTCTGCACCATCACTGGGAGATCTTCGCCGACATGTTTCCGGCGCGGCCGTTCCTTGCCGGCGACGACATCGGCGCGCTGGATCTCTACGCGGCCGTCGTGACCAAGTGGTCGGGATCGCGAGCCCATCTGGCCCAGCATCGGCGCGCCGTTTCACGCCGCGTTGCTCAAGATCGAAGCGCATCCGAAGGTGGCGGCGGTGTTCTCGCGCAACTGGCCGGCGAAGTAGGCACGCAAACCGCGGCAAAATCCGCCGCGTGCCCGCGAGCAAGCGCGGCCGACCGCAATGCGTGCGCCGCGCGTTTCGCGCGCCGGCCGATGGTCTGGCGAGCGGCATCGAGAGTCGCGCGTCCGCGCGGCCTTCGCATATAATGGCCGCAACGTGCCGGCGCCACATCGACCGGGCGCGAAACCGCCAACCCACGCGATGCGCATCCTGCTCAGCAACGACGACGGCTACTTCGCCCCCGGCCTCGAGCTCCTCGCCGCCGATCTCGCCCCGTACGCCGACATCACCGTCGTCGCGCCCGAGCGCGACCGCAGCGGCGCGTCCAATTCGCTGACGCTCGATCGGCCGCTCACCGTGCGCCGCGCGCCGAGCGGTTTCCTGTTCGTCAACGGCACGCCGACCGACTGCGTGCACCTCGCGGTGACGGGCCTGCTCGATGAATTGCCCGACATGGTCATCTCGGGCATCAATCACGGCGCCAACATGGGCGACGACACGATCTACTCGGGCACCGTCGCCGCCGCGACCGAGGGCTATCTGCTGGGCATTCCGTCGATCGCGGTGTCGCTGACCAGCAAGACCGGACATCACTTCGAAACCGCGGCCAAGGTCGTCGTCGACCTGCTGTCGCGCCATCGCAGGAAGCCATCGGGCGCCTGGCTGCTCAACGTCAACGTGCCCGACGTGCCCAGCGCCGACATCAAGGGCGTTCGCGTCACGCGTCTGGGCAAGCGGCACAAGGCCGAATCGGTGGTGAAGACCGAGACGCCGCGCGGCGAGACCTGCTACTGGGTCGGCGCGGCGGGCGCCGCCGCCGACGCCGGCGACGGCACCGACTTCCATGCCGTCGGCCTCGGGTTTCGTCTCGGTCACGCCGCTGCAGATCGATCTGACCAACCACAGCGAAATGAAGCGCATCGCCGCATGGATCGAAGCGTGATGGCGAGGTCGCGGCGAGCGCGGCCCGGTCGGCGATGGCGCGGCGCGGAATGCCCTGCGACGCCATGAGCGCCGGCGTCGAAAAATTCGGCGGCATCGGCATGACCTCGGCGCGCACGCGCACGCGCATGATCGAGCGTCTGCGCGAGCAGGGCATACGCGACGAGGCGGTGATTTCGGCGATGGCGGCGGTGCCGCGCCACATTTTCGTCGAGGAAGCGCTGGCGATCCGCGCCTACGACGACAGCCCCTTGCCGATCGGCGCCGGACAGACGATCTCGCAGCCGTACGTCGTCGCGCGGATGACCGAGCTCCTGCGCGCCGGCAGGCCATCTGCATCGCGTGCTCGAGGTCGGCACCGGATGCGGCTACCAGACGGCGGTGCTGGCGCGGCTTGCCGACGAGGTGTACACGGTCGAGCGCATCGCCTCGCTGGTCGCCAAGGCGCGGCACAACCTGCGCGCGCTGAAGCTCGACAACGTGCGCATCAAGCATGGCGACGGCTCGGCGGACCTGGGCGAGGATCTCGAAGTCGACGGCATCATCGTCACCGCCGCGGCGACGCAGGTGCCTACCGCCTTGCTGCGCTACCTGAAAGTCGGCGGCCGCATGGTGCTGCCGCTGGCGGTGCGCGACGACGACGAGCGCGGCACGCAGCGGCTGACCGTGATCGAAAAGGCGCCGGCCGGCATTCGCGAGCAAAGCTACGACGCGGTAAGATTCGTGCCATTGCTTCCCGGGCTCGCATGACTTCTTTCCGGTTTTCGCGTTCGTTCCGATTGCTGGCGCGTGGCCGCCGCCGCGCTGATCCTCGCCTCGTGCATGACCCGGCCGCCGGCTCCGGTGAGCGAGCGCATTCCGCCGCCGCCCGAAGTGATCGAAACGCGCGCCGCCGCCGACAGTGGAGGCGCCGCCGGCGGAAGCGCCGCCGCCGACGCACATCGTCAAGCGCGGCGAGACGCTCTACCAGATCGCGCTCGACCACGGCCTCGATTACCGCGACCTCGCCGCGTGGAACAACATCGAGAACGTCAATGTGATCCGCACCGGCCGCGTGCTCGTGCTCGCTCCGCCCGGCGAGGCCGGCGCGGCCGCAGCATCGGGCGGCGCGGTGACGACGCCGCTGCCGGCAGCGCCGCCGATCGCGCCGGTCGGCAGCGAAGCCCGAACGCTGCCGTTTACCGGTGCGACGCCGTCCGGACGCAGCAACACGGCGGCGTACAAGAGCGAGCCCAAGGCGCTCAAGTTGCCGTACTCGGAGCAGGCGCTGGCGCAGATGCGGCAGAGCAACGGCATCGTGCCCTCGCCGTCCGCGCCGCCGGTCGTCGCGCCGTCACCTGCTGCCGCGCCGCCGCTGCCGCGCGCCGCACCTGCCGCGCGCAACGAATCGCCCCACGTTCCTGAAATCGACGGCGGCAGCGTCGACTGGGCTTGGCCCACGACCGGCAAGGTCGTTGCAGGGTTTTCGGAGAGCGCGAATCTCAAGGGCATCGACATCGCCGGCAAAGCAGGACAGCCGATCTACGCCAGCGGCGCCGGCAAGGTCGTCTATGCGGGCAACGGCCTGCGCGGTTACGGCAAGCTGATCATCATCAAGCACAACAACACGTTTCTCTCCGCCTACGCGCACAACCGCGAAATCCTGGTCAAGGAAGGGCAGCAGGTAGCGAAGGGCCAGAAGATCGCCGAAATGGGTGACACCGACGCCGATCAGGTCGGGCTGCACTTCGAGATCCGACGCTTCGGCAAGCCGGTCGACCCGGTGAAGTTGCTGCCGCCGGCGTAGCGCGCGGACCGCCCGCATGAGTGCGCATTCGGCGGCAGACGACGACGAGCCGGCCGCGGCGCCGGAGCCGGATACCCGTACGCGGGACCTGCCGATGGACATGCCGGTCGTCGGCGTCGGCGCCGACTTCCTCAACGACGTCACGCAAATCTATCTGAACGAGATCGGCCAGAGCCCGTTGCTGACGCCGGTCGAGGAGCTCGAATACGCGCGCGCCAGCCGCGACGGCGACTTCGCCGCGCGGCAGAAGATGATCGAGCACAACCTGCGGCTGGTCGTGAGCATCGCCAAGCACTATCTGAACCGCGGCCTGACCCTGGCCGACCTGATCGAGGAAGGCAATCTGGGACTGATTCACGCGCTGGAGAAATTCGATCCCGAGCGCGGCTTTCGCTTCACGACCTACGCGACGTGGTGGATACGCCAGTCGATCGAGCGCGCCATCATGAACCAGTCGCGCACGATCCGGCTGCCGGCGCACGTGGTCAAGGAGCTCAACATCGTGCTGCGCGCCATGCGCCACCTGGAAACGCACGGGATACTGGGCGAAGGGCGCGATCCGACCCTCGACGACGTCGCGCATCTGCTCGGCAAGCCGGTCGAGCAGGTGCGCAAGGTGCTGGGCTACAACGAGCACGTCACCTCGCTCGATGCGGCGTTCGATGCCGATTCGGGCCTCTCGGTCGGCGACCAGTTGAGCGACGAAGACGCGCCTGGGCCCGAGCTGCTGCTGCACAACTCCGAGATCGAGGGCTGGGTCAAGCTATGGCTGGACGAGCTTTCCGAGCGGCAGCGGCACGTGATCGAGCGCCGCTATGGTCTCAACGGCTGCGACGTGGCCACTTTAGAGCAGCTCGCACGCGAGCTTGGCGTCACCCGTGAGCGCGTGCGCCAGATCCAGGCCGAGTCGCTGGAGAAACTGCGCGTGCGCCTGCGCCGCAAAGGCCTGTCGCGCGATGCATTGCTTTAGCGTCGACCTTCTTGCGTCGTCCGGCCGGCGGCAGTGCCGAAATCTTACGTCCGTCGTCCCGGCCAAGGCCGCGCAGCGGCCGCGAGCCGGGATCCAGTGGCTTTTATCAAAACGACACTGGGTCCCCGCGTGCGCGGGGACGACGGGCGTGCGAAGCCGCGCGCAATACGCGCGCCGCCGGCAAGGTGCCGACGCCGGCGCGCAACTGCGCGATCAACGCCGCGCGTCGCGCGGATGTCGGGCCGTAACGCAGCGCCGCGTAACGATCGGCGATGGCCTTGATCAACGCTGCGCGCGCAGGCCAGCGCGCTGCGGCACGATCGGCGTAGGCGAGCGGCCCTTCGTCGGGCCGGCGCGCGAGCCCCGCACGCGCGAGCCTCCGGCATGCCGTCCGCCAAAGCGCGACCTCGGCGTCGAGGCGCGACCGATGCAGCAGCGAGAACCCCAGCACCGCGCCGCCCCAGGCCAATGCGGCAATGCCGAGCAGCACGGCAATGCGCCATGGTGGGGCGCCATTCATCCCGATGTCACGCAGGAAATCGCGCTGACGCTCGAGGTTGAAGCCCACGAAGCTGCGCTGCCAGTGATAGTTGACGCCGTCCCAGCGCAGGCGCAGGCCCTTGAGCCAGGTCATTTCGATCCGCGCCAGGTACGGCACGCGTTCGCCCGCTGGCAGCGCGGCGCCGATGCCGCGCTCGATGCGCGACGGCGCGACTGCGGCCGTCGGATCGACGCGCTGCCACCGGCCGTCGAGCAGCGCCTCGGCCCACGCGTGCGCGTCGGACTGGCGCACGATCATGTACTCGCCGGTCGGATTCATTTCGCCGCCCTGGTAGCCGGTGACGACGCGCGACGGAATGCCGGCGGCGCGCAGCAGCAGGGCGAAGGCGCCGGCAAAGTGTTCGCAGAAGCCGCGGCGCGTGTCGAACAGGAAACCGTCGACCGGGTCCCTGCCGAGGATGTCGGGCGCCAGCGTATAGGTGAAAGACTCGTTGCGGAACCAGTCGAGGACCGCCGCGATGTAGGCGCGATCCGATGCGCTGCGGTCGCGCAGGTCGCGCGCGAATTCGATCGTGCGGGGGTTGCCGCGCGGCAGCCGCAGATTGTCGAATGCGTCGTCGGCGAGCGCCGGGAACCCGCCGCTCGCGGCCGATCGCACCGCGTAGCGCACCGCCTGCGCGATCGGTGCCTTCGCCAGGAGCTGCTGGTCGTAGGTCAGGATCGCGATCGCCGCCTCGGGAGCGCCGGTCGGCGCCTCGGAGCTCGGTGCATGCGGCGGTCCGGTCGGATGTTCCAGCGCGAACAGCCACAGCTTGCCGTGCGGCTCGATGGTGACCGTGTAGTCGATGGGCCGGGCGTCCGGCGGCACGAATTGCCCGGCGCGCAGCTTGTGCAGCGCGCGCCAGGTGGTGCCGTCGAAGCGCGCGAACACGGGACCCCGCCAATAGCGCTGCGAGGGCGGCGGCGGCGCGCCGCTGAACTCGACGCGAAACGCGACTTCGTCGGACAGCGACAGGTCGCTGATCGAACCCGGCGACATGCTCTCGGACAAGCCGGTGCGCGCGCCGCTTTCGAGCGGGCTGCCCCACAGCGGCCCGGCCAGCCGCGGAAACAGGACGAACAGCAGCGCGGCGATCGGTACGCCCTGCAGGATAAGCCGCGCGCTCGCGCGAAGATGCGGCCGCCAGGCATCGTTCGCGCCGGCGCGGGAGCGCAGCAACGCGAGCGCGACGCCGGTGGCCAGCAGCGCCGGCAGCGAGAAGACGGCGGCCAGGATGGTCTGGGCGTAAAAGAATTGCGTCAGCGCCAGGAAGAGCGCCAGGCAGACGAGCAGCGCGCCGTCGCGCGTGCCGCGCGCCTCGAGGAACTTGATGCCGACCAGCACATAGAGGAACGCGACGCAGGGATCGCGCGCCAGGAAGTAGCCGTATTCGACGCGGATGCCGATCGCCGCGGCCAGAGCGAACACCGGCAGCAGCCAGCGGCGCAGGTTGCGCAGATTGTTGCGATCGAAGGGAAAGACCAGCCGCGCCGCGATCAGCGCCGTGCCGATGACCGCGATCCAGTGATCGATGTGTGCCCACAAGGGCACTTGCGCGCAGAGCAGCAGCGCCGCGAGCGCGCCGAGTTGCGCCCGCGTCAGCGGTGTCGGCGCTCGCTGTGCCGTCATGCGTTGCTCCGCTGCCCGAAGGAGGCCAGCGCGACCAGCGCGGCGCGGCGATGCCCAGCGCCCTGGCCGGGCGGCAGCGCGATGCCGGGGAGCCGCAAGCCGAACGCGCGCGTCTCGCGCTCGGCGGCAAGCACCCAGGCGGTCAGGCGCGACAGCCGCTTTTCGTCGTCCAGGCCCGGCGGCAACTCGGCCCAGTCGAGATCGACGGCGCCGCCGCCGGCACCGCCTTCGAACTGTTTGGTGTACCAGCCTGCGCCGCGCGCTACCGCTTTCCACGCGATGCGGTTCTGCGGATCGCCGCGCTCGTACTCGCGCACGCCGCCGAGCTCGGCGTCGGCCGCGCGTGCAGCACGCTGCGCGTCGATGCCTTGCGGGGCGGCGGGCAGCGGCGGCGGCGCGGTCTCGGGTGCCGGATAAATGCAGGCCGCCAGCGGAAAATGCACATATGCCCAGCCGCCCCACAGGCCGAGCGGGTAGTCGCTCGACAGGGTCACCCGTCCCAGCGCAAGCGGCCCGCGCCGCGGCGCGGCGACGGCGAGCACGACCGGCCGCGTCGCATCGGCCGGCAGGTCGATGACCGCCGCTTGGCCCTCGCGCGGCGTGACGACAATGCCGTTGCGCCCGCGGCGCCCGCTGGCGAGCGCCAGCGTAAACGCGACCTCGCCGCCGGCAAATGCCTCGCCTGCGGCAACGGGCGAGGCGGCGATGCCTGCGAGATTGCGAAACGTCGCGAGCAGTGCCGCGGCCACCATGCCTCCCGCGAGAAACGTCAGCGCGTAGCCCAGCGACAGCGCGTAGTTCATTGCGGTCAGCAGCATGATCACCAAGGTGGCGATCACCGCCAGGCCGCGTCGCGTCGGCAGGATGTAGATCCGGCTGTGGCGCAGCACGACCGGTTCGCGGTCGCCGGGCGCAAGCCGCCAGAAGCGCTGTCGAGCCTGCTCGATCCACGAGCCGGTGAAGGGGAGCGTGGCCATCGTCGGTCGCTGGCGAGATTACGGGCGCGGCGGCAAGTTGAAGCGGCGCGCACCGCGCCGGCAGGCGTCGGGTTTCAGGGCAACGGCACCGTGCGCAGCAGGGCCTTCGCCTGCGGCCCGCCGGCGCGCGCGCTACCCGCGAGGCGATGGCCGGAGACCGCGGAAAACACCGCCTGCACGTCCTCCGGGAGCACCATCGGCCGCCCGGCCAGGAGCGCCCACGCGCGGCTCGCGGCCACCAGCAGCAGGCCGGCGCGCGGCGACAGGCCGCGATGCGCGCCGCCGGCGATGCCGCTGCTCGACGCACCCACGCCGCGCGATGCGGCGAGCAGCGCCTGCACGTAGTCGAGCAGCGCCGGCGCGACGTGCACGGCGGCGGCCTCGCGCTGCCAGGCGATGAGCGTCGCCGCGTCGGCGCAGGGGGCGAGATCGGCGATGCGCGAACGTCGATCCCCGGACAGCAGCAGCTCGCGTTCCGCCGCCGGCTCCGGATAGCCCAGCTCGATGGTCATCAGGAACCGGTCGAGCTGCGATTCGGGCAGCGGATACGCGCCGATCTGCTCGGCCGGATTCTGCGTTGCGATCACGAAAAACGGATCGGGCAGCGGCCGCGTGCTGCCGTCGATCGAGACTTGGCGCTCCTCCATCGCTTCCAGCAGCGCGCTTTGCGTCTTCGGCGGCGCGCGGTTGATTTCGTCGGCCAGCACGATCGAATGGAAGATTGGCCCCGAGTGGAAGCGGAACGCGTGCGTGCCGGGATCGAAGATCGACACGCCGAGGACATCGGCGGGCAACAGATCGCTGGTGAACTGGATGCGCGCGTACTGCAGGCCCAGGGTCACCGCCAGCGCCTGCGCCAGGGTCGACTTGCCGACGCCGGGAATGTCCTCGATCAGCAGATGGCCGCGCGCCAGCAGGCAGGCCAGCGCGAGCTTCAGCGGTGTCTGCTTGCCGACGACGATGCTGCCGAGCGCATCGATGACGGCAGCCAGGCGCTCGGGCAGGGGCACGGCGCGGGTCTCGGCGGGTCGCAGGCTCATCGGCTGGCGTCGGTCGTGGCGAAACGGCCACTATAGAGGGCAATCGGCGGCTAGTCATTACCGCTCGCGGCGCGCTACACTCCGCTCGAACCCCCGAAGCGCGGCGACGCTGATCGCGCCCGGCCGACCGACCGCACCCCGTGTCCATCGCGTACATCACGCATCCCTCGTGCCGCCTGCATGCAATGGGGCCGTACCATCCCGAATGCCCGGAGCGTCTGGACGCCGTGCAGGACCACCTGATCAGCTCGGGCCTCGACGCGCTGATCGAGCACCATCTCGCGCCGGCGGCGACGCGTGCACAGCTCGAGCGTGTACACGCTGCGCACTACATCGACGAGATCGAGGCGGCGAGCCCCGATAGCGGCATCCACTACCTCGATCCCGATACCGCGCTCAATCCCGACTCGCTCACCGCCGCCCGGCACGGCGCCGGCGCACTGATCCTGGCGACCGATCTGGTCATCGGCGGCCAGTGCGACGCCGCGTTCTGCGCGGTGCGCCCGCCCGGACATCACGCGACGCGCGATCGCGCGATGGGCTTCTGCCTGTTCAACAACGTCGCGGTCGGCGTCGCACACGCGCTCGACCAGCACGGGCTCTCGCGTGCCGCGGTGGTCGATTTCGACGTGCACCACGGCAACGGCACCGAGGACATTTTTGCCGGCGACCCGCGCGTCATCATGACGGGAACGTTCCAGTACCCGCTGTATCCGTATTCGGGCGTCGAGCCGCTGGGTCGCAACATGCACAACGTGCCCCTCTCGCCCGGCAGCGGAAGCGACGCTTTCCGCAAGGCTTTCGTCGAGGTGTGCCTGCCCGCCCTCGAGGCGCATCGACCCGAGATCATTTTCGTTTCGGCCGGATTCGATGCGCACCGGGAGGACCCGCTGGCCAATCTCAAGCTCGCCGACGAGGATTTCGCCTGGGTGACGACCGAGCTCGCCGCGGTCGCCGCGCGGCACGCGGGCGGCCGCATCGTATCGACGCTCGAGGGCGGCTATGCGCTGAACGCGCTGGGCCGGAGCGCGACCGCACATGTGCGCTCGCTCGCCGGACTCGACGCTTAGGGCTCTACGACCTCGACGCAACCGGGCGATCCGCGTAGCCGCGGCAATGGGGGCGCCGGCCACACCAGCGGCAACGGAGGGCGCGACCGAGAGGAGCGAACGACACGATGGAACGACGACAATTTCTTGCCGCCTGCGCGGTTGCCGCCGGCGCCGCGCCGCTGGGCACGCTGGGCGACGCCTGGGCCGCGGCCGCGCCCCGCCTGTATGGGCGATCGCATCTGGTGGACGTCCACGGCGAGGCGATCAAGCTGGCGCACATCGCGGCGCGGACCAACTACGTGTTCAGCTATCCGTACGCCGGCACGCCGTGCTTCCTGCTCAATCTCGGGCATCCGGTGACTGCCGCCGACAACGTGTTGCGCGGCGACGGCGCGAGCTATGCGTGGACCGGCGGCGTCGGTCCCGGCCGGGCGCTGGTCGCCTACTCGGCGATCTGCGCGCACAAGCTCGCCTATCCGACGCGCGACGTGAGCTTCATCCGCTTCCAGCGCGACCGCTCGCCGACGTCGGACGGCGACGTGATCCATTGCTGCGCCGACCACAGCGTCTACGATCCGGCGGCCGGTGCGCGCGTGGTCAGCGGGCCCGCGCCGCAGCCGCTGGCGGCGATCCTGCTCGACTACGATGCCGCGAGTGATGAGCTGACCGCGCTGGGCACGGTCGGCGCCGAGCAGTTCGACGCGTTCTTCCGCAAATACGACTTCAAGCTGACGATGGAGTACGGCCAGGGCAAGGCCCATGCGCCCATCGGCGCGACGACCGTGGTGCGCGAGCTGACCCAGTATTGCCGGCAGACGATTCAGTGCTGACGACGGTGGCGCCGGTGGCGAGGGCGCTCAGTCCTGCGGCATGGCGACGTAGCGGGGCTGCGCGGCGACGCGCGCGAGCCAGCGGCCCACCGTGGGGAAACGCTCGAGGTCGAAGCCGCCTTCGCCGGCGACATGCGTGTACGCGTAGAGCGCGATGTCGGCGATGGTGTAGCGGCCACCGACAAAAAACGGCTCGTTGCTCAGCTGCGTTTCCATCACCTCCAGCGCGCGGTAACCGCCGGCGAGCTTGGACTCGGCGAGCGCACGCTGTGATTCCGGGTCCGGGTGGAAGCGGCGCAGGAAGCGCGCGACGGCGATGTAGGGCTCGTGGCTGTATTGCTCGAAGAACAGCCACTGCATTACGCGTGCGCGCTCGAGGCGGTCGCTGGGCAGCAGCCCCGATGCCTCGGCGAGATAGAACATGATCGCGTTCGATTCGGGCAGGTAGACGCCCGGCTCGATCTCCAGCAGCGGCACCTTGCCGTTGGGGTTTTTCGCCAGGAACTCCGGCGTCCGCGTTGCGCCGCCGACGCTGTCGGTCTCGATCCAGGCGCAGGGCAACTCGAGCGCCGCGAGGACCATGCGAACCTTGTGGCAGTTGCCGGATGCGGACGTGCCATAGACCTTGATCATCGTTCTCCCTCCGCGGCGAGGCATCCTGCGCAATCTGCATTACAATCGTGGCGGGCACAAGGCTTATCAGGGAGGGTGCGGCATGCACGACCGGCAGCCTCGACGCTGATGGCGGCGACGCGCATTGCCGTGCTCGGCCTGTACCGCTCCGGCTCGTCGGCGGTCGCCGGCGCGCTGCATTATCTCGGCGTGGACATGGGCAGGCCGTACTGGCTCGACCATTTCGAATCGGCGCGGCTCGCGAAGCGTCTGCGCCGCTGGTGGCACGAGCCCGAGCTCGAGGAGCGCTACCCGCGCACCGAGCGCGTGCGCAAGCTCGGCGACTGGATCGCCTTTCTCGAGGCTGGCGGCGGGGCTCACGTCGGCGCCAAGCATCCGCTGCTCTCGCTTTGCGGCGACGACCTGGTCGAAGCCTGGGGGCCTGCGGTTCGCTTCATTTGGACCTATCGGCCGCTGGACGAGTCGATCGCGTCGATCCGCCGGACCCATTGGTGGCCCGAGCCCCACGGCGAGGAACTGCAGCGCCGGCTCTGGGCGCCGGTCAATCAATTCTTCGCCCGCCGCGAGCATCTGCGCATCGATTTCGCCGATATGCTTGCCGATCCCGCACGCGAAATCCAACGCATGGTCGACTACCTCGGCCTTGCGCCGGATGCGGCCCAATTCGCCGCCGCGCTGGCGTCGATCCGGCCCGAGAAAAGCCGCGGCGCGACGGACGGACGGCACGCGGTCGCGGGATCCTGACGCCGGCGCTGCTCTGGGGCGAGGGATCAGCGACCGACCAGGACCGCCGCCGCGACCTTTCTGCCCTCCGCGGCAAGGATGTTGTACGTGCGGCAGGCCGCCGGCGTGTCCATCACCTCGAGGCCGATGTGCGCCTCGACCAACGCGCGCGTCAGGCGCGGGTCCGGAAAGCGCATGGCGGCGCCGCTGCCGAACAGCGCGATCTCGGGAGCGAGCGCCGCCAGCGCCGCGAAGTCTGCTTCGCAGAGCGCATCGAAGCCGCCAGGCGCCCAGCCGCCGATCACGCGTTCGGGCGTCACCAGCAGGTTGTCGCGGTATTCGGTGTCGCCGATGCGCACGAAGCCGTGGCCGTGACCACTGAACGTATTTCCGGCGGCGGTGTTGAGGTGGAATTTCATCGGTGGCGGTGTCGGCGGCGGCGGGCGAGACGCCGGCCGCTGCCTCGTTGTGCATTGCGGTAACTGCCTAACTCCGTTACGATTATAGCTTCAATCGCCGCCACATCGCTCGGACGGTCCGGGCGCTTATGCTGGCGGGGTGAGGAACCGCATGGCTTCCCCGATGGATTCGCAGTTCGCGCGCATTGCGCGCCTGCCGCCGTACGTCTTCAACATCACCTCCGAACTCAAGATGGCCGCGCGGCGCCGCGGCGAGGACATCATCGATTTCGGCATGGGCAATCCCGACGGGCCGACGCCGGCGCATATCGTCGCCAAGCTGGTCGAGACCGTGCAGCGCTCCGACACCCACGGCTACTCGGTGTCGCGCGGCATTCCGCGGCTGCGCCGCGCCATCTGCCAGTGGTATCAGCGCCGGTACGGCGTCGAATTCGACCCCGACACCGAGGCGATCGTCACCATCGGCTCGAAGGAGGGCATCGCCCACCTCGGCCTCGCCACCCTGGGACAGGGCGACACCGTCCTGGTTCCGAACCCGAGCTATCCTATCCACATCTACGGGCCGGTGATCGCCGGCGCCGACATCCGCCAGGTCCAGTTGACGCCGGATGTCGATTTTTTCGCCGAGCTCGACCGCACGATCAAGTCGAGCTTCCCGAAGCCGAAGATGCTGATCATCAATTTCCCGGCGAATCCGACCGCGCAATGCGTCGAGCTGCCGTTCTTCGAGAAGATCATCGCGCTGGCCCGCGAGCACGGCATCTACGTCGTGCACGACCTGGCGTACGCCGACATCTGCTTCGACGGCTGGAAAGCCCCGTCGATCATGCAGGTGCCGGGAGCGCGCGAGGTCGCGGTCGAGTTCTTCACCATGTCGAAAAGCTACAACATGGCGGGCTGGCGCATCGGCTTCATGGTCGGCAACAAGGACCTGGTCTACGCGCTGTCGCGGATCAAGGGCTATCACGATTACGGCACGTTCACGCCGATCCAGGTCGCCTCGATCGCCGCGCTCGAAGGGCCGCAGGAATGCGTCGCGCAGGTTGCGATGACCTACCAGAAGCGACGCGACGTGCTGGTCAAAGGCCTGCACGAAGCCGGCTGGAAGGTCGATATTCCGAAGGCCTCGATGTACGTATGGGCAGCGATTCCCGAGCCGTATCGCGGGTCGGGCTCGCTCGAATTCACCAAGAAGCTGCTGGCGCAGGCCAAGGTATCGGTGTCGCCCGGCATCGGCTTCGGCGAATTCGGCGACGGTCACGTGCGATTCGCGATGATCGAGAACGAATCGCGCACGCGGCAGGCCATCCGGGGCATCAAGCAGATGTTCCGCGAAGATGGGCTCCTGTGAGATGAAGGTATCGCAGGCTTGTCATCCCGGCAAAGCCTGCCCCGGCACGGTTAAAGCCGGGGGCTGGGATCCAAGTTGCGCCTTCTTGCGGCTGGATATCCCTGCTTGGGCCCCGGCCTGCGCCGGGGCGACGCTTGCGCGGGGACGAAAATGGCAGAGTTGTGGTGCCCGTACTCTTCCGAGTCAGATCATCCGATGGCTGACGGCGCGATGAAACCGCTGCAGGTGGGATTGCTCGGCATGGGCACCGTGGGTCGCGGCACGTGGGACGTGCTGCGGCGGAACGAAGAGGAGATCACGCGCCGTGCCGGCCGGCCGATCCGCATCACCCGCATCGCCACGCGGACGCTCTCCCGCGCGCAGGAAGTCACCCGCGACGGCGACGGCATCCGCGTGGGCACCGATGCGCGCGCCGTGGTCGACGATCGCGACATCGACATCGTGGTCGAGCTGATCGGCGGCATCGAACCGGCAAAAGCCTATATCCTGCAGGCGATTCGCAACGGCAAACATGTCGTCACGGCGAACAAGGCCTTGCTCGCCTCGCACGGCAACGAGATATTCGCTGCCGCGCAAAAGGCCGGCGTGATGGTGGCGTTCGAAGCCGCGGTCGCCGGCGGCATCCCGATCATCAAGGCGCTGCGCGAAGGGCTGACGGCGAACCGCATCGAATGGATCGCCGGCATCATCAACGGCACCAGCAATTTCATCCTGTCCGAGATGCGCGCGACCGGCGCCACGTTCGCCGCTGCGCTCAAGGACGCGCAGGCACGCGGCTACGCCGAAGCCGATCCCGCGTTCGACGTCGACGGCATCGACGCCGCGCACAAGCTGACCATCATGTCGGCCATCGCGTTCGGCGTGCCGATGCAATTCGACAAGGCCTACACCGAAGGCATCTCGCGGCTGGCGCGCGAGGACATACGCTACGCCGAGGAGCTGGGTTACCGGATCAAGCTGCTCGGCATCACTCGCCGCGCCAAGGCCGCCGGCCGCGACGGCATCGAGCTCCGCGTGCATCCGACCCTGGTGCCGCACAAGAGGCTGATCGCCAACGTCGAAGGGGCGATGAACGCGGTGCTGGTCAAGGCCGACGCCGTCGGGCCGACCTTGTACTACGGCCCCGGCGCCGGCGCCGAGCCGACGGCCAGCGCAGTCATCGCCGACCTGGTCGACGTCACGCGCATGCACACCGCCGACCCTGAGCATCGCGTGCCGCACCTGGCGTTCCAGCCGGACCAGCTCTCCGACACGCCGATCCTGGCGATCGGCGACGTCGAGACCAGCTATTACCTGCGCCTGAGGGTGCAGGACCGTCCGGGCGTGCTGGCCGACATCACCCGCATCCTCGCCGATCGCGAGATTTCGATCGATGCGATGATCCAGAAGGAGCCGTCCGAGGGTGCCGAGCAGACCGACATCATCCTGCTGACGCATCGCTCGGTCGAACGCCGGGTCGTCGACGCGATCGCTCGGATCGAGGAATTGCCGACGGTGCGGGGCAAGGTCGTGCGCATCCGGATGGAAGAATTAAACTGACGCGGAGACAAAGCGATGGATGCTACGAACGAAACCGTCGTCTGGGAAGGAGGCCCGTCGCAGTTCACCAATTTCGGCACCTACCTCGCCTGCACGCTCGTCGCCGCGGCGACCGTCGTCGCCGGCATGCTGATCGCGCGCGAGGCGTTCTGGGTGCTGATCGTCCCGATCCTGGTCGCGCTCTGGTGCTACCTCGAGCTCAGGTACTTCCGCTACACGGTGACGACCGAGCGCGTCGGGCTGACCCGGGCGTGCTGACCAAGCGCACCGATTCGATCGAGCTCTACCGGGTCAAGGACACGACGCTGATCGAGCCTTTTTTCCTGCGCATGTTCGGACTGGCCGACGTCGTGCTCTCCTCGTCCGACCGCACGACGCCGCTATTGGTCCTGCACGCGGTGCCCAACGGCTTGCACCTGCGCGAAGAGATCCGCGCCAACGTCGAGCGGCTGCGCGTGCAGAAGGCGGTGCGTGAAGTCGACTTCGCGCCGGAACGCTGACCCTGGCGTTCCCGTCGATGGAATACGTCAGCACCCGCGGCGGCATCGAGCCGCAGTCCTTTTCGACGATCCTGCTCGAAGGGCCTCGCGCCCGACGGCGGCCTGACGACACCCGCGGTCTATCCGCACCTCGAGGCTCCGGAGCTGGCCGCGCTCCGCCCGCTCGACTACCGCGAACTCGCCTACGCGCTGCTGTCGCACTACGTCGACGACATCCCGCGCCAAGGAACTCCGGGCGCTCGTCGATCGCACCTATACCGCGGCGACTTTCGGCAGCGGCGACATCACGCCGCTCACGACCCTGGAGCCGGGCGTGTTCCTGCTGCGGGCCTCGAACGGGCCGACCCTGGCGTTCAAGGACATCGCCATGCAGCTTCTCGGCAACCTGTTCGAGCACGCGCTGGACAAGGAACAACGCGACCTGAACATCCTCGGCGCGACCTCGGGCGACACCGGCTCGTCGGCGGAGTACGCGATGCGCGGCAAGCGCGGCATCCGCGTCTTCATGCTCTCGCCCAAGGATCGCATGAGCCCGTTCCAGACCGCGCAAATGTACTCGCTCGACGATCCGAACATATTCAACATCGCCATCGACGGCGTGTTCGACGATTGCCAGGACATCGTCAAGGCGCTCGGCGCCGATGCGGCGTTCAAGCGGGACATGCGCATCGGGACGGTCAATTCGATCAACTGGGCGCGCGTCGCGGCGCAGATCGTCTATTACTTCAAGGCCTACTTCGCCGCGACCAAGAGCGAGCGCGACCTGGTTTCCTTTGCCGTGCCTTCGGGCAATTTCGGCAACATCCTGGCGGGCCATGTCGCGCACGGGAAATGGGCCTGCCGATCCGCCGACTGATCCTCGCGACCAACGAAAACGACGTGCTCGACGAGTTTGTCCGCACCGGCCGCTATCGCGTTCGCGGCCCGGAGGAGACCGTGCAGACATCGAGCCCGTCGATGGACATCTCCAAGGCGTCGAACTTCGAGCGCTTCGTGTTCGACCTGGCTGGCCGCAACGCGCGGCAGGTGCGCGAGCTGTGGGCGCGGCTCGAGCGCGACGGCGGCTTCGACCTGACCGATACGCCGCTCGAGGCTCGCTTGCGCGAGTCCGGGCTCGTCTCGGGCATGAGCACGCACGCCGACCGCATCGCGACCATCCAGGCGGTGGCCGACCGCTACCGGATCGTCGTCGATCCGCATACCGCCGACGGCATCAAGGTCGGGCTCGAGCAACGCGAAGATGGCGTACCGCTGATCTGCATCGAAACCGCGCTGCCCGCGAAGTTTGCCGCGACCATACGCGAGGCGCTCGGCCGGGAGGCCGCGCGTCCGGCCGCGTACGCCGGGATCGAGCAGCGGCCGCAGCACTTCGACGTGCTTCCGGCCGATGCTGCCGCGGTGAAATCGTATATCGCCGCGCGCGCGGCCTGAGCGTGCCGGTGCCCCGATGATGCCGACCATTCTGCGCGATCTCGTCCGCAACCTCGGAAGCGGCGCACGGCTCGTGTTTGGCCTCCCGGTGACGCGGCTCGACTTCCGCATCGGCGTGCCACCGCTCCTGGCGCTGTTCGTCTTCTCGGCGCTGGTCGACGTGGCCGTCGATTGGGTGGAGCGCGAACCCCGCGCCGTATTCACCCTGCACGGCTTCGTCGGCGAAGCATTCTTCGGCGCGGTGCTGATGCTGCTCGCTACGCTGTTGTCCCGGGCGTTCCGGCAGCCGGGCTACGTGCTGGCGCTGCCGGTGATCGTGCTGGCGGGCGAATGGCCGCTGCAGCTCGCGCGCGCGGCGCTGACCGCGACGGTGGGCGACGAACTTTCGCTTTTCGGCGCGGCGATGCCGAGCGAGCGGATCATCACGCTGTGGACCGTGTTCTGGCTGTGGCGCGCCGCGGCGGTGAGCCTTGCACCGCGGCAGCCGCACTTCTGGCTGCGCTCGCTCGCGGCGGCGGCGGTGCTGATCAGCCCGATGTGGCTGTTTGCGCCGCTCCTGCCCGACGCGGCGTGGTGGACCACGCCTTCGGACACCGAGGCGCTCGACACCCGCTACCCGAGCCCGGCCTCGGAAGAAGCGCTGGCCGCGCAGCCGAAGCTGCTCGACGATGCGCTGGCCGACCTCGAGGACCAGCGGCCGGGCGTCACCGACCTGTATTTCGTCGGCTTCGCGCCGGACGCGACGGAGGACGTGTTTCGCAAGGACATCGTCGCCGCACGCGACCTGTTCGACGAGCGCTTCGACACCGAAGGCCGTTCCGTGGCGCTGATCAACAGCCCCCGCACGGTGCTCGACGTTCCCCTGGCGACGGTCAGTAACCTGCGCGAGACGCTGGGCGAGATCGGCGGCGCGATCGATCGCGACGACGACGTCGTGCTGCTGTATCTGGAAAGCCACGGCAGCCGCGACTATCGCCTCACCGCGGACTTCCCGCCCCTCGACCTGGACGAGCTCTCGCCGCAGATGCTGCACGACATGCTCGACGAAGCCGGCATCAAGTGGCGCATCGTCATCGTGTCGGCCTGTTACTCGGGTGGGTACGTCGGGCCGCTGGAGGACGACTACACGCTGATCATGACCGCGTCGGCGGCGGATCGGACCTCGTTCGGCTGCGGCACCGACAGCGACGCGACATTTTTCGGCGAAGCCCTATTCCGGCAGGCGCTGCATTTCGAGGATTCGTTCGTCAAGGCCTTCGAGCAGGCGCGGCGGAACATCGCCGCGCGGGAAAAGAAGGAGAACGTGAGCCCGCCGTCGGACCCGCAGATCTTCGTCGGCCGCGCGATGGCGGCCAAGCTGCCGAAGCTCGAGGAGGCGCTGCGCGAGCGGCGCGCCGGCGGCAACATCTGACCCGGCGGCGCCGATCTTGGTAGAATCGACACCCAACCGCTGCCCGCGAACACTGCGGCGGCGCTGAGCTTTTCAGCGATGCCTGAACCCGCACCAAAAGCACGGCCCCTGGCCGGTCTCAAGGTACTCGAGCTCGGCCAGTTGATCGCCGGTCCGTTCGCGGGCAAGGTCCTGGCGGAGTTCGGCGCCGAGGTCATCAAGATCGAATCGCCCGACGGCGGCGATCCGCTGCGGCAGTGGCGGCTCCTGCACCAGGGCACCTCGCTCTGGTGGTACGTGCAGGCGCGCAACAAGAAATCGGTCACCGCCAACCTGCGCCTGGCCGAAGGCCAGGAGATCGTGCGCCGGCTCGCGCGCGACGCCGACATCGTGATCGAGAATTTCCGTCCCGGCACGCTGGAGAAATGGGGCTCGGCTACGACGCGCTCGCCGCCGCCAACCCGGGCTTGATCCTGCTCCGCCTGTCGGGCTTCGGCCAGACCGGCCCGTATCGCGACCAGCCGGGATTCGGCGCGGTCGGCGAATCGATGGGCGGCATGCGCCACGTCACCGGATTTCCCGACCGGCCGCCGGTGCGCATGAACATCAGCATCGGCGACGCGCTCGCCGCGCTGCACGGCGTCATCGGCGTGCTGATGGCGCTGCATCACCGCGAGGCGCACGGCGGCAAGGGCCAGGTCGTCGACGTCGCGCTGTACGAGGCGGTGTTCAACATGATGGAAAGCCTGGTGCCCGACTACGACATCTTCGGCGAAGCGCGCGGACGCATCGGCACCGGGCTCACCAACATCGTGCCGTCGAACACCTACACCACGCGCGACGGGCACAGCGTCGTCATCGCCGGCAACGGCGACAGCATCTACAAGCGCCTGATGCATGCGATCGGCCGCGACGATCTCGGACAGGATCCGGCGCTCGCCAACAACCTGGGCCGGGTCAAGCGCACCGCCGAGATCGACGGCGCGATCGGCGACTGGACCGCGGCGCACGACCTCGACCAGGTGCTGACCGCGCTCAAGGCCGCCGACGTCCCGCACGGCAAGATCTACACCGCCGCCGACATCGTCGCCGATCCGCAATATCTCGCGCGCGAGATGATCCGCCAGATGCACCTGCCCGACGGCACGCCGATGAAATTTCCGGGCATCGTGCCGAAGCTCTCGGACACGCCGGGCGATGTCGACTGGATCGGGCCGGCGCTGGGCGAGCACACCGATGCCGTGCTGCGCACCATCGGGCTACGGCGACGGCGACATCGCGCGGATGCGCGCGGCCGGAGCGATCTGAAGGATGGCGATGGACACCCGCGTTTTCATTCACGACGTCGTCGCCCGCGACGGCCTGCAGATCGAGCCGCTGTGGGTCCCGACCGAGCGCAAGATCGAGCTGATCGACCGGCTTTCGGCGACCGGCGTGGCCAAGATCGAGGCGACGTCGTTCGTCTCGCCCAAGGCGGTGCCGAACCTGCGCGACGCCGAAGCCGTGATGGCGGGCATCGCGCGCAACCCCGCCGTCACGCTACGTCGCGCTGGTGCCGAACGCGCGCGGCGCCGAGCGCGCGCTCGGCGCCGATGTCGACGAGATGGTGCTGGTCGTCTCGGTGTCGGAAACGCACAACCGCGCCAACGTGCGCCGGACGGTGGCGCAGTCGTTCGCCGGGTTCGCCGAAGTGTTCGACGTCGTGCGCGGCAGCGGCAAAGCCGTCACCGGCGCGCTGGCGACGTCGTTCGGCTGCCCCTTCGAAGGCGTCGTCCCCGAACAGCAGGTGCTGGACGGCGTCGCGCGCTACGTCGACCTGGGCGTGTCCGGCGTCACGCTCGCGGACACGACCGGCATGGCCAATCCCCGGCAGGTCGAGGCGCTGGTCCGGCGCGTGCGCGAACGCTGGCCGGACCTCGAGCTGGCACTGCATTTCCACAACACGCGTGGCATGGGGCTCGCCAACGTGCTGGCGGGACTCGCCGCCGGCGTCGTGCGCTACGAAGGCTGTCTCGGCGGGCTCGGCGGCTGTCCATTCGCACCGGGTGCGACCGGCAACATCTGCACCGAGGACCTGGTGCACATGCTGCACTGCATGGGCTATGCGACCGGCGTCGACCTGGACGCGCTGCTCGCGGCGTCGCGACGTCTGGGCGAAATCGTCGGCCACGATCTGCCGGGCCAGGTGGTCAAGGCAGGGAAGGCGAGCGACCTGCATCCGGCGCCGCCCGAGCTGGCGCGTCATTGAGGCAACGCTTCGCAACACGCTTCGCCGGCCTCGTTGACACACCAGGGACGCTATGTGAGCATCGATCATTCGACGTGACATCCCAACCATGCGGGCTTCTTGCAACCGACCCGCGCCGTTTTCGCTACCGGAGGCTTCCATGAAACTGTTCCGCATTCTCGCGCTCGCCGCTTGTGCGGCCATGGCCGGCGCGCTGCCGCTGACCGCGCAGGCGCAAGGCAAGATCGAAAAACCCAAGGTCGCCATCGCCGTCGGCGGCAAGGCCGGGTTCTACTATCTGCCGCTCACCATCGCCGAGCGCCTGGGCTATTTCAAGGACGAAGGCCTCGACGTCGAGATCAGCGATTTCGCGGGCGGCTCGAAAGCGCTGCAGGCCGTGGTCGGCGGCAGCGCCGACGTCGTATCCGGCGCGTGGGAAAACACGATCGACCAGCAGCCGAAGGGCCTCAACATGCAGGGCTTCGTGCTGCAGGGGCGCTACCCGGCGATCTCGCTGGGCATCGCCAAGAACAAGGCCGGCGTCTACAAGTCGCCGAAGGATCTGCGCGGCATGAAGATCGGTGTCAGCGCGCCGGGCTCGAGCACCAATCGCCTGGTGCTGCACATGCTGGCCAAGGATGGACTCAAGGGCGACGACGTGTCGATCATCGGCGTCGGCACGGCGGCTGGCGCGATCGCGGCGCTGGAGTCGGGCAACATCGATGCGATCTCGAACGTCGATCCGGTGATCACCATGCTGGAATCGAAAGGCGACATCGTGCTGATCGCCGATACCCGCACCGCCAAGGGGACGGCGGCGGTGTTCGGCAGCCCCGACATGCCCGCGGCGGCGCTGTATGCGCCGATCGAATTCGTCAAGAAGAATCCGAACACCGTGCAGGCCCTGACCAACGCGATGGTTCGCGCGCTGCTGTGGCTGGACAAGGCAACACCCGCCCAGGTCGTGGCCACCGTCCCGCCCGAATACCTGCTGGGCGACAAGGCCGGGTATCTGGCGAGCTACAACAAGGTCAAGGACGCGTTTTCGCCCGACGGCCGGTTCAACCAGGAAGGCGCTGAAAATACGCTGAAGTATCTTGCCGCCTTCAATCCCGCGGTCAAGCCGAGCGCGATCAACATCGCGCAGACTTACGACAACAGCTACGTCGAAAAGGCGCTGGCCAAATACAAGAAGTAAGCGGCATGCAATCCGCCCCGGGCGTCGGCCGCGAGCCGGCGCTCGCGCTCGATCGCATCACCTGCACGTTCGCATCGCGCGAGCAGGCGAGCGATCGGTACACGGCGGTGCGCGACACGACCTTGGCGGTCGGCGAGGGCGAGTTCGTCTCGGTCGTCGGGCCGACCGGCTGCGGCAAGTCGACCTTGCTCAACGTCGCCGCCGGACTGCTCGCGCCATCATCGGGCGAGGTCCGCATCCTCGGCGAGACGCTCGCCGGCATCAACCGCAAGGCCGGCTACATGTTCCAGGCCGAGTCGCTGATGCCCTGGCGCAGTGCGCTCGACAATGTGCTCGCCGGCTTGCAGTTTGCCGGCGTCGACGCCGCCGACGCCGATGCACGCGCCCAGGCGTGGCTCGCGCGCGTCGGCCTGACCGGGTTCGAGCGCCGCTTTCCGCACCAGCTCTCGGGCGGCATGCGCAAGCGCGTAGCACTGGCGCAGATGCTGATCCTCGACCCCAAGATACTGCTGATGGACGAGCCGTTCTCGGCGCTGGACGTGCAGACGCGGCAATTGATGGAAAACGAGCTGCTCGAACTGTGGTCGGCCGACCGCAAGTCGGTGCTGTTCATCACGCACGACATCGAGGAGGCGATCGCGCTGTCGGACCGGGTGATCGTGTTGTCGGCCGGCCCCGAGACGCATCCGATCGGCGAATTCGTCATCGACCTGCCGCGCCCGCGCGACGTCAACGAGATCCGCATGACGCCGCGCTTCGTCGAAATCCACGGCCACATCTGGCATGCGATGAAGGACGAAGTGCTGAAGGGCTACGCGCAAAGCCGGAAGAGCCAATGAACGCCGTCGGACGCCGATGATCATTCGCACCTCGCGCGCACACCTCGCGCTCTACCACGCGCTGCTGCTGGGCGGGTTGTTCGTGTTCTGGTACCTGATGACAGAGCCCGGGCTGATCCCACCGTTCTGGTTCGACGATCCGACGCGCGCCAAGTTCTTTTTCGGCCAGCCGCTCGAGGTGTTCAAGCGCATCTGGGTGTGGTTCACCAGCGGCAGCATTTACCTGCACCTCTGGGTGACGCTGGTGGAGACCCTGCTCGCGTTTGCCATCGGCACACTGCTCGGGCTGCTGTGCGGATTGTGGCTCGCGCTCTCGCCCACCGCGTCGATCCTGGCCGACCCCTACATCAAGGCGATGAACGCGATGCCGCGCGTGATCCTGGCGCCGATTTTCGCTGTCTGGTTCGGGCTCGGCATAGCATCCAAGGTCGTTTTCGGCGTGACGCTCGTTTTTTTCATCGTTTTCTTCAACGTCTACCAGGGCGTCAAGGAAGTGAGCCCCGTGGTGCTCGCCAACGCGCGCATGCTGGGCGCGTCGAGGAGGCAATTGCTGCGCCATGTCTATTTGCCCTCAGCGACGAGCTGGGTGTTTTCCAGCCTGCACACCTCGATCGGGCTCGCCTTCGTCGGCGCGGTCGTCGGCGAGTACCTCGGGTCGGCGCGCGGCGTCGGCTACCTGATCCAGCAGGCCGAGGGCGTGTTCGACATCGACACAGTGCTCGCCGGCATCATGGTGCTAACGGTGTTCGCGCTGATACTCGATTTCATCGTGACGCGCATCGAAAGCCGCTTGCTGGTGTGGCGCCCGGGGACCGCGGAGACCGAGCCGCTGTAGCGGCTTCGCATGGCCGCCTGGCGGCGCGCCTTTTCGGGGGGGCCACAGCCGCCAACGACCGCGCTTTACACCTGCCGCACGCAGGAGTCTAATTTGCGACGGCAGCTTGTCCCGCACACGTTGTCGGAAAGAAGAAAACAATCGAGGAGGATTCCGATGAAGAAGCTCACTGTCGTTTTGGCGACGACGCTTTTTGCCGCGGTTCTCGAACTTTCACTGCTCGTCCCGCCCGCGCTTGCCGCGACCGCCGCCGGCACCAACAGCGTGGCGATCGACAATTTCAGCGTCTCCTTTCCAGACGGCTGGTCGACGATTCGGAGCGGGCGTCTGACGACGATCGTCAATGTCTCCGCCGATCTGCAGGGAATGCTTGGAGATCGGTTCGTCTACACCCCGCAAGTGAGCATTTCGACCGAGCAACGTCTGGACAACGGCGACGCGCTCAAGCAGCTTGACGAGATCGCGGCCGGAGCAGGCGCCGCGGTCGCGAAGCTCACCGTCGATGGCTCGCCGGCCATTCAGTGGCGCAAAGCCGTCCCGTGGCCACAGCGTGGCGCGCAGGCTTCGTCGACGGCGAATTCAGCGCTGGCCATCAACACGGCAATCGCCGCGGGGAGCCAGTTGATCCGACTCTACGGCAGCCTGCCGGCCGACGCCCCGGCCGAGATCGCTGCCGACATCGTCGCGATAGAAACCAGCGTCACCTTTTCCTCGTTGCGAGCCGCAACCAAGCGCAGTGAGGGCTTTCGCTCCATCCCGCTCGCGGCAGTACCCCTCTCGCCGCCGTCGAATGTCATGGAAGAGGATGACGACGAAACCGACCTGACGCCGCCGGTGTCCGAAGGCTCGGACTCCGCAGCGCAGCCGTCAACTCCGGGACTGGCTACCCGGATACTGCAAGGCACCGCCGCCAGCGAGCCCGAGGTCGCGGCGTCCGCGGACGGCCGCAAGATCGTCGTCGCGCAGCAGTTTGTCTGGACGTGGTCGAATGACGGCGGCAAGACGTTCACGTTCGGCGGATCGTTTCCCAACTCGACCGGCGGCGATTCCTCTCTGGCGGTCGGCCAGAGCGGCAATTTCTACGAGGGCACCATCTTCAACAACACGACGGCGATCCACCGTTCGACCGACGGTGGCAAGACCTTCACCGTCCGGGGTACAGCGTTCACTTGCGGCGCGCTGCCGCAATGCAATTTCACGGGCTCCCGCATTCCGGACCAGGAGCACATCGCGGCCGATCCGGCCAATCAGGTCAGTAACCAGGACCAGGTCTACAGCGCCTTTCGCAACGGTTCCGCCAACCCCACCTGGGGTATCACCTGCTCGACCGACGGTGGCGCGAACTGGAGCGCCGGCAACGTCGGGATCTCGGGCGATTTTCCGCGCATCGCGGTCGGCCAGGACGGATCGGTCTACGTGGCGTTCGTGGACACGTCGAACAACGTAAGGATCGACAAGTTTGCATCGTGCAATACCAACGCCGCCATGCCCGAGCTGGCGGGGTGGCCCAAGACCGTGGCCTCCGCCGTCGCCGAGCTGCCATGTCCGATTCCCGGCCTCGATCGATGCAACAACGGCAACACGTTGCGCAGCCCGACCGTCGCGGTGGACGATACCAACGCGGCGCACGTGTTCTACGCCTACGCAACGAATACGGCCGCGGGCAACGAGAATATCGTCGTCCGTGATTCCACCGACGGTGGCGCAACGTTCTCCGCCCCAACGACGCTCAACGCCGGCGGGACGGCGCGGCGCTACATGCCGTGGATGTGCGCCACCAACGGCACTGCCTATGTCTCCTGGTACGACCGGCGCGGGGCCACGGCAGCCAACAACGACCTGACCGACTACTTCGGCGCCAGCGCCGCGAGGAGCGGCGGCGTTCTCAACGCCGGAGGCGAATTCCAGCTTAACGACTCCGCGACCGCCGACGCGCAGTGCGTTGCCGGACAGACGCTGGGCTCGCCGTCGAGCTGGCCCGGCGGCTCGCGCGCGACGGGCGATTCCACGACCTGCTCGCGGCAGCCACAGCTCGCAGGCGTGTGCGGCACCGGCGCGTGCGGCGCCGGGGGCGTCTGCCCGGCCGGCCAGACCTGCGACTCCACCGGGATCTGCCGGATCAACGCGCAGCAGTTTTGCGATTTCAACACGACCGCTTGCGGCGCCGGGGATAGCTGCCAGTTGTGGGGCGGCGGGATTCCGAAGTATGGCGATTACAACGGCAATGCCTGCGCGCAGGGGCATCTCTATTCCGTATGGGCTTCGGCGACGCCCGCTCGCGCCACGAGTCCCGGCATCGACCTGTTTGTCAAGGTGATCGACACTGTCACCCCCACGGCGCTTTGCAAGAACGTGACGACCCAGACCGACCCCGGCATATGCACCGCGACAGGGGTCTCGATCGACAATGGCTCGACCGACCCGGACAACGACACGTTTACGCTCAGCCAGGTGCCGCCAGGTCCCTACAGCAAGGGCACGACGAGCGTTGCGCTGACCATCGTCGACCAGAACGGTCAGAGCAATTCGTGCAACGCCAATCTCACGGTGAACGACCTGGAGAAGCCGAGCATCACCTGCCTTGCGCCGAAGCTGGAGTGCACGGGCCCGGGGGGTGCAGCCGTCGCGAAATTGATCAACACGGTATCGGACAACTGCGCAATCCAGTCGAAAGGCTGCGTTCCGGGTGAGGGATCGACTTTTCCGCTCGGGGTGGATCCATTCACGTGCAGCGTGACCGACACGTCCAGCAATACCAACAGCTGCACGTCGCAGGTGACCGTGGTCGACACGACGCCGCCGGTGGTCCAGTCGGTCGCGGCGACGCCGAGCACGCTATGGCCGCCGAATCACAAGCTCGTTCCGATCGCGGTCACCGCCGTCGCCACCGACGTTTGCGACACGACGCCGAAGTGCCAGGTCGTCTCGGTGACGGCCAACGAGCCCGTCCTCGGCCCCGGCAGTGGCAACACGGACCCTGACTGGATCATCAGCGACCCGGGACCGAAGGCGAGTCCGGCAACGCTCGGCGTGCAATTGCGCCGCGAGCGCGCCGGCGGCGGCACGGGTCGGGTCTACACGATCAACGTCTCGTGCAGCGACGCGTCGGGTAACACGAGTCCTGGCCTGACGACGGTGACGGTTCCTCACGACCAGGGTCCGTGACCCGCGGCGCCTTGACCCGAATACCGTCGCCGCGCTATACTGCTCAACTCTGACGCGGGGTGGAGCAGTCTGGCAGCTCGTCGGGCTCATAACCCGAAGGTCACAGGTTCAAATCCTGTCCCCGCAACCAACAATTCAAGGGCTTGCAGCGATGCAGGCCCTTTGTGTTTCAGTCGGGCTAGCAGCGGGCTAGCAGCGCGAACAACCGCCATTTCTCGGCTCGAACCATCCTCAGCATACTTAGTCGCAAGCGCGCTTCGCTGACGTCCCCGCACTTATTGCGGGTCTGTGCTGTTGCTGTAGGCCCTGGTTTGGCCTCTGAGGGCCATTTCTGCGCGCCTGCTCGCCCTCTGTCGCCGGCGAGGATGGTGGGTCGCGATAATCAAGGATTGCGATTGTCCACGACCGTCGACGACGCGGCTCCGTAAGATACGGCGCAAGCAGCCCCGGCCATCTGGCTTCCCACAAGCGAAAACCACAATTCTCGTATCGAGCTTCGCGACGAAGGGACTGTCGAACGTGTAGGTTCGGTTATCGATTAAGCGAGGTCATACCGATGGGCTGGATGAGTCGCAAGTGGGGATGGGCCAAGCAGAAGCCGTTCTTTTGGTGGAGCCTGCTGCTGGCCGGAGTGACGTTGGTACTGGTGTTCGTATCTCCGGGGCCAATACTCTTCACGGGACCGTCTGATCTACGGCTGCGGCTGTGGGGACTTGGATTGCAGCTAATCGGCGTGGCGACGGTGTGGAGCGACTTGACCAGCACTGCGCGCAAGTTCGGCAGGGACGGGATCATACGAGCCATAGTTGACTGGCTGAAAGCCTTCTTAGCTCAGCACCGTGTGATTGAAGTCCCTCTCGCCGAAATGATGGTCGCAGCCGACACAGTTCGTGCGAAGGTCCGGCGACCGATCGTGTCGACCGCTCCGTTACCAGATCGCGTAACCGCTGTTGAAATCAATATCCAGAAGATCGACCAGGACCTGGACACGGTACATAAGGAAATCGATGCAGCAATTGATGACGTGAAGGCGAGAATTTCAGTTGAGGCTACGCACTCGCGACCGTGCGCTTCGCGACATCAGGGCCAGCGTGGAAGACACCGCGGCGGGTAATTTCGCTACGCTGGCTTTCGGCGTCGTGTGGCTCGCAATCGGGATTGTGCTTGCAACCTTGGCGCCAGAGATTGCGAAGGTCGTCGCGGGACACTGGCACGAGGTTTGGACGGCCTTCTAACGTGTTTTGATCGGGATTGAACCGGACAAACGATGACCGATGAATTTAGAATGCACTTCGTTCAACGACCGAGTTCGACCCGAAGCGCTCTCTCTGAACGTCCGCTCTCGAGCACGCGCTGGTCACCGACGTAGTATGCCAACGCTACGCGGCCGGTCAGCCCCGTTCTACCAGTAGCTCGTCAAGCAATGTCGCAAGTTTCTTGGCCAGTTGAACCGCGTGATCGTTTAGTTCTCGAAGTTTGTTCACATCGGTTATCTCTGAAGCCCGGCCGTCGGGCGGCATCATCAGAGGTGGCTCGGTTAGTTGAGACAGATTTCCGCGATTCGTAAGTGAATTTCCTGCGGTGGCTGGGACGCCCCTGGTCTTTGGCCAGCGGGTAGTAACCCGGATCTCTTTCAGGCTGCGTTCGTTAAGGATTGTTGGGTGAAGTATGCCTCGTCCGGGGTTCGATCACCCAGCGCGGTGTGCGGTCGTCGGGAGTTGTAGAAATCCAGGTATCGCCCGACGCCGGCTGTGGCGGCGCTGACGCTGGCGTAGGCGTGCAGGTAAACCTCTTCGTACTTGATCGAACGCCAGAGCCGTTCCACGAACACGTTGTCACGCCAGCAACCGCGGCCATCCATGCTGATCGCCACCCCGTGACCATGCAGCATCGTCGTGAATGCGTCGCTGGTGAATTGCGTGCCCTGGTCGGTGTTAAAGATTTCCGGTTTGCCGTAACGAGCGATCGCTTCCTCGACCGCCTCGACACAGAAATCGGCCGTCAGCGTGTTCGACACTCGCCATGCCAGCACCCGCCGCGTCGCCCAATCCATGACCGCCGCCAGGTAGATGAAGCCCCGTTGCATCGGTAAATACGTAATGTCCATCGCCCAGACGTGATCTGCGCGCTCGATGGCGAGATGGCGCAGCAGGTACGGGTATACCTTGTGGCCCGGATGGCGCTTGCTGGTATTGGGCGTGCGATACAGTGCTGTGATGCCCATCTTCGCCATGAGCGTACCAACGTGCAGGCGGCCGACGTGGGGATGCCCTTCGCGCGCGAGGATCTTGGATAGCTGCCGAGCTCCCAGAAATGGGTACTCCAGATGCAACTCGTCGATGGCGCGCATCAACGCTAGATCTCGCTCCGGGATCGGCGCCGGCAGGTAATACACGTTCGACCGCGAAATATCCAGCAACTCCGCCTGTCGTTTCACCGGGAGCGGATGCGACTTGATGATCATCGCTTTGCGCTCGCATCGCCGACCCGACCGAGCGCGACTTCCAAAAAATCGACTTCCAGCGCGAGCTGCCCGATCTTGGCCTGCATCTCCTTCGCCGTGGGACCGTGTTCCGTGCCGCGCTTCTCGGCCGGCGACAGGAACACGCCGATCGCACCCTCCAGCAACTGCGTCTTCCATTGCGTAATCTGGTTGCCGTGCACGTCGTACTTCTCGGCCAGCTCCGCCAGCGTCTTGTCGCCCTTGAGCGCCGCCAAGGCCACCTTCGCCTTGAACGCCGCCGTGTGATTCCGTCTCGGCCTTCTCATTGCACTGCTCCTTTGCGGGCGATATCCTCGCCCATCAGAGCAGGTCCTTCACTTAAACGCTAGTCTCATTTTGCCGAGCCACCTCTCAGTGGAAAAACCGCAACGGCAGATCCCAGACGAGAACCTTAGCGTTTTCCACAAATCCCTTCCAGAGCCTGCAGGTCTATACACGCGACGTGCGGCGTAGTCCTCGTCACCACGCGCGCTTCGCTGCTGCGCGCTGTGGCGTCTGCGGTGACCAGGACAACCGCGAAGCTGCCGGCCATCCATACCGTGATATCGGAGATCCAGCGTTTGGTATCCAGGTCCATGGGCTGCTCCACTTGTGTTCATTTGCGGCCAGCATAGGGAGGCTTTCTTAACTAATCCTTGACCGAGCGCAAGATCGGGGACGGGGCGCCGCGATATCGTATTTCCATGGTCGACCGCTCTCGGAAGGTGAGGTTGATTCTTCGACAGGCAGCATTGGTCGCGCTGGCGACAGTTATAGGGCTAGCGCGAGGCGGGCCACTGGAAGATGCGGCGTCGGCGCATGAGCGTGGCGACGACATGGCGACGGTTCGTCTCTTACTGCCCCTTGCAGAAGGCGGCGATGGGTACGCGCAGTTCGCCCTCGGTTTCATCTACGACACCGCCGAGGGAATACCACGGGATGATGCCGCAGCGGCAAAGTGGTACCGCAAGGCTGCCGATCAAGGAGTGGCCGGCGCGCAGTACAATCTTGGAGCCATGTACGCCGACGGTCATGGCGTCCCGCAAGATTACGTGGAGGCATACAAATGGCTGAGCGTTGCTGCGGCCCGGTCGCCAGCAGCGGGGAATCGTGAGTCCGCCATCAAGATGCGAGACGTAGTCGCCGCGAAGATGACTCGAAAGCAAGTCGCCGAGGCACAGAAGCTCGCTCGCGAATGGAAGCCAAAGTAGCGTAATCCGAAGGTGAAGACACCGGTTGGTGGTGGCGAGATGATTTCGCGGGTTGCTGTTTCGACCAGAGTGGTCCTGAAGAACATCTTGGGCGCAATACTTATCGTTATCGGTGCCATTCTTTCGTTGCCGGGAAAGCCAGGTCAGGGACTGTTGACCGTGTTCTTCGGCATTCTTCTGCTGAACTTTGTCGGCAAGCACAAACTGGTGCGCAAAATGTTGAGTCGGCCACCCGTGCTGAAGGCCGTGAATCGTCTGCGCAAGCGATTCTCACGGTCACCGTTAGTCATCACATGAGAGGCGCGACTACAAGGGAGAACGCCATGCTGAAAGTATTGCTTCCCGTCGACGGTTCCGAGACCGCCACTCGCGCGACGCAGGAGCTGATCAAAACCCTTGGCTGGTACAAGGAGCAGCCCAAGATCGATCTGCTCGCAGTTCACCTGCCAGTACACCGGTTCCCGAATATGAGCGTGGTTATCAGCGACGAAATGATCAAGCGTTACTACGACGACGAATGCGAGGACATGCTTGCCGCGAGCAAGAGAGCGCTCGATGCCGCCGGAGTGAAGTACACCGTATACAAACTCGTCGGAACGATCGCTGAAAGCATCATCGAGCAAGCAAAGGAATCCGGCAGCGATATGATCTACATGGGCACCCGCGGTATGACGGCGCTGTCGAACATGGTCTTAGGGTCAGTTGCCGCCAGGGTTTTGCACCTGGCGCACATGCCCGTTGTGCTGATCCACTGAGACGCAGCAGTCGACTCAGGAATTTCGTGGTCAAGTTTCGCTGGAAGAGCGACCTCAAGTAGCCAGGGCGCCCGACCGCTCGGCTACAGCTTCCTCACATGCGCACACATGTCAGGAAAAACGTGTCGTGCTGAAGCTCCGATAGCACGCCGGAGATCAACGGATGAGCGTCAGAAATCTCGAGCACTTATTCCGGCCGCGATCTATCGCAGTCATCGGCGCGTCCGGGGCTCCGCGCAGCGTCGGCGCGACCGTGCTACACAATCTTGTCGAGGGAAAATTCGCCGGGGCCATTATGCCGGTGAACCCGAAGCATGACGAACTCGACGGCATCAAGGTCTATCCGACCGTGGCGAGCCTGCCGACGGTGCCGGAGCTCGCGGTCATTTGTACGCCTCCTGCCACAGTGCCGACTTTGATCAGCCAACTCGGCGACCGCGGCAGCAAGGCCGCCATCGTCATCACGGCCGGGCTTGGAAGGGACAAGGACTCGCAGGGCCGGACGCTCAAGGAGGCGATGCTTGCCGCCGCCAAGCCTCATCTATTGCGTATCCTTGGGCCTAACTGCGTCGGCCTTCTCGTCCCCGGCCTTGGGCTCAACGCGAGCTTTGCGCACACGAACGCGTTGCCCGGAAAGATCGCGTTCGTGTCCCAATCGGGCGCGTTGGTTACGGCCGTGCTCGATTGGGCCAAGTCTCGGGGCATTGGTTTCTCGAAGTTCATTTCTCTGGGCGATAGCGCCGATGTCGACGTGGGCGACGTCCTCGATTACCTCGGAAGTGATGCCGAGACCCACGCGATCCTTCTCTATCTCGAATCGATCACCGCGGCGCGCAAGTTCATGTCCGCGGCCCGTGCGGCGGCGCGGAACAAGCCGGTGATCGTGGTCAAGGCCGGACGGATGAGCGAAGGGGCGAAGGCGGCGGCCTCGCATACTGGCGCACTCGCAGGCTTGGACGATGTCTACGATGCGGCGATTCGCCGCGCCGGGATGTTGCGGGTCGATACAACGGAGGATCTGTTCAATGCCGTGGAAACGCTGGCGCGGGCACGGCCACTCCACGGTGATCGCCTCACGATTCTGACTAACGGCGGCGGCCCCGGCGTCATGGCGACAGATGCGCTGATCGCCGGCAAAGGCCTTCTGGCCGAGCTCGCGCCGGAGACATTGCACAAGCTCGACGCGGTCCTTCCCGCAACTTGGTCTCGCGGCAATCCCGTGGACATCATCGGCGATGCACCGACCGAACGTTACGTTCAAGCCTTGCAAATCCTCTTTGAGGATCCGCAGTCCGATGCCGTACTGTTCATTCACGCGCCCACCGCAATCGTCGAGAGCTCGGAAATCGCTACCGCAGTCGCGCCTGCAATCGAGAAAGCTTCACGAAACGTGCTCGCCTGCTGGATGGGCGGGGATGCGGTCGGGCAGGCACGCGCGATCTTTTCGCAAGCCTGCATTCCCACCTACGACACGCCAGAAGAGGCGGTGCATGCCTTTCTGCAGGTCGTGCAATATCGCCGCAACCAGGACTTGCTGATGGAGGTCCCTCCTTCGCGATCGAGCGAGTTCGTGCACGATCGAGAAAAAGCGCAGGCAGTGGTGGCGAGCGCTGTGGCCGAAGGACGATCGATGCTCTCCGAGCCTGAGGCCAAGACAGTGCTAGCTGCCTACCGTATCCCGGTAGTCGATACTCGGATCGCGCGGACGATCGAGGAAGCAGTGAAAGTCGCGTCCGAGATCGGGTTCCCGCTGGCCCTCAAGATCCTGTCGCCCGACATCAGTCACAAGTCGGACGTCGGCGGCGTTGCCCTGGATCTCGAGAATGCGCGAGCGCTCGGAGAAGCCGCGAAAGCAATGCTGCGCCGATTGCACGAGTATCAGCCCAATGCGCGCTTACAGGGTTTCACGGTGCAGTCCATGGCACGCCGGCCGAATGCGCAAGAGCTAATTGTCGGGACCACGACTGATGCAGTGTTCGGCCCAGTTATCCTCTTTGGCCAGGGTGGCACCCTAGTCGAGGTCACCGCCGACCGCGCGGTCGGCCTGCCACCTCTCAACATGGTGCTTGCGCGGGAGCTCATGTCGCGCACGCGGATCTCCAAGCTGCTCGCTGGGTACCGCGATCGCCCACCTGCGGACATCGCCGCGATTGGCCGGACGCTGATTCAGGTATCGCATTTGATCGCAGACATCCCGCAGATCGTCGAGCTCGACATCAACCCTCTTCTGGCAGACGACCAAGGGGTCCTTGCCCTCGACGCGCGCATGCGCGTCGAGGGCAAGGATTCGAGCGGGGTGGATCGGTTCGCGATACGGCCCTATCCCGAGGAACTCGAGGAGTGGATAGAGTGGCAAGGCCGTCAAGTATTGCTGCGGCCCATTGAGCCCGAGGACGGAACGCAACATCTCGAGTTCTTCAACGCGCTCGATCCGGACGATGTTCGCTATCGGGTATTCATGCCTATGCGGGAGCTTCAGCGCCATCAGCTTGCGCGGCTGACGCAGATCGACTACGACCGGGAGATGGCGTTTATGGCGACCTGCGAGCGTCAGAATCCGGTCGCTTCGAGACGCTCGGCGTGGCACGGGCGATAGCGGATCCGGACAACATCAGCGCGGAATTCGCGATCATCGTACGCTCCGACCTGAAAGGACAAGGCCTCGGCCCCATTCTGCTGAGAAAGCTCATCGGCTATTGTCGCAGCCGCGGAACCAGGGAGCTTGTCGGCGAAGCGCTATCGGACAATCAGCGGGTCCTCGGCCTAGTCCGGCATTTCGGCGGTGCGATAGGCCACTCCGATCACGGCACCGTTCGCTTCCGGTTTGACCTGGCAGGGGCGCGGTCTCCGTCCTGACGGTTTTTCAGCGCAGCGCCAATACCGGGACCTTGCTATGGGCGTCCGTTGGAGCAAAGCCGTTGCCGGAGGCTTGACGAGGATCAATGCCATCCGGCGCCATTGCTCTACCATCGGATCACCGATGCGCGAAAACCTGAGACGTACGCGCCTCATGCTTGTTCCCCTGAAATGTGCCGGTCGTTGGCCGTTCCGCGTACCTTGGCCACGCCTTCGAGTCGATGCTCGCCCCGCCGCTAGAAACGCCACCGGGCGTCGGCTTCCACGCCGCCCTCTGCGCGATTCCTGCGCCGCGACCGCGTTCGCGGAGGCGCTTGACCGTTCGCTGCACGCCGCAATGGCGCGATTTACCGTGGGCGTGTCGCCGATGACAGCGTGAGATGTCAAATCTCGATGACCCCGTGACGAGTCCGGCTTCCCGCCGCCTGCTGCTTGGAATCCTGCTGAGCGTGCTGGCCCTGCTCTGCGGTTTCGTGATGCACCCCTTCTTTGCGCCGATTACGTGGGCGATGATCGTCGCTTACGCGAGTTGGCCGTCGTACCAGATTCTCTTCAGGTTTTGCCACCGCCACCATACGCTCGCGGCGGCGCTCATGACGCTGCTCGTCGTGCTAATCGTGGTCGTCCCGCTGGTCTGGCTCGCGCTTCTGCTGCAGGATGAGGTCAGTGCCGCATATCAGGAAATGGTCTCCTACTGGACGAGTAACTCGAATCTGCTGCCACCGTTCCTCCGCAGGATACCCTGGTTCGGCGATGCGATTCAGGAGGCGCTCGACCGTTATGCGGCGGATCCGGTGCTGATTCGGCAGCTGCTGATCGACTGGGTACATGGCTTTTGGACGGAGCTATTGGGCGTCGTGGGCGACGTGGGCCGCCAACATTGTGAAGCTCCTGCTATCCATACTCACTGTCTTCTTCATTTACCGTGATGGCGACCATCTTGTGCGGCAGGCGGCGCAAATACTCGACGGATTCTTCGGCGACCGCCTGGATCGGTATGCTCGCGCCGCGGGCGTGATGACGCGGGCAGTGGTATTCGGCCTGCTAATTACTGCCGTCGTTCAAGGCACAATCGCCGGGATTGGCTATGCTGTGTTTTTGGGTCGAGGCACCCATCGCGCTTGGCGTGCTGACGGCGCTTGCCTCCATGGCGTGCCCCATCGTACGCACGTTCCTGGTCTGGGGCTCAGCCGGTCTCATACTGCGTAGTCACTCGGCGCATGTGTTGGCCCGGCCTCCAGCTGCTGCCCTGGGGCACCCTCCTCGTGCATCCGGCAGACAACCTTATTCGGCCACTGCTTATTGGCAAGGCCACGCAGATGCCCTTTCTCGTGGTGATGTTCGGGGTACTTGGCGGTGTTGCTGCCTTTGGGCTGGATGGTGTGTTTTCATCGGCCCGGTCGCTCTCGCGCTCGCGGTCGCTGTATGGCGCAAGCAGCTTCAGGACTACCCTCACGCGCCGGTGCCGCCCGGCCGGACTCAGGGAAATCACTTCGGGCGATGAACGTCGAATTTC